>JANSYN010000013.1 GCA_024742415.1 Gammaproteobacteria bacterium
AATGCTATTCCAAGTGCTCGATTAATGTATAAATCTCCATCAAGAACGAGTGCTTGCAAAGGATTGGCAGCCGCCGTGGCGATTGTAGCGCCGAATAACTGCAAGAATTTTCGTCGACCCAGCCCCATATAACACCTAACAGCCAAGTATATATATGGGTGTATATAACACTCTGGCCTTGTATGCACGCCCCATATCAAAACCCCCTCAAAATTTTCACGAGCTTTCAAAGACTTATTTTGGATGTCTGTTCAATTCGGTAGAACAATAGCCTATTTTCAAACACTTTTTCATCTTTTCTAACTAGCCCACCAAAGGCCTCCGGCGATTTTATGCAATAGGTTTCAATAAGTTACTACCGCTAATAGTACCCATTCTTCTTGCGGCCCCCTGACGCAGACGGTTGACGCAACACACATTTATTGTACTGTATATATAACCAGTATAGTGGATGAGGAGTGCTTCCATCATGGACGACATACGGCCCAACATTCAGAATAATCCCCCGCGGTTTATGGATCAGGTGCGTAAGAGCCTGCGTGATAACGGCTACGCCTTTCAAACCGAGAAGACCTACCTGCACTGGATCAGACGGTTTATTCTTTTTCACAAGAAGGCGCATCCGCAGCACATGGGTGAGTTACAGATCAACGCCTTCTTGAGCCACCTGGGCAATCAACGTAATTGTTCACCTGCAACACAGCGCGTGGCGCTCAACGCGCTCATTTTTCTGTTCCGCAAGCATCTTCAAAAAGACATCGAGCCGTTGGATTTCGAAAAGGCCCGCTTCAAGCGCCGCCTGCCGGTGGTACTTAGTCATATTGAGGTGCAGAAGATCCTTGCGCAGCTGCCAGACCGCTATCGTTTGATGGTGTCTTTGATCTACGGGTCCGGCGTACGCCAGGCCGAACTACTCAACCTTCGTGTGAAGGATCTTGATTTTGAGATAAGCACGCTTACAGTGCGTTGTGGCAAAGGCGGTAAGGATCGCACAACACTGCTTCCGCAAAGCCTGCAGGACTCTCTGCTGGCGCAGATTGAATTCGTTAAGAAACAACATGCACGCGATACCGAAGACGGTTTTGGCGAAGTCCACATGCCCCATGCGCTGGCGCGCAAGTACCCCAACGCGGCAAGGGAGATCGGCTGGCAGTTTTTGTTTCCTGCTACTACCGTTGGCACCTGCCCACGTACCGGGGTATTGCGGCGTCATCATTTGCACCATTCCGCACTGCGTAAACATGTAACTCGCGCCCGCCGTGCCGCAGGCATCGTGAAGCCCGTGTCATCCCATACGTTTCGGCATAGTTTTGCCACACGATTATTGCAGCAGGGCTACGACCTGCGCACTATCCAGAAGCTGCTGGGGCACAGTGATGTGCGCACAACAGAAATTTATACCCATGTTCTTGGCCGTGGGGCGATGGGCGTGATCAGCCCGGTGGATTCCTCAATTTGAGCCGCCACGGGTTTCGCCCGCTGACGCAGCTCACTGCCGTAATCGATGCAGTCAAAACGGCGAAAGTCTGCCTCGTAGCCACGCAGCTTTTTCTTCCAGCGCGCCATTGCCGATGCGTTACCCCCCTTGCGTCGCAAATCCGTGTAGTGATCGATGCGTTCACGCAGCTGTTGGCACTGCGCCAGCGAAGCGGTCTGTGCACCGGCCGGTAGCACTGCTGCAGCAGTCAACAGGCAGGCGGCAAGGCGATATGCTTTGGGTGTGCTCATTATTGCCCTCCTTGGGATAGCCTTAAGCTAACGCTGAACCTGCCTTCACCCAACATCCGATGTGGCTGTCTTGGCGGGATTTTCAATCATTTGCGCTCTTTCGGCTTCTGGCGTTTGCAATCTGCCAGATTTGTAATACTGTATAAATGTACAGTATAATTAGATGAGCGCAATCCAGCATGTCCTACGCCGAACTCCACTGCCTGAGCTGCTACAGCTTCTTGCGCGGCGCCTCTCACCCTCATGAACTGGTGGAGCGGGCTGCCGCACTCGGTTATCGCGCCATAGCCATTACCGATGAGTGCTCACTGGCCGGTGTAGTAAAGGCGCATGTTGCGGCCAAACGCACCGGCATCAAGCTGATTGTGGGTAGCGAATTACATCTTGAAGAGGGTATACAGCTGCTGGCCCTGGCACCCAGCCGCAGCGCTTATGCAGAGCTATCCGGGCTTATCAGTATGGCACGCCGGCGCAGTCCGAAGGGCGAGTACCGCGTCACCCTGCGCGATGTGATTTTTCATCTGAAGCGCTGCCTGATCATCTGGTTACCGCAAGATGACAACACCACTACCCGCGCCTACGGCCTGCAGCTGAGCCGGCTATGCAAAGAGCGCCTGTGGCTTGGCGTTAGCCGCCTGCTGGGCAATGATGAAATCCGCCACTACCAGATGTTGGCGCAACTTGCGCAGGAACTGCGCCTGCCAATGCTCGCCTGTGGCGATGTGCGTATGCACACTGCCGCACGCAAGCCACTGCACGACGTTTTTACGGCACTACACCACAACACCACTATCGAGCAGCTTGGGCGCAGGCGGCTGGGTAACAGCCAGCAGCATTTACGCAGCATTGGGCGCCTGAAGCGTCTTTACCCCGCCGCCCTGCTCAAAGAAACACTCCATGTTGCCCAGCAGTGCCACTTCACGCTGGACGAACTGCGCTATGAATACCCTGAAGAAGTGGTACCCAGTGAACACTCCGCCAATAGCTACCTGCGCACTCTCGTGGCACAGGGTGCGCAGGCGCGCTGGTCCAGCGGCACGCCTGCAGCAATTCAGTCACGTATTGATAAAGAACTCACACTCATTGAGGAGCTGAATTACGAGTACTACTTCCTCACGGTGTATGACATCGTAAAATTTGCACGCCAGCGCAACATCCTGTGCCAGGGCCGTGGCTCTGCTGCAAACTCGGTCGTGTGTTACTGCCTGTTCATCACTGAAGTCTCACCAGAGCAAATCTCTTTGTTGTTCGAGCGCTTCATTTCCAGGGAGCGCGACGAACCGCCGGATATTGACGTTGACTTCGAGCACGAGCGTCGTGAAGAGGTTATTCAATACATTTATGAAAAGTACTCCCGCCGCCGTGCCGCACTGGCCGCCACCGTGATTACTTATCGGTCACGCAGTGCAGTGCGCGACGTTGGTAAGGCGCTGGGCCTGGATCCGGTTTTTGTTGACGACCTGGCCAAGTCAATGGCCTGGTGGGATCGCACAGCAGATCTGGCCAAACGCTTTGAAGAACAGGGCGTTGCCGGGCACAGCCAACAGGCCGAGCTGTTTTACACCATGGTGCAGCAGATCCTCGGCTTTCCGCGCCACTTGTCGCAGCATGTTGGCGGCTTTGTGATTACCCGCAGTCCTATGTCAACGCTGGTACCGATAGAAAACGCCAGCATGCCTGACCGCACCGTTATTCAGTGGGACAAAGAAGACATAGAAGCACTGGGGCTACTCAAGGTTGATGTCCTCGCGCTGGGTATGTTGTCGGCCATTCGCAAAAGCCTGCAGATGGTTCACCGCTATTGCCCTGGCATTAAAACCATCAGCGATATTCCCAGGGAAGATGCCGCCACTTACCGCATGCTGCAAAAAGCCGACACGGTTGGGGTATTTCAGATCGAATCACGCGCGCAGATGTCCATGCTGCCAAGACTCAGGCCGGATAAGTTCTACGACCTGGTCATACAGATCGCCATCGTCCGCCCCGGCCCCATCCAGGGCGACATGGTGCACCCTTACCTGCGACGCAAACAGGGCAAGGAAGATGTCACCTACCCCAGCGAAGAAATAAAAGAAGTGCTGGAGCGCACGCTGGGCGTGCCCATATTCCAGGAGCAGGTTATTCGGCTGGCAATGGTGGCAGCGGGCTTTTCCGGTGGTGAGGCCGACCAACTACGCCGCGCAATTACCAACTGGGGCAAAAATTCCACGCTGCTGACCTTTGAGCAGAAGCTCACCAGGGGCATGATAGAGCGCGGCTACGATGAAGACTTCGCGCGCCGCCTGTTCGAGCAAATCAAGGGGTTTGGTGGATACGGCTTTCCAGAGTCCCACTCTGCCAGCTTTGCCTTGCTGGCTTATGTGTCAGCGTGGCTGAAACGTCACCACCCGGCAGCCTTTGTTGTGGGCCTGCTCAATAGCTTACCCATGGGGTTTTACAGCCCCTCTCAGTTGATACAGGATGCGCAACGCCACGGCGTTACGGTACTGCCCATCGACGTCAATCATTCACACTGGGATCACCAACTACTGGATGCCAGGAGCAGCGTACAGCAACAGGCACCCATCCGCCTCGGCCTTCGCCTGGTGAAGGGGCTCAGCCGCGAGGGTGCCGAACGTATCATCGAGGCGCGTGCTCATGCGCCCTTTCGCCAGATCAGCCAACTGCGCCAACAGGCCCATCTTGATAAGCGCGACATGGAAGCACTGGCCGACGCCGATGCGCTGAAGTCATTAAGCGGCCACCGCCATCAGTCCCAGTGGCAGATTATGGCGTTGGAGCAGCCCAAACCCCTGTTGCTGCATGAGCAATCCAGGCCCTCCACCTACTTTGATGATGCCGTGCAGCTGCCCGCCCCCGGTATCGCCGAAGAAGTGCTGTCAGACTACCGCGCAACTGGTGTTACGCTGCGCGCCCACCCGATGAGCCTGTTACGAGGCCGTCCCCCCTTCAACCGCTGCAAGCGCCATACGGATCTACCCGGCCTTGGCAATAAACGGTTCGTACGCATTGCCGGCCTGGTCACCTGTCGGCAGCGGCCAGGCAGCGCTTCGGGGGTGCTGTTTCTTACCCTGGAAGACGAAACCGGCAACAGTAACGTGGTGGTATGGAAGAGCACCCAGGAGCAATTCCGCCAGGCACTGATGACGGGAAAGTTGCTGGTTGTTAACGGCATTGTGGAACAAAAAGACAACGTCATTCACGTAATAGCAGGAGCGCTGTATGACTATAGCTGCGAACTACAGAACCTGGCCGTCACATCACGTAACTTTCATTAAGGCGCCACCTCTACCGCACGAAAAGGGCAAGGCAACAACATACCAGGAAGCACAAAAAAGCCCCCGCGACGGGGCTTTACCAGGGCAATACCGCCGAGGGCCATGAGCCCGCCGGCGCGTAAACGGGCTGTAACAGCCAAAGGCAGGCGCACCAGCTGTAAGCAAACACAGGCTGCATAAAAACGCAGCAGGTGCCGAGCTATAAGGGCGAGCGCCCCTTTTTCGCGGCAATACGCAGGCGTAATGCATTAAGCTTGATAAAGCCCTCGGCATCAGCCTGGTCATAGGCGCCTGCGTCATCTTCAAAGGTCGCGATGCTTTCATCAAACAGACTATCGGCAGACTGGCGGCCAACAACAATCACATTGCCCTTGTACAACTTCAACCGCACCTTGCCATTCACCACCTGCTGCGAATCATCAATCGCCACCTGCAGCATCTTGCGCTCGGGCGACCACCAATAGCCGTTGTAAATCAGCTTGGCATAGCGCGGCATGAGCTCATCCTTGAGATGGGCAACCTCGCGATCCAGCGTCAGCGATTCGATCGCGCGGTGGGCCTTCAACATGATGGTGCCGCCCGGGGTTTCATAGCAGCCACGCGATTTCATGCCCACATAGCGGTTCTCTACCAGGTCATCACGCCCTATACCGTTGGCACCGCCCACCTTGTTGAGCTGTTCCAACACGGTAGCCGGGCTCATGGCCTGGCCATCAATGGCCACGATGTCGCCGCGCTCAAAATCGATCTCAATGTACGTCGGCGTATCTGGCGCGGCCTCGGGGCTTACGCTCCAGCGCCACATGTCTTCTTCAGGTTCGCTCCAGGGGTTCTCCAGCATGTCGCCCTCATAGGAAATATGCAGCAGGTTGGCATCCATCGAATAGGGTGACTTCTTCTGGGCACTGGCATAATCCACCGGGATATCATGTTGCTTGCAATAGGCCATCAGCGATTCCCGCGAGCCCAGGTCCCATTCGCGCCAGGGCGCGATGACTTTGATACCCGGCTTCAGCGCATAGGCGCCCAATTCGAACCGCACCTGGTCATTACCCTTGCCGGTGGCACCGTGCGAGATGGCATCAGCGCCGGTTTCATTGGCGATCTCAATGAGGCGCTTGGCGATCAGCGGGCGGGCGATCGAAGTGCCCAGCAGGTACTCTCCTTCGTACACGGTGTTTGCACGAAACATGGGAAACACGTAGTCACGCACGAACTCCTCGCGCAGGTCATCGATGTAGATCTCCTTGATGCCCATGGCTCTGGCCTTGGCGCGGGCGGGTTCTACTTCTTCTCCCTGGCCGATGTCGGCGGTGAAGGTCACCACCTCGCAGTTGTAGGTGTCCTGCAACCAACGGGCAATGACTGAGGTATCAAGGCCGCCTGAGTAGGCCAACACAACTTTACTGACTTCCGCGGACATGGTTTCGCTGCTCCAATACAATAAACAATGAATGACACTTGCATGTCGCGCGTGTCACTGAAAGGGCGCACATTCTACTCTTGACGCCGTGCAAATCCCAGTGCGGCGCCACCGCGGCCTGCTTCATTTCATGCCGGGCATTTCGATGTGGTAGCATGCACCTCTGTTTTCTTTTGGCACAAGGCTGCACGTGTCCCACCTGACGATTTCCCGCCCTGACGACTGGCATGTTCATCTTCGTGATGGCGATGCACTACCACACACCTGCAAGGATATGGCCCGCTACTTTGGCAGGGCCATTGTTATGCCAAACCTCACGCCACCGGTGGCAACGGTGGCCGATGCACTGGCCTACCGCGAGCGCATACTGGCAGCCATGAAAGGGCTGCCGCGCCAGTTCGACCCACTGATGACCCTCTACCTGACGCAAAACACCAGCGCCGAAGATGTACGCCAGGCGGCGCAAACGCCCCAGGTGCATGCCATCAAGCTGTATCCTGCGGGCGCAACTACCAATTCTGCCGCGGGCGTGGCGCACATCGAGGCCATCTCGCCGGTGCTGGAGGCCATGGAAGCCGTCGACCTCCCACTATTGGTGCATGGTGAGGTGACTGATCACACCGTCGACATCTTTGATCGCGAAAAAGTCTTTATCGACCAGCACCTTGCGCCCATCGCCCAGCGCTTTCCCGAGTTGCGCATTGTGCTTGAGCACATTACCACTGCTGATGCCGTCGACTTTGTCATTGACGCGTCGCCGCGCGTTGCCGCAACCATTACCGCGCACCATCTGTTGTTCAATCGCAATGACATGCTCGTTGGCGGTATTCGCCCCCACTACTACTGCCTGCCCATACTGAAGCGCAATACGCATCAGGCGGCGCTGGTCAACGCGGCGGTCTCTGGCAACCCGAAGTTTTTTCTGGGCACGGATTCAGCACCACACACCACGGGCAGCAAGGAATCAAGCTGCGGCTGTGCCGGCGTGTATACAGCGCACGGCGCTATCGAATTCTACGCCGAGGTGTTTGAAGACGCCGGCGCGCTGGACAAACTCGAAGGGTTTGCCAGCCACTTTGGCCCGGATTTTTACCGGCTACCGCGCAACCAGGACACCATCACCCTGCGCAAGGAAAGCTGGCAGGTCGATACCGCACTCCCACTGGGCGCGGAGACCCTGACTCCACTCTACGCAGGGCAGTCGCTGGGTTGGCGCGTGGATGACTGAGTTTGACGATAAAGCGGTGGCGCACCACCTGCGCGACCGCTTCAGGGGCTTCCTGCCGGTGGTGGTCGATGTGGAAACCGGTGGTTTCGTATGCAGCACCGACGCCATACTGGAAGTCGCGGCCACCACGCTGCGTATGGACGACGACGGCGTGCTCGGTGTGCATCGCACCTACAACTTCAACGTAACGCCCTTTGAGGGCGCCAACCTTGAGCAGTCCGCGCTGGATTTCACCGGCATAGACCCTTACCACCCTTTTCGACAAGCGGTACCCGAGGAAGAGGCACTAAACGAGCTGTTTCGCGTATTGCGCAAAGAGATACGTGACCAGGGTTGCTCCCGCGCCATTCTGGTCGGGCACAATGCACATTTCGATGCGGGCTTTATCAACGCCGCCGTGGAGCGCTGCAACATCAAGCGTAACCCCTTCCACCCGTTTACCTTCTTCGACACGGCAACGCTGTCTGGTTTGGCCTATGGCCAGACGGTACTGGCCAAAGCCTGCGCCGAAGCAGGCATACCCTTCGACAATGATTCAGCCCACTCCGCCGCCTACGATGCAGAGCGCACCGCAGAGCTTTTCTGTGAGATCGTCAATCGGTGGCGTGAATCCGGCGGCTGGATGCCGGAGTTTTCCGCCTAGCGGTACCCTGGCGATGGCGGCTGCATTTATGCCTCGCCGCTGACCTGCGAGAGCATCATATCCACCTCTTGCATCAGTTCATCCAGTTCATCAATTCCCAGCAACTCGTACTTCAGCGCTTCATCAAAGGGCAGCAGTTGAATCAGGGTATAGGCCACTTGCCACGCCTGATTGTAATCGACCGGCAGGTTCAGGCTTCGCACATGAGGATGCGCCTCCAGGCCCTGCAGTACCTCAAGCACTGGCTGCCAAACCTCCAGCATACGCGCCGATGGCGGCGGCTCGCGTAACGCAACCTGGCCAACAATAAGGCCATTGGCACGCGTCTCAATCGACGCAAGGTCAAAGCGCTGAACGCCCTCTATCGTGACCCCCAGCAAACCGTTGGATAGCTGGTCCCAATCTACGATCTTCGCCGTGCTGCCGTAATCGCCCAGGTGCGGCGCGGCGCTACCACGCTGCGCCACTTCAGCGCCGCGCCGAATCCATACAACACCAAACTCAATGCCATCGCGCAGACTGTCCTTGACCAGGTCGAGGTAGCGCGGCTCAAAAATCTGCAGCGGCATGCGCCCGTAGGGCAAAAGTACCGAACCCAACGGAAACAGGGGTAATTCAGTCAACACGGTGCTCTGGCCTCCGGTGCGTCGGCAAGGTGGCTTGTTCCAGTTCAGACAAAATGAGCAAGGCTTCGTCGCGGTCCCGGCCGCAGTAGTTCACTTCAGCCTGAAACTGCGTACACGCTGCAGGACGGCGCGCATCGCCAAACAATCCGCAGGCTTTTTCAGCACTCAAATGCACGCAGGCCACACCCGCAGGTTTACCCTGCGGCATGCCGTAAAAGGGCTGCACAATAGACGGCGCGATACAGCAGGCACCACAGCCGGTGCGACATTCCATGGCAGCCCCCGGCGCTACTGCGCCAACGCAGAACCGGCGGGCGGCTCTGCCGCCTCCGGGCCCAGCGGCCTGAACAGGATGATCAGGCGCGGCATCAATAACAGCGCGCCCACAACAGCAGCGGCCATCGCCAACACGGTCAACAAGCCAAAATAAATGCTCGGGGTAAAGTTCGACCACATCAGCATGCAGAAGCCGATCACCACCGTGATGGTGGTGTAGTACAGCGCGCGGCCAATACTGGCGTGACAGCGGTACATGGCCGCGAGGTAATTGCGGTCCTTGGGAAACTCACGCATAAAGCGATGTACATAGTGGATGCAATCATCCACGCCGATGCCGAGCACGATAGCCGTGATCGTAATGTTCATAATGTCCAGCGGAATACCCGCCAGCCCCATCACGCCCAGCACGATACCCGCCGCCAACATATTCGGTGCAAGGGCGATCAGCGCCAGCGGCAAGGAACGAAACAGAATCAGGAACATGGCCAGGATGGCCAGGAACACAACGCCCAACGTGAGTATCTGCGAGCGGAACAGGCTTTGCAGCACGTTGTTATACAACACCAGCATCCCGGTCAACTGCAGGTTCTCTTCCTTGATGCCCACGTCTTCGACCAGGCTGCGGCGCAGTTCCACCAGGAACTCGTTGCGGCGCAGCGTCTCACTGGTTTCCTTCACGCGCACGCTCAGCCTGGCCTGTTCTTTGTCGGCCGAGAAATAGGGATCGATCATCATCTGGGCAATGTCACCTGACAGGCTTTTCTGCACCAGGGCCAGCTCGACGCCGCTGATGTCTTCACCCATTAAATCCTTGACCACCTCGAACACGGTGGAGAGCGACAGTACCTTGCCGGTCTCTTCCAGCGAATCAACGTGCTGGTGCACGGCATCGAGCTTGCGCATGCCCTGCATACTGAACCAGTAACTGGGCTGGAAGCTTTCCTCCGGGCTGGCAAATTCATCAAAACCACCGCCAAACTCGTCATCCCAATCATCGGCGGGCGTTGCGCTGAACGCCTCGTCGCCGGCACCGAAGTCATCGTCTTCCAGGAAGGGATCGTCCTTCGCAATGGGATCATCGCTGGGCTCAAAGTCTTCAAGACCTTCCAGGCCGGGCAAGGGTTCTTCGTTTTCCGAGGCCGTAATAATAATGTCCAGTGGGATCGTGCCGCCCAATTGCGCATCAAGCAGTTCCATACCCTGGTAGATCTCGGTGTCTTCGTGGAAGTAATCAATAAATCGGTTCTCAACTTCCAGGCGCGAGATACCCAGAGCGGTCAACGCCACCAGTGCCACACTTACCACCAGAATGGTCACACCGAAACGATCGGCAACACGGGCAAAGTAAACGCTCAGGGGGATGTTGTCCGGGCGTGGCTTGGCAACGCGGCCTTTATCGCCCCATACCAGCATCAGGCACGGCACCAGGACAAACGACAGCACCAGTGCAACCACAATACCGATAGTCATCATCCAGCCAAAATCTATGACCGGCTGAATGCCCGACACCACCAGTGACACAAAGGCCACCATCGTTGTAATGGCCGTATAGAAGCACGGCACGATCATCAACCTGACGGTATCAAGTACACGTTTGTGGAGCGCGCCCTCGGGATTTTCCGCGTGCAGCTCGCGATAGCGCACGATCAAATGGATACACAGCGCGAGCGAGATAATCAGCAGTACAGAGACAAAGTTTGACGAAATCACGGTCATTCGCCAGTCCAGCGCGCCCAGCAGGCCCAGCATGACCACCACGCTCGCACTGCAAGTGATCAGAGGAATCATCACCCAGGGCAGGCTGCGGAAGATCACCGCCAGCACCACCAGCATGATGCCCAGAATAGCGCTGCCAAACACTACCAGGTCACTTTGCACAAAGCTGACCATGTCTGCCGCGATCATGGGCACGCCTCCCACAAACAGTTCGGCACTGTCGCGGTAGCGGTCTGAAATCTCGCGCACCTGGGCTACGAGCTTACTCTGGCTGTCCAGCGTTTTCGCGGTGTGCGCCTTGAAGGCTTTTTCAACGCGTGACAATTCGACAGCCTGGGCTGCGTCGAGCGTGCCGTCGCGCTCCAGTTTGCGCAGGGCCTCGCGCTGCTGCAGCAGGTCATTGTAGGTTTCGTCGCGCTCGAGATTGATTTGCACCGCAGTTAGCGCGCCATCGCGGCTGGCAAGCAGATCCGCATAAATCGGACTGGTGGTTAGCTCCTGCAGCACCAGGTCAAGGTCAATGCCCGGTTGGCTCAAGTCCGGTAAAGGCTCGGCAGAGGTAATGTCGGACAAGCTCAGCGGCGGGCTTTCGAGCAGGGGCACATCCCACACAGTGACTACCGAGGAAACACCCGGCAATTCACGCAGCTCGTCGGCCATCTGCCGCAGTGGCAGCAATGACTCCGGCGCCAGCAGATCGCCCCTGGGCTTCCAGGTGATGAGCACAAACTCTTCAGCGCTGTACTCGCGCCCTACTTCGCGAAACAATTCCAGCGATGGGTCGCCCTGCAGCATCAGGCTGTCGGCAGACGCGTCCAGCGTGATCTTGGGCAACTGCGTGGCGAAGCCCGCAACCAGCGCAGCTACCAGCATGATCGACAGCAGGGGCCTGCCCAGGACCAGCCTGTCGTAAACGCGGATCATTGTGTCAAACATAGTTCGGAGCTCATCCTGTTCGTCCGTGAAACTCTGGTTTTCTCAAGGCAGCGCAAACAGCCTGCATCAAACCTTACGTGGTAAATACGTGGTCAAGAAGCCGCTTGCCGTCACTGCGGTGCTGCCAGCGCTGACAACAACTGCTGGTGAATACCGCCAAAACTGCCGTTACTCATAATCACCACCTGATCGCCCGGTTGTGCATCAATGCATACCTGCTGCACCAGTTCGGTAATATCAACATGCAACTGCGCCGGCGCTGCACTGCTGGCCACCACGTCATCGAGCGACCAGTCGATGCCCTCGGGCTGGTACCAATAAACGGTATCGGCGTCCGAGGTGCTCGCTGCCAGCTGATCGCGGTGCGTACCCATACGCATGGTGTTCGAGCGCGGCTCAATCAACGCCAGCACACGGCCGCTTGTACCAGCCCGCGCCCGCAGTCCGTGCAGCGTGGTCGCTATGGCCGTTGGGTGATGGGCGAAATCATCAAACACCGCAATATCATTGACCGTTCCGAGCAACTCAAGCCTGCGCTTCACGCCCTTGAACGTCGCCAGCCCTGCCACTGCCTGATGCAGGGTGACCCCAACGTGACGCGCTGCGGCACAGGCCGCCAGGGCATTCTCCACATTGTGCCGCCCGCAATGCGCCCATTGCACAGGGACTTCCGGCGCGCCATCGTGGCAAATAGTAAAGGCGGAGCCATCCTCGCGCGTAAGCTGCGCAAGCCACGGTGCGTTACTGTCGTCACCATCGCTAACACCATCAGCACCGCCAACGCCGAATGACTGCGTGGGCGTCCAACACCCCATGGCGAGGGTGTCGTTGATTGCGGGCACATTGGCACGGTGCACAATCAGGCCCTGCGCGGGTACACAGCGGATCAGGTGGTGAAACTGCCGCTGTATCGCTGCCAGATCGTCAAAAATATCGGCGTGGTCAAATTCCAGGTTGTTGATCGCCAGTGTTCGCGGCCGGTAGTGTACGAACTTGGAGCGCTTGTCGAAGAACGCCGTGTCGTACTCGTCCGCCTCCACGACGAAAAAGTCCGTCTCTCCCAACCGCGCCGAGACGCCAAAATTGCCAGGCACCCCGCCGATCAGGAAGCCCGGCGACATACCGGCATGCTCGAGCAACCAGGCCAGCAGACTGCTGGTGGTGGTTTTGCCATGGGTACCAGACACCGCCAATACCCACTTGTTCCGCAAGACGTTTTCCGCCAGCCACTGTGGCCCCGAGGTATAACTCATACCGCTGTTGAGCAGGTGCTCCACCAGCGGATTGCCGCGCGCCATCGCATTGCCCACTACCACGCAGTCCGGCTGCTCATCGAGGTGCTCAGGCAGATAGCCGTGCATCAATTCAATACCGGCCGCTTCGAGCTGCGTGCTCATGGGCGGGTAGACATTGGCGTCTGAGCCGGTCACCCGATAGCCCAGCTCACGCGCAAGCAGTGCTATGCCTCCCATAAATGTGCCGCAAATGCCCAGGATATGGATGTGTGTGCTCAAGCGCTGCCCCCTTGTACGGTGCACGCATAGTAGCATGCAGCCGAGTGTCCACTACAACCTGACAACCGCTGTGCGCACTGTGCAGGGCTTGCCGTGTGAAGTATGATTGACACATCCCGTACACTTTGTAACGGCCTCGGCGCCGCGCACCGCCATTTGCAAGGAAACGCACCTATCATGCCAAGAAAAAATGCCTTCTATGCCCAGTCTGGCGGCGTCACTGCGGTCATCAACGCCTCTGCCTGCGGCGTCATCGAAACCGCGCGTAAACACCGCGACAAGATCGGTAAAGTCTATGCGGGGCGCAACGGTATCATTGGCGCACTGCGTGAAGAACTCATCGACACCAGCAAGGAAAGCAAGTCAGCCATACACGGCCTGCTCACTACGCCCTCGGGCGCATTTGGCTCCTGTCGCCACAAACTCAAGTCCGTCAGCGAAAACCGCGCCGAGTACGAACGCCTCATCGACGTCTTCAAGGCGCATAACATCGGTTACTTTTTCTACAACGGCGGCGGCGACTCCGCCGACACCTGCCTGAAGGTCTCTCAACTCAGCGAATCCCTGGGCTACCCGATACAGGCCATCCACGTACCGAAAACCATCGACAATGACCTCCCACTGACCGACAACTGCCCGGGCTTCGGCTCTGTGGCAAAGTACATCGCAATCTCGACGCGCGAGGCAGCACTGGACGTGGCCTCGATGTGCGAAACCTCCACCAAGGTCTTTATTCTGGAAGTCATGGGCCGGCACGCCGGCTGGATTGCCGCCGCGGGTGGCCTGGCCGCCGAAAAAGAAGGCGACGCACCGCATATCATCCTGTTCCCGGAAATCCCCTTCGATCGCAAAAAGTTCATCGCCCGCGCCAGGCGTGCAGTCAAGCAACATGGCTACTGCGTTGTCGTGGCCTCTGAAGGCACGCAGACCAAAGACGGGCGCTTTCTCGCCGAGTCCGGCCTCAAGGACGCCTTCGGACACTCACAACTGGGCGGCCTGGCGCCCTTGCTCGCGCAGATGATCAAGGACGAAACCGGCTACAAGTACCACTGGGCCGTGGCCGATTACCTGCAGCGCTCAGCGCGACACATCGCTTCACAGACGGACGTTGACCAGGCCTATGCCCTGGGCGAGGCCGCTGTGGAGCTGGCCGTGAAGGGCGAGAACGCCGTCATGCCCTGCATCGTGCGCGGCAAGGGCAAACGCTACCGCTGGTCCATCGGCACCGCTCCGCTGGACGCCGTTGCCAACGTCGAGAAAATGATGCCGCGCAACTACATCACCCGCGATGGCTTCGGCATCACCGACCTGGGGCGCGCCTACCTTGCGCCCCTGATCCAGGGCGAGGCCTATCCAGACTACAAAAATGGCATGCCGCGCTATACAACCCTGAAAAATGAAATGGTCCCGAAGAAGCTGAAAAAAACTTTCAAGGTCTAGCTGACCCTCGCGCCAGCCCGACCCGCCCGGCATCAGTACTGTGAACGGGTTAGAGATTTGTCCATCAAGGCGAGATTTCGTCAGCCAACCTCTGTACAATGCGCGCCTCAAAACATACCACCCCACAGCACTTATTTTGAGGTAGCGCATGTACAACAACTCCAATTTTAATCGCTGGCGACGGCACCCCTGGCACGGTCTGCATACCCGATCAGACGGTATGCCCGATGACATCGTCCAGGTGTATATCGAGATGACCACCGACGACGTGGTCAAGTATGAATTGGATAAGTCATCCGGCTTTCTTATGGTTGACCGCCCCCAGCGCACCACCTCAAGCCCCCCCGCTCTGTATGGTTTTATTCCACGCACCTACTGCGCGGAAGAAGTCGCCAAGCGCTGCGCCGATGTCGACGTCGCTGACGGCGACCCGCTGGACATCTGCGTCTGGTCAGAACGACACATTACCCGTGCTGATATCGTCCTCAAGGCGCGCGTGGTGGGCGGTATCCAGATGATCGACGACGGCGAGGCGGACGACAAAATTGTCGCGGTACTCGAGGGCGACAACATCTGGGGCGATGTCCACGATATTGCCGACCTGCCGAGCATCAAGGTGGAACGCCTGCAGCATTACTTCTCGACCTACAAGCTTGTGCCGGGCAAAGAAGTCAACATCAAGGTGGATTACGTCTATGGCCGCGATGAAGCATTGAAAGTCATCGCCGCTGCACAAAAAGACTACGACAATCACTTTGGGCACCTGCATACCCAGGCAAAAGCCAAGGAATAACCCTTACGGCTTGCGCCGCAATCATGCGGCGCAACTGCTTATCTTGCGCACCAGTTGTCGGGCACTTTGATGTAACGCTCAAAGATGTCTGGCAGCCGTTGCTCAATGGCTTCGCGCAGCAGCAAGTCCTCAACTGGTGCGTGCTGGTCCCACACCTGCTGCAGCAACTCACTACCAAGCATTGACTCGCAGGACTGCGACAACGGCGCAAAACTCAGGTGCCAGCGCTCCGGCGAGACACCCCCACGATCATCGGCATACGGCCGGTAAAAGTCGTGTGACCTGCCGCGCGCCATGCGCTCATCCAGCCAACAGTGCAGGGCATCAAACAAGCCGCCGGGCGCGACCTCTTGCGGGGATAGCTGCAGTTCATAGCCCTTGGGCAGGCAGCGCTCATCGTACACATCAAGATCAGTGCCCCAGTGATGCCGCGACGCGCCGGGCAGCGCCGAGAACCGCAGGATCGCTTCGATAAGCTGCTGCTGGGACAAGGTCTCAATCGGCACAACAGCGCCGTTGTCATCATAGATCAACCGGCGCCCGCGAACTTTGCCATTCCATATGCCCAACTGCCGCTTGTACGAGCGAAAGCTGCTGGCAATGGCGAGCTTGAAGCCGGCGTTTCTGGCATCCTGCTTGAGATCCTTGAAAGCGCGGGCGGCGGCGGCATGCAGGCGATGGCCGCTACTGAGGGTGATCAGGTGTGATTCATCCAGCCCGGTGATCTGTTTCGGTGTCAGTTTAGCGGCCATGCGTGTTCCACGGGTGTTCAACCAGGCTTTGGGCCATCCAGGGCAGCGCATGATGGGCTGCCGCTTCATTTTCTGCTGAAATACACACTGTCGGTGGCTTGACGGCTGCAACCGACGGCGCTTGCAAGCATACTCCACCCTGATAGAAAGAGAAGTGAGGTCGAATGTCTGAAATTGGCACTCTTGCGGATTTTCCCCACAACGGCAGTTACAGCACCACGGTAGAGGGCAGATCGCTGCTGGTTGTGCGCCAGGGCGAAACGTTTTTCGTGTATGAAAACAGCTGTCCGCATACCCGTGAGACCCTGGATCCGATGGGCGGCTCAGTCCTGAGCGACGACGGCCTGCTACTGCATTGCCAGCGCCATGCGGCACAGTTCCATCCACAGACCGGTGAGTGCATTGGGGGGCCGTGCCTGGGGGAGTTCCTGACCGCACTGCCAGTCGTCGTCAGCCGCGACGTGCTCTATCTCGATTAGGCGCTGCTACTGGCTGCTTGCGTCACTTGTCTGCCTCTATCCGCAACTATCCGCAACTATCCGCAACTATCCGCAACTATCCGCAACTATCCGCAACTATCCGCAACTATCCGCAGCTGTCCGCAGCTGTCCGCAGCTATCCCCAGCTATCCCCAGCTATCCGCAAATAGACATAACTAGACGTAACTAGACGTAACTACAGCAACTACACACCACTACCCGCGCAACTACACACTACTCACACGCGAGCACCTTGATCAGGGCAGCAACGGCCACGGGCGATTGCAGCTCAGCAGGCGCCGACCGGATCCAGGGTAAAGGGAAGTGCGTGCGTCAGTTCAATGCCGCCAGTGCTGACCAGGGCCCGCCAGGCCTGCACCTCAACACCTTCCTCCATGGCCTGCGCCAGCGCCTGCCGATACAGCGGATCGATCTCTCCCGCCGCGCTTACACGCTCAATGCCGTTGTGAAACACACAAAACAGCAGCACAGCACGGGCATCCGCTTCACGAGCTACCTGTTGCAGTTCTACAATGTGCTTGCGCCCTCGTTCACTGACCGCATCGGGAAACAGCCCCGTGCCCGCGCCAACTGCGAGGGTGACGCACTTCACCTCAATAAAAACACTACCGGGCTCGCCCTCCAGCAGCAGATCAATCCGGCTGCCCTGGCCATACTTCACCTCAGTACGCAGCTGCGGATAGGCCTCGTAGCCCGCAATATGGCCGGCGCGAAAAGCCTCGGCAACAACCTTGTTGGCGCGGGCCGAATGAATACAGGCCAATCCACTGTCCGTTTGCACCAGCTCCCAGGTATGGGGATATTTGCGGGTCTTCGACGCGCTCACTGAAAGCCAGACCGGCGAGCCCGGCTCCGCGCAGCCGGTCATGGCCCCTGTATTTGGGCAATGTGCGGTAATGACACTGCCGTCGGCCAGCTCCACATCGGCCAGGAAACGCTTGTAACGCTTGAGCAGGCGCCCCTCTACCAGTTCATCAAACTGCATTTATGACAGCACCCTGGACAGCCGCTCCACGGCTGCCTCGAGGCGATCCATGCCGGTCGTGTAAGAAAAGCGCAGGTGCTCGTTCGCCCGGGCATGGCCGAAATCAAGCCCCGGCGTGAGCGCCACACCGTGCTGCTCCAGCAGGCTCAGGCAAAACGCCTGGCTGTCCTGGGTGAAGCGGCTGGCATCGGCATAAATATAAAAGGCACCCTCCGGCTGACAGGGCACATCGAAGCCCAGCGACTGCACCGCCGGCAGCAAAAAGTCCCGGCGTTGCCGAAAAATAGCGCGCCGCTCTTCCAGTATCTCCAGGGTTTGCGGCTCGAACCCCGCCAGCGCTGCATGCTGTGCCATGGTCGACATGGAGATGAAGAAATTCTGCGCCATCTTCTCCATCTCAGCCACAGCGGCCTCTGGCGCTACCAGCCAGCCCAACCGCCAGCCCGTCATACCGAAGTACTTGGAAAAACTGTTGATGACAAAGGCGTCCGGGTCAACTTCCAGTACCGACGGGGCGTCAAAGTCGTAGCAAAGTCCGTGGTAGATCTCATCAACCAGCAAGTGGCCGCCGCGCGCGCGAACAGCAGCCGACAAGGCCGTCAACTCTGCGCGCGACAACGCAGTGCCGGTAGGATTGGCCGGCGATGCCACCATCGCACCAATGGTATTTGGCTGCCAGTGTGCATCCACCAGTGCGCCGCTGAGCTGGTAACGCGAGGCTGCCCCAACCGGTACCAGCTGACCCTGCCCCTCTACCAGCCGCATAAAATGCCGATTACAGGGGTAGCCAGGGTCTGTCATTAACATGCCATCGCCGGGGTTCATCAACAGCGCCGCAATCAGGAGCAGGGCACCGGAGGCACCAGGCGTCACCATAATGCGCGCCGGAGGCACCTCGAGCCCGTAGCGCTCGGCATAGTGTTGAGAGAGGGCCTCTCGCAGTTGGGGAATGCCGGCCGCCTGCGAGTACTGTGTCTCACCGCGTGCCAGCGCCGCCCTGCCGGCCTCTATAATCGGCGCTGCGGTAGCGAAATCCGGCTCCCCGGCGGCCATATGCACGACATCCACACCCGCCGCCGACAACTGTGTGGCGCGCTCCAGCACCTCTACCACACGAAAGGGTTCAATATCATTCACCCGTGCGGCAAACCCACGCGGCCGTGCATCCAACGACATAAAGTTAACCCCGAACCAAGAAGCGCGACATTCTAGCAATAGCAGGCTTGCCAGCGATAGGCGCTGGCGTTCAGGTCGCACCGGGTAACAGGCTTCAGGGTCTGGACGACCGCGCGGGCGGTAAGCCCATCGGGCGGTGGCGAGAATGACCATGGAATATTTGACGATCGGCCCCTCCATCGCACAATGGCGACGGCGTGCGGCCCCGCCGGGAGGCAGCGCCAGAGCCAAAAAAACTGGCGTCAAACAGTGGCTTTGGTAAATCGAATCTGGTAGTTTCTCCGCCCTCGGATTTGGGCGGCCCTGGTCGTTCGCTTCCACCACTGAATATCACTGTGAGTATTGTCGAACTAACTTTGCAGTATGGGAATCTAGCCATGCCAAGAGCAGCCAAAAAAGCAGCGCCCAAAAAGGCCCCGGCCAAGAAGGCGGCCGCCAAAAAACCCGCCAGTACTGAATTCAAGAACTTCGAGCCGTACAAGCCAAAACGCGGTGAAAAGTACATGAGTGAAAAGCAGCAAGAGCACTTCCGCAGCATTCTCAAGAACTGGAAGAGCGAGCTCATGCAGGAAGTTGACCGCACCGTCAGCCACATGAAGGACGAAGCCGCGAACTTTCCCGACCCTGCAGACCGTGCAACCCAGGAAGAGGAATTCAGCCTGGAACTGCGCACGCGTGACCGGGAACGCAAGCTGATCAAGAAAATTGATTCCACACTGGAGCTGATCGACCAGGACGACTACGGCTACTGTGAAGCGTGCGGTATTGAGATAGGCATCCAGCGTCTGGAAGCTCGCCCCACTGCCACCCAGTGCATCGACTGCAAAACACTGGCAGAAATCAAAGAGCGCCAGGAGATGGGCTAAAGACGCTTGAGCGTCAGCACCACGCAGTACCGGGGGCGCTTCGCCCCCTCCCCCACCGGCCCACTGCACATGGGCTCCCTCATCGCGGCCCTGGCCAGTTACCTGGACGCGCGCAGCAACAACGGCAGCTGGCTGCTGCGCATTGACGACATCGACCCGCCCCGCGAGGCGCCCGGCGCCACTGACTCCATACTCGCCAGCCTCGCCCAGCACGGCCTGTACTGGGACAACGACATCATTTTCCAGAGCCACAATACCCATCGCTACGCAGCCGCACTGCAGCACTTACGCGGCCTTGCTGACGGCACAGCGGTTTTCGCCTGTGTGTGCAGCCGGGCTGCAATGGGACCCGGCGGCGTCTGCTGCGGCACGTGTCGTGAACAGCCGCCGGCTGGCGACAGACCCCATGCGCTGCGCATCGCCGTACCGGCCAGCCAGTTGATCCGATGTGAAGACGCACTGCAGGGGCCGCAATGCTGGGAGTTGGGCCATATCGCGGCAGATTTCGTACTGCGGCGCAAAGATGGCCTGTGGGCCTACCAGCTTGCCGCGGCGGTCGATGACACCGAGAATGGCATTACCCATGTCGTGCGCGGCAGCGACCTGCTGGACTCAACGCCCAGGCAACTGTTCCTGCAAGCACTGCTGGGCAAAACAGCTCCGCAGTATTGCCACCTGCCGGTGATCGTAAACAGCAACGGCCAGAAGCTCAGCAAGCAGAATCACGCTGCACCGCTGGATAACACCAACGCGGTGCGCAATCTCAGGGTTGCCCTGCAGTTTCTTGGGCAGCTGCCGCCACCTGCGTCGCTCACGGCGGTCGATGCGCTGCTGCACTTTGCCACCCAGGCGTGGCAGCTCGCACGGGTTCCCGCGCAACTGGCCCGGCCTGCAGCAGAGGTCGGGTGGCCGGGCTGAGCTTTACCGCCTCGGCACGCTTGCGTAGTATCCGAGCTTCCGCTCCTTCGCGCGAACAGGGCTTGAAACTCCAAGAGCATGTATATCCACCGAGCACTCCTGCTGGCCATCGGCATTATTCTGGTTTTCCTGCCCAGCATCGCCCAGTGGCTCACCGACTCGGATACCGCCTGGTATCGACCGTTTCAGCTCTGGTTCCTGCTGGTGCTGGCGGCCTACTGGAACCAGCGCTCCGGCTTTTCCGATGAGCTATAGCCTGACACAGATCATGGTCTTCGTGATCGCCTACCTCAGCGGGCTGTTCGCGGTTGCCCACCTTGCCGACAGCGGTGCCATCTCCCGCCGGATCACTCATCACCCTGCTGTTTATGTGCTCTCGCTCGGGGTTTTTGCCGGGGCCATGGCGACCAATGGCGTGATCGCGCTGGCACAGCAATACGGTTATAACTTCCTGCTGTATTACATGGGTGCCGTGGTGATGTTCGCTGCCGCAGCGCTGGTGCTCATGCCCCTGTTACGCCTGTGCCGCGTCTATCAACTGGCTTCGCTGGCCGATGTGCTGACGTTCAGGTTTCGCAGCCCCTGGGTGGGAGCGGCTATCACCATCGCCATGTGCGTCACCCTGTTGCCGCTGCTGGCGCTGCAAATCCAGGCGGTGGCCGGCACTGTCAATTTGCTCGCTGGCGACAGCACCGTTGTGACGACCGGACCAGAGCGGCACAACCAGCTCGCCCTGTTCTTCTGCATCATCATCACCGCTTTTTCTATCCTGTTTGGCACGCGCCACCGTTCCTACCAGGAGCGCAACACCGGCCTGGTGACGGCCATTGCGTTTGAGTCGGTGGTCAAACTCAGTGCACTGTTGATACTCATGTTCGTTGCACTCTACCAGGTCTTTGGTGGTTTCGGAGGCCTGGAACACTGGCTGACTGACAACCCGCATCTGGGCAGACAACTGCGCGAGAGCGTCGACGGCGATGTCGCGCGCACGCTGTTGCTGGTGTTTTTTGCCGGTGCCGTGTGTATGCCGCACATCTTTCACATGGCCTTTGCAGAAAATCACGACAGTGCCGAAATGCGCGCTGCGACCTGGGGCCTGCCACTGTACCTGCTGCTGCTGGCGCTGCCGGTATTGCCGATCGCCTGGGCCTGCCTGAAACTGGGGCATTCGGTGCCGGCAGAATTCAGCAGCCTCGCGCTGGGCCTGGCACTGGAATCGACCGCCTTGAGCGCCCTGGCGTTTGTGGCCAGTCTGTCGGCGGCAAGTGCCACCATCATCGTTACCACGCTGGCCCTGGCAAACATGTGCCTTACGCACCTGGTCGTTCCCTTCCGGCTGCCAAAAACAGCCATGAACCAGAGCCTGTACACCCAGTTGCTGTGGGGGCGCAGGATCCTTATTCCCGTGCTTATACTGGGCGGCTACAGCTTCTACTCGGCACTGGGTAACGAACAGCAACTGACCGAGCTGGCACTGGTGGCGTTCGCCGGGACGCTGCATTTTCTGCCGGGCCTGATCGCTACGCCTTACTGGCCCAAGGCCAACCGCCTGGGTTTATTGGCGGGACTGGCCGGCGGACTGTCGATCTGGTTTATCGCATTGCTCATGCCGCTGATCAGCAATTTTCAGGCAGATGCCCTGCACCCGCTCTTTGGCGCGCTGTCGGGCGTCACACAGAACGCCTGGGCGGCGGCAACGCTGGTCTCCATTTTCGTCAACAGTGGTTTGTTCGTACTGGTATCGCTGGTAACGCGCACGACCAAGAGTGAGCGCGTTGCCGCCGAGATCTGCTCGATGGATGCCCGTGCCAGGCCCACCAAACAGTCCCTGGCCGTGGTCAGGGCGGCAGATTTCAGCACCCAGCTGGCACCCGCACTGGGCGCAAAAACGGCCAAATCGGAAGTTGACCTTGCGCTGGAGGAGCTGCAGTTTTCTGCCGATGAGGATCGACCCTATGCCCTGCGCCGGTTGCGGGCGCGCATCGAGGCGAACCTGTCCGGGTTACTGGGGCCGGCCGCAGCGAACCGGATCATTGAGTCAGGGCTACCCTTTCAGCCGGGTATCGACGACGACGGCGACGACCTGTACTCCATGGAACGGGACATCGACCAGGCTCAACCGAGGTTCACCGGGCTTGCGGCTGATCTCGACGACCTGCGAAGACACCACCGCGAGACGCTCGACAAACTGCCTATCGGCGCCTGCTCGATCGGTGCCAACGGTGAGTTGCTTATGTGGAATCGCAGTATGGAGCAGATCACGCAGATCGAAGCCGATCGCGTCCTGGGCTCTTTGCTGGGTTCCATACCCGCGCCCTGGAACCAGATACTGGCGGGCTTCCACGCAGCGGATGAAGACACCGCCCCCAAAACCGAGGTAACCACCAACAGCACCGTGCGTTGGATAAGCCTGCACAAAGCCGCGATCGAGGAAGGCGGCAAAGGCGACACCATCATACTGGTGGAAGATATCACCGACTACGAGGTGCTCGAATCCGAACTGCTGCACAGCGAGCGACTGGCATCCATAGGCAGGCTGGCCGCCGGCGTCGCGCACGAGATAGGCAATCCCGTCACCGGCATCGCATGTCTGGCACAAAACCTGGAGTACGAGACGGACCCAGGCGAAATTCGCCACATGGCGCAGGACATTCTCAAGCAAACGGCGCGGGTAACGCGCATCGTTGAGTCACTGATGAACTTTTCCCACACTGGGTCCAGCGCCGGCGAGGTAGAACTGCTACCGGCCAACCTTGCCGACTGCGTGGACGAAGCTATTCACCTCCTCAGCCTGGATCGCGACGCGAAGCCGGTGAGTTTCAACAATCACTGCGACCGCGAGCTGCTGGTCAGCGCAGACAGCCAGCGACTGCTGCAGGTGTTCGTCAACCTGCTGGGCAATGCGCGCGACGCCTGCGACGAGTACGGCGAAATTCACATTCGGGCGCGCGCCGACGCGAATCACATCAACATCGATGTCGAGGACAACGGCTGTGGTATCCCCGCCGAACTCCAGCAGCAGGTGTTTGAGCCGTTTTTTACCACCAAGGATCCGGGCGTGGGCACGGGGCTTGGCCTGTCCCTGGTCTACAGCATCATGGAAGACATGCAGGGCAAGGTCATGGTTGCCAGCCCGATTCTGGATGGCCCGCAGCCCGGCACACGGGTCAGCCTGCAGTTAGACCGCGCCAGCTACGGCACTTCATTTCAAACGTAACCCAAAGAAACACCTCTGCGTCTGGAAAATTCCCGGCTTGCGGTGTATTTTGGGTAGTAATTACACAGAGGTAACAGCACATGGATAAAATTCTGGTTGTCGAGGATGAGTCGGTTATCCGTGTGGCGTTACGCCGCTTACTGGAGCGCAATGGCTACGATGTCAGCGAGGCCGGCTCAGTACCCGAGGCAGAAAAAAACTTCGAATTGGGCAGCTTTGACCTGGTCATCAGCGATTTGCGCCTGCCAGGAGCGCCCGGCACCGACCTGATCAGAAAAGCCGGGGACGTTCCCGTGTTGATTATGACCAGCTACGCCAGCCTGCGTTCTGCGGTTGACTCCATGCGCATGGGTGCGGTGGACTATATCGCCAAGCCCTTTGATCATGCCGACATGGTCAGCGCCGTGCAGCGCATTATTGCAGAACACCCCACGGCACTGGCTGCGCGTGCGAAAGACGGCCTTGAACCGCCGGCACCAGGCCCCGACATCAGCGGCATCGTGGGCAACTGCCCCTCCATGCAAACGCTGTTCGATCACATTGAAAAAATCGCCCCGACGGATTCCACCGTGCTGGTTTTGGGCGAGACCGGTACCGGCAAGGAACTGGTGGCGCGCAGCGTACACCAGCGCAGTATTCGCGCCGGCAAGACGCTGATTTCCGTCAACTGCGCCGCCATTCCCGAGACGCTGATCGAATCAGAGCTGTTCGGGTATGAAAAAGGTGCCTTTACCGGCGCCAACGCCAGCCGCATGGGCCTGATTGAAGCAGCCGACGGCGGCACCCTGTTCCTCGACGAAATTGGTGAACTGCCCATGGAAGCGCAGGCGCGCCTGTTGCGCTTTATCCAGGAAGGAGAGATCCGCCGCATTGGCTCAGTGCACTCGCGCAAGGTCGATGTGCGCCTGATTTGCGCGACCCACCGCAACTTGCAGGTGCTCTCTGCCGAGGGTCAGTTCCGCCAGGATCTGTTCTACCGCATCAATGTGCTGCGCCTGGACCTGCCACCCCTGCGCGAACGCGGCAAGGATATCCTGCAACTGGCAGAGATCATGCTGGAATCGCAAACCCAGAAGCTGGGCAAAAGTCCGATGCGGCTGTCTCCGCGCGCGATCCAGGCAATCACGACCTACCAGTGGCCGGGCAACGTGCGCGAACTGGAGCACGCCATCGAACGCGCGGTGGTGCTCAGTAATGGTGATGAGATCGATAACGAAGCCCTTGGTATCGACCTTGAACTGGTCAATATCAATCGCATTCGCGGTGCGCAGGGTATCAGCAGCCCCCCAACAGCGCACCACAGTGGTATCGGGCACGAACCCCAGGAGGACCTCTCCCTGGAGGACTACTTCCAGCGCTTTGTCCTGGAGCATCAGGACTCCATGAGCGAGACCGAGTTGGCCCAAAAGCTCGGCGTCAGTCGCAAGTGCCTGTGGGAAAGACGCCAACGGCTGGGTATCCCACGCAACAAGAATACGGCAGTGGCCCGTCGCAAAGGCGCCTCATCACAATCCAAATAGGCGTTACCGGCGGGCTGTCACCGCCACAATTACAGAGTATTTAGGTAACACTCAATGTAATATCTCTGTAACCTTTCATCGGCAGTAATATATAACCTATTGTATTTTAATATTTTTTATGGAATTGGCACGCTGCCTGCTTTCCCTTGGGGGCGCAAACAATAACAATAATTGCCGCATCAATAAAAATAACAGACTCGCTATGGACCTGGATGGGGAAGTTTACTTCCCCTCAATTTCTTTTGACGCTCGCAACATGCACGGCAAAAGAACTGTAGCCTTGCTGATCGCCTGACAGCGTACAGCCACTGTGAGGGAGCAACTGCGCCCCGTGATTTCACGCAGCAATAACAATAACAACGCCCAGAAATAACAATAACTCCGAAAGTGAGACCTGGATGGGGAAAACACTGTTTTCCCCATAATTCAGCTCACCCCCTGTCCGGCTCGCCCAGACTCACAACTGTGCTAGACTGCGCGCCTGCACATCACCGCGAAAGAGCAACGAACGTTTGAATGTCATTCCCCGGGACCAGCACTGCATCTCCCGCCAAAATATCAGCGACAGCGCACTCAAGGTCATGTCGCGCCTGCGCAAAGAGGGCTTTCAGGCCTACCTGGTAGGCGGCGCCGTCCGCGACCTCCTGCTGGGTGAAAGACCCAAAGATTTCGATATCGCCACAGACGCCACCCCCGAAGACGTCCGGGAATTGTTCAGGAATTCGCGCATCATCGGTCGACGCTTTCGCATTGTGCATGTGCGCTTCGGGCGAGAAATCATCGAAGTGACAACATTTCGCGGTCATCATGACAACGACGCAGCGGGTGCATCAGACAGCAACGGATCCAAACAGTCCAATAAAGGGCTGCTGCTACGCGATAACGTTTTTGGCACACTGGAAGAAGATGCCGTGCGCCGCGATCTGACAGTGAACGCGCTATACTACGATGCCGGCAATTTTGAAGTGTTTGACCACGTCGGTGGCACCCGGGATCTGGAAAACAGGCTGGTGCGGATCATTGGTGATCCAGAGCAGCGCTACACCGAGGATCCAGTACGGATGCTGCGCGTGCTGCGTTTTGCAGCAAAGCTGGATTTCTCCATTGAAGCCGAGACCGCGCGCGGCATCGGCCTGTGCGCACACTTGCTGCTGGAGATTCCCGCCGCCCGACTGTTTGACGAGTTTATCAAGCTGTTTATGGGCGGCTGCGCCGAAGCCACACTGGACAAGCTGCTCGAACACGATTTGCTGCGCTACCTCTTCCCCGAAACATGTGCCGAGATGGATGTTGACGAGCTCGCACTGCCCTTGATCCGCGCGGCAATGCGCAGCACCGATCTGCGCATTGGCCAGGACAAACCCGTCACTCCGGCGTTTATTCTGGCCGCTCTGTTGTGGCCAGTCGCGCGCGCGCAGGCGGATCAACTGGAGGAGCGCGGCGATGCCCCGATTGCTGCCATGCACAGCGCAGCACAGCTGACCATCAGCGAAGCCGCGCAACACCTGTCGATCCCGCGTCGCTTCAGCCAGCCCATGCGCGAGATATGGGAGTACCAGTTGCGCCTGACCAACAGGCGCGGGCGCAAAGCAGCTGAACTGGTCGAGCAGCGCCGCTTCAGGGCCGCCTACGACTTCCTTCTGCTGCGCGAAGAGGCCGGTGAATATACCGGGGATCTCGGCGCATGGTGGACAACCTTCCAGGAATTACCCATGGAGCAGCGCCTCAAAGAGGCCGGCGGCGGCGGACGCAGTGGACGCAGCAAACCGCGACGGCGGCGGGCCAAACCAGAGGCATGAGCCTGGCCTATATCGGCTTGGGCAGTAATCTGGACGATCCGCTGCAACAAATTCGCAGTGCCGTGACAGCCATCGCGTCACTACCCCAAAGCAGCATCGAACAGTTATCCAGCGTCTATCAAAGCACCCCTGTCGGCCCGAGCGATCAACCGGATTTTCTCAACGCAGCATTGCGCCTGCGCACTGCGCTTGACCCTTTCACCTTGCTTGATCACCTGCAGCAAATTGAAGACCACCACGGACGCGAGCGCCATCAGCGCTGGGGCCCAAGAACCCTGGACCTCGACATCCTGCTGTTCGACAACACAGTAATCAGTACCCCGCGCCTCACGGTGCCCCACAGGGAACTGCACAACCGGGATTTCGTGCTGCATCCCCTACAGGAAGTGCTGACTGAAAATCAACTGCTGCCTAATCAGATTGATCTTGCTACATTACTGGCAAGCTGCGAAGACAACGATCTGCTGCGTACAGATTATCGACTGACGGACTGACACCCAGGGACATACAGCATGACGTTTCCATACGCCGCCCACCGCGTGCACACATGGAGTAGCGACGTTTGGAGCAAAGACGTTGACGCCTGATACCGAGGCCATCACCATCGACCTCAAGGGCCGTCAGCCTCCGCAATACATTGCGATAGAGGGCCCAATTGGCGTCGGCAAAACCACTTTGGCAAAAAAAATTGCGGCGAGCTTCAACTACGCCACGCTGCTGGAGGACGCTGAAGAAAACCCCTTCCTGGACAAGTTCTATCGCAACCCTGAACAGGCGGCGCTGGCCACCCAGCTTTTTTTCCTGTTCCAACGCGCACAGAAAATTCAGGACTTGCGCCAGGCGGATTTTTTCCAGGCGGTGCGTGTCGCCGACTTCCTCATTGAAAAGGACCCTTTGTTCGCTCGCATCAATCTGGAAATTGACGAGTTTCACCTGTATGAGAAGGTCTACGAGCAGCTTACCATCGACGCGCCCAAGCCGGACCTGGTCATATACCTGCAAGCCTCAACAGATGTGTTGTTATCGCGCATCGAGCAGCGCGGACTTTCCTACGAGCGCAACATCGACAGAAAATATCTCGAACAACTGAACGAAGTGTACAGTGAATTCTTTCTATATTACGATGATGCGCCTCTGTTGATCGTCAACGCCAGTGAAATTGACCTGGCCAACAGTCTGCACGATTATCGCCATTTGGTGGATTACCTGTTGGATATCCGCAGTGGCCGGCACTATTTCAATCCAACGTTTTTCGGGTAATCTGCCCGACACGATCGCCCCTTCTATACAGGACTGGCACCATGGGCAAATTTACCATCAGCACCCTGGACAAAATGAAAGCCGCCGGGGACAAGTTTGTTTGCATCACCGCCTATGATGCCACCTTCGCCCGACTGATCAGTGAAGTAGGCGCCGAAGCCATTCTGGTGGGGGATTCGCTGGGCATGGTGCTGCAGGGCCACGACAGCACCATTCCGGTCACCATCGACGACATGGCCTACCATACGGCGTGCGTCTGTCGCGCTGACCCGCAGCCGCTGGTTATCGCGGATATGCCGTTTATGTCCTATCCCACTCCCGAAGAGACCATGCGCAACGCCATGCGACTGATGCAGGCGGGCGCCCAGATGGTCAAACTCGAGGGCGGCGTATGGTTGAGCGAGTCTATCAGCATGCTGGTGGAGCGCGGCATTCCTGTGTGTGCACACCTGGGCTTGACGCCGCAGTCGGTAAACACCTTTGGCGGTTTCAAAGTGCAGGGGCGCACCCCCAAGGAAGCCAAGTCTATTCTCGCGGACGCAGTTGAGATACAGGATGCGGGCGCCAGCCTGTTGGTATTGGAGTGTATACCGTCTCACCTGGCCGCTGATATCAGTGACAAACTTGATATACCCGTCATAGGAATCGGCGCCGGCGCCGGCACCGATGGCCAGGTTCTGGTGATGCACGACTTGCTGGGTCTGATCGATAAAACACCGCGTTTTGTGCAGAACTTCATGGAGGGCCAGCCTTCCGTGAAAGCCGGCTTGCAGGCCTTCGTTGACGCTGTCAAGAATGGCAGCTTCCCCCGCGAAGAGCACACCTACTCCTGATCGCAGTTGCCAGCGACAGGCCGCCTGCACAAGGCTGCAGACCTTCACGATCTCCACCGCTGGCGTTCGACGGGCACCCGGGGCAGAGCCCTGGCGGTAGACCAATCCGATACCTTAGGTGCTATCCCGGCCATAACGCTACCCACGCAGATGCAACGCCCTCCCGTGCTTGATTTGGGCGCTATTCATTGCTCAGGCCAGCGTTTGCAGGCATTACACGGCACGGTGGAAACTATTCCATAGTGAGCACTCACTACGGAAGCCTGTCACAGAACTGCAAGATTCGCTCCCAATGTGCTTCTTTTGGTAACAATCAGTGTGAATTTTTCCTAAAAAGCCATTGCCGGACAACTCCAGCTTGGGGCATACTCAGCCACCGATTCGATGGCAGCACCTGTTTTGCAGCCGACGAACCCAACCGCCAGCAGGCCGTTTCAGCGTTACCATTGCGCCACATCAGGGGGCCGGTAGATATGCGAACTTACAGCCACAACGCAACCTTGAACGCCGCACTTCGTGCATTCCGCCAAAGCGACCAGACCATCGCTTTTGTACCCACCATGGGCAACCTGCACGAAGGTCACCTTGATCTTGTAAGAAAAGCCAGGCAACTGTGCGACATCGTCGTCGTCAGCATCTTCGTCAACCCACTGCAGTTTGGCGCCAACGAAGACCTCGACGCCTATCCGCGTACCATGGCCGCCGACAAGGAAAAGCTCTTCAGCGAGGGCGTGCAGGTCCTTTACACGCCAGACGTCGAGGAAATCTACCCCGAGGGAATGGCCGCCCAAACACTGGTGCACGTACCTGAGCTCGGCGACACACTGTGTGGCAGTGCACGCCCCGGGCACTTTGATGGCGTCACCACCGTCGTCAGCAAGCTCTTCAATATCGTTCAACCCGACATCGCCGTTTTTGGCGAGAAAGACTTTCAGCAGCTCTCGATCGTACGCAAGATGGTTGCCGATCTGTGCATGCCTATCAAGATCGTCGGAGTAGCAACGGGCAGAGATCAGGACGGCCTGGCGCTCAGCTCACGCAATGGCTATTTGTCGCTGGATGAGCGCAGGATTGCGCCGGTATTGCATGCCACACTCAACACCTGTCGCGAAGCGATCGCCTGCGGCTTTGATAATTTCTTGCAGCTGGAATCACACGCGCGCATGAAGTTGCTCGAAGCGGGCTTTGAGCCTGATTACTTCTCTATCTGCGACGCACGCACGCTGCGGTCGGTCACTGAGGCCACCGAGGAAATCGCCATTCTCGCCGCCGCGCGCCTGGGTAGCACGCGCCTCATTGATAACGTTCGCCTCACCCTCAACCCGGTTTCGGACTGGGGGATGCTGGCAGACGGTCGCTAACACCAGCCATCTGTGCCACCACCATCAACAAAAAGGGGGCTCCGCAGCCCCTTTTTTTATTCACCAGGTGTTTTGTGATGCCCTGTTGCCAGAGCCCGGTCGCAGCGAGCAGCGGATGCTCATGCAGTCCACACGGGCCGCACGCATCTTTTGACCTACTGAATCGACAAGATACCGCACCAGAGTTTTCTATCGCCATCTGGAACAGTATTATCTTCTACCCTGGCCAATAACATTAAAGAGCACAGAATGTCTGACTTCCCGGTGCACCGCGTTCCTGAGAACTTTCAGGACGCCCATATCGACCGCGCGCAGTATCACGCCCTGTATGAACGCTCAATCAACGATCCAGAGGGTTTTTGGGCCGAGATGGCCAGTTCATTCCTGTCCTGGGACAAACCCTGGCACACCGTGGTGGATTACGATTTCAGCACGGGCGACGCCCAGTGGTTCGCCGGGGGCCAGCTGAACGTGAGCTACAACTGCATCGACCGGCATTTACCCGCCAGAGCACAGCAGACGGCATTTATCTGGGAGGGAGACGACCCCTCTGAAAGCCGGCACATCAGCTACGCAGAACTCATGGACAATGTCTGCCGGTTAGCCAACACACTCAAGGCGCGTGGCGTCAGAAAAGGGGACCGCGTCTGCATCTACATGCCGATGATTCCCGAGGCCGCCTACGCAATGCTCGCCTGCACGCGTATTGGGGCCGTGCACTCGGTGGTTTTCGGGGGTTTCTCGCCGGAGGCGCTCAAGGACCGCATCCTGGACTCTGACTGCCAAACGCTGATCACCGCCGATGAGGGCGTGCGCGGCGGCAAAACCGTGCCACTCAAAGCCAATGCCGATACCGCGCTGGCGGCCTGTCCGAATGTGCATACCTGCCTGGTTGTGCAGCGCACCGGCGGCGACATTGCATGGGACGCCAGCCGTGATATCTGGTATCACGAGACCGTCGATGCGGCCAGCACAGACTGCGCGCCAGAACCCATGGATGCCGAAGACCCCCTGTTCATTCTGTACACCTCCGGCTCCACCGGTAAGCCCAAAGGCGTCATGCACACAACCGGAGGCTACCTGCTGGCGGCAGCAATGACCTTTAAATATACATTCGATTACCGCGAGGGCGACATCTACTGGTGTACGGCGGACGTCGGCTGGGTGACCGGGCACACCTATATCGTGTATGGCCCCCTGGCGAACGGGGCAGTATCACTCATGTTCGAGGGGGTGCCGACATATCCGGATGCCGGCCGCTGCTGGGAAATCGTCGACAAACACGCGGTGAACACGTTTTACACCGCACCCACCGCGATTCGAGCACTGCAAGCGGTAGGCGATGAGCCGGTGACACGCAGCTCGCGCAAAAGTCTGAAGCTGCTGGGCACCGTTGGCGAGCCGATCAATCCGGAAGCCTGGGAATGGTATTACAACGTCGTCGGTGATGGCCGCTGCCCTATCGTCGATACCTGGTGGCAGACCGAAACGGGCGCCCACATGATTACCCCGCTTCCCGGCGCCACAGACCTCAAGCCGGGCTCGGCCACACTGCCCTTCTTTGGCGTACAACTGGCGCTGCTCGATGACAGCGGCGCAGAGATCGAAGGCGCCGGCGCCGGATACCTGGCAATCAAGGCCTCCTGGCCCAGCCAGATCCGCACCGTCTACGGTGATCACCAACGCATGATTGACACCTATTTCAGCACCTACAAGGGCTATTACTTCACGGGCGATGGTGCGACCCGCGACGCAGACGGCTACTACTGGATCACCGGGCGCGTCGATGACGTGCTCAACGTTTCCGGCCACCGCATGGGAACCGCCGAGGTGGAGAGCGCACTGGTGCTGCACGACAACATCGCAGAGGCGGCCGTGGTGGGTTTTCCGCATGACATCAAGGGCCAGGGCATCTACGCCTATGTCACCCCCATGCAGGGAGTAGAACCCGATGAAGCGCTGCGCAGGGAACTGATTGACCTGTGCGTGCAGGAAATCGGGCCCATCGCCAAGCCAGACATCATCCAGTGGGCGCCCGGGTTACCCAAAACACGATCAGGCAAAATCATGCGACGCATACTGCGCAAGATTGCCGAGAACGAGCTTGAGAACCTGGGTGACACCAGCACACTGGCCGACCCTTCAGTCGTGGAGAGCCTGATCGACAATCGGCCAACGTAGCCCAACACCAGATCAGCTGCGAAGAACAAGTGCCAAATGGAATAGACCAGCCGTTTTCTGCTATCCATCACTATTTGGTTAGCGCTCAGCGACAATGCCTATCCTACTGAGCCGGGCACGGTTTTGAACCCGCACATGGTAACGCTGATTCATGAATGCCAGCGATGTTCACGAACTCGACGAACAGCGACTGAAATGCTGTGATGTCGCCAGCGCTCAGCACCCCGTTCACATCAAAATCAACTGCGAGCGAAGTAACCGTGAGGCATGCGGGCGCAGTTGAACTTCTGGCAAAAAGCTGAACTTCGGGCAAAAAAAAGGCGCAACCTCGAGGTTGCGCCTTTTTTAACTGCTGCAGGTTTTAGTCCGCGGCTTGCTGCTCTGGCGCAGGTTCGTCGGCTTCATCTTCCAGCAATTCTTTGATGGAAAGCTTGATACGGCCGCGTTGGTCAACGTCCAGCACCTTCACACGCACTTCTTCCCCTTCCTTGAGATGGTCAGAAACACTTTCAACCCGCTCGTTGGCAATCTGGGAAATATGCACAAGACCGTCCTTGCCAGGCAGGATGTTGACGAACGCACCAAAGTCGACGATACGCGCCACCGTTCCGGTATACACCGCACCCACTTCTGCTTCTGCAGTAATCTCTTCAACCAGTGCAACAGCCGCGTCGCGTGAATCCTGGTCCTGGCCGAAGATGCGTACAGTGCCATCGTCGTCAATATCCACCGTTGCACCTGACTGCTCGGTAATCGAGCGGATAGTCGCCCCGCCTTTACCAATGATGTCACGGATTTTGTCGGAGTCGACCTTCAGGGTCACCATGCTCGGCGCGTTCTTGGACGTGACTGTGCGCGATTCTGGCAACACGGCATTCATCTGGCCAAGAATATGCAGGCGAGCCTGCTGAGCCTGTTCCAGCGCAGTTTCCATGATCTGGGCTGTGATGCCCTCGATCTTGATATCCATCTGCAGCGCGGTAATACCTTCTGCAGTGCCGGCAACTTTAAAGTCCATGTCGCCCAGATGATCTTCGTCGCCAAGAATATCGGTTAACACGGCAAACTGGTTGCCATCTTTCACCAGACCCATAGCGATACCGGCTACAGGTGCCTTCAACGGAATGCCTGCGGCCATCATTGCCAGCGAGCCAACGCAGACTGACGCCATTGAGCTGGAGCCGTTGGATTCAGTGATTTCAGAGACCACGCGAATCGTGTACGGAAAATCTTCATTGTTCGGCAACACAGCCGCCAGACTGCGACGCGCCAAACGCCCGTGACCTACTTCACGACGACCGGTAAAACCAACGCGGCCAGCCTCGCCCACCGAGTAGGGAGGGAAGTTGTAGTGCAGCATAAACGGATCACGACGCTCACCTTCAAGCGCATCAATGATTTGCGCATCGCGGGTCGAACCCAGCGTGACCGCGCCAATTGCCTGGGTCTCGCCACGGGTAAACAGGGCACTGCCGTGCGCCTTGGCCAGCACGTCGACTTCGCAGGCAATGGCACGCACGGTACGACCGTCCCGGCCATCAATGCGCGCTTCGCCTGCCAAAATACGCTTGCGCACCAGGTTCTTCTCGATACCCTTGAAGATGTCCTTGATGTCGTCGGCAGTGGGGCCGCCTTCGCTAGCCAGTGCGGCTACTGCTGCGTCCCTGATCTCACCCACGCGCTCATAGCGCGCGGCTTTTTCGGTGATGCGATACGCTTCACCCAGCTCAGCTTTCACTTGTGCTTCAACTGCGGCTACCAGCGCCTCATCAACGGCTGGCGCTTCCCATTCCCAGCGCGGCTTGCCCGCTTCAGCAACCAGTTCATTGATGGCCTGGATCACCGCTTGCATTTCCTGATGAGCAAACAAGACAGCGCCCAGCATCTGGTCTTCTGACAGTTCAGCAGCTTCTGATTCCACCATGAGTACCGCATCAGAGGTGCCCGCTACAACCATGTCCAACTTGCTCTGCGCGAGTTCGTCGTAGGTGGGATTCAGAATATATCCGCGTGCTTCGTTGAAGCCGACACGGGCGCCGCCAATGGGGCCGTTGAAAGGGCAGCCTGAAATCGCCAGTGCCGCCGAAGTGCCGATCATCGCGGGGATGTCCGGATCAATGTTCTTGTCTGCTGACATCACGGTACAGATGACCTGTACCTCATTCATGAAGCCATTGGGGAACAACGGGCGAATCGGACGATCAATCAAGCGCGATGTGAGCGTTTCTTTCTCGCTGGGACGGGCTTCTCGCTTGAAAAATCCGCCGGGAATCTTACCGACTGCGTAGGCTTTCTCAGTGTAATGCACGGCCAGCGGGAAAAAATCCCTGCCGGGGCGCTGCGTTTTTTCTGCAACGACAGTACACAGTACTGACGTGTTCTCTACGGTAACCATCACCGCGCCGGAAGCCTGTCGGGCTATACGGCCGGTTTCCAGCGTGACGGTCTGACCGCCGTACTGGAACGTTTTAGTTATGGGATTCACAATTTTTCTCCAATTCTTTTTCCGATAGCGGGTTTTCCCGCAAAACGCGCCTCACATCGCAAGGCGCGAGATAGTGGGACTTAGCCTAGCGACGCAAGCCCAAACGCTTGATCAGCTCTGCGTAGCGCGCAACATTCTTGCGCTTGAGGTAATCCAGCAGTTTACGACGCTGATTCACCATACGAATCAGGCCACGTCGTGAGTGGTGGTCATGCTTGTGTGACTTGAAGTGGCCTTGCAGTTGCTCGATGTTGGCAGTGAGCAATGCCACCTGCACTTCGGGTGACCCAGTGTCGCCATCACCTGTTTGGTACTCTTTTACGATTTCAGCTTTTCGATCGGCATTCAACGCCATGGTAGTTTCCTCTTGTTTAATCTGCCCGGTGCCAGCAATACACTTCGCCAACACGCGTTAAAAAAAGAGCCTGTCCGTGCAGATTTACAGACAGGTTCGCATCACCCTCCGGTGACAATCAGCCGACGCGGCGCAACGCGCCCATCGTCCAATATTTCTCCTACGCCCAGAAACTCACCACTTTCCAGAGCGACGCGCACCATACCATTACAGGGCGCATTTCGCACCTGCACCGGCTGGCCCTGGCGCATGTAAAAGCCACCGGATTCGCTGAGCTCAACCAGCGGCAAACCGCGTAGCGCAGCATCTGCCGGCTGGATAAAGGCGTCCATTTGCTGCAGCTGGTCGTTCGCCTTGAGGGATTCCAGCGTGCTCAGGCTGACGCTGTTCTCCAGTGTAAACGGGCCAGCCTGCGTACGCCGCAGCGCGCTTACGTGCGCACCACACCCCAGTGCCTGGCCGAGATCTTCGGCCACAGCGCGCACATAGGTGCCCTTGCTGCATTCCATGAAGACATCAACCTCAGGGTGTTCTCCGCCTCGAAACGCCCGCAGTTCCAGTGTCTTGATCTCTACGGAGCGCGCCTCACGCTCCACTTGCTGACCCAAACGGGCCAGCTTGTACAGGGGCTGTCCATCTCGCTTGATCGCCGAGTACATGGGCGGGGTCTGCTCGATATGCCCGCGAAAAGCCGCCAGGGCATGCTCAACCTGCGCCTGGGTCAATGCGCTGGCATCCGCCGTTGCGACCACTTCCCCCTCTGCATCGCCGGTGGCTGTTGCTATCCCGAAGGCAAAGGTGCTTTCATAGGCTTTGTCGGCATCCAGCAGGTACTGGGAAAACTTTGTTGCCTCACCAAAACACAGCGGTAGCACACCTGTCGCCAACGGGTCCAGACTGCCGGTATGGCCAGCCTTGGCCGCAAAATACAGGCGCTTAACCACCTGCAGCGCCTGGTTTGAACTAAACCCAACAGGTTTGTCGAGCACCAGAATTCCGCTTATCGGCCGACCACGCCTGCGCCTGGACACGCTTACTCTGACTCAGCGGCGTTAGCGCCGCGAATGCCCAGCGCTTTGTCCGAGTCAGTGGCGCGATCGATAAGGTCTTCGAGCGCCCGGCCGCGCCCCACACTACTGTCAAAATAGAAGCGCAACTGGGGGACGCTGCGCATGGTGCTGCTTCGCGACAGCTGGCTGCGCAAAAAACCCGCCGCCTTGTTCAGTGCTGTGATGGCTTCTTCGGCTTCTTCACTGGATTCAGATCCAAGGCGCGTCAGATACACTCGCGCGTAGCCCATATCACGACTGACATCCACAGCAGTGATACTGACCATACCGACCCTGGGGTCCCGTATTTCCTGCTGGATCAGCGTGGCAAGCTCGCGCTGCAAGTGATCAGCCACGCGCTGCGTTCTGGCGTACTCTTTTGCCACAACTACACTCCCGGGAACTACCGCTTACAAAGAGCGGGCGATCTCCTTAACGTCGAAGACTTCGATCAAGTCTCCCACTTTGACATCGGTGTAGTTCTTCACGCCGATACCACACTCAGTACCGTTACGAACTTCATTGACATCGTCTTTGTGACGTCGCAATGACTCCAGTTCGCCTTCATAAATCACTACGTTATCACGCAGCACACGAATGGGTTTGGCGCGATGCACCGCCCCCTCGATCACCATGCAGCCTGCGATCTGGCCAAACTTGGGCGACCGGAACACATCGCGTACTTCGGCGATGCCGACAATCTCTTCGCGCAGTTCCGGTGCCAGCATGCCTGAAAGGGCCTGCTTCACGTCATCGATGAGGTCATAGATGACGTTGTAATAGCGCAGGTCCACCCCTTCGGCCTCTACCAGGCTGCGCGCGGCGTTGTCTGCCCGCACATTGAAACCGAAGACCACCGCGCTTGAGGTGACCGCAAGGTTGATGTCTGTCTCGGTGATGCCACCAACGCCGCCAGACACGATATTGACCTGAACCTCTTCGTTGCCCAGATCCATAAGCGCTGTTTGCAGGGCCTCCAGGGAACCGCGAACATCTGCCTTGACTACAATATTCAGCGTTTTCTTCTCGCCTGCGGTCATGCTCTCGAACATGTTGTCGAGTTTTGCCGCCTGCTGGCGCTGCAGTTTGGTGTCGCGGGTTTTCTCCTGGCGGAAATCAGCTACTTCACGCGCACGTTTCTCATTCTCTACCACCGCGAAAATATCGCCCGCCGCCGGTGTGCCATCAAGACCGAGAATTTCTACCGGGATACTGGGGCCGGCTTCGTCGATAGGCTGTCCGTTCTCATCCAGCATAGCCCTGACACGCCCAAACTGCAGGCCAGCCAGGACAATATCGCCCTGGCGCAGCGTGCCACTTTGCACCAGTAAGGACGCCACCGAACCCCTGCCTTTATCGAGGCGCGATTCGATCACAATGCCCTGCGCGGGCACATCGACAGGCGCTTTCAATTCCAGCAGTTCAGCCTGCAATAACACCGCATCCAACAGTTCGTTGATGCCTTCACCGGTTTGCGCTGAGACGTGCACGAACTGTGTGTCACCGCCCCATTCCTCGGGAATAACTTCCTTGGCAGACAACTCGTTCTTCACGCGCTCCGGATCTGCACCTTCCTTGTCCATCTTGTTGACAGCCACAATCAATGGCACGTTTGCGGCCTTGGCATGAGCCACCGCCTCTTCCGTTTGCGGCATGACGCCATCATCGGCAGCAACAACCAGAATGACGATATCGGTACTCTTGGCACCGCGCGCACGCATGGCGGTAAACGCGGCGTGACCGGGCGTATCCAGGAATGAAATCATGCCGTGGTCGGTTTCTACGTGATAGGCACCAATATGTTGTGTGATGCCGCCCGCCTCGCCTTCCGCCACCTGGCTCTTGCGAATGTAATCCAGCAACGATGTCTTGCCGTGATCAACGTGGCCCATCACGGTAACCACGGGCGCCCTGGGCACATCGGTACCCTCATGCTGGGACAGCGTCTCTTCCAGACGTTCCTCGAGCGCGTCGGCGCTGATCAACTTCACTTCATGGCCGAATTCTTCTACCACCAGTGTGGCGGTATCCTGGTCGATCATCTGGTTGATCGTGGCCATTACGCCCAGTTTCATCAATTCCTTGATAACTGCGCCCGACTTCACCGCCATCTGTTGCGCCAGCCCTGACACAGAAATCATGTCGGCAATTTCTACGTGGTGCACGATACGCTCTGTGGGCTGTTCAAAACCATGCTTGGAATGCTCGGCGTGATTTGCCTTGATTTTCTTGCGACCGCCACGACGTCTGCCGGCGCCGCTCTCACCCTCAAGGTCAGCCAGCGACAGATTGTGACCACGCTGCTTGCCGCGCCCACCCGGAGCGGTTCGGGCCAGTCGGCTGCGCGGCTTGCGCGGACTGTCTTCTCGCGGGGAGGCGGCGGGAGCTTCATGCAAACGCTTGGGCTTGCGCGGTGCATCCTTGCCCTTGTCCTGAGACTTGGCAGCTTCGTCTGCTTTGGCCTGCTCTTCCGCAGCCCTGCGTGCCTCGAGCGCGGTCTGGCGCGCAGCCGCTTCTTCAAGTTCTTTTTGCTGGCGGCGCGCTGCGGCGCGCTGGCGCAGGATTTCCGGATCGAGGTCAGCCGGGTCTTCCTCTTCCACTTCCACGTAGGTCGGTTCAACCTCGGGCGTGGGAGTCGCTTCAGCCGGAGTCTCGATCTCGGGAGCCGCTTCCGGCTCAGCTGCGACGGCCTCAGCCTCTTGCTGCAGAACCTCCTCACTGGCGGCCAGTTCTTCCTGGTCACGCTTCACGTAGGTGCGTTTTTTGCGCACCTCAACGTTGACTGTTTTCTTACCTTGCGACCCTGATGTGCGCAAGGTGCTGATGGTCTTGCGCTTGAGCGTAATGCGCTTGGGCGCATCGGTAGATTCACCGTGACTACGTTTCAAGAACTTCAGTAGTGTTTGCTTGTCCTCATCGGACACAGCCTCTTCGGCTGAGGAATGGGGCAAGCCCGCTTCCTTCATCTGCGAAAGCAGTCGTTCCGAGGTCGCTCCCACTACTTCTGCGAGCTGCTGTACGGTCACCTGCGCCATTCGATATTCTCCTTGCTACCCTGTTCCATTGCGTTCAAGTACCAGCTATACGGGTTACTCTTCCGCCTCCGCAAACCAGGGCGCTCGCGCGGTCATTATCAATTCGCCGGCGCGTTCTTCTGTCATATCGGGTATATCCATCAAGTCATCAACACCCTGTTCAGCAAGATCTTCCATTGTCACAATTTGTCGGCTGGCCAGAATAAAGGCCAGGTGACGATCCATACCTTCCATGGTGAGCAAGTCTTCCGCGGGCTCATTGGCACCCAGCTGCTCCTCTGATGCAATCGCCTGGGTTAACAGCGCGTCTTTTGCCCTGGCTCTCAACTCTTCTGCGATATCTTCATCAAAACCTTCGATGGCGGTCATTTCCTCGAGGGGAACGTAGGCAACTTCCTCAAGCGTGGTGAAGCCCTCTTCCACCAGTATTTCGGCGACGTCTTCGTCAACATCCAGGCTCTCAACAAAGACTGAAATCACCTGGCCGGCCTCGGCTTCGTGCTTCTCTGCCGCCTCGTCCAGGCTCATCACGTTGATCGTCCAGCCGGTCAACTGCGCCGCAAGACGAACGTTCTGGCCGGAACGGCCAATGGCCTGCGCGAGGTTGTCTTCGGACACGGCAACATCCATTGTGCCGCTGTCTTCGTCAACAACAATGGATTCGACTTCCGCGGGCGACATGGCGTTGATGACCAGTTGTGCGGGGTTGTCGTCCCACAGAACAATGTCGACGCGCTCGTTATCCAGTTCATTAGACACGGCCTGAACGCGCGAGCCACGCATACCGACACAGGCGCCGACCGGATCAATACGCTGGTCATTGGTTTTTACCGCTATTTTTGCGCGAGAGCCGGGGTCGCGTGCGGCGGCCTTAATCTGGATGACTTCCTCGGCGATTTCGGGCACCTCGATCTTGAACAACTCGATGACCATCTCAGGGCATGCACGGCTGAGCATCAACTGAGGCCCGCGTGCTTCGGTGCTGATCTCCTGCAAGATGGCACGCACGCGATCGTTCACGCGAAAGGTTTCGCGACCCACCAGTTGCTCGCGTGGCAACAGGCCCTCGGCGTTGTTGCCAAGGTCCACGATGACGTTGTCGCGCGTCACCTTCTTTACCGTGCCGGCGACAAGTTCGCCCACACGCTCGGAATACTGCTCTACCACCTGGGCGCGCTCGGCATCGCGCACACGCTGCACGATCACCTGCTTGGCCGTTTGTGCTGCTATGCGGCCGAATTCCACATTCTCCACGCTTTCGACATGGTAATCACCGGGCACCAGGTTGGCGTCCTGTTCGATCGCTTCCTCGGTTGTGAACTGCGTGCCCAGCAAGGCCAGTTCTTCATCGGGCACGACCAGCCAACGGCGCACGGTTTCGTAGTCACCGGTGGCCCTGTCTATCGTCACCTGTATGTCGGCTTCTTCGTCGTAGCGTTTTTTTGTTGCCGTTGCCAACGCCAGTTCCATCGCTTCAAAGATGATATCCTGGGACACACCCTTCTCATTCGATACCGCTTCAGCAATTTCCAAAATTTCTTTAGCCATTCAAAGCCTCGCCAGTTTACAAACCGCAGCTAGATGCGGAGTTGAACACGCGCCTTTTCAATCGTGTCATAGGGCAGCAAATACTCGTGGTCATCCACCTGGATCACCACGTCGTCGCCTTCGAGCCCTGTCAATACACCCTTGAACTTGCGCTTGCCGTCAAAGGCACTGCGCAAGCGCAACTCAATGGTCTCGCCAACATAGGCCGGATACTGCCCAAGCCTGAACAACGGCCTGTCTACACCCGGCGAAGACACTTCCAGCGTGTATTCACCGCTGATAGGGTCTTCTACGTCGAGAACGCCACTGACCTGCTCACTGACACTGGCGCAGTCGTCCACGCTGATGCCATTGGGATGCTCGATGTACACACGAATCAGGCTGTGCCTGCCCTGCGACAGGTACTCAACACCCCATAAATCGAAGCCAAGCGCCTCGACCGTGGGCGCCAGGAGCGCTGCGATCTTCTGATCCCTCGCCATCGGCGACGTTTTCTCCACGTACGAAAAAGCCCCTAAAAAGGGGCTTCCTCATTTGTGCACTGTCAATGTAGGAGCGGACAGTGCCAATTGGTAGCGGGGGCCGGATTTGAACCGACGACCTTCGGGTTATGAGCCCGACGAGCTACCAGGCTGCTCCACCCCGCATCAAAACTTCCTCGAAAGTGGCTAGCCCCTCGGCACGCCACAATGAACCCTATCCAGCCGGTCCCAAACGAGGGAGAGCATTATAGGGATGCCCCTTGGCAGGGTCAACCGAATTACCGCTTTTAGACTATCGATCTGAGCACGCGATCTGGTCATCACTGGAGGGGATCTTACTCACCGTAGACCGGATCAATACAGGGCCTGGAATGGCGGGCCAAAGTTGCCCGCAGGGTCTTGCTAACGATGGTGCCGAAGGCGGGACTTGAACCCGCACGAGCATAGCTCACTACCCCCTCAAGATAGCGTGTCTACCAATTCCACCACTTCGGCATTGAAGCGTTAATTCAGTTCGGGCAACTCGTCCTCGCCCATGCCCGTTGCCTGTGGAATATCATCTTCCACAATGGGCAATTCCTCTTCCAGCATCGGGGCGGCTTGTTGCGTGGTTGACGGGATCAACAGGTCCAGGTCATCAACAACGTCGGTCTTCTGGTGCGCGAGTATCGCCAGCCCAAAACTGGAGGCAAAAAACAGTACGACCATCCATGCGGTTGCCTTGGTCAATGCATTGCCGCTGCCGTCGGAACCGAACAAAGTCTGGGATGCACCGGCTCCGAAAGAGGCTCCCATGTCTGCGCCCTTGCCCTGCTGCAGCATGATCAGGCCGATGATCACAAGCGCCACTAACAGGTGTACGACAAGAATAATCTGTTCCATTGTATCTGGTCCCTCCGTGGGACGCTTTAACGCTGGCGTGCAGCGCACTCCAGAATAGCCCTGAAATCGTCTGCGACCAGCGAGGCACCGCCAACAAGCGCCCCATCGATGTCTTCGCCCGCGAAAAGCTCCGAAGCGTTACCGGGCTTAACGCTTCCTCCATAGAGGATGCGTGTTGTCTGGGCGTCTACGTTCGCTATGCCTTCCAGCAAGCTACGAATATAAGCGTGCATCTGCTGCGCCTGCTCCGGACTGGCGGTCAGTCCAGTACCAATTGCCCAAACGGGCTCATAGGCGATGACCAGGCCAGCCAGGTCTTCTTGCGCTTGCAGCGCGCCCTGAATTTGCGCCGCCACCACCGCCTCGGCTTCGTTAGCCTCGCGCTGGGCACGGGTCTCACCGACGCAGATAATGGGCTGCAACCCCACCGACACTGCCGCACTTGCCTTGGCAGCGACGAGCGCGTCGCTTTCACCGTAATACTGGCGTCTTTCTGAGTGCCCCACAATCACCCATCGACAGCCCAGATCGGCGAGCATTGCCGCGGCAACATCGCCTGTATAGGCGCCTTCCTCAGCATGGCTGCAATCCTGGCCGCCCACCGCAATTTGTGTCCCGGCGCAGCGCTCGACCGCCTGTGCGATATGCACATGGCTGGGACACACCGCCACCTCGGCTCCGGACAGACGCTGCGCCGCCACCAGGCTGTCCAGCAAGGACGCCACACTGGCGCGGGAGCCATGCATTTTCCAGTTCCCAACGACAAGCGGCTGGCGCATTCGGCGTTTCCGGTTCAAAAAAGCGGCGGCAATGGTAACCAAGTTGCCACAGACTGACAAGGCGTATACGCATGGCCGGACTGGCCCGGTCGCAGCTGGCTCAGGACAGCGCGCGCTCCACGCTGGCTGCGAGGTCGGAGCACAACGCGTGGACGGTCTCGGCGTCTTCACCCTCGACCATCACCCGTACTTTGGGCTCCGTTCCCGACGGCCGCAGCAGAACGCGGCCTTTATCACCGAGTTTCGCCTCCACCCCGGCAACGGCCCGGGCGATGTCAGGGACGTCAAGGTCCACACGGCCATTGACACTGACGTTGATCATGGTTTGCGGGAACATCTTTATGCCCGAGCGCAGGCCGTCAAAGTCGCCATTGGCTGCTTTGAGCGCCATCAATACCTGCAAGGACGCGACGATGCCATCACCGGTGGTCGTGACGTCAGAACAAATGATGTGACCCGAAGATTCACCACCCAACACCCAGCCGTGAGCCTCCATCAATTCCTTCACATAGCGATCTCCCACCTGCGCCCGGACAAACTCCAGCCCGTGTTCGCGTAGCGCCAGTTCCAGCCCCAGGTTCGACATCTGGGTGCCAACAACGCCCGCATCGGATTTACCGCGAGCCAATCGATGCATGGCGATGATATAAAGAAGCTCGTCGCCATCAACCGTGGCGCCGTGACTGTCAACCATGAGCACGCGATCACCGTCGCCGTCGTAGGCAATACCCAGATGCGCGCCCTCCTGACGCACCAGCCGGGACAGCTCACCAATATCCGTAGAGCCTACACCCTGGTTGATATTGAACCCGTCCGGCTGGACACCCATGGTCACCACATCGGCGCCGAGTTCTCTCAGAACGCTAGGTGCGATCTGGTAAGTGGCACCGTGGGCGCAATCAACGGCAATACGCAGGCCGCGCAGGTTAAAGCCCTCGGGCACCGTCGCTTTGCAAAATTCTGTGTAGCGCCCCGCTGCGTCATCAACGCGCACCACTTTGCCAATATCGCGGGAGTGGGCGGTGACGAGATCGAGGTCAATCTCAGCTTCTATGGCCAGCTCCGTGGCATCGGACAGCTTGGAGCCGTCGGGCCCGAAAAACTTGATGCCGTTGTCGTAAAACGGATTGTGGGAGGCGCTGATCACAATCCCTGCATCGGCATTCTGCTTACGGGTCATCAACGCCACCGCCGGAGTTGGCATGGGGCCAAGGAGTTTGACGTTCACGCCCGCGGCAACCAATCCTGCTTCCAGCGCTGACTCGAACATATAGCCTGAAACGCGGGTGTCCTTGCCGATAATCACGCTGCACCGCCCTGACGTTTCTGCGGCACGTGCAAACACCCGGCCGCTGGCCCAGCCCAGCTTGAGCATGAAATCCGGCGTAATGGGGAATTCACCCACGGTGCCCCTTATGCCGTCTGTTCCAAAGTAACGTTTTGTCATTAGCAATCTCGCTGTTCCATCGCCCGCCATATTCTTATTGCATCAAGCGTTGGCGCGACGTCGTGCGTTCGTATGATGGCAGCGCCGCGCTCGGCGGCCAACAGCGCCAGTGCAATGCTGGCCGGCAGGCGCTCGTGCACTGCCCTGCCCAGCAATTTGCCGATCATCGACTTGCGCGAAAGACCCACCAGAATGGGCAGGCCAAGAGCCGAAAAATTCGCCAGCTGCGCCAGCAATTGCAAGTTGTGATCTACGGTCTTGCCAAAGCCAAATCCCGGATCAACCAACAGGCGGCTGCGCTCGATACCTTCGGACTCACAGGCTGCCACACGCGCCGCGAGAAAATCCACAACTTCGTCAACTACGTGCCCGTAATGTGGACTCTGTTGCATATCACCGGGCTCGCCCTGCATGTGCATCAGGCAGATCGGCAAGCCGCTCGCCGCGGCGGCCTGCACAGCACCGGCGCGTTGCAGGGCGCGTACGTCGTTGATCATGCCGGCCCCCGCAGCGGCTGCGGCCGACATCAGCCCCGGAGAACTGGTATCTACAGAAACAACGACATCCAGTTCTGCACTGATGCGCTCAACCAGGGGCAGCACCCGGTCCATTTCCTGCTGCAGCGAAACGGGGGCCGCGCCCGGGCGCGTGGACTCACCGCCGATGTCGAGTATCGCGGCGCCCTCATCGACCATGCTGCGGGCGCGCGCCAGTGCCGCATCAAGGTCAAGGCGCTGGTTGCGGTAGAGGGTTCCGCCATCGGAAAAGGAATCGGGCGTTGTGTTAATGACGCCCATTATTGCAGGTGTTGAGAGATCGAGGTGCCGGTCGGCACATTGCACTCTCATTGCACTCTCATTGCACTCTCATGGCGCATTCAATGCAGGTTCAGCGCGTTGCACGACCAATGCCTTGCACTATCAATGACTTGCACTATCAATACGTCGCACTGTGAATGCACTTTCAATACGTTACCGTTGCGCTATGACAGGCGCAGGCCCGGTGCCAGCGATCGGGCAGCCCCGGTCAGTGCTCGCCGGCCGGGCCGCCGATCGGGCTGCTGGGCTCGGCATCCGCTGGCGCTTCAGAGTCCGTCGGTGCGGCGTCGCCATCGCTTGGGCCGCCCCAATCCTTGGGCTCGCGTGGCTCTCGACCCGCCATGATGTCGTCGATCTGGTCGGCATCGATCGTTTCATAGGTCATCAAGGCCTCGGCCATCACATGCAGCTTTTCGACGTTCTCCTTCAGGATACCTTCCGCGGTTGAATAGCACTCATCAATAATACGGCGCACTTCTTCGTCGATCTCACGGGCGGTCACGCCGGAACGGCTCTTGGACTGGCTGGCCGCCGAGCGGCCCAAAAAGACTTCTTCTTCGCCGTCATCGTACATCAGGGGGCCCATTTTTTCGGACAAGCCCCACTTCGTCACCATGTTGCGGGCAATCTCGGAGGCGCGCTGGATATCATTAGAGGCACCGGTGGTAACGCCATCGGGGCCCAGTGTCATCTCTTCCGCGATACGGCCGCCGTACAGTGAACAGATCTGGCTGATGATGTGCCGGCGACTATGGCTGTAGCGATCTTCTTCCGGCAGAAACATGGTGACGCCCAAAGCCCGGCCACGCGGAATAATGCTGACCTTGTACACCGGGTCGTGCTCCGGCACGAGGCGACCAACAATCGCGTGCCCTGCTTCGTGGTAAGCGGTGTTGCGCTTCTCGGCCTCTGACATCACCATGGACTTGCGCTCAGCGCCCATCATGATTTTGTCCTTGGCCAGTTCGAACTGCTGCATGCCGACCGTGCGCACCGCGGCCCGAGCGGCGAAGAGTGCGGCCTCGTTGACCAGGTTGGCCAGATCGGCACCGGAAAATCCGGGCGTACCGCGCGCGATCTTTGACGGCTCCACATCTTCTGCCAACGGCACCTTGCGCATGTGCACTTTCAAAATCTGTTCACGACCGCGAATATCCGGCAAGCCCACAACGACCTGGCGGTCAAAACGCCCGGGGCGCAGCAAGGCTGGGTCGAGCACGTCAGGCCGGTTGGTGGCGGCAATCACGATGACGCCATCGTTCACCTCAAAGCCGTCCATCTCCACCAGCAACTGGTTGAGCGTTTGCTCGCGCTCATCGTGACCGCCGCCAAGGCCTGCGCCACGGTGTCTGCCGACCGCGTCGATCTCATCGATAAAGATGATGCAGGGCGCCTGCTTCTTGGCCTGGTCGAACATATCGCGCACGCGCGATGCACCCACGCCGACGAACATTTCGACGAAATCGGAACCCGAAATCGAGAAGAAAGGCACTTTTGCTTCGCCGGCGATCGCCTTGGCCAGCAATGTCTTACCGGTACCGGGTTGCCCCACCATCAATACGCCGCGAGGGATCCTGCCACCGAGCTTCTGGAAGCGACTTGGGTCACGCAGAAACTCCACCAGTTCCTGCACATCTTCCTTGGCCTCATCAACGCCGGCCACATCGGCGAAGGTCGTTGTAATCTGGTCTTCGCCCAGCAGGCGCGCCTTGCTCTTGCCAAAGCTCATGGGGCCGCCCCGGCCGCCGGCTCCGCCCTGCATCTGGCGCATGAAAAACATAAACACGGCGATGATAATCAGGATAGGAAAGCTGGCCACCAGCAGTTGCGTCCATACGCTCTGCTGTTCCGGCTTGCGGCCGATCACTTCTACATTGTGGGTGAGCAAATCGTCGATCAGCTTGGGATCCTCTACCATCGGGCGGATGGTTTCAAAAGTGCTGCCATCGACACGCTCCCCCGAGATCGTGAGGCCATCGACGACCACTTTCTGTACGCGATCTGACTGGATCTCCTGAATCAATTCCGAGTAGCCCACCTGCTCGGGTGCACTCTGCATATTGAAATTCTGAAAAACAGATAACAGGACGGCGGCGATAACCAGCCATAACAGAAGATTTTTTACCATATCATTCACTATGCTTACCTCTCACGCAGGCCTTTCGAGCCTCCGAAACTCCCCTCGCTGGACAGGGTTCTTGTGGGCAGCGCTCTGCTCCTTGGACGATAGCCGCGATGCATGAAAAGCGGCTGATTGGGACGTTACTTCGGCCTCCTGCCAGAGGCCACGACCGACAATTGTTGCACACCCCTTCAATTTACTACACTTGGGGCGCTCGCTCCATGTTTCAAGTTACGCAACGCGAGCGCTTTCAGACCTCTTTGAAGCCTTTGGCCACCAGGTAGACTTCCCTGGATCGCGCACGCGAGGCCGCCGGTTTGCGGGTCGCAACGGACGTAAACACGCCACGCGCATCGCGCATCAGCGCTTCAAACCCCTCGCCATGAAACACCTTGGTCGCAAATGCGCCACCGGGACTGAGCACCTGGCGCGCGAGATCCAGCGCCAGCTCAACCAGGTACATAGACCGCGGCTGGTCGACCGCGTTCAGGCCGCTCATGTTGGGCGCCATGTCAGAGAGCACCAGATCGACCGGGGCCGCACCTATGACGTCCCGCAGTTGCTCAAAAACTGCGGTTTCAGTGAAATCCCCCTGTACGAAGTCCACACCTGCAATACTGTCCATCGGCAGGATGTCCGAGGCAATCACCCGCCCGCGGTGTCCGACTTGCTGCACCGCCACCTGCGACCACCCGCCCGGCGCGCTGCCCAGGTCCAGCACCGTCATTCCAGGGCGAATGAGCCTGTCTTTTTCCTGTATTTCCAACAACTTATAGCAGGCGCGCGAGCGGTAGCCATCACGCTGGGCCTGCTGCACGTAGGGATCGTCACGGTGCTCTTTAAGCCAGGCTTTACTGGAGGAGCGTTTTTTGGCCATGAAAGTCCGAGCCTGTGGTTTCTTGCACAACGGCGCTTGTGTAGAATGGCGCGCCCGCAAATCAGCGGCCTATTGTAACGGAATCACCATGGGCAAGAACGCAAAACCTGATACAAAGCAACTGCGCGCCATCGGCCACAAACTCAAACCCGTGGTCACCGTTGCCGGCAACGGATTATCGGATGCCGTGGTAGCCGAGATCGATGCGGCGCTCACGCGGCACGAACTGATCAAGGTAAAACTTGCCGTTGGCAGCCGCGACAACCGCGATGCCGTGGCGCAGGACATTCACGAACGCACCGGATGCGACATCGTACAGCAAGTCGGTAACATCGTCTTGGTGCTGCGCCGCAGCGCAAAGCCAGACCCCAAACTATCCAACCTCATACGCATCGTATAGAACGATTGTTGCTCACGATCGCCTTGGTTATCATCGGCTGAACCGAGCAAGATGCGCATGCAATATGGCCGATGTTCTGCAGTTTCCCTCACCGCAGGCCCAGGGCTTTGCCTACCTGGAGAGAGAGCTACGCCGACTCCTGCACAGCAAAGGCGCCGATGACGCGCTGGTCGCCTATGCCATAGACCAGTTGACCCACATTTATCGCAACGTCAGCGAGGCCGAAAAACAGCACTTCAACGTGCCACTTCCACCGGGGCTGACCCCGGCCCAGCGCAAGCAACTCGAGAAAGACATCAACAGCGGCGTCAATCAGCTATTACAGCATAACCACCGCCTCACTCTGGAGCTGGTTGCACAACTGCTGCTGACCAGGGTGCGGCTGTTTCAGCTGGAACGACAGGACTGACTACGGCCTGGGTTGCAACACCACCAGCCCCACGAGCATGGCAACGACCGCGACAGACAATCCAGGCAGCATGTGAAAAGCCAGGCTGTGCTGGGGGTCGTACATGCACGCGACCTGCATAATCCACGCTGGCATCATTCCCGCACACAGTCCTGCCAGCCCGGCGCTGCGCGCCGGGCGCAGCGGGTACAGTCGGCGCTGCAGCAGCAGTGCAATACCCAGCGGCGGCAATGCGATCAGCAGGGTTTCATACAGACAGTGGGGGCGCTTACCCAACATCGCAGGCGGCAACGCCGGGCTGACCAGGCTGGCCAGCTGGCTGCCCAACCACAGGCACACCAGCCCAATCGCCAGCCAGTGCAGGTGTCGGCCCAATGCGCCCGGAACTGCCGAGCGAAACAGCGCCAGGGCAACAGCTGTAATAGCCGCCAGGCCCAGCAGCATCTCCCCTGCAAAGCGTGGGTGCGCCAGGAGTTGTCCGGTAAAACCAGGGCGGTATGCCCCGAGCATTAATGTCACAAGCACCACGTACACTAGGCTGCAGGCCAACCAGGTGAATGCCATCGGATTCAACGCCGGCCGCCTTGCAGTGGGCGCGAGGTCAGACACGAGCGCATTGATGAGCTGGTCCGGGGGTTTCCTCATGCCTCTGCCTCCAACATTTTACGCAACCGCCCGATGCCACGGTGCACCCGGACCTTCAATGCGCTTTCTGAAATGGCCAATCTGGCCGCCGCCTCGGCACTACTCAACCCGTGCAGTTTCGTCAGCGTGATTGCTTCCCGGAAAGGTTCTGCAAGCGCGCTTACCAATTGGCCGCCGATCAGTTGGCTTTCCGCATTTTCCCGCACATCGACCGCGTCGTGAGCGCCGGACTCCAGCGATTCCTCAAGGCCGCGGCGCTTGCCCGCGCGCATCATGTCAATGGCCTTGTGGCGAGCAATCGCAAATAGCCAGGGGCGAAATTTACGCGCCGGGTCATAGGTATGTCGAGCCTGGTGCACAGCAATCAAAACCTCTTGTACGCAGTCCTCCACAAACTCCTGGCCACCGATTCGCTGTGCCAGGTAGCCCGACAGCACTGCAGAAATCTCACCCAGCAGCTGGCGATAGTCTGCCTCATGACCGCACTGTGCACTGGCCATCAACGCACTCCAGCGAACATCGTCATCGGCATAGGGCTCGGCAGGTGACTGCCGCTCGGCCACGTTGGGCATAGGGTATCCGGGCACCGGGCGCACGTGGCCCCCGGTGCATTGTTACTTCAGTTAACCTTTGTGACAGTCACAAGCGCTACAGGGTTCCGCCAGTCGTAGGTCAGCGGGCCCAGTACTTCCGCAACCCCGTCATTGGGCAGCTCGTGAAAGCCGTTGCTGATGTAGATGTAACCTTCACCGTTGGCCTCGTTGAATCCCTCACCGCCGCAGCGCGGTCCGGGCATGTTTGCGCAATCCTGATCATTTACCTCTGTTCCCGCGTCATAGGCCACTGCGGTATAGGTGCGCGTTCCCGATTGCGGCAGAAAAGCCCCTGTCAAACCCACAAACGTATCGTTGGTGGGAATAAGCATCGCAGCAATGGATATCTGATCGGCCATCGGATCACCGCTGATCGACACCGTAGTGCTCGCACCGGGCGCCAGAAGCCCACCCATCGTAACCGCCTCTGTTGTGATATTGGCCACCTCATCCGTCAACTCACTGGTATCGCCGCCCTCTGCCAGGATCTCCAGACCAAGGCTGGCTTCAGTGGCCAGCGCAAACAGGGGGGTTCCCAGGTCATGCGTTACCACCAATTGTGGGGTGAACGTCTGGGCGCGGGTAATGTTGGTAATGGTGACCTCGTACTGATGGATGTCTTGCGCGCTGGCTGCCGTGCTGAAAACTGTAGCCGCCAGTGCCAGTGGTGCCAGAGCGCGTGTGCCGAAGGATGAAAATGCCATGATCGTGCCTCGTTGCGGTTATTGGGTTCAACAACGAATACGATTGGCCGCTTGCAAAAGTTACAGGCAGATAAAAATAAATCGGCGAGGATGCAAGACTAGCCGGTAAACAGGCTCACTATATTGAACGTCAACAGCGCTGCAACGTAGGCAAACAGGAAGTAGCCCACAAACATTTTTATCGCCAACGCACGGGATTCTGCCTCTTTGGCCAGTATTGCCAGCGTGGATACGCACTGCAAGGCAATGGCGAAAAACACCAGCAACGCCAGGCCAGAGCCCAGCCCCATACCACTGGCCTGAATATGATCCACCAGTGGCACCATATTTTCATCGGCACCTTCAATGCCAAAGATTGTGCCCAGCGTTCCCACAAAAACTTCACGCGCAAGGAAAGAGGTAAAGATCGCAACACCGTAGCGCCAATCGAGGCCCAGCGGGGTAAACAACGGCTCAATGAGGCGGCCCATGTGCCCCAGCCAGGACTCGCCCAGGTCTGCACCGTAATTGGGGAAATAGCCCAGCACCCAGATCACCACCGTGACTGTAAAGATAATCTTCCCGGCCTTGACCACAAAATGCCTGGAGCGATTCCAGGAATTGCGCAGCAGCGGCTCAAGGCCGGGCACGCGGTACGGCGGCAGTTCCAATACAAAGGGAAGATCGGTGTAGTGGTCTTTGCTCGTACGCGAGATAAGCCCCGTCACCAGCAGCGCGCACACCATGCCAAAGAAATAGATGCCAAACATCGCCAGGCCCTGCATGCCTACCAGCCCACCGAGTGTGGTGGTTGCGGGAATGAACGCGGCAATGAGCAGGGAATACACCGGCAAACGCGCGGAACAGGGCATCAACGGTATCGCCATGTAGGTCAGCAGGCGCTTGCGCGGAGAGTCAATCGCGCGCGCCGCATAGATGCCGGGAATGGCGCAGGCAACGCCAGACAGCATCGGCACGAAGCTCTTTCCCGTCAGCCCGAAAATCCTCAATGGCTTGTGGCAGATCAGCGCCGCGCGCGCCATATACCCGGAATCTTCCAGCAGGCCAACAATAAATGTCAGCACAAAAATCTGCGGCACAAACACCAGGAAAGCGCCGATACCACCAAACAGGGCGTCGGCCGTAAAATCGCTCACCAGGCCCTGCCCAAGGTGCGGCACAATCAAGTCTGCAAGCCAGCCAAGGGCAGCTTCCACGGCATCCATTGCCGGTGCCGACCAGGTAAAAATGGACTGGAACAGCAAGAACATGATGATGAAAAACGCAATGCCGCCCGTCAGGGAGTGCAGGAAAAAACCATCCAGGCGCGTTTGCGAACGCACGAGCACATCCCCTTTGGGGCCAAACCTGTGCGCCAGTTGATGCGCCGTACCGCGCAATAGCTCATCGGGGCTGTCCAGGTAACGATTGCCCGGCACCCTGCCGGCGTCGGTGCGATGATGCCGCACAACATCGACGATGGCCTGCACGCCCTTGCCAGAGCGCGCCGACACTGGCAGTACGGGCACGCCCACTGCTTCTGACAAGCCCGCCGTATCAAACGCCAGATCATGGCGATCCAGCACGTCGATCATATTGGCCAGTACCGCGACCGGCTTGCCGTGCTTTTCACAGTCGCGAATCACCTGCAGGGTAAAATACAGGCTTTTTTCCAGGCGCGTGGCATCGATTACGCACAACACCTGCTCAACGTTATCGTCCTCCAGCGCCTTTTCAAACTGCGCCACGGCGACCTGCTCTTCCGCCGAAATGGGCTGTAATGAATAAGTGCCCGGAAAGTCGACCAGTTGTGTGTCGGGCACGTCCAACAGTTTGCCGACGCCGACATCCACCGTGATTCCCGGAAAGTTGGCGACTTTCTGGGAGAGGCCTGTAAGGCGATTGAACAGCAGGCTTTTGCCCGAGTTTGGACTACCGATAAGTAGAATTCTAGACATGACGCTTTACCCGGACATGCGCGGCAACTTCATCATCGAGGGAGTAGATGGTATTGCTGACACGGTAGACCTTGGGGGCGCCAAAGGACGGCGACTGCAGACAGGTGACGTGCTCGCCCGGGTGGAAGCCCAACTCCATCAAGCGCACACGGTAGCGCTCGGCCAGCGCATCGTCGAATTCGATAATTTCACAGACATCGCCACTGCCCAGTGACCAAAGCGTTTGCACTACGCGCACCCCACCCGATGGATCGCAAAAACCGGCGAGATCATATCACTAATGAGAATTATTTGCGTATAGGATTGCGCGTTCCCTTTGCCTCAGGCGGGCGCGCCGGATTTTGACGGGCTCTGGCATTTCACGGGGTAATGGAGTCCTGCACGTCGGGCGCCGGATCGCAAACAGCGAGTACCGGGCCGAAACCAGAAACACACGCCACCGGGCAACCGAACATGCGCGCCGAGGCGCATCCTCTAAAGGTGGTGCACCTGATCAATCTCGTATTCAATATCACCGCCTGGGGCCTTCACCACTGCGACCTCGCCCTCTTCCTTGCCGATCAAGGCGCGGGCGATGGGGGAAGCAATCGAGATCAGGTTGGCCGCTACATCTGATTCGTCTTCACCCACGATGCGATACGTTACTGTCTGGTCGTTTTCCAGGTTAATCAGGTCGACCGTCACACCGAAAATCACCTTGCCCGTCTTGGGGATCGCGGTCACATCGATGACCTGGGCATTACTGAGCTTGCCCTCGATCTCCAGAATGCGACCCTCGGTAAAGCTCTGCTGCTCGCGGGCAGCGTGGTACTCGGCATTTTCTTTCAGGTCGCCATGTTCTCTGGCCTCTGCGATTGCATTCGAGATGCGCGGCCTTTCCACCTTTTTCAACTGATCCAGTTCGGCGCGCAGCGCGGCTTCACCCGCAACGGTCATCGGAAACTTGTTCATGCGCTGATACCCCTGTGCAGGTCCTGCAGGCGCCGTACCGTGCGGTCATCTTCCTGCTTCAATGCCATGCAAATCGCCTGGGCTGCGGTCAGGGTGGTGGTGTAGAACACCCTGTGTGCTTCTGCGCTGGAGCGAATGGAGGCAGAATCCTCGATGGCGCGGCGGCCTTCGGTGGTATTGACAATAAAGTCTGCCTCATCGTTGAGCACCATGTCCACGATATGCGGGCGACCTTCGAGCACCTTATTGACGCGGCGTACAGCCAGGCCCGCCTCTTCCAGTGCCTGCGCGGTTCCGCGCGTGGCAACCAGTTTGAAGCCCATTGCGGCAAGGTCACGGGCAACCTCCACAATTCCGGCCTTGTCAGCGTCGCGCACACTGAGCAGCACGGTTCCCTGCGTCGGCGCGATACTGCCGGCACCCAACTGCGCCTTGGCAAATGCGCTGGCAAAGGTGTCGCCGGTGCCCATAACCTCGCCTGTTGATTTCATCTCCGGGCCCAGTATCGGGTCGACACCGTGGAACTTGTTGAAGGGCAGCACCGCTTCCTTCACGCTGAAAAAGTTCGGCACGATTTCTGCGGTAAAGCCCTGTTCAGCCAGGCTGACCCCGGCCATACAGCGCGCGGCCACTTTGGCCAGCGACGTGCCAATACACTTGGACACAAAAGGCACGGTGCGCGAGGCGCGAGGATTCACCTCGATGACATAGATGGTGTCGTCCTGCCAGGCTAACTGCACGTTCATCAAGCCTTTCACGCCCAACTCGATGGCCATTTTCTTGACCTGCTCACGCATCTCGTCCTGCACATCAGCATCGAGACTGTAGGGCGGCAGTGAACAGGCCGAATCACCGGAGTGCACGCCGGCCTGCTCGATATGCTGCATGATGGCGCCAATCACAACGGTTTCGCCATCGGACACAGCGTCGATATCGACCTCAATCGCCGCAGACAGAAAGCTGTCCAGCAACACCGGGGCATCGTCCGAGGCCTGCACCGCGTTGGTCATATAACGCAGGAGATCTTCTTCGCGATAGACAATCTCCATCGCGCGGCCGCCCAGCACATAGGAAGGTCGCACCACCAGCGGGTAGCCAATAGTGGCGGCCGCCGCGACCGCTTCTTCGGTGCTGCGTACCGTTGTGTTGGCCGGCTGCACCAGGCCGAGCTTCTCGATCATCTGCTGGAACCGCTCGCGATCCTCTGCCCTGTCGATCGCATCCGGCGTCGTACCGATGATCGGAACGCCGGCGGCTTCAAGCGCACGCGCCAGCTTCAACGGGGTCTGCCCGCCGAACTGCACGATCACACCTGTCGGGTTTTCAACGCGCACTATCTCAAGCACATCCTCCAGGGTGACCGGCTCGAAGTAGAGTCGGTCCGAGGTATCGTAATCGGTGGACACTGTCTCGGGGTTGCAGTTGACCATGATGGTTTCGTAACCATCTTCGCGCATCGCCAGCACCGCGTGCACACAGCAGTAGTCAAACTCGATGCCCTGGCCAATTCGGTTGGGACCACCACCGATCACCAGGATCTTTTTGTTGTCCGTGGCCGCAGCCTCACACTCTTCCTCGTAGGTTGAATACATGTACGCCGTGGCGGAAGCAAACTCGGCGGCACAGGTATCGACGCGCTTGAACACGGGAAACACGTCCAGCGAGTGACGGTGGGCGCGCACTTCTGTGTCATTTCTTGCCAGCAACACCGCCAGGCGCTCATCGGCAAAGCCCTTGCGCTTGAGGCGCCACATGGCGTCGCGGTCGATGTCTTCCAACTGCACCGTCTTTAGGCTGTTTTCGGTATCGACAATGTCTTTTATCTGCACCAGGAACCAGGGATCAACGCCGGACAGGCGATAGACCTCTTCCATCTTCATACCGGCGCGAAAGGCGTCGGCGATATACCAGATGCGCTCAGGCCCGGGGTTGGTCAACTCCGAAACCAGTGTGTCGCGATCATCTGGATCATCAATATCGATTTTGTGCTCAAAGCCGGCAGAGCCCACTTCCAGGCCGCGCAGTGCTTTTTGCAGGGATTCCTGAAAAGTGCGGCCGATTGCCATGACTTCACCCACGGACTTCATCTGCGTGGTGAGGCGCGGCGACGCACCAGGGAATTTTTCGAAGGCAAAACGCGGGATCTTGGTAACGACGTAGTCAATCGCCGGTTCAAACGACGCTGGCGTTGCACCGCCGGTGATGTCGTTCTGCAATTCGTCCAGCGTATACCCTACAGCGAGTTTCGCCGCGACCTTGGCGATGGGAAAGCCCGTCGCTTTTGACGCCAGAGCCGATGAGCGCGATACACGCGGGTTCATCTCGATAATCACCATGCGCCCGGTTGCCGGATCCTGGCCAAACTGTACATTGGACCCGCCGGTTTCCACGCCTATCTCACGCAGCACCGCCAGCGAGGCGTTACGCATGATCTGGTATTCTTTGTCAGTCAGGGTCTGCGCTGGTGCAACGGTGATTGAATCGCCGGTGTGTACGCCCATGGCGTCGAAGTTCTCGATGGCGCAAACAATGATGCAGTTGTCGTTCTTGTCGCGAACGACTTCCATTTCAAACTCTTTCCAGCCGATGAGCGATTCATCAATCAACAGCTCATTGGTGGGCGACAGGTCCAGCCCGCGCTTGCAGATCTCTTCGAACTCGCCGCGGTTGTAGGCAATACCCCCACCCGAGCCACCCATTGTGAACGATGGGCGGATAATGCAGGGAAAGCCGATCACATCAAGTACCTGAAACGCCTCTTCCAGACTGTGTGCCATGGCAGCGCGCGGCGTTTCCAGGCCGATGCGTTTCATCGCCTCATCAAACAGGTGGCGGTCTTCGGCCTTGTCGATGGCTTCTTTCGTGGCGCCGATCATTTCAACGCCATGCGCCTCAAGGACGCCCTCGCGCGCTAAATCCAGCGCGCAATTCAGCGCAGTCTGCCCGCCCATGGTCGGTAGCAGGGCGTCGGGCTTTTCTTCTTCGATGATACGCGCCACCGTTTGCCACTCCACCGGTTCGATGTAGGTGGAATCGGCCATGGCAGGGTCGGTCATGATGGTCGCCGGGTTGGAGTTCACCAGGATGACGCGAAAGCCCTCTTCACGCAGGGCCTTACAGGCCTGGGCACCCGAGTAGTCAAACTCGCAGGCCTGGCCGATGACAATCGGACCGGCACCAAGAATCAGGATGCTTTTTATGTCAGTACGCTTTGGCATAGCTCAGGTCGTCTCCACGTGCGCGCTGATCAGCTCGATAAAATGGTCAAACAGGGGCGCGGCATCGTGCGGACCGGGGCTGGCCTCGGGGTGGCCCTGAAAACTGAAAGCGGCTTTGTCGGTGCGGTGGATACCCTGCAAAGAGCCGTCAAACAACGATTTATGGGTCACGCGCAAGGTCTCGGGCAGCGTCTGTTCGTCCACTGCAAACCCATGGTTCTGGCTGGTAATCAGCACCGTGCCGTCATCGAGGTTCTGCACCGGGTGATTGGCACCGTGGTGGCCGAACTTCATTTTCACGGTCGACGCACCAGAGGCCAGGCCCAGCAGTTGATGACCCAGGCATATTCCGAACACGGGAATGTCTGTTTCCAGGATGGCCTGGATCGCGGCAATCGCGTACGTACAGGGCTCCGGATCACCGGGGCCATTGGACAAAAAGATGCCGTCCGGCTGTAACGCCAGCACCTCTGCTGCCGGCGTCTGGGCGGGCACGACAGTCAGCCGGCAGCCACGGTCCACCAGCATGCGCAGGATATTGCGCTTTACACCAAAGTCGTAGGCCACCACGTGGTAGGGTAGCGCTTGCTCGGGGCGTTCTGTGTGGCCTTCGTTCCAGACCCAGCTACCTTCACGCCACGAGTAGGACGTCTGCGCCGACACCTCTTTGGCAAGGTCCAGGCCCTTGAGGCCGCCAAAGGCCCGCGCTTTTTCCAGGGCCGCTGCTTCGTCGATATCGCCGGCCATCAGGCAGCCGCTCTGCGCGCCCTTCTCACGCAGGATGCGCGTCAGGCGGCGGGTATCGATCTCGGCGATGGCCACAATGTTATGGCGCTGCAGGTAAGCGGAGAGGTCTTCTTCATTGCGGTAGTTGCTGGCCATGAGTGGCAAGTCGCGGATGACCAGGCCAGACGCCCATACCGCGCCGGACTCTTCATCTTCGGCGTTGGTGCCGGTATTGCCAATATGGGGGTAGGTTAAAGTGACTATTTGGCGGGCATAGGACGGATCAGTGAGAATCTCCTGGTAACCGCTCATCGCGGTATTGAAAACCACTTCACCGACGGATGTACCGCTGGCCCCAATAGCCACGCCTTTGAAAACACTGCCGTCTTCAAGGGCAAGTATGGCCGGAAGTGACAATCAAACCTCCAATTATGCTTAACACGGGGCAGATTCCGCTGTACCACCGTTTCACCGGGCGCGCTCGCAAAAAGGCGAGATGGGTAGCCTCATCTCGCCTGATCCAAGTCTGCAACACTGGTTATTCAAGGGAACACACCGCTTCGACAGCAACGAGAGGGCGTGTTAAATCTGGCGTGAGATTGTAGGTGATCAGTCGGCCTACTGTCCACAGTTGTGGCCTTTCCCGGCCCGTTTATCTGGCCCCTGGATCACTTGGCCGGAGCGGCTGGGACGCCTTTGCAGTCCACGGCAACCACGCGCGCAACGTCCGGCTCGTGTCCAGCCGAGTGATCGTGCAGCGTATAAAGCAGTTGCTTTAAATGAGGGTTTCCTTATCATGACGCCAGCCACCCACGATCAGGATCACTCTATGGCGTACTCCGCAGGCAAAACTGCCGTTATTACCGGTGCCGGGTCCGGTATTGGACGCGCGCTGGCACAACAGCTCAACCGCGAAGGCTGCGCCCTGTTCCTGAGCGACATCAATGCACAGTCCCTGCAGGCCACCGTGGACGCGTTTGAACGGCCCGAGATCACTACACAGCAGACGGTGCTGGATGTTGCTGACAAAGCGGCGGTCTATGCCTGGGCAAGCGAGGTCGAGGACCGCACTGGCCATGTGGATATCGTCATCAACAATGCTGGCGTCGCCCTGCTGGAACTGGTCGAAGATTGCAACTACGACAACATCGAATGGCTCATGGGCATCAATTACTGGGGCGTCGTCTACGGCACCCAGGCTTTCCTGCCTCTGCTGCGCCGCTCCGAGCAGGGCCACCTGGTAAATATCTCTTCGATTTTCGGCGTGATCGCGGTACCGACCCAGTCCGCCTACAACTCTGCCAAGTTTGCCGTGCGCGGCTACACCGAAGCCCTGCGCCAGGAAATGGCGGGCACCAACGTTCATGTGTGCTGCGTGCACCCTGGCGGCATACGCACCAATATTGCTAAGGCGGCTCGCGGTGGCGACCCGGCACAAAGCGCCGATGAGCGCGGCAAGCAGTTTGAACAAATGGCGCGAACCACACCGGAGTCTGCGGCGCAGCAGATCATTCGTGCGGTAGAGAAGCGCAAGAAACGCCTGCTGATCGGCAAGGATGCCAAGCTCATTGACATCATCCAGCGACTTTTCCCGGTGTCCTATCCGCGCTTTATGCTGGCCCTGGCGCGGCCAGAAAACCTCGGAAAAACACCTTGACCGCGGCCGTCGACACCAAAAGCACCCACCATCTGGAGACCCGCGACAGACTGTTGCTCACAGCCCTGCGCCTGTATGCGGCCCACGGCCTGCATGCGGTGTCACTGAGGCGCATCAGCGCCGAGGCGGGGTCAAAAAATTCAGCGGCAATGCACTATCACTTTCACAACAAGCAGGGCGTTCTGGAAGCGCTGATGGCAATGATAGGCCGGGAATTGGGCCGCATCGCAAAGTCGCTGCGCAGCGATCAGCCCAGGGAGCGTTCATTGCGCCAGGCCTGTCGCGCTACCCTGCAACCGCTGGTGCTGCTGCGTTCATCGCAACCCTGGGGTGACGATGCCACCCGTTTTCTTTCGCGCCTGGCCAGCGAAGAAAGCGCCGAGATTGCCACGCTGGTCAACAGCGCCTATGCCCCCTTCTGGCAGCGCATGGACAAGGCACTATCACGCGAGCTGCCTCAATTGCCCGCACCGGTAAGACGCCTTCGGGTGATGTTCATTACCACCAATGTGGTGCACGGCGTTGCCGAGGCAGGCTGGCTGGGTCATTCACCGCTGGGCGATTTGAGCCATTTCGACCAGGATACCCTGGTTGATCACCTGGTGGACTTTGTGATCGGCGGGCTGGTTGCCCCCAGCCACGCGAACGCCTGACGCGCCATATTCAATGCAGCCAGATACTCATCATCACAAGCACTTCACCGTAAAACCTGAAGGCGGCACCAACAGGCTGTCGCTACCACTGGAAGAGACCGCACTATGAGCATTAACCCAGACAATCTTTTATTCGACCTGACACTCAGCGATGAGCAGCGCATGAACCGCGACACCATGCAGCGCTTTGCCGCTCAGGAAATGCGCGACATTGCGCAGGCCGTCGACAGCGGAGACAGCCCTGCCGCGGAGTTCTTCCCCAAAACTGCAGAACTGGGCTTGAGCCTGCTGCCCATCCCCGAGGCACTAGGCGGTGCGGGAATGGAACGCTCGCCTGTCTCAAACGCACTGATCATGGAAGACCTGGCCAATGGCGACATGGCCATGGCATTGGGCGCCATTGCCCCGTTGGGTTTCGTCAACACGTTGCTCGACCAGGGCTCCAACGCACAGCGAGAGCGCTATTTGCCGCGCTTTTGCGCAGGGGATTTTGTGGCGGCAACCACAGCGCTAGTAGAACCGCGCGCGACCTTTGAGCCCACCGAACCGCAGATGACCGCAACGACCACCGGCAAGGGCTATACACTCAGTGGTACCAAAGTGATGGTTCCGCTGGGCATGGACGCACAACTGGTCATGGTCATCGCGCAGCTCGATGAAAGCGGCCCGGCGGCGTTTATCGTCGAGGGCACGCCTGAGGGATTGACGCGCACCGCCGAGGAAAACATGGGCCTGGGCGGCGCGCAGCTGGCGACGCTGGCGTTCGACAATGTCCACCTCAGTGCAGACGCCAAGGTCGGCGATGGTGATTTTGACCTGCAGCGGTTTATCGATTTATCACAACTGGGCGTGTGCGCGCTGGCCGTTGGTACCTGCCAGGCCGTGCTGGACTACGTGAAAGTCTACTGTAACGAGCGCGTCGCCTTTGGCGAGCCCATCACCAATCGTCAATCGGTCGCCTTCATGATCGCCGACATCGCCATCGAACTGGAATGCATGCGCCTGATGCTGTGGCGCGCGGCCGCGCTGGCAGAGCGCGGTGAGGATTTTCACCAGCATGCCTACCTGGCAAAGCAGTTCTGCGCTGAACACGGCATGAAGATCGGCACCGACGGCGTGCAGTTGTTGGGCGGACACGGCTTCACCAAAGAACACCCGGTTGAACTGTGGTACCGCAACCTGCGCGCCATCGCCGTATTGGAAGGCGTGGCGAGCACGTAACCGGATTTTGCAGACGACCATTCATCGACTTTAGATTTCACTACCGCATTCAGGATACCGACAATGATCAATCTGGAACTGGGAAAGAAGCATCAGGAAACCTTTGAACAGACCATGATGCTGGCAGAGCACATGATGCGCCCCTTCTCGCGCAAGTACGACAAGGAGGAGCACACGTATCCAAAAGAAATGGAGCAGGTGGTCGAACTGATCAGTGCTGGCCGGTCCGAAGCCATGGGTGGCGGTGGCAAAAAAGATGAGAAAAAGAAAGCCGAACCCGAAGGTGTGGTGAACGGCGGCAATATGGGTGCGGTCGTGGGCCTGTTCGGCTTGTGCTGGGGCGATGTCGGTTTGTTCCTGGGAATGCCAGGTTCCGGCCTGGGCAACGCCGCTATCAACGCGGTAGGCACGCCCGAGCAGCGCAAAAAGTACGGTAGCAGCTACGCTGCCATGTGTATTACCGAGCCGGGCACCGGCTCAGACTCTGCCAACATCAGTACCACGGCCGTTGCCGATGGTGATGAGTGGGTGCTCAACGGTGAGAAAATCTACGTTACCGACGGCGATCGCTGCGACACGCTGGTGGTCTGGGCAACGCTGGACAAATCCCTGGGCAAAGCCGCGATCAAATCTTTTATCGTAGAAAAAGGCACGCCGGGCTGCGAAGTCACGCGCCTGGAACACAAACTGGGTATTCGCGCCTCTGACACGGCAGCGATCAGTTTTTCAGACTGCAGAATTCCAAAAGAAAATATTCTTGGCAGCGCCGAGGTCGCCACCGATGCAGAGGGCCGCAAAAAAGCCTTCGGCGGCGTGATGCAAACCTTTGACAACACTCGCCCGCCGGTGGCTGCCATGGCTATTGGTACGGCGCGCGCCGCGCTGGACATGACGCAAGACATCCTCAAGGAAGAAGGCATCCAGCTGAAGTTTGACAGGAAGCCCATCAACCTCAGCGCCATTGAGGCGGAGTTGGTGCGCATGGAATCGGAGTGGAGCGCCGCTCGCCTGATGGTACTCAAAGCCGCCTGGATGGCTGACAACAAGCAGCCCAATTCCATGGAGGCGTCCATGTGCAAGGCCAAGGCAGGACGCGTGGGCAATGATATTACCCTGCGCTGCGTGGCACTGTGCCAGAGCCTGGGCTACAGCGAAAATCACCTGCTGGAGAAGTTCGCGCGCGACTCAAAAATCCTCGACATTTTTGAAGGCACGCAGCAGATACAGCAGTTGATTGTTGCGCGCCGCGTACTGGAAAAATCATCCTCCGAGCTGAAGTAGGTCTCTATGGAGCCCACATCGGGCGCCAGGCTCACAACACGGCAGCAAACTGTCCTGATCCTCAGCCTGATGGCCACGGGGATCGGGCAATCACTGGTGTTTGCCATTCTCGCGCCACTGGGTCGCGAAGTGCAGTTGAGCGAGCCACAGATCACGTCGATCATTGCTGTGTCGGCACTGATCTTTGGCCTGGCCTCACCTTACTGGGGTCGTTACAGTGATCGCGTGGGGCGCAAGCCTGTCATCATCACGGGGCTGGTCGGCTACGCACTCGGCACCCTGCTTTTTACCAGCACGTTCTATGCCGGCATGGCCGGGCTACTCACAGGTACGGTGTTTTACATCACGGTATTGGCGACGCGCGTTTGCCAGGCGCTGATCATGTCGGCAACCAGCCCGGCCGCGACCGCCTACGCGGCTGATCATTCAAGCCCCGAGATGCGCACAAAAACCATGGCGCGACTGGGCACGGCAAACAGCCTGGGCACTATTTTGGGGCCCGCTGTCAGCGGCGTACTGGTCGTTTTCGGATTGTTGGCACCGCTGTACTTCGCTGCCGCTCTTGCGGTGTTTGCCGCGTGGTTTGTGTGGAAGCATCTACCGGCAACACCGCTGGACCAACTCAGGGAGCGCAAGACCTCAGTACGTCTGCGTTACCGCGATCCGCGCATTTCACTGTTCCTGTTCGCTGCGGTGGGTCTTTTTATAGGCTTCTCCGGAATTCAGCAGACGCTGGGCTTTCAGCTACAGGACAAAATGCACCTGAGCGGCGTCAAAACCGCACAACTCACCGGTGCGGCATTGATGGTCTCCGCCACGTTCACCTTGCTGATACAGGTTACGGTGATGCAACGCATCCAGTTAAAGCCAACGCAGTTCATCCGACTGGGTTTATCGTCGTTGCTCATTGGTGCAGGCTTTATTTCGGTCTTTGAGACATTTGCCGTGCTGGCAGTCGGCATGGCGTTCATGGGCACCGGCATGGCCCTGTGTATGCCGGCAATTTCGGCCGGTGCGTCTCTTGCAGTAGAGAGCAACGAACAGGGCGCTGCGGCTGGCCTGGTCAGCGCATGCCCCGCAATTGGCTTCTCCGCCGGCCCCCTCGTCGCCGGATTCCTGTATCAATACAATGACGCATACGCGCCGGTATTCAGCGCGCTGGTGTTTTTTTGCGTACTGGTTTTTGTCATTGTGCGCGCGGGTAAAATTCCCGGCGGCTGACACATCGTCACTCGGGCAATGCCCGCTGCTGCGAGTGCGCCATCAGTTGCCGCCGCGGGCGTATTTGACGTGGCAATCCATTCCACATCGCCGCAACATCCACTGTGCCCGCTCCACAGTCGGGCGGGGCAGGGCCAGCCGCAACGCCACAACGCCACAACGCCACAACGCCAACAGGCAACAGGCAACAAGCAACAAGCAACAAGCAACAGGCAACAACGGACGTAGTCTGGCAGAGACAGCAATTGTCGTGATCACAGTGTGAACCTTCAAAGGAGTGAAGGCGATTCCCATGGACTCGGGTTTGCAATGCCTTGTCATAGCCGCGCATCTACACCAGATGGCGGTTGATACCGCACAGCTGAACCATCGCTATGGTGGTGGTGGCGCTGGCGCACAAACAGCCACTGGCAGCAAGGCCAGTGACGTCCACTGCAACGGCCAACACACTGGGGATGCCCCTGTCGGCGCTACTTCCCGTGCGCCACATCCAGAAGCTGCCACACCTCATGCGGCGCCAGAATCACCGACAGACGATGGCGACACCGCGCTGCTGCGCGCGGCCCGGTTCATTGGCTTCAAGGCAAAGCGACTCAAACTGGACCCGGCACGACTCTCACCCACTGTGCTACCGGCAATCGCGCGCCTGCACAGCGGAGGCTACTGCATCATCGCCAGAGTTCGTGAAGACGAAGCCGGCACCCGTCATTTCCTGCTACAGGACCCGCTGGCGCCGAACACCGAGCAAATCACAGCCGCACAACTGCACGAGCGCTGCGCTGGCCATATCATCCTGCTGCGACCGCACCGCTGGGGTGTCGCCGCAACGCCTTCCAGATTCAACCTGCGCTGGTTTACCGCGTCAATGCTCAAGTACCGGAAGCTGTTTGGCGAAGTGCTGGTGGCTTCATTCTTTCTTCAGCTTTTTGCGTTAGCTACGCCGCTGTTCTTCCAGGTCGTGATGGACAAGGTCCTCGTGCATCGCGGTTTCAGCACACTCAACGTGCTGGCCTTCGGGTTCGTCGTAGTGGCGTGCTTTGATGCAGTGCTGGGCGGCTTGCGCAACTACCTGTTCAGCCACACCAGCAACCGGGTGGATGTGGAACTCGGAGCGAAGCTCTTTCATCACTTGTGCCACTTGCCGCTGGCTTACTTTGAGAATCGCCAAATCGGGCAGACCGTTGCTCGCGTGCGAGAGCTCGAGAACATTCGCAGCTTCCTCACTGGCACGGCGCTTACACTGCTCATCGATCTCTTCTTTACGTTCGTGTTCTTCGCGGTGCTTTGGTATTACAGCCCTACGCTGACGCTGGTCGTGCTGGGCTCACTGCCCTTCTATATTGTACTGTCGATGTTCATCACGCCGGTTCTGCGTCAGCGACTGGACGAAAAATTTCGTGCCGGCGCGATCAACCAGGCCTTCCTCACCGAAACCGTAGGCGGCATGCAAACGGTCAAGGCGCAAGCGCTGGAGCCACAGATGCAGCGTCGCTGGGAGGATCAACTGGCTGACTACGTGACGGCATCCTTCCGCTCCCAGAACGTGAACAACATCGCCAGTCAGTGTGCCGACTTTATCAGCAAGCTCACCACCGTGTTGATCATCTGGTGGGGAGCCCACCTGGTTATTGCCGGCGCGCTCACAGTGGGCCAGCTTGTGGCATTCAACATGATCGCCAGCAGAATCACCGCGCCTGTCCTGAAACTGGTGCAGCTCTGGCAGGACTTTCAACAGGCCGGCATATCGCTCCAGCGTCTGGGCGACATCCTCAATAGCCCGCTGGAGCGCGGCAGTATGGGCGAACAGGGCTCGACGCATGCGCTCAGCGGCGCGCTCGCGTTCGAACGTGTGCGCTTCCGCTATCGTCCCAACGCACCGCTGGTGCTGGACGAACTCACCTTCAGTGCCAGTGCCGGCGCGGTCATCGGTATCGTTGGGCGCTCCGGTTCAGGCAAGAGCACCGTGGCCAAGCTGCTGCAGGGGCTGTACACCCCGGAGGCCGGCCGTATCGTGCTCGACGGCATCGACCTGGCCACTGTCGACAAGTCATGGTTGCGCAGAAGCGTCGGGGTCGTGCAACAGGAGAGCTTTCTTTTTCATCGTAGTGTGCGTGACAACATCGCCGTGACGAATCCCGCCCTGCCCTTCTCAAGTATCGTCAGGTGCGCGCAGGTTGCTGGAGCGCACGACTTTATTCTGGATCTGCCCGAGGCTTACAACACCATCATCGACGAACAAGGCGCCAATTTGTCGGGCGGCCAGCGCCAACGCATCGCTATCGCCAGGGCACTGATAACAAACCCGCGCATACTGGTTATGGATGAAGCCACCAGTGCGCTGGACTATGAATCGGAACGTATTGTGCAGGAGAACATGGGCGCGATTGCCCAGGGCAGAACGGTGCTTGTCATCGCACACCGGTTGAGTACTGTACGTCACGCCGATACCATCGTCGTAATCGACAAGGGCCGTATTGCCGAGAGCGGAAACCACGAACAGCTGCTGCAAGCGGACGGTTATTACGCCAGGCTTTTTAGCTACCAGAATCATTCGCCCGCCATTCGCGCACTGGAAGAACCAGCAGCTCGTGCGAGCGGCCATTCACGGGCAGGCAACTCGCCGACAACGGGCCAAGAGCATGGGCGATAACAGCGGCGACAATGGGCCGCTGCCCTGCAGCACTCGCAGCATCACCAGGAATCGCACGGGCCGCTCGCCAGCCTCACAGTACGGTTTTGAACCAGCAGCGCTTGAGATACAGGCGCGGCCGCCCTCACCCACCGGGCGTATGCTGGCCTGGCTGCTGATCGCCCTGTTTTCAATCGGCCTGCTCTGGGCAATGCTGGGTAAAGTTGACATCGTTGTCACGGCCCCGGGGCGCATCGTGCCGAGCGGCCAGGTGAAAGTTGTACAGGCACCGGAATCAGCAAGCGTCAGCGCCATACATGTCGCCGAGGGAGACCAGGTCAGACGCGGCCAGGCGCTGATCTCGCTGGACGCCACCTATGCCAGTGCAGATGACAGCCGTATCCTGGCTCAACTGTCACACGCGCGTGGAGAACTCAACTGGCGCCGCCGCCTTGAGCAATGGCTCGTTGAGGTAGCGGCTTCTGGTGCGATCGATGCGGTATCAAACCCCATCGAACACTCACCTGCCACCGATAGCACCGATCTCTTTGCGCATCACGCCGACGAGATCGCCATGCGCACGCAAGGTCTGGCGAGCGAACTGCTAGCCGCGCGCGCGCAACGCAAGGCGCTGCAACTTGAAGAACAAAGAAGCCGTGCCACGCTGGCGATCCTCGCAGAGCGGGTCGAAGCCTATCGAGTTCTGGTTGCGAATCAGCACGGTGCGAAAGTGCAATACCTCGAGCTCCTGCAACAGCAAACCGATCTTGAACGAACACTTCCAGTACTGCGTGCACAACAGTGGAAGAGTACTGAGAACGCCGCCGCCATCAAATCCAGAATCACATCCATACTTAGACAAGCGCGCAGGGACAACGCGGTGGCAATAACAGACCTGTCGCGTGAGCTAGATGGCCTGGCACAGGAATCTCGCAAGGCGAAACGGCGCGAGCGGCTGTTACATATTACGGCTCCGGTGGCTGGAACCGTGCAAGAGTTGACACTGCATACGCATGGAGCCGTGGTGACTCCCGCACAGGCGCTGCTGAAGATCGTGCCGGTAGGCGCTCCAGTTGAGGTAGAGGCGATGCTCATGAACAAGGATATCGGCTTCGTACACGAGGGTCAGCGCGCTGAAGTAAAAGTCGATGCTTTCAATTTCACCAAATACGGCCTTTTGGAGGCGACGATCGTCAACATCAGCGATGATGCAGTGCAGGACGAGACCCTTGGCTGGGTTTTCAAGATGCGACTGGCACTTGGCAGCAACACACTGTCAGTTCAGGGCAAGGATCTTCAGCTCAGTTCAGGGATGGCAGTTGCCACTGAAGTCAAAACGGGCCAACGGCGCCTCATCGAATTTTTCCTGGCGCCGCTGTTGCGCTATCGACAGGAGAGCCTGCGCGAGCGTTGATGCTTGCGTTGCCAAGTGCAGCAGTGCCAGCGCAGCATAGCCAGCGCACCCGGGCCAGCATGCGGCCCCGCGCATAAAAGGGTTGTAGAACCACAATAAGACAAACGCCAAAAAACGGAAGATGCCCGATGACAGACACTCAAGCGAACAAAGATAGTAACGACTCTCCCGGTGCCCAGAGCGACGAACCAACACCCCACCGTAACGAGCTGCTAACGCTTGGCCTGGTGGTCATGTCACCGACGATCGTACTGGCTCTTATGGTTTTTGTCGACGATCCGCATCATGGCGGGCTGGTTCTTGCAGGGCTTGCTGCGGCTGTCTATTGGACACTGGCTTTGATCACTACTGTCATCTTTCTGTTCAATCGAGAAAACCACAGAGTGTATGCGACGGTCATTGTTTCTTTTCTGATCGGACCCTATCTCATCGTTGTCTCCAGTGGGATGCACAAAAAGCTGGAACGCTATCGGGAAACGCGCGCCGTCGTTGAATTCAAACGACTGTGTGAACAGTCCGCAGGAATACACATTGATCGGCGCGTCGCGGACGTCATCAGCGTCGCCCAACTTACCCCGATGCCAACGGAGAATCGTACTGCCAAAGCCCAATACAAACAGGAGCATCCCTGGGTTCTGGGCATGGCGAGCAGCACATATCCGGACTTCATGGACTTCCTGGAAGAATCCGGAGTTTATCGTTTCTTTGAACAGGCACCGGAGAACCTCGCTGGAAAATTTACCACGATATTTCCGGCAGACAGCCAACAAAAGCGCCTTGCAAGCCAGCGCTCACCAGTCTCTGGCCTGCAAAAAAAACCCTACACAACCCCTTCGGGGCACGCTGTGCAAAGCCGATACGGCTGGCAAATCACGGACCTGACGACCCGCAGCATGCGCGGACGCTGGATTGCAGCCGGCAAGATGGAGATTCTCGATCTGCAAGACAATACAACCATCGCTTCACTCACAGGCTTCACCCGCGCCAGGGTGTTGGGAAACACCGATTGGGATATCTACATCAATGCTGGTGATGAGGTGTGTCCCAAAGGCCAGACGCTGCAAGGCTTCATGACCTCGGTGCTGCAGCCTGTCTCCTCTGCACAGAAAGAGGACTAAACAGCCCGGCTGGAAGAAAGCGGCTTTTCATTGAGACACAGGACATCATCAACGCTGAAGGAACAGCACAATGAAAATGGAATCTATCGCTACACTGTTTGACAAGGTATCACTACAGCTGGCGGCTGAATCGTTCCTTGCCGATAAGACCTCGAATACCGAGATCACCGAGGCGCTTACCGAGGGCAACCTGGTGCTAAGCAAAACGCCAGAAGACGTTGGCAAGAGGGAGTTCTACAACGAAGCGGGCGCAGTAGAACGCTTCAGGGTGGTCGCGCACATGGATCTGTCACTCGCAGGACACAACAGACAACTAGAGGCCTCAAAGAGCGGATTTTCGGGAACGCTCTTCGAAGACACACAATCCGGTTCCTATACCATCAGTTTTCGCAGCACGGAATTCAGCGATCCTATCACCGATCACGGCGATGTCTATGCAGATCTGCAGATTGGTTTGCAAGGGTGGGCCTTCAACCAGATGTATGACATGGAAGTTTTCTGGTCATTTCTGAGCGCTCTGACACCTGGCGAGGCACCTGCAGGCGTAACCGTGACTGATCCGTCGGCCATAGCAGGTTTCCGCGATCATCTGGCCGGCGGAGGCAGCGTCGATGTCACCGGTTACTCGCTGGGAGCAAACCTTGCACAGGCCTTCAGCACGCTGCACAGCGATGTCGTTGACAACACCTACTTCTTCAACGGTGCCGGGACGGGCCACGCCGGGGACGGGCTGAAGTCCTTATGGAACAAGTACCTGGACACTTTCAATCAATACACGCCGAGTTGGGTCGACTATGGCCCAGGTATCGCAGAGATCTCATTTGGGGTTGCCTGGCCGTTGATTTCGAGGATTCCAGCCCTGAACGCCCTTCTCAATGCCAGTTGGACGAACCCCAGGCATCGCGCCGCCAGCCGCGCGATAGCGCCAGACACGACAGGGGCATTGCTTTACGAGCATCGCTTGCCCGATGCAGCCACTTTTGATGTCTGGGCCGCTAATAGCCCGCGAGAACACCCGCTGGACACCATCGTGGCGGAGCTTGGCGTGCGTCACGGGCACCCGGTGCGCACCTGGCATGAGAAACAACCGGCCGCGTACTGGGCTTCCTTTAACCCCCTTGATAACTACGATGCAGCCTGGGGAACCGGGCACTCGATCGTCCTGTTACAGGACAGCCTCGGTGTCATGGCGTTATACGAAGGCATTGCCCCTGCGGTCACCATGGAAGCCCTGGGCAGCTGGTTCGAGGCCAGTTCGTTCAATCACTATGACTCACTGGAACGGGCGGTCAATGCGCTCGCCCTCCTGACCGGCGTCGATCCGATCGACCTGACAGCCGCACAGGCCGCAAACATCGATTTTGCCGAGATAGCGTTTCGCAATCTTCTGCACAGCAAGATCTATGAAATCAAGGATGCCGGCCTGTTCGACACCCTTGCCGCTCTCGATGCGGAGGACGCGGCAACATTCCAGAGCATCGACATAACCACTTTGACAGAACAGGCCCGTGGCGACTTTTCTACTTTTCTGGCAATGCACACCACCAGCCCTTTCCGGCTGACACACGACAACATTGATGCGCTGTACCAGCAACACGGTTTGCACACCGAGCTCCACGCGGCCTGGCAACGCGACGCACAGATGAGCGCCGAAGAACGTCGGCGTGGCAAAGCCAACTTTTCCGAGGAGTTCTACAGTGACCGCCAGTTTTTTCTCCTGAATTTCTTCTCGCTGGCCGAAATCAATCGCGAGTTCGGGGAGTTTCTCGAGCCTATCAAGTTTGTCGACCTGACAAGCCAGCTAGCTTTGGACGGTGACGGCAGGGGCTATCCCAATGAATCGGACTTCAATCCCTTGCCCGGGCCAGCATACTACGACGACCAAAGGGCCAGGCTGTCATTTGGCACCCAGGGCAACGACATCACTGCACCAGGCACTGGTCTGCAGGTTTCCAGCAACGACGATACCGTCTATGCAATGGGCGGCAACGATTTGCTCGACGGACTCGATGGCGACGACTATCTGGACGGCGGCGACGGCAACGATGATATTCGCGGCAATACGGGCAGCGACACACTGCTAGGTGGCAACGGCAATGACTTCCTTTACGGCGGCGAAGGCCTTGATGTCATGGTAGGCGGCAGGGGTGACGACCAGTTCCACTGGTCCAGCGGCGACGACATCGCCGTCATCTTTGATGATGACGACGGCGGTGATCGCATCTTCGTCAACGGTATCAACCTGGCCGAGCTTGACTTCGATCAGCTGTCGCCGAGTTCCACCCTGTATGTCGATACAGACCACCCAGACGTGATCGCCAGTTGGGATGGCACAGACTTCATCATACACGCAGGATCCGCAAGCAGCGGCGGCAGGATCGAAGTACAGCAGTTCGCCCCCACAAGCGGCGCCAACTTCGGCATCACGCTGGCAGAATTCGAGCAACAGCAGCTGCAAGAAACCGATGTGACAGTGACTGCGGTAGGCCGGGCTGCGGAGCAGACCGACTGGGAGGCAAGCTGGCGGGGCGGGTCGAACCAGGGCGGCATAGACTGGACAAACAGCACAGTCAACCTGGACATGCGCAACACCCCGAACTTCCAGGGCAACGATCAGTCACCGGTGTTTGGCAGCGTGCGCTTTGAAGGCGGCCCGCTCGAGGATCAGCTCACAGGCGATGCGCTCAACCAGAGCCTGGCTGGTCTGGGTGGTGACGATCGAATTGATGGCCTGCAGGGTGACGACATGCTGCAGGGCTGGCAGGGTTCCGATACGCTGTACGGGGGCCCCGGCAACGACTATCTATTCGGCAACGTCAGTCATGAGTTCACCACAACCCTGACACCTGGGGATTTTCTCTATGCGTTCAGCCAGGAGCAGGAACTCGACATCAACACGCTCGATGGTGGTAGCGGGCGAGACCTCATCTCCGGGGGTGAAGTCACTGATATTGCCTCGGGCGGCACCGGCGACGACTACCTCTGGGGCGGCGCTGGCGGCGACAATCTCTACGGGGGTGAAGGTGCAGACGTCATTCTCGGTGATTCCGCCCTGGGCTTTGACTACGAACTCGTCAACGGCCAGGTTCACGCTCAGGCACGCACGGCCTTTGCAATGCCTGCGCAGGAGCACACAAGCTACGATGACATCATCCAGGGTGGTGACGGCAATGACTTCCTCTGGGGTGAGCTGGGCGCAGACCAACTCTACGGGGGCGATGGCTCGGACTATCTGGTGGGCGACCGTGAGGCCAGTGTAGCGTTCGACAATACGCCGCTGGTTCCGTTTGATCTGACCAGCGCGCTACTTGACGACATCTATCACGGCGATGACGCGCTATACGGCGGGGCAGGCAACGACTTTCTCTACGGGCTCGGTGGCAACGACCAACTTGCAGGGGGTGCCGGTGACGATCAACTCGTGGGCGGTGCAGGAGACGACGTCTATGTTTATACACCCGGCGACGGTAACGACACCATTATTGATACAGAAGGCCAGCACACTGTGGTATTTCAGGGAGTGCCGGCCGATTCCATCGTTGCTTCATTCCAGGCAAACCAGGTGCATATCGGGCTGCGCAATGCGCCTGACGGCGAAGGCTTTACCCTTGCGCGCCAGGAGTGGCACAACGTTACTGTGGCGATAAACGCTGCGAGCAACGCGGTTGCCCTCGGCCGGCTGCAGCAAAACTACTTCAACACAAGCGGCACACTGGTAATGTCAGTTGCCGGTACCCGGGGTATCAGCGATACAGACCGTGACAAGCTCGTAGGACTCGATGACGCCGACCGCGACCACCCTACCTTCAGCCTCGGCAATGACGCCGAGTCCGTTGAGGTCATCGCCCACTACTATGGGCCCGATGCGCATCTGTTTCGTATCTCCGCATCCGAACATTTCAGCATGGGCTACGATGCGCCCAGCGCCGTGAATATCGAGCAGCGCATCGCCTCCGGCGACTGGGTGAACTTCGACTGGCTCACTTCTGCCAATGTGCGAGCACGCATCGTGGGCTTTTCCAATATCACGTGCGGCAATCTTGACGATCACGTGATCGGCACCGATGGCGCAGACGAGCTGTACGGACTGGGCGGTAGCGATGTCCTGGAAGGACTGGACGGCAACGATGCACTCTACGGCGGCACCGGCGCCAATGTGCTGATAGGTGGCAAAGGTGATGATTACCTGGCCGGAGGCACCAGTGCACATTACGAGTTCTCTGCCGGTGACGGCCACGATCAACTCGATACGCCGCTCAGTGCCCACCTGCGCTTCAACGGTGTGGACGCGCAGGGAATCAGGCTGATCTACAGCGGCGACCAGGATACAACCTTCGCGATCACAAGCGGCAGCGGCAACACCATCTCGGCAACCGGCGCGACGAACATCCGCGTGCTGTCGTCGCTGACCGTGGATGGTGACACCGTCCCTATCCTGCAGGAATCTTCTTTGGTCAATGGCACATTCTTCAGCAGCAGGCTGGATGATGTTTTCATCGTCGGTGCCGGCCACGATGTCATACACGCTGATGCCTGGGGCAATGATATCTATCGCTTCGCGCGTGGCGACGGCGCCAACACCATTATCGAGAACTCCCCCTTGTCGCGCGAATACCTCGGCGAGATCACATTCGACGCAGGCATAGCCCCCGAGGAGGTTCGTTTTCACTTTGATCCTCTTACCAACGATGCCTGGATACGCTATGGCAACGATGAAATTCACCTTGACGGCGGGCTTTACCCCAACTGGCGCAATCCGCTGGCGCTGTTCAGCCTTACCTTCGACAGCAGCCCCGGCGCAGCAATGATCATCCAAACCGCTGATGACGATGACAGCCCCTTGTTGTACGGCAGCTACGGCACAGACCACATTATCAGTGGCAACAAGGCGCACACGATCCGCCCCGGCTACGGCAACGACCTGATCGAAGCCGGCGGCGGCAACGACACCATTATCCTGTCCGACCACTACATGCATGAGCCCAGCGACCAGGGCCGGGGCATCGGGAGCAAACGTATCGTTGCCGGAGCCGGTGATGACACCCTGATCGCGCCGCTGCATCAGGGGCTCACATTTGTCTACGCCGTGGGCGACGGGCACGACACCATCGAATATGACTGGTCCTACGACCAACCCGAAGACCGCTATGCCTATTTGCTGAACCGTGACCTACAAACACAGACGGTGGGCTATACGCCACGCGGCCAGGACGTGCTTGAGCTCGGCCCGGGGCTTGCCATTGCAGAGCTGGCCTTCACGCGCATCAATGACGACCTTGAGATCTATGCAGCCAGTAGCAACGGTAGCCTGTTGATCAGGAATTTCTTCGTCGCCTACCAGGTTGACGCCAGCGGGGTCAGCACGACTGACCTTTTTGCGGACGAGGGTTTTGTCGCCGGTGCCCTGACCCACCCGGCGGTGCTCGCACTGATGCCGGACCTGCCGATCAGTACTATCGTACTGGCCAACGGCCAGGCCGTAAGCCTGCAAACGGTGCTGGATGCACATCTGGTGACGCTCGACGTACCCGGTGGGCTCACTCAACTGGGCACGGTACAGGACGATGTTCTCTACGTTGAGACAGACAGCGCCGGCGTTATCGTTAGCCGCCAGGGTAATGACACCATCACCGTTAACACCGGCAGCAACTACATCGATGCGGGCGCAGGCGATGACCAGGTGATACTGAACGGCGGCAACAACACCGTAATCAGCGGCACCGGCAATGATGTCATCACGCTAAATGCCGGGGCATCCCATGTCGATGCCGGGGACGGTTTCGATCAGATTATCGTGCAAGGGGGAGAACATTCCATCAACGCCGGAAAGCACTTCAATTCCATTCAACTGCATGCTGGCCAGAACCGAGTGATCCTCGGCGAGGGTAGCGATGGCATCTTCGTCACCGGGGGAACCCACACCGTTGCGGGCTACGATGGCAATGGCGGGCTGACGTCCATCTCGGTAGCGCAGGGCAGCGGCGCTTCGGTTGTATTGGAAATGGCACCCGGCGTGCTGCCGCACGATGTCGCCGTCAGTCAGTTCGCCGCGGACAACGGCTACTACCTAATGGTTGAGGTTATCGGTGGCTCTGCTGCGCAACCACTGAATGCATTCTTGTTCGACCCGTCTGACCCACAGCTGACGCCACTGGCCGGCCTGGCACTTGGCGCCATCACCTTTAGTGACGGCACACATTGGTCGCAGCAAGACCTGCTGGCACTGGCAGCAGCCAACGCACTGGTGCCCATCGACGGCACCGCAGCCGATGACACATTGACCGGCGGCACAGGAAGGGATCTGATCAGTGGCGGCCAGGGCGACGACATCCTCTACGGCGACGCTGGCAACGATGTTATCAACGGTGATGAAGGCAACGATCTGATCCAGGGTGGCCCCGGCAACGATACGCTTTTGGGCGGCGCGGGGAATGATACGCTGATCTACCACGGCGCAGACACTGGATTCGATGACATCGATGGTGGCGAGGGCTTCGACCGGTTACTGGGAGGGGCACTGAACGACGTCTTTGGTATCAGCAATCTCATTGCCGGCGGGTCCATCGAGCAGATCGACGGCGGTGGCGGCCATTTCAACGTTATCAGCGGCAATACTGCCGACAATGAGCTGGATTTCAGCCAGACAGAGCTAGTCAATATCCTTGCCATTACTGGAGCCGAGGGCAACGACCGCATCACCGGCACGCAGCAGGGCGACATACTGGTCGGCGCAGCCGGCAATGACTGGCTGCACGGCGGCAGCGGCAACGATCTGTTGATCGGCGATGCTGGTGACGACACCTTCGCAGTCACCGGCGTCGGCTCGGGCGTCGACTTGATCCGCGCAGGGAGCGGCTTCGATACCCTGGTGGGTAGCGATGCCAACGATGTGTTCGGGCTTGCCTCGCTGAGCGTTCAGGACAGCCTTGAACGCATCGACGGCGGCAGCGGTGTGTTCGATGTAATCATCGGCGACAGCGACGCCAATATCCTGGATTTTTCACAGACTGAACTTGTCAACATACTCGCGGTGGCAGCCGGAGACGGTGATGACCGTATCGTCGGCTCTGACGGAGACGACTTTCTACTGGGAGATGCAGGAGACGACCATCTCACCGGTGGCGCCGGCGCAGATCAACTACGCGGAGGCAGCGGCAACGATCTGTTTGTGTTCGCGGGCACGTCCAATGGCTATGATCACATCTCAGGCGGGCCGGGTTACGACGCCATTATGGGCAGCGCAAGCAACGACCTGATCGGTCTGAGCCAGTTTTCCGCCAGTGACAGTATCGAAGTCATCGATGGCGGCGAGGGCGTGTTTGATGTCATCGGTGGCGACAGCCACAACAACGTGCTGGACTTCTCCCTCACCGAGTTAAAGAACGTACTAGCCATTACCGGCGGCGCCGGTGATGACACCATTGTGGGCTCTGCCGGTGGCGAGATTATTCTGGGCGACAGCGGCAACGACCACCTGAGGGGCGGCAAGGCGGGCGACATTCTCATCGGCGGCAGTGGCAGCGACGACTACTGGTTTGCCGCTGGCGACGGTGCGGACGTGCTGCAAAACAACGACGATGACCTGGCCAGTGTGGATCGCGCCATCTTCGAAGACGCCGCAGTTGATCAACTCTGGTTCAGCCGCGTGCAGAACCACCTTGTTATCAATGTGATCGGGTCAAATGACCAACTCACACTGGACAACTGGTATGGCGATGCCGCCGCCAGGATCGATGCGTTCTATGCCGGCGAGCAGGTAATGCTGGGTGATCGGGTCGATCAACTGGTCAATGCCATGGCGGTGTTCGATATTCCTGCAGGCATAGACGCGCTGCTACCCACAGATACGCGACTGCAGTTGGAGCCCGTGCTGGCGTCAGTCTGGCAAGCCGCATGAGGCTCGATGGGTCCGAAGCAGCGATCACCGTGCAACGGCACAGGGCGCAAGGCTCGGCAACCGCTGTCTATATCTATACTGCGATTTTCTCCAGGGCGATGCGTAAACCTTTTGGTATGGGTACAGAACGATTCTCTGCGCGCTCAACGAACACGTGCACGAAGTGTCCATGCGCCACGGCGCTATCCTGGCCTTCCTTGAAGATAGCAATACCGTACTGCACGGAGCTGTTGCCCAACCTGTCGACCCGCAGGCCGGCTTCTACGCCTTCCGGGTAGCTAATCGGTGCGTGATACTCACACCCCGAGTTCACAACGAAACCCACGATTCGGCCATCACTGATATCCAGGCCACCCTCTTCGATCAGGTAGCGGTTGGCCACCGTGTCGAAGTAGGAGTAGTAAGTCACATTGTTCACGTGACCGTAAATATCGTTATCGGACCAGCGGGTGGTAATCGGGTAATACACCTTGTAGTCACTGCGTGCAGGTACAGGCTGCTTTGCCATAGTCAGTTTCCATAAGCGGCGCGATAGATCGCCAGTGCATCGTCGTAGGCGACATCGCGCGGGTTATTGACCAGCAGGCGTTGCTGCAACATAGCGTCCTGCGCGAGCATTTCAAGATCGGCTTCAGGCACCCTGGCGCTGGCCAGTGTGGCGGGCAGGCCGACATCGTCAATCAGTTCACGCAGTGACTGAATCAGCGCCTGGGTTTTCGCCTCGGCAGAGCCAGGCACGGGGCCACCGATGACGACCTCGGCGAGCTCCGCGTACAGCGCGCTTGCGGCGCTGGCGTTGAAAGTCATTACCGAGGGCAACACGAGCGAATTGCTCAGGCCGTGGGGGATATGGTAGTGCCCCCCCAGCGGGTAGGCCAGGGCGTGCACCGCTGCTACCGGTGCATTGGCAAATGCCTGCCCCGCAAGGCATGCACCGAGCAGCATGTTTTCGCGCGCGATGCTGTTGCTGCCTTCATGCACGGCAGTACGGATGTTTGCAGACAACAGTGACAATGCCTGCAGCGCCAGCATGTCTGACAGAGGGTTCTTTTTATGGCGTGACGTGTAAGCCTCTATCGCGTGTACCATGGCATCCACGCCAGTCATTGCAGTCACCGCTGGCGGCAACCCGAGGGTGAGCGCGGGGTCAAGCACCGCAACATCCGGCAGAAGCACCGGCGACGACACGCCTGCCTTGGTTGTTTCACCCGTCGTAATAACCGCAACAGGCGTCGCTTCAGAGCCGGTGCCGGCAGTGGTTGGCACCAGCATCAGCGGCAATCGTTTACCACTTACCTGCCCAACGCCATACAAATCTGGCAGCGCCTGTGTACCGCCCAGCAGCACCGCAACCACCTTGGCGACATCCATCGAGCTGCCGCCGCCAACGGCCAACACGCCATCGACACTCGCGGTACGTGCTTGTTCAGCAGCCTCCAGAACCGTGCTTTCGGGTGGGTCTTCGCGCACCTGATCAAACACCTGCACCTCGAGGCCGTCTGCTTGCAGCGCGTCTATAACAGGCTGTATCAAGCCAATGGCAACAAGCCCGGGGTCCGTCACCAACAGCGGCCGCGCGACACCCAGATTGCGCAGTTCGCCACCCAAACCAAGCGCGCTGCCATGGCCGTTCACAATACGTGCAACGGTGTTGAACTCAAAGCTCTGCATGAGGCACACCCTCTATGTAGTGATAATCACCTTGCCGCGGGCACGGCGTTCCAGCATACAGTTGAAGGCTTCTTCATACTGATCGATCGGGTAACAGTCGGTCACGATTGGGTTAAGTTTGCCCTGGTTAAAGAGCTCCCACAGCTCTTCAACATTCTTTGTGTTGGCCTGCGGTTCTTCACCCACAAAGCGCCCCCAGAACACACCGACCAGTGAGGCGCCTTTCAACAGCGCCAGATTCAGCGGAATACTGGGAATCGGCCCGCTGGCAAAACCAATCACAAGATAACGACCATTCCATGCCAGATTGCGAATGGCGGGTTCTGCGTAATCACCACCGACCGGGTCATAGATCACGTCAAACCCCTTACCGCCGCTGACTTCCTTTAACCGGGCCTTGAGGTCAATGCCGGTGTAGTTGATGACTTCATCAGCTCCCAGCTGCTTGCAAATCTCCAGCTTCTCATCCGTACTGGCAGCAGCGACGACCTTCGCACCCATTAACTTGGCAAGCTCGATCGCCGTTGTACCTACGCCTCCGGCGGCACCCAGTACCAGAACCGTTTCACCCGGCTGCAGGTTCGCGCGCTGCTTGAACGCATGGTACGAGGTGAAATAGGTGATGCACACGCCGGCGGCCTGTTCAAAGCTCAGCGCGTCAGGCATAGGGAACGCTGCGTACTCATTCGCCGCAATCCGTTCCGAGAATGCGCCCACCCCGGTAGAGGCAATGGCCTTGTCGCCGACTTTGAACCGCGTCACTTTCTCACCGACAGCCTTTACAATGCCGGCGCACTCGCCGCCGGGTACAAAGGGCAAGGGCGGTTGGGCCTGGTACTTTCCCTGAATCATCAAAACATCAGGAAAATTCAGCCCCGCGGCCTTCACCTCCAGCAAAATGTCGTGCTCGCCAACTTCCGGTTCCGGCCAATCGACATCTAGTTTCAGTTTGTCTGCCATGCCGTGCTCTGCACATACCACTGCTTTCATTGCTACTTCCTCAATCTGGATGATTTTCACAGGACCAAGACAAGAACGGCGCCCGCAGGCGCCGCTTATTCCCGGTACGAATCAGGCGACTTCGAACAAACCTGCCGCACCCATACCACCACCGACACACATGGTCACTACGACGTATTGCACACCGCGACGCTTGCCTTCAATCAGCGCGTGACCAATCATGCGAGAACCACTCATACCATACGGGTGGCCAATCGAAATGGCGCCGCCACTGACGTTAAGCTTGTCGTTGTCGATACCCAACTGGTCACGACAATAGATCACCTGCACTGCAAAGGCTTCATTGAGTTCCCAAAGGCCGATATCATTCACCGTCAGGCCGTGCTGCTTGAGTAGCTTGGGCACCGCAAATACGGGGCCGATACCCATCTCGTCAGGGGCACAACCGGCCACCGCCATGCCACGATAGATACCCAGGGGCTCCAGGCCTTCTTTCTCGGCAAGTTTGGCGTCCATGAGCACCTGGGCAGACGAGCCATCAGAAAGCTGGGAAGCGTTACCTGCTGTAATCGTGCCGCCTTCAATAACCGTCTTGAGGTTGGCCAGGCCTTCTGCCGTGGTTTCTCGCACGCCTTCGTCTTTTGCTACGGTACCTTCGACTTCTGAGGCTTCGCCGGTGTCTTTATTCCACACGGTACGCATACAGGTTACGGGTGCGATCTCCGCATCGTAGCGGCCTTCTGCGTAGGCGGCCGCTGTACGCTGCTGCGACTGCAGGCCGTACTCGTCCATTGCCTCACGGCTGACGTTATACCGATCGGCCACGACTTCAGCTGTTTGCAGCATGGGCATAAAAATATTGGGCTCAATTGCCAGCAGTTCTTCATCGACCATGCGATGCAGGTTCATATGCTCATTTTGCACCAGCGATATCGACTCCAGGCCTCCGCCGACAACAATGCTCATGCCATCTTCGGTAATCTGCTTTGCAGCGGTTGCAACAGCCATCAGACCTGAGGAGCACTGGCGGTCAATCGTCATGCCCGAAACAGTATTGGGCAGGCCGGCACGCAGGGCGATTTGTCGGGCGATGTTCGAACCTGTTGCTCCCTGCTGCAAGGCACTGCCCATAATCACATCGTCGACGCGCGACGGATCAATGCCGGCGCGCTCAACCGCCGCAGCAACAGACGCCGCCCCCAGGGTTGCACCTGCCAGATTGTTAAAACCACCGCGGTAAGCCTTACCGATGGGGGTACGCGCCGTTGATACAATGACTGCTTCTGCCATTTCAAATTCTCCAGGATATGGGCGCGCGGGGCGCCGCCAAATAACTAACCGTTGTTCAGGCCCAGACCTTCCATCGCCAGACCTACCATTTTCATCGTCTGCTCTGCACCCATCTGCGGCTGGGTTTCACCCTCTGTCGCAGAGATGGCGTCCCAGTGCGCTGCAATACCTTCAGGGGTTTGCTCCTCAGGTGGCAGCCATGCGCCCGCAGATTCAACAATTCGTGCAACCGCAAAACTGCCCGCACCCGCAGAAAGGATGGTGCGCGTAGGTGCATCTTCACTGACCATAAACAACACGGCCGGCGTTACTGTTTCGGGGGTGAGCAATGCAAACGCTTCTTCTGGAATCAAACCTTCAGTCATGCGGGTACCGGCGGTTGGTGCCAGCGCATTGATTTTGATGTTGTACTTGGCACCCTCTTGCGCAAGCGTATTCATCATGCCAATCACGCCCATCTTGGCGCTGCCGTAATTGGTCTGCCCGAAATTGCCATATAGGCCAGAGGAGGACGTAGTCACCACAACGCGACCGTAGGCCTGTTCGCGCATAATCTCCCAGCAGGCTTTGGTGCAGTTGACCGAGCCCATCAGGTGTACGTCCAGAACAAGTTTGAAATCCTCCAGGGTGCCCTTGGCAAAACTCTTGTCGCGCAGGATGCCGGCATTGTTCACCAGGATGTCGACGCGGCCCCACTTGTCCATGGCCTGCTTGACCATCATCTCGACTTCATCATACTTGGCAACATTGGCACCGTTGGCAATCGCTTCGCCGCCCGCCGCCTCGATTTCAGCGACAACGGCCTGGGCCGCATCGGAGCCGGCACCGGTACCATCCACACTGCCCCCCAGATCATTTACCACGACCTTGGCGCCGCGCTTGGCAAGTTCGATCGCATGACAGCGACCAAGGCCGCCGCCGGAGCCAGTTACAATTGCCACTTTGCCGTCATAACGAATAGACATGACTGAAAACCCTCTACTGATTAACTGAAAATAACTGTTTGGCCCTGCTCATCGGGGGCAGGCGCAGCCCGCCCCGGAGCTACCTAGCCTGTCACAACCATGGTCAACCACTCTGCAATCAAGGCGGGGGTGTCTTCCCCCTCGATCTCTACAGAAATCGCCTGCTTGATCAGGAAGCGGTTGTCGTCCTTTTGCGTCACGTCGGCGATCTCACAGTTGGCTCGTACCCGCTTGCCTGCAGCCACGGGCGCCAGGAAGCGCACCTTGTCAAAGCCATAGTTGAGGCCCATGACGATGTTTTCCGGCACAATACCCTGCCCTTCGACCAACTTGGACAGCAACGACAGGGTCAGGAACCCGTGTGCAATAGTGCCACCGAACGGCGTATTCCTGGCCGCCTCTATATCCACATGGATAAACTGGTGGTCTTCGGTACAGTCGGCAAAGGTGTTGATACGCTCCTGGTCGACCTCTATCCACTGGCCCGGTTCGAACCTGGTACCGATGGCGTTGAGCATTTCTTCCTTGGGTACGACTTTCACTGACATAGCGGTTTCCTCTTGCGGTAACTGTTTGTGCGTTTGTTGATGCGTTTGTTGTTACGTCGGTTGTTGCGTCCGTTGTTGCACCTGTTGATGATCGCAGGGCTGATCGTGTTTTTTGATTTCGTTGCTGGTTTCGCAGTTGGTACGGTCGTTGGTTCTGCTGTTGGTTCTGCTGTTGGTTTTGGTGCCGGTTCTGCTGTTGGTTTTGGTGTCGGTTCTACTGTTGGGTCTAATACTGGTTCCAGTGCTGGTTTTGGGGCTGCTGTCGTAACGTTGGGTGTGACTGCTGCATGGCAGTTACCCCAGTTGCGGCAAGCTGCTACGGCCCTGCACGCCCACTCGGCACAATCTGAAGCCTACAAGTGTAGTCGAGCCGGCAGTTTTCGCCGCATTCCTGATCAATGATCGAGGGGATGGCTATCTCGATGACAAGAGGGTTTCAGGCACAGTTCCGCCACAAAAAACGGATTTGAACATACAGTATGTATTTAGGGCTTTCAAGTATTTTATGCCCTGAGCCAGCGCTTTAGGGCGCCCGGAAACTCAGGCGTGGCGGGCATTTTCAGGGCTTTGGCGGCAGCGCAAACTTTTCCGACGACAGCACAGCTGCAGCGCCAATCTTGCCCCCTCGAAGCGTGGCCGTGACGGTCGCTAAAACGTGTAGTCCACACTGATACCTGTCATGCGCGGATCCAACAGCGTGCTCTGCGCATTCTGGGTCACCGTGCTGGGCCGGCCGATGTTAACTACCTCGCGATCATCCTCGATATTGCGCACGAACGCTGTCACTTGCCACTTCTGATCCTGCGTTACCGCCGTCAGACGAGCATCCCAGCTATCGTAGCTTTCGATTTTGTCCAGTTCGGGGTTGTTGAACGGTTCGCTATAAGAATCGTGGGTATAAAAGTAGCTGGCGGTCGCTGACCAGTCGAGATCAAAGAGCTCCCACATGTAAGTGACATTGGCCGACACCTTATGCTCCGGCATGGACGGGAACTGGTTGCCCTGAAGGTCGATGTCCTCGGTACACAATGGATCCAGAGAACGGCCCTCGGCAAGGGGCCCCAGGGTACAGGCATTCGCGTCCTTGTTCAGCAACTCATCATACTGCGAATCGTTCCAGGAGTAGGTGCCGCTAAGCAGCACGCTGTTGCTGACCAGAGCCCGAGCCTCGAGTTCGAATCCCCACGCGGCGGCTTCGTCGGCATTGACGAAGGTATTGAGGCCGATGCCATTGACCACATCGCGCTGCAGCACCTGAAGGTCCTGGTAGTCGTAGTAATACATCGACGAACTGACATTGACGCGATTGTCCCACCAGGAGCCCTTATAGCCAACTTCATAGGAAATAATGGATTCCGGTTTCACGACATCGACATCCGGACTGTCGGTGGGCTTCTGGAAATTAAAACCGCCAGAGCGATAACCCGTCGCGATAAAGCCATAGACGAAATGGTCGTTGTTGAGCGAATGGTCGACACCCACGCGCCAGGTGACTTCGTCCCAGTCGTCTTCCTCCTCCCTGAACACGGTGGGGTTGTCAGGATCACCGACAAACTGTACGAAGGTGTTGTCATTACCCTTTTTTTCGTCATAGGAATAGCGCAAGCCGAAGCTCAGCGCCGTGCGCTCTGTCCAGTCCCAACCCAGTTGTCCATAAACGGCATAGGATCGCGAGTCCACGCTCGCTTCGCCGCGGTAAAGGAAGTTATCATCGCTGACCGGCGCATCGATAAAAGTTGCAAAATATCGGTAGACATCGATGAGGTCGTCATTGAACTCCATAAAAGAAACAACCTGTTGCTCATCACTGTGGTAGTAGTACAAGCCGCCCAATAGCGAGAAGTCACTGTCCCAGTTGGAGGTGTACTGGATTTCATGTGAAGAAAACTGCGCTTCCTGGTCAACCTGATAGGTCATATCCGCAGGTGTGATGGGATTGTCGGCCAACCCTTCTACCTGTTCTGACACGGGCACTCCCAACCACAGAAGCTGACTCCAATCTACACCGGAGTCGGCTGCCACACTGGCATCGGCGTCCGACAGCGTGTCGAACCAGTACTTTGAATAACCAAAGGTATACTTCAGTGAGAAGGTGTCTGCGCCATACTCGCTGGTAAAAAAAGCGGCATAGCGGTCGTTGCGCAACTCGGGATCACGGTCCTGGCGCACTTTGTCTTCGTCGAGCAACGCCGGGTTCTCCACCTCAAGGCCCTGTCGCATGTTGACAAAATTCTGCTTCGGAAACATGCCCGGAAAGCCCAGTATCTCGCCGGTGTCCACGTCGTTGACAGACTGCAACAAATCGCGTTTGAACGGCTCGAGTATATAGCCGTTACCCTGGCGATATCCGCGGTCTACACCAATTAACTTGAGGTTGTTCGTCCAACGCTCACTTGGCTGGTACTGAAAGCCCAACGTGCCATAGAGGGTATCGTCCTTGTCGTAATCCCTGCCGTTGAAGGTATTGTCCTGGAACCCTTCTCTTTCATACTTGGAAATGCCGGCGAACACGCCAAACTCCTCATCGACAGAGCCACTTACGTAACCCTGCAAGAGCCTGCCGTTGTAGTTTGACAGCTCCGCTGTAACTCGACCAGACAGCTCCTCCGTCGGGCGCTTGCTGATAAAGCTGATAGCACCGCCAATGGAGTTCCTGCCATAAAGCGTCCCCTGCGGGCCACGCAGGACTTCGATGCGCTCGATGTCCATGAACCGTGCATAGTTGAATACGCCGTTTTCAGTGTTATAGACCCCGTCCCAGTAAATGCCCACACCCGGTTCTGAACCGACGGCAAGGTTCGGCCGGCCAATGCCGCGAATCGCAACCCTGAAAGTGCCAATAGACAGAGAGGGTGTCCTGGCCACCAGGTCACGGCTGCCCTCTATGCCCAGAGCGTCAAACAATGACCCGTCAAAGGCACTGATGGAAGCTGATGTTTCCATCAGTGCGCTTTCGCGCCGCGTTGCCGTGACAATGATTTCCTCGAGTGCAAGCTCAGAGGCGAAAGACAGGTTGCTCACCACCACAGCAGGCGTGGCGAGCACGGTGATCAAAAAGCCATGGGTACAACTTCGAACGCTCATACAAAAAACCTCTGCTCTTATCATTATTAGATGCTTTTGCCTGCGCAGCGACAGGTGCGGGGGCCCGCGCAATCGCGCGCGCAAATACCACGCACCTTTTTACGCGTTTGTCCGCGTCTACGCGTCTCTCCGCGCGTCTCTCCGCGCGTTTGTCCGCGCGTTTGTCCGCGCAGCTATCCATGTAACTATACGCGTCAAACCCCGCGTAAAAACCCTCACAAAGACGCACACACCTGTGCAATGCCCGGGGTAATGGCGCGCCGCAAGGCGCTACACAAGTGACGACGAGGCTGCGGCGTCACTCGCGCGCAGGGCCCTTAGCCGTCGCGAAAAGTTGCGCGTACGTCTTCCTGGCCAACGTATTTTTTCAGCTCGTTGCGGCCTACCACCATGCGGTGCACCGCGTCTGGACCATCAGCCAGGCGCAACGTGCGCTGCGCCATATACATCGTTGCCAGTGGCGTATCCTGGGACACACCCAGCGCGCCAAACATCTGGATGGCTTCGTCGACAATGCGAATGGAGATATTGGGTACCGCTGTTTTGATCATGGAGATCCACACCCGCGCTTCCTTGGCATCCACGTTATCCATCATCCAGGCGGTTTTCAACGTCAACAGGCGCGCCTGTTCGATGTCCATCCGGGCGTCGGCAATGATGTCTACGTTACCACCTAATCGGGCCAGGGGCTTGCCAAATGCGGTGCGACTGATCGCGCGCTCACACAGCAACTGCAGGGCGCGCTCGGCCGCACCAATGGCACGCATGCAGTGATGAATGCGACCAGGGCCAAGGCGCCCCTGCGAAATCTCAAAGCCACGGCCGGGGCCGAGAATGATGTTGTCCTTGGGAACACGAACGTTGGTATAACGCTGGTGCATATGGCCGTGGGGCGCATCGTCCATTGAAAAAACGTTCATAGGGCGAATGTTTTCAAACCCGGGCGCATCTGTGGGCACGAGAATCTGCGACTGCTGCAAATGTTTGGGGGCGTCCGGGTCAGTCTTGACCATGACGATCATTATTTTGCAGCGCGGATCACCTGCACCTGAAATGTAGTGCTTCTCGCCATTAATGACCCACTCGTCACCCTCCAATTTTGCTTCGGTGCATACGTTCGTGGCGTCAGACGAGGCCACATCCGGCTCTGTCATTGCGAAGGCTGAGCGAATCTCACCGTTGAGCAAAGGCTCCAACCACTGTTTCTTTTGCGCCTCGCTGCCGTACTTTGCCAGCACCTCCATGTTGCCGGTGTCAGGTGCGGCACAGTTGAATATCTCCGCCGCGAGATGAGACTTGCCCATCTCTTCGGCAAGGTACGCATATTCAACCGTGTTCAGCCCCGAGCCGTGCTCGCCTTCGGTTAGAAAGAAGTTCCACAAGCCCTTGGAACGTGCCTTCTGCTTCAATGACTCGCGTATCTCGGTCTGGCGGTCAGTAAATGTCCAGCGATCACCCACAGCGATATCGTTAAAATAGTCTTTTTCTACAGGGATAATCTCGTCTTCGATAAACTGCTTCACGGCTTCCAAAACAGGCGCCACTCTGGCGCTGATACCTAAATCCATTAACTTTCTCCTTGTGCGAGTGTGTTCGTATTGGTCGTGATGATTCAGCGAATGTTAACCCAGGCCCAGTTCCGCGGCGTAATCGGCCTTGAGTTGTCGTTTGAAAATTTTCCCGGAGGCGATGCGTGGCAGTTGTTCTGCACGTATAAAAATATGGGCGGGTATCTTGAACGCGGCAAGGTGTTCCTTAAGAAACGCACGCAGGGTCTCAGCATCCAGGGTTGTGCCATCCCTGGGCACAACAACGGCACCCACAATTTCACCCAGCCTCTCATCTGGCAGGCCAAATACTGCGGCCTCGTAAACGTCTGGGTGGGAATAAATGGCCGCTTCAACTTCTATACAGCTGATGTTTTCTCCGCCGCGAATGATGATTTCCTTGATGCGATCAACGATGTAAACAAAGCCATCTTCATCGATATAGCCCACATCGCCCGTGTGGAACCAACCGTCAATGAATGCCTCGGCCGTTGCTTCAGGCTTGTTCCAGTAGCCCAGAATGTTTGCCGTGGACTTTATACAGAGTTCACCGCGCTCGCCCTGCGGCAGTGACCTGCCTTGCTCATCAATGACCTTGAACTCGGTAACAGCCGGCACGGGGCGACCAGCACTGCTGGGACGCGCGATGTAAAACGCACCGGCGTTTACCGTGCCCAGTGCATTGGTTTCAGTCAGTCCGTAACCGATACCCGGTGCTGACTTTTTAAACGTGCCGGTAATCTTCCTGACTTGCTCAGGGGGTCGTGCTGCGCCCCCTGCCATAATTTCTGTCAATGATGAGATATCACGCTCTGTCGTTTCCGCCGCCGCCTGCAATTCTGCAGACATGGTCGGCACACCGTTAAACCAGGTGATCTTTTCTTCTTCAATCAGGCGCAACGCATCCTCGGCATCCCACTTGTGCATGATGACCATTTTGCGACCGACCACCAAAGACAACATGAATGCAGAGTGGCTGCCCGTACAGTGAAACAGCGGAATAGTCACCAGCGCCGCAGGGGGCAGACCTTCTTCACGCGTCTCCTGAGTCTCAGCCACCTTGGTTGAGATGCCCAGGCACATCCAGCTGTACAGTGCCGACAACACGCCGCGATGCGAAGACAATGCCCCCTTGGGATGACCGGTGGAACCCGAGGTGTACATGATGGTCGCGTGATCGTCCAGCGCTACATCCACCTCCGGCATTGCCGCGCCATTGAAGGCCTGCAACAGCTCACTGAAGGGCGTGTGCTGTACCTCCAGCCCACTGCAATCGTCAATGCTGATAATATGCAGATCATGCTTGCTTGCTATTGGTACCAGCCGCTCAATACGCTCGCGGTCAGCAATCACGATCCTGGCACCGCTGTCTGCAAAACCGTAGTCCAGTTCTTCTGTCGTCCACCATGCGTTCATGGGGACTGCAACGCCACCGATAGTCGTCGTGGCGATAAACGCCATCATCCACTGCGGATTGTTGCGGCTGAGGATGGCAACCCTGTCGCCCTTTTGCATCCCGAAACGTTCAATCAGGGCTGCGGCAAACTCCGCGCTGTGCTGATAAGCCTGCGCAAAGGTGTAGCGCTCATCCAGATACACTGCGAAGTCTTTCTCTGCATGGGCATGCATCACCTGGAAGTACGCACCCAGATTGATGGGTAAATTTTTGAAGTTCAGGAACTCGCACCCGTTCAACGTTACCGTGTCAAGCTCAAAGGGCTGTCCTGGCGCGGTGAGCGATGCCACCGCCTCTTCAAAGCGCTGTATGTCGGGGTTCATAAATAGATAAATCCTGTGTCTTATTGCTGTTTTTTGCTGTTGTCTTACTGTGGCTTCGGGGTCATTCCGCTCCGGGATTTTTCACGCCGCAGCGCGCACTGATCCCAGCATCACCCACGTGCGTCAGGTCGACAGGTTGCGATATGCAGCACTGCTGAGCCTGCGCAATCACTCATTCCGCTAAAATCCTCCCAGCAACGCATAGCGGTCAAGATGATAGTTATAGTCGCCCAGTGTGTGCTGCGCCACCCTGGCACGCTTGATAAAAAAACCGATCTCGTGCTCGTCGGTCATACCGATGCCGCCGTGCATCTGGATCGCTTCGTTGGTCGTAATCTGGGCAATCTGGCAAAGCTTGGCCTTGGTAGCGCTGGCGCGCATTGGCAGGTCGTCAGCCGCGCTGTCAATGGCCTGCAGCGACTGCAACACCAGTGAGCGACACAGCTCCAACTCGGCAAACAGCTCTGCGGCACGGTGTTGCAGGCCCTGGAAGCTACCGATCACACGCCCGAACTGCTTGCGCTCTTTCAGGTAGTCGACGGTTCGCGTGAACGCTTCAACGGACAAACCCAGTAGCTCCGCTGACAAACCGATATTGGCGATGTCGAGCGCCCTGCCAAGCCCCTGCGACGCTTCACCTTCACTGCCCAGCAGGTGCTGTGCATCCACCGCCACGTCGGTGAGCGTAATCACGCCCACATTGCGCGAATCGACCAGACTGCGTTGTTCGCAAACGAGCCCGGGCGTATCCGCGGCAACGATAAAAGCACTCAGGCCCGCCTCGTCGCCTGTGGCACCGGCTGTGCGCGCCACTACAATAAAGGCACTGGCTGAACTGCAGTCCAGCACCATTCGCTTGCTGCCATTGAGCAGGTAGGTGTCTCCCGACTTTTGCGCGCTCAGCGTGACGTCCCACGGGGCATGATGCGCGCCTTCCTGCAGCGCCAGGCTAACCAGCTGCTCACCCGCTGCAATGGACGGCAACCACTGTTCTTTTTGCGCCTGTGTCGCCAGTTGTGCAATGACGGTAGCGCCAATGAGCACCGTGGATTGCAGCGGGCTGGCGCTCAAGTGTCTACCCATTTGCTCGAGTACCAGCCCCAAACCGGTGTAACCGTAACCCAGCCCACCAAACTCCTCATCTATCGCGATACCAGCCCAACCCATCTGTGCCATTTCCTGCCAGACTGCGCTGTCAAATCCCTGTGCGTCACCTGAATCTCGCAACGCTCGCTGGTGGGCGACGGTGGCTTTCTCCGCCAAAAATCCCGCGGCGGCGTCTTTGAGCATGTTTTGCTCTTCATTTAATACCAGTGCCATTGTGTTCTTCCTTAGTTCATCATCTGTCAGGCGTCGGGCAGGCCGAGAACGCGCTTGGCCACAATATTCAATTGCACCTCGGAGGTGCCGCCCTCTATTGAATTCCCCTTGGAGCGCAGCCAGTCGCGCGATACGCGACCGTCGCTGTAGGCCTCGCCCTCCCAGCCAAGGGCTGGCTCTCCCAGCACCGCGAGATTGAGTTCATTGCGGCGCTTGTTCAGCTCTGTTCCGTAGTACTTGAAAATCGACGATGCCGGACCAAGCCCCTGACCGGCCTTCGCTTCGTCGCCAACGCGCGCCATCGTCGCACCAAAGGCCATGGTGTCGAGCTGGTACTGCGCAATCGTCTGGCGCAGCACGGAGTTGCTCAAGCGGCCCGAGGTATCGGCACCCATGGTTTCAACTGCCATCTGGCCAACGGTCTTTGGCGGTGCAGAGCCAAAACCCGAGATCATTTCGCGCTCATGCGTCAACAGGTACTTGGCAATACTCCAGCCATTGCCCTCTTCTCCTACCAGGTTGCGCTTGTCGGCAATCGCGTTATCGAAGAAGGTCTCACAAAACGGTGAGCTACCGCTGATCAGCCTGATCGGCTTCACAGTGACGCCGGGCTGGTCCATGTCAAACAGCACGAAACTGATGCCTTCGTGTTTGGTGCCGGAGTTGTCCGTACGCACCAGACAGAAAATCCAGTCTGCCTTGTCAGCATAGGAGGTCCAGACCTTCTGGCCGTTGATAACGTAGTGGTCGCCCTTGTCCTCAGCCTTGGTCGCCAGACTGGCCAAATCCGACCCGGCATTGGGTTCGGAATAGCCCTGGCACCAGCGGATTTCACCGCGGCAGATTTTCGGCAGGTGCTCCTTTTTCTGCTCCTCATTGCCAAACTCCAGCAACGCAGGCCCAAGCATCGAAATACCGAAGCTGTCCAGTGCGCGGCGCGCGCCAATCCGCTTCATCTCCTGCTGCAGCACTTTCACCTCTTCGCTACTGAGCCCACCACCGCCGTATTCCCTGGGCCAATGCGGTACCGTCCATCCGCGCTCAGCCATGCGCTCGCACCAGATCACCTGGTCAGGGTGGTCGATTTCGGGATTGCGACCGCCGTTGTACATATCTTCAAAGCCGCGAATGGGCTCACGCATGGATAAGGGGCAGTTTTCCTCCAACCAGGCACGGGTGTCCTGGCGAAATTGTTCAAGGTCACTCACGGATTTACCTCATTAGATCAACGAATAGGATGCCGACGCGCCGCGCGCCCGAAGTGAATTTCGGGGTTGGGTCAGGCGGGTCTGGCCGTCCTGAACCGGCATTTGAACATACAGTATGTTTTGCTGGCGTTCAAGTATCCTGCACGCCGGGCCCGGGCCCTCACGTCGCGCTGGGCCAGGCCCGTCCTACCATCCAGCACACACCTTTATACCCAGGCACCCAAAGTGGCCATGTGTGGATAGTTCACAGTGAAAAAACGGTTAAGAAGCGGCAACTTAACTTACAATCGGGCGCTAGATCAGGCCACGGTACATCGCAATCGTGGCCTGGCGCCGGCCAAGGGGCAACGCTGCGCAAACAGCCCATAATTCCCCTGCCCGGGAGCGCACCGCAAGTATCATGTCAAAAGGAATAATACGATGAAGACAAACTTCTCACGCAAACTACTGGTAACTGCACTACTGGCCGCCACTGCCGCCTCTGCAATGGCACAAAGTGAAGGCCCCCGCACACTCGAAGAAATTCTTGTCACGGCTCAGAAGCGAGAGCAGTCAGTACAGGATATTCCCGTGGCTGTAACCGCCATCGATGCTGCGGCCATTGAAAACCGACGCATCAAACAGGTCACCGATATCAGCCTGTTTGCGCCCAACGTGGAAATCGTGGACTCCCCAACCAATACCACCGCCGCCACTATCGCCATACGCGGTGCCAGCCAGATCAACCCGGCCATCACCTGGGAAAATTCTGTGGGTATTTACCTTGATGGAGTGTTCATCGGCAAGAACATTGGCTCTGTGTTCGATATCGCGGAACTGGAGCGTGTTGAAGTCCTGCGCGGTCCGCAGGGCACGCTGTACGGCAAAAACACAGTCGGTGGCGCCATCAACCTGATTACGCGCAAGCCCAGCGGTGAGTTCAGCGGCACTGTCAGCGGTGAAGCGGGCAATGAGAGCTACTGGGCGGGCCGCGTCAGCGTGGATACACCCGAGGTTGCGGGCATCAAGAGCACCTTGTCCTACTACACCGAACAGCGTGACGGCTTTGCCGACAATGTTGAAGATCCCTTCGGCAATCCACTTGCCTCGCCCCCGTCCTCTGGCGAGTTCCAGGAAACTGAAACCGAAGCCGCGCGCATCGCCCTGCTGTGGGACGCGTTGGACTCTTTCTCCGCCGGCTACACCTTCGACTACAGTGATGTCGATGCCACGCCACGCTTCGGCCAGCTGACGCAAACCAGCCCGAACTCGTTCCTGTACAGCGGTGTACAAGAGCCCTACCTGACGCGCGATGATGAGCGCGCCAAAACCGGCACCAACGATCAATCGTTCCGTGAGGCCTCTGAAGTGCAAAGCCATGCGCTGGACCTCTTGTGGAGCGGCGACAACCTCTCCATACGCTCCATTTCAGCCTACCGCGACATGGACTGGGATGACTACATCGACATCGACGGTACCGGTATCGACATATTCCACTCAGAGCGCCAGATCGATTATGAGTCGTTCTCACAGGAACTCCAGCTGCTTGGCTCCTACGATACACTGGACTTCGTGCTTGGCGCTTACTACTTTGAAGAAGAAGCTGACGTCTTCAACCCCATCACTTTCTTCGGTTCCTTCAGCGTGCCCACAGCCAACAACCGTTATGGTCTCGACAACGACTCTGTTGCTGTGTTTGGTCAAACAGACTGGCGCCCGGCCTTCCTCGATGAGCGCCTGACCGTTACGCTGGGTGCACGCTGGACAGAAGAAGAAAAAAACCAGTACGTGATACAGCCTGGCATCTACGATGAGGCCACTGACGATACCTTTGACAACGTCTCGGTGTCGGCTGCACTGAGTTATGCCTTCACTGACAATGTCAGCGGCTACGTGCGCTACGCCGAGGGCTGGAAGTCTGGTGGCTTTAACGCAGAAGCGGCCAATGCGGCAGAGTTCCTGCGCGGCTACGACGATGAAGAAGTGGATGCGTATGAGATCGGACTGAAATCATTGCTGCTGGATGGGCGCCTGCAACTCAACGTTGCTGCCTTCTACAACGACTTCGAGAATTTCCAGCTTTCGGTGTTTGAAGGCGCGAATGCATCGTCACTGATCGTCAATGTACCCGAGTTTGAAACCAGTGGTTTTGAGGTCGAAGCCGTGGCACTGGTGACAGAAGACTTACAATTGAGCGTCGCCTATGGCTATCTCGATGCTGAGTACAAAGAGTTCCCGAGCGACTTCACGTTCTTTGGCAAAGATGAAGCGGGCGTGCCCTACTCACCGGAAAACAACCTCACGCTGGGCGTGGACTGGACGCTGGTGCGCGCTGACTACGGCACCTGGGAACTGCACGTCGATTATAGCTACCTTGATGAACACACACCCTTCATCGACCCCGACCAGGTTGCTGCTTCACAGATCGATGACCGCTGGTTGCTCAACGCGCGCCTGGCCGTTGCCGACATCCCCGTGGGTGATGGCAATCTCGTAATGGCATTGTGGGGCCAAAACCTGACGGACGAAGACTACCGCATCAACACCATTCCGTTTGGCGGTGTTGATCAGCGCATTGATCCCAACGGCGGCAGCGGTGTCGGCTGGACCACCAGCTACTTCGGTGACCCGCGCACCTACGGTTTTGAAGTAACGTACAACTTCTGAATCCGGCCTGCAGAACGCGAGGCACGGCCTGTGCCTCGCCGTTTGCTGCACCTTATGCCACACATTTGTTAACACCAGCAAGCCCGCGCAAGCGGGCTTTTTTGTGCGCCTGCACACCAGCACCTGCGACAACGTGTCGCAGGCCAGAAGACTTCACTCTCACTATAATGGCGCCCGCCTGGATGTAGATAATTCTGAGAGCTTGCATGAAGACCAAACCATTGAGCCTTGCGATCGCACTGTCTGTTGTCGCCACGGGTGCTCGCGCCGATCACATTGAGGAGCTGGTGGTCACCGCCAGCCACGACCAGCGCACTGTTGAAGTCACCGACGCAATCAACGTTTCACCGGATGTGGCGCAACTGCTGAAGAACGCGCCGGGTATGAACGTGAATAGCAATGGTCCCTTAACCGGGATCCCCCAGTATCGCGGCATGTACGGGCCGCGCATCAGTACAACGCTGGACGGCACCTATCTGGCCTCTGCCGGACCCAACGCAATGGATCCGCCGCTGTCCTATGCAACGGGCGGCCAGCTGGAGTCACTCGTAATCTACCGGGGCATTGCACCGGTGAGTGTGGCACAGGAGTCCATCGGCGGCGCCGTCGAGGCAAAAAACTACAGTGGTGATTTCTCCGAAAACGGTGACGTCGCCGTATCCGGACGCATCATCGCCACGGGTCAAACGGTGAACAGCGGTACGCATCTCAACGCCGCCGTCTATGCGGGCACTGCCAATCAACGCTTCAAAGTGTCAGCCATGACAGAAACAGGCGATGATGCACAGTTCCCTGGAGGTGAGATTCTACCGACAGAGTACGAACGCCAGCGCTATGACCTTGGCTACGGCTTGCGCGTTGGTGCACACACCCTGCAAATTGATTACGGCTACAACGACACTGGAGACGCCGGCACTCCGGCACTGCCGATGGATATAGAAACCATCGAGGGCGACCTCTACCGCGTGAACTACCTGTTCGACGCCAGCGACTCAGTAAGCATCGACACAACGGTGTTTGGCAGCAACCTGGACCACACCATGACAAACTATCATCTGCGCAGTGCACCACCTGCGCCACGATGGCGTCGCAACATCGCCAGCTCCGACAACTGGGGCCTTAAGTCAGCACTGCGGTTCGGCGTTGACGATGACTACTGGAAGTTTGGTGTCGACGCGTTTGACGAATCCCACGATTCAGATATCGAAAATCCAAACAATCCGATGTTCTTCGTCGTCAACTTTAACGCGGCAGAGCGGCAGGTCCTGGGCGCGTTTGCAGAGCGCAGCCAACCATGGGGTGAGCGAGGACACATGGAGTTTGGGCTGCGCTACAACTACATCAGCATGGATGCCGGTGAAGTCGACGGAGCGCCTGCTCGAATGAACCCTGCCGCTGGCGCCCTGCGCGATGCCTTCAACGAAGCTGACCGCAGCAAAACTGACAGCAACGTCGATATGGCCATCAAATCCTGGTTTGCCGCCACCGATCGCAGCAGCATCTATATCGGTTTTGCGCACAAGACGCGCTCGCCCAGCTACCAGGAGCGCTACTTGTGGCTGCCGCTGGAAGCTACCGGCGGGCTTGCAGATGGCTTGCTCTATACCGGCAATATTGATCTTGAACCGGAGGTCTCCCGACAGATCGAGATCGGATTGGACTTCAGCGGAAGCGCGTTGACGATCTCTCCCAGGGTTTTTTACAACAACATTAATGACTACATTCAGGGCACACCTGCCGATATCAGCCCGGCAATCATGTTTGTACAGATGATGAATGGCATGAACGGCACTAACAATCCACCGCCTCTGCAATTCAACAACGTGGATGCAGAACTTTATGGCTTTGACATGGATTGGGCATGGCAGCTCAGTTCACACTGGTCGGTGTCGGGCTTATTCAACTACGTGCGCGGCAAACGCCAGGACATCAATGACAACCTGTATCGTATTGCGCCTCCTAACGCCACACTCCGCCTGCATTACACCAGCGTGGCCTGGCGCGCCGAACTCGAAGGCGTGGCCTATGCCAAGCAGGACAATGTCAGCGCTACCAACCTGGAGCAACAAAGCGATGGCTACGGCATCGTCAACGCGCTGGTGTCATGGCAGGCGACAGAACAGCTGCAGGTCAGTGCCGGCGTGGATAACCTGCTCGATGAAAAGTACCAGCCACACCTGGGCGGCTACAACCGCGCACAAAACCCGGATGTAGCGCTGCGTGACCGTTTGCCAGCGCCGGGCATCAACGCTTTTGCACGTGTGCACTACACGTTCTAGTGAGTAGTGCGATTTTCCAAAGACGCCCACTCAGGCGTCTTTTTTTTGCGTGGGAGACAGCATCCGCTGATTCTCTTGTCACTGTCAGCACCGCGTTTTCTCAGCGTGAAATGCCAACGCACCGCGTCACGCGGTACCGTTAAGTACAATATTGTTGTCCACGTGCGCGGTAACATCCGGCCCACTGTGAACCACATCACACAATGTCGGTTTCTGTACTTTTCTCCGGTTTTTTATTGTGGACAGACTTGCCATTTGCAATTCTAAACGTCCCTGAAGCAACGCAACAAAGATGATTGACATGGGACACCAAAAAATAAACCGAGTATCGGTGGCGCTCGCCCTTGCAGCCTTGTTGGCTGTCGTGGCGCCAACAAAGGCGTTGGATTCTGACCTGTACCTCGCCGGCCTGGGTCTACATCAGGAAACGGGCCGCAATATCTACCTTGGCGGCATCTACCTGGAACGGGAAGCACCCAGACCGGCCGACTTCACCCAGGCGACGGGAACTCGCGTTATGGAATACCGCGTTGTGGCGCGCCGCACCAGTATGCGCAGCCTGCTGGGCGGCATGCTGTTACAAAGCGAGGTGGCCACAGGCAAGCCGGCAGATCAGGACACCGCGCAGTTCGTCGATGACATTCTCACCGTTGTGAACACCAGCCTGTACGCCGGCGATTCGCTGGAGATTAAACTGAGCGACAATAACCAAACCGTGGCCCTGCTCAACGGACACGAGTTGGCCAGAGCCAGCAAGAGATCGGTCGCCGATTACCTGCTGATGGGCTGGGTAGGCGACAGTGGCCCTTCGACATCGTTTCGCGAAGATATTACCCGCGGTGACGTAGACCCTTCGCTGCTCGTGGAACTGGAATCACACACATTTACCGCCCAGCGCGAGGCAGAGATCGCAAGCTGGCTGGGTGACGAAGAGGAAGTCGTTGAGGAGCCTGCCGAGTCTCCTGTAGGGGAGACGGTCGCTGCTGCCCAGGAAACTGCCGCTTCGAATACAACTACCACGATCAGCACGGGCGTCGCTGCGACGACGAACGCCGCTGTAGTTACAAGCACAACGGCAAGCGCAACGGCAAGCACAAACACAACGGCAAACATAACGACAAGCACAACGACAGCCGTGGCCAACAGCACCAGCGACGCACTGCACGTGGCAACCGGCAGCAATACCGCGCCTTCCGCGGCAACCCCGGCAATCGCGGATGCAACAGCGGGCTCGGTGGCTGTCGCGGCCGCAGCGGTCAATGCAAATGCAGATGCAACAACAGATCTGACTGACGCACCGGCAACCACGGTGACCGACATCACCGCCTCGGCCGACACTGACGCTGGCCTCGTGGCGCTTGATGCCGATGGACCCGTACAGGTCGCAGCGCTGGTACCCACTCAGGACGTCATGCCGTCCAACCCACTCGAACGCGAGGTTGCCGAACTGGGCATCCAGGAGTACTCACAGCGGCTGGCAGCATTCCACACCCAGCTCGTACGTATGGTCTACGGTGAAATCAAGTATCCCAAGCGAGCAGTGCGTCGCAGTCTTGAAGGTCGCATGGAACTGGATGTCACGATGACCTCCCAGGGCAGGGTCATCAGCATCGAAATTGCCTCTTCCTCAGGACACCCGATGCTTGATGACGCAGCCATAGCGGCCGCACAGGAAGCGTTTGGCAGTGGTCTGCGCGGGGCAGTAGACCCTGTTGCCATCGCCGAGTTTGGTAGCTTTGCAACGGAACAACTCACCATTCCCGTGCCGGTTGCCTTCCGACTGCAGTAAGCTCCTGACAACTGCCGTTGCACTCTACCCCGCCATGAGCGGGTTTTTTTTTCGCTACTCCCTTTCGGCGACGCCACTTTCGCTACCTGCAAGTTCACTCACGCAGCACCATCGAGCCACGTCGGTTGCGGGCGCCAATCATGAGGCTTGCCCTGGAAGCATACTACAAACGGATTGGTGCGCAGGCCCGCCGCTGGCAAGGGTTCAGCTGGCGGTTGTGGCCACAGCACAGGACCCAAACCCTGCGGCGTGCGCAGAGCGCCTGGCGTCATGCACACTGCAGATCGTACAAGGCAAGCGCCACCGGGCTCACCCTGGCGCCGAGGCCAGGGGCAACTAAGAGTCGGCAGATAAGGAATGCGGGCCCCTGGGGGCCCGAGAGGCTCATCCGAGCAATTTGCAGGCGTCGGTGAGAGGTTGTTTGTGAAACCTAGTCGTCGGCGACGCGGCGGCCGTTGCTGCGATCGCGAACCATGCGCACCGTGCGCTGGCAGGTCTGCAGCCACTCGACCTTGGTCTCGGTGCGCAGAGCCCGCACATAACCGTGCTCGGTACGGCAGGCAATACTGGTCTTGTTGGGCGTCCAATCACCCTCTTTCGGGCGTGGCTTGCGCGTGCTGTAGTACCAGATACCACGGCGATCCTGCATGACGTACTTGGCGTCGGCTGGCAGAAATACCTTCTGGCCTTCGATGACTGCAAACACTTCCGTGCCCTGATCGGGCGCGGCATCCATTACTGCTGTGGGCGTTATTGTTAACATGGCGGTTTACCCCGTAAATACCCTGTTGTTACTGTTGTTTGTTGTTCAACCTTGAAGCCCTGGGTGTTGCCTGAACTTTGCGGAGGCTTCTCGACTGCACCACGTTTTTGTGCGGCGTGAATTAGTTATAGGTGGGGAGCGGTGGTGAAACAACGCTGTTTCTGCCATATTTTATCTATTTTGTTTGATCTATTATTTTTAGTGCCATTTTTTTATTTTTTTGCGCTTTATTTGCAAATTAATCGCCAATAGATGTCATTATTTTAGGTGCTTGCTGGTGGAGTGGCGCGGCGGAGGGCTGGCTTGCAATGAAAGCAGGCCAAAAACAAAGGGGGGGGGTGGCACCCTTCGCAGAACCGCGAAGGGCGGGAAACTGGGTCTAGGGAACCAGTTTGATATGCGATCGGTCGCCCGGGACGCCCGGCTGCGGTTGCAGGGGTTGCAGACTCTCAACCTCACCGCTAACCGGCGGCAGGTCACGGGCATCTTCAACCGAGCTCATGAGCATGTAGAGCGCCAGTGTGGCTCGTCCTTCTTCGCTGCCGACTTGCGGCGCAAAAGCCAACAGGCCGGTCTCACTGATAACTCCCAACACAACCGCGTTGGTCAGGTAGTCACGGATAATCTGCCGGTTAACTTCGTCGCGAAAGTAGCGCTGAAACGCATCGTCACGCAGCAGACCCCGGACACTTTCATCAGACAGCGGCACCAGACACTCCTGGGTACTGTCGCCAAATGCCTGATCGATCCAATCAACTATTTCATCCAGGTGCACGTTGTTCCTCCATCAGGTTCTAGGCTGCTTGCGTTTGGGCAATGATCTTCTTCTGTAATCCAGTCAGATCGGGCACCTGATAGAGAACATCCTTATGCCTGAAGGCCGCTGATGCATAGTCAGCAGCCTCTTCAGGCGCGTCGACAATATCGTTTTGGCCAAGCGTGACCATCGACAGGCCGCCGCCGCGCAGGGCGACACCCCAGTACTCACAATCCTGACCCTCAAGGCCAAGAAAAATTGCTACCAGGCCGGTGCCAACGCGCGGCTCGCGCCAGGCAATGCCGCTGTCTTCACCAATGTCCATTACCGGCACCTCGCAGCCTCGCCAAAAAACGTGGCTGGGTGGATCATCGCTCAAGGAGTTGACAACCTGTATCTCAGCCAGGCAGTTCTGGGGAACTGCCCACCTCTCATTTTCTGAACACGGAATGAGCACGCACGATGCAGTAGCGCCTTCTGTCATTCTCCTACTCCTTAAGACAGCTGCAAGTTGTGGCCGGTAAGCACATTGATCTGCTCAACCATTGCCGGGAAGTTAAACGGCTTGCCCATGTAGGCATTACACCCTGCCTCTTTAGCCATTGCGCGGTGCTTGGTGCCCGTACGCGATGTCACCATAATCACGGGTATATGACCGTAGCGTTGCGACTTCCGTATCTCACGCAGTGTTTCGATACCATCCTTGACCGGCATCTCGACGTCCAGAAGGACGACATCAGGTAGTCGGTGCGTCGCATTGAGCAAGTCGATTGCGACCTGACCATTCTCTGCGGTTACCGTTTCTACACCTACCGTATCGAGCTGGCTTGTTGCCACCATGCGCTGCGTTCGAGAATCGTCCACTACCAGGGCCAGCATACTTGAGCTCTCTTCGTGCTCAACCGCCACCGAGGCAGCACCATCTTCGCCCACGCTCTGTACCAGCAGGTTCAAATCAAGCGCGATGATTGCCTCACCGTCAGACGTCGTCGCCGCGCCTGCCAGGCCCGGCACATTGCTGAACTGGTTACCCAATGATCGAACCACAAGCTCCAGTGCTTCCTGCACGTTATCGATGGCAATCGCCATGTGTCGATCATCCGTGCCGGCAATAATGACTGGCACAAAAGATTCCCAGAACGTACGTTCGGGCAGGGGCACGCGCTCGCACAGCGTCGCCAGGTAGGATGGCTCACAATCCATATCAAACAGGCGCAACGTCTCGTTCTTATGCACCGCGGCAAAGTACTCGTCTGCCGGCACCTGTTCGACGGCGATCAATCCATTCAACGGAATCGCATAGGAACTGTCTGCGGCGGTCACCATGAGTGCACCGTTCACTGTGACGTTGCTCGGTATGCGCACGACAAAGGTTGTGCCCTGGCCTACCTTGGACTCGATCTTTACATCGCCGCCGATCTGTTGCAGTTCGGAAAGCACGATGTCCATACCAACACCGCGACCCGAGATCTCACTCACCTGTGTAGCGGTTGAAAAACCCTTGTGGAATATCAGGTTCACAGCCTGCTCATCGGTGAGTCCATCAATCTCCAGACCCTTCCTGGCAGCGGAGGCACGAATGCCATCAGGGTCAATGCCCTTTCCGTCATCGCTCAAGCGAATAACGTAATCACCACCGGACTTGTTTACATCGATCGTGATGCGCCCTGACTCGGTCTTACCTGCGGCCAGACGTTCCTCGGGAGATTCGATGCCATGATCGAGCGCATTACGCACCATGTGCTCCAGCGCTACCTGCAAACGAGCATAGTGATCCCTGTCCAGGGCGCCCACTTCCTTGAGTACGCGGAAGGTAACCACTTTGCCCAGGTCCGTGCTGACGGTGCGCACGATACGGCGCAGGCCGGGCATCAGGCGAGAGACAGGCACGACGCGCGCGTTCTGAATAGACGACGAAATGCTGGAAATGACCGAAGACTGTTGTTTGAGCAGCACTTCCACCTGGGTGTTCTGGCGGCCCAGCAGTTCTATGAGGTCGCCCAGATCTTCCACACCTTCGCGCAAAATGCTTGCCGCTTCTTGCAGTTCCGAGTACTGATCCATCTCCAGTGCGTCCAACTCGGATTTGGCGTTGCCGCGCGCACTGACGCTCAATAACGCGCGGTCGGCAATTTTGCCGATATGGGTACGTACGGACGACAGCCGACCCTGCAGCTCCAATGTGGAGCGCTTGCTGCGAGTAGTCGTCTGCGACGCCCGCACACACAGCTGCTGGCTCTGGCTGGCCAGATTGAGCAGGTGATCCAGCTTCTCAGAGGTAATACGTACGGATTGCTGCGAGGCCAGTGCCTTGGCACCTTCATCAGCGAGCAGTTGATCCGCCTGTTTGTCTGCTTCTGCCGCCCGCTCTGCTTTCTCTTGTGGCGTAGGTTCAACCGCCGCCTGCGGTTTCTGCCTGGCATTACTGCCACTAACGGGCAGCTCGCTGGCAATATCGGAGCGTGCTTCGGTCACGTGATCGATACCACGCACCACCGCGTCCAACCATACGTTCACCATACGGAAGTAGGTCTGTTCCTCACTTTTCTCAGGGCTGGCAACCGCATCAAGCAAGGTTTCAAAGTTATGGATCAGCGTACCGAAGCGCTGCAAGCCGACACCTTTTGCAATGCCTTTTACCGTATGCAATCGGCGCGCAATTTCGGCCTGAACGTCTTCATTGGCAGGGTCTTTCTCCCACTCACTGACAAGATCTTCCAGGCGCTCGATTTCTGCCGAGCCTTCTTCGATGAACGCGTCGAGGAAATCAGCAAAAATGTCGCCGGCATTCTCAGAGGACTTGCTAAAAGCAACTCCCTTCGGAATGCACCAGCTGATGTCTGCCGCATCCGCACCGGCATGCACCACCAGCCGGTCTTTGCCAGCCGCCGTTTCTGGCTGCGAGGCCTTGCGGGCCGGTTTTCTGCTGGTACTGTATTTTCTGGCTTCAACCTGTACCGGCTGAACTTGCGCCATGGCTTCTTCTGTCACGGCACCTTCAGTAGCCTCATCCAGCCCGCGTTCCAGCGCCCCCAGCTCGTTGCTCAACAGATCGTCATCGGCAGACTCGCCCTCTGCTGCCATGGCAGTAAAGGCCGCATCCAGATCCATGTCCGCACCAAAGTCGCTGTCGAGCGCGTCAGGGTCGTTGTCCATCTCAGCGGCGAATGCGTCACCAAAGACGTCGTCGCCAAATCCGTCGAGGCCCTCTTCGGCGCTTGCCTCATTCGCCGCGCCGAAATCAAAATCATCCTCGTCGTCGAGGAAGCCCAAATCATCCGCCTGGCTTGCCATCATTGAGGATTCTTCTACAGGCGTCGGGTCGACAGGCGCCGGTTCTGCAGCCGCGGGCTCTTCGGCCATTGAGTCAGGTGAAAAGCCGGCGTCAAAAATACTATTCCAGTTGGCATCGTCATGCTCGGTGTTGACCAGCCGCACGAAGAGCATGGTTGCCTGCTCAGGCTCAAGCGAGCCAAGGGCGGCAGGCATCACAGTCAACACCTGGGAGATCGGAGCAAATCCCTGTGCAATGCACTGCGCCGCCGCAGCATCGTCCAGGGCAGGTAACGCATCAATGTGCAGATGCTCTATCGGCTGCCCAAGCTCTGTCATACGTTTTTTAGCCGCTTCTTGTAGTTCCTGCATGACGGCAGGAATCAGCATGGCGAAGTTTGCAGCAGAGTCAGGCGATGCATCGCCCACCTGCTCAAAGTCTTCATGAAAATCAATACTGAAGTCTTCTGACGTATCCAGCGACAGCACATCCTCGGATTCTTCTATCGCCAGATCATCGAAGTCCATCTCTTCATCGGACGAAAGCGTTTCGGCAGCGAGCAGCATCTCGTCAAAATCTGTATCGTCAAGGTGCTTCTGCGCGTCTGCCACATAATCCAGTACGCTGTCGCCCTCGCCCAGCAGATCCATTGCATTGATGTCGACGCTTTCATTGGCAACAGTTTGGGTCTGCGGATCAGCAACCTGTGAAGTGACAGGCGCCTCCTCGAGACCATCCAGGTCCAGACCCAGGCTATCTTCGAAGTCACCCAGTGTTGAAGCGGTCACATCTGTTCCTACGGCAGCGGCAACAGACTGTGCGCTCGAACCAACGCCAAACATCGGCTGCTCTTCGCCCAGGTCAACATGGGATGTGTCTCTGGCAACCAGGGTTTCGGGCTGCTCTACACGTTCGCCTTTTTCAGTCGCTGCAGCGGTTTCCATGTCATTAGAAGTGATCTCGGCGGAGGCAGCCGTGGTTTGCGAAGCTGGCGTTTTCTTGACGCGCTTGATAGTGAGTTGCGTCTCGCCGATGTCGTCGTCATTATCCAGACCAAAGATGTCCGCGCCCTCTTCTACTGATGAGCGTCTTGAATCGGCCGTGGAATCACCGCGAGTGAACTCTACCGCCATGAACTTTTCATTCTCTACGGTCTTTGCTTTTTCTGTTTCTCTTTCGTCCCTTACGCCATAGATATCACTGTTAGCGCCTTCAGATGAAATAACGATCTCCTCAGCGACATAGTTCTCCAGGTCGTCCCCACCGGCGTTGCCCCGAGTCATGGGTCGCGAGGCAACTTGCGCCTCGTATTCAGTGAGACCCTCGTCACGGTATACATCACCCTCTACCTTGAAGAGACTGTCTTCCTGCTCGGCGTCTTCCATGTCCAGAAGCCATTCGAGCGAGTCTTCCTGCATATCATCTTCCATATCAATCCCGTCATTGTTCCCGAGGGCATCGAGATCCTTATCAGTGCGCATTATTCTTCTCCTGTTATTCGGATGGCTGGAAGCGGTCGCCTAGTGCGACGCCGGCTCCGCTGAACCTGTCGCAGCCATCGCAAAGCACTGGTTCGTAAGCTGTCGAATACGTTCGACGTCGGGACCCTGTTCGCTACTGTATGAACCGACCAGGTCTGGAAGTGCCTCAACGACCTCACTTACCAGGTGCTGCACACCGTCACCGGGCTCCAGTTCTCCGTCCAGTGATCGGTCGAGCATGTCTTGCGCCGCCCATCCGAGTTCGCCCAGGATATTGGCGCCAACTGCTCGGCCGTTGCCCTTGAACGTGTGGAAGTGACGACGGATGTCGCGCAGCGTTTCGTTGATGCCGGGCTGCTGCAGCCACTGCTCGGTCAGTTTGGACAGCTCCGCTACGATCTCTTCAGACTCCTCGATAAACACCTCGCGAAACTCTGGAGGGATGTCGCCATCTTTTACCGTGCTACGCTCTGCTACCGAGATAGCGTCAACACTGACAACCGGTCGCGTCTTGCGACCGGGCGGCAACGTTGCACGCAGTGCGGCAAGTTCTGTTGAACGCTGTTTGGCCAGCGCCAGCATGTGTGATGTATCGTCCAGCGGATCAATCAATGACCGCTGCATGTGCATCTCTACCTGGGCGAAGGCCTCCGCAAAGTATCGGAACGCTTCGTCTTCACGTACGGCACCTGCATCACTGGCAGCAGAGAGCCAGTTCTTGCAGTTATCGATGACTTCCGACTCTTCCCGCATTCCGGCAAAACCCAGCGCATCGGTGATCTCTTCAAGCAACACCAGAGACTCGTCAATGGCCTTGCGATCCGGCATGGTTTCCTGTTCGTCCAGAAATGCCTTGGCGAGCGTGTAGAGGTGATCAATATTGGCCTCGCCATTGTCAGCAGCCTTGACCGCCTCGCGCAGCTCCTCGTGGCCCTGGTCAGTCTTGTTAAGAAAGCGCTGCAGTGCCGTGGTCAGGCGCACGGTGCCTTGTATGTCCGATGGCTTCTTATCAAGCGCGCTTTTCAATGACTTGCGTCGCAGTATCTGGTGCAGGTAGTTCTCTACCAGGCCCATCTGGTTGAAAGTGGCGGTCACCACACTCTCGCGCAGCTCGAACTCACGTCCCGACACTGAGCTGTTCAGTCCGTGCTTGAGTTTATGCTCGAGATCAAGCACTACATCGGCAATGTTTCGCACAGCATCGTGAATAATTTTGTCTGAAGGTGCTGTCGTCTTACCTGAATCCCGGATCGCAGAAAAAGGGCGTCTTGCCGCCGTTACTGAATCTGCATGTGCCAGCTGACCAGCTGCAATCAGGCGGTTTTCTGCCGCTTCCAGACCATCAACGACATTCTCTACCAGTTCCTCTTGCTCTTCGTCACTCAACTGCGCGGTTCCAAGCAGCTCTACCACCCCGTTGAGCTGACCCAGTGCGCCGTTGATGGCAATAATCAGTGCATCGCTATGAACCAGGCCATGACGGGCGTCCAACACAGTGCTGTCGGTAACACCAAACGCAGCGCGCACCGCAGAGATATGTACAGGCTTGGAGCGACAGGTTGCCACGTAGTACAGCATCTGCTGCAGGTATTCGTCGTAATCGATCGCTGGATCGATCTCACTGCCGTTCTCACGGGCATACTTGATACTGAAAGCACCCGCTTTGAAGATCTGCGCAATGCATTCATCGGGCACAATCATACCGGCGGCGATGCCCTCGCACAGTCCTATCATTGCAAACCAGAAACGCTCAGGCTTTGTGCCGTTGAACAGTATCTGCATCTTGCGGGCGATACGCGCCACAGTCTTCATGCTTTCGCCGACCTTGCGGCGACGCAATCCCTGCTTGGCCATTTCCAGGTACAGCGCCAGCATAACATTGGCCCTGGCTTTGATCTCTTCGTCTGAACTGGGCGATGTACCCTGCGAGATGCCGGCCGTTTCTTCAACATTCATATAGAAGAAATAGGCGCGTGGACGCGGCTTCTCGCCCGCCCAGCGACGCAGGTCATTTACGTACTGATCAAGGCCGCGACCGGTATCCAGACGCACATCCAGCGTATGGTCGAGGTAAGCCGGGATCACCTTGAGCGCCTGCATAAGGCCGCCCATAGCGAGCTTACGCCGTTCCCCTGCAAGTTTGTCCTTGTACAGGAAGTTGAGACTGCGCTCCATTTCCAAAGTCAGCATCTCTGCCTTGCGCATCCCCAACGCCTTCAGCGTTGAAGTGATCTGGTGCACCGCCCACATGCACCGCAACAGTGCTTCCTTCTTGCTGGGGTCGTTGCTGTATGCGACCAGTGCTGCCTCAGCGCTGTCGGCCTGACTGTTCATCAAACCGACAACCCACTTCAGAGACACTATATCTGGCTTCTTGTTCACTGTATCAACCTCCCGTTATTCCTAATGTCCAGAGTGGCACCAGCGTATTAGGCTGATGCGCGTTCTTCCTGACCTTCTTCCATCGCTTGCATTTCTTCTTCGCGATAGAGAACAGTCGCTCCCTGGATTTGCTCGAGGCTCTCAACGTTGGCGAGATTAACGTCACTTTCTGACTCGCCCACTTCGTCCTCAATTTTGAACTGGCTAAGGCTCTCGGCCACGGCGCGCATGGAATCCTGCAAGCTGCTGACACCGACCTGTGTTGATTCGGAGTACTCACTGATGTCCAGGTTTCGCTCACGGATCTCGTCCATCGCGGCGTTCATTTCGCGTGCGGTATCGGCAGAGCGACCCGCGGCATCATCCACCGATGTAATGATCGATGAGATCGCAGATGAACCGGCGTTGATTTCCTCGAGAGAGCTGTCCAGACGGTCGATATACTCCAAAATGGTAACAACCGTTCCTACCGTGTTTTCCATACTCGCCAGGTTGTCCGCTGACAGGTTCTGCAGCATGCGCACTTCGGATATGATCTTGCGACCTTCTTCTTCAGCTTCACGCAGCAGGTCACCAATAGCCTCAGCAATACCCAGGAACGGACGGCCATGTTCTCCCGCTTTCTCAGCCTCGATACGCGTGTTGATCGCAACAACCGAGATCTTTGTGTTCAGCGCCTGAATGTATTCTGCAGCCGCAGTCACAGACTGAATCAGTTCACCCTGTCGCTTGGCTGATTTCGATGTTTCCTGAACGGCCTCACGTACGTCTGCCGATGCTTTCGACATGTCCTTCGTCAGTTCATAACCCTGGGATACTCGCTGGCGGTTACGCTCAGAGGTCGTAGCCGCTTCGGCTGTCGACGCCTTGATCTTCTCGGACGTGCGTACCATTTCGGTGGTTGCAGCAATCGAGTCAGCAACCGCAACTGTCAACTTGCGACCTTTATTCACCTGGCCTTCGGCAGAGATACCAATCTCGGTAATTTCTTTCTTAGATACCTCAAACGGCGTCTTGATGTTGCGGATCAGCTGACGCTGACGCTCAGTCGAAGCATTGATTTCCCTGGCGATCTCACGTGTTACCGTGTTGTTCTCCGGAACCTGGATCGTCAGGTCACCTTCGGAGATACGCACCAGCGCACCATTAATTTCAGCAACACCTTTCTCGGTGTACTCAACACGGCGTCGCTGTGAGCGGTACATAAACACCAGCATACCCACTGCCAGCAGTGCGGGAAGGCCAAACAGCACCATCAATGTGCTACGGTCACCGAGTCGAGCGAGCATCATCTTCTCGATAGCGGGTTCAAGCGCAGACACCGCATCATTGAGGGCGTCAACATCACGAATGATCGTCTCGCGCGCCAAAGCAGCCTCGCGCATCTCAGTCGATGAATTGGCAATCTCTTCAATAGAAGTGGATACAACGGCAAACAGATTGGAGGCAGACTGGATAGATTCGATAACGTCGAGGTCACGAACCTTTTCTACGCCCATCACGCGGCTGCCATTATTGAGTGCATCAACGATACGAATAAAGTCCGCTGCGTCGGTACGGAACTCGTCAGCAGCAGCCTGGCTTTCTTCACCGCCGGCCAGGATTTTCTCAATGTTTCGGGCAATACGCTCAGTCAGCCACAGTGTTTTCTGCGCCGCCATGATTGTGCCGGAAGAAACCTGCTCATCACCAAGAATGTCGACCACCTCGGCAAACTCGCTTTGGATCGGCTTGATGTTCTTCTCCAACTCGTTGGATACAGAGTGCAGGAATACAACGCGGTCACCAGCGCCAGACAGCGTCCGCGCAGATTCAATAACCGGCTCCCAGCGTGTCTTCACACGCTTGATTTCAGAGTTGAGTCCGATTGATTGCATCTGCTGGAGCTCCATGGTGAAGCTGCCAACATTGTTCTCAAGTGCCTCAAAAGCCGATTTCTCACCTTGTACCGTTGCGCGGGAGTTGGCAGCGATCTGCTGCGTCAGCAGTCGCATTTGCTGGGCCGCGAGACGGTGATCGCCCTCCTGCCCGGCCTCTTGCTGAATCATGAAAAAGGTGTATGTAACACCGCCCAGGCACCCAAGTATTCCCAACGTCATTACAATGACCCAGAAGCTTGATGTGCGATTCTTCATTTTATTGCTCATCGTTCTTACCCTCATTCGAAGAATTGGTAGTGGCCGACGCATCAGAGATTTCTTCGTCTGCAACCACCTTTTTAATATCGAGAATTGCCAGAAATTCGCCTCGGTAGTTGAAACCGCCGAGTGTGTATTTTTCGAAATCGGGATCGACCGGATGGTCCGCTATTCGATCCTCAATTGGTAAGCGAAGGTCTCGTTGTACGTCGCTGAGAGTGAGACCGAAGTACACCCCTGGACGACGGATGACCATGCAGTATTCACGCACACGACCAACATAGGGTTGGCCACGGAACAGCACATCTCCGCTGAATATGGGCAGCAAACCGCCCTTGAACGCTGCAACGCCCATGACCCAGGGTTTCGTTCCGGGAATAGGTGTTACGTTCGGTGTTTCGATAATCTCTTCAATTTCACCTTCGCCGATCAAGACAGGAACCCCGGCTATTCCGAGGGATGTTCCGACCCAGCTAAGGCTGTTTTCCTCGAGCTTGGGCGCCAATACGCCCTCTTCAGCGTGGATGCGCTGAATCAGCTCAAGCGATTGAAGTGCTGATGCGTTCATGGCTATGCGGCTGCCTTGCGTTGCGTATGCTTGTAGATAAGCTCGCGCAGTACGCTTTCGGGCGGAATCTTGGTCACGTGAGCCGTAGCCCCACGCGCCTGGCCTTTCGCAATATCAAAGATACCGTCCGAAGAAGACAGCATGATCACGGGGGTTTCCCGCGTGTCTTCCGCATTACGAATCAGTGAACAGGTTTGGTAGCCATCAAGCTCCGGCATGGTGATATCCAGGAAGATGATGTCAGGCTTGAAGCGGCGCAGCATGCCCAGGGCCTTGTAGCCGTCCTCGGCACATTCCACCTCGCACCCCATGCCGCGTAGCGTATGGGACATCATCATTCGAATGGTTTTGGCGTCATCGACAACAGCGATTTTTACACCGCTGATATCCATTTCATCGCTTCCGTTACTCATCTTCGCCCTCGTCTTGTTGTTGTTCACGTATGGTTAACGCAATTGGTTCTGAAGCAATTTCATTTGCCGTTACAGTATTTGTACGAGGCGTTTTTCCGGCAAGCTAAAACTCTAGTTTTCTCCAGAAAGTCGATTTTTTGCGCACCGCGAAGGCCGCGCAGGGGCATAGACGCAGCCCTGCAACCCGCATGTTTGCTGGGTTCAGTGACTATTCAGGGGGCATTCAAACGGTTTGGCTCGCGCGTGAGAAAAAAGCTTGACTTGCCAGATTACGCTGCTGTGCGGCGTGAGAACCTGGCGCCGCAGACACTGCTGCGCGGCATCAGCTGAAAAAATGTGACGCGGTTCTCACTCTTTGGGGAACATATAGTTTCGGAAGGGTTCGAGATGCCCTGACTGGAAATCTCGCAGTTCGTAAATGTTGAACTTGTGCATCAACGTCAGGCAGCGTTGAAACACCTGGTCTGCATCATACGCCGAGGGCGCGATACCGAACTCGTCAGTGATCTGTGCGAAAATGGTAGAGGCGATTTCCCTGCGCGTGCGGTCCTCACGATACATGGCGCTGCTGATCGGTGACGAGACTATGGGTGATCCGTAGATCAGAAAGGCTTCCCAGCGCATAACATCCTGCCCTTCGCCCAGCTGCGCCACCAAAAAACGCACCATATTTTGGAGGTCCAGCCGTGGTGGCAGTACATCCTTGGTCAGCCACTTGCGTACATCGGATTCTTTCCAGCTGCGATTAATCGCCAGGATACTGATGACTCGACCCTCCGCCTGGGGCGGAGCAGCAGCGGCAAGGTCCCAAAGCATATTCAGCCGTGCAGAAAATCCCAAACAAAGTGGCAGGTCTTCCTGCTTCAACCGTTCAAACTCCGCAGCATACTCTTCCACGGTTTTGGAACGATGTACGCCGGCATCCGTCATCGATGCGCGCGAGGTTTCCAGGGTGTCTTTGTTTGCCATGTTAGTCTCTTGGGTTCACTCAACATTAGACCTGCTGCTCATCAGCACCTGACTTGAGCTTCAGTCGCTTCAGGTAGGTGGGCGTAGAAACTCCCAGAATTACCGCACGCTTTGCTGTACTCAATCCGGATGCCTGGTTTTCCAGGTGAACCAGCAGTTTATTTTGTAGCATCTCCATGGGAGATTCATCCATTGGGGACGCCTCGCGCACCCACTCACGCAGCAAACGCCGAGGGGTCTGCCACAGCGCGCTGTTGGCCCGGTCTGCTTCGCGTGATTCCACTTTGGGTAGCCAGCGGCTGACGTTGCGCGGTTTCGTGTGCAGAAACTTACCGGTCCGAGGTACGTCACCGCGATAGCGATCCAGCGTCGCCTGTACCAGGTCGTCGTCCAGCCATGTCCCCAGGGGTTTTAGCGCATCAAGTTGCAGTACCGCCCGCACCGCCTGGCCCAGGGCAACATCCAGCGATTCCAGCGTGGAGGGGTTGAGACTATCAGCGATAGCGCCTGGTGCCGCGCTCCCCGCCAGAAAGGGTTGCGACTGCGGAACATAGTGACTGCCTTCTGGATCGATACCGTCAAAAAGACCAAGATCTACCGGGGTAAGCCAGTTCTTTTTTGTCTTGGACAGCGCCGCACGAATGCACTGGCGCATCTCGCTAATATTGCCGGGCCAGTCATACACCAACATGGCCTGCTCAGCATCTGCGGTAAAGCCACGCATAGGGCGATCCATGGCAGCGCTTTCCTGAAACAGTATCTTGTGAGCCCAACGCAGCACTGCCTGCTTCCGATCCCTGATTGGAGGCACGTGAATTGGAAAGCCCGCAAACACGCTGGCCAAGGCTTCGGTGAGTTCTGAGCGCAGCATCAGCACGTGCAGCTCATGCGGAAACAAGGCAACAAAGCGCATATTGGCTAGTGCGCGCGGCGGTTTTGCGTCGGCCAGTGTGCGCGAACTGATCTGCCTGGCGAGTTTGATCTGGGCATCAGCATGCAACAGGTGTGGCGATTTGAAGACCAGTGTTTTGCCCTCACCGCGCGCCAGCTCGCGACTGATACGGGCCTCCGCCTGCTTGCGGCCTTTCAGCTCGCGACAATCAATCGGCACCATATCCGTCGCGGCGCTGGCATCATGCAGCACACGCGCCACATACATTTTCCCCGTACCCGCTGGCCCCACAATTGAAACCGGCATATCAAGACGCCCCAGAAACATAGCCTGGTCGACAGCACCTTCCATGTTGTCTACCACGTATCCGGCAACATCGGTATCAATCGGTTGCACAGCCACCGGTACCGATACGCCGCCACCAACAGATTGCTCGACCGGAGCTGGCGCTTGCGAATGGGCACTGCGATACGTTGTATTGCGCAACACGGCATCTGTCACCAGGTAAAGGAAATCCTGCGCATCTTCGGCGCGCACCTGCTGTGATTCCCAACTGACCCTGGACTGCAGCATCGCGCGTTCCGCGGCAAGAAAAGTGGCCTGCGCACTGCGCTCTGAGTTCAACCGGGCCAGGCCAATCCGCAATCGGGCGTGAAAGTTGCCAGACGCCTCCTGCTTAACGCTCAGGTGGAGATGCGACAGCAACGCGCGGCAGATATCCCGGGCGCCACTAATATCGATGTCGCGCAGCAGAATAACAACGGCCGTGCCAATAACAGCGGAGACCGCATCATTGGCGCGCACAACTTCATTCAGGCTTTTGCGCAGGGCGTGCATAAGTTGGGCGCTACCATTTTCCGGTGCTTGGCTCACCAGGCGAATACGATCAACACCCAATACAGCAAGCGTGTCGCCCACTGCCGGCGCTGGGTCGAAGGCCGCGATTGCATCACTCGATACAGGCCACAATAGCAACGCAGCGTGCCCTTTGGTATCAGTCGGGGGTATCACAACCGCAGCGCATAGACGCTCGTTTGATGGGTCAGCGCCGAAGGTGAACGGCGGGATGGTAACCGGCGCCTGCGATGTCAGGGCGTGCTCCAGCGCCACCTGTGTTTGACGATCCACCGGCAGGGCCCGTTGTAGCTTCAAACCCTCACAGCTGCCTTGTTCGAGGCCAAGAAGTTCCATGGCCGCTTTGCTGGCGCTGACAAGAACGCCTTTGCGCCGATCAATCACCACTAATGCCTGTTCAGACACTTCAGGCACAAGCACCCCCGGGCGCCAACATCGCAAAAACGACGTCAGCGTTGTACAGGCACCCATCAGACGCCGTCATCACCGCAGCTCGTCCACCGCGGTGGTCTGCGTCCACAATACCGTAAACTCACGTCGGGCTATCAACCAACAGCCACTTTCCCTGCGCAGGGCGTCGCGGTAGTTCACTGCCATGTCGACTTTGAGCGGCGGGGTATCATCTGCAACAAGATGGGAAGCCAGGCAATACGTCGTGCCCGAAGCATTATCACCCTGCACATCATAAAGAACGTTCTGCACCCGGTGCTGGGTCACTTGAAAGCTCTCAAGATTGCGCATGAGCTCCTGTATCGCCGCTAGTGGTGTCACGTCCTGGCCGTGGTAGACAAAAACAGCGTCCTGACAAAATACCCGGGCAAAGCCCGCATAGTCCTTGTCATCTGCGCAGCGGGCATAGGTATACATCAACCGCTCAATGGCTATGTGATCTTCAACTGTTATCGACAATGCATCCTTACCTCAAAATTTTAATCAGATCGGCGCGGCAACCATGTGCAATCCACATTGCAACAACGCAATACCAATGCGTACACATCTTTCGCCACCACGCTCACGCCGTGCCGATGATCCATGCGCGGTTTGCGGGCCTTGTGTGTGTCCGCAAAAACTTCCCCAGTCTATAACCGCAGATTCTACGCAAAGCTATCCCCCATGAGCGGCTTCAGGATCCAGAGGCCGCGTGCGATTCACGCTGGTGAATCTTGTTCAACAGTCTTATCCAGGTCGGCGACTCCTGTGCGCCAGGCACCTGATAGCGTTCCTGCAGGAAAAACGCAGGCACCGCATACACCTCACGTTCCTGCCAGTGGCGCTGCGCCCGGCGAACGTCATCCTCATAGCGACCGTCACCGAGGACTGCAGACGCCTCGACCGCATCCAATCCCACGTCTTGCGCACAGCGAACGAGCACCGCCGGGTCATTCACGTCCTGACGCTGCGAAAAGAACGCCTCGAAAAGCGCCATCTTCAACGTAGTTTGTAAGCCAAACCCCTCGGCCCAATGCAGTAACTGGTGCGCACGAAACGTGTTGACCATGCGCATACCATCGTAATAATCAAAGTGAAACCCCAGTGCCTGGCCAAACTCCACCAGACGCTGCCTTGCGGCACTACCCTGCTGCGGCGTGCTGCCATATTTCTGCCTTAAGTGCTCACGCAGCTCCTGGCCCTCGGGTGGCATCTGGGGATTAAGTTCGAAAGGCTGCCAGCGCACCGTGACTTCAAATACGCCGGGCATCGTCGCAAGTGCCTTTTGCAACTGCAAGTAGCCAACCACACACCAGGGGCATACCACATCGGAGACAATATCAATGTGCAACGGCATGCTCCTGTCTGTTTCAGGCATCTGCAACTCCATTCATTCAACCCAATCACATGATAGAAGCAAATCTGGACGGAGGCGAGGTAGAATATTGACCTGCCCCGCCGCCAAGGTGCTGCCCCATCGCGTTACCGTTCCAGATCGGACGCAAGCCCCACTGAGAGTCAAGCTGGTGTCGTTCAGGATTCCCGCAAATCAGCCAAGCCATCCGGTGAATCATTTTGCTTTTCTGTACTTTTCTCCATTTTTCGTTTTGTTTCAGCCTGAGAGGTTGCTAAAACTCCCTACAGGTGCCCCATCGTGACTGGGCACTCGTTCTTGGCGCGCAGCCAAGGAACCGTTTGGGCGGCCGACACTGGCCGAGTTGGAGGAGAACTATGAACCTTGTCAATCACAACGCGGAAGGTGCAACGATTCATCTGGATTCCAGAGAGCTGCTAATGCTGATGGCGCTGGTGCAGGAGGGTCGATGCGGCTTCGATTGCGAGGGCGTGACGGGCGCGGCCCTGGATCAACTGGTTTGTGCTGCTGTTGTAAAAGTACAGGAAGCACGCCGCAACCGGGATGTGATGCTGGTAGATCGACCCGAGCTCACCGCCTGAGAACGGATCAACACATTGGCGCACAAGGCTCAGTCATGGCTCGTGCCTGTTCAATGGGTGTTTGGAGCCTGCTTTTTTTCTTTTTGTGTAGCTTTACGTCCGGACGGCAGCTGCACCGGCCTATACCCCCTGCGCTCGAAAGGCTGAGATACTCGCTCCGGCGGCATAGCCCGGTGCAGCTGCCTCTCGAGTGGATTCGACTTGCGTTATTGTTGATGAGCAACCGTCACACTTCAATTCAGGGCCTGGTTGCTCGTTGTGCTTCTACTGCGCCACCTCCGCGCCGAACCATAATTCGCATTCAGTAACCGCCCGAGCGCTGTCACACGGGGGCACCCCTGAAGTGAGTATCTTAGCCCTTCGAACGTAAGGGGTGCCCCCGTGTGGCGGCGCGTATCGCCCTGACCCAACCCAGTTCCCGTTCAATCAGTACTCGGAGATTGCGATAGCTGACCTGGAGCGTTACCCATAGACGGCAACTGCACCGGCCTATACCCCCTGCGCTCGAAAGGCTGAGATACTCGCTCCGGCGGCATAGGCCGATGCAGCTGCCTCTTGAGTGGATTCGACTGGTGTCATTGGCGACGAAAATTACAATATCGCTTGTTGCTCTCCCGCTGCGCTATCGTCTGGCTGCGCGCGCTTCGCGCAAACGCTGGCGTATCAATTTAACCTGTTCTTCAGTGAGCTCATTCTTAATCGCGATCAGCAACTTGAAGTGCGCCAACTTGAACTGGCTCTCAAGTGCAAGTACCGCCTCGACCTCAGGCAAGACTGCTTTTGCATCGACACGCGTTTGGCCTAAAGACTGGCGCATAATCTGCTGCTTGTTTTGCAGCTCCCACTGTAGCTCCGCCACCTCATTCTGGAACTCTTTCACCAGGCGCAGCATCGCCTTGCGCTGTACATCAGTAATCCCAAGCGTTTGCTGGTGACGCATAATCAGATCCGGCGGATACAGGCCCATCGCAAGAATCTGGCGATCGGCACGCGGGTTTGCCGGGTCGAGATTTTGCGCAAAGGACGGCGGGGCAAGAAGCACTACGACGACCGCCAGTATGCTCAGGATGTATTGCTTGATCATTTTTCCAGTCTCACAAAGTGAAGGCTCAGTGCCAGTCATAGTCAGTATCGGCGCCATCGGGTTCACCAAAGAAATCATCGAACGAGGCCTGTTCGGGCACGATGGCGGGCGAAGCCATGAGCATGTCGTCTGTCATTATGTTGCTGTTGCGCATAACGTCGAGATAAACGTCCTCGGGATTTCTGTCGCCGGGCTGCACCAGCAGTGCAACCAACACCGCTGCTGCAAGAGCACCGGTGGCGCGCATCGGGGCACGGGGATTGAAGGTGTCGCCTGCCGTGTTCGGCGTTTGGCTGCCCGTCGTCAGTGCTGACGCGGGCGATTCACAATCCGTGAGTTTCTGCGCCTGCACAAGGGAGCGGTCAATGCTGCGTTCGACAAAGAAGGCGTCAGGTTCCGATGCAGGAAACTCAGGCAAGGATTGACTCTCGGCCTCGCGTAGCTGCCTGAACAGCTTGTGCAGCTCACGTTCGAGGTTGTCGCCCGGTTGGCGCGTATTACTCATGGTCTGCATCCAGATTCAGAAGCTGCGCGAGTTGTTGCTTGGCGCGATGATAATGCGTGCGGGCCGAGCCGACGGATATGTCAAGGGCATGGGCCGTCTCTTCCAGTGTGAGCTCACCGTAGAAGACCAGATGCACGACTTCGCGCTGGCGTTGTGACAGCTGCAGCAGTGCTTGTCGTAGCGCTGCGCTTGCTTCCTCACGCTCTGCCAGCTCGTGCGAATGGGAAAACTGTGCCGCCTGTGTCACGTCACTTGCCGCGTCCGCGACGACTTGCAGATTGAGAATGTTACGTCGTTGCTGGGTTCGTTGAATGTCACTGGCAACGTGCTTTATAACTGCAAAAAACCAGGTGCGCTGCGATGCGCGTGCAGAGAAAACCGCGCGCCCATCGAGCACACGCAGGTATGCCTCTTGCAGTACATCTTCGGCAAGCTCCTGTTGCCACGCACAGCATGCCATTGCCCAACCGAAGTTACGGGCATGATCGGCACGCAGATTTTCAAGAAATAGACGCGACACCGTTGCTCTCTTGCGCAGGAATTTTAATTGTACCCTCTCTGTCCTGCCGGAAACGGATTCTATTCGCTTCATGATCGCGGCCACAAAACAACGACCTGCACTAGATAAACGCAGGCGGCGCGGCGCTGAAGCGAGCAAGACCCGGCAGTGCCGTGGTCAGGCTGGCCTCGCTCAAACCAAACCAGCGGCCCAGTGGATACGCAAACTGCTCAACTGACGTGGTGGGTATGAGTCGGCCGTTACCGGCATCCTGGCTATGACCGAGTACCGGTGGCGGTATATCGCCATAGATATCACCGCCCTTGACTGCCCCGCCAACTACAAAATGGTGTGAACCCCAGCCGTGATCGGTGCCGTCGCCATTCACGGTTAGCGTACGGCCGAAATCGGCCGCGGTAAATGTGGTTACGTCCTGGGCTACACCGAGTTCCTGGGTTGCCGCAAAAAATGCAGCGATGGAATCACCCACGTCCTGCTGCAAACCCGGCAGGTCGTTTGCCTGGGCCGAGTGCGTGTCGAAACCGCCCAGCGCAACAAAGAACACCTGTCTGGAGGCACCCAGCGACTGCCGCACGGAAATGGTTTGCGCCACAGCGCGCAGTTGCCCCCCCAGTGGGCTTGCCGGAAACGCGGTATTCAGCGTTGAGCGGGATTGCAAGGCTGTATCCAGAAGATCGTTCGCATCCAGGGAGATGCGACTCAGGTTAACGAGATCGCGCTCGAAGAGATTGACGCGTTGATCTCCGGCGACAATAAAATGATCCCGCACGCGAGCCTGCGCTGTTGCATTGAAGCGATCACCAGCGGCATCAATCAGCCCAATGGAAGGCACACCTTCAGGACTGATCTGGTAGGCAGAGACTGCATTCCCTGTGAGAAAGACGGAGTTTCCCGCAACCGACACCTGGGAGAAGATTCCCTCAGCGTTAGCGCCCGCCTGCACAGCGGCATCACCAAACAGCCCGCCCCAGCCCAACTGGGAGCCCTCAGGCCCGAATGACATCCAGGTGGACTGCTGGTCATTATGTGAAAACAGGCGCGCGGGTAAATCCACCGTGCCCTGGAAGTAATCCGCCGCCGTGGTAGGCGCCAGCAATGGGCCAACATTACCCACAATCGCCGCATCGCCCTGCTCAAACAAGGCGTGCAGGCCCGCCATTTCTGGCGGCAGCCCAAAGCGTCGCGCGCCAAAATCGGCAGTAGCCGGATTGAGCGCCAGCAGGCTCGACCGGTCACGCGAAGTGCCCCCTGCGAGCGCCGCGTAAGACTGCAGGAGCGGAGAACGTATTTGTGCCAGACTGCTATAGGAGCTTGCATCCACGGGTAGCACCGTGTCGTGACAGTCCATGCCGCCGAACAGGAATACGCACACCAGGGCCTTATAGCCGGACACATCCGTCGCACACGCTGGCGCCGCTGCAAACATATTGGCCATGGAGCCGGCAGACATCGCAAGCGGTGTGGCTGCCATGGTTTTCAGAAAATCACGTCTTCTTTGCATAGTCTTTCTCCCTGGCCTAGCGCTGAACGATGTAATCGGGCGTGGTCATTACCAGGACACTGGCCACTTGCGCACGCAGCAACCGGCCTTCCTCGCTGCTGCCGTTAATCACATCCAGAATGCCCACAATACGCTCACGGCTCGCGGCGCCGAGATTGCCGTGAGTCAGTTTTTTATCCAGATGGTCGAGCAGCGCCTGGGGGTCTGCCGCCAGCGCAATCTCCGCGCTGTAGTCGGGAACGAACGCGCGCGCATTGCGACGGTCGACCTGCGGGGTATTGCCCAGCGCATAAGCCGTCAGGAAGTTAGGATAGCCAACAATACTGGTGGCATTGGTGATCTGTAGTTCGGGTGCCGTTAAATTCGCATCGCCGGTTTCCGTCCCGGCGGCGATGTAACCCGGCCGGTAAAAATTAAATACCGATGGTGACAGGTACGGATGCTGACCCAAAGCCTGACTGCTGCTCGTATTGCGCAGCAGTATCTCGTTGCTGGCATCGGCACTATTGATATCAAACGCACGCGCCCAGTGGGTAAAGCGCAGCACAGGCTCGCGCAGCTTGCCGAACCCGGCTTCCTCACGCGGCGCGACGTCCCGCGCACGCGCATCAAACAGCACGGCAGCGAGCACTGCGGCAAGGTCACCACGACGGCCCTCTCCCACCACTTTACCGGAAGGCAGCGTGTATTCACCGGCATCAAAGGCCGCAGCAACGCGCGCCACGTACTCCGGTTGCGGCGCACTGGTCACGAAGCGCTGTATCAGTTGTCGACCGATAAAGGGCCCGACATTGGGGTGCGCGAAGATCGCATCCAGCGCAAGGCGAATACTGTCGTCTGCGCCTGTTCCGGCAGCAATGCTCACACCGAGAAAATCCTTCGGCTCAAGGGAATGAAACTGGTTGAAACCCGACAATGGCGCAGTAAACGCTGCAGCCGGCAATGCACGCAGAGGCGCCCTGAACGGCACGCCGGAAACACTCAAGCCGGTAAACACCTTGGCCAGTTGGGTGATGTCGTCGTTGTCGTACAGTTCAACGTCACTGCCATCGACCTGTACCGGGCTCCCGTCAGGATTGAGCGCGACCAGACCAATGGTGAAAAGTTGCAGCAATTCGCGCGCGTAGTTCTCGTCGGGTACGCGCCCCGTTACCGGGTCCGCCTTTTCATTGCGCAGGTAGGTCAGGTAGATGGACATCGCCGGCGAGTACGTCACCGCCTCAAGCAAGTCGCGATAGTTACCCAGCGCGCCCTCGGTCAGGATGTCCATATAATGCGCCAGCGATTGCGGCAAGCGCCCTACCATGCTGTTGGCCGAAACCACCAGAATCTGTGACAGCGCGAACGCCATGCGTTGCCGCAGCTGATCCTCACCAGCAATCGCCGCCTGCCAAAACGAATGCGACGGCAGGAAGACAAGCCCGGGCAGCGGATTGCCATTGCTATCCAGGAACTGGCCATCCGCAGGAAAATCAGCGAGCACACGTTCAAGGTGCAGCGTTGGCGTTGCCTCCAACTGGGCCAGGAACCACTCCTCCATGCCCAGATTCACCACCTCGCCAATGGCCGCCGGGCTCGGCCCAAAGCTAGCCTGGCTCAGGAAACGCGCAGCCTCAGTCTCACTCAACTGCATTACGGGCGGCGCGGGAGGCGGCGGCACCGGGGGCGTCGGGTCCTCAACCCCGGTTGAGTCGGACCCACCACCGCCACCACCACCACAGGCCACTAGCGCTACAAGCGCACACATCACCAGCAGGCGTCTAAAGCCACTATAAATGCCACTATAAAAGCCACTACGAAAGTCACTACGAAAGCCACTACGGTTGTCTACGTACATATCAACTCTACCTGTGTGGTTGCATCCTTTAGTGGCGTACCCATGGCCCTTATATGACACAAGCCACAAATTATCAGACCAAGCCCAGTGCCCACCAAAAACCAATCCACAGGCAAAAAAAACCCCGCTTCAGCGGGGTTTTCACACTCTGTACCATGCGCCGGGCTAATTTACAGCCAACACACTGCTGCGGCACGACTCAGGGCTTGGCCTGCATGGCGCTTTGCAGATAATTCTGTATGCCCAGTTTCTCGATCAACCCCAGCTGGGTCTCGATCCAGTCGATGTGTTCCTCTTCAGACTCCAGAATGTTTTCGAAGAGCTCTCTGGACACATAATCGCCGACCGACTCACAGTGCGCTATCGCCTCTGCCAGATCTTTCACTGCAATCAGCTCCAGCTTGAGGTCGCACTCCAGCATCTCCTGGGTATTCTCGCCAATGAACAACTTTCCCAAATCCTGAAGATTTGGCAAACCTTCGAGAAACAGAATCCGCTCGATCAGGGTATCTGCGTGTTTCATCTCGTCGATGGACTCGTGATACTCGTAATCGCCGAGCTCTTTCAGACCCCAGTCCTGGTACATTTTGGAATGCAAAAAGTACTGGTTGATGGCTACCAGCTCGTTGCCGAGGACTTTATTGAGATACTGGATGACTTGTGGATCGCCTTTCATTGCACTGCTCCTTGGAATTAAGCAGCAAGTATGCCGCCCAGACGCGCACAACGCAAGCTAAGTGCTTGATTTATAAGGATTAACAGTAATGAGAATCAGTTAGATTCTCACTGCTGCCTAGGTCACCGCGTAAAACAGTGAATCGTCATCCATGGAATCGACGAGCGTCTCTCGCACAATTTCGCGAGTCAGGGTGCCACACTTGCCGCACTGGCTGGCAACTCCAAGGCGGTTGCGAACATCTTTGAAGGAACTGGCCCCATCCTGCACAGCGGCACGGATTTGAGTATCGGTAATCTGTTTACAGAGGCAAACGTACATGTCGTTCAAGGCGCTAAAATGTTGCTGGGATTGTGAAGTTAGTGCAAATGAGAATGATTGTCAATCAAGTTCAGGTGGATTCCTGCACATTTTTCACCTCATTGAAGCCCATTCCACAAACGCCTAAATCCACCTCTTCAACCCACGCAATCTCTCCCGGTTTCGCCTACCTGAAGCGGCCGACTCTGCGTGACGTTCCAGGTCAGCGATCGCACCTTCGAGTACTGATTAAACGGGCTTGGGGTTGGGCCTCGGCGGTACGCGGCGCCACACGGGGGCACCCCTTACGTTCGAACGGCCAAGATACTCACTTCAGGGGTGCCCCCGTGCGACAGCGCTCGGGCAGTTACTGAATGCGACGTACGGTTCGGCGCGGAGGTGACACAGCAGAAGCACAACGAGCAATCAGGCCCTGAATTGAAGTCTGACGGTTGCGCATCAACAATAACGCTAGTTGAATCCACTCAAGAGGCAGCTGCACCGGGCTATGCCACCGGAGCGAGTATCCCAGCCTTTCGAGCGCAGGGGGTATAGGCCGGTGTGGCTGCCGTCCCCGGGTAACGCTCCAGATCAGCGATCGCAATCTCCGAGTACTGATTGAATGGAAACTGGGCTGGGTCAGGGCGGTACGCGCCGCCACACGGGGGCACCCCTTACGTTCGAAAGGCTAAGATACTCACTTCAGGGGTGCCCCCGTGCGACAGCGCTCGGGCGGTTAATGACTGCGCGGTACGGTTCGGCGCGGAGGTGGCGCAGTAGAAGCACAATGGGCAGTTGGGTCCTGGGTTGGAGCCTGACGGTTGCTCATCAACCGTAACGCTAGTTGAATTCACTCAAGAGGCAGCTGCATCGGCCTATGCCACCGGAGCGAGTATCTCAGCCTTTCGAGCGCAGGGGGTATGGGCCGGT
>JANSYN010000027.1 GCA_024742415.1 Gammaproteobacteria bacterium
GCAATTCATGTTCGTCCATCCCTGGGCTGCAGCACGCAGGAGGGCAAGCAAGGTTGTTTCTCATTGGCCTCCCTGCTGATTGATTGCTGTTGAGCTGGAATCCTTTCCAGCGAAAAGATGCGATGTCTCCGGGGGTGCCCTACTCATCGGGGACGGCCAGTCTCTCCGTAATCAGGGAGTCTGAGGGAAGCCACCAGCCAATAACCGAGCCATGATGACCTTGAGACCATAGGACGAAAACTGGGGTAATTGGGCTGGAATATCCTATTTAAAGGCGCGCATTTCTAATTCGCGAAGCGCCAAGTAAACCCATAATCGCAGCCAAAAAAATCAAAACGATATGCGGTAATGTGGGAACGGGCTGCGCCGGGGCAGCGCTCACCGGGGCAGCGGCGACAGTCAGCGTGGCTGAAGCCGGCGCGCTGACTCCTGCACTTGAAGAAACCTGTGCGGTCGTATTCGCAAGAGCACCAACTGATGCAGCGGTGACGTTCACCGAAATCTGGCAGCTAGCGCCTGCAGGGACAGAAGAGTTAGTGAGTGAGATGCCGATGTCACCAGCCACGGCATTTAGGGTGCCGCCGGTGCAAGTGCTAGCCGCACCTGCTGGATCGGCTACAGTCATACCAGTTGGGAAACCATCAATAACGGCCAAGTTAGTTGCATCCGCTCCCGACGCTGAATTGTCAACAACAATTACTAACTGGCTGGTGCCGCCGACAGTTATCGAAGGTGGTGTAAAGTTCTTGGTTGCAACGGGCGGAACGGCCTGAGCCATAACCAATTGGCTAAATCCAACGAACAAGCCAGTCGCCAATGAGTGGGAAACGATACATTTCAAGTTCATTTCGACGCCTTCGCTACATGTTAGAAGAAAAGTATAAATCCTACGGCTAAGTTTTTGGAAGAGAATTGTGCCTTGTATTCGCTTCCTTCGGATCGGCAGCAGAAGTCCCCTCCACCCAATGCGATGCGACCGAATCTAGGCGAAAGCTGCCACATTAGTCCCAAGGCCCTAACGTCCGCTTCTGGCTGCGGATTCAACCGATCGACGCAACACATGCGCTGAATCTAGCAGCCGGCGTCTCGTACTCCAAGGTTTTTCGAGGCCTCTCGTTCAGCTCCCTCGCTATCCAATCAAGTTCTTCCTGGGTATGGATAGATAGATCAGTACTCTTGGGCAGATAGTCCCGCAGTAGCCGGTTGGTGTTCTCGTTTGACCCACGTTGCCACGGACTGCGCGGATCGCAGAGGTACACCTTGATGTCTGTGGCCAGCGTGAACTTGCTGTGCGCCTTCATCTCCGTGCCCCTGTCCCAGGTTAGGGATTTGTAGAGCTCCTCGGGCAGCCGCCTTGAGTGCCGGATAAGGGCGTTGACGACTGTGTCGGTCTTCTTGTTCTCCAGCTTGATCAACATGACGTAACGCGAATGGCGCTCAACCAGCGTCACGATGCAGCTCTTGTGGGAGCCCTCGATAAGGTCGCCTTCCCAGTGACCCGGCAACGCCCGGTCCTCCACGGATGCCGGACGCTCCCGAATGGAAATCGCGCCCGGTAAGCCGCCGAGACCTTCGTTCTTCAGGCTCGATGACCGCCCGCGGCGAATACTGCGCTGAAAGTATAGGTAGGATAAAAGAGGTGTTGTGAGTAAATTTTCTGCGCTAGCTTAGTTGCTGAGTCTTAAATCCTCGCGAAAAGTTAGCCTATTCTTCTGAAATGGTGCCCGCATCGGTGAGCTTGCAATTCATGTTCGTCCATCC
>JANSYN010000022.1 GCA_024742415.1 Gammaproteobacteria bacterium
GTGGGGGGGGGGGGCGGGGGGGTGGGTGGTGTGGCCTTTGGGGTGGGGTTGTGTTTTTGGGGGGTCTGTACTATTTCATGTTGTGGGTGTACGGGGGGTGTGGTTTTGCCGGGGGGGCTCCGCGGCATGTTGGTTGTTGCGTCGGGGCGGTCAAAATACCCCCCCCACTACTTATTAGGGTCCGAACGTCACCGTGCTCAAAAAAAGAGTAGGGCGGTGGTTTGATTCCCATGCCCGCCTTTACGGGGGCCAGGAATCTAAATCTCCAATACCTGAGCAGGCGTCGGATTTTTTTTCTTCCAGTCAGGCAAGCGCATCGCTGGCCAAGGCAGGGTATGGGGCAACGTGGGAAGCTAGTCATTGAATATCTGCAGCATGACGGCAGGTTATGGACATCCAATTCACAATGTACTATTTTTTTTGCGAACGCTTCCGCTTTTTCGCCGAATCATACGTTATGGCCACCAAGCGTCGATAACCGCGATCAGGAGATACGTTGATTCCGACGAAGTGGGGGGTGTTTTCAAGTTTCGTAATTGGAGACACAAGTAACATGCAGCTCGATCACCTGCAACGCCTGTTAGTCACCCACCCGCGTGCAGTTGCGCACAGGGTTATGCTCACCGCTCTAGCGGTACTGTTCACAACACCAGCCGCCCTGGCCACTGCGCCGGTCTGCGCGCCCCCGAGCCTGCAGATGCTCGGGCAGGCGTCTACCAACGCGCTGATTGATGTCGAGCGGGATTCAACCAATCCGAATTTGAGCGTGCTTCGCTTTGAATCGCCAACGGCGGAACTGCTGGCACTGAGCGCGCAGGACTCGTTTGTGTTGCCTCCCGGCACCTCGCTGCCAACAGGGTTCCAGGGCGAAGTCTCGAACGTTCAGAGTGGGTTGAATGAGATTACGATTGAAGCGGCGTCAAGCCGGTTGGGCGCCCTCGGCCTGCCCTATCAACCGCCCGTTCTGTTGACGGAGCCTGCGGATGCCAACCTGAATCGAAGCTGTCTCACGCTCCTGCCGGACGATGACCTCGAAGACATTGATGCTGACGGCTCGCCGGACGGCGGCCAGATGGATGCACAGTGCGGTGCGACCAACGGCGGCGATTGGGGTTTTTCGGTTGAAATTGCGGAAGGCGTGGTACTCAACGGCCTGCTGACGGCTTCACCCTACGACATGGTCGGCGAACTCAAGTTGGAAGGCGCCCAGCTGGAGACGGCGAAAGTCGTCAGCGAATCCCGCGTCTCGTTTACCGGCGAGATCAGCGCCGATGCGGATGCCGTGCTGCCTGAAGGTATTGTGCCGGTCGGCAGTGTCCTGTTGGGCAAGTACATTCTCAAAATGGGGGAACTCTCGAACATTGCAACCCTGACGGCGACGCTGGATGCGGACGTCTACGTGGGTACCTGCGGAACCATCGGTGCCGGAACGCGCCTCGGCGTAACGAGTACTGCCGCAGCGACGCTCGGGGTCGAGTACGACAACGGCGCACCCAGGGTCATCGCGAGCACCGCCGATACCAATCTCAATGTCAGCCCGCCGGAACTTGACGGCGACCTTGGCGCGGACGTCACGCTTTACGGTGTTGCAGTGCTGCGGTTGTCCTTCGATCTTGATGCCCTCGGTGTGATCCCGGTCGCTGGACTCGAGAGCCGATTGACGGTTCGCAATTCAGCCCGTGTCCAGGTCGACCCGGCAGCCGATCCCTGGTGGCAGGTAAGCGGCAGACCGGAAGTTTTCGTAGACCTGGTGCCCGAACTGCTGACGGGCGACCTGACCCAGTTCGATTTCGACGTGATCAATCCGCCGGAGCGGGTTTTTTTCACCGCCAACGACGAGTTTCCCTTTAACGTTCCCGCGTCGGCCGGCCTCGCGCCCGAGTCGGCCAGCCCTGAATCCGCGTCTGCCGCCAGCAGCAGCGGACCGCGTGAATCGGGCACTGCCGTGCGCTGGTCGCGGGCGTATCAAAGCGAAACTGCTTACGCCAACAACGAAACCGTTCCGACCCGGGACGGTGGGGCCCTGGTAGTTGCCAACGATTTAGCGTTTGGCACAGTCCTGCGCGTCGACTATCTCGGCAACCGCGTCTGGCAGCGTCGCATCGCGGCTGTGCCCCACTCGGTGATCGAGCTGCCAAACGAAAACGTTCTGATTGCCGGTATTCGCCAGGGAGACCTGTGGTTGTTGCGACTGGACGCTGATGGCAATGAGATCTGGTCGCGCGACTTTTCTGCGCCCGACGTGAATATCAACGAGGTGTTCATCGCCGGCGTGGCAGGCAATGACGTGATTCTCGGCGGCTTGTTGACCGTGACCGATGGAACCCTGGAGTCTGACCCGTGGGCCGCGCGCATCAGTGCAGGCGGTTCCGTGGCTTGGGCCTGGCAGTACGGGCAGGTCGGACTCAACGAAGAAGTATTTGGCGTCACGGGCACTTCGGACAACGGGCTGATGCTCGTGGGCGGTACGGGCTACACGCCACCCGGGCCAATACTGGGTGGCTCCAATACCTATGCGCTGCGACTGAACCCCGACGGTACCGTGCGATGGTCAAACGTCTGGGCCTCGTCGACCTTCGAGGATCTTTTCGCTGTTACCCAGGCGCCCGACGGGTCGTTCATTGCCGTTGGCCGAATCGGCGGCACCATTCAGAATTCCGCACCTCGCGGGCTGGTCATTCGCTACGACGAAGACTCGTCTGTCAATCCATCGGAACCGCGTTGGGTTCGTACATTTGGAGGCGCGTTTGCGTTTGCCGATTTTGTGTACGACGAAATCGTTGCCGTTGCAAACAGTGAACTTGGCTTTGTTATCGCTGGCACAAGCGGATTGAGCGATGAGCAAAAGGTCTGGCTTGCTGAAATTGTCGAGCGGGGGGGTGAACCGGATCTCGTGTGGTCGGCTTATCACGATGGGCCCGATCTCGACAGCGTAGCAAGTCTGCATGACGTTGGCGATGGCCTGCTCGTGGGTGGCGACAGCAAATCGTTTGGCGACGAGTTACTGACGAACGCTTTATGGCTATCCCGTGTTCCCTACGAAGGCTGGATGAACTGGAACCCCGGATCGAATGCGGCGGCCGCCTACACGCCGATCGTCAAAGACGGGCCGCTGCGTTTTCCATCGTTCCTCGAGGAACTGGCCATCACAGGTGTTGAGGATACAACGGCCCTCGAGCAGCAGGTGGCGCTTGCCTTTACAGTCGAAGATTCGGTGGGTCTTGACATCATTACAGAGAGATTTCCTTATCGTGAGCTGGTCAAGGATGAACTGCCGTTTACGGACAGTGATGCGGATGGTGTGGACGATCAGGTGGACAATTGTCCGTTGATTCCCAACCCCGATCAGGTGGATAGCGATAGCGATGGCCGGGGCGACGCGTGCTTTGGCTTGCCGCCGGGCTGTTAGCCTCCTGCATCACGACCAGGACGACTGGAATAGGCAGTGAGACGGGCAACGTAGCACTGTTGGTCAGTGTGGGCGATGTTGGTTACTGACAGATCAAGTCACCCAGATGTTGGCAGTCGGCGGTTGGATAGCGACAACCGGCATCGCCAAGGACTTTAGTCCCCTCACGGGATGCCTCAACCCCTTCAATCTAAACTGAACTGTCATGGTCTGTGGCGCTCGCCCAGGAGTCGCAGGAGACCGCGGTAGTTGTATATAGAGCACGCCCTAGCGGTAGGGCGCGTCGTACGTTGCGTCATGAGCGTCTGCAATCGATTGCGCGAGTGCTTTAAGGTCTGTGATGTACCCGGTGTTGTGCGCAAGGTTGTTCAAATCGATGCCGTAGATTCCCCGCGCCAGAACCAAACGGCTGAGGTCTCTCAGAATTGGGTCAGCATGGCCGAGCCTGTCGTTCACGAAAATTCCCGTTCCGTTGCCGCTTGTCATTCCAGTGACATCGGGAAGGTTGCCCGCGTCCAGCAGGGCGCGCAGTTCAACAGCGCTTGCACCGTAAGGAACGCAGAATATTTCTATGCCTGGATACTCTGAGCGCAGAGTATCTATGCTGTCGTGCACGCCGGCGTGAAAGTTGTTCCAGGTGTTTTCATACTCTGTGCTGGTAACCAATGCAGGGCTGGGTATCCAGGGTGCCACGATCCCAAGGTGTGTATCCGGGTTTTGGAGAAGAAGATAATCCATCCAGAGCCTGTAGCCATTCATGGTGGCGGGCAGCGATGTCATGATAAACAAATCCACATCGCCTTCATCGAGTATGCCTCTGATTTGAGGCCCTTCTGTCGTGTTGTTCCAAAGCGCCTCTGGGGCTCCGTTGGCTCCGCCCTGAATCACCTGGCTGTGTTCGTGATTGGCGATACCTGCTGTTGCAGCGTGGCCGGGGATTCCCCAGCCGATAGAGTTCACAAAGCTGTTGCCAGTCACCAGTGTTTTGAAACCGGTGCTTTGAAAACGGGGTTCCAGATAAAAAATTTCGCCAGGGTCGTTCAGCAATGCCGTGAGTGGCGCGTTGCCTTCAGCGATTGAAGAGTCGATCGTGCATGGCGTTAACGAGTCACCGCACAAAGCGCGGTGTTTGCGTTTCCAGCCGGTAAACACGAAATCTGTTGCAGGCTGTGCTACAAATGTTTCATTGAAGAAAATATCAACCACATCGACGCTGCAGCTTTGCCCGGCCGCGCAATTGATGTTGCTTGAACTGGTGGTCACGCTACCACTGGTAGGTACGTCGATCTCAATCTTGCAGGCGGCGAGCAACGCAATGAAAACTGCTGTGGCTGGCATGTGAATGAACTTCATGAATAGTCTCAATCTGATTGTGTGTCTTATTTGAATAGGCTGACTGCAATAGCATACTAATACCAGATACGGTTGATGACTATACAACCGTGGCCACATCGATTGAAGGGGTGAGTGGCCCGGCCTTCAGGAGTTAAGGTGCCAGAACCACCGGGCAGCGTAAGACTGGGGATTTGCCACCTCAAGAAAAGTGGCTGAGGCATAATTCTACTGTCTTATACTCCGATCGGGAGTTGCCCAGAGGTGGCCGGTCTGCTGCAATAGTGGCTCACTGGTGGAACGGGCTCCCGGAAATGCGTAAGAACGGAACAATACGCTCATGGCACGAACAGAGGGCCTTTGGATTTGTCCAGCCGAGCGATGGTGGAGAAGATTTTTCTTCATATCTCGAGCGTGACCGATCGCGATCGACGGCCAGAAACAGGCCAGAAGGTGAGCTATAGTTTGAGGGCGTGATTTTCCAGGTTTCGAAGCGCTAACTTGTCAGTATCCAATAAAGTTGGCACCCTCGTAGTCTTGGTCATTCAATCCTCAGAGTTCTTTTGAAGCATGCGCGCACGCCCCGATAATGTTGAAGATCGCCACAGCTCCCGTGGCCGCGCTTGCAAGAAAGGGCGTTTACGATAAGGCCGGGAACAATGCATAGAAAGGGAATGGAAACGAAATGATGGCAACACGGCAACAGACCAACCACACACTTGTTGTGATGCTAACGCTACTGATCAGCGCCTGTGCTGCAACACCGCAGACGGTAGTTTGGCCCGATATTGAGGGTGGCCGTATACCGGAGGCCAATCGAATGATCAGCGGCCAACCGACGCCCGCGGAGCTAGCTGACGCCAAGACCGGCGGCGTGCGCCATGTGGTCAATGCGCGAGATATCGGCGAATTCAGCGCATGGGACGAAGGCGCTCTGGTCAGTTCCCTGGGTATGAGCTATCACCGTGTACCCATAGGCGGCCCCGACGATCTCGACCGCGAAGCCGTTGCAATGTTCGATCAGATTCTTGCGGAAATCGGTGACGAGCCCGCCCTGCTGCACTGTGCTTCGGGTAACCGAATCGGCGCGCTGTATGCCCTTCGCGCCGCGTGGCTTCAGGGCGAGGATACGGAAAGCGCCATAGCGATTGGCAAAACACACGGGCTAACCAGCCTGGAAGCGTCGGTGCGCAAGCGACTGGATGGCGAGCGGCCATAGAAAATGGTGGGCCCAGAAGGACTTGAACCTTCGACCTGCCGATTATGAGGAGGTGGGAGAGGGCCGAACCTCGCCACTAAGTCGAAGAAAAGTAACAGGTTCTTCACGGGCCCGCAGGTATGGTAGCCGAACCTATCTCGAATTTGGTTGTTCCCAGATTCCGAACTTGCTGTAGGAAGTCGAAGATTTATAACGCTTTTACAAACCGAACTTCCGAACCAGGCCCCCCCATGCTAGTTCGCTGACGGCCATTGCTGTGCATTGTGAAGTACGCGGATGACTTGCAACTGTTCAGGGCCGACTTGTCTGTAGATGGCGATAAAGGGTACGCGTTCAACTACGAATTCTCGGGTACCGGTAACTCGTAAGCTTCCCCATCTGGTAGACAGGACATAATCAGAGCTTTCTTACATTGTAACGAACCAGTGCACACCTGCGCATGGTGATCTCCAACCCGCAGCGATGACTCGCGCTACTCCCGCCCGGCCAGCTTATTACCACTCTTGACCATGAGGATTGGCAGCGAGAAGAGCAAGGTAACGCTATTGGCCAGCATCAGGGCGAGGTCGTTCTGTAACACGCCGTAGATTAGCCAGCACAAAATCCCGAGGTTGAGCATCAGGTACATGATCAGGGAGATTTCGTCGGTCTTGCGGGTTCGCAGCGTGAGCAGTGCCTGCGGTAGA
>JANSYN010000010.1 GCA_024742415.1 Gammaproteobacteria bacterium
CACCGCAGCCCTGGCGCCAGCAGGTGTATTGGGGTGTGAGAAGTAATCGCCCTGTGGACGCACGTAGATATCGAGTTGATCCTGGCTGGTGTCGATACCGACGTTGATTGGGGTGCCATTTTGCGTATTCATGATAAGCTGTCTCCGCCTTGCTATTCGGGCTCGAGGCCCACATGACTATTCGAGTTGTGCCTGGAATTAGAGTTTGCAGCGCTCCTACTTGTTACCGGTCTCTTAGGAACCTTACAGGCTACGAGTTACTGCAAAAGGCCTTCGGTGGCCGCCGAAGGTGGGTCTCACTTTACCCTTTTATACAGGGAACGCCGTGATGACATTTCCTGAATTGCAACCATACAAGGCAAGGTTGCCGCTTCGCTGGGACGGTCAACCCTGCGCTTCGCTCCGGGCTGCCCGCCCCAACTTGCGGCGTTACGCGTCTTGACTCGTGTTGCGCAACGCGCTATGAAGTTTTCACTCTTTAGTGAATCTAGAACCCAAGAGGTTGTTGACTTGTTCAAGAGTGTGTTCTCTGAATCTGAGAGCGACGAAGAAGGAAAAGTCATTGCAGACTTTGTTGAAAAACTAATTACTACAACCAGGCCAACAGATTTAATTGGCTTCGTTGCAGAAGAAAAAGAGCGTATTGTTGGCTGCATCTTCTTCAGTCGCTTTATTGTACCTAATGGGCAAGAAGCGTTCATTTTGTCGCCGGTCGCGGTTGCAACTCAGGTTCAAGGCGCAGGCATTGGTCAAAAGCTGATTCAATTTGGCCTGGATCATCTCAAATCTTTGAATGTCAGTTTGGCTTTCACATACGGCGACCCAGGTTTTTACTCCAGAACCGGCTTCGAGCAAATCAACGAAGATGTTGTAAAAGCGCCTTGCCCTTTAAGTCAGCCCATAGGATGGCTGGCGCAATCACTCAATGGCAAAAAGATACAGGCTATGACTGGCTCCACTCAATGTGTTGAGGCACTGAATGATCCTGACCTGTGGTAGCAAGGTATATAACAGTCAAGGCACTCGAACGCTTGACCCGGTCCTGCGCCCCAACCTTAGGCCCCAGATCGAATGGCTAGCATAATCGAACAATGGTCAACTGCCCGCGTCGTAGCCTACTACTGGATCGGGTGTATGGCCTTACCGTGGCTGGCGCTCGGGCCACAATGGTATATTGAGTGGTTGCGCTATGTTTTTGTAGTTGGTCTGTACCTCCTGTTCAGGTGGACCCTGGCGCGCGTTCAAACCATTCGTCGAGAGAACACCTGGAAAACCAGTGACACTATCGTCTTTGTAGTCATTCCTATATGTATAGTGGTGCTATCTTCTATACAGGTGCTAGAAGGCAACTTCACTTAACGAGTGATTGTGATCGTAAATCAATGCGGTAGCCCATACCACAATCACGGCGCTACGTTCTTTTTGCAATATGCCCGGGAGGCTGTGTGAAATACTTCGCCTATGGATCGAACATGTCTCTTGCGCGGCTCCGACACCGGGTGCCAGGCGCGGTGGCACTGGGCTGCCATAGTTTGCCGAAACATCAACTGCGCTTTCACAAGGCAGGGCAGGACGGTTCCGGCAAGTGTGATGCCTATTACACGGGTGATGCGGCGGACGTCATCTATGGCGCTCTGTTCGACATTTGCCAGACCCAGAAGCAAGTACTGGACAACGCTGAAGGCCTTGGGATGGGATATGACATCAAAGGCGTTACCGTGATTGCAGGCGATGGGATTGCTGTTGCTTGCTATACCTACGTGGCGACGCATATAGAGTCGGCATTAATGCCGTATTCCTGGTACCTCGATCATGTGCTGATTGGCGCGCGCGAAACCGGTCTGCCTTCCAGGTACATTGAAGCTCATATACAGACTGTGCAGGCCCGTAAGGATTCTGATCAGCGCCGTGATGAAGAAGAGAGGGCGATCCATAGGAAGCTCCCGTCGGCGGTCAGCTGACGCGTTACCGCCGTCTCGCGATGCGGGTTGTGAGGGTATGGCGATTTGTACAGGCAGCAACCGATGTAAATGCGTGTTTTAATGCGCGTTGTAATGCGAGTTGCAGATGCGGGTTGCAAATGCGGTTAGAATGGGCAGAGAGCGTTACCACAACAACAAACAGTACATTTCCAAACCGTACAATAAAAAAAGACTGTGAAGAAAAAGAACACAGCCACGATAGAACCACAAAAAACACCAACCGTCAGAACGAGAGCCTCCGCGGCCTGCGCCTATGAGCCAAGAGCAACCCAACAATCCCCTTCACGGAGTAACCCTTGAAGGCGTGGTGACGCGTTTGCAGCAGCACTATGGCTGGTCCGGCTTGTCGCAAAGAATTGATATCAATTGTTTCAAGAGCGACCCTTCCTTGAAGTCATCGTTAAAGTTTCTGCGCAGAACGCCGTGGGCCAGGGATAAGGTCGAGCAACTCTACCTGCAGACCTTTGTCCGGTAGGGCGCCCATCAGTGCGTCAACGCCACACAACCACGACCGGGCCCATTAGGATGCTTTGACGGTGCCAGCGGTGCATCACAGCGCGTCGCCGGTGATCGGGCAGGGATTGCCTGTGCAACCTTCGTGCCTCGAACGGCACTGTTTGCCTTTGTGCCTGTTACAGGGCCTCATGGTGCTTATCGCGCAGCTCGCTAGCGCACGAACCGTAGCAGATGGCCTTTGAATTCCTGTTCCAGGTAGTCTGTATGCGCGGGCTTCTCGTGGGATGACGCAAAACCCAGTGCTTCCATCCTTTTGCTGAGTTTGGTTTTTCTGCCACGTCCTGGATCAACCAGAATAACCTCGCAGTGTGGCTGCGAGTGCCGTTGTATAAAGCTGGCAATCTCTTCAACGTGAGTATCTTCGTAGAGCACGTCGCTGCCTATTATCATGTCAAACAGGCCCAGCTCATCAGAGTCATCGGCCCAGTCCGTTTGCTCGAAGGCAATCGAATCGGCGTCGTTGATCAGCGCGTTGCGCTGCAAAAATGTGTTTGCTTCAGGGTGGTAGTCCGTAGCGGTGATGTCCGCGTGCTGCTTCGTCAACAGCAGGCTGGACAACGCCATGCCGCAGCCAATTTCAAGAATGCGCTTGTGGCTTGTGTCGTAGTCACAGATAAAATGCGCAAGCACAAGGCTGGAAGGCCAGATAACACCAAACAGTGGCCATGTGGCCGAAGATATGCCCAGCTTCTCGGCGGCCCCTGTTGGGTCATGAAATTCCTGCTTGTTGCGCAGCGTGCACACGTGTACGTCGATCTTGCCAAACTCTACGGTCTGGTAGCATAAACGGAGCTTTGTCATGTTGGCGGCCTCAAGAATGAGCGCTAAGCCAGCTATCGGAGATAAATGACAAAACGTGCAGTGCTGGTTAGGGTATAGCAACGTGCTGATAAGGCAATTGTTTTAGGTGCGCACTACTGACCGGCGACGTGCGGCGCAGCAAGGGTGACTCGGCACGGTAACGCACCTTTAATCATCCGCGCGGCCATCGATGTAGGTTATTCAGCGCCCAGGTAATCCAGGCAAAGGGGGTGAAAGTGTCAATACATGAAGCGCATAAGTCACACCGTGTGGGTTGGCTGCGTGCGGCGGTGCTTGGCGCCAACGACGGCATAGTGTCAACGTCCAGCCTGATCGTGGGGATAGCCGCGTCCGGCGCCGGTAAAGAAAGCATCTTGCTTGCCGGAGTGGCCGGGCTGGTGGCCGGTGCCGCTTCCATGGCGGCGGGCGAGTATGTGTCGGTCAGCTCGCAGGCGGATACAGAAAAGGCGGACCTGGCAATCGAGGCGCGCTCGCTGCGCCAGAACACCGAGTACGAAACGGAAGAGCTGGCAACCATTTACGTTGACAGGGGCCTGGAGTACCCGCTGGCGCGGGAAGTGGCCGAGCGGCTGATGGAACACGATGCACTGGGCGCTCATGCTCGTGATGAAATCGGCATTCCCGAAGCGACCACCGCGCGACCGGTTCAGGCAGCACTGTCCTCTGCTGCTATGTTCACCGCAGGTGCTGCCTTGCCCCTACTGCTTGCGTGGTTGGCGCCAGTGAAAAGCGTCATTGCACTGGTGGTGTTTGCGTCGCTGGTGTTTCTGGCGGTGTTGGGCGCTGTAGCAGCGCGTGCCGGCGGGGCTTCGATGAAGGTCGGGGCGGCACGTGTCACCTTCTGGGGCGCACTTGCCATGGCGCTAACAGCTGCCGTCGGGCAGTGGTTTGGGGTGGTAGCCTGACGGCGTGATCGGCGTGGCCCTGCGGCGTTGCTGGTTTCGTCCGCCCACTGCAGGATGGCACCTTGCTGGTGCCACAGTGTTTTGGCCTGCATGCGGGCTGTTTGTGCGATCCAGAACCGGTGATGGGTTGCTTCCCTGGCTCGGGTGCTTGCTTGCCGCAGCTTGCCGCGACACACTATAGCGACTGGCGATTTACGCCGATTCATCCACTTGATGGTAGGGAGCAATCCGTTTGCACCTGCCCTGCGCTGAGGCACTGGAAACTTAACCATGGCAAATAGTAGTCGAGCGACGCTGATTAAAGTCCACGTTATTCTTGCGGCATTTGTATTCCCGGCGGCGTTGATGTTTATCGTCACCGGTGCGTTCTACACCTGGGGTATTAAAGGCAGCTACGACTCGCAGAGCCACGTTATAGCGCTTGAGCAACCGCTGCAGGGTGACCAACAGCGCATGAGCACGCTCGTGGAGCGTGAACTGGCGCAGCGGTCAATCGCCGTGCCCAGTGGCCAGAGCAAAATCAAGAAGGCTGGCACGTCTTACCAGCTTGAGTGGACCGGCTCAAAACGGGACGTTCTGCTGGAACCCACCGCAGACGCGCTGCAGGCCAAACTGACCATCAAGGAAACGACCTGGTATCGCAACCTCGTGCAGTTGCATAAGGCCAAGGGAGGCCAGGCGTTCAAGGTGTTTGCTGCCATTCTGGCGATTGCGCTTTTCCTGATCTTGTTGAGCGGGTTTATCATGGCGTGGCAGATGCCCAACTATCGCAAACTCGCCGCGGTTTTTACCTCCGCAGGCGTGGTGACCTTTGTGGTGATGGTGGGGTTGAGCTGATTCGGCGGCAGCAGTTTCGGGGCTTGCGGGCCATCGCAGGGATACAGCCTTGCGCAGGTAAAGCAACACGGGGCGGGGCAGCGTGTACGATGACCAGGGTTGAGTAGGGTATCGGGAGGAGTGCAGTTGAACGAAGTGGAATTCGAGTACGGCCCGGTGAGCAAGGGCATTTACATCGCGCTGATTGCCCTCGCTCCGCTGATACCGGTGGCATTTCCGCGTTTCTCAGTGTCTTACATTGTTTTCATAGTGTTTCTGGGGTTTGGCTTGCGCCCGCTGTTGCACTTCTCGGGGGCGTATGCGATGTGGAATAGTTGTCGCGTGTATGCCCTGGAAAAGTGGGATCGCAAGTTTCTGCAGAGGCACCGCGCCAAGATTGACCGCAAGGTAAGAGATGACGCCTACCGCAAGTCACGTGTGCGCGATCCGCGCTTACCCAAACGGTGGTGACAGGCGTATGACTGCCGCCACGGGGTTTGAGGAACGCTAGCGGCGATGTCCCGGGACGCGTTACTCAGTCTGTTGGCCGACGGCATATTGCTACTGCACGTGGCTTTTGTGGCTTTCGTGGTGCTGGGGCTGGTGGCCATTTATGTCGGTCGCGCTTTACAGTGGCGCTGGGTAAGGCATTTCTATTTTCGTGTAGCGCACCTGGCCGCCATCAGTATTGTGGTGGTGCAGGCCTGGCTTGGCATCGTCTGCCCGTTAACACATTGGGAGATGGCGTTGCGTGCTCAGATAGGCGCGCCAACCTACGCAGGTTCGTTTATTCAGCACTGGCTGCACGCACTGCTTTACTACAGCGCACCGGAATGGGTGTTCATCGCGGTCTATACGGTGTTTGGTGCTCTCGTTGCCGGGAGCTGGTTTTTTATTCGCCCGCGGGGCAGGTCAGGCTGAGGTGCTCATGGCGTTCTCAACAACACAGCTACAACAAACGAAGGTCGGCTGTCCCTACTGCGGGGAATCCATTGAAGTGCTGATCGACGCGTCTGATGCGGATCAACAATACATAGAGGATTGCCAGGTGTGCTGCCGGCCGATCGTTTTCAATGTGTCGCTGGATGTAGACGACCAACTCTACGTGTCTGTGCGCAGCGAAGATGATGCCTATTGAAGCTGTTGGACCGGGCCGCGTCAGGCCGGGCCGCGTCAGGCCGGGCCGCGCCAGGCCAAGCCAGGCCAAGCCAGGCCAAGCCAGGCCAAGCCAGGCCAAGCCAGGCCAAGCCAGGCCGCGCCGGGCATTCTCACAGGGATAAGGTGCTTATCTTTAGCAATTGCGGCGCTGGAAAGCCCTCGCCGGCGCTTTGGCACTGCGTCTGCGCCAGTCTGGCAAGGGCGGCCCCGGCCACCCATGACACACTGGCCTGGCGTTGCGGCAATGCCCATGCCCCTGCCAATTCTGGCGCTGTGGCAGGCGAAGCAGGGTCTGTTGGGTAGCTCATTAAGCAGTTGACTTTCTGGTGGTTAGCTTATACCGTGTTTTCAGCAAAAATTGTAAGCCTCTTTTTTATGTTCTTCATGTTCGTCCTTTCTAGTAAGTGATCGTCCTGTAGGTCTTAAATTTCAGTCTCTTTTTTCGCTATCGATGCCCTAACGGGCGTATTACTATTTTCTACAGGATTTAAAGTTATGTCTGAAACAGTTACTGGCACAGTCAAGTGGTTCAACGAATCTAAAGGCTTCGGCTTCATCGAGCAGCAATCTGGTCCTGACGTGTTTGCACACTTCAGCGCCATTCAGGGTTCAGGATTCAAAACGTTGGCTGAAGGCCAAGCCGTTGAGTTCACTGTGACTCAGGGTCAGAAAGGCCCCCAGGCTGAGAACATCGTCGCTGTATAAGCTGCGTTGGTTTCATGAAAAGGCAGGTCAGCAATGACCTGCCTTTTTTGTGCCCGCCAGAAAGTACCCGATGCCAGTTTTTGATTGAGGTGAAGTGTTATGGCGCTGCGTGGGGGGTGCCAATGCGGCAACCTGCAAGTTGTGTGGAAAACCGTGGATTACAGTGTTGCGCCGCGTGCCTGTCAGTGTGAGTACTGCCGGAGGCATGGGGCGGCCTATGTTTCGAAGGCAGGAACAGCCTTCAGTGCCCATATTGCGCGACCTGCCCAGTATCGCGTTGTTCATCACGGCAGCGGCATGGCGCAGTTCCATGAGTGCAGCCATTGTGGTGAACTGGTCTTTGTAACGGCACAGCTCAACGGTGATTGCTACGGGGCGCTGAATGCGGCCTGCCTTGGCAATCCGCTGGGGTTCGCCGAGCCTGTGTGCGTCCAGCTTGCAGCCCAGACCCCCGAACAGAAAACACAACGCTGGCTGGAAACGTGGTGTCGGCCAGTGCGTATTCGCAGCGGTTAGGCGGTGCGCGCCACACGCCGCGTTGGCGACTATACTTGCGCTGGACGCGAGGCACGCTGGAACAGACGCTGCGGGGTCGTGCATAATCGATGGGGAAGACAAAACCAGAAGGAGCCACTTGTGATTGTCATATCCTTGCGTATGATCGCGACACTTACCATTGTGGCGCTGGCTTTGGTCGCAGCAGCCGTGCCCGGAGTGCAGGCAGGCCCGGCGCCGCTCTTGCAGACTACGCAGAGCTGGGATGGCGGCACGTTTGATTATCCCGAGGGCCAGCCTGAGGTGACGTCCGTTATCCTGAAAATTGAAGAGGGCCAACAGGCCCCGTTTCACTGTCACCCGGTGCCCACACTGGGTTACGTGCTCAAGGGCACGGTACAGGTGGAAACCGCCAACGGGCAGAGCACCGTCATCGAGCAGGGTGAATCCGTCGTTGAAGTCATGCGCACGCTCCATCGCGGTAAAGCGCTGGGCGGCCCGGTGGAAATACTGGTCTTTTATGCCGGTGCATCAGGTATTCCCACGACGTTACTGCCAGACGATGCTGCCGCTGCAGAACTGTGTGAGCTTTAGCTCCGCCGGCCAACCCTCACAACCCACACTCAACAAGGAATTGCCGCTACATGGCAGACAAGTCGTATAAATTCTGGAATCGAATGGCCAGGCGCTATGCCAATGTAGAGATTGCCGATCAAGGCGCCTACCTTGAGAAGCTTCGCGTGATGAAGGAACACCTGGATCATCGGGCCAACGTGCTCGAAATCGGCTGCGGTACCGGTTCTACGGCCCTGCTGCTGGCGCCGCATACCCGGCACTACCTGGCCACCGACTACTCCCTGAAGATGATCGAGATAGGCAGGGCCAAGGCGCAGGCGGCCGCCATGCCCAATCTTGAGTTCCAGTGCCTTGCGGTTGATCAACTGGACATTGTCGATGATTCACTGGATGTCGTGATTGCAATGAGCATTTTGCACCTGCTCAAAGATTGGCAGGGCGCCTTGGCGCGTGCTTTTACAATGCTTAAACCCGGAGGGGTTTTGTTCTCGAGTACCGCCTGCATTGCAGACATGAATTCGCGCTATAAACACCTCGCGCCCCTGAGTGGCTTTTTGAACCTGTTGCCGGTGCTGACGGTGTTTTCGCAAGAGGAACTGGTGCAGGGCATGACCGATGCAGGCTTCAAGATTTTTCACCAGTGGCAGCCAGGGGATGACAAGGCTATTTTTATCGCCGCGGTAAAGCCGCCACAATCCTGAATGGGCGCACGCGCCTGGCGTGCCGTGTCAGGCCTTTGCAAGCTGCTAGCCAATAAAATCTACATGGCGCATACCCGCTGGAATTCTGCCCTTACCCGCCAGGCGGGTGTCATTTTCACGGCGTCCACGTGCGCCACGGGAGACTACAATGCAAGATGACCATGCCATTACCGATGCCGAACAGTTAAGGGCACTGATCGGCGAGCCGATGGACCTGCTCGACCTGAAGATGCGTTCTGAACTGGACGAGCAGATGAAACAGTACGTTCGGTTGTCGCCGCTGATCTTCGTGACAACGCTGGATGCGCAGGGGCGCCCTGATGTATCGCCCAAGGGCGATCCGGCCGGTTTTGTTCACATCGACGCACAGGGCAGGCTGCTTATTCCCGAACGGCCGGGCAACCGACTTACCTTTGGCTTCAACAATATTCTGCGCGACAACCGGATAGGCCTGATTTTTATTGTTCCGGGCGTGCGTGAAACTCTGCGCGTGAAAGGTCGCGCCAGCCTGCACAAAGATCCCGAAGTGCTCGCAGCGATGGCCGTGAATGGCAAGCCTGCCATTATGTTTACCTGCATTGAGGTCGAAGATGCGTTCTTTCACTGTGGTAAGGCGATGATTCGATCACGCGCCTGGAAGCCGGAGTTCTGGAACAGCTCGGATGAGTCTCACATGGCCAAGCAGTTTGCGGCGACTATGAATGGCGATGCAGAGCTGGCCAAGAGTATTGAAGCCGAGATTGAAAAGAACTACGGCGATGAGCTTTACTAGGGTGTGGTCCTCACCCAGTGTTTTTGAGGCTAGTCGTTAAAGACCAGCAGACAGACACGATTCAATGATGGCGGTGGCACAAGAGCTATGAAAAAAAGCGTAAAGAGAACCCTGTTTGCAGTGGCTGCACTGCTGCTGTTGATCAGCTGGCCGGCGTACAAGTTCTACAGCGAGATCAGCAAAGCGATGAGCGAAGATCCGCTGGTCTGGGAGGCGGACATCGCCGCGCTGGAGAAGAAAACCGCAGGCCGCTTTGCGCCCGGTGAGGGCGTGGTGTTTGTGGGCAGCTCGAGTATCCGCCTGTGGAGCACGCTGGAGCAAGACATGGCACCCATCCCCGTGATCCAACACGGTTTTGGCGGTGCCAAGATACAGGACGTGGTGCACTATGCCGATCGCCTGATTACCAATTACCAGCCCCGCGCTGTGGTTGTCTTCGTGGCAACCAATGACATCACACCAGAGGCGGCCAAGCCCCCGCGCGTTGTGCTTGCTGCGTATCAGGCGCTGATCGAAAAAATCCGTCGAGAGAATGCTGATCTGCCGGTGTTTTACATCGCTATCACGCCGTCTATTTTGCGGTGGTCGGTGTGGGATGTTGCCCAACAGGTCAATGCACTGATTGCCCAGTGGAGCAAAACGCAGCGCAACCTGTATGTTATCGACACGGGTGCGGCCTTGCTCAATGCCGATGGCGAGCCCGACGACAGCAACTACGTGATCGACGGGCTGCACCTGAGCGAGGCGGGTTATCGCATCTGGACGCGCCTGATCAAACCGCCCTTGCTGGCGGAGTTAGGGCTGTCGACTGACAACACCTGATACGCTACGGCGTGACGATGCTGAACACTTCGTCGGGCCGATCAATCAATGCGAAAAAGCGCACCAGGTCCAGCTCGCTGCCCTGTAGTGAAATGTCATCCGAAAACAGCATCTCGCGCAGGTTGGCCTGGCGAGTCAGGAGCTTGATAAACAGCTCGTGGGTAATGTGAATCGTTGCATTGGCGTCTGCCGCCGCTGTGCCAGTGCGGTGATGCAGCACGGCGTTTTCCAACTGCAACACGTGGGTTTCTCCACGATCGGTAATTTCAAAATTAAAGGTGAAGGCTGCGCCATCGGCTTTGGGCCCGTTGATGCTGACGGCAATGACCTGGAAGAAGTTTTCCAGCGGCGTTGCCCTGAGCAGGTCTGCCGCGTTGGCAAGGTTGGTGCCCTGGCTGGGCTTGCCTGCACGCAGTTCCAGTGCGCCGGTCAGGTAGACGTCACGCCAGGGGCCTGATTCTGCCTGGTAGCCCAGTTGGTCATAGGTGCTTGCCAGTAACTCACGAGCCTGTTCGTGATTGGGCTGCGCAAATACCAGGTGATTGAGTACTTCCGCTACCCAGCGATATTCACCCTTGTCATAGTATTCCTGTGCCCGTGTCATGACGTTGTTGGCGCCGCCCATCATTTCAATGTAGCGCCGTGCTGCCGGTTCCGGCGGCAGTGGGTCAAGGTTTGCCGGGTTGCCGTCATACCAGCCAAAGTAGCGCTGGTACACGGCCTTGGCGTTGTGCTTGAGCGTGCCGTAGTAACCACGGTTGGGGAAGCTGGTACGCAGGGATTGGGGCAGTGTGAGCGCCTCGGCGATCTCATTGGGCGTCATGCCCCTGGACGCCAGTCGCAGGGTCTGGTCATGAATGTAGCGGTAGCCGTCGCGCTGCTTTTTCAGAAAGTCGATAATGTCTGCGTTGCCCCACAGAGGCCAGTGATGGCTGCCAAAGTAGACTTCTGTGTCCGGAAACAGCTGCATCGCCTCATCGATGTAGTCGCTCCACTTCACGGCGTCGCGCACCTTGGCACCGCGCAGCGTGTACAGATTGTGCATATTGCGTGACACCAGTTCCGCGCCGCAGAAGGCCTTTTTCTGCGGCAGGTAGAACGTCAGCTCAGCCGGTGCCTCAGACCCTGGTGCGTTCTGGAACACAAACTCGACACCGTCGATCTCAAGGGTTGTACCCGTCGTGTCGATGATGTGCGTGGGCGCTGCAATACCCGGGCTGCCCATGGCCGGGCTTTTGCCCAGGCCAGAGCCCACATGTCCGCGTGGCGAGCGTTCCAGCTGGCTGCCATACATGTACATTGAGCGTCGCCCCATGGGAATGCCGGCAAGAACGTTCTCGCTGGTGGCTTCTTCCATGAAGCCGACAGGCGCGTAAATCTGCGTGGCGTTGTTGGCCTCTAGCACCGCAAGCACACCGCCAAAGTGATCGATGTGTGAGTGGGTAAAGATCACCGCCGTCACCGGTTTGTTGCCAAGATGCTCGCGTGCGAATGCCAGTGCTGCTTTGGCCGTTTCGCGGGTTGTCAGGGGGTCTACCAGTATCCAGCCAGTGTTGCCTTCGATCAGGCTGATGTTAGACAAGTCGAAGCCACGTAGCTGGTAGATGCCCTCGGTCACTTCGAACAGGCCGTGAATGTTGTTCAGTTTGGCCTGGCGCCAGAGGCTTGGGTTGACGGTACTGGGTGCGTCACCCTGAATAAAGTCGTAGGCCGGCATATCCCACAGGGGTGTGCCATCGTCCATGGTGATGACCAGGTTGTCCGGTGTGGCAATCAGGCCGCGTCGTGCATCTTCAAAGTCGCGGGGATCATCCAGGTCAAGTGCATCGCTCACCGCCTGGTTGGCGGCGGCGGTGGCGACGGTAGCAGCCGTGTTGCCCTGGCTGCCCGGTGTGACAGAATCGGGTGGGGTGTCGTTCTGGCAGGCCGTAAGTGCGATGCCGGTGAGAGCCATTGTCAGGATGAGTCTGAAGCGCAACATGCGGTGGTCTCCTTGAAATTGGGCTGACACTAGCACCGCCAGGACAGCGGCTCAAGTCAGGGCGGCGTGCGGGCGGGCATTTGCCACGACGCCGCCCTGTCGCTTGCCGGGGCCTGGGTTATACTGCGGCAGGCGCAGCAGCGCTGGTCGCGTTAGCCGGGTCTTTGGCTGTTTCCCTGCGCGTCTTTTGCAATACCGTGGCGCGCCAGGGCAGGGCAACGGCCGGCAGCATGGGTGCCCGACCTATAGCGTTGCTATCGCGGCGGTCGAGGCGTGGTGATAGCACTGGAGTTTTGATCGCCATCTTCGTGTATGGCACTGCAGGGGGATCACAGTGATACCTTGGATAAACCAGTACGATGCCGCGCGCGAGTATTTTTTTGTCGAGGGCTGCTTTATTAATGAACTGGCCAATGATCCGCGCGATGCGCAGCTGTCGGTTGCACGGGCGCGGGTTGAGCCGGGGCGTACCACGCGGTGGCACAAGCTGGAAGGAATCGTCGAGCGTTACGTCGTTCTGGAGGGCGCAGGCCGTGTTGAAGTGGACGGGATGGCTCCCACTGTCGTGCAGGCCGGTGATACAGTGACCATTCCGGCAGGTGTGCCCCAACGTATTCATAACTGCGGTACGGGTGACCTCGTATTCCTCGCGCTGTGTACACCGCGATTCATGGCAGCGGCCTATTGCGACCTGGAAGACGAGGCGGGGTTGCGTTCCGATGGCGGCCCGGGTGGCGAGAATTGAAGCTAACATCGACGGCGGCGTTTGGCTCAAGCGCGCGGTTATCGGGGGCGACGTTGGTACACGCCCGCATGATGTGCAGAGTTGAAAAGTAGCGCGGTATCCCCAGGGGAGCTGGGGCGACAATCAGGGAGTGCAACCCATGGCGGAAAAGTTTCACACGCTCAACGACAAACTCATCGATTTTATTGGCAGGCAGCATCTGTTTTTTGTGGGTACCGCCGGGGCTGAGGGGTTTGTCAACGTATCACCCAAGGGCATGGACAGCTTCAGGGTGCTGGATGCCAGCCGGGTTGCCTGGCTGAACCTGACGGGCAGCGGCAATGAATCAGCCGCCCATGTGCTCGAAAACGGCAGAATGACGATCATGTTCTGTTCGTTTGACAAACAGCCGCTGATTTTGCGGATCTATGGGCATGCCCGGGCGGTACATCCGCGCGACGCGCAATGGCCTGAACTGCTGGCCTTGTTTCCCGACCACCCGGGTGCACGGCAGATCTTCGTGGTCGATATTGTCATGGTGATGACATCCTGCGGTTATGCAGTGCCCTACTACGCGTTAAAAGGTGAGCGCCCCACCTTGACCAAGTGGGCTGAAAAACACGGCCCCGAGGGCATACAGAATTACTGGAGCGAGAAGAATCTGAAAAGTCTCGACGGTAAAGACACCGGCCTGTTGGAGGAACCCTGATGACCACACAAGACGCCGGCATCACATTCAGCAACGAAGAGAAAGCCGCGATCGGCCAGCGTATTCAGCGCTACTTCGAGGACGAGTTGGGCCAGGAAATCGGCCAGTTTGATGCAGAGTTCCTGCTCGATTTTTTTGCGCATGAGATAGGCGCGTTTTTCTACAACAGGGGCCTGTATGACGCGCAGGCATTGCTGGCGAGCCGCATGGAAACCGTTGCCGAGGCCATTTACGAGCTAGAGAAGGAAACGCACGGTGTGCGCTAGGGGTGTGGCGTTGCGCGCCCTGTTGTCGATCGGGCCACTGGCCTGGGTAGTGGACGCTGCAGCCCTTCGCGCGCACGGCGGTACCAGCACTGCCTGTCAACTGCCCCATCAGGCCACTGACACAAGCGCCTATGGCACGTCAGGCTAGTACAAACGGCGAGCATGACCTCGCGCTGTTATTGCAGCGCCTTGAGCCTGAACTGATGGCGGGCGAGTTTGTTTTTTGTTTTGCCGCAACCGGTGCGCTGGAAGATTTTCTGGATCTTGTGCCGCTGGCGGTGATGGCCGAGCCTGAAGGACTCACCCTGGTCCTGCTGCGCGATATTGCGCAGGAGGCAGGCTTTGCCTGTGATGTGGTGCTGCGCTGCATTACGCTCACAGTGCATTCCAGCCTTGAGGCGGTTGGCCTGACGGCCGCAGTGGCGACCGCTCTGGCAGATGCGGGCATCAGCGCGAACGTGATTGCAGGGTATTTCCACGATCATATTTTTGTGCCCGCTGAGCGTGCTGAGCAGGCCCTGGCGGTGTTGAAGCAGTTGTCTGCTGACGCATAACCGTGCAGGTGCTAGGCGAACACGCCATGGATATACCACTGCCTGCTGATGCGTTCGTGAAAGACCCAGTAATGCTGACCACTACTGCCGGCGGCTATGTAGTAGTCGCGGCTCACCGGTTGGCGCCACCAGTTGTCCTCGATACGCTCTGGCCCATAGATCAATTCCAGTGCCCCACTCCAGTACAGCCGATCACCGCGCTGGCGTAATGGCCGCGGCTCGGGCATCAGCCAGAAGGGGCGCTGTGCACAGGGCATGGCACTGGCCGCACTGGCGGGGGCACTGCTGTGGTCGCTGCTCACCATAACGGCGAACTCCGGCAGGTGCTCATCGCGACAGCCAATTTTTTCGATGGCCTGCAGACCCAGGCGGTTACGCAGCCTGTCTAGTAAAGCGGCCAGTGGTTCGCGCTGGTTGCGCGGACTGAACAGGTCGATGTTTTCCAGCTGGCCTGGCAACAGGCTGTTGCATTCGAGTATCAGTCCTTCCACGCCACCGCTCAGTGCCAGGCGTTCAAAGCGGATGCGACTGAGCTGGTACCAGCCTTGCCAGTCACTGTGGCTGCTGGTGCTGCATACACGCACGTCGCTGAGCTTGTGGTCAATGCCGATGAGGCGCCAGGTAATATCGCTGGTGCGTAGCTGTGTGTTGCGTAAAAAGCGACACAGGCATTGCAGTAATTGCTGTATGGCAGGCATCAGTTCGTCGTTGGTTTTTACCTCGTAACCAAACCAGTACTCATCACTAAACGTTGCTGGCAATTGGTAGTCGGTGCCGGGCTCTTCACGCTGCCCGAGGGCCCGTTGCAATAATTGTGTAAAGTCCTTGCCGCAGCGGCGTGCCAGCGCCGCGGGAGGCAGGGCCAGTATGTCACCCATGCGGTGCAGGCCGGCGCGCCGCAGGGAGTCCACAGTGGTCGAGAAGTCTTCCAGCAAGCTCAGGGGCAGGGAAGACAGGCGTTCCTGCAGTGGGCGTTGCAGCGCCATGGCAGTGTCTGCAGGTGCGAATGACAATAACCACGCTGCCGTGGGTGTAGGCCCAAGCCCGAGGCTGGCGTCAAAACCACGGCTGCTGATGCCTGCGGTGACTTCATCGAGCAGCCCGTCAAGGCCCTTGAACAGGGTCAGGCAGCCTTCGATTTCAAGCTGCAGGCAGTCCTGCCGCCACACTTGCAGTGTAGGCGTAATACCATAAGCCCAGCAGCATAGCTGCGCCAGGCAGCGCTGTTCTTCGTCGGCGTCGCGCTCCAGAAGTTGCACGGGTTCATCACAGGCCAGTGCGCGCACGGTGGCGCTACCCATGCCCTGGCGAATACCTAAAGCGGTGGCGCAGTCGTTGGCGCGTAGCACGCGCTGGCCGACGATGACGGCCACCGGGTGATCTTCGTTGCGGTTCAGGCACTGTAGCGGGAGTTGCTCAAAGCGCAGGCATAGCCACAGGCTCATCGCGTGATTACCGCGTTGGTGTACGAGGCTGCGGCGGGTAGCATCCCCATGTTATTGCTAATACTGTACATATATACAGTATTAGCAGAGCTTGCGCTATTGTCCAATCAGCGCCGGAAGATATGTCGCTTATTGGCGCGCATGCAGCGACTTTGTACTGCTGCGTGTATTACTTCACAATCGACGGGTAGTCCCATGAAGAGTGTTCACCCGGCCAGATTATGCGCAAACTCACTGAATCACCGAGCCTTGTTGAGTTGAACCTGCTGTCGGGCTACCTGAAGAAAGAGGGCATCAAAACGACAATCCTCAATGAGCATCAGGGCGGTACGCCCGGTGTGCCACACTGGGCGTTGTCTGTGTGGGCTGAGCTGTGGATCGTTAATGACGGGCACTTTCATGCCGCGCAGCGCCTGTTTGAACAATACCAGCATGAGCGCACCCAGCCGCCATCGGCCGACTGGCAGTGTGCCGGCTGTGGGGAATCCAACCCGGGAAATTTCGAGGCATGCTGGCGTTGTGCCCAGGCGCGTGCTGAGTAAGCTGCCATTGTTAAACGGCAGCATGGCTAGCGCGTCTGTGCGTTTTTGTGCCGGGCGAGTGCGGCGCTGAAGGCTGCAAAGCTCTCATCGCCAAACAGGTAGAAATGAATCGACAATCCCTTGAACGCGCTATCGGCGCTTGTGCCAATGGCAATCTCTGCCGCCGCTGCCAGTGGATAAGCATAGACTCCGCAAGAGATGGCGGGCACCGCCAGGATTTTGCAGTGGTTGTCCAGCGCCAGCCGGAAGGCACTACGATAGGCGCGCGCAAGTAGCGCTGCTGGGTTAGGGTCGATAGCGTAGCGCGGCCCCACCGTGTGGATGACATAGCGTGCCTTGAGATCGCCTGCGATGGTAATGCGCGCCTCGCCGGTAGGGCAGCGCACGTTGTTGACGGCTTTGATCTGCTTGCAGGCCTGCAGGAGTGCCGGACCTGCAGCGCGATGAATGGCGCCGTCAACACCGCCGCCGCCGAGTAGCGCCGGGTCGGCGGCGTTGACGATGGCGTCGACGCTGGCATTCGTAATATCGCCCCGGATCAATTCGATGTTGTGCATGGGTCAATATGGCTGGCGGTTAGTGGGTAGACCTGATGGCGCGGTAATCCAGCGCTGCCAGTGCACTTCTTGCCGGTATGACGGTAACAGGCACAGGTAAGCAGAGGTGGTGCATTGAGTGTGTAGGTGGCAGCCTTGCACTGGCAACTGCCGGTTGCTGGAACAGGCATAGCGCTGGCTATACCTGTATTACCTTTGCGTGCAGGTGTGTTTCTGCAGAGAGCGAATTGGTGATCATGCAGGCCGCTTCGGATTTTTCCATCACACGTTCTGCCTTGGCCGGATCGGTATCTGAAGGCACGGTGAGAGTTGCGGTGACGTTAAAGGCCGTGAATTTCATGGTGCGCTCGACACGATCCAGGGTGCCCTGGGCGGTAACGTCCAGTTGTGTCCACTCCAGCTTGGATGCCTGCGCCACAGCGCGAAACGTCAGTATGAAGCAGTCTGCCACTGCCGCAGTCAGCAGGTGCTCGGGTGACCACTGATCTCCCGGGCCGCCAAATTGCTCTGGCGGGGCCGATTGCAGGGCGGGCATGTTTGCGGCAGTCAGAGTGATGGTGCCGCTGGCTGATCCGCTGGCACTGACGTCGTAGCTGTGGGGGAATTCCTGCATGAGCGTGTCCTTTAGGTGTTATCTGCGATGCTGTCGTGAGCCACCGTGTGAACAAGAGTATATCCCCGATTGCGCCTTTGTGCGTAGTGCAGGGCGAGGCTTGCATGTGTTCTAGCCGTTTACACGAGACTTATTTGCGAGCCACTGCCTGGCGGGCCATTGCCGTATGCCTGCGTGTTCTCGTTCCAACTCGGCACTTCCCACAATTGCGGTTGGTGGGGCACATCTTCTGTGGCGGGCAGATCGACATCTATGCCCTGGTTGCCGCCGCGTTGTTTGAGAATATGTACGCGCCGGTATTCACGCATTTGCAGGCGCAGCCCTGCCGGCGAGTGATTGATGCCGGCTTCATTGGGACGAAACAGCACCGCCAGGGTGTCGGCACTGGCGGCTGCCAACTGCAGTTTGCGTAATTCGCTGTAGCGATATTCCTGCGCGCCGAGCCAGCTGAATACGGCGCTGCAGGTGGTGCTGCGCAGTGCCTGTTCAGTGGCCCAGAGTAAATCCTGCCGATTTTGCGGATGCACTAGAAGAATCTGCCCGGTGTCTATGCCCCGTGCCTGCAGCAGCGGAGCATAGGGGATGTAGGGCGGTGCGATAAAGACCTGCCAGCGGTGCTGTGTACTGAGCTGTTCCATAGCCGGCAGGAACAGGCCCATAGCGCCCATGCCGCTGCTGTCGCTCAGTACTTCTATGGTGCTGTCCAGTGGCCAGCTTTGCTGTTGTAGCGCGCCATCCAGCGTGCTGTAGCCGCTGGAAAGACCTTGTGCACTGCGGTACAGGCCGTTGGCCGATGCATTGCCGCTATTGGCGTTGCTGCTGTTGTTCAGAAAGTCGCGGGGGTAGCCGCGCCAGGTGTCGCTGCGGTTAATGACTTGTTCGAGCATGCTGTTCATGGGGTGCCTCGTGTGCCTGGCAGGTGTGCGCTTGTGCGCATGCGTTGCCTGTTATTGCCCTGTTGTGTTGTCTGTTGTGTTGTCTTTTGTATTGGCTGTTGTATTGCCTGTTGTGTTGTGTGTTGTATTGGCTGTGCATTGGCAGTGTGTTGACAGGCAGCGGTGAGCATAATGCCAATATACTGTATGCATATACAGTAAAGTCCTACGGCAGCAAATGCAAGCGCCTGTGTCGGGCGGTATTGGACAGTGGATGTGCATACGATCTGCCGGGTCAGGCTGCCAGAGGAGGGCGAAGGGAGAAAGGTGACCATAGAAAGGTGACCGTAGAAGGGTGATCGGAGAAGGGTGATCGGAGAAGGGTGACCGAGAAGGGTGACCGAGAAGGGTGACCGAGAAGGGTGACCGAGAAGGGTGACCGAGAAGGGTGACCGAGAAGGGTGGCGGGAAAAATGCGGCGGGAATCTGTGGTGGATCAAGGTTGCTGCTGGTGGCTGTTCCCCACGCCAGGCACCTGACCGCTTGCGCCAGAGCGCTTACCCTGAGCGCTTACAGGCCCTTGACTCCACAAAGGGACGCGACCAGCCGCTCCAGGCGATCCCAGGGATTGCCGTCGGCATATCCTTTGATGCTGCCATCAACCAGCGCGGCTTGCTCGATCAGTGCGGCCAGCGATTCGCCGGTATGGCGTGCCAGGGCAGATTGCATCAGGGGCATGCGCGTGTTCCATACGCGCCGCGCTGCCAGCGCCTGTTGCGCGCTGGCACCGGCGGCGCATTCCAGTTGTACTTCAAACAGCGTGCGAATCTCGCGCGACAGGGCCCATAGCGCCATCGTCGCTTCGGTGCCTTCACCGCGCAGCCCCTGCAGGATGCGCAAGCTGGCGCCGGCATCGCCCTTGAGTGCGTTGTCGGCCAGGCCAAAGACGTTATAGCGGGCGTTATCGGATACAGACGCGGTGACGGTGTCGACAGTCACACTGGCGTCGTTGGCCAGCAGTTTGAGTTTCTCGACCTCCTGCACCGCAGCCAGCAGGTTACCTTCTACGCGATCGCACAGCAGTTGCAGGGCATCGGGTTCAATCGACAGGCCCGCACTTTGCAGACGCTGCTGCATCCAGCGCGGCAACTCACTGGCCTTGACCGGCCAGACCTGAATCGTCGCTCCGGCTTTATCCAGCGCCTTGTACCATTTGCTGTTGTGCGATTGCTTGTCGATCTTGCCCGCTACAAACAGTAGTACGTCTTCGCCGGCGCTCAGCTCCAGGTATTCGCACAGGGCCTTGCTGCCCTCGGCACCGGGCTTGCCACTGGGCAGGCGCAGTTCAATGAGTTTGCGTTCGGCAAAGAGCGACATCTCGGACGCACTTTGCAGTAGCTCATTCCAGTCAAACTTGTTGCCGCTGCCTTCAATGATGCGCCGTTCACTGCAGCCATCCTTGCGAGCGCGTGCGCGAATCAGATCGCAGCATTCCTGGATGAGGAGGGTTTCATCACCGCTGACCACATAAACAGGCAGCAGTTGTTTGTCGAGCTGTTGGCGAAGCTGTTCCGGCCGCACCTGCATAAACTAGCCCGGATCGCTGTTGGTGTTCTGCGTGCTGGCCGCGAAGAAACCCACACGACGCATGATTTGCTGCGCGAGTTCGACGCGCATCTCACTGCGCACCAGCCGAATTTCTTCTGATTTGCCCACCACATTGCGCGGGTCGTTTTCCATTTGCTTGAAAACGGAGGCTTCGGTCTCGGCAATGGCAATGGAGCCATCGGCCGCGCGCACACTGAAGTTTGCACTCATGGTCAGTTCGAACTCGGCGGCCCTGGCCTCGGAGTTCAGCGACAGATTGCGCTGCTGAAAGCGCTCACCGCCAACGATCAGCGTGTAGTTTGCTGTACTGCGGTCCTTCCAGGTTACGCCGTTCACTTCAAACCTTGAAATCAGTTCCCGGCTGAATTCACTGTTGGGATTGCCGATGATCAACGCCATGCTTTTCCAGTCATCGGGCAACACGGTCGCGGTGTTGTCGCCACCACGCAATTGAAAGCCGCAGGCGACCAGCGCATTGACCAGGATGAACAGCGCCAGAAAACGCGGGCCGCGGCTGAGCATTAACGTGTGCATAGGAGCATTCACCGGTCGCGATCAGTTCGCGACAATATTAACCAATTTGCCGGGCACCACAATGACCTTGCGTATAGTGACGCCTTCAAGGAAGCGCTGGACGTTGTCTTGCTCCAGCGCCATGGATTCCAGTTCTGTGTTGGCTGCATCAGCAGCGACGCTCATCTTGGCGCGAACCTTGCCATTGACTTGCACGACCATGTCGATACTGTCGCGCGTCAGGGCGCTTGCATCCACGCCCGGCCAGCGCGCATCCAGGATGTCTCCGCTACCGCCGACCAGCGGCCACAGTGCATGGCTGATATGCGGCACGACAGGATTGAGCATCAATACCACCGCGCGCAGCGCTTCATCAATGACGGCGCGGCTCTGGTCGCTGTCATCGAGTTTGCCAAGCTCGTTGCACAGCTCCATGACGGCGGCGATCGCGGTGTTGAAAGTTTGTCGACGACCATAATCGTCATCAACCTTGGCGATGGTTTCATGGGTTTTGCGGCGCGCGGATTTCTGTACATCATTGAGCGCGCTTGAATCCAGTGCCGGTGCAGGGCCTGCCGCGACATGCGCGTGGGCGAGCTTCCATAAACGCTTGAGAAACCGGTTTGCGCCCTCTACGCCCGAGTCGGACCACTCCAGTGACTGTTCTGGCGGTGCCGCGAACATACTGAACAGGCGCACGGTGTCAGCGCCGTAGCGGTCGATCAGTGATTGCGGGTCTACCGTATTGCCCTTGGACTTGGACATCTTGGCGCCATCCTTGAGCACCATGCCCTGCGTCAGCAGGCGGATGAACGGCTCGTCGGAATCGACCAGGCCTTCGTCGCGCAGGAGCTTGTGGTAAAAGCGCGAATAAAGCAGGTGCAGAATGGCGTGTTCAATGCCGCCGACATACTGGTCGACTGGCGCCCAGTAGTTGGCTTCGGCATCGAGCATGGCGTTGCTGTTGTTCGCACAGGCATAGCGCGCGTAGTACCACGATGATTCCATGAAAGTGTCGAATGTGTCTGTCTCGCGCGTGGCAGCGGCCCCACATTTCGGGCACTGGGTTTCATAGAATTCAGGCATGTGCTTGATCGGTGAACTGACACCGTCAAACGCTACATCGGTAGGCAGGACAACGGGCAAGTCGGCTGCCGGTACCGGCACCGCACCGCAGCCATCACAATTGATGATCGGTATGGGCGCACCCCAGTAGCGCTGGCGTGACACACCCCAGTCCCGCAGGCGATAGTTGACCGCACGCTGCCCTTTGCCGCTGTCTGTCAAGGCATCGGCGATGGCATCAAAGGCCGCCTGGAAATCAAGGCCGTCGAATTGGCCGCTGTTGATGGTCACCACGTCGGTTTTGTCCGCATACCAGTCCTGCCAGTTGCTGGCGTCGTATGCGCAGGAGGCGCTGGCGTCACTGCTGCGCTTATCGATCACCTGCACAATGGGCAGGCCGTATTTTTGCGCAAACTCGAAATCGCGCTCATCGTGAGCCGGCACTGACATCACCGCGCCGGAGCCGTAGCTCATCAACACGAAATTGGCGACCCACACCGGGATGGATTCCCCCGTGAGCGGGTGCGTGGCGCTCAGGCCGGTATCCATGCCCTGTTTTTCCATGGTGGCCATCGCGGCCTCGGCCACTTCGATGTGTGACATCTCATCGATGAACGCGGCGAGCGCGGCGTTGCCAGCCGCTGCCTGTTGGGCCACGGGGTGCTGGGGCGCCACCGCCAGGTACGTGGCGCCCATGAGTGTGTCTGGCCGCGTGGTATATACCTGCAGCGGCTGGCCGCTCAGGTCGAAGGTAAGCTCTACGCCCTCGGAGCGCCCGATCCAGTTGCGCTGCATCGTCCGTACCTGTTCGGGCCACTGGTCAAGGGTGTCCAGGTCGGCCAGCAGTTGATCTGCATAGTCAGTGATTTTGAAAAACCACTGGTCGATCTCACGGCGCTCGACGGGGTTGTCGCAACGCCAGCAGCAACCGTCCACCACCTGCTCGTTGGCCAGTACGGTCTGGTCGGTTTCACACCAGTTCACTTCGGCCTTTTTTTTGTAGGCCAGGCCCTTGTCGAACAGTTTGGTGAAGAACCACTGTTCCCAACGGTAGTAGTCTGGATCGCAGGTGGCCAGCTCGCGCGACCAGTCGTAGGCAAAGCCGAGCTGGCGCAGTTGTTCGCGCATGTAATCGATATTCTGGGCCGTCCATTTGGCCGGTGCCACGTTGTTGGCAATGGCTGCATTTTCGGCGGGCAGGCCAAAGGCGTCCCAGCCCATGGGCTGCAGTACGTTTTTGCCCTGCATTCGCTGGTACCGTGCGATAACGTCGGCAATGGTGTAGTTGCGCACGTGGCCCATGTGCAGTTTGCCGCTGGGATAGGGAAACATGGCGAGGCAGTAGAACTTCTCGCGCGAGTCATCATGCTTAACGGCAAAGCTGTTGTGCTTGAGCCAGTGCGTCTGGGCGGCTTCTTCCAAAGCCTTCGGGTTGTACTGCTGCTCCATGGCGATGGCCACTTTATCCTTTGAATCGTGTGTGGGACGAACTGCCGGGGGTGCGAGCCCGGCGCAAAAAAGAACGGCGATTCTAGCAGCAAAAGCCCGGTGCGGCGACGGTCCGCCGCCAGCTGCCGAGATTACGCGGCGGGTTTATGCGGTGTCACGCCAAAAGCCGATGTACATCAGGTACATGAGAATAAGGCACAGCGCACAGGCCGCGATGATCGGTGTGGTGCCAAAGCTGCCGAAAGGGGTCTCGCCCAGCATGGCCTCGGCCTCACCCACCAGTGTGGTGGCGACAAAGCGCTCTGAGCGTGCTACCACGCGGCCCTGGTGATCGATGATCGCAGACACGCCGTTGTTGGTACCGCGCAACACGTAGCGTCCTACCTCGCGCCCGCGCATCTGGGCAATCTGCAGGTGCTGTAGCGGGCCGATAGAGTCGCCAAACCACGTGTCGTTGCTGATGGTAACGATGAGGTCGGTGTTGCGCGAGTTTTTCGCGACGAGGTCGCCATAGACGATCTCATAGCAAATAAACGGCGCCACGCGATAGCCGCTGGCGCGCAGTGCACTCTGGTTGGCCGGGCCTGGGCTGAAACCTGACATGGGCAGGTCAAAAAAGGCGATCAAACCGCGCAGCCATTTCTCCAGTGGCACATACTCGCCAAACGGCACCAGTCGCTGCTTGTGGTAGACGCCCTGGCCAAAGCCCAGTGCGGCGATGCTGTTGTAGTATTCGCCGCCCGCCACGGGGCTGTAGGGAATACCTGTGATGATCGTCGTGCGCGCCTCGCTGGCGCGCTGCGCCATTGGCTGCAGAAAATCCTGCGCCCGCTGGTAGTAGTTGGGCACGGCCGATTCCGGCCAGACGATAATGTCGTACCCCAGCAGCGGTTCTGTCGCGTCCTCGAGTTGCTGCAGGATGGGGCGGTACCATGCGCGGTTCCATTTGTTTTCCTGCGCGACATCGGGCTGCACAATCGCAACACGCAAGGGTTCTTCGGTAGCACGCGCAACCCACTGTGTAGGTTTCAGAATGGCGCCACCACCCCAGACGGTAATGATGGCAACGGCGTACGTGGCCCAGGCCACCAGACGCCGGCTGCGCCAGGCCAGGAACAAACAGCTGCCGGTGAGGGCAACGATAAACGATAAGCCGAAGACTCCGGTGACCGGTGCCCAGCCGGCAATCCATGTGTCAATGTGCGCATAGCCCAGATACAGCCAGGGGAAGCCGGTGAGAAACCAGTCACGCAGCCATTCGAACAGCACCCACAGGGCGGGGAAGCCCACCAGCATACCGCCCGGCAGTGGCCGCACAAAGCGCACATAACACCACGCGAATAGTGCATGTAATAGCGCCAGTGCGGCGCAGAACAGGGCCGTCAGCGCAACAGCCAGGGGTATGCCGGCATTGCCGTGCACATGAATACTGACGTACACCCAGGACACGCCGGTACCAAACAGGCCCGCGCCAAACAGCCAGCCGCGCCATAGCGCCTGGCGCGCGCTGCAGGTACATAGCAGGTAGGAGTAGAGCGCGCAGCTGGCGATGCCCGCTGGCCATACGTTAAAGGGGGCGAGCGAGAGGGTGATCAGGGCGCCGGCGAGCGGCGCCATGAGCAGGACAAATCGGGTACTCAGGCCGCTTTCGATGCGCATACCCGTGAGCGGCTTCAACTGTGCAGAGGGCGCATGCGCAGGCTGTGGATCTTGCGCTGATCGGCGTTGATCACCTTGAACTCGTAGTTGTCGATAGTGGCGACCTCATTGCGTGTTGGCATGTGGCCGAAGGCGTGAATGACCAGCCCACCGATAGTGTCGAATTCCTCATCACTGAACTTGCTTTCAAAATACTCGTTGAAATCGTCTATCGGCGTCAGCGCCTTGATCAGGAAGTCATCACTGGAAATCTTGCGAATGAAGCGGTCGGCCTGCGCGTCGGTTTCATCCTCGATTTCGCCAACGATCTCCTCGAGTACGTCTTCGATTGTCACCAGGCCAGCAACGCCACCATATTCATCGATCACAATGGCCATGTGGTTGCGGTTCTCGCGGAACTCGCGCAGCAATACGTTCAGGCGCTTGCTCTCAGGCACCACAACGGTGGGCCGCAACAGGTTTTTGATGTCAAAGTTATCGCGGCTGGGCTCTAGAATCTGTGGCAGCAGATCCTTGGCCAGCAGAATGCCCAGGATATCATCGGAGCTTTCGCCCACCACCGGGTAACGCGAGTGGGCAGACTCGATGATCTGCGGCAGCAGTTCCTCGAGTGTGGACTCTGCCTTGATCACGCGCATCTGCGCGCGTGGCACCATGATGTCACGCGCCTGCATGTCACTGACCTGCATGGCACCTTCCATGATGTTGCGCGCATCGGCGTCGATGACGTCGTTCTCGGCGGCTACCTCGAGAACGTCTTCAAGGTCGCCGCGGTTGCGCGGCTCGCTGGAAAACAGCAGGGTAATCTTGTCTATCCACGACCGGTCACCGTTATCGTGGCCGGGCTTGTCCTCGTTCATTATTGGTGCAGTGCTCCGTTGTGCGTGTTTGCGTGGTTGTCAGGTTGGTTGTCAGGTTGGTTGTCAGAGTGGTTGTCATCGTAATTGCCATAGGGGCAGGGGAAATCCAGTGCGCCCAGTATGGCCGTCTCCAGTGATTCCATTGCCTGGGCATCTGCTTCCTGGACGTGGTCGTAACCGAGCAGGTGAAGGGTGCCGTGCACGGCCATGTGTGCCCAGTGCGCCGCGACGGCTTTGTGCTGTGTTGCCGCCTCCTGGTTGACGACAGGCGCGCAAATCACAACATCACCGAGCAGGCCATCGACAACGTCAGCGTGCAGGTCGGCAGGAAAAGACAGCACATTGGTGCTCCCGGATTTGCCGCGATAGGTTTCGTTCAGGGTGGTCATTTCGGCCGCATCGACCACGCGCACACTCACCTCGATATTGCCCTGCAGCGCCTTGTGCTGTGCCTCGGCCTGCAGCGCTGCGTTGATCCAGCGTGTTATGTCGGCCTCGTTAGGCGTGGCTGCGCGGCTGGCGCACTGGATATCCACCGTGAGGTTCATCCGCGGGTTTTGTCGAGGGGTGTGGCGTTGTCTTCGGCACGATCGTAGGCTTCGACCACGCGCTGTACCAGGGGATGGCGCACGACATCCTTGTTCACAAAATAGGTAAAGGAAATACCGTCAACGCCATCGAGAATGTTGCTGGCATGCGTGAGGCCAGACTGGGCCCCACGCGGCAAATCGATCTGTGTTGCATCACCGGTGACGACCGCCGTGGCGCCAAAACCAATGCGCGTCAGGAACATTTTCATTTGCTCACGCGTGGTGTTTTGCGCTTCGTCCAAAATGATAAAGGCGTTATTCAAGGTGCGGCCACGCATAAAGGCCAGTGGCGCCACTTCAATGATGTTGCGTTCGATGTACTTGTTAACGGTTTCAAAACCGAGCATTTCATACAGCGCGTCGTAAAGGGGGCGCAGGTAAGGGTCGATTTTCTGTGCCAGGTCGCCGGGGAGGAAACCGAGTTTTTCGCCCGCCTCGACGGCGGGTCGTACCAGCAGTATGCGCCGTACGCGCTCTTCCAGCAGCGCTTCTACGGCGCAGGCAACGGCCAGGTAGGTTTTACCAGTGCCGGCGGGGCCGATGCCGAAGTTAATATCATTGTGCTTGATGGTGCGTACGTAACTTTGCTGGTTGCGACCGCGCGGTTTGATTGAAGTGCGCTTTGTGCGAATCACGGCAATCGATTCTACCGACGCATCACCGGCGCTCTCCACGAGGTGTTCCAGTCCGGCCTGTTGCAATTGCAGGTGCAGCGACTCCGGGCTGAGGCCAACACCAATGCAGACCTCGGCGTACAAGTGGGTGAGCAACTGCAGGGCGGTGTCGACGTTCTTCTCGACGCCAGACAGGGAAAACTCGTTGGCGCGCGCGTTGATGCGCACGTCGAGTCGCTCCTCGATCTGCCGTAAATGGCTATCCAGATGGCCGCACAACATCGCCAGGTGACGCGCGTCATTGGGTTCAAGTGTGAGAGATCGTTGGACTGGCGTCGTTGTCGACGGTTCCGGGGGAGGCTCGCTAGTCAATGTGCTCAATGGCCCGCTACGGGCAGTGGTAATAGAAGTAAGGATATACAGGAATCATCATCCGTCAACCGTGGTTTTCAGCGCCGGCGGACGCCTGCATCGCGGCCGGCCCGGTGCTTTCGCCACTGCTGGCGACAGGCTGACTCAGGCGGCCGCGCAGTGAATTGGGCAGGGCATCGACAATTTCAACATCGACGAACTCGCCGATGAGCTGGTGGTCGGTACAGGAGAAATTCACAGCCCGGTTGTTTTCGGTGCGGCCCTGCAACTGCCCCGGGTCTTTCTTCGATACGCCCGTGACCAGGATGGTTTGCACCGTGCCCACCATCGCGCGGCTGATCGCCCCGGCGTTCTGGTTGATGCGCGTTTGCAGAATCTGCAGACGCTGCTTCTTGACGTCGTCGGGCGTCTCGTCTGGCAGTTCGGCGGCGGGTGTGCCGGGCCGTGCGCTGTAGACAAAGCTGAAGGAGCTGTCGAAGCCGATGTCTTCAATGAGCTTCATGGTGGCGGCAAAATCTGCCTCGCTTTCGCCGGGAAAGCCAATAATGAAGTCGGAAGACAGGCTGATGTTGGGGCGGATGGCGCGCAGGCGCCGTATCCGGGATTTGTACTCTATGGCGGTGTGCCCGCGCTTCATGGCGGCGAGAATGCGGTCCGAGCCGCTCTGTACCGGCAGGTGCAGATGATCAACCAGTTGCGGAATCTGCGCGTAGGCCTCGATCAGCGCGTCGGAAAATTCCGTCGGGTGAGAGGTGGTGTAGCGAATGCGGCCGATGCCTGGAATGCGTGCCACCAGGTGCAGCAGCTCGGCAAAATCCACGATCTCACCCTGGTGGTCAGGCCCGCGATAGGCGTTGACGTTCTGTCCCAGTAAGTTGACCTCTCGCACCCCGTTGCTGGCCAGGTGGGCGATCTCGGCAATGACGTCATCAACCGGGCGCGAGACTTCTTCGCCGCGGGTGTAGGGCACCACGCAAAACGTACAGTACTTGCTGCAGCCCTCCATGATAGAGACGAAAGCGGTTGGGCCGTCTACGCGGGGCTCTGGCAGTCGGTCAAATTTTTCGATCTCGGGGAAGCTGACATCGACCACGATGGTGCCACCGGGGCCGCGCTGGTCGAGCATCTGGGGCAATCGGTGCAGGGTTTGTGGGCCGAAGACGAGGTCGACATAGGGCGCGCGCCGGCCGATTTCCGCGCCTTCCTGGCTGGCGACGCAGCCGCCGACGCCAATGATCAGATCTGGATTTTTCAGTTTGAGTTTTTTCCAGCGGCCAAGTTGGTGAAAGACCTTCTCTTGCGCTTTTTCTCTTATAGAACAGGTGTTTAGAAGGAGTACGTCGGCTTCTTCCGGGTTCTCGGTGGTGACCAGGTCGTGACTTTCCTGCAGCAAATCGCGCATGCGAGACGAATCGTACTCGTTCATCTGGCATCCGTGGGTCTTGATGTAGAGTTTTTTGCTCACCGGTACTGGAAGCTTGCGCCTGGGCTGTTGCAACGGGCTGGGGAGTATACTCCCAGTCGCCCGAAAAAGCGCCACCCTGGCGATGAATTTGCGGCACTGGCGATGCGCCAATCGACCACGCCAACCGCGGCGGTCGGGTGGCCATATTTCCCGTGGCGCGCGGTGTGTTCGCACTGGTATCCTGTGGGCATGGTGGTAACATTGCCGACCCGCGAAATCGGGGTCCGTCCCCCTGACGCCTCTTTTATCAGTGTAATAGACAGCTATGCCCAATCAGCCGGTTTACAAAGTCATTTTCCAGAACGGTAGCCAGGTCTTTGAGGTTTTTGCCAGACAGATCTACCAAAGTGACATGTGGGGTTTTATCGAGGTTGAGGAGTTCGTCTTTGGCGAGCGCTCGCAAATACTGGTTGACCCCAGCGAAGAGAAGCTCAAGCTCGAGTTCAACGGTGTCAATCGCAGTTACATCCCGTTACAGGCGATCATACGTATCGATGAAGTCGACAAGGAAGGCAGCGCCAAGGTGTCGGAGGTCACGGCCAGCGACGGCGGCAACGTGGCGAGCTTCCCCTTTGTTGGCATTCCCCCGGGTCAGCAGGGCGGTGAAGAGTAAGCCAGCGACGGCATGCAGGCGTTTGTTGCTGGCGCGCCGCGCCTGTTTGCTGCTGGCCGCTGTGGGCATGGGCTTGTGTGCGCCAGCAATCGCCAACCCGGTACCGGCTGACGAGATCTCCCTGCTCAGTGGTGCGGAACACTTCGAGCGGTTGTGTACCCACTGCCATGGCTGGGACCCCAGCGAACAACACACGCAGCTGTATTCCACCTTTCCAGGCGAAGAATTCGAACCCATCATCGTGCTGCCGCCGGTTGACTCTCAGCAGGCGCCGGCGCCCGGCGTATTTGACGAAGAAGTGATCGACGACTGGCCCGAATGGGCCGGTGAGCCACCGGGCCAGCCCGCTGCCGAAGAAGAAACATTGCGATCTGAGTTGCTCGAGGAATTCAACGCGGCCATCGACGCGGTCTATGGCGATGATGCAGATAGCGGCGGTGGTGATGCGTTTGGGGATGACACGGGCGACTACGCGGGCGGCTATGGCGATGACTACAGCGGCGACTATTTCGCTGGCGATATCAGCGATGAGTTGGACGAGCGGTACCTGGTGGGGCTGGAGGCGCAGGAGCGTCGCGTGGGTGGAGCGACGGACCTGACCGATCCGCGCAGCTTCATTTATGGCACCACCGAAGCCGAGCTGTTCAGGCACATTGCCTATGGCACGGGGCCAATGATGCGGGGCTTTCTTGCTGACCTGGGCAGTGAAGACGCCGTGTGGGATCTCGTTAACTACATCCGCAGCCTCTGGGATGAAGACTGGGAAGAGGAGTAGCCGCCTCGATGAGCGCCGCCCGGTATCACTGGCCGAGTCTGTGGCGAACGCTGGCGAGTTTGACGCACAGTACAAACGCCTCTGCGGTGGCAACCACATCTGCTAACTGCGGAAAGCTCGGCGCCAGGCGAATGTTGCTGTCGAGCGGATCGTTACCGTAAGGGAAGGTCGCCCCTGCCGGTGTCAGCTTGACGCCGATGTCTCCTGCCAGTCGCACAACCTCACGCGCCAGCCCCGGCAGCGTGTCGAAGGAAATGAAGTACCCGCCCCCCGGTGTTGTCCACGACCCCATGCCGGCATCGCCCAGTTCGCGCTCGAGTGTGTCCAGTATGGCGGCAAACTTTGGCCGTAAAATCTGCGCATGGGCTTGCATGAGGGCGTGGATGCCATCGCTGTCACGCAAAAAGCGCACGTGGCGCAGTTGATTGACCTTGTCGGGGCCGATTGTGGCATAACCCATGTGTGCGGTCAGTGCCGCAAGGTTGTCTGGGCTGCTCGACACGAACCCCACGCCTGCGCCGGCGAAGGTAATCTTGGAGGTTGAGCCAAACTGAAACACGCTGTCCAGCGTGTCCTGGCGCAGGCAGGCGTCTCGGATGGGGGCGAGCGGCGGTGCTTCGTCGTACAGTGCATGCACGGCATAGGCGTTGTCCCACATGACCACGAAGTGCTCTGCGGCATGTCGGGCAAGGCCAGCGATACGCTCAACGGTCTCGTCGCTGTAGGTACAGCCCGTGGGGTTGGAAAAGCGCGGCACGCACCATATGCCGCGGATCGTGGCGTCTTCGCTTACCCATTGTTCTGCCAGTGTCATGTCCGGGCCGGTGTCGAGCATGGGCAGGCTGACCATTTCAATGCCCAGATGTTGGCAGATGGCAAAGTGGCGGTCATAGCCGGGCGCCGGGCACAGGAATTTCACGGTGTCGTTATTGCCCCAGGCCGATTCCGGTCCGCGCAAGCCTTCAGTGAGTGCAAGCTCCACGGTGGTATACATCAGCGACAGGCTGGCGTTGCCACCGACCAGGGTTTCCTGCGCTGGAACACCGAGCAAGTCCCCAAACAGGCTCCGGGCCTCGGCCAGCCCGTACAGACCGCCGTAATTGCGCGTGTCTGTGCCATCGGCGGCCCGGTAGTCGCCTGCCAGCACACCGTCGAGCGCGTCAGACAGTGCCAGTTGCTCGGCGCTGGGCTTGCCGCGCGTAAGATCCAGTGCAAGCCCGCGGGTACCGAGTGCCGCATAGTCTGCTTCCAGGGTGTTCAACCAGGCGGCCAGTTCGGCCTTGGACTGATGATCGATGTTCAAGCTCGTTTCCTCATTACCACTGCTGCTAAACTTGATGGCGAAGCTGTTGCTTCGGTGCAAGGGGCGGGTGTTGATGCCGGTTTGGGCGCGGGGCGCTCGCCATTAGCGGCGCCAGCGTCGCTGCCGGGAATTATAACGACAACCGCAGGCAGGCAATACCGGGATTCGAAAACAGGTTGAATTTTTACCACAAGACCACATATCTGGAAGATGTCCCAGCACAAATCCAACGGGGTGGTAATGAAAGAACACGATGACTCACTGGCAGCAGAAGAGGGCGACCTGGTAGAGGACGCCGAGCAAGCCCGCACACCGGCGGTAGCCGATGAGGTATTGCCCGACACGCTCTACCTGATGCCCGTGCCCAAGCGGCCGTTTTTTCCCGGACAGGTGCAACCCGTTGCCATCAGTCCCCAGGAGTGGGGCAGCACCTTGCAGGGCGTCAGTGAGGCCGGGCACGGATTGATTGGCCTGTCCTACGTGGAGAATGCCAAGCCCGGTGACATCGACCCGCGCAACTTTCCTGAAATAGGCTGTGTGGTGCGTCTGCACCGTCCGCCCGGCGCACCGGAAAACGCCGGACAGTTCCTCGCCCAGGGGGTGAGGCGCTTTCGCATTGTGCGTTGGCTCAGTGATGCGGCGCCGTACTTGGTGCAGGTTGAGTACCCTCGCAACCAGGGCGATAAAAACGCTGACGAGACCAAAGCCTACGCCATGGCGTTGATCAAGGAGATCAAGGAACTGTTGCCGCTGAATCCGCTGTACAGTGAAGAACTCAAGCAATACCTGGCCAATTTCAGCCCCAACCAGCCAAGCCTGCTGGCTGATTTTTCTGCGGCGTTGACCACCGCCTCGGGCGATCAGTTGCAGGAAATCCTCGACACGCTGCCCCTGCGCTCGCGCATGGAAAAAGTGCTGACGCTGCTGCGCAAAGAGCGCGAAGTGGCCGAACTGCAGGGTCAGATTACCTCGCAAGTGAATGAGAAGGTCTCCGACCAGCAGCGCGAATTCTTCCTGCGCGAGCAATTGAAAATTATCCAGAAGGAACTGGGTATCTCCAAGGATGACCGCACCTCCGATGTCGAGGACTTTAAAGAGCGCATTGCCAAACTGGACATGCCCGACGCCGCGGCCAGGCGTATCGATGAAGAGCTGAGGAAATTGTCAGTGCTCGAAACCGGCTCACCCGAGTACGGTGTTACACGCAACTACCTGGATTGGGCAACGTCGGTGCCCTGGGGCGTGACCTCCAAGGACAACCTGGACCTCAAGCACGCGCGCAGCGTGCTGCAAACGCATCATGAGGGATTGGAAGATGTCAAAGAGCGTATTCTGGAGTTTCTGGCGGTAGGGTCGTTTCGGGGCGAAATATCCGGCTCTATCTTGCTGCTGGTGGGCCCTCCCGGTGTGGGTAAAACGAGTATCGGCCGCTCTGTTGCCGACACCCTGGGCCGGCAGTTCTATCGTTTCAGCCTTGGTGGCATGCGCGACGAGGCGGAGATCAAAGGCCACCGGCGCACCTACGTGGGCGCTATGCCGGGCAAGTTCGTGCAGGCCCTCAAAGAAGTAGAAGTCTCAAACCCGGTCATCATGCTCGACGAGATCGATAAAATCGGCGCTTCCTATCAGGGCGATCCCGCCTCTGCGCTGCTGGAAGTCCTGGACCCGGAACAGAACAGTGAATTCCTGGATCACTACCTGGATTTGCGTGTTGACCTTTCGAAGGTGTTGTTTATCTGTACCGCCAACCAGTTGGACACGATTCCAGGGCCGCTGCTGGATCGCATGGAAACCCTGCGCCTGTCGGGTTACGTTGCCGAGGAAAAACTCTCGATCGCGCGCCGTCACCTTTGGCCCAAACAGCTCAAGCGTCATGGCCTGTCTGAAGATCAGTTGAAGATCAATGACGCGGGCCTGAAGTACGTGATCGATTCTTACTGCCGTGAGGCAGGCGTGCGCAACCTGGAAAAACAGCTCGCGCGCATCATGCGTAAGTCCATCGTGCGCCTGATGGAATCGGACGATGAAAAGCTGCGCGTGGGCAAGAAAGACATCGAGGATTTGCTCGGCAAGCCCCTGTTCCAGCCCGACAAGCCGTTGCGTGGACTCGGCGTTGCCACCGGCCTTGCCTGGACGGCCATGGGCGGTGCAACACTGCCGATTGAAACCTCGCAGATACATACGCTGAATCGCGGGTTCAAGCTCACAGGACGTGTGGGCGAGGTCATGAGCGAATCTGCAGAGATCGCTTACAGCTATGTTGTAGCGCACCTGAAGGATTACGGCTGTGACCTGGATTTCTTTGATATGAGCATGGTGCACATGCATGTGCCCGAGGGCGCAACGCCCAAGGATGGCCCGAGTGCAGGCATTACCATGGCAACCGCACTGGTGTCGCTGGCGCGCAAGGAACGCATCCGGCGGCCGCTGGCCATGACCGGCGAGCTGACGCTGACCGGCCAGGTGCTGCCAGTTGGCGGTATTCGTGAAAAAGTGATTGCGGCGCGACGCGGTCGCATCATGGAACTGATCTTACCGCACGCGAACCGCCGCGACTTCGAAGAGCTGCCCGATTACCTGCGCGAGGGCATCAACGTCCACTTTGCGCGTAATTATCGCGAGGTGTTTGAGTTTGTCTTTCATGAACACCGCATGGAGAAGGCGTTACACTGACGCTCGCAGTGAGACAGTCGCCGCTGTTCTGATTGTGTCCAGGCCCTGTGGCAGCGCACAGTAGCGGGTGTGTCCCGGTACAGGGCGCCGGTACCGCGCCGTTTCGATCGGCATGCGCTATGCTGTAGATGGCAACGGCAAGGTGGCAACGGCAAGATAGCAACGGCAAGGTGGCAACGGCAGTCGTTCGTGCAGCGCAGTCTTCCACCAGGTCAGGTATTTTGTTTTGATCCCGTGGCATCGAGCCGGTGACCTTGCCTGTTCGCCAGCAGTAGTTGTTGGTACCCGCCTGTGGAGCACCCCTTATGAAGACCTCAGATCTTTTCGTACGCGCGCTGGAAAACGAGGGCGTGGAGTATATTTTTGGCATTCCCGGCGAAGAGAATCTCGATTTCCTCGATTCACTGCGCGGTTCCAGCATTCAACTGATACTGACACGCCACGAGCAGGCCGCCGGGTTCATGGCGGCCACCTACGGCCGCCTCACCGGCAAGCCGGGCGTGTGTTTGTCGACACTGGGTCCGGGGGCCACCAATTTTGTCACTGCGGCTGCATACGCGCAGCTGGGCGCGATGCCGATGGTGATGATTGCCGGCCAGAAGCCGATTCGAAAGAGCAAGCAGGGACGATTCCAGATTGTTGACGTGGTCGATCTGATGCGCCCCATTACCAAGTACTCGCAGCAGGTGGTAGACGGTAACAACGTGCCCAGCATGGTGCGCGAGGCTTTTCGTGTGGCCAGCGACGAGCGCCCGGGAGCCGCGTACATCGAGTTGCCCGAAGATATTGCGGACGAGCAAACCGACGCGTCCATTTTTGACGTCGTTGACGCGCGTCGCGCGATTGCCGATGACATCACCATCGGGCAGGCTGTGCAAATGATCGAGGCCGCAGAGCGACCGCTGCTTTTGGTGGGCGCCGGTGCAAATCGCAAGCGCACGAGTATCGCGCTCAAGCACTTCGTTGAAAAAACCGGCATCTTCTTTGTCAACACCCAGCTCGGTAAGGGCGTGATAGATGATCGCCATGACAACTATATCGGCACCGCGGCACTGTCCAGTGATGACTACGTGCACTGTGCGATTGAGCGGGCGGACCTGATCATCAACGTCGGGCACGATGTGGTTGAAAAACCGCCGTTTTTTATGGAGAAGAACGGCAAGAAGGTCATTCACGTTAACTTCTATGCGGCTGCGATTGACGATGTGTATTTTCCCCAGCTCAATGTGATCGGCGACATTTCAACCTCAGTGGATGCGATCACCGAGCGGGTGAGCATTTCACCGCAGCGCGACTTCAGCTACTTTGAGCGCGTACGCGATGAGGTTGATCTGCACGTCACGAAGTATTTCGAGGATGAGCGTTTTCCGGTGTTGCCGCAGCGCCTGGTACGCATCCTGCGCGAGAAACTCGATGATGAGGACATCGTCACCCTGGACAACGGCGTCTACAAAATCTGGTTTGCGCGCAACTACGAGTGCTACGCGCAGAATACGCTGTTGCTGGACAACGCCCTTGCGACAATGGGCGCTGGTCTGCCCTCGGCCATGTTGGCAAAGCAGCTGTATCCGCAGCGCAAAGTGGTTTCGGTGAATGGTGATGGGGGTTTCCTGATGAACTCCCAGGAGTTGGAAACCGCCGTGCGAATGAATCTGGATCTTGTTGTGATCATTCTGAATGACAGTGCCTACGGCATGATTAAATGGAAACAGGAAAACGACGGCTTCGAAAACTTTGGCCTGGATTTCACCAACCCCGATTTTGTTGCCTACGCCAACAGTTTTGGCGCGACCGGGCATCGGCCGCAGAGCCAGGCAGAGTTCTGTGAGATGCTCGACGGCGCGCTGAACGGCCAGGGCGTGCACGTGATTGACCTGCCGGTGGACTATTCCCTGAATCACGCCATTCTCAATGTATTGATCAAGGAGAGCGCCTGCATTCTTTAGCGGTTCGCGGTTGCCGCGCCCACCTTTTCACCGGCATCGCGCGCGATGCAACTACAGGTAAGGACACTTATGTCGATGCTGGAAGTGCATAATCCCTACGACCAGTCGCTGCTTGCGACCTTTGAACAATCGACAACGGCAGACGTTGAGCAGGCGCTGGATACTGCCCAGCAGCTTGCCCGGCGTCGCGGCGCGGTGCTGCCGGCCTATGAACGCATTGAGATACTCGAATCGCTGATGGCTATCATGGCCGGACAAGTCGAGGAACTCACCCACCTGGCGGCATCGGAAGGGGGCAAGCCCTATCTGGACTCGCGTGTTGAAGTGGAGCGCGCCATCAACGGCGTGAAGCTGGCGCTGGAGCACCTGGGGCAAGCCAGTGGCGAACAGATTCCAATGGGCCAGACACCGTCTTCGGCCAATCGGATTGCGTTTACGCAACGCGAACCGATTGGCGTGGTTGCAGCGATCAGCGCTTTTAACCATCCCCTGAACCTGATCGTACACCAGACGGTGCCGGCTCTGGCGGTGGGCTGCCCGGTACTTGTGAAGCCTGCCGAAACTACGCCGCTGTCCTGCCTGCGATTTGTGGAGATGCTGGCAGAGGCGGGCTTGCCACCACAGTGGTGTCAGGTGCTCAATTGCGATGTCGAGGGGTCGCAGCAACTGGCCACGGACAATCGCATCGATTACCTGTCGTTCATTGGTTCGGCCCGCGTTGGCTGGATGCTGCGCTCCAGGCTTGCGCCCGGCGTGCGTTGTGGTCTGGAGCACGGTGGTGCGGCCCCGGTGATTGTTGCAGCCGATGCCGATTGGGACGACATGATCCCTAGCCTGATCAAGGGCGGTTTCTATCATGCCGGGCAGGTGTGTGTGTCGGTGCAGCGTGTGTATGTGCAGGCGCAGCAGAGCGAGGCGCTGGCCAGTGCGCTGGCGCAAGCGGCTGATGCCCTGACCGTGGGCAATCAGCTGGACCCGCAGACGGATGTCGGCCCGCTGATTCTGCCGCGTGAGGTGGATCGCGTGGCTCAGTGGGTAGAAGAGGCGCGCGCGGGTGGCGGCCGCATTCTGTGTGGCGGTCGTAAACTTTCCGCCACGTGCTATGCGCCCACCGTGATCCTTGATCCGCCCGAGGAGTCCCGCGTGGCGCAGCTGGAAGTCTTTGGCCCCGTGGTGTGTGTCTTCTCCTGCGGCAGCCGCGAAGACGCGCTGCGCCGGGCAAACGCATTGCCGTATGCCTTTCAGGCAGCCGTATTTACGCGGGATCTGGACGCCGCACTGGATACGGCCACACGGCTCGATGCAACGGCAGTAATGGTCAATGACCATACGGCCTTTCGTGTGGACTGGATGCCGTTTGGTGGGCGCCGCCAGTCAGGCCTGGGGCTGGGCGGTATTGCCTACAGCATGCACGAAATGACGCAAGACAAGATGATAGTCATCAAGAGCGATGTGCTGTAGCCCGCGCTAGGGTGTGTCGCAGGGCTGCCATTGGCCTGGCACATTGGCGGTGACGATGGCACGGCGCGGCGCTGGATACCCTTCAATAGACAAGCCGGGATCTTGCGGGTCCAGAAAGTTGGCAAGCGAGTGAAAGGTCATCCACGGGGTGGAACGCTGTTCGTCAGTCGACGTCACGGTGACATCGATCAACTCGCAGTTGCGAAAGCCCAGTTTGCGCAGCCACGCCAGCAGCGTAGCGCAGCTGGGCAAGAACCAGACGTTGCCCATGCGGGCATAGCGACCCTCGGGCATCAGGGTCGCGCCCGGGCCGCCTTCGATGACCAGCGTCTCCAGCACCAGCTGGCCGCCCGGTCGCAGGCAATCCTTGAGTTCCTGCAGATGATCGATTGGTGAGCGTCGGTGATACAGCACGCCCATGGAGAACACAGTGTCAAACGCGTGTAGTTTGGGCGGCACTTGCTCAATGCCTGCCGGCAGCAGCCAGATGTCCGCTTGCTGCAGGTACTTTTGCAGCGCCCAGAACTGCACCACGAACAGCGGTGTGGGGTCTATGCCGATCACCTGCGCCGCGCCGGCGCCGAGCATGCGCCAGCAGTGATAGCCGCTGCCGCAGCCGACATCCAGTACGCGCCTGTGCTGTAAACCCTCAAGGGCCGCCAGCAGGCGGTCCCATTTCCAGTCGGAACGCCATTCGGTATCGATATGGGTGCCAAACAACTCAAACGGGCCCTTGCGCCAGGGGTGCAGCTGCATCAGGGCGTCGCGCAACTGCTGTTCGACGGCCGGGTCGATGGGGGTGCGACAGGAGGCGCCCACCCTGGCGGTGTCCAGGTGGATGGCATCTGCCTGCAGTTCGGGTAAAGCCTCGAGGGCCTGCAGCCAGGTCGGGAGGTCGCCAAAACGCTGCAGTGACATGCCCGCGCGCAACTGGTCAGGTAGCTGCGCAGCCCAGGTGGCGAGGTCGCCGCCTTGCCAGCGCTCTATCAGTGGGCCGTAGTCGATGTGGCGGTGCAGCTTCACTTCAGCGCGATCATGGAGGCAAAGTTGAAGCACTGAAACCAGACATCGCAACTGGCGAACCCCGCAGCGGCGATGCGCCGCTTGTGTGCTGCCAGCGTTTCTGGCACCAGTACATTTTCCAATGCACTGCGTTTTTGCGCCACTTCCAGTTCACTGTAGCCGTTGGCGCGCTTGAACTGCTCATGCAGTTCAATGTTCAGTGCATCCAGGTGCGCATCCTCGAAGGTGACCTTTTCTGACAGCACCATGATGGCACCGGGTCGCAGTCCGCTGTAGATCGTCTTTATCACCTCATCGCGCGCCGCCCTGGGCACAAATTGGAGGGTGAAATTGAGTACCACCACCGAGGCATTGTCGATGTTGATTGTTTGCAGGTCGGCACATTGCAAATCGACCGGCGTGTGGTGGGTGTCGGTGCCCAGAATGGTCCGGCACTGGTCGAGCATTGCCTGCGAGTTGTCCACGGCGATGATACGGCAGTTATCGTGTCGAATGTGTTGGCGCATGGCCAGGGTCGAGGCGCCAAGCGAGCAGCCCAGGTCATACAGGCAAGTGCCCGCGGCGCCGTATTTGCCGGCCAGTAGCCCGGTCATGGCAACGATGGTGGTATAGCCGGGTACTGAGCGCTTGATCATGTCCGGAAACACGCGCGCAACGCTGTCATCGAAGGCGAACGCGGCCGGTTCGCCCATTTGGTGGGAATAGAGTGTGTCGCGGGTTGAGTTCACGGGGCGCAGTTTGTCGGAATCCGCACAGCGACGCAATTGGGCCGGTGCCAGGCTGTCGCGGCCCGGCGCAATGGCGCCGGCCCCTGAACCTGGCCGCAAGTGTGGGTGGGAGCGGCCGGCCTGTGCGGGCGGTTTTGTCAGGCCCCAGTCGGGCCGGTATGGATAGATGAACTTCGCAGGTGAGGTTTCGCTGTATTCCGGTTGTTATCACCGCCACAATTGGGGGTGTTGTAGCACAGCCCGGGGAATGTATGGCAGCTTCAGAATTGCGTTTCACACCCGACTTGCGCCCGCCGCGTTTGCATCACAGTTTGATGGAGGCCGGGCGCGTTTTCCTGGAAATGGGCAGTAGCGCAATGCTGGCGCCGGTGCTGAAGGCACTGCCCAAGGGCGACGGCCACACGGTGATGACGATTCCGGGCTTCATGGGAGCCGACGGCTCTACCTCCCGACTGCGCCAGTTCCTCAACGGCCGTGGCTACCGGGCCATTCCCTGGGGCTTTGGTCGCAATGCCTCTGAGGTGCGTTCGCGCGATATCGATGATTTCATTGCACACCGTGCAGCCATGGAAGACCGCCTGGCCCAGCGCATAGAGCAGGAGTACCTTGCCAGCGGCGCCAGGTTGACGCTGATCGGCTGGAGTCTTGGCGGCCTGTACGCCGTGGCCCTGGCACACCGCTGTCCGCAGTGGATACGGCAGGTGGTGACGCTGGGCACGCCCTATGGTGATCCGCGAGGCACTGCCCTCTATAGCGTGATGGGGGCTTTGTATGACAACGAGGTCGACGAACAGGGTCTGCAGCGCTGGGTTGAGCACACCTACAGTGGCGGTAGGCTACGCGTGCCCGTGCTGGCTTTATACAGCGAATCCGATGGTGTGGTGGGCGTGGGTATCGCCCAATGCCAGGCCAGCCCCGACTACGTAACGAATATGGCGGTGATGGCCAGTCATGTGGGGTTTCCGTTCAATCCGCTGGTGTTTGCAGTGATTGCCAATCACCTGGTGGAGCCGCATGAGCGCTGGTCCATCTGCAGTAGTGAACGGTTGCGTCCATTTGTGGCCGTGCAGGATGTTTGAGGCGCGCGCGGAGAGCCCGCCGTTGCGGGGCTGACCTGTGCTCCAGTACCAGGGGAAGGGGCTAGTTGCCGCTACGCACCGGGGTAGAGTTATCGGTGCTATCGGCATCGGCACGCCTGGCCCGGGGGCTGAAGTGTGCAAAGTGACTCGATACCTCGATGGCGTCTTTGCTGGCGTTGCGTGAGTTGAACTTGATGCTGCGCATGAAGTCAACAAAGCGGGTTTTGTTGTCGTCCAGTCGTTTCATGATCTGCTCGAAAAAGCTGCCCGGAAGTTAAGTATAGGATGTTACCGCTGCAGTGCCCTGTAAAAAGTTGTCAGCCTCGATGTGAAAATTGCCTACTACGTTATACTTGCGCGTTTTTTGGTGACACTTCGTGCCACGTCTTACAGGGTGTGCCTGCACACCTGCCATACCGCCCGGAGCCGCAGCAGCGCCAGTGCGGCGTGGTGCGGCGCAGGCCGTGACAACTTGAAACGGGACTGATGTCATGCTTGAGAATCTTGAACCCCTACCGGTAGATCCCATCCTGGGCCTCGCCGCCCTCGCGCGGGCGGATACCAGGGCGCAGAAAGTGGATTTAACGGTGGGTGTCTATATGGACGACAGTGGCCATTGCCCGGTGTTTCGCGCCGTGCAGCAGGCCCAGCACGAACTCGCCCAGCAGGAATCGACCAAGGCCTATTTGCCGCCAGCCGGTGATGAGCGCTTCAATGCCGGTATGCAGCAACTGTTGCTGGGCGCTGACAGCGCTGCGCTGCGCGATGGTCGTGTCAGCAGTATCCAGACCCCGGGTGGCTGCGGTGCCTTGCGCATCAGCTCTGAGGTAGTCTTTAGTGCCTCGCCAGATGCCCGCGTCTGGGTGTCTAATCCCACATGGCCGGTGCATATACCGCTGCTCGGTAGTGTAGGCCTGGCGTTCCAGAGCTATCGCTACTACAACCCGGTCGATCACAGCGTTGACTTCGATGCCATGGTTGAGGATCTGCAAGCGGCCCGGCCCAGCGACGTCGTACTGTTGCACGGATGCTGCCATAACCCTTCCGGCGCCGACCTCACCCTGGAACAGTGGGCTGTGATTGCCGATATGGCGCAGGCGCAGGGTTTTACCCCCATGGTGGATATTGCCTACCAGGGCCTGGCCGATGGACTTGAGGCAGACGCCGCGGGCCTGCGCCTGTTGGTGGAACAGCTGCCTGAGGTGATTATCGCCGCCTCCTGCTCAAAAAATATGGGCCTGTATCGCGAGCGGACCGGAGCCGCCGTGTTTGTCTGCCAGAACACCCAGACGGCCTCGCGCACGCTGGACCAGGCAAAAGCCGCGGCGCGGCGCGTGTATTCCATGCCACCTGCGCACGGCGCACTACTGGCCGGTCGCATTTTATCCGATGCCACGCTTGGTACGCTCTGGCGCGAGGAGCTGGCGCAGATGTGCCAGCGCATCAACCGTACCCGCGGCGAGCTGCGCGCGGCTCTCCAGCAGCACAGTGGCGTGGACTTTGCTTTCATTGAACGCGAACGCGGTATGTTCTCGTTCCTGGGCCTGAGTATCGAGCAGGCAGTGCGCCTGCGCGAGGAATACAGCCTGTACATGCTCGAGTCCTCGCGCATTAACGTGGCGGGCGTCAACGCTGACAACATCGACTATGTCGCGCAGTCAGTTGCTGCAGTGCTGTAGTCTGCGCTAGCACCAGGCCGGGCATCAGCGCCCCCGACGACGGGAAGCACCCATAACAATAAAGGAACGAGCAAGTGAAACACGTATTGACGGCTAAAAACCTGGGCCTGGGGGTGATCTTTCTGTGGTTCATGTTGGGCGGCATCGCGCACTTTACCCACCCGGAGTTCTTCGTGGCGATTATGCCGCCAGCGGTGCCCTGGCACCTCGAAATCGTCTACATCAGCGGCGTCTTTGAGATACTCGGCGCCATCGGCATCCTGATTGCCGGCCTGCGCCAGCTGGCCGGCAACTGCCTGATACTGTTGGTGATCTGTGTGTCACCGGCCAATATCTACATGTGGATGAATCCACAGCTCTTTCCAGATGTTTCTGAAATTTTTCTCAGCCTGCGGTTGGTGGTACAGGTGGGGCTGCTCTGGCTGATCTGGTGGTCAACGCGCATGCCTCGCGCGCAGTAAACCGAAACGCTGCGCAGGCGTTTAGCTAGCGCTGAAAACCGGCGGCAGGTAGCGGTCGGCGACAGCGGCGGGATACCCGATGAGCTCAACCAGGCGCCGCCGACACTCGGCCTGGTCTGCGCCGCGCTCGCGCCACACTGGAACGCGCTTGGCCAGCGTTTCAACCAGTTCACGGGGCGTGATAATCCAGGTGTGCTGTTCCACTTCACCAAAGTGAAAGTCTACCGGGCAGGCCGCCAGCGCCTGCGGTTTCATGTACAGCGCCAGCGTCATTACACGGCGGGCGTGATGTTGCACAAGATGGTCGTGCAAGAAGGCCAGCGTGCCGCCGCGATCCCCCAGGTCGTCAATGACCAGCACATTTTCACCTGCGATGTTGATTGAAGCCGCTTGCTGCACCCGCGGCTGCTCGTAGCGCTCGTTTGGCCCCTTGTAGAGCGAGACGCCGATGCTGCCAAAAGCCATCCGTGCACTGCCTGCGGGGCGGCCGTGCACAAGATGATCATGCAGGAGTATTCCCGGCAGCATGCCACCCATGGTGGCAATCAGTGCCGCGGTAATGGCGTTGTCCGGGCCAGCTTCCTGCTGGAACCGGTTGACGTCGTATGCCACTTCGGTGACGGCCATGGCGTGGGCGGCATCGGGCACCAACAGGAACGCCAGTTCGTCATCGGGAATAGTGACGCCAGTCGGGTTTCTCCAGAATGCGGTGTCGATCTGGGCAGCGCTGCAGCGCAGTTGCTGATGGTAGTGTTGCAGTGGGTCAGTCATGCCGCCGTGGTTAGCAGGTCAGGGGATGGCGTGGAGGATAGCATCAAGCGCAGGCTGAAATCATCGGGGCTGGTGCGCAACGCAGTCACGTTAAGTCGGTTACCAGGCGCGCGAGGCGCACTGGCTTGCGTGGCCGCGCGACGCACGCCCGGTACCGGTTGCGCGGGACCACCGCCACTAGAGTGCATCCAGCTCTGACCAGCGTTCGAAGGCCGATTCAAGCTCCTGTTGCAGCTGCGTCAGCGCTGCCAGCGTCTGCTCTACCTGATCGCGCGGTTGCTGGTAAAAGCCCGCATCGGCAATCATCGCTTCAAGCTCGGTTTGCCGTTGCTCCAGCGCTTCAATGGTTTGCGGCAGTGCATCCAGCTCGCGTTGCTCCTTGTAGGACAGCTTGCGGGCCTTTGGGGCTGCTTTTGTGGGTGCACTGGCAGCGCGGGTGGCAGTGGGCTCAGATCTGCCTTGAGCGCTGCCGCCGCCCGGCCCACCGTGCAGGCGATTGCCGCGTGCTTCCCAGTCGCTGTAGCCGCCGGCATGTTCGGTAATCACCCCGTCACCTTCAAATACCAGCAGGCTGGTTACGACGTTATCCATGAAGTCCCGGTCATGGCTAACCAGCAATACGGTGCCACTGAAGTTCAACAGTATCTCTTCGAGTAACTCCAGTGTTTCGATGTCCAGGTCATTGGTGGGCTCATCCAGGACCAGCAGATTGGCCGGCTCACTGAACAGCTTTGCCAGTACGGCGCGGTTCTGTTCACCGCCAGACAGTACCTTGACCGGCGTTCGCGTGCGCTCGGGGCTGAACAGGAAGTCGCCGAGATAGGAAATGGCGTGCCGCGACTTGCCATCGATCTCGACAAACTCGCGCCCGCCGCAAATGTTGTCGATCAGGTTTTTCTCCGGCTCCAGGTGGGAGCGCAGCTGGTCGGAGTAGGCCACCTCCAGGCGCGTGCCGCGCGTTACCGTGCCGCTGTCGGGTTCCAGTTCGCCCAGCAGCATTTTGACCAGCGTGGATTTACCGGCACCGTTGGGCCCGACGATGCCAATACGGTCGCCGCGCTGGATGATGCAGGAAAAGCGATCAACCACCTGCTTACCCTCAAAACGCTTGCTGATAGCGGCGGCCTCGGCGACGATTTTTCCGGACTTTTCAGCCTGGTCAACACTGAAGTTCGCGTTGGCAGTTTTTTCCCGTCGTTCCTGGCGTTCGCGGCGCATGCTTTGCAGCGCGCGCACCCGGCCTTCGTTGCGCGTGCGCCTGGCCTTGATGCCCTGTCGAATCCAGACTTCTTCCTGCGCCAGCTTTTTATCGAACAGCGCGTTGGCGCGCTCTTCCGCCTGTGCCTGCTGTTCACGGTGTGCCAGAAACCCGCGATAGTCACCACGCCACACTGTCAGGTGGCCGCGGTCCAGCTCGGCAATGTGGTTGCAGCTGGCCTGCAAAAAGCGCCGGTCATGGGTGATGATGACAATCGCCCCGGCAAAGGCGAGCAGTTGCTCCTCGAGCCATTGGATGGCGGGTATGTCCAGGTGGTTGGTCGGCTCGTCCAGCAAGAGTATGTCTGGCTCGCTGACCAACGCTCTGGCCAGGGCGACGCGTCGCCGCCAACCGCCGGACAACTCGGCGAGTTTCCAGTTGCCTTCCAGCTCGAGCTGGCTCAAGGTGGTTTCCACCCGCTGCTGCAGCTGCCAGCCGTCGACCGCCTCCAGTTCCTGCTGCACTCGCGTCAGTGCGTCCATGTTGTCGCTCAGGTCGGACTGCAGCAGGTGGTGATACTCGCTGAGCAGCCGCCCGGCCTCGGGCAGTCCAGCGGCAACGGCATCAAAAACCTCGGTACTATCGCCCTCGGGCAGGGTCTGTTCGAGCCGGGCAATTTTTACACCAGGACGAACCCAGCGTTCGCCGTCGTCCGCGGTGATGTCGCCCGCTATCAGTTTCAGCAGTGTGGTTTTACCGGCGCCGTTTCTGCCCAGTAGTCCCAGCTTTTCGCCGCGCTTGATTTCCAGGTCGACGCCGTCAAGTAAAACCTGCGTTCCGTAGTGTAGGTGTACGTCGTCCAGGCGAAGCAGTGGCATAGTGAGTCGATGTCGGGTAAGCGGTCAGGGGCTGGCATTCTACGTCAGGCCGCAGGAGTCTGGCCACTGGCTGGCGAAGCGTTTACAGTGGTGGCTGTTTTGCAGGCGGCGCCTGGCGACCGCGCTGACACCGCCGCAACCAGACGGATGGCATAATTGTTATGACCCGAATGTGGGCCCCCAATGGTGAGCGCATTGCCAGCTCACAGATCATGCGCTTCATGCTGTTTGTGCGCCAGTATTGTGGTGTGCAGGTGGGCCCCAACTACTTCTCATTGCATCGCTGGTCAGTGGAGAACCCGCAGGCGTTCTGGCGCGCCGTGTGGGATTTTTGCGAAGTGCAAGCCAGTGAGCAGGGCGAGGCGGTTCTGCTGGACGCGGACAAACTTCCTGGCGCGCGCTGGTTTCCACAGGCGCGCCTGAACTTCGCCGAGAATCTGCTGCGTTTTCGCGATGAGCGCACGGCGCTCGTAGGGCTGCTGGAAAACGGCGAGCGCCGCAGCATGACCTATGCCGAGCTCTATCGTGCGGTGGCACAGTTTGCCGCAGCGCTGCGCAAGCACGGCGTGGTTGCCGGCGATCGTGTTGCCGGCTTTATGCCCAATGTGGAAGAGACCGTGGTTGCCATGCTGGCAACCGCGAGCATCGGTGCTGTGTGGTCCTCCTGCTCACCGGATTTCGGTGCCGATGGCGTGGTGGACCGCTTTGGTCAGATCGCCCCCCGTGTGCTGGTGGCGGCGGACGGCTATTACTACAACGGCAAATCCTGCGATTGCCTGGACACCCTCGCCCGGGTGGTGGGCGCGATAGACAGCATCGAGTGCGTTGTCGTTGTGCCGGTGCTCGGGCGGCAGCCAGCTGCACGCGACCCTGACGGTCTGGCGATGAAGATGGCGGCGATCAGGGGCGCACAGTGGTATGGCGATTTTCTCGATGTCGCTGCCACGGCAGTGAGCTTCACGCAGCTGCCCTTCGATCACCCCCTGTATGTGATGTTCTCCTCGGGTACCACCGGCAAGCCCAAATGCATTGTGCACGGTGCCGGCGGCACCTTGTTGCAGCATCTCAAAGAGCATCGCCTGGCGGTGGATCTGGGGCGCGATGACGTATTTTTCTACTTCACCACCTGTGGCTGGATGATGTGGAACTGGCTGGTATCTGGCCTTGCCAGCGGTTGTACGCTGGTGCTGTTTGACGGTGCGCCGCTGGGCGGTGACGGCCGCATGCTGCTCGATGCGATTGACCAGGAGGGCATCAGCATTTTCGGTACCAGCGCCCGCTACATTGCCGGGCTTGAAAAAGCCGGCCACAAGCCGCGCAATACGCACAACCTGGCCACCCTGAAGACGCTGCTTTCAACCGGTTCGCCGCTGGCCCACGAGAGCTTCGACTACGTGTACCGCGATTTCAAGGAAGATGTGTGCCTGTCGAGCATTTCTGGCGGCACCGATATCCTGTCCTGTTTTGTGGGCGGCAGCCCCATCCTGCCGGTACACCGCGGTGAGATTACCGCGCCGGGCCTGGGAATGGCGGTGGCAATTTGGGACGACGCAGGCAATCCGTTAAAATCGGGCAAGGGCGAGTTGGTGTGTACCCGGCCCTTCCCCTCCTGCCCGCTGGGCTTCTGGGACGACGCCGATAACGAGCGCTTCCATGCGGCCTATTTCGAGCGTTTTGCGGGGGTATGGTGCCAGGGTGACTACGCCGAGCTAACGGCGCACGGCGGGTACATTGTGCATGGCCGCTCTGATGCGGTGCTCAATCCCGGTGGCGTGCGCATCGGCACCGCCGAAATTTATCGGCAGGTGGAGCAGGTCGATGAAGTGCTGGAGAGCGTTGTCGTCGGCCAGCAGTGGCAGGGGGATGTGCGCATCCTGTTGTTTGTGGTGTTGCGAGCAGGGTGCACACTGGATGCGCCGTTGCGTGATCGCATTCGCCAGCTCATCCGCCAGAACACTACCGCTCGCCATGTACCGGCTCTGATAGTACAGGTCGATGATATCCCGCGTACGCGCAGTGGCAAGATCGCCGAGTTGGCCGTGCGCGATGCGATTCACGGCAGGACGGTAGCGAACACGCAGGCACTGGCCAACCCGGAGGCACTGGAGCTGTACCGGAATCTGCCCGAACTGACGCAATAGCGGTATGATGCCGCCCTTTTTATGTATCTGCAGGCTTGAAGCGCGCTTATGACAACACTGCAACGCCCCCAAAATGATCGCATTGTCGCCCTGTGGCTGGTGTTCTGCGCCGCCGTCGTGTTTGGCATGATTATGTTGGGCGCCGTCACCCGGCTCACCGGGTCAGGGCTGTCCATGGTGGAGTGGAAGCCGCTAGTGGGCGTGGTGCCGCCGCTGTCAGAACAGGCCTGGATGGAAACCTTCCAGAAGTACAAGCAGTATCCCGAGTACCAGAAGGTCAACAAGGGGATGTCGCTGCACGAGTTCAAGCAGATTTTCATGTTCGAGTACCTGCACCGGGTGCTTGGCCGCCTGATCGGCGTCATATTTTTCTTTCCCATGCTGTACTTCGCCGTGCGCGGCCAGATTCGGCGCGGTTTGATGCCGCATTTATGGCTGCTGTTTCTGCTCGGTGGGCTGCAGGGCCTGTTGGGCTGGTACATGGTGAAAAGTGGGCTGGTCAATATGCCCAGGGTCAGCCAGTACCGGCTTACTGCGCACCTTGGCCTGGCGGTGGCGATCTACGCTTATATGGTCTGGCTGGTCTTTGACCTGTTGTTTATGTCTCGCCAGCAGCGGCCCGCGCGGGCACGCCCGCTGGCGAAATGGTCGCTGGCGCTGGTGGGTTTGATCTACCTGATGATCCTCAGTGGGGGGCTGGTGGCAGGAACGCGCGCCGGTTATGCCTACGCCACCTGGCCCCTGATGGGCGATTCGTTTATTCCCCCGGGCCTGTACCAGATGACGCCGGTGTGGCTGTCTGCGTTTGAAGATATTACGACGATTCAGTTCAACCACCGTATGTTTGCCTATCTGCTGTGCGTTCTGATTGGTGGGATGGTGGTTGCGGTCATGCGCAGCAGTGAATCCGCGATGGCGCGCTCTGCCGCGCTGTTCATGGGCGTGGCGCTGGTGCTGCAGGTCACACTGGGGGTCAGTACCCTGTTGCTGCATATGCCGGTGCCGATTGCGACTGCGCACCAGGGCGGGGCGGTTCTGTTGCTAACGGCGACCCTGTTTCTCAGCCACACGCTGGTGCGGCAATAAGGCCAACCGGATGGCAGTGCGATGCGTGGTCACGGCAGGTTCGGCCGGTGCTGTGACGCCCTACCAGAATTGCGGAGTGCTATCGTCGCTGCGCCGCCCCTGATTAGTGCGCCGGTCTTCCTTGTCGAGCTCAAAACGCACGTCTTCGCGACGGTCGGTCTGCACGCGCCGTGCCGTGACGCGCCGGTCCTCGCCCTTGTATACGGGTGACGGCGAGGCGATTGCGTGCTCGGGCTGTGCAGAGGGGCGTTGGGAGTAAAAGGATGATTTGCTGTTCATGGTGATTGTCCGTCTTTTTCTGTCCTGCGCACTGAGTTGCCTGCGCATTAAACAGTAGTGCTATCTGCCTGTTAGAGGTATAGCAGCAAATGGGTGGGTCCGTGGCAGATTTTAGGCTGACAAGTGTGAACCGCGTCACACGTGCGAGGGCGCTGCTAGATAGAAAGCGCCGCGATGCGACTCAGGTGGCTATAGGGCAAACCCGATTCGGCGTGCCACTGGTTAAAGGTGGCCTGTATCAGTCGCAGTTCACGCCCGCTGGTGGGATTCGAGCGTATATCCAGGCCGGCACGCTGTAATGCCAGAACCACGTCGCCGGTAATGACAAACGTGTCGCGGCCCAGGTTGCGCAAGACACGCTGGCCGGTCATACCGCCGAGCCTGGCGCCGCCTTTTTTCAGCGCAGCGAACAAGCCGATGAGGTCCTCATCGGGCCAGTTGGTGGCGAAGGTCCCAAAGTTGCCGTGTTCCCGGGCGATATCCAGCACAAACTGCGCATTGGCCTGAATCGCCAGGACTTTCTGGCGGTTACGTATGATGCGCGGATTCTGCGCAAAGCGGTCGATTTGCTCGGGGCTGAGCATGACGATCTTGTGGGGCGGGAAGCCGAAAAAAACATCCTCAAAGTCGTCCCACTTGCGCTCGACAACCCGCCACACGAAACCTGCCTGAAACACGCAGCGCGTCATTTCGGCCAGCCAGCGATCATCGGCGGTGCGCTTTAGCGCGCGTGCACTGCGCACCTCGGGCAGCATTGCCGTGACGGCTGTACCGCCACCGTGGCGTTCACAGGCGCGCTCATGGATCTCGCCAAACGGTTGCATGCGCTCAGGGGTGACCGGGACGTCGCCCGGGATCAGTTATTGTGGCTGCCGTCGCACAGTGGTTGATTGGCCGAGGCCTTGCAGCCACAGAAAAACACCTTGCTGTCTTCAGTGGCGTCCCAGCGCACCGGCGAAAAGCCGCTGTCCTTGTGTGAACCGTCGCAGAAGGGCTGGCTGGCGCTGAGTCCGCAGGCGCACCAGAAATAGGCCTTGCCCGATTCGACCTCGACGGCATAGGGGGTGTCTGCAGCGCGCTTGGGATCGTCCATAGGTGTGTCCTCCGGGGGTGGTTTTGGCCAAGACTACTGGATGTTGGTTTTCAGTAACAGGCGTTTGAACACCACGGCGTTGTGATCGGTTTCGTCGCGCTCGGGTTCTTCGGCCAGTTCCACGTTCGGGAAACGCGTGAACAGTTCAGACAGCGTGAGAAAGAGCTGGCGTTTGGCCAGTGCCGCGCCGATACAGTAGCGCGGCCCATAGCCGAACATGACATCCGGATTGAACGTTCTTTCCACGTCAAAGGTTTCCGGATCCTCATAGTATTGCGGGTTGTAGTCTTTCAAATGCGGCATCATCAACACCATGACGCCCTTGCGCAGCTGTTCGCCCATGAATTCCATGTCGCGTGGGGCGTAGCGTGCAAAGCCCATCTTCGACGACACTCCCCAGCGGTTGATTTCACAAAAGGCGTTGGAAAACGCATCGGGCGAGGCCAGGGCCTTGGCAATCTGTGCGCGGTCGTTCTTCAGCAGCGCATAGACCGACCATTGCTGCGCAACCAGGGTGGTGTCGGCGCCAGCGCCGATCAGCGCAAGAATGAGGGTGATGATGTCGCCCTCTTCAAACTTTTCGTTCTCCTGCTCGATGCGCAGCAGGGTGCTGAGGAAGTCATCCTGCTCAGGCGCAGCGCGGCGCTCGTCGATGACCTTCTTGATGATGTCGATGGCACGATTGCTGTCCTGGCGCGCGGCTTCACGTTGCTCATCCGAGATTGTCGGGTTCCACGCTTCGGTGAACGTCAGGATGACCTGCTTGATTTCAGGCCAGTATTTCTCCGGGATGCCGACCATGCGCGTGATGGAGATGAAAGGGATGTGGAAGGCGATCTCTTGCTTGTAGTCAAAAACCTCAGGCGTACCGAGTTCATCGAACAGCTTCTTGACCTCTGGCTCAATCTTGGACTGGATGGCGTCCACCACGTTGCGTGAGAAAGCCGGGGCCGTCACGCGGCGCACCAGGCGGTGATGGTCCTGCTCCGCCAGCAGACTGTGGCCGATCATGGCGCGCTCAAAATTGCTCCATTCATCTTCGGGCGGGCGCGGCGGTGCAAACTCCCAGTCGTAAAAATCCGATGACAGGGGTTCTTCTTTCCAGCAGCGCATGATGTCTTCCATGCGCGTGACAATCCACGCCTGCCAGGGTTCGTACCACACGATCGGGCCGCGCTCGGCCAACGCCAGGCACTGCGGTACGGGGTTTTCCATGTAGGCTCTGGAATTGGGGTCGAAAATGTCCTGGATGGGTGGCAGGTTCTGGGCGGCCTCGGCCATAGGGTTCTCCTTTTGCGGGCAGGGGTGGTGCTGTCCCAATCTGGTTCGGTTTAAAGTGTAGCAAGATCGCGGAAAAAGTATACATCTGTATACCTTTTGCAGATAATTAGTTTTTGCCCCCTGGTCAAACTGATGACCGGCAACCTGTGTATCGGCCACGCTGGCGCGGGCCAGCGCCCGGCGTGTGTGTCCTACTGGGCACACTGGGAATAGCCCCGCAAAATAGCTTCTGGATCACACAATCTATGGAACTGGTAGTTTTCGATCTCGACGGCACCTTGCTCAATGGCAGCGCACAGGTGTCTGCGCACACCCGCGATACGCTGCGCCAACTGCGCGAGCGCGGTGTGGCCTACACGGTAGCCACCGGCAGAACCCTGCATGCCGCTGTGGACCTGCTCGATGGGCATGGTTTTGAACTGCCGCACATTTACAAGAACGGCGTGGTGGTGTGGCAGCCGGCACTGGGTGCCTACAGCCACAGCCAGTTACTGACCGGCGAGGAAATCCGCGACATTCTGGGCGCGTTTTATCGAGCGCAGGTCACACCGTTTATTTTCACGCTGGACGCCCAGGGTGAACATGCGGTGTATCACGGCCCCCTGCAGAACATGGCCGAGCACAAGCTTGCCCAGGTCATCGCCAATGATCGCGGGCTGGATGTACTGCCCGTGGCGGATATGCCGGGGCACCTGGATATCACCAATATCAGCGCTCTGGGGCAGGAAAGCGCCATTGCCACCATCGAACAGTGTGTAGCCGACGCACCGCACCTTGTCGCTTTTGGCGGTGTTGCGTTTGAAGGGGATGACCTGTACTGGCTGGATGTGCATCACAGCGCCGCCAGTAAAGGCAGCGCCGTGACCCTGCTGAAAGAGGAGTTGGGGTTCAGTCGCGTGATCTGCTTTGGGGATAGCGACAACGACCTTTCCATGTTCGAAATTGCCGATGAAAGCTATGCGCCCAGTAACGCCAAGGCACCGGTCAAAGCGGCGGCAACGGCTATCGTGGGGCACCACGATGAAGACGGCATCTCCCGCTTCCTGCGCGAGCGTTTCAACCTGGCCTAGGCCGCCGCGCGCCCGTGTGCCGGTCGCGCGCCGCTACGGCTCCTGCAGTATCCCGCCAGCGCGCTGCCTCGCCAACAGCTCCTGGTAGATCAGCATCGCCAGGAACATTCCTGCGGGCGCCAGGTGAATGGCCAGTCTTCCCACCGCCGCGAAATTTTCTGCGCCGGCGCCAAAGCCTGTAAAAACAAACAGGAAGAAGTAGGCCGCAGCAGCGCAGGCAACGACCGTCGTCAGGATCAGGAGCTTGCGCGTCAACGCGCCGGGCATCACCAGCCCCAGCGGCACCAGCATCAGGATCAGGTAACCCAGCAGGTGCCAGCTGCTGTGCTGAAAGATGCTGTAAACAATGCCCAGCAGTGCCTCCTGGTTGAACGACGGCCGGAAGTCACGAATGGTGTGCCCTACTATCGCCAGATCCTTGGGCGCAACCAGCACGGCAAGCAGGCCGAGCAAAACAAGCAGCACGAAAAACTTGGCCGCCTCTCGGCGCTGCATGAGTGCCACTGCCAGCGCGGGTATGAGTGTCAGTGCCCAGATCAGACCCTCGTTCTTGATCAGCGGGCAAAGCAGCGCGAAGGCCAGGGCCAGCACGGCCAGCCAGGGCTCACGCAGGCGCGCCCAGTTGTGCAGGCACATCACGGCGCAGCCAAAGGCCGCCCCGAGGAACATATCGGCGTATCCGGCCAGCGCAACATGGGTATTGAGCAGCGGCAGTGACAGCAGCAGGTAGGTGAAAGCCACGGCCAGGGTGGTGCTGGCGCCGGCCAGCCGCGCCTGGCCGTAGAAAATGGCGCCCAGTGCCATAAAGCACAGCAGCCATGGCATGTTCATGGCGCTCTCGTTCCACTGGCCGAGTACCAGGGTCATCCACACCTGCAGCAGTGGAATGGTCGCCGGGTAGTGGGGGTGGCGGTCGGTGTACACGCCGCTACCGGAGCGCTCCAGCCAGCTGTTGTGGTCAACGAAAGGCACCATGGCCTGGTGTTCGAACCACACCCGGGCCTTGGTCGCCCAGTGCATGGTGGCATCCCAGGGAAACAGTGGCCGCAGGGAAACTTCTGTCGCCAGGGTCACCAGGCGCAGGGCGATCATCGCCAGAAGCAGGGCCAGCAACAGGCGCTCCGCATGACCCATGGGTGCCGTCGGGGTGGGGTAGGGGTGGGCGGCGCTGACACCGCGCCTGAGGCCGGGTGCCAGTGCGAGTAGCGTCAGGCCCAGGCAGGTCAGTAGTGTGGGCAGTATGGCCAGCCCCCACCCTAGGGCGTCCCACAGGCGCATGATTTGCGGCAACACCAGCAGCCCCAGCAACGTACCGGTGCCAAGCACCATGAATGGCCTGGCGATCACGCGGCGCGGCAGCAGTGCATGGGTCCATGCGCTGCCCATGAGTGCCGGCAGCAGGAGCGCTAGAATGATTAACAGCGCAGTCATTTACTGCAACCTGACCAGTGTGCCAACCGGGCTGTCGTGCACGATGTCCACGGGCAGGCGCCGCTGTGCACTGAACAGCAGGCCGGCGCGGCGACTGATTTTCAGGTCAGAAGGTTTTGCAACAACAATATAGTCGCCCGGCTGCAGGTATTTCAGGAAGGGGAGCTCGGGGCCGCGCAACACCCAGTACACGTTCTGCGGGTACAGGTAGTAAGAACTGCGCAGCCCGGTGTAGTTGTCTGTGCTGGCGACGAACACCCTGGCATCGGGCTGATCAATGGCGGCTCTTGCTGCGCTGATAAATGCATACAGTGCTGCGTCGGGGCCGGCCTTGAGCTTCTCATCCGTGGTTTTGTAGGCAAACTGCTGGTGTGTCTCCACAACTTGCCGCAGTAGTTTGTGTTGCCAGACAAGATCCAGTGTAAACCAGCACACAAGAAACAGGAGCCCCGGGACGCGCCAGTCGATACCGCGGCCGCGCGCGAACAGCAGCACCCAGACGCCGTACAGCAACAGGCTGAGCACGAGAACGCACACCACCAGCACAACCGGGTAGAAGGGGGATAACTTGCTGACGCCGGTGTAACTGTTCATGGATGCGCGGCGCCACGGGTCATAGTTGCTCCAGTCGTTAACGATGTTACGTACCTGTCGCCAGATGGAGTAGTTGAGAAATTGCACATCCTCCAGTACGAAGGTATCGCCCTGCTGCCCGCGCACTATGATGCCGAAGTTGTCTATTGGCCCGGCCCAGTTGGCAATCTCGCTGGTTTGTAACCACATCGATTGGCGCGCCCGCACGGGCAGGTCGACGCTGGCGGGTGCGGACCTGCCGCTCTCGGCGCTCCAACCCAGCGACACAGAGACCGCCGCAGGAATCTCGGCAAAATTGAGAACAAGGTAGTGATACTGCTCGGCGGCCCTGACTGACAAGGGCGCAATCACAACGCCGGTACTGCCCTTGCCCAGTTCCACGGCAAGGTTGCCATCGACGGGTCTGCCGCTGGCGCCTGCTACGGTAAACGCGTCGGCGCCCAGGCGAATGTCTGGAACCTTAACGGTATTTTCTGCTCGCAGGCTGTGCAATACAGACAGCCCCGCAAGCGTTGCGCCTATTGCCAGCACCAGAGACAACAGCGTTGCTCGCAGCATGGTCGGTCGTTTCTTCCCAAAGATAGCAAGAATAGTAGCAGGAAACAGGAAACCGGGGTGTCTATGGCGACCAAGGCTGTGAACCTGTTCTCGCTGGTAAGGTGCGTCGGTTCCGGCAGGACTGCGGGCGCGGCGCGACGGCCCGTACCCCGGCCATCACGTGCGTGTGCGCGGCGCGCCAGCTGCACGGCAGGCGCCCGGTACTATAACCATCTTCATTGCTCGCTGGGCACGGCCTCACAAGGGTAGAATTTTGCGCATGCGGATACTCTTTATTCTCATGCTCGCCGTGCTGCTTGGCGGTTGTGGTGGCTATGAAATCAAGAACCTGGTCAAGTCTGACATTGACCTGGTAACGGATGAGTTTATCGCCCAGACGCGCCTGGCGGTGCAGGAACTTGTGGTCAAACTTTACAAGCGCAATCCGGCGCAGCTGCGCAAGAACCCTGGCATGACCGTGCCGATGCGCCTGGCGCAGCTGCGCGATAATCGCTATGAGTTGAAGTTCGCCGAACTGGGTTATCGCCAGGACATCGATGCGATGAACCTGGCATTCGATGAGGAGTTTGGCGGCGATCGCGTCTTCGCACTGGCAGTTGGCCTGGGCAGCATGTTGCGCGAAGCCTACCAGTACAAGCCCGAGATGTTCCTGCCCGACCAGCTTGATGCCGCGGTATTGCTCACCAGTGCGCGTAACGTGGAAGTGCTGCTATGGAAGTTGAAGAACACGCGTCGCCCCAACGGCGAGCACTACATCATCAGCCATGAGTACCAGGGAGTGGTGGACAACCTCAGCTTTGAACGCCTGTTCGGGGAAATCATTGTTCTGCAGGAAATGATGGCGAAAATCGCCGGTGATTCCGACGACCGCGTGGTCACCGGTGCGGTGCACGCGGTGTCCAAGGTGTTTATTCCGCTGCCGCTATAGCGCGCAGGGGCAGCGATGCCAGGCGCTACGGGTTGTCAGTCGCAGCGGCGGGTTCTGCGCCTGTTGCCATGGCGTCACCGATGCTTGCCGCGAATCTGGCCAGCAGGGCTTTTTCGGCGCTGGCCAGCGCGGCGTAGCCCGGGGTGTCCAGCGGTAACGATTCGGCAAACCGGTGGGCGCTGGTCATTACACCGCTGCTGCTCAGCCACCAGTAGGCTACGAGGAGCGCCTGGCCGTCCAGGGTGCCGTGCATCTGGTCGATGCGGACATTGATGGTTGTGCGGCCCGGGTCACGGTTGCCCGGCAACAGGTTCTCGCCGGTGCGCCTGGAAATTTCCTGCCGCAGTAACGTTTCTATGCCATCGCGGACGGGCTCGGCCCACAGGTGGTAGCGCGCCGCGCGCACTTCGCCCGGAGCCGTTTCGAGCAGCAGGCCAGGCTGGTCGATGTACGGTGCGATGGAAATCTGTCCCAGAGCAAACTCACGGGATGGCTCCAGCGCGCCGCTGGTGATCGTCGCATCAGAGCGCAACAGATAATAGTTGGGTTCCAGCGGGGGGGTAGCACAGGCGCCAAGTGTGAGCGCCAGTACCAGGGCGATGCTGCGTTTCATTTACCGGCCTCCGGTATTGGGTCCGCCGCCGGCGCTGATGGCAACAGGACCGCATTGGGTTGTTCGGCCAGAGTGTGCGTAAAGACTTCGAGATTTTGCAGTGCACGATTCAGTCGCAACAGGCTGGAGTCGATGGTCTGGTAAACCGGCGAACCGGGAGCGACACCCTCAAGCGTAGCGCGCAGTTCACGCAGGGTGCCTTCTATTTCGGCGGGCAATTGCTGGGTGCTGGAACTGTTGATCAGCCCATTGAGGCTCTCCAGTGTGCTGTCGAGTGACGCTATGGCGGCGTTTGCCGTTTCTACCGTTTCCAGCAGCGGCAAGTCACTGAGCGTATCGAGTATCGATGCCACCTGCTGCTGCAACTGGTCGAAGCCCGTCTCAACGGTGGGAATCTCCTGGTAATCCATGAAGCTGCCCATGCTGGCAGACTGCGCCGCCTCAAAATAATCCAGGTTGATAAATTTCGCCCCGGTGAGCAGGCTGGCCGATTCCAGCGAGGCGCGCATGCCGTTGCGCACGCCAAGCTCGAGCGCATCGCGCAGTTTCTGGATCGAGGACTCACGGTCTGGCATTTCCAGGCGCGCAGGCTCCAGGTAGATCAGCACGGGCAGTGAGCTGGCCTGCCCTTTGAGACCCACGGCAAGTGCGCTCTCCATAGTTTCACGCAGCAGTATCCGTTCGACCTTGCCGATGTGAATGCCACGGTACTCGACGGGCGCGCCGGGTAGCAGGCCCTTGACTGACTGGCTGAAGGACACAACGTAGTAGGTGCCAAATTTGTACGGGTTCTCCAGGATGTCATCATAGGAGTCATACAGGCGAAACTCGGCATCGTGGGTGACGGGCTCTCCGGCCGCGATGCCCGGCGGATTGCCCAGCGCGATGCCGCCGAGAAAGACCGTATCCAGGGAGCCGGTGTCGATCTTCAGGCCCTCGGCGCTGGCGCTCATGGAAATACCACTGACGTCCCAAAAGCGCGTGGAAGTGGATACCAGGTCGTCATAGGGTGCATCGATAAAAATACTGTGGCGTATCAGGCGCGATACCGGGTCAAACTCGGTACTCTCGACCTGGCCGATCTTGAAACCCTTGAACAGTACCGCATCGCCGGTGCCGACTGACGTGCCGGAGCGGCTGGTTAACTGTATGCGCAAGCCGTGCGCGTCCGCAGCGGTGAGGGGAGGTTTGTCCAGCGCGGTAAACTTGCGCCAGCCGGCCTCGCCGGTGCCGGGTGACATTTCGATATAGGCACCGGAAAGCAGAGTATCCAGACCCGAGATTCGGTCGATACCCACGGTGGCGGTGACGACCCAGAACTTGGTGTCCTCGCGCAATAGCGGCGATGCCTGGCGATTGAGCCTGACGGTGGCAACCACGCCGTTGAAGTCATCGTTCAGCCTGACGCTCTCGACAATGCCCATATCGACATTGCGATACTTTACCTTGGTCTTGCCCTGTTCCAGGCCATTGGCCGTGGTGAAGCCCAGTTCGATCTGTGGGCCCTGGGTGCTCCAGTTGTGAATGACCACAGACGCACCCAGCACCAGCGCGAGCAGAGGAATGAGCCACACCTTACTCATGTTGGAGCTTTGTGTTATTACCGCTTGTTCAGTGCTCACGTTGGTCCTGTTCCGCGTTGTCCCAGATGAGTCGGGAGTCAAAGCATTCGGCGGCGATCATTGTCACAATGACAACCCCAGCAAAGGAGATCGCTGCGACGCCCGGCCGAATGACCATCAAATCCCCAAGATGCACGAGCGCTGCGAGTATCGCAACTACAAATACGTCGATCATTGACCACTTGCCAATGAACTCTGTCACTCGATAAATCTGGCTGCGCTGCTTCGCGTCCATTACCTGGTGATTGTGCACGCTCCAGCACAGGTAAAACAGCACCATGAGTTTGCCCGATGGCACAATCACGCTGAACAGGAAGATCACCAGCGCGATCGGGATGGATCCCAATTCAATCAGGAGCAGTATGCCCCCAAGAATGGTTGAGGCTTCAGTGGGCGCACCCAGGTGTTCGGTGTACATGATGGGGTACAGGTTGGCTGGAATGTACAGCACGCAGGCGGTGACAAGCAGGGCCAGCGTGCGTTGCAGGCTTTCCTCGGTGCGCAGGTGCAGGCGCGAGCCGCAGCGCGGGCAGTGCTGCAAGTGCGCCGGTGACAACTTGCAGCACAAGTGGCAGGACGCCAGCCCGACCGCTGCGGCCGTGTGTGCGTTGCTCATTGCATCGACTCCAGCGCTTCTATTTGCTGCCAGCACTGGTAGCGGTCCAGGCTGGCCACGGCCAGCGTGAAACAAATGGCAAAGGCCACGTAGGCCCAGAAGGAAACCCCGAGGTAGACCGTGGCCATCGCGGCGATTTTCACCAGCGCTACGATCACGCCGATGATGAACACCTCAACCATGGCCCAGTTCTGGGCAAGAAAAATGCCCTTTGCGAGTGTGCGCAGCCACGGGTAGTAGCGCTGCTGTAGCAGCGGGATACAAAGGCCGACCATCATGACCAGTACGCCGGCAGGAATGAAAATAATAAAGGCACCGACGATGAAGGCGGCCGATGGCATGCCGTACTCAAACAGCGTGCCGGGTGTTTGTCCCAGCGTCATCTGGTTCTCCAGACCGCCGGCAGAAAAAGACAGGAAGGAAAAACTGTTGGCGATCACCAGCAGTATCAGCGCGGCCACAGTGAACGCCAGCGTGCGACTCGAGGCGTCTGCACGATAGCGCGTGAGTGTGTGTCCGCAGCGCGGGCAGGCGGCGCTCTCGCCATCGTGCAGGCCCGCTACGTTGACCAGTAAATCGCAGCCCGGGCAGGCCAGGTCAGCGCCTGTTTCATCGACGCGTCTTGCCGCGCTGTCTTCAGGCGTGGTGCTGCCGGAAGCCTTGCGCGTCCTTGTGCTCGTAGCTGTGCTGATGCTTGTGCTCATGGCTGTGCTCATGGCTGCGCTGGTAGTTGTGCGCCAGTTGTGCCTGTAGTTGCGCTCGTTGTTGTGCCTGTGGTTGTGCCTGTGGTTGTGCCTGTGGTTGTGCCTGTGGTTGTGCCCGTAGTTGTGCCTGTAGTTGTGCCTGTAGTTGTACCGGCAGTTGTGCCTGTAGTTTTGCTCGCAGTTGTGCCTGTATTTGTGCCCGTAGTTGTACCGGTAGTTGTACCCGCAGTTGTGCCCGCAGGTGCGCCCATCATTGTGTTGGTCTTGCTGTTGGCTGTGCCCATCGTCGCACTCAGCAATGCGCGGGTGCCGCTACGTCCATGGGCTGGATGTGGGTACTCATTGCAGGGGTCGTGCAACGCGAGCCAAAAGCGGGGTCGTCACTCGACAGCAGCTTCGTAAGGCGCAGTATAGCGTTCGCCGCCGGGGCTGTGTAGCAAGGTGTGCGCAGACGATGCTGTGTTTTGCGTACTCTCGTGCTGCCCAGTACCCGTAGATGTCCAGAAAATCGCGTGCTGTGCCGGGTGCACCATCTATACCGTCACTGGCGATGGGGCTACACTGGCGGCATGAAAGTAGTCAGTGTAAGCCGCCTCCACCGGTGGGTGTTGGGGTGGTGTGTTGTCCTTACGGTACTGGTGCTGTCGGCTGTTGATGCCTCTGCAGAGCCTGCTCCGGGGTACCGTTGTAGCTTTGTGGCAGGCCAGGCGTCGCCCGGTGTGCTGCGCTGTCGCCTCTTCACCCAGGAAGCAATGGCTGGCCAGGCAGACCTTCTGGCAACATTGCCCGAACAAAGCGTGCGCCTGGAACTGGAACTGCTTGACGCACTCGACGGCGCTGCCATGCAACCGCTTCTGGATGCCATTGCAGCGCAGTACCGGGCCAGTCTGGAACTGAAATCCGGCATCCGGCTGGTTGCCAGTGGCTCTGCCGCCGCGGCTGCCGTGGCGGCGCCAGCCACCTTGCCCAATGCACTGTGGCGCGCGCTACTAACGGAAGTGGACGCCTTCAAGCTGACCGACCAGGCACTGCTTGCTCTGCGCGAACATGGTGCGACGGGTGCGCTGGATCACGTGCATTACCGTTTTTGGCAAAACCGGGATGGCGCGCCGGTCAGTGGCGGAGCCCCCAGTGTGGATAAGGGTTCTGCAGATGTTGTCACCGCGTTGCTCGAGGCCTGTGACCAGTATGCGGTTTCCTGCTCACTGGTGCGTGTGCCTGCTGCATTTTTGGCAGCGCAGTCCAGCGCTGCGGCTGCGGGCCCGCCGCCGCTGTTTGCACCGGGATCGGTGATGCCGGTGTTCACCCGGATGCAGGTCAATACCGGCGCGGGCCTGGTGCCCGTACTTGCCGGGCTGCAGTGGAAGCCCGAAGCGGTCGTTAATACCAATCGCCAACTGGTGTTGCCGCTGCGCTACCGCGGAAACACGCCGCCATTGCGAGAGGCCAGGAGTGTGCAGTTCGATATTACCCTGCGACGTGCGGCGCTGGCGGCGAAGTATCCTGCCGGCAAGCTGCGCTGGGAACTCTCCGATGGACAGGAGCGCGCCTTGCAAAGCGGCGAAGTGACGCCCGCTGCAGACGGCACGCTGAACATTCGCGGCCTGATGCTGACACCGCAGAAACCCTACCGGCGTTTGACCCTGCTGCCACCGCCGCCGCAGTGGCAGGTGGTGTACACACGCCAGCCACGGGCCCGCAAGCCAGTGCCCGGTACGCCGATCGCCGAGGCGGCGAACTGGCAGCATGCAACGGACGTGGGGCGTATCAACGGTGGCATTGCCGAGGCAGATGTGGTGATCGACGATCTGCAGGGCAATACAAAGGTGATCCATGACTGCACCACGTCCAGGGCGATTTGTGTAGCACACGAGGCGCGGGTGAGCCCGGACGGCACGAAAATCGCCTACTCCGTGGGCTATGGCAACGAGCTGGTGCCTGTGCGTGTTGAGGGCGTAGACCTGGGCATCAGGCACATTCCGGGCCTCACCCACGCGGATATCTGGATTTACGATTTGCAGACGGGCAAGAAATGGCCGGTGCCCAATCACCCGGATCGAGCGATTGACCGGCAGCCGGAATGGCTGAACAACGAAAAAATCGTTTTTGCGAGCAATCGCGCCGGCGTCTACCCGTTCAAGAATCCCACCAGCATGCACCAGGGAAAAGACCAGTTTGGTCGCGGTCGCTGTTTTAACCCGCCGTACTGTGTTTCACAGGAATACGGTTACGCCCCCGGCGGTATGGCGATGCAGATCTGGACAATGAACATCGACGGCACGGACGCGCGCAATATCAGCCCGCATGAACAGAATGCGCTGGCCCCGGCCGTGATGAGCAACGGCGATATTCTCTATTCCTGCTGGAACGCGCATGAGAACAAGAGCTTTGATACCAAGACAGCGCACTCCAACAAACCGGCGACGGCAAAGAACAAGTGGTGGTTGTGCCGCACCGATGGCAATGGCGCCGACGCCACCGTGATACTCAATGGTCACAAAACAATGACGCTCAAGACCAAGGCGTGGCTGCCCGGCAGCGTGAGCGGCGGTGAGAACCGTACGGCGTTGCGTGCGATTCGTTCGGTTGCAGAGATTCACAAGGACCGGCTCGCCGTGACCAATTACTACCGTTCCAATCATGTCGGCAGCATGGGAATTATCTTCGCGCTGGACTACCTGGACCCACACGTAGAGGGCTGCTCCACAGCCAGTTGCTATCCCGAGGCCGAACGACGCAGCGGCCGGCGCGGCAGTGGGCATTTTGTGCCCAGCACGCTCACCGCCCTGACGCCCTACGGCATGGACCAGGACATGGCCGTACGGCGTGACGCCAAAGGGCGTGCGCTGGGTAAGGCGGGTTATCCGGCGCCGCTACCCAACACCGATTCGCAGTACCTGATCACCCATGCGCGCGGTTCGTGTTATGAGGTGACGCGTTTTAGCGAGGCCAATCGCCACGCCATGGGTGGGGAGCCGACCTGCCAGAAGGCGCTGTACAAGGTGAAGGTCGATCGCGTGACCAATCCCTTTGACCAGCGCCAGATGGAGTTGCTTGCCGGTGGTGAACAGTGGCAAGTCTGGGATGGACGGGCGATTGCACCCTACCGCGATTTTTTCGGGCAGGAATTGCCTGACCAGCCCGAACCGCTGGATGAAAACGCCGCCTGTTACCTGCAGGTGGTGGATGCGCGCAAGGCAGAACTGGAGCCGGCCAACCCCTATGACTGGCTCAATACGCTCTATCAACAATGTGCTTTCCAGGGCTGCGCAGTGAACACCGAGGATCCGAACTTCCACGCGCGGAATATGCACGCACTGACCGTATTTCTTCCGCAGATGTGGGATTTTACCTACAGCGGCAACAAGCAGAAGGCCTATGCCAGCATTTTGAATAACACCGGACACAAATCGATGGCAACGCTGGGCTCGCAACCCTTGCTCGCAGACGGTTCCGTAAAAATGCGCGTGCCCTGCGAAACGCCGTTGATCATGGTCGGTACAGACAGGAACGGCATGATGATCGCGCATGATGTCATGCTGCACTCACTGCGCGCGGGGGAATCGCGCACCTGCCACGGCTGTCACGATGGTCATTCCGAAGAACGCGCCGCGCAGATCAGGGGGAGCGCGGTCGAGCGCTTTGCCGCAACCGCGGCCTTCAACACCTTCCCACCCATGCCCGCCAGCACGCCACCGGTCACCTTTGCCGATGTGCAGCCCATTCTCGAGCGCCGCTGCAGTGGTTGTCACAAAGACATGACCAATCATGACGGTCTGCTGTATTCGCGTGTGGCGCAGGATTACGAACAGCATGACTGGCCCTGGGCGAGGAAACAGCCCGGCGTAGGCAATCGCACGCATGTGGAGCACGTATTGATCAAGCGCCCGGGTAAGGGTTATGCAGTCGGTGACAAACTGCAGTTTCCCCCCGGCGGCGCAGCAGGCCAGGTAGCGGCCGTGAACCGCGATGGCGGTATCGCAAAGATCCGCCTGTCAGCGGGGGGCGTGGGCTATGAACCGTTTACGCGACTGGGTGTGGCTTCGGCGGGTGGACAGGGCGCTGACCTTGTCGCAATGACAGATCGCTTTGACCTGCCGCGGCCTTACAGCAGCAAGTGGGTGGCCCGCTTCGCGCGGGATTCCCTGCTGTACTGGAAGTGCGTAGGCTCACGCCAGGATGGCCGCACCGACAAGCAGTACGCCAATGACATAGACTTCGGGCCCGCGCATGAATCCGGAGCCACCGCCCAGGAATGCCAGACGATTGGGCGCTGGATCGATACCGGCATTCAGCACAATCTGCAGTAACCGCGTCTGCGCGGTGCTGCGCCGCTGTGCCTGTGTTATCCCCAACGGCGCGGTGCTGCGGTCGCGTCAGTCACTGTGCGCCGAGATAAAATCGGCAACGCGTGCACTGGTTTGCGCAAACGCCGGGTTGCCGTCTTCTCGTGGATTAAAAAAACCGTGACCGAGCCCGGCATACAGTCCGACCTGGCACTGGCCGCCCTCTGCCTGCACCGCTGCGCAGAACGCGTTCACCATGGCCGGCGTCACCTCGCTGTCCAGCTCGCCCGAAAGAATCAGGGTAGGCGGAAACCGCGCATCGACGTTGTGCAGTGGAGACACCTCGTGCCACTGTTTTGCGGTGAGGTGGTGGGAAGGTGTGCAGGGTGAAAGATCGACCACCGGGTTATACAGGGCGAGCGCGGCAGGGCGCCTGCGAGACTTGCCGTGCATGCCAGCGCCCAGCGCTGCGGCCAGGTGGCCACCGGCCGAGCCGCCGCCCGCGAATATGCGGTGACTATCAATGCCCAGGTCGGCGGCATGTTCGTGCAGGTAGTCCAGGGCCGCGCCCGCATCGCTGATCGCGCCGCGAATATCCGGCGCATGCAGTGGCCCCAGTCGATACTCGGCCGAGATGCAGGTAATGCCGCGTTGTGCAAAAAATTCGCACTGCGGAAAAAACTGCTGCGCCTGGCCATAGCGCCAGCCGCCGCCATGGAACAGCAACAACGCCGGTACAGGCGCGGCGCTATCGCTGGCATAGAAAATGTGCAGCTTGAGCGCGCGCTCACCCGCGTTGCCATAGTGGATGGTGTGATGCGCACGGGGTTCAAAAAGATCCAGTTTTTTCAGCGCCAGCAGCACGATCAGCGGCAGCAGCACCAGCAGCGCGCCGCTGACAAAATACAGAACTTCTCTGGGCATGGCGTGACGACCGTGTGAGTGGCTGGTGTGGGCAATGTAGTCGCTTTGCCGTGTATGCGTCCAGTAGGCAGGCGCTGTTGCCGGGCGCGTGTCGGACCACGGCACATCGCCGCGCCGTCTTGCGGGTCGCGCGGCGTGCGTGGGCGCACATGCGCCGCGCCGCACAGTGACGTGCGAATACACTCGCAGCCCTTGCGCTGGCTTGCTAATCTGCTGGCTGACGAGGCGGCTGCAAAGCAGCGGCCGGTGGCGCGCAAGGTTTGGGGCACGCGCTCGCCACTGCGCCGCGCGTGTTGCGCCTGCAGGTATAAGGGATGCAATGACAGTGAACATGGCAAAAGAACTGGCGGCCCACCGTGTAGTGCCGGTGATAACGCCCGTGGATATCCCCTCAACGGTAGCGCTGGCCGACGCGCTGGCGGCCGGGGGCATGGGTTGTGTTGAAATCACACTGCGCGCCGACTGCGCGCTGGATGCTATTCGCGCGGTGAAAACGTCTGTTGCCGGCTTGCGGGTGGCGGCAGGCACAATCACCCAGCCCGCCGCCATGGAGGCGGCACTCGACGCGGGGGCTGATTTCCTGGTCAGCCCGGGTATCAGTGTGGGCCTGTTGCAGCAGGCGGCGTCGATGGACGCCCCCTTCCTGCCGGGCGTGGCGACCGCGTCAGAGGTGATGTTGGGCCTCGATCACGGTATGGCATGCTTCAAACTGTTCCCTGCCCATGCCCTGGGGGGGTTGGCGTTGCTGAAGAGCCTGGGCGGTCCGTTTCCGCAGGTGCGTTTTTGCCCCACGGGCGGGCTCAGTGCGGGCAATTTTCGCCAGTACCTGGCGCAGCCCAATGTAGTGTGTTGCGGTGGTTCGTGGATGGTAACGCCGGAGCTGGTGGCGGCCCGGCGCTGGGATGAGGTTCGCGCGCTGGCCGCCGCGGCCCTGGCCGCATGAGTCCGCCGGGAATGGCAGGGCGCAGTCGACCATGAAAAAGGGCAGGGCAAGCCGGACCGCCGAGGGTGCCGCCGCCGCCCGCGCGTTGCATCGTTTTGGTGTGCCCGACCCCCTGTTTGACGATCCCTATGCGCTGCGCTTTACCTCGCCGGCCTGGCGCATGCTAATGTCTGTTCCGGGGCTGGGTACCTGGGTGAACCGCAGCCTGATGCGGCCCCTGCGTCCGGTGCAGGCGCAGGTGCTGGTGCGCAGCCGCTATGCCGAGGATCAGTTAGCCGCTGCACTGGCGCAGGTAGGCGCCGCGCAGAATGGCCGCGGTCACGATGGTCGTGGCGCGCAGCAGGATGCCTACCCCGCAGGCCGCAGTGCCATCGGGCAGTATGTCATTGTCGGCGCAGGCTTCGATTCATTTGCGTTGCGCCGCACCGAGTGGGCCAAAACCTTGCGCATTTATGAGCTGGACCATCCCGATACGCAGCTTGCCAAGCGTCAGCGCCTGCATAAAGTGAGCCGCGAGCTCCCCAAAAACCTTGAGTTTGTGCCGGTGGATTTTGAGCGTGAAACGGTGGCTGCGGCACTGCAACGTTCCAGTTTTGATAGCGCCAGCCCCGCTTTTTTTTCATGGCTGGGCACCACGCCTTACCTGTCCAATGCAGCAACGCTGGCCACGCTGCAGGCGATCGCCGAGATCGCCGCGACCGGCTCGCAGTTGGTCTTTGACTACATGATCCCGCAGGCGCTGCTGCACGGTGAGCAGTTGGAAATGATGCAAACCCTAAAGGGCTACACCGAACGCCGCAATGAGCCGCTGTGCGGTGATATTGATCCGCCGCGCCTGCGCGCGGCGGTACAGGCAATGGGTTTTGAATGGCTGGAGGAACTCGACGGTCATCAGCAGTACGAGCGCTACTTTGCGGCGCGCCAGGATGACCTGGTGCCCATGCATGCCACGCACCTGGTGCACCTGCGCCGTTGTTGACTCGTCGGCAGTCGCACGCGGCAGTGCCTGCGCTCGCTCAGTGCATCATGCCTGCGGCGGTCGCAAGGGCATCGGGCTGATCAGTCAGTGTGATGCGTTGTCGGGGTGCCACTGTCGCGGATCCAATTGGTAGTAGTGCAGTAGTTGCTCAAACAGTTCGGGCCGTTTGGCCTGCAATTCCAGTGGCTTTTCGAAAAATGTTTCAGTGGCGACCGCGAAAAACTCCGCTTCGTTGCTCGCTCCGTAGGTGTCCATCACGGTGGGTTTGCCCTGTTGCGCACGCTCGCGCAGGTCGTTGAAATTTTCGCTAAAGACCGTTGCCCAGGTTTGGTAGCTAGTGTGGGAGCTGCCCCGGTGATCATTGCGCCGCAGTGCTGGCGCACCATTGGTGGCGCCGGAGGCAGAGTCCAGCTGGTGCGCGAATTCGTGCAGCACAACGTTGTGGCCGTCGGTGAAATCGCTGGCCCCCCGTGCAACATCATCCCAGGAAAGAATCACGCGGCCGCTATCCCAGGATTCACCCAGGAGCGCGTGGGCCTCGTCGGCAACGGTGCCGTCTTCCTGGAACGACTCGCGGGCGACCAGAAACGCCGCCGGGTAGACCAGGATAGCCTGCAGCCCGGGGTACAGCGGCCCCTGGCGACCCAGGCACAGCAGGCAGGCCTGCGCAGCGATGCACACCCGCATCTCGTCGGTCACCAGCAGCCCGGCGCAGCCGTAGAAGGTTTTGTCATCCAGGAACAGGTGGATCATCTGGTGCAGGTGATTGCGTTGTTGTGCAGACAGCCGGGTATACACCGGCAGGCGCTGTTCCAGGTATGTGACCCACAAGGCAGGCAGGGGTGTGTTGATCAGGCGGGCATGTCGCCAGCGCCGCCAGTAGTAGTGCAGCGCAAAGGCGACCAGCGCCAGGGCAATGGGCAGCAAGGGTAGCAGGTTGTTGAGTGATTCCACGTGGCCGCTCGCAACGGTAAAGTGCAGGAGAGTGTAGCACTTGCCCTGTCGGCAGTACTGGCATTGTCCGCGGCGCAGGCGTTAGCATGGCCTGCGAACATACAGTGTCACTGCCTGGAAAAGGAATCGGTGTAATGAGCTACAAAGTTATTCAATGGGCGACCGGTGGCGTAGGCCGCGCTGCAATACAGGGTGTGCTGGATCACCCGGAACTGGAACTGGTGGGCTGCTGGGTGCACAGCGCTGACAAGGTCGGGCGCGATGCGGGCGAACTGGCCGGGCGCAATCCCTGCGGCGTGCTGGCCACGGACGATGTCGATGCGCTGTTGGCTATGGAGGCCGATTGCATTATGTATGCCCCGGTGATGGCCGACGAGTCCATGGTCGTGCGTATGCTCGACAGCGGCAAGAACGTGGTCACGCCGCTGGGGTGGTTCTTTGGTAAACACCGGGATTTTTCTGCGGTAGAGGCCGCCTGTGCACGTGGTGGCGTTTCATTGCATGGCACCGGTATTCATCCTGGCGGCGTGACCGAGCGCTTTCCGCTGATGATCTCGGCCATGTCCAATGCCATTACACATGTGCGTGCGGAGGAATTCTCCGACATTCGCACCTATGGTGCCCCCGAGGTCATCAGCGAGATCATGCTCTTTGGCAAAACGCCTGAAGAGGCCGCCGAGAGCTTTATGCTCACCCTGCTTGGCGACGGTTTTATGCAGTCTGTGGATATGATTGCCCATGAACTTGGCCTGCGTGTCGACCCGCAGCCCGTTGCCACCCACGACATTGCCGTTGCCACGGCACCGATTGCATCGCCTATTGGCGATATCGCGCCAGGGCGCGTCGCCGCGCAACGCTTTACCTGGCAGGCAACAGTGGATGGCGTGCCGGTCATTACCGCTATTACCAACTGGTTCATGGGTGAAGAGCACCTGGATCCGCCGTGGGATTTTGGGCCCGAGGGTGAACGCTTCGAGGTGGAGGTCAGTGGCGACCCCACCTCCATGGTGACCTTTCACGGCTGGCACCCGGAGTCCATTGCCGCCGGCCTTGAGCGCAACCCGGGTATCGTTGCCACGGCCATGCACGGCGTGAATGCGATTCCTTATGTGTGTGCCGCAGCGCCCGGTGTAAAGAGCTATCTCGATCTGCCACTGGTTGCGGGCAGGGCTGCGCCGCACCTGCGCGGCTAGGCGTGGCGCGCGCACAGCGGCTCAGGTGCGCGCGTGGTCGGCCTCGATTCCGGCAATCAGCCAGCTGATCGTCTGCTCAAACTCGGCAAGGCTGGCGCTGGCGTCAGCCCTTGCGATGACCGCTGAGGTGGCAGGGGCTTCCCCTGGCGCCGCCCGTGTGCTACGCCTTGCAGTTGCGCGCTGGGCTGACGGGGGCGTCTTCAGCTCCGACAGGGTCAGCGTGATCGTCACGTTGGCCAGCGTGCGACAGCTGCGCAGTGCCAGCGCCTCGTTAAAGCCGGCGTGGCGCAGCGCTTTGAATAGCGTGTTTACGTAATTGGCGATGGGTGCGCGATGCTCCGCGGTAATCAGCCGGTAGAGGTCGGGGTGATCGCACAGGGCATTGCGCAGTGTGGCAGCCCAGGCGCTGGCGTTGTGTTGCCAGGTAGCGGCGGGGTCAAGTTCCAGTGGCAGCGTGGCCAGATGATAGTCCACCAGCTGCGCAATCAGTGCCTCGCGCTTACCGACCTGCTGGTAGAGCGTGCGCGTCGAGCAGCGCAGGTGGGCGGCCAGGTTGCGCGCTGTCAGCGCCTGGCTGCCGCGGGACTGCAGCAGTTCAAGAGCGGCAAGATAGATGGTTTCGCGGGTGATCAGCGGCTTGGCCATAGAAGAGGGGCGCGGGTTTAACCTTTTATAAAAACATCGTTGTTTTATACGCGCGCCTCGCGCACACTGCAAGCGTTGTTGCCTGGAATGAGCGTGTAAAGGCGCAGCGTGATCCGCACCGCCAGCGCTGCGCGCCCGCCAGCAGCTTTGACGCTACACAACGGTCCCGGCCAACAACCGGGCAACTGACCATCCACACCGCAGGAGGCACGCCTTATGTCATGGGATTTTGCAACTGACCCCGAGTTTCAGGAGAAGCTCGACTGGGCCAGGGCGTTTGTGGATGAGCAGTTGATCCCCCTGGAGCCAATAATGGGAGATTTCACTGAAGCCCAGTGGCATGCGGTGCAAGAGCCGCTGAAGCAGCAAGTAAAGGACCAGGGCCTCTGGGCCTGTCATCTGGAAAAGGAGCTGGGCGGCCAGGGCTTCGGGCAGCTTGCGCTTGCGCAGATGAACCTGGTGACGGGGCGCTGCCCTTTCGCGCAGGAGATTTTCGGCAACATGGCGCCGGATTCAGGTAACTCGGAGCTGCTTGCCGAAGGTGGCACACCCGCGCAGAAAGAGCGCTGGCTGTGGCCCAACCTGCGCGGTGAGATCCGCTCTGCGTTTGCCATAACCGAGCCGTTCGTGGCGTCCACCGACCCCACACAAATCACGTCCACGGCAGTGCTGGATGGCGACGAGTGGGTGATCAACGGCCGCAAGTGGATGATCACCAATGCCTCGCGGGCAGATTTTATTATCTTTATGCTGGTGACCGAGCCGGATGCGCCGGTGTATCAGCGTTGCTCCATGATTATTGTCGAGAAAGGCACGCCCGGCATGCACATTCCGCGCGACATACCCACCATGCATCATCCGCACAGTGAGTACGGCGCGATCGGCAACCATGCCGAGGTGCTGCTGGAAGACGTGCGCGTTCCGAAAGACCACCTGATCGGTGAGCGTGGCCAGGGCTTTGTGTTGTCGCAGGTGCGCCTCGGCCCGGGCAGAATCCATCATGCGACGCGCTGGCTGGCAGAAGCCGAGCGCGCCTTTGACATGCTGTGTGAGCGCACCAGGTCGCGCACATCCTTCGGCAAGGGGTATGAAAAGCACCAGCTGATCCAGCAGTACATTGCCGAATCGCGCATTGAGCTGGAAATGGCCAAGCTGCTCACGTTGCGAGCTGCGTGGAAGATGGACGGTGCCGGGCACCGGGCAGCGCGCGCTGATATTGCCATGGCGAAAGTGAACAACGCCAAGGTGTTGTACAACGTTATCGACCGTGCGTTACAGGTGCATGGCTCACTGGGTTACAGCTGTGATATGCCACTGGAGATGATGTATCGCTCGGCGCGGATGGCGCCGCTGGTGGACGGTGCCAATGAAGTGCACCTGGTCACCATTGCCCGTGAGGAACTCAAACGCTATGAGGCGGTAGAAGGTTGGCCGAGCGAGCACATTCCCAGTCGGCGGGAAGCGTCACTGCGGCGCTTTGCCCACCTGCTGGAGGCCGGTGCGTGAGCGCAGTGGATTTCGACGAGGCGCGCTTTGCCCATTGGCTGGAGGAACACACCGGTCGTAGCGGCGACATTGAGATCACTGCGATCAAGGGCGGTGGGTCCTGTGAGATGTTCGCCCTGCAGCAGGCCCGCGAGCGCTTTGTGGTGCGTCGCGCGCCGCTGGCTGCCGTGTCAGATACCGCGCATGACGTTGCGCGCGAATATCGCATCATCGAGACCTTGAGTTCAGGCGATGTGCGCGTTCCCCGTGTACTGGCCTGCTGCGAAGATAGCACCGTACTGGGCGCGCCTTTTTATGTGATGAATTACATTGACGGTGAAGTCATTCGGCGCGGACTTCCGCAGCGCTACATCGATGCCCCTGACACCCAAGGTCATATTGGCGAAGACCTGATTGACGCGCTCGTTGAGCTGCACGCGTTTGAATGGCGCGGCACTGCGCTGGCGTCTATGGCAAGGCCAGAGGCTTTCCTGGCACGCCAGGTCAGCCGCTGGATGGCGCAGCTCGAAACCTATCGCGATCGCGATCTGCCCGGCGTTGACGCAGTCGCGCAGTGGCTGGAGTCCAACCGCCCGGCGCAGGGAGACCTGACCGTGATGCACGGTGATTACAAGATCGATAACGCGATGTACAGCAAAACACTGCCGCCGCGCATACTCAGCCTGGTCGATTTCGAGATGACCACAGTGGGTGACCCACTCATTGACCTGGCATGGGCGATGATCTTCTGGCCGCAGGAAGGCAATCTCATTGCCATTGCCGCGCCGGGCAGCGCGGGCGGCATGCACGCCCACTACTGTCAGGACCCGGCGGCCCTCATCGAGCGCTACGCCCGGCGCACGGGCCGTGATATGGCGCACATGCAGTGGTACCACGCCTTCGCTGCGTGGAAGTTGGGTATAGTGCTCGAAGCATCGTATGCGAAGTTTCGCAGCGGCGCGTCAAAAAACCCCACGCATGAATTTTTTGGGTTTCTGGTGGATCAACTGATGGAGCGCGCGCAACGTTTTGCGTGCTAGAGGACAGGTCAATGGCAGGTGAAAAGTTATTACAGGACAAAACCGCACTGGTGACCGGCGGCGGCACCGGGATTGGCAAGGGCTGCGCTGCGGTGCTGGCGGATGCCGGCGCGCGCGTGACGATCTGCGGCCCCGATACGGCTGTGCTGGAGGCCGCTGCAGAAGCGCTGCGGAATGAGAATCCCGAACGGCAGCTGGTAACGGTGCATTGTGATGTCACCGAGGAAGCGCTTGTCGCCGAGGCGGTGAAGATTGCCGCCAATGGTGGTGCGCTGGATATCGCTCTGGCCAATGCCGGTACTGGCTTTCCCGGCTCACTGCTGCACCTGGAAAAAGAACACTGGATGGTGCCCATCGGCATCAACCTGCTGGGTACCGCCTTTACCCTCAAACACGCCGCGCTGAATATGAAAGCGCATGGCGGGGGCTCGATTATCACCATGTCGTCGGTTGCCAGTGAGCGCCAGACCAAGTACATGGCAGCGTACGGGGTGAGCAAGGCGGCCATTGACGAGTTGACGCGTTCGGCGGCGGCAGAGCTGGGAGAGTTTGGTATTCGTGTCAACGGTATTCGTCCTGGCTTCATCCAGACGGATGCGGTAATGGGCAGCACCGGGCAGGACAACATCGACAAGGCCAGGCGTGAAACGGTGCTCGGCAGGCTGGGCACCGAAGCCGATGTCGCCCGCGCCGCGCTCTATTTTGCCTCGTCCCAATCCGAGTGGGTGACTGGTCAGATGCTGGCCGTGTGCGGGGGCTTCACGCTCTACCCTGAATCCATGAATTGCGAGGCAATGGCGCGGATGCTGTTTCCCGAACAGATGACGCGTGATTTCGGGCCTGCGCAGTAGCACGGGAACAAATCCGGAGCAATCCTGGAACAAAGTACAAGAGGTGATCTTATGGGCTTTCGTTATGTTATGACCGCGCCGGGAGTCGAGCACGTATCGCGCCAGGAGGTCGCCACACAGGCACCGGCCGCCGGCGAGGTACAGCTGCGTGTGCGCGCATCCAGCTTGAACTACCACGACCTGGTAACGTTGCTGGGGTTGATTCCCGACATCGCTTACCCGCGCGTGCCCCTGTCTGACGGCTGTGGCGAAATCGTCGCCGTGGGTGAAGGGGTGACGGGTGTGCAGGTGGGCGACAGGGTTGTCGGGCTGTTCTATCCACTGTGGCACAGTGGCCGGCCCAGCAGTGCCGGGAAGCGCCTGATACTGGGCGAGAGCACCGACGGTTGCCTGCAGGAATTCCTGAACATCGATGCGCGCAGTGTCGTGACGGCACCCGCGTCCCTGAACGATGCAGAGGCCGCGACGCTGGTATGCGCGGGGCATACCGCCTGGTACGCGTTGATGGAAGCGTTTGCGCTGCGGCCTGAGCATACGGTCCTCATTCAGGGCAGCGGTGGGGTTTCCCTGTTTGCCCTGCAGATCGCCAGGGCGGTGGGCGCAACGGTGGTTGCCACCTCATCCTCTGACGACAAGCTCGCGCGCCTGGCCGCGCTGGGCGCCGATCACCTGGTCAATTACCGCACGCACCCCAACTGGGAGGAGGAAGTAACGCGCCTGACCGGTGGAGTGGATGCGGTCATCGATGTTGGCGGAGAGGCGACGCTGGGTCGCTCGGTGGCCTGTGCAAAGATAGACGCCTTTATTGCGGTGATCGGCGTGCTCAGTGGTTTTGGCAGCGCGCCGCTGTCGGTGATCGAGGTGATGCAGAAAAACCTCAATGTGCGTGGCATTACCGTCGGCTGTGGCGAATCCCTTGAGCGCTTCTGTCGCTTCGTTGATGCACACAGCATCAAACCTGTGATCAGCGATACGTATCCGGCGGGGGAGCTCTCAGCGGCACTGGTGCAGATGCAGGAAGGCAGGCACTTCGGCAAGATCGCGGTACGGGTCGAGTAGTTGGCCCGGATAGACTGGCAGGGAAAAGCCGCGCTGATCACCGGTGCGGCAACGGGCATTGGTCGCGCGCTCGCGCATGAGCTTGCCCGGCGCGGTGCCTCGGTTTACGTCAGTGCCCTCTCGGTAAGCCAGGCGCAGGGCGTTGTTGATGAGATCACCGCGGACGGCGGCAAGGCAGTGGCGCTGGCCCTGGATGTGACCATCAACGCGCAATACGCCAGCGCGATCGAACGCGTGGTTCGCGACTGTGGAAAGCTCGATGTGCTAATCAATAATGCGGGCCTGGTGTACGTTGGTGAATACCACGAAATGGACGAGGCTTTCCTGGAACAGTTGATACGGGTTAACCACACGGGTGTTGCCATCGGCACCCTGTACGGCTACCGCCAGATGAAAACACAGGGCCACGGCCTGATTGTCAATGTCGCTTCACAAGGGGGCATTATGCCCGTGGGCACCATGGCGGCCTACTCGGGCACCAAGCATGCGGTAGTAGGCTTGACCGCGTCGGTTGCGGGTGAAGCGGAGGCCTTTGGGGTAGCGTTCAAAACCGTGTGCCCGGGCAATATAACGTCTGAACTGCTGGCCAATGCGGTTACCCGTGGAACGGACGCGCAGGGCGTGCTGGACGTGCTGCCCAGGCCCATGCCGGCCGAACGCGCCGCTATCATTATTGTCGACGGGTTTGCGCAAAAGTCGCGCAAGATCTTTGTGCCCTGGTATGCCCGGGCGCTGTACCTGGTCCAGCGCCTGTGGCCGGAATTTGGCCACAAAGGTGTAGTGCACTCCATCGAGCAGTTTCGCCGCCGGCGCGACGATACGCGCAACCAGCGATGAGGCTCGGTGTCTGCCGCAGGGCTGCCTGTTGCAGTTGTACCGTTGCGATGGTGTTGCAGGCGGCACTTCCAACATTCTATACCTTGGGTCGCTTTAGCGGCCTGCGCGCTTCACTCTGCGCGTTACGGGCGTTATGCTTCGCCTCGATTCATCCATCCACCTGTAGAACAGGCCATCAGCGCCGCTGGTAATGGCCAGCATAAAGCGCGCCCGCAGCGTGAGTGTGCCGGGGCGTTCCCTTTGCACAGGTGAGACAGGGGTCGCGGTGATGCATTCGCACGACGGGAGAGCAGCATGACGGGTTCAAGCTCATCGGCAGCAGGCACGGGGCCGGTTACCGACAACAACACGGCCGCAGACACTGCCGGCATGGAGGCTATCCTCGAGCGCATGCGCGCCGACCAGGTCGCCCAGGGTGTGCCCAGCGCAGAAGTGCGCATCGCCCGGCTGCAGAAGGTTGTTGATCTGCTGGTGGATCACCAGGATGCCCTGGCCACTGCGCTGGATGAAGACTACGGTGGCCGTTCGCAGTACCTGACGATCATGTCAGAAGTGATGCAGCCGATTGCGCACCTCAAGGATGCACAGAAAAACCTGCATAAGTGGATGAAAACCGAGAAGCGCAAACCGCCTTTCCCCATGGGCCTGTTCGGTGCCAGGGCGCAGGTGCGGTACCAGCCCAAAGGGGTAGTGGGCATTATGTCGCCGTGGAACTATCCCATCGCCATGGTGGTTAATCCGCTGTGCAATGCGCTGGCCGCGGGTAATCGCGCGATGGTCAAGCCGTCAGAGTTCAACCCGCGCACTGCAGCGCTGATGGAAAGCCTCTTCCACGAGTATTTTCCCGATGGCGAGGTGGTGGTGGTGAATGGCGGGCCTGAAGTGGGCGCGGCGTTTGCCGCCCTGCCGCTGAACCACCTGTTTTTTACTGGCGCTGGCGGTATTGGCAGCAAAGTGATGGAGGCCGCCGGGCGCAACCTGACGCCGGTTACCCTGGAACTGGGTGGCAAGTCACCCGTGATCATCGGGCGTTCGGCCAGCGTGGCTGGCGCCGCGATGAAGATTATCACCGGCAAGTGTATGAATTCCGGACAGGCCTGTGTCTCGCCCGACTATGTGTTTGTGCCCCAGGAGCACGTGGAGGAATTCATAAAGGTATGCCGTGCAACGTTCCTGTCCCAGTACCCCTCGGTGTTAAAGAATCGCGACTACACCGCCGTGGTGAATGAGCGTCATTACACTCGCATTATGGGCTACCTGCGCGAAGCCGAGGCCCTGGGCGCGCGCCTTGAGAACCTCTCGGCCGAGCCGGTGATTGAAGGCAATCGCCGCATTCCCCTGCACCTGGTAATTAACCCGGACGAATCACTCAGGCTGATGCAGGAAGAAATTTTTGGCCCCATGATGATCGTCAAGGGCTACGGCGAGGTGATCGACGTGATTCACTACATCAATGCGCGGCCGACGCCGCTCGCCCTGTATTACTTCGGCAGTGATGAGGCGGAGAAAGAAACCGTGCTCAATCACACGCTGTCCGGTGGCGTCAGTGTGAATGAGGTGATGCTGCATACGGCCTGTGTGGACATGCCCTTTGGTGGTGTGGGCGCCAGCGGCGTGGGGAACTACCATGGCCGCGAGGGCTTCAAGACCTTCAGTCACGCGCGCAGTATTTTTACTGATGGCAAGGTGAACCTGGCAAAACTGGCCGGCACACTGCCGCCGTACCGGCCAGAAAAACTCAAGAAAGTATTTGCCGGACAAATCAAGAAATAGACTCAACAACTATCGACCCAGGAGAAGACAAATGGCGTTCACAGGCAAGGTGGCATTGGTAACAGGTGGTGGCAGTGGCATGGGACAAACAGCAGCGCGCATGCTGGCAGAGCAGGGCGCCAAGGTTGCGATCTTTGACGTCAACGAGGCAGGCATGGCGGAAACCGCCGAGGGTTTGCCCAACGTCACGGCCTACGCGGTAGATATCAGCGATACCGATGCCGTGCACGCGGCAGTGGCGCGGGTGGAGTCCGAGCTTGGCCCGATTGATCGCGTCGCCAATGCGGCGGCCATTATGCCCTTTGGCAAATTGCTGGAGCAGGACCCGAAAGTGCAGTTGAAGCTCATGGCAATCAACTACGGTGGGCTGGTCAATATTGCCACGGCAACGCTGCCGGGTATGGTGGCGCGCGGCCAGGGCGACTTTATCAGTTTTTCATCGATGTCCGGCATCATTCCCGGTTTGCTCATGGGTGGCTACTGCGCCACCAAGGGCGCCGTGCAGATGTACACCGAGATCCTTTACCACGAAAACCGTGATAGTGGCGTGCGCTTCTGCTGCGTGTGCCCGCCGCCGGTCGCCACGCCCTTGTGGAAGCAGGCGAAGGATACCGTCGTGCCCAAGCTGACCGATGCCAGCGAGGCGATTGCCCCGGCCGAGGTGATCGAGGACGTCGAGCGCTGCCTGGACAGCGGCAAGTTCCTGTCTTTCCCGGGCAAGCAAACGCGCATGGGCTACATCATGCGCCGGCTGTTCCCCAACTACCTGTGGAATTACTCGCATAAAGCAGAGGGCTTCTAGTCCATGCACGCCTGGGTCTGCAAAGACCTCAGCGGTGAGGATGGGCTGGCGTTCGAAGACCAGGGCGAGGTCAGCTGCGGCCCGGGCCAGGTGCTGGTGCGTACCCACTGCGTTGCCCTGAACTTTCCCGACGTGCTCATCACGCGTGGCAAGTACCAGATGAAGCTGGAGCCACCGTTCGTTCCCGGCAGTGAGTTGGCCGGGGAAGTGATTGCCGTTGGCGAGGGGGTGCTGGACATCGCCCCAGGCCAGCGGGTGTTAGCCATGACCGGCTTTGGCGCCTTTGCCCAGGAGGTACTGGTCAGTCCGCCGATGCAGCAGGTGATGGTCATTCCGCAAGCCATGAGCGATGAAGAAGCCGCCGCCTTCAATATGGTGTACGGCACGGCGATGCACGGCCTTGAACAACGCGGCCAGCTGCGCGAGGGAGAAACCGTCCTGGTGCTTGGCGCCGCCGGTGGCTGCGGTAGCGCAGCAGTGCAGGTGGCCAAGGCGATGGGCGCAACCGTGATTGCCGGCGCCAGCTCGCCGGAAAAGTGCGCGCTGGCCAGTGCCTTCGGTGCTGATCACGTTATCAATTACCGCAGCTCAGACCTGCGTGAGGAAACACTGGCGCTCACCAACGGCAAGGGCGTCGACGTGGTGTTCGACCCGGTAGGCGATGACCTGTTCAAACCTGCGCTGCGCAGCCTGGCCTGGAACGGCCGCTATCTCGTGGTGGGCTTCGCCGGTGGAGAGATTCCCCAGCTGGGTGTGAACTACACGATCATCAAGTCTGTCTCGGTGGTGGGTGTTGCTTACGGTATGTCGGCCATTGCCGACCCGGCGATGAACGCGGAGAACTTTGAGCGCCTGTTTGACTGGTATGATGCAGGCCTGCTGAAACCGCACATTGGCGCGCGGTATCCCTGTGCGTCGCTGCCTGATGCCCTGCGCGAGATGTATGCCGGGCAGGTGCTGGGTAAAACGATCGTCCACTTCTAGAGCGGGGCGCCTGTCGCGCCGCTTTCCCTTGTCTTGATCCCTTGCCGTGTCCGCTGGCCCAATGACCGGGGCAGGCTGGTCGACGCCATGTTCGGGCAATGCGCGCGGTTATGCGCGCCCCGGTGATGTTGGCGCTCGCAGTGGTATGCTGTGCGCCACAGAACGGCTGACACGGGAACAGGGCGCGTGGCGCGACTCACTTTTGCAACTCGCAAGCTGATTGCTGGCCTGCTCGTGCTGCTGTTGGCACTACTGGCGTTTTCGGCACTGTTTCCTTATCTGCAGTTGGAGTTCATGCAGGCGCAGCGTCAGGATTTTCTCGACTTCTATGCCGAGGAGCCCGGCACAGTGATGCTGCTCTACGTGGCTGTGACGGCCACCTGTATTGGGCTGTCCCTGCCCGCCACCGGTATTTTTGCCCTGCTCGCCGGTGCGGTTTTTGGGTTTGGCGTTGGCGTCGTGCTGTGTGCTATTGCCAGCATGATCGGGTCAGTCATTGCTTTTTTGTGGGCTCGCTACCTGTTTCGGGACTGGGTGCAGGCGCGGTTTGGGCGGCGCCTGGCAACATTTAATCGCGGCATTGAGCGCGAGGGCGGCTACTACCTGTTTACGATTCGGCTGCTCATGGTGTTGCCGTTTTTCCTGGTTAATGTGCTGTGCGGCGTCACCAGTCTCAGGCTGGGTGTTTACATCATCGCAACGCTTGCGAGCCACACGATTGTGATCGCGGTGTGGGTCTACGCGGGCGCCGCGCTGGCAACGCTGGAGTCGCCGGCTGACGTGCTGTCTTTGGAGGTGTTCGGCGGTTTGGCATTGATCGGCCTGACGCCGCTGTTACTGCATCGCCTGGTCCTGCGAGTGCGCAACCGCCGCAGCCGTTCGCATTAGTTGGGGGCAGTCCGGAATCGCAGGGCCCCTGGTGTGGTTTCGGTTAGTCTTTTTACACCGTCTGTCGGCTTCTGGCGCATTTCACCGGGTTAGCCCCCGGCTGGACTGTCCTGCACCGGCGTACTGGCTATACTTGGCGGCCTTCAACGGGTTATACGGGAATGCGTGAAAATGGCAGATTCAAAGCGGGTTGTTCTGATTACCGGCGGTGGCAGCGGCATGGGGCGCGAGGCCGCCCGGCGTTTTGCTGCAGCGGGCGATGCTGTGGCCCTGTTTGACCTCAACACACAGGGCATGGAAGAAACCGCCGCAGGCTTTGATAACGTGCGCAGCTGGCAAGTGGACGTGACTGATTTCGAGGCGGTGTGCGCGGCCGTGGCCGAGGTAGAGACGGCCTTTGGCCCGGTGGATCGACTGTACAACTGCGCCGCGATCATGCCCTTCGGGATTTTGCTCGAACAGGACAACGCCATCATCCACAAACAGATGGCGATCAACTATGGCGGCCTGGTGAACATCACACAGGCGGTCCTGCCTGGCATGGTGGCGCGTGGCCGTGGTGATTTTGTCAGTTTCGCCTCCATGGCCGGCTGGATCCCCATGTTAAAGACCGGTGCCTATACGGCGACCAAGTTCGCCGTGCGCGCCTTTACCGAGACACTACACCACGAAAATCTCAATTGTGGTGTGCGCTTTGCCTGCGTCTGTCCGCCGGCGGTGGCCACGCCATTGCTCAAGCAGGGCAAGGAGAGCGCCTGGCCGAAGATGCTCGAAAACCAGGGCGAGCCCATCGCGCCGGCGGTGGTTATTGATGCAATCGAAGATTGCCTGCAGCGCGGCAAATTCTTTGTGTATCCGACACGCGATGCGAAGATCGGTGTGTTGATGCGTCGCTTGCTCCCCGGCCTGATCTGGAAGCAGGTGCATCAGGTCGAGGGTTTCTAGCCGTTCGCCAACCCGCTGCGTGATCGCGCTGCGCGAACCTGCCACGCGAACCTGCCGAGTGAAGGTGCCGCGTGAAGGTGCCGCGTGAAGGTGCCACGTGAAGGTGCCACGTGAAGGTGCCGCAGAAAGTTGCCGCGCAAACCTGCCTCACAAATGTGCCTCACGATATGACATGGTCGCCCTGTCCCGCGCTGCAAGCGCAGCGCCTGCAGGTTTAATTCACGTGGGGCAAGAAGGAATAGTGCTGCGCGTAGTGCAGCATTTGCGCGTCAAAACTTGTCGGGTACGATAGCAGCACATCGACGAGTTCTCCCCGACGATACACCGGTGTCAGCACCGGGTTCACGAAACCGCGATAGGGCGCGATGTCCAGCGGTGCGTAGCGCTGCAGTACCTCAGCATGGAGCGCTGGGTCCAGGTCGGTGCCGTAGGTGGCAACCAGTGCCTCGGCGCTGGCGAAATCGCCCTCGGACTTGATGCGCTGTAGTTCCCGCAACAGCGTGGCGAACAATCCACGCAAGGCCTGGTAGTCGTTGATGACAAAGTACGTCTTGCCATCGCGCACCCTGCGCTCGACGATGTTCGCCGCCTCGCCCTGTGCATAGGCCCAGCGGGCAACCAGGGCGCGGTTGCGCATGTGCGCATCTTCCAACTGGCCGCCGGGGGGTATGCGATACATCTGGGTTAGCAATCCGCTGCGCAGGTACCGGTCATAGGCGGCGCGGCCCACATCGAGGTTTGGCATTACGCCCAGTTCGATCAGTTTGGCGTCCATGATGTAGTAGAGTGCTACCAGGTCTGCGCGCGCCTCTTCCAGCGTACTGGCGTACTGCTTGAGCGTTTCCCTGGTCTCGCCCACCCCGGGGTTGATACGCCCGGAGGCGTGTCCGATCACTTCATGCATATCGATGGAAAGTGCACTGGCCAGCTGCCGATACTGGCGGGCGCGCTGGATCTCTTGTTCGTCCCAGGCAAATTCCTGCAGTGCTTTGTCTGGCGAGGCGTAGTAGGCGTCAAAGACATTGGTAAGCGTGACGGACTTGGAGCCGTGCTGTGCGCGGATCCAGTTGGCATTGGGAAGATTGATGCCCACTGGCGTGCCGGGTGAGGCGTCGCCGGCCTCGGCAACCACGGTGATGGCCTTGCCCATAATGCCCTTGACGTTGTCGCGCTTGTGCGCGTCCATGATGGGCATATGGTCTTCAAACCACTGTGCGTGAGCGCCGATGGTCGCGATGCGGGCGTCGGTTTTCACGTCGCGAAAAGACACGATCGACTCATACGACCCGCGATAGGCAATCGGGTCGTTGTAGACCTCGATAAAGCCGTTGATCAGGTCTACGTGCGAGGCAGTGTCTTCAACCCAGGCTATGCTGTGGGCGTCGAAGGTACGCAAATCGCCGCTTCTGTAATAGCTGATCAATAACTGCAGCGACTTCTTCTGTTGTTCGCTGTCGGCCACTGCAACGGCCTTGTCCAGCCAGTGGACGATCTCTTCTATGGCCTGTCCATACATGCCGCCCACGCGCCAGACCCGCTCGCGCACGCGGCCGTCGTTGTCTTTGACCAGTTGACTGTTCAGACCATGGGAAATCGGCGTGGGATCGTCCGCCGCCGAGAGGCCGGCGTAGAATGCACGCACCTCTGCTTCACTGACATCTCGATAGAAGTTCACGGCGGAGGAGGCGACCTTGTCAACGCCGGGCTCTGTGACCACTTTTTTCGGCGCGATGGCCGCATCGAACAGAATGCCGGTGAGCTGCCTGGACAGTTGCTCGTCACTTTCGCCCTCCAACAGCGGCAAGGCACCTGAATCGGCGACATCGGCGATGTACTGCTGGAAGCTGTCGGCGCTGAACCCAGGCTGCAGTTTGAGGGTGGAATTGTGGTGGTGAATGCCGTTGGCAAACCATACCTGGCGTGTATAGGTTCTGAATGCCGCAAATTCTGCGGTGCTGCGATCACCGCTGTAGTGCTGGATGATGGCTTCGAGCGTGCGCCGTATGCGCAAGTTGTGGCGGTAGTTCTGGTCCCACATGATGTCGCGCCCGGCGTAGCTGGCCTGGTACAGGTAGTAGATCAGTGTTTTCTGTTGCAGTGGGAGCTCGGCAAAACCCGGTACCTCGTAGGCCATCACCTGAATGTCGGCAAAGCGCTCAAACTCGAATTTGAAATCCTGTGCAGGCTGCGGTGTGTGGGCGCATGCCGCAAGCAATATGGCCAACAGGGCAGCGGATAGAAGGTTGGTAGGGCTCGGCAGTGGGGGCATGGGTCAGTCCGTTGTGGGTGCGCGGCGCAGGTGCTCCAGCGCATGCATCACCCCGCGCAGTTCCGCGAGTCCTTTCATGCGCCCCCCGAAGGAGTAGCCGGGGTTCAGGCCGGCCTGTCCGATCTCATCGGCCATGGTGTGGCCATGATCCGGTCGCATCGGGATGAGATCCAGGCGCCCCTGCGCGCGGCGGTTGTCTTCTTCATCCAGCAGCGCGGCGATCAGGCCGACCATGTCGTTATCGCCGTCCAGGTGTTCGGATTCAAAGAAAGAGCCGTCGTCCTCGCGCCTGATATTGCGCAGGTGCACAAAATGAATGCGCGGCCCAAACTCACGCACCATGGCAATGAGATCGTTGTCGGCGCGTGCACCGAATGAGCCGGCACACAGCGTGATGCCATTGTGCATGCTCGGTGCTGCGTCCAGCAACTGGCGCGCGTCTTCAGCGGTCGATACCACCCGGGGCAAACCAAACAGGGAGAATGGCGGGTCGTCCGGGTGGATGCACATTCTGACGCCGGCTTCCTCAGCGACCGGTATGATCTCGTGCAGGAAGGCAAACAGGTTGTCGCGCATGCCCTGCGTCCCCAGGGCAATGAACTGTGCAATGGCCGCACGAATGCTGTCCCGGTCGTAGGAACCCTCACCGCCGGGCAGCCCCGCAATAATGTTTTTTTCCAGTTGCTCGCGCTGCTGTGTCGTCATGGCATCGAGGCGCTGTTTTGCGCGCGCCAGCACCTCGGGCGTGTAGTCCTGCTCTGCGCCACTGCGCTGCAGTACGTAGACATCGTAGGCCGCAAAGTCGGACATCTCGAACCGCAGGGCGCGTGACGCGTTGGGCAATTCGTAGTCCAGGTTGGTACGCGTCCAGTCAACCACCGGCATGAAGTTATAGCACACGACCTTGATGCCGGCCGCGCCGACGTTGCGTACGGAGGTTTTGTAGTTCTCCAGAAGCTCGGTGTAGTTGCCGCTGCGCGTTTTGAGATCGTTATGCAGCGGAATGCTCTCCACCACCGACCACTGCAGCCCGTGCGCTTCGATTTCCTGTTTGCGCTGCTCAATCTCGCGCAGTAGCCAGGCGTCACCGGTGGGCACGTGATGCAATGAAGTCACGATTCCCGTAGCGCCAGCCTGCACGATGTTGGTCAGGCTGACCGGGTCATTGGGACCGAACCAGCGCCAGGTTTGCTGCATGTCTGTGAGTGCTCCGCTAATAAGTGCTGCGTGATAGATGCCCGTTGCCCGCTGCCGGGAGGATAGCACCGTGCTGTTGCACCACCTGTGCCGCCAGCGCCTGCGCACAGTGTACCGCGTGTTGCAGCGCCGCGCCGCGCAGTCGCGCGGCAATGTAGCCTGCGTTGAACGCATCGCCGGCGCCCGTGGTGTCAACGGCCGCGACCGGGGCTGCCTGCAGGCAGACACTGTCACTGCCAGAGAAGGCGTGTGTGGTCAGCGCGCTCCCCTTTATCACGATCTCATCGATGTTGTAGTCGGCATAGAAAGCATGGCAATCCTGGGCAGAGACACTGCCCCACAGGGATTGTTCGTCATCCAGGGTGGGAAACACACTGCTGCAGAACGGCAGTACCGAGCGCAGGTAGTGCTGCGCCTGTTCGGCTGAGTCCCACAGGACTGGCCTGTAGTTGGGATCAAACAGGATCTGGCAGTTGCGCGAGCGCAGTGCGCGCAGCAGGCTGACCAGGTTGGCGTGGTCGGCGCGGGTGATCGCAACGGTGATACCGCTGAAATAAAAATGCGTGGTGTTGCCCAGGTCCGGCACCTGCGCGAAGCATTCGCGCGCCGGCGAGTGCGCGCGCTCGTAATTGAACGAGCGTTCTCCCCCGGCGTCATTGCTGATGGTGTAGCGCCCGGCCGTGCGGCCCGGCCAGCGGGTGACCAGGTGCGTATCGATGTGCTCGGCGCGCAGCGCGGCAAGGATGTCACCAGAGGCAGGGTCATCGCCCAGGCGTGTCAGGTAGCTTACCGGCAGGCCGCTACGCGCCAGGTAGACGGCGGTGTTGTACGTGTCCCCGGCAACGCTGGCACGACGCTGTGCTGCCTGGCCGGCACTGCGGTGTGCGCCCGATTCAGGTGCGCCACAGTCGCCAGGAATGGCAGGGTGCCCGGAAGGCGACGGCGCAACAGCGTCGATGGCCGCGTTTGCGGTTATTTCTATCATCGCTTCGCCGGCACAGCAGATTTGCATGGTGTCTCACGCCTTGGAGGAATGCCTGTTCATCGTGCGGGCAACTTGACAGGCCAGCCGCCAGATTCTAGATTGGCCTGACCAATTCGCCCGACCGTAGTTTGACGCAGGCCCGTACCGAAGACAAGGCGCCTCACAACGCTGTGGCGACTGCCGGGCGGGCAAGGCAGGCCCTGGCGATCCAACGGGCACAACAGGAGAGAACCTCATGCAACAGGCAGGCCCGGTTCGCCTGGGCGTAGTGGGGCCAGGCAATATCGGTCGCAAACACATCGATAACGTGGTTGCCGGCCACGTGCCGGAGTGCGCGATCACTGCGCTGTGCTCGCGCCACCCCCCCGACGCGGCAATAGCGCCGGGTGCACAGCACTTTAGCTCGCTCGAAGCGCTGCTGGACAGCGGTCGCTGTGATGCGGTCATTGTGGCGACGCCCACCTGCAATCATCTTCAGGCAGGGGCGGCGGTGCTGCGCAGCGGCCTGCACCTGATGATGGAGAAACCTCTTGGCCTGTCTATCGCCGAAGGGGAGGCGCTGCTGGCGCAGCAGGGTCCGGCGCAGGTTTTCGCGCTGATGCTCAACCAGCGCACCGATCCGCTGTTCACGGCAATGCGCGATTGCATCGATTCGGGGCAGCTCGGAGAGCTAACGCGCACGCAGTGGACGATGACCCACTGGTTTCGGCCCGAGGTGTATTTCAAGGTCAGTGACTGGCGCGCCACATGGAAGGGAGAGGGCGGCGGCCTGCTGCTCAACCAGTGTATTCACAACCTGGATATTTACCAGTGGCTGTGCGGTATGCCGGCCTCGCTGCACGCTTTTTGCCGCTTCGGGCGCTACCACGATATCGAAGTGGAAGATGAGGTCAGCGCCTTTTTCAGCTATGCCAGTGGTGCCAGCGGGGTTTTTGTAGGGTCCACTGGCGAATCTCCCGGTGTCAATCGCTTTGATGTGATCGGTGACAGTGGCAGCCTGTGCTTCGATGGTGAGCGGTTGCTGCTGACCCAAAACGCCCAATCGACACAGCAGTACAGCCGCACCACCCGCGACATGTTTGGCCAGCCGCCATCGCACACTCGCGATATTACGCCGGAGCGTGCCGTCAATCAGCACGCCATCGTGCTGGACAACTTTGTGCAGGCCATACGCAACGACGAGCCCTTGATTGCGCCGGCGCGTGAGGGCCTGAATTCCCTGGCACTGGCGAATGCGATGTTGTTGTCGAGCTGGGAGAACACCGCCGTGGACCTGCCGCTGGATGCGGCGCGCTACCAGCAGGCGCTGGAACAGCGCATGGCCGTATCGCAGTTGCGCAAGAAGCAGGAAATCAGCGCCACTATCGACATGGACGCCTCGTTTCGCTGACGCGTACCACCTGAAAGAGACCGCACTATGACAAGCGACGCGCAACAACTCTCACGGCTCGCGGCAATGGGTCCATTGCAACGGGTGCCAGGCTACGTGCGACTTAGCGGCCCCGGCTGGCTGCAAGGTGCCATGACGCTGGGCGGTGGCAGCGCCATTACATCGCTAACGATTGGCGCGGTGTACGGCTACGAATTGCTCTGGGTGCAACCGCTGTCGATGTTGATCGGTTGCATCATGTTATTTGCGCTGTCGCACCAGACCCTCAGCACCGGCGTAAAACCGTTTGCCGCCATGCGCGATCACGTCAACCCCCAGTTGGCGTGGCTGTGGGCGCTGGCGGCGCTGGCCTCGAGTATCATCTGGGGCTTCTCGCACTACCCGCTGTCTGCCGGCATGCTCGAAGAGATCATCGCAGTGAGCAGCGGGTTCAGTTTGCAGGACTCGCCCGGCATGGGCCGCGAGTTGTATCTGTTTGCGCTGGCGCTGCTGGTCTGGGCGATCTGCGCCTATACCGCCTGGCATTACGGTGCTGGCGGTCGTGCGGTAACCGTGTTTGAAAGTGCAATAAAAGTGCTCAGTTGCATGATTGTCTTGTCGTTTGCGTGGGTCGTCATTACCGCCAGTGCCGCCGGGCAGATTGACTGGGGCGCGGCGCTGGCAGGGTATGTGCCTGGCAATCTGCCCTCTGACAGGGCTGGCGTCACCACCATCATGGCGGCACTGGGAACAGCCGTGGGTATCAATATGACCTTTGTCTATGGCTACACCCTGCTGGATAAGGGCTGGGGGCCTGCGCACCGGGAACTGGCGCGCTGGGATATCGTCATGGGTCTGGTCATTCCCTACATCCTGGTAACCGGCTTGATATCCATCGCTGCCGCCGGGGCGTTTTACGGTTCGGACCTCAGTGTGCAGGGCAAGCTCGCCCCGGCGCAGGCCGCCGCGATGTTCAGCGATGCAGGTATGGGGCCGGTAACGGGGCGCCTGGTGTTTGCCCTGGGTGTGCTGGGCATGGCGGTGGGTTCGCTGGTGATGCACATGCTGTGTTGCGGTGCGGCTGCACGCGCCCTGTTTAACCTGGAGCACAACGCATTGCAGTATCGCCTGGCCCTGCTGCTGCCAACGCCGGCGGTGCTGGGTGTGTTCCTGTGGTCGAGCATGGGCCCATATGTCATCCTGCCGACCTCGGCCATCTGTGGTTTTCTGTTGCCCATCGCCTATGTAGGCTGGTTGTTCCTGAACAACAACAGCGCCTACCTGGGCGATGACCAGCCGCGCGGTGGGCGGCGTGTGGTATTCAACTGTGCGATGCTGCTGTGCATCCTGACCGTACTGGCCAGTGTGACCTACAGCACCGGCGTCGCGCTGGGCTGGTTTTAAAGCCCAATGAACAAGCGGACACAATAGATCATGGTGGACATCAAGGACGGGGCAAGTTATGCGCCCACAGCGGCGGCCAGGAAGGTGGTTACCAGGGGCGAGTTTGTGTTTGCTGCGGCGTTTCTTGACCACGGCCACATCTACGGCCAGACCAACGGCCTGCGTGACGCCGGAGCCCACCTCAAGTGGGTATACGATCCGGATCCGGCGCGCCTGGAAAAGTTCGTGCAAACCTACCCCGGCGTGCAGGTTGCGCCGAGCTTTGACTGCATCTTACAGGACGCCCAGGTGCAGCTGGTGGCGAGCGCCGCAGTACCTGACCAGCGCGCCCGCGTTGGCCTGCAGGTGTTGCAACACGGCAAGGACTACTTCACCGATAAATCGCCCTTTACTGAGCTGTCGCAGCTCGAGCAAGTGCAGGCGGTGGTTGACCAGACCAATGGTAAATACCTTGTTTACTACGCAGAGCGCGTGCACAACGATGCCGCATGGCAGGCCGGTGAGATGATCAAGGACGGTGCGATCGGCCAGGTCCTGCAGGTGTTGAACCTGGCGCCGCATCGCCTGGCGAAAGCAACGCGACCTGACTGGTTTTTTGACAAGGCGCGCTATGGCGGCATCATTACCGATATTGGCTCACACCAGGTGGAACAGTTTCTCACCTATGCCGGTTGTGCAGCAGCCAGTGTGAATTTTGCGCGGGTCGAAAATTTCGGCCACCCCGACAAGCCCGGCTTTGAGGATTTTGGCGAGTTTTCGCTCACGGGCGACAACGGCGCGTCGTTTTATAGCCGGGTTGACTGGTATACCCCCGAGGGCCTGCGCGCCTGGGGTGATGGACGTACCTTTATCGTGGGCACGCAGGGCACTTTGGAGCTGCGCAAGTATCTTGATGTCGCGCGTCAGGCGCCGGCATCCAAACTGTTGTTGGTCGATGGCGCAGGTGAACAGGAAATCGACTGTCTCGGGCAGACGGGCTTTCCTTTCTTTGGCCAGTTGATCCTCGACTGCCTGCAGCGCAGCGAACAGGCGATGACGCAGGCGCACGCCTTTGCAGCCGCGCGACTGAGTATGCAGGCGCAGGCTGTGGCAGACGCCAGGGCGACCGCGACCGTAGGCGCAGCGCAGTAATGTCGCAGCCGGACGAAAAAATTCAGCGCCTGTACCTTAAGCTGGCCCAGCAGTTGAGCGAGCGCATCGCGCGCGGCGATTACCCTGTGGGCGAACGCCTGCCCTCGGAACGTGACCTGGCGGCACAGTTTGGTGTCAGTCGCCCAACGGTGCGTGAGGCGATTATTGCGCTGGAGATCGCCGGCCTGGTGGATGTGCGCATAGGGTCGGGGGTGTACGTGCAAGAGCAGCGTGCGTCCCAGGCAGCGCTGCTGGAGGTGCAGGGCCCCGGCCCCTTTGAAATTCTCGATGCGCGCAAACTGATAGAAGGCGAGACCTGCGCACTGGCGGCGCAGCACGCCAGCGAGCAACAGCTCCAGGCCCTGCAGGCGGTTGTGGACGAAATGACCGAGGAAAACCGACGCGAGGCGGTGACAGAGCGCGCCGACGAGCACTTTCACTGGCTCATTGCACAGGCTGCGGGCAACAGTGCGCTGGCTGCCACCGTACACTGGCTGTGGCAGTTGCGCAGCCAATCTGGCATCAGTGCGCATTTTCAGCAGCGCGTTCGCGCTGAAGGCATACGACCCATCGTGGAGGACCACCAGGCCATCATCGATGCCCTGGTAAGGCGCGATGCAGCTGCAGCACGCATCGCCATGCAGGCGCACCTGCAACGGGTAGCCGACCACTTACTGGAGGTCATGCAACCATGAGTCTGCACCCGGATCGCCTGTTCGCGAGCTGTCCGCAGCAGCGGGCGCTGGCGCGTGAACTGTACGAGGCGGTCAAGGCGCTGCCGATTGTCAGTCCGCACGGCCACACCGATGCGCGCTGGTTCGCTGACAACCGCGCGTTTCCCAATGCCACTACATTGTTACTACAGCCCGACCACTACTTGTTGCGCATGCTCTACAGTCAGGGCGTGAGCTTGTCGGCACTGGGTATTGCGCCACTCGACACAGCGGCTGCCGGCGCGCCGCGGGCGAGTATCGCCGACCCTGAGCAGGCCTGGCTGTGCTTTGCTGACCACTACCACCTGTTTCGCGGCACGCCCACGCAGCAATGGATGGACCACGTCTTTAGCGAAGTGTTCGACCTGCCCGAGCGATTTTGCGCCGACAACGCCCGTGAATTCTACGCCGCGATCAACCGCGCCCTGGCCACACCGGCGTTTTTGCCGCGCGCGCTGTTTGAGCGCTTCAATATAGAGGTGCTGGCCACGACGGAGTCTCCCCTTGACACACTGCAGGCCCATCAGCGCCTGCGTGATGACCCCTGGCGCGGCAGAGTCATCACGGCGTTTCGGCCCGACCCGGTGCTGGACCCGGATTACGAGGGCTTTGCCGACAACATCCTGAAAATGGAGCAGCTCAGTGGTATTGCCTGCGATACCTGGCGCGGTTATCTGCAGGCGCTGCGTGAGCGGCGCCAGTTCTTTCGCAGCCTCGGTGCAACGTCAACCGACCATGGCCATCCGACACCGTTTACTGCCGACCTGCCACTGGCACAGTGTGAAACACTGTACGCTGGCGCCCTGGCGGGCTCGCTGTGTGCCGCAGATGCCGAGCTGTTTCGCGGACAGATGCTGCTGGAAATGGCGCAGATGTCACTGGACGATGGCCTGGTCATGCAGATCCATCCCGGCGTGTATCGCAACCATAACCCCAGTCTGTTCGCACATTACGGGCGTGATCGTGGTGCCGATATTCCCGGTGCTACCGAGTATGTACGCAACCTCAAGCCGCTGCTGGATAAAGTCGGCAACAACGCCGACTTCACATTGATACTGTTTACCCTGGACGAGGCCACCTACGCACGAGAACTGGCGCCCCTGGCGGGACACTACCCTGCGGTGCGCCTCGGCCCCCCGTGGTGGTTCCACGACAGCCCGGAAGGCATGTTGCGCTATCGCCAGCAGACCAGCGAGACAGCGGGTTTCTACAATACCGCCGGGTTCAATGACGACACGCGCGCGTTCCTGTCGATTCCAGCGCGGCACGACATGGCGCGGCGTATGGACTGCCGCTTTCTTGCGCAATGGGTGAGTGAGCATCGCCTGTGCATGGACGACGCACACGCCCTGGCGCGGGATCTGGCAGGTGATCTTGCGCGCAAGGCCTACAGGCTGTAATCCGCTGATGTGCCTGCCGATGCCGAGCCCCTGTTTGCCGTGGTGTTATGCCTAGACTGTCTCCCGACACGCTGTGTGACGTAGCCCCCGAGGTACGCTTGCCAGCCTACGCGCGCGAGGCGGTGGGTGCGGGCATTGTGCACCTGGGCATAGGCGCATTCCATCGCGCGCACCAGGCGCTGTATACCGACGAGCTACTGGCACGACACGGCGGTGACTGGGGCATCATTGGCGTGTCGTTGCGCAGCGCTTGCGTAGCGCAGCAGTTGCAGCCGCAGGCCGGTTTGTACTCGCTGCTGAGCGTCGATGCGCAGGGTCAGTCGCTGCGTGTCATCGGCGCCGTGCAGTCGGTACTGGTTGCCACCCGTGAGCCCGACGCCTTGGTGGCTGCCATTGCCGATCCCGCCATACAGGTGATTACGCTCACGATTACCGAGAAGGGCTACTGTATTGGTGCGGATGGTCGCTCGCTGAATACCCGCCATGCCGATGTTGCCCATGATTTGCGCAATCCTGGCCACCCGCGCACGGCGCTGGGGTTTCTTGCGCTGGGTTTGCATCGTCGAATGGCGCATGGCGGATCTGCACTGACGCTGCTCAGTTGTGACAACCTGGCACAGAACAGTCGCGTGTTGCGCGCGGTGTTGATCGATTACCTGCAGCGTACCTGGCCCGAGGTTGTGACATGGCTGGAACAGCGCGTGCGCTTTCCCTGCAGTGTGGTCGATCGCATTGTGCCTGCCATGACGGCAGCGCATCGTGAGCAGCAGGAGCAGGCGCTGGGTCTGTGCGATGCGGGTGCTGTTGCGGCAGAGCCGTTTTGCCAGTGGATTATTGAAGATGATTTTGCCGCGGCCCGGCCGCCCTGGGACGTCGCTGGTGCGCAGTTTGTGGACAGCGTTGCGCCCTATGAAGCGATCAAGCTGCGCCTGCTCAATGCCAGTCATAGTGCGATCGCCTGCCTCGGGCTGTTGGTCGGTGCGCAGACCGTCGATGCGGTCATGGCGCAGGCACCCCTGCGCGGTTTTATTGATGGGCTGATGACGCGCGAATTGATGCCCACGCTGCAGGTGCCGGCGCATTTCGATCTTGCGGCCTACAAAGACACCTTGTTACAACGTTTTGATAACCCCTGGCTGGCACATCGTTGCGCGCAGATAGCGATGGACAGCAGCGAAAAAATTGCCCAGCGCTGGCTGCCCACGCTGCAAATTTCGCTGTCACCGGCACTGGTCGCGGCGCTTAGCCTGTGGTGCGCCATGATGCTATTGACGGATACCGATGTGGAGGATTCGCAGGCAGGGCCGCTGTTACGCGCCCGTGCTTCGGGGGCAGCGCTGGCGCAGCGTATTGGCGATGTCCTGGCGTGTGCGCGCATAACGCCAGCAAGCGTTGCAGATTTTGATCATCTGCTGGCGATGCTGGTACGAAACCTCGACAACTACCAGCGCTGCGGCGTGTCCGGTGTGCTGGATGCGCCTGCCTCCCGGGCAACGGCCTAGGTGGCTTGTTGGGGAGTCGCCGCCAGATACGCCATACTTGGGCAACGTGTGTGGCGCGTAATAATGAAACCAAAAACAAGTGAGAGAACCGCGTGATAAAAAAACTCGCCACCGTGGGTGGACTGCTCGTACTGGTACTCATCGCCTGGCGCTTGCTGGGTGTGACCGAGGCGCCGACGTTCGTGCCCGAGGAGGGCTACACCGCACTGTATGACGGTCGCTCCCTGGCGGGTTGGCAAGTGGTCGGCGGTGGCGCAACGTTCAGTGCGCAGGGCGAATCGATTGTCGGCCGTGTCGGGCCAGGAGAGAACACCTTCCTGCGTACGCAAGCAACCTTCGGCGATTTTTCCCTGAAGCTGCAGATGCGCTGGGATGAACCGGGTAACTCCGGCGTCATGTTTCGCGCCAACCAGCGTGGCGGTGACGGCCGGACCTACGGCTACCAGTATGAGCTGGATGCCTCAGATCGCGCCTGGAGTGGCGGCATCTATGACGAGGCGCGCCGTGGCTGGCTGGCCAACCTGGAAAATAACGCCGCGGCGCGTGAGGCAATTCGGCTCGATGACTGGAACGATGTGGAGATCCAGGCACGCGGTGCCAGCTTGCAAACCTGGATTAACGGCGTGCCCGCCGCCGATATCGTTGACGGCCTGGATGCAAGGGGCTTTATTGCCCTGCAGGTACACAGCGGTAGCACCGGCGTGATGCGCTGGCGCCACATCCAGATCAAGGAATTACCCCCGACGCTGGTCGCCGGAGACAGCCTCGTGAGCGCTGCTGAATGGCGTGACGTGCCCGCCGGGATCAGCTTTGACAACAGCGCCATTCGCGGGCCCTCGCTTGCCCGGGACGAGTTGCTGGTATCTCGCCGCTTGTTCAATGACGCCATGATCCGAATGACGGTGCCCGCCTGTGAGCAGCCGACCATCGTACAACTGCGCCATCGCCTGGATAGCAGCACAGATGAGGCAGGTTTTGCCGAAGTGCGCATTTTTTCTGATCGTGCGCAGGCCAGGCTGGTCACGCGCGCGGGCGAGCGGCTGATGGACCCCATCCAGTTGCCGGCAGGCACCACGCATGAGTTTGTGGGTCTGACGCGCGAAGGCGAAGTGGCGTTGACCATTGGTGAGCAGGACGCTTTGCGCATCAGCGGTGCGGCGCTGCACGACCGCGGGCAGCTGCGTGTGCACCCCGCGCGCTGCGGCCAGGACTTCGTGATTGACGACCTGGCCTGGTACTCACTCAAACGCACCAGCGCAGAGCCCCTGTTTTACCAGACGCTTGAGGTACCGCCCGCACCGGTGCTGACGCCCGAGCAGGCCTTGCAGTCCTTTCACCTTGCGCCGGGCTTTGAGATTGAACTGGTAGCGGCCGAGCCGCTGGTGGAAGACCCGGTCGCCATGGCCTGGGATGAGTATGGCCGGCTGTACGTGGTGGAGATGCGCGGTTACATGCCCGATGCCTATGGTACGGGTTCGCAGGAGCCGGTGGGGCAGGTCGTGCGCCTGGAAGATACTGACGGCGATGGTCGTATGGATACCAGCGAAGTTTTCCTCGGGCAGCTGGTCAACCCGCGTGCGGTCGCGGTGGTGAACGAGGGCATTTTGATTGGCGAACCGCCCAACCTGTGGCTGTGTGAACTGCCCGCGCACGATGCCCTGTGTACCAGCAAGCGACGTGTCGGCGGCTATGCCACCAACGTCGATACGGCCAATGTGGAGCACATGGAAAACGGCCTGCTGCCGGGGCTGGATAACTGGCTCTACAACGCCAAATCCGATCGCCGATTGCGCCTTGTGGATGGAGCAATCGTTGCGCAGCAGGGTGTGAATCGTGGCCAGTGGGGCATTACCAAAGACAACCTGGGGCGGCTGTTGTACAACCACAACTCAACGTGGGTGCAGGCGGATTTGTTTCAGGCTGAAGATATCGTCCTTCCCGATCGCAAAACCCCGGCCAGGGGAGTGGGCGTTAACCTGACCCCGCAGCCGGAAGTGTTTTCAGTACGCGTGAACCCGGGCGTAAACCGCGCGTATCTCGACGGGACCCTGCGTGAGGATGGGCGCCTGAATCGAACCACCGGCGTGAGCGGCCTGGTGGCCTATCGTGGTGACCAGTTTCCCGCGCGTTATGCCGGCGATGTGTTTGTGCCGGAATCCGCCGGCAACGTGGTGGCGCAGTTTGCCGTGCAGCCCAGCGGTATGTCGCTGCAGGCACAGCAGCGCCTGTACCCGGATACCACCTGGGGCCAGCGCGACTTTCTGGGGTCTACCGATGAACGCTTCCGTCCGGTGGATGCCAGCAACGGTCCGGACGGTGCCCTGTACATCATCGATATGTATCGCGGCATTATCCAGGATGACCACTTCCTGACGGACGAACTGCGCGAACAGATTTTCCAGCGCGGCCTGGATGCCCCCGTTGGTATGGGTCGCATCTGGCGAGTGCGTCACAGTGAAGGGGCCGAACGTTCCGCTGCGCCGGTGCTGGCTACTGCAAGCGATGCGCAGCTCGTTGCGGCGCTGTCGCATGGCAATGGCTGGGTGCGAGATACCGCACAGCGGCTGTTGCTGGCCCGCGGTGACGCGGTGACCGGGCCACTGGCTGCGGTGGCGCGCACGGGTGAACAGCTGGCGGCGCTGCATGCACTGTGGACGCTGCACGGTCGCCACGAGCTCGATGCTGGCCTGGTGCAGTCGCTGCTTGGCCGCACCGATGAGCCACAGCTGCAGGTCAACGCCTTGCGTGCCGGCGCCACGTTGTTGAGTGATGAGGCATTGCTGGCGCTGGAGCCGCTAACAAGGACACAGGAGAGTGTCGCCATGCAATGGGCTTTTGCGCTGTCGGGCAGGGCGCAGAACCCTCAGGTGCGCGCAGCCCTGGTGCGACTGCTGGAAGGTCACTGGGACAGCCCCTTCGTGAACCAGGCGGTAGTGCGTGCGGTGTATGGCCATGAAACTGCGTTTTTGCAGGATGTGCTGCGCTCAGGTGTTGCAGATACACGTGGCAAGCCGCGCGTGGCCCTGTTGCGTGAGTTGGGTAGCAATGCCTACCTGACCCTGCGCGGGGACCTCACGGCGACTGCTGCGGCGAATCCGCAGTTGACTGGCCTGCTCGAGCTGATCCAGTCACGCGCGGGAGCGCTGGCGTGGCAGCAGGTCGCCTTGCTTCAGGGCCTGAATCGCGTTGCCGACAGTGCCGGGTTTGTGCCGGCTGCGCTGGACGCGGCGCCCCCCATTTTTGCGGATGCGACGATCGGTGAAGACAACCCACTGTACAAGGCGCGCCTGGCAGGACGCCGTGCCTTCACCTGGCCGGGGGATGAACTGGCGCTGGGCATCACGCCACTGAGTCCCGAACAACTTAAATTACAGCAGCAGGGCGAGGCCTTTTATGTGCAATGTGCCGCCTGTCATGGCGATGATGGCAAGGGCATCAGCGGCCTGGCGCCGGCCCTGGCCGGGGCATCCTGGGTGACCGGCCCGCCGGAATGGCTCGGCCGCATTATCCTGCAGGGTCTGAAGGGGCCTATCGAGGTGAACGGCGAGGTCTTTGATGGCGTCATGCCGGGGCATGGGCACCTGCCTGCCCTGGATGACGCAACGCTGGCGGGCCTGATGACGTATCTGCGCCGTAGTTGGGGTAATCGCGCCAACCCGGTGAGTGTGGCAGCGGCGGCGCAGATTCGGCAGTCCAGCGCGGATCGACAATCTCCCTGGACCGCCAGCGAACTGCAGGCGGTGGCCTATGACCGTGGCTACGCGCGTTTCGTGGGCCAATACAAGATCAGCTTCGTGACCTTTACGGTGACGCAGGAGCCCGATGGCCTGCACATGTCGGTGCCGATGTACGGCGCCGGCAAGTTAGAGCCACTGTCCGATACGCGCTTTGGCGCGGTTGCCGGCGGTGAGAAGGTCGAGGTGGAATTTGTGGTTGAAGACGACGGCAGCGTCGACACGATGATCCTGCTGCGCCAGGGTGAACGCATTCCGGTGCCGCGCAAGGGGTAGCCGGTTAGCCCGATGACCGTGCGCTGGTTCCGCGGGCAACAGCTGCAGGGGGCCAGGACAGAGTGGGTGTCTTGTGCTGTGTCACCCGCACACCACGGCCTGCGCTCAAGGCGGTGTTGGTGAGTGTCTGGCCAGCAGTACGCCGGACCACAGCGCAACAAGGGCCAGGCCGCCGATCTCGCGGGCTTCTTCAATGGCGCGGGTGCGCATGCCCAGCGATGCGAATACCTCGCTCCAGCTTACCGTGCCGGCAAGGCCAGGCAGCAGGGTGGCGATCCAGGCAAGGCTGGTCAGCAGCAGTGCCAGCGGCACCCAGCGGGCGAGTTTTCTGCGATACTGCGCCGCGCACATGAGCGCAGCCGCCAGATAGAGGGCGATCCAGTGTGCCGCGTCGGCGTCGTTGACCTGCACCGCAGCACACAGCAGGTAGGCGAGCAGAAAAATGCTGTTCAACAGGGTCATCGGCGATCGTGCCACCAGCGCAGTGTACATAGCCCAGGGATGGCCATTGTAGCGCATGCCAGCGCCGCGCAGGGTGTGTCGTTGTGCCGCGGCGTTGGACGACCCGCGCCCGCTGAACCGCAGTGCGACCAGCGGCTTGCGCGCGAGCAATCCGGGCACTGCAATAACCTTTAAGAACCAACAGGATCACACAGCAAATCGACATGACGTGTTTTTTTCTTCCCAGGGCACTGCCGCTGGCCATGCTGGCTGCAACCGCCTGTATAACGGGGTCCGCAAGTGCCGCTACGCCGTCGGCGGAAGCGCCACCGGCGCAAATGGAGCAGTTGCTGGTGACCGGTAGCTACGCGCCCACGGCGGACATTACCGCATCGGTAACGGTGCTCGATGCGCAGCTGATTGCAGCGCTGAACAAGCGCAGCGTGGCCGCACTGCTGAAAACGGTTCCGGGCTTGCTGGTTGAGGAGCAAGGCGGCCCCGGCGGACTGACCGCCGTTTCCATACGCGGTGGCGAGGCCAATTTCACGCTGGTGTTGCTGGACGGCGTTGCCTTGAATGATCCCACCAATACCCGTGGCGGTGGCTTCGATGTCGCCAACCTTAACCCGACGCAGATAGAACGTATCGAAGTGGTGCGCGGCGCGCAGTCGTCGATTTACGGGTCCGATGCGCTGGCGGGGGTGATCAATATCATCTCAAGGAAGGCGCGAGCCGGGCATCAGCAGCGCGTCAATCTTGAGGTTGGGGAAGATGACTTTCGCGATGCCGGCATCAGCTTCAGCGGTGTGCACGCAGACCTTGATTATCGCCTTGCGCTAACCACGCGCGACGAGGGCGAGCCGGTGCCTGGCAGCACGCGCGAAAACGACAGCGCGCATCTGCACCTGGGTTGGCGCGTGAACCAGCAGCACACGCTCGCGGCAAACCTGCGCTATCAGCAGGGCGAGCGCAGTGCTTACCCGGAACAAAGCGGTGGCCCGGAGTTCGCCCTGATCGATGCGCTGGACCATGCCGAGTATGAAGACAGGATCATTGCGCTTGACTGGCGCGCTGCGCTTTCCCCTGCGTGGAACAGCACGCTTACAGCGCAGCGGCTGGAACACCATGAAGACGTGGATTCACCCGGCATACCGCCGTTCTCTGCTGTGCCGCCGAACGGCGCCCGCACGCAGTACACACGCGATGACCTGCGTTGGATCAACAGCGTGCTACTGGCAGAACACTACCGGCTCGATACGGGCGGGGATTTGCGCCAGGAGCAGGGCCGGGCCGAGGGCTATGTCGAGTTCTTTGGCGATCGCATGCCCACCAACTTTGCGCTCGACAGAAACACCCTGGGTGTGTTCGCCACGCTGAGCGCCACGCCCGTCGCCTCAACGGTGTTTAACACCAGCGTGCGCTATGACGACCCGGAGGGCTTTTCCAGTGAGACGTCATGGCGCCTGGGCGTGCGACATGCCGTGACACCCACGCTGCACCTCAGCGCCAATTGGGGTGAAGCCTACAAGCTCCCCAGTTTTTTTGCGCTGGGCAACGCGCTGGTGGGCAATCCTGACCTCAAGCCCGAGAAGGCCACGGGCAGTGACATAGGCCTGGAATGGGCGATCGAGCGCGGACTGCACCTCGATCTCACGCTGTTCTATAACGATTTCAAGGATCTGGTGGACTTCGACGACGCCACCTTCCGCAACGTCAATCGCGGTCAGGTGGAAACTCAGGGTGTTGAGATGGCCCTGGCCTATGCACCTTCCACCCGGCTCAGTGTCATTGGTACGGGCACCTATACGGACATCGATGTGCGCGAAGACACCCGGCTGACGGGGCGTCCGCAGTGGAGCGCGGGCCTGGCGGTGCAGTGGCAACTCGCGCTGGCATGGGACACCAGCGTGGACTATCGTTACACCTCAGGGCAGTGGTCCATTTCGCGCCACACCGGGCAGGAGCGCGCCGCACGACTCGACGACTACTATCGCCTGGACTGGGTGCTGCGTTGGCAGGCGGCCGAGGGCGTACAACTGCGCGCATCGCTGGACAACCTGCTGGATGCACGTTACGACACAGCCGTTGGTTTTGCGGCACCCGGTCGCGCGGCCCGGTTTGGCGTGCAACTGGAATTCTAGGGTGGTGGGTATGCGCAGTGTTGTAGTGATCCTTGTTGTCGCGTGGGCCGCAGTACTGGGTGGCTGTTCTGACGACGAGGTTATCGCGCCAGGGGAATGCGTGAACGCGCTCAGCGCGCAGGAGCAAACCGCGGGCTGGCGTTTGCTCTTTGACGGGCAATCCCTGGCGCAATGGCGCAGTTATCAGCACGATGAATTGAAAGAAGGCTGGGGTATCGAGAACGGCTGCCTGGCGCGTCTGGGACGCGCGGGTGACATTATCAGCCGCGAGCAGTTTGGTGACTTCGAGCTGAAACTGGAATGGCGGGTCTCTGCGGCCGGCAACAGCGGCATTTTTATTCGTGGAGACGAGTCCGGTCGCAGCATTCACCACACCGGCTATGAAATGCAGGTACTGGATAACGCCGGGCATCGGGATGCCAAAGACCCGACGCACCGTGCCGGCGCGCTGTACGACATGATCGCCCCTGATCACGACACCACCCAACCTGTGGGCTACTGGAATCGCGTGCATATCGTTGCGCGCGGTCGCGTCGTGGAATTCTGGCTGAACGAGCGCCTGACCGCGCGCTTTGAACAGGGCAGCAGCGACTGGCAGGCGCGCTATGCGCGCAGCAAGTTCACTGACAGGCCGGATTATGGCAGCCTCCTGCGCGGCCATATTGGCTTTCAGGACCACTGGGACAAGGTCTGGTTTCGCAATATCCGGATTCTCACTGCCGACCAGGCGGGCCAAACAAACTGAATTAACACTGGTCGCACTGTTGTGCTGCCGTATAATCGGAACAATGACCGCTGAAATGTCCCTGCTTTACCGATGACTGTTTTACTCATTTATTTGTCGATCGCCATCGGCATATCATTCATGTGCTCTATTCTGGAAGCCGTATTGCTCTCGGTGACGCCGGGCTTTATTGAGCATACGCTGGGCAAGAATCCACGCCGTGGCGCGAAACTCAAGCGGGTGAAGGAGAATCTCGAAGAGTCGATTTCCTCCATACTCATCCTCAACACCTTCGCGCATACGATGGGCGCCGCCGGGGTGGGGGCGCAGGCGACCAAGGTGTTCGGCGCACGTTGGGAAACGCTCATTGCCTTTTTGCTGACGCTGGCCATTCTGTATTTTTCTGAGATTATCCCAAAGACTCTGGGTGCAACCTTCTGGAAGCAGCTTGCGCTGCCCGCCGCACAGCTGATCGGCTGGCTGGTGAAGATCCTGTATCCGCTGGTGTGGCTATCGGCCAAACTGACCGCGCTGTTTTCCAAAGAGGGCGGCAACGCGGCGATCAGCAGGGAAGAGCTTGCCGCCATGGCCAAGCTCGGTGCCAGGCACGGCTCGCTGGGCTCGCAGGAGAGCCTGCTGATGGGCAATATTTTGCAACTGCGCGCCAAGCGCACGTCAGAGATACTCACGCCGCGCACGGTGGTGAGCGCGTTGCCTGTGGAGCTCACCGTCAGTGCGGCACTCGAGGCGATAGAAGAACTGCAGTTCACACGCCTGCCCGTATTTGAGGACGATCTGGATACAGTCGTTGGCCTTGTCTTGCGGCCAACGCTGCTGATTGCCGAGCGCAAAGAGGGCGGCGAACGGCCACTGACGGACTACGTCGTCCCTATCTACCGCGTGTCCGAGGAATTGCCGGTGTTACGCTTGCTGGATCTGTTCATCAAGCGTCGCGAGCACTTGTTCCTGGTAGAAGACCAGTACGGCCAGACGGCAGGTATTGTGACACTCGAAGACGCGGTGGAAACCCTGCTTGGCCGCGAAATCATGGACGAGAGCGACCAGGTCGCGGATATGCAGGAGTTGGCGCGGACCCGGTATCGCGGTCGCCTGCGCGATTCCCGCGAGGCCGAGAGCGACCCTGGATCCTAGAGCCTGATTCCTGCGCCTTAAATCCTGAATCCCGAAGCCAGAAGCCGAAAGCCGGAAACCGGAAACCGGAAGCCGGAAGCCAGAAGCCAGAAGCCAGAAGCCAGAAGCCAGAAGCCAGAAGCCAGAAGCCCAAACCTTAAATGATTGCCCCTTGACTCTGGGCAAGTTCCACCATGATTACGCCGACGCATCGCGCTGAGCCCTCAGGCGGTTGTGTCGCGTTGCGGAGTGCGCCGGACACAAACCACAGGCGGCTCAGGGCGCGCACCGCGCCATCAGTTCGGCATTGGTCGGCAGTGCCGCAAAGCACTGGGCACGACAGGCGTCCGCCTCGTCGCCCCATGTGAGCGGGTTCAGGGTGCAGCCGGCCAGGCACGGCCCTACGGCCTTGCCCATTTCCCAGCGCATACAGGAGCGATCATCGTCAGTGAGGTACGCAGCGCCAGGCGCGGCCAGGAACTGCCCGATGGCAGGCGTTGTACTGTTTGGCGCCAGCCCGGTGCGTGCAGAGCCGTCCTGGTTGAGGTTTCCCGTTACCCACAACACCGCATTGGTGAGCAGGCGCTGGTAGGCCGGATCGTCAATGGTGGCAGTGCTGTGGCCCAGCGTGGTGCCGAACAGGCGCGTGTCGCCGGCGCTGTGGATCCAGGCGGTCACATGTTGTGCGCCATCCTCACCTGTCGCCTGCAGCAGCGCGCTGCCCTGGAATGCCAGGTTGATGTAGAGCTCATCATGGGCAATACGCCAGGGGCTTGGTATACCGGTGAGAATAGGGTGGCGCACCACCTGCTGCTGCTCGATTTCGCCAATCGATTCATGCGCCGTGGTGTGCAGTCCGTGCAGAGGCCACCACAGGTCTGTGGTGCGAAAAGAATGCATGGCGCAGTGCAGCACGATGGCCGGTATGCGCAGTGTTTCGGTCTGGCGGCGCAAATTGCCGATGAGTGCGGCGTCGCTGTTATCAGCCATGCAGATGTTGTAGATGATAACGTCATAGTCGCGAGCAAAGTCGGCTTGCTGCCAGCGCGCGGTGTCCGCGAGTGAGACGTCGAACTGGATGTGGATGTTGCCGGCAAGGGCGGAGGTGATGGCCTGGCTCTGGTATGCGTAATCATGATAGATGCCAGGGCTGGTCAGCAGCAGCGCCTTGATCTGTGCGTGGGCAAGGCTGCCCGGCAGCAGTGTGGCTGCCAATAGGAAAAATACTGTGCGGATATCAGGCGTCATTGCGTATTCCAGGCCGCTTCCCGTTGGGGGTCGGCCGTTGCTTGGGACAGGTTGTCAATCCTTTGTGGCATCTTGTGGGGCCTTGTTATTGTCGGTGTGTCTTGTCGCTCCGCGCTTGCTGTTGCCGGTACTGCTGTGCTTGCTGCGACCACAGGTGTAACGACCGGCGCGGTGCCCGGTAGGGCATCGTTGACGCAGCGGTGCAAGCCTGAGTGCTGCGCCCTGCCACAGGCAGTTGTGATCAGCGCGCGTTACCTGCAGTGTGCGACTCGGGCAGTGCGTACGCAATATAAGTGCTGGCGGAGGGCTGGTCCACTCTGCCACCGCCGGCAGCGATGACCACAAACTGCCGTTGGCCCGCCCGGTAAATGGCCGGCGTCGCAAAACCCGCAGCGGGCAGCGTGGTTTGCCACAGCAACTCCCCCGAGGTCTTGTCGAAAGCGCGCAGTTTTGCGTCCGGCGTTGCTGCAATAAACAGCAGGCCCCCTGCCGTAACCACCGGTCCACCGTAATTCTCAGCGCCCAGCCCCGACAGGCCCATGGCCAGTGCCTGTGGATAGTCACCCAGCGGTACCTTCCAGGCAATGCTGCCGCGGTTCATGTCCATGGCTACCAGGCTGCCCCATGGTGGTTGTGAGCCGGGCAGTTTGTGCTCATCGCGTAGCACGTGAAAGCCATCGGCCATGTAGCCTGTGATGTTGCCACTGGCCTCGCGGCTGGCGATTTCATCGTCAGCGGCGGTGTACAGGTATGCAATGGCGCCCGCCAGGTAGTACCAGGGCTCGTTGGAGAATGCCGGCATGCGGCCGCGGCCCTGCCGGGCAATAGCGTAGACCTCCCAGGGCCAGTACTTCGCGCTGATGTTTTGCAGTGAGGGAAAAATCTGCCCGTTGCCCGCGCGATCGGCGCCATGGCAACTGCCGCAGAATTGCAGGTAGGCAAACTCGGTACTCATGACGTGCAGGCCACCCTCGGCAACCGAGGGCACCAGTTTGAAATACCACGGCACTTCGTTGGTATTGATGTACAGCATACCGGTGCTGGGATCATAGGCTTGTCCGCCCCACTCGGCACCACCATCGAGCCCGGGATAGATTACGATGCCCTGCTCATCGGGCGCGTGATAGGGCGCCGAGATGCTCATACCCTGAATGAGTTCACTGATGTAGGCATGGCTGCCGCTGGTGACCTTGGAGATTGCAAACTGCTGGTTGGCAAATGGCGGCGGCACGCTGGGCAGTGGCTGCGTTGTGGGCAAGTGTTCGCCCGGCGCACCGGCGCCTGTTACGGCAACCTCCTCAATGGGAAACAGCGGTTCGCCGGTGTCACGATGAAACACAAAGACATGGCCCGATTTGGTGGCCTGGGCGACAGCGGGGATGCGCTGGCCGTCGCGCATGATATGAATAAGGTTGGGTGGTGTGGGTAAATCCCTGTCCCAGAGATCATGGCGCACAAACTGATAGTGCCACAGTCGCTCGCCGCTGGCGGCATCCAGCGCCACCAGGGAGTTGGCGTAGAGGTTGTCGCCGGCGCGGTTGGCGCCGTAGAAATCGTAAGCCGCAGAGCCTGTGGGAACGAAGGCTATGCCGCGCTGTTCATCCACGGTAATCCCCGCCCAGGAATTGGCTCCGCCGATAGTGGCACGGGTTGCCTCTGGCCACGTCTGTGCGCCGGGCTCGCCCGCTGCGGGAATGGTGCGAAACGTCCAGCGTAACTCGCCGCTGGGTATGTGGTAGGCGCGGATGTAACCCGGTGCGGCGTCGTGGAACTCACTGGTGCCAAAGCCCTGGATGAGTAAATCGCCATACAACGTACCCGGCGCAATCACGTTCACGCTGAGGCCCTCAACCGGCCGGTCCAGCCCGCTGCGCAGATCGAGCACGCCGTTGTCGGCAAAGGTCGTTGCCCGACGGCCGGTGATTGCGTCAATCGCAAACAGCTCATGACCCAGGCCGACCAGAATCCACGCTACGTCCTGGCCCTGTCTGTCGACTCCCTCCCAGTACACCAGGCCTCGCCCGGAGCCCTTGCCGCCGAAGGGCTTGTCAAATGCATGCAGCCACAGCTCCTTGCCGGTGGCTGCGTTGAGCGCAAACAGGTTCTTGCGCGCACTCAGGCCGTAGAGCACACCTTTGACAATCAGTGGATTAGTGGGAATGAGCGTGTCGAACTGGCCGGCGTCGCCGGCATCGTAGCGCCAGGCCTCACGCAGCATGGCAACGTTGCTTTTATCGAGCTGGCCGAGTTGGGTGGACTGGCTGCTGCCCGCATCGCCCAGGTAGGTACGCCATTCCTGTTCTGCTGACACCGCCGCAGTGCGCAGCGCCTGCACCTCCTGTGGCGCTGCGTAGCGGTGGCCCTCGCCGCAGCCGTTTAGCCACAGCAGGACAATCAGAAGCAGGTAGTTTTTCAAGGGCAGCCAGGGTCATGTGGAAACAGGTAGGGTTATCCTCGCCTATTCCAGCGCCAGGCGAAAGGCCCGCATCGGGCCTGACACCTGCAAGCAATGCACCAGGGATGCAGCAGCAGAATAATGGAGTCGTGTACGGGCGGCGTAATGTCAGTGCCACACAAGCGCCTCAAGGTGATCCTGAGGAGCGCTGTGCGTGTTGTTGTGCGTGTCGTCGTGTGTGTCGTCGTGCGTGTCGTTGTGCGTGCGCCGATGCACCGGTCGATGCACCGGTCGATGCACCAACGCTCAGGCTGCGTACACAGCCGGTGCCGCTATAACGAATAACTGGCCACTAGCGGATGTCGCCGCGCGTTGCCCGCTCAAGGTTGGCCTTCTTTTCCAAAACGCGCTGTCGCAGGCGATCTACACGTAACTGCGCGGCATTGAGTTGTTCTTCTGCGCGTTGCAGAAGGTACTCCTCAGCCTGCACTTCATCAGCGGTTTCCTTGACGGCAAAGATTTTCTTGCCGGGTTCTTCGGTACGCAGATAACTGTTTACCCGTTGTGCCAGTGATACTGGCGCGCTATTTTCCTGAGACACAGTGAACTCCTCATTGTGTTGTCTGTGCCCCGATCTGTGATGATGTTGTGCTTTGTTTGGTTAACTTATAGTCAACTGCGGCCGGCAAGGCAAGTCTGTAGCGGCGAAATTTTCAGCGGTCGCTGTGCGTGGCATGCGGTCTCAGGGCTGCCTCTGGCGAATCACAGGGCGTTCCCTGGCCTGGAGGGTTATGCCGCTAGAAGGGCGCGGGGCCCGGGAACTGCTCGCGCAACTGTGGCTTCAACAGTTTCCCGGAAGGGTTGCGCGGCAGGCTCTCTACCAGTTCGTACAGTTGGGGGACTTTATAGCCAGCGAGGTTTTCCCTGCAGTAGGCCTTGAGAGATTCGGCCGTCGGCGCCGTGCCGGGCGCCGGTACGACGATCGCCAGCGGCGTCTCGCCCCATTTTTTCGAGGCAACGCCAATCACGGCCGCTTCCTGCACTTGCGGGCAGGCAGCCAGCACGTTTTCCAGCTCCGCGGGGTAGATGTTCTCGCCGCCGGAGATAATCATGTCTTTCATCCGGTCACAGATGGTGACAAAGCCCTCGGCATCCCAGGTGCAGACGTCCCCGGTATGCAGCCAGCCATCGCGCAGTGTCTGTGCGGTGGCCTCGGGGTTGTTCCAGTACGCTTTCATGATGTGGCGCCCGGCCAGCAATAGTTCTCCCGGTTCGCTGGACCCGCGCGCAATTGTATTGCCCTGGCTGTCGACAATCTTTAGTTCGGTATGCATTTGTGGTTTGCCGCAGGAACCGACCTTCGCCTCGGCGTCATCGTGCAACAGCAAGGTGCCAGGGCCGCAAGATTCAGTGAGTCCGTAGGCCTGGAAAATGTTAATGCCCAGTGCCTCGTAATCGCGCAATAAAGACACCGGCACCGGCGCGGCGCCGGTGGCTATCCAGCGCACCGATGACAGGTCATATTGCGCGCGCTCTGGGGCCGTCAGCATAAACTGCATCAGTGCCGGTACCGCCATGAAGATGGTGACTTTTTCCTGGTCGATGCAGCGAAACATTCCGGCCATGTCCAGGTCGCGCATGATGATGCCGGTCGCGCCACGGTGCACCAGCAGCGAGGTGGGGTTGAGGCAACCGACGTGAAACATGGGCAGCGCCAGCAGCCAGCGATCATCGCCGCGCATGTCGGAGGTGGACATGCTGGTGAGCTGCGACCAGAGCATGCCGTCATGACTGTGCACTGCACCCTTGGGCCGACCGGTCGTGCCGGAGGTGTACATAATGAACAGGTTGTCATCATCCCATGCGCCGATCGGGGGTTCTGTTGCGCTGGCGGCGGCCAAAACGCTGTCGTAGTCGTCTGCCCAGTCCGGTGCAGGCCTGTCCTGGATGTCCAGCCGCAGCCAGTGCTGCACTGCCAGGTCACCGTGTTCACCTGCGAACAAGGCTTGCGTGACCGGGTCAAACTCTGCATCAAAAACCATCGCGACGCTGCCTGAATCCTGCAGGATGTACGCGACCTCTGGTGCCACCAGTCGCCAGTTCACCGGCACCATGATGGCGCCTATTTTGGCCAGCGCAAAATAGGTCTCAACAAACTCGATGCCGTTTTTCAGCAGTGTTGCAACGCGATCCCCCGGAACAATGCCCCGGGCCAGCAGGGTATTGGCCACGCGATTGCTTCGCTGGTTGAGCGTGGCAAACGTAAAGCGGCGGTTGCGCTCGTACTCAACAAACGCCTCCCGGTCGGGGCAGATATCCGCGCGCTTGTGCAACAGTTGGCCGATATTCGTTGGCATGCTCTTCACCTTGCGGGAGCTGGATTCAGGGCAGACAGTATTCCAGCAACCCTGCGCTTTGGGTAGCGCACGCCAGGGGTGGCGGGTTGCCATAGCAAACCAGGCTCCGGTATTGCTGCGCGGGCTTCGATCGCTCACTACAGTTGGGTTGCAAAAGCGATTAGTGTGGAGTGCGGTACGCATTGATGAATATAGCCGGCAGTGGCGTGCTGCTGTGTCGGCGACAGGGTTCAGGGAGCATTGCTATGGGGCGAATCGTCAAGCTGTCATCGGTGGAACGTTTTGATGGCGCTGTGGATGTCATTGTGTGCGGCCTCGGCGGAGCGGGCGTTTGTGCCGCACTGGAGGCCAGTGCGGCAGGGTCCTCTGTGCTGGTGCTGGAGCGTTTCAGCGCTGGTGGTGGCTCCACGCAAATGTCTGCCTGCGAGATGTACCTCGGTGGCAACGGCGGTACGACGCTCCAGCGCGAACTCGGGTTTGAGGATTCGAGCGAGAACTTTCGCAACTACCTGGAAGCGTGTTTCGGCGACTACGCAGACCCAGCAAAAGTCGACGCGTTTGTCGACGGTGCCGCAGAACATTTTGACTGGATGGAGGCGCAGGGCGTGCCCTACAAGCGCGCCTACTTTGACGGGCGCGACGTCGTTGCGCTCACCGGTGATTCGCTGCAATACACGGGCAACGAACGCGCCTGGCCCTTTACTGAGCGCAGCGCCGCCGTACCGCGCGGACACCTTCCAGCCGATGCAGGGCACAGCGGTGGTAAGGTGTTAATGGGCGTATTGCTGGAGAACGCCCGGACCTGCACAGGTATTACCATCCGCTGCGACGCACGCGTGCGCAGCCTCATCGTTGATGACGCAGGCGCGGTGTGTGGTGTAGCTGCCAAGATCGACAATCGCCTGCACTATTTTTTTGCACACCAGGGCGTAGTGCTCAGTGCCGGTGGCTTTATCATGAACGAGCAAATGACGCGGCAACACATTGCCGGGCTGGATGGCTGCGCCATGCGCCACGGTAACCCTGGTGACACCGGCGATGGCATTTTGCTCGGTACTGCTGCCGGTGGGCACGCCATCAACATGGGCGAGGCCTTCGTCTGCGTGGCGCATTACCCGCCCCCTCAACTCACCTTTGGCATTTTCGTCAACGAACAGGGCCAGCGCTTTCTCAACGAGGATACCTACCTGGCGCGCATGGGTGATGCCGTAATGCGCCAGACCAACCAGCGCGCGTTCATGTTCATCGACAATCGCAATTTCGCACGACCGGCCTACCAGGAGCACGCGCAGATTGTTGCGGTGGGTGAAACCGTCGAGGAGGTCGAGCGTGAATCGGGGTTGCCCGGCGGAGCATTGCAGCAAACCGTGGCCTTCTACAACGCCCATGCGGCCAATGGACAAGACCCCTTGTTTCATAAACACGCTGACTGGCTGTCACCCTTTGATGAGCCGCCGTTTGCGCTGGTCGATTACAGCCTGGCGACACTGCGTCCGGCAGTGTTTACCCTGGGCGGACTCGATACCCTGCCATCGGGTGAGGTGCTGACGCCCGATCGCGATATCGTCGCGGGCCTGTATGCTGCCGGTCGCACAGCCGCCGGCATTCCGCGCACCAGTGCAGGCTATGCCAGTGGCATGTCGGTGGCTGATGCGACGTTCACCGGCCGCCGGGCAGGGCGTGCTGCGGCCGGGCGCGATCGCAGGCCCTCGCCCGGTGGCGTGTAGATTGGCCGCTGCCCCGATCAACCGCTGCGGCCGATCAGGCGCCGCGGCCAAACAAGTGCCGCGGCCAAACAAGTGCCACAGCCAAACAAGTGCCGCGGCCAAACAAGTGCCGCGGCCAAACAAGTGCCGCGGCCAAACAAGTGCCGCGGCCCAACAAGTGCCACAGCCAAACAAGTGCCACAGCCGATCGGGCACAGTGGCACGACGGGATTGACAACACAGTCTGCAACGACAACAAAACATCAGATAAACACGCAACAGGGAACGCCAGCAATGCCAACACCCGTTGATATCACACTGCCCGGCGCCGACGGTATCGTGCTGGCCGGCGACGCATGGGGCAACCCTGAGCACCGGTCCGTATTGCTCTCGCACGGTGGCGGGCAGACGCGCCATTCCTGGCAGGGCACCGCAGAGCGGCTTGCGGCCATGGGGTGGTACGTCGTGAGCTACGACCATCGCGGCCATGGCGATAGCGACTGGTCACCGGATGGTTGCTACAAACTCGAGATCCATGCGGCCGACCAGGCCGCGGCAGCGCGTACCTTTGCCCAGCCACCGGTTCTGGTGGGTGCCTCCCTTGGCGGGCTGTCGGCCTTGCTGGCACAGGGCGAAAGCACCGACGCACTGTATCGCGCGATCATACTGGTTGATATCACCCCGCACATGAACCAGCAGGGCACGCGGGCCATCATGGATTTCATGGAAAACACCCAGCGTGAGGGTTTTACCACGCTGGAGGAGGCCGCCGCGACCATCGCGCGCTATACGGGGCGTGAGAAGCGCGTTAATCCCAAAGGCCTCGAGAAAAACCTGCGCATGGGCGACGACGGCAGGTATCGCTGGCATTGGGACCCGCAGTTTCTGTCGCTGCGCGGTGATGCCAGTGGCCAATCGGAGCGCCTGGCACAGGCAACCCAACAGATCGTGCAGCCCATCATGCTGGTACGCGGGCGTGAGAGTAATGTGGTCACGCAGGAAACGGCGGAGCAGTTCCTGGCCTTGCGGCCCGATGCGCGCTACGTCGATGTGGCAGACGCAGCGCACATGGTCGCGGGCGATCGCAATGAGGTTTTTACCGATGCGGTCATTGAGTTTATTGAGACGCTGGCGTGAGAACACGCCGCGGCCAACAACAAGCCGTTGCAGCGCTGGCGCGCATCAGGCGCGCTCAAACACCACCGGCAGGTTTTCCAGGCCGCGCAGCAGAATGTTTGGCATGTACTCCAGGGCGTCCGGTGCAGTGTCCAGGCGCATGCTGCCAACGTTGTCGAACAGTTGTTCCCAGGCGAGGATCATCTCCAGCCTGGACAGGTGCTGGCCGATGCAGACGTGGGTACCGAATCCGAAGGCGATGTGGCGCTTGGCGTTGCTGCGGGTAACATCAAAGGCCAGCGGGTCTGCAAAAAGCGCCTCGTCGTGATTCGAGGAAAAGTATTTCAACAGCACCATGCTGCCTGCGGGAATATCGACGCCGCCCAGTTGGTAGTCCTGTTTGGTCATGCGCCACATGTTTGACGTGGGTGTTGCCAGGCGCAGTGTCTCTTCTACCAGGTTGGGTATCAGTGAGCGGTCTGCGCGCACGGCCTCGGCCTGCTCCGGGTTCAGGCACAGTTGGCGAACCCCTTCGGCGAGTGTGGCTGTGGTGGTTTCGTTACCGGCCACCAGGAACTGTGTGCAGTGTGACAGCTGCTCTTCGATGGTCATCGGCCTGCCTTCAACTTCAAGGTGGGCCACATGGCTGAGCAAGTCATCGCGCGGGTTGGCGCGGCGCTCATCCAGCGCCTGTACAAACCAGTCATACTCTTCTTTCACATCGGCGTGCGCCTGCAGCAGTTTGGCCTTGTCCGACACCTGCGACAGCACCGTGACATTGGCCACCGTCCAGCGAAATGCCTGTTCGATCATGTCCAGCGGAATACCCAGCACATGCATGATGACTGACAGTGGGTAGGGCCGCGAAAACGCCTCGATAAAGTCAAACGGCTTGCCAAAGGGCAGCGCGTTGACTTTTTCGGCGGCCAGATCCGATATCCACGGCCGGTAGCGCTCGAGATTGTCCTTGAGGAAAAACTCGCGCACGGTGTCGCGATACATCTTGTGCTCGGGATCATCGACCGTGAGCAGCGTGCCTTTGCCGAGGTTATAGGTGTTCTTCATGGCGCTGAGTACGTCGTCATCCAGCTGCGCCTGCGACCCCAGTGCCAGGGTGAACTCGTTGGAGAACACAGCATCGTTCTTGTGCGCCTCGCGCACCAACGCATAAGTTGACACGACATACACCCCCGAGGCGGGATCCCGGTAGACCGGCGCCTCCTGGCGCAGTGTGCTGTCAAAGTGGTAGGGGCATTTGAGCGTCTCGGTATCAAACAGCGGCATGTCTGCGAGGGCGCGGTTGTCGTTGGCAGTAGGGGCGGTCACGGTTAATCCCTTCATTTTTATGAGGATTGCAGTATGGAGTTGCCAAATAAAACAGTCAAGCCTGATTGTATTTTGAAGTCATGGGCTGCCCGCTACCGTATTGGGCGCCGTGGGAGTCATCGACCTTGCCAGCGCGGCCTAATTGCTCTACATTGGAAACATTATGACCGCGCAGTCAAAAACAATGCTGGACGCCCCCAACAGTGAAAATGGCTATCAACGTCGACGTCGCGAAACGCGCCGTGTGTTGATGGAGGCCGGACGCTCCCTGTTCATCGAAAAAGCCATCGACCAGGTCTCGATAGAAAGCATTACAGCCGCTGCCGGTGTGGCCAAGGGTAGTTTTTACAACCATTTCGAGACCCGCGATGCCCTGTATGACGAGCTTATAGAGCTGACCATTGCGGACCTGATGAAAAAGTACGAAGCCTATGAGCCGCAGGTGGAAGATCCGCTGGCCCAGGCGCACGCCCGGGCCCGCTTCACCTTTTACACGCTGTTGAGCGACCCGCAGGCCTGTCGATTGCTGTTACAGGGCGGGCAACCCGAGCGTGGTGGCGCCATTGATCGCGTATTGCGCTTGGTGCTGGCCGATCGCCTGAGCGAGGGCGTCGCCCTGGGGACGCTCAGCCATATTGACCTCGAGCTGGTATATGCGGCGTATTTTGGCCTGGTGACAGAAACCATCGGCCACCTGCTGACTCGCGAAGAAGGCTTTGACGCAGCCTGGGCTGCCGACCAGGTGAGTGACCTGTGTTTTGCCGTGCTTGGGCTGCCCCACACTTCACCCGCCGAAAAAACACCGGAGGCCAGGACATGACCGTGGCGCAGGAACTTGACTATGTAGACGTATTGATTGTCGGCGCGGGCTTGTCCGGTGTTGGCGCCGCCTGCTACATGAAGAAGCAGTGTCCTGAGCGCAGCATCCGGTTGCTCGAAGCGCGGGAGCGCATGGGCGGCACCTGGGATCTGTTCCGTTACCCCGGTATCCGTTCCGACAGCGACATGTTCACGCTCGGTTACGCCTTCAAGCCCTGGACCGAGCCGAAATCGCTGGCGGATGGGCCTTCCATTCTGAACTACATTCGAACAACGGCCGCCGAGTACGATATTGAGCGGCACATTCACTACCAGCAGCGAGTAGTCTGCGCGCAGTGGGATTCACAGCGCGCGCGCTGGACGGTCACTGTGCAGTCCGGCGATGGCGGCGAAGAGCGCAAAATGGAGTGCAACTTTCTTTACAGCTGCAGCGGTTACTACCGCTACGACCAGGGCTATAGCCCCGAATTCAAGGGCCAGGAGGATTTCACTGGCAGCATTGTGCACGCCCAGCACTGGCCTGAGGATCTGGATTACACAGGCAAGAAAGTGGTGGTGATCGGCAGCGGTGCGACCGCCGTCACCCTGGTGCCTGAGCTGGCGCGCAAGACGGCAATGACAACCATGCTGCAGCGCTCGCCCAGTTATGTTGCCTCGGTGCCTGGCGAAGACAAAATGGCGGTGTGGCTGCGCAAGTGGTTGCCGGAAAGCTGGGTCTATAGAATCGTGCGCTTGAAGAAAGTGTCCTTCCAGATGCTCACCTTCAACTATGCGCGCAAGCGGCCGCAGCGCGCCAGGGCACTGCTGCTGGGCATGGTGCGCAAGGAACTGGGTCCGGATTACGACGTCGCCACGCACTTCACGCCGCGCTATAACCCCTGGGATGAACGCCTGTGCGCCGTGCCCGACAGCGACATGTTCGCCGCCATCCGCGACCAGCGCGCGCAGGTCGTGACCGACCACATCGACCACTTCACCGCCAGTGGTATTGCATTGCAATCGGGTGAGCACCTGGAGGCCGACATCATCGTACTGGCGACAGGCCTGAATATGCTCTTCATGGGCGGCATCGAGCTCACCGTTGACGGCAAACCGATCACCCCCTCAGAGCACTATGTTTACCGGGGTATGATGCTGTCTGACGTACCGAACTTTGTGCAGGTGTTCGGTTATACCAATTCCTCCTGGACGCTCAAAGCCGACCTCACTGCCCAATATGTGTGTCGTATGTTCAAACACATGCGCAAGCACAATAAGCAGTTTGTGGTGCCGGTCTTGAACGAGGGGTCGGTGACAGAAGAGCCAATGCTGGACTTCACCTCGGGTTATATCAAGCGCTCTATCGGTGCCTTCCCGCGACAGGCACGGGAGAAGCCCTGGCGCGTCTACCAGAATTATTTCCTCGATGTGATCAGCCTGCGTTTCAGTTCGCTGACACGCACCGCACTGCGCTTTCGCTAGCGCAGCCTGCGCTGATTGGAGCCTGACCCAATGTCCACTTTTTTCATTCTGTGCGCCATCCTGTTGCTGGCCTTGCATGCCTATCGCACCTACTGGACGCGGCGTGAGTTGCCCGGCGCACAACAGCGGGTCTTTGCCGGTGAACTGTTCCATGTTGGCGCAAGCTTTATTGCGCGTCGCCATGCCAGGGCAGGGTCGCGCAAGACCATCGTTTGTTTTCCGGGTTTTCTCGAAGACATGCGCTATTTCGAGGCGCTTTACGAGGACACCGACAGCGAACTGATCCTGGTGAACAACGCCAATTACCACTCGCCCTACGACCAGAGCCGCCTGGTCTCGCTGGGCTGGCCGGTGAATCCGTATGCTATCGGCACGATCGAACACGATGGCTATTTGCTCTCTCAGGTGCTGGAGCACCTGGTGAGCGGCGACGAAGTGATCCTGCACGGCCATTCTCGCGGTGGGGCGGTCGTATTGGAATGTGGGCGCCAGAACCCGCAGCTGGTCAGCGGCGGTGCCCTGCAGGTGTCTGCCATTCTGGAGGCCCCGGTGCTGCCGCAGGCGCGCACGGTGGGTCGGGGCAGTGAGCCGATTCCTTTCAGACTGATCTGTTACTTCATGCCTATCGTCCTGGGCCTGGGGCGTAATGCGAGCGTAGAAAAACTGCTAAAGCAGCCGATGATGCAGCCCTGCAATGATTTGAAGATCGATATTTGCCGCTCGATATACACCAATCCGCGCAGTTACAGTACCTGTATCACCAACATCAAGAGTATTCGCAACTGGCAGCGGGCGCACGATGCGCAGCTTTACCAGAGCTTTGATCGGGTGACCGTGGTGGTTGGTGCGGTAGATCATGTGCTGGACAATCGCAGCATGTTGCTCAGCGCAGAAGCGGGACGCGCGCTCAATGCCGGTGTTACTATCCTGCAAACGCAGAACACCAATCACTTCCCCAGTCTGGAGCAACCGCATTACCTGCACACACTCACCGCGACCTGAATAAAGCGAATAACGGAATAGCCATGACAACCACGCTGGATAAAGCCGCAATCAAGGCGCGCTACGCGCAGGAACGCGACAAACGTATTCGCGCCGATGGTAACGATCAGTACATTCACATTGACGATCAGCTAGCACACTATCTCGATGACCCCTACCTGCCTGTGCAACCGCGCGCGGCGAAAACGGACCACGTCACGGTAGCGATTATCGGTGCCGGCTTTGCCGGACTGGTCACCGGTGCACGCCTGGTAGAGCAGGGCGTCACCGACCTGCGCATTATCGACAAGGCCGGGGATGTTGGCGGTACCTGGTACTGGAATCGCTACCCTGGCGCGCAGTGTGACACCGCATCGATGATTTACATGCCGCTGCTGGAAGAGACGGGCTACATGCCCTCAGAAAAGTACGCGCACGCGCCGGAGATTCTTGAGCATTGCCAGCGCATTGCGAACCACTATGACCTGTACCGTGACACGCTGTTTCATACCCAGGTCACGGAAGTGCGCTGGGAGGCGGATGCAAGCCGCTGGCGGATTCGCAGCAACCGCGGCGACGACTTTACTGCCCAGTTTATTACCATGGGCACAGGCCCGCTGCACATGCCCAAGCTGCCCGGAATCCCCGGCATTGAAGATTTTCAGGGGCACTCGTTTCATACCAGTCGCTGGGATTACGACTACACCGGGGGTGACGCTGCAGGCGCGCCGATGGAAAAGCTCGCCGACAAGCGCGTCGCGCTGATTGGCACCGGCGCCACCGCAGTGCAGTGTGTGCCGCACCTGGCGCGCGCCTGCGGTGACCTGTATGTGTGTCAGCGCACCCCGTCGTCGGTTGATGCCCGTGAAAACGAGGCAATAGATGCGCAGTGGTTTGCCGAGATCGCGTCGCCGGGCTGGCAGCGCCGCTGGATGGAAAACTTTGCCGCTAACCAAACGGGCAAGCCGGTAGAGGAAGACCTGGTCAATGACGGCTGGACTGATATCGCCCACCGTTTCTTTGCGCGCCTGGCGGCGCTGTCGCCGGAAGACATGGCAAACCCGGCGAAGTGGGCCGGCGCCTGGGAAGATGCCGACCTTGAAAAAATGGAAGAGATCCGTGCGCGCGTGGATCAGGTGGTACAGGACAGTGAAACAGCGGCGCAACTGAAAGCCTGGTACAACCAGTTGTGCAAGCGCCCCTGTTTTCACGACGCCTACCTCGATGCCTTCAATTTGCCTGCAACCCATCTGCTGGATACTGACGGCCAGGGGGTTGAAAAGATCACGCCCGCGGGTGTGGTGGTCAACGGTGTTGAGGTGGCGGTCGATTGCATTGTGTACGCCTCGGGCTTTGAGGTCGGCACGCAGCGCACTGATCGCACTGGATTCGAAGTGTACGGACGCAACGGACTGTCTTTGACAGACTACTGGGAAAAAGGCATGCGCAGCTTGCACGGTCTCACCGTGCGCAACTTTCCCAATGCTTTTTTGATACAGTTTTCTCAGGGTGCCAACCTGATCTCCAATGTGCCGCACAATATCGTGGAGTCGGCCCTGAGCGCAGCCAGCGTCATCGGGCATGCGGTAGCGACAGGCAGGCGCACCGTGGAACCTGCCGAGGGCGCCGAGAACGCCTGGGTGGAATTGATCCTTTCTGGCCTTGGCCAAACGCTGCCGTCAGCCGAGTGCACCCCTGGCTATTACAATAACGAAGGTCAGCCCATTCCCGAGGAGGCGCACTCCTACGTTGGACACCCGCAGGGACCAGTCGCCTTTTTCGAGTTTATTCAGCAGTGGCGCGACGCTGGCGATTATGACGGGCTGGAATTCGACCAGGCGTGATCTGTCGCCGCCAACGCCGAAGGCGCTCTGTGCGCGCTGCAGCGTTCGCTGTTGATGGCCGGTATGCTTTGCCGGGGCTGTTCATGCACAATGGCGGCTGTGGCCGAGTGAGTTGCTAAACCGTGCAGAAGCGCCAGCAAGCGTTCTACATCAGAGGGGCGAACAGGTTGGGCCGCATGTTGGCGGCCTGCGGGGTGAGTGCACCTGCCCTGGATGCCACGCGACTGCGCGAGCGCGCAGTGCGGCGCACGGGCTTGTCAGATTTTGGTGATGCGTCATTCGAGGCAGGCCTGCAGCAGCTCGTGCAAAGCTTGAACGCCGAAGCGCAGCTGAGTCAGGTGGGCCGTATTGCCGCGCGGTTCAACCTGCTGGACAACCTGGGAACGCGGCTGCGACTGGTAGATGCGCGCAAGCAGCGCCCGGAAATCAGCCAGCAGCGCATCGCGCGTCCGCTATTTATTGTCGGCCTGCCACGCACCGGCACGACCATCCTGTATGAGTTGATCGCCCAGGACCCGGCCTTCCGCGCGCCGGCCAGCTGGCAGGTGGCGCAGCCCTGTCTGCCTACTGCTGCGCCTGCGACCAGCCCCGATCCGCGTATCGCCTCCACGCAGCGTATGCTGCAACTGCTCGAAAGCCTTGCGCCGGGTTTTAACGCTATCCATGCCATTGGGGCGCAGTTGCCACAAGAATGCGTATACCTGATGGCCTCGCACTTTCATAGCGAGCAATTCAGCTATATGTACAACGTGCCAGGTTACCGCGCTTGGCTGCTGCAGCAAGACATGACCACCACCTATGAATGGCACTATCGCTTCTTGCAGCACCTGCAGGCGAGCTTTCCGGAACCAGCCTTGCCAGCGTCAGCGGCGTCAGGCCAGTCGCAGCATGCCGCACCGCATTCGTCGCGGCAATGGGTGTTGAAAACCCCCGCGCACCTGGCCTGCCTTACGGCCCTGATACAGCAGTACCCGGACGCATTGCTGGTGTGGACCCATCGCAAGCCGCTGGATGCCGTGGCCTCTTTTTGCAGCCTGGCGACCCGCCTGCGTGGTGGTTTCAGCGATGCTGTGGATAGGCCGGCAGTGGGTGGCGGGGAACTCTCGCACAGCGCACAGGTGATAACGCGAGCGCTGGAGCAGCGCTCGCACATACCTGACACCCAGGTGCTGGATGTGGGGTTTGACGCGATCTGCAGCGACCCAATAAAGGTGGTGCAGCAGGTTTACCACCACTTTGGCCTGGTGCTCACTCCCCAGGCTATGATCAACATGCAGGAGTACCTGCAGCAGCGGCCAAGATACCTGTATGGGCCGCATCGCTATCAGGCCGCGCAGTACGCCCTGGATGCCTCGCGCGTAAACGCAGTGTTTGCCCAGTACGGTGACCGTTACGCGGCGTGGTTGTAATCCGGGTTGTGCACGGCAGTTACAATGGCGGTGTTATAACTCAAGAGAATAGCGCGCTGTTGGGGGCGCGCCACCAATCGATGTGGCTTGTCCATGACTTGTCAGTTAATTTTACAAAAATTGTTTGCGTCTCATTACAGGTTTTCGCTTAAGGTTGTTGTGCTTGGAGTTTTCGTTCTGTGGTACGATCTTTGCAGCTTTCACCGGTAGAAAGCGCGTGAAACAGTGACACGTTGCGAAGTAATTATTGAGAAAAAATTATTAAGAAAAATAGTACCTGGCAAGAAAAGTAGTACTTAGTAACAAAGAGCAGTTCGAACACATAAATATAAGAGGTGCCCGGTTATAAACCGGGTGAACACATGCAAAGAGGTCTCACTCATGGTTAGTTTTTCTGACGCGGTGAAATACTGCGGCGCAGCGCTGCGCCTGGCGGCGCGTAAAGCAACGGTGCTGGTTGCCCTGGCGTTGATGCCCCTGACGGCTTTGGCCCAGACGTCCTTCATCAACTTCGAAAGTGGCCCGGTGCGTCCGGTTGCCATGACACCCGATGGCCAGCGCGTACTGGTTGTGAATACGCCCGACAACCGCCTCGAGGTGTTTGACAACTCCTTTGGAACGTTGATCCACGTGGATTCCATCCCGGTTGGACTGGAGCCTGTGTCGGTAGCGGCGCGCACCAATTCCGAGGTGTGGGTAGTCAACCACCTGTCTGACAGCGTGAGTGTGATCGACCTGGATGCAGGCCCTGCCAAAGTGACGCGTACACTGCTGGTGGGTGACGAGCCACGGGATATCGTGTTTGCAGGCACCGGCTCCACGCGCGCCTTTATTACCACAGCGCACCGTGGCCAGCATCGCGACCACAGCTCGCTCGCTGCCGTGCCCGGTTCGGGAGACGCGCAAATCCGCACGCCGGGGATTGGCCGTGCCGATGTCTGGGTTTTTGATTCTCTCAACCTGGGCAGCTCCATTGGTGGCACTCCCCTGGAGATCCTCAGCTTTTTCGCCGATACCCCGCGCGGACTGGCAGTCACACCGGATGGTTCCACGGTCTATGTAGCCGCGCTGCACTCGGGCAACCAGACGACCGTGATCAACGAAACCGTAGTGCCTAACGGGTTTGGTCCCAACGGTGTGCCGGGCCCTTCTGATAACGTTGACGGTGTACCCGCGCCGGAAGTCGGTGTCATCGTCAAGTTCAATGGCACTAACTGGGTATCATCAGAGGGCTCGATTGCAGACCCACTGGTGCGTTTCAACCTGCCTGACCACGACGTTTTTTCCATTGACGCCAACACCCTTGCCGCGGCCTCGATTGTTGAGTTCGACCACGTGGGTACGATCCTGTTTAACCTGGTGGTCAACCCCGTGACGGGCAAGGTGTATGTCACCAACACTGAACTGCCAAATCACGTGGAGTTTGAAGGCCCCGGCCTGTATGCCGGCAGCACCGTGCAGGGGCGTTTATCGGAATCGCGTATCACGGTGCTGACACCCGCAGGTGCCGGTGTAGACCCACAGCACCTCAACCAGCATATCGATTACAGCCAGTTGCACACAGACCCCGGTGCTGATCATGCGGCGATCAATGCGCAAAAAGCGCATACGCTGGCCACGCCCCTGCAACCGGTTGTTTCCAGCGACGGCACGAAAGTGTATGTGGCCGCGTTTGGTTCGGCCAAGATCGGCGTATTTGATGCGGCCGACATCGAAGATCCCAACTTCGAAAGTAACTTCGACCCAACCGTTGAAAGCGCCAACTATATCTCCACGGGCGGCGGTCCCGCCGGCATGGTGCTGGACGAAGCGAACAACCGCATGTACGTGCTGACGCGCTTTGCCAACCAGGTTGAGGTCATTAACCTGGGTAACAAGAACACCGTGCAGACCATTGCCCTGCACAGCCCAGAGCCGGAAGAGGTGGTGCAGGGGCGCAAGTTCCTGTACGACGCAAACCTGACCTCGGGTAATGGTGAGGCCTCATGTTCCAGCTGCCATATTTTTGGTGACCTGGACCAGCTGGCCTGGAACCTGGGTAACCCTGATGATCACTTTGTCACCGCGGCAGACAACAATACGCCGATTGTGGCCGTGGGCTCATCGCAAGGTTTCCACCCCATGAAAGGCCCCATGACCACACAGACGCTGCGTGGTATGTCTACCCACGGCGGCCTGCACTGGCGTGGTGACCGCGTAGCGGGTGAAGAGGGGATCGACCCTTGTAATGACGCCACTGGCTCGGCCTGCGATGAGGACCTGAACTTCCGCAACTTTATTGTGGCGTTTGAAGGGCTCGTGGGTATGGAGGGCACGATCAGTTCGGCCGAGATGGAAGAGTTTGCGGATTTCGCGCTGTCTATCCAGTTGCCGCCCAACCCGATTCGCGCCCTGGACAATTCGCTCTCAGCTGATGCGGCTGCGGGGCGTACTATCTTCCTTGACGTGAATAACCGCACCGACCTGGTCACCCACTGCGAAGGGTGTCATACGCTGGATCCGTTGAACGGTTTCTATGGAACCGGCGGCGACCAGAGCTTTGAAGGTGAGACCCAGAACTTCAAAGTGCCGCACATGCGTAACCTCTATCACAAGGTCGGTATGTTCGGGCTTTCCACAGGTGGGCCGAACATGGGTGACCAGATTCGCGGCTTCGGATTCCTGCACGATGGTTCCATCGACACCGTGGACCACTTCCTGGAAGCGAGCGTGTTCTCGGTGAATGATACGCAGGAGCGTCAGCTCGAAGCGTTCAGTATGGAGTTTCCCACGGATCTTGCGCCCATCGTTGGCCAGCAGATTACGCTGGACGCCAGCAACGGTGCCGTGACCAATCCACGCATTGACCTCATGCTCGCGCGCGCTAACGCCGACTTTGATTCGCTTATACTGGGCGGCACGGTCAAGGAGTGCGAGGTGATTGCCAAGGCCACTGTGGGCGGCGTTGAGCGCGGCTTCTGGCGCGCTCCCGGCGGCAACTTCCAGTCGGACGTCAATACCGTTCTTACCGCTGCCCAGGTGCGGGCCCTGGCACTCACCGAAGGCCCGGTCACATTTACTTGTGTTCCCCCGGGCTCGGGCGAGCGTATGGGTGTGGATCGCGACGAGGACGGCGTGCGCGACGGTCTTGACAACTGTCCGGGAGCGAGCAACCCCGGCCAGGCCGACAGCGATGGCGACACACTGGGTGATGCCTGTGACCTGAACATCGATCGGGACAGCGACGGCGTTGATGATCAACTGGACAACTGTCCGCTGGTCAGCAATCCTGCCCAGACAGACACCGATGGCAACGGTACAGGCGACGCCTGTGAAGGACTGCCGCCGGGCTGTTAGACTCACGGCATGGCTTGTGGCCACAAGCGCGCACCTGTTTTGCAGGTGCGCGTTTTTTTTGATGTAGAGAACCCGAGAGCAATGCTATGAATCCCAGCGGACTATTTGGATTGGATGCGCTGCGCGCGCTGCTGTCACCGGTAGCGGTGTTCGGCATCCTCTTTTTTATCCTGTACCTGCGCAACGAAGGGGTGCGCGCCCTGCGCGCGACCATTCTGCTGTTGGCCGTAGCCGTGGTCGCGCTGCTGGGAGCCAAGCTGTTTTCACTGCATGTGCGTGGTTGGGAGCTGTACGAACCCCTGCACGCTGAGCTACGCGGTGGCTGGCGCTATCCGGGGGCGCTAATCGCCATGGTCTTGCTGGGCCCCGTGTTGCAACGACTGCTCCTGCCCGGCTTGCCGCTCGGTCGATTCCTGGACGTGCTGGCCATTACGGTGTGCTTCTGTTTTGCTCTCATTCGCATCAGTTGCCTGATGAACGGCTGCTGTACCGGCCCACAGTGTGATGCGTTCTACTGCCTGAGCTATGAACCGGGCAGTGCGGTGTGGTACCACCAGCTAAAGTCAGGTTTGCTGGCCAATGCGGCGCATCCCAGCCACCCCGTATTGCCGCTGCACCTGCTGTTCATGCTGGCCTCGTTTTGTGTCGGCCTGTTCCTTTTGTGGTTCGATGGTCGCCGTCGTTATAACGGCCAGGTCGCGCTCATGTACCTGTTCTTGCATGATGGCGCCAAGGGAGTACTGGAGACGTTTCGGGAGCCTTACTTCCTCGAACTGCAGATGACCTCGCTGGGGGTCAGCGCCCTGGGCCTGGCGGGCCTGCTGTTTTTTCGCTGGCGGTTCGCTGCCGGCCGCAGCGCCAGCGCACTGTAAATATCAGGTAAAACGCAGCGCAGCGCTGTGCCAGGCGCTTGCGGTAGAGCGGCGGGGGCCTTAGGCTGGTAGGGCGCGATCGGATTTTTCTTACAGGATGTAAAAGGGAGTAGTGCCATGGGTATTCTTTCGTGGATAGTGCTTGGCCTGGTTGCGGGTGCGCTGGCCAAGCTGTTTATGCCCGGTAACGACGGCGGCGGCTGGATTGTAACGATACTGCTGGGCATTGCCGGCGCGTTTTTCGGTGGCTGGATGGGGTCGTTTGTCGGTATGGGCAGCACGGGCAGTTTTGACCTTGCCGGCTTGTTCACCGCCACCGCTGGCGCCTTTGTCTTGCTGGTGATTTATCGCATTGTGAAAAACTAGGGCCATTTCGCCCAGGGTAAAACCCTCGCCTGGCGAACGGCGCCGCGCACGTGTGGCGCGTGCTGCAGGTAAGGTTCCCGGCACTGGATAGGCCTGCGCACCTGGCGGTGCGCCACGGTGGATGATGCGTGCAAGGGTACACCTCGTCCAGTGTCCCGGGCGATTTCCGATTTTGGGTGTTTTTGCGGTGTTCACCGCCTTGCCGTTCGCCATTTTGTTCACTCGCGGCTACACTGCGCAGAACGGTTCAAGTTCAGGCGTGCGTGACCCATGGCTCGACATTCAAAGGTAATCCGCGAGGTAGAAGACTCCCCCGAAGGCAGTCACATTGGCGCTTTCTTTGACTTTGATGGCACTGTCATTTACGGCTATTCCGCCATAGCGCTGATCCGGGAGCAGGTAAGGCGTGGCGATTTGTCGCCGCGTGAATTCATAGAACTGGCCTCAGCGATGACCAGTTTCGGCATAGGCAACGTTGGCTTCTCTGCCATGATGGTTGCCACCGTGCAGTTTATGCGCGGCATCAATGAGCAAAGCTACGTAGAGTTTGGTGAGGAACTTTACCGGACACAGTTGGCGAAACTGATCTACCCGGAGTCACGTGCCCTGATTGAGGCGCACCTGCGCAAAGGGCATACCGTGGCAATCATTTCGTCAGCCACCCCCTACCAGGTTGAACCTGCCGCCAGGGATCTGGGTATTGAGCATGTGATGTGTACGCAGCTGGAAGTGGTGAACGGTGAGTTTACCGGTGGCGTGTTGCGTCCTACCTGTTTTGGCCCGGGCAAGGTCCGTGCAGCGGAGGCGCTGGCGCTGGAGCACGGCGTTGATCTGCTGGAGACATTCTTCTACTCCGATAGCGATGATGACATCGAACTACTCGAACGCGTGGGTAAGCCACGCCCGCTGAATCCCAACCGGAAGCTCGCCGCTATTGCCAGGAAAAACGATTGGCCGGTGCAGCGCTTTGCCAGCCGTGGTCGCCCGGGCATGATGGACTGGGCGCGTTCAATCGCCGCCACCGGCAGTGTGGTAACGTCCTTTGCTGCGGGCCTGCCTATCTGGGCCTTGACCGGATCGCGCCGCGAGGCGCAGAATTTTTCGTTTTCCCTGTTTGCTGACACCGCCGCTGCGCTGATCGGACTTGACCTGAAAGTCAAAGGCGAGGAGCACCTGTGGTCCAGCCGCCCCTGCGTGTTTGTTTTCAATCATCAAAGTAAAGCCGATGTGGTGATAGCGGCAAAGCTGCTGCGTCGCGACATTGCCGGAGTGGGCAAACAGGAGATCAAGAAGCTTCCCGTGATTGGCCAGGTGATGGAGCTCGGCGGCGTGGTGATGATAGATCGTGCCAACGCCGCCAGTGCAATCGAGGCCATGCAGCCGCTGGTCGATGCGCTGCGCGAAGAGGGCAAGTGTGTCGTGATGGCACCGGAAGGGACGCGCACGGTGTCGCCGCGCCTGGCCCCGTTCAAGAAGGGTGCGTTTCACCTGGCGATGCAGGCAGGTGTGCCCATGGTGCCCATCGTGATTCACAATGCGCTGGACGTTGCGCCAAAGGGTGAGTTTGTTTTTCGCTCTGCTACCGTAGAGGTAGAAGTCCTGCCGCCCGTCAGCACCGCAGACTGGACCGCCGACACCCTGGATGAGCACGTGAACGAAGTGCGCAACATGTTCCTGGCGGCGTTGGGCCAGGCTTCACCTGCGCAGGCGTCACAAACAGCAGGCAGGCGGGCCAGAAAAACGGCGACGCGCAAAAAAGCCGTTACTGGCAGTGCTGCAACAAAAAGCCCGCGTTCTGCCAGGAACAAAAGTGGCACCAGGAATAAGAGTGCAGCCAACGCCAGGTCAGCAGCCACGACCAGCGCAAGCAAGCCCAAGGCCGCAGACAAGTCTGGCACTGCAGCCAGGCCCAAGAGCGCAGCCAGGCCCAAGAGTGCAGCCAGGCCCAAGAGTGCAGCCAGGCCCAAGAGTGCAGCCAGGCCCAAGAGCGCAGCCACGCCCAAGAGTGCAGCCAAGCCTAAGAGCGCAGCCAAGCCTAAAAGTGCAGCCAGTTCCAACAGTACAGCCAGGTCCAAGGGAGCAACTGGCGCGTCGCGCGCGAAGGGCTCGCCCCAGTGAGAGATAGCCCACGGCCTGCAGCGGATGCCGACCAACCGATCGTCTACATTCTCGATGCGGCACACAAGGTAGACGAGCGGCTGTTGCGCGACTGGTTGGAGGAAAGCCAGGGTGAACAACCTGATGCAGCGGCGGATCAGTGCGTGGTGGTTCCCATATCGCGCGACCCGGAGAACATTCCTTCAACTATGTTGCTCAGCTTCGCCGAGGCAGCCGGCAACACCCTTTTTGTCCCTCTGCGCGTGGTTTGGCAAACCTCGGTCGACGGCAAGACTGGCGCGCCGCGCGTGCGCGATTTGCTGTTGGGCAATCCGCGCCGTCCCAATGCGATGCGCGCCCAGCGCATCCTTAAACGGGAGCCACAGCGGGCACAGTGCATTGCGGCCGAACCTGCTACCCTGGACACCCTGCGTGAGCGCTATGTCAATCGTGGCGGAAAAACGCCCAGTACTGCGCAGCTTGCAGATTACATTGCCGGGCAGGCAAGCCTTGCGCTCGATATTGCCGAGCGTCGCCTGCGCGGCAGTCGCTACAAGGTGCCGCGTCGCGTGGCGCGTAACCTGCAAGCGCGCGCCGGTTTTCAGGCTGCTCTGGAGAGCATCAGCGCTGAAACCGGTCGCTCAAAGGCTGACCTGAACAGGGAAGCGGCAGAGATCATGAAAGAACTGATCTCTATTCCACGCACGTTCTGGCTGGATGTCATGGGAGCGTTCAACCGCTTCCTGATTAATCTCGGCTACGATTCGCAGATGGTCATCGACCAGGAGCGCTTGCAGCGCGTGCGCCAGATGGCGCGTGAGAACCCTGCCGCACTGCTATGGACGCACAAGACGCACGTGGACGGTTTTGCCATCCACTCCGCGCTGCTGGAAAACGATTTTCCCGCGCCCCACCTGATGGGCGGCGTGAATATGGCGTTTGGTGGCCTGGGCTACATGGCCAGGCGCGCCGGCGGCATTTTCATACGGCGCAGTTTTCAGGACGACCCCCTGTACAAAATGATCCTGCGCCAGTACATCGGCTATTTGCTGGAGAAGCGTTTCCCCCTGACCTGGGCGTTTGAGGGAACGCGATCGCGTGTGGGTAAACTGATGCCGCCGCGCTATGGCATTCTCAAGTATGTTATCGAGGCAGCACATACCAATAAGTCCGAGAACCTGCACATCATTCCAATCGCCATCAATTACGATTTGATTGGTGATGTAGGCGACTACGCGTCCGAGCAAACCGGGCAAACCAAGCAGCCGGAAAGCCTGCGCTGGTTTATAGGTTACCTGCGCGGACTGCGCCAACCTATGGGACGCATATATCTCGATGTCGGTGATCCGGTGGTCCTGCCCGTGGCGCCTGACCCGGAAGACAAAATAGTGCTGCAAAAGATAGCCTTTCAGGTCGGCGTTGAAGTCAACAAGGTAACACCGATTACGCTTGCCTCGCTGTTGGCGATGATACTGCTGGGCGCAGCGCCGCGTGCACTGACGCGCGATGAACTGCGCGGCGAGATGAAGGCGCTTATACAGTGGGCGCGGGCCCGCGGCATTCCTTTTACAACAACCTCGGATCTGGCCAACGACAAGCAGGTCATGAAGCTGGCCGAGCACATGATCAATACCGGTTTGTTGACACGCTATGAAGGCGGGCCTGAAACCGTCTATGCCATTACGCCAGAGCGCCACAGTGTGGCCAGCTATTATCGCAACACGACGATCCACCACTTCGTCAACAAGGCGATCGCCGAGCTGTCGCTCATGTTTGTGGCAACACAGCCAGACAAGGGCGCGACAGGATTCTGGAGTGAAGCGGAGCGTCTGCGTGACCTGTACAAGTTTGAATTTTTCTATGCACCGAAGGAGCAGTTTCGCGACGAGGTGCGGCAGGAGTTATGCCACTACAATCCCGATTGGGAGTCGCTACTGGATGATGACCCAGCCTTCGCACAGCGTTTTCTGGCGACACTGACGCCACTGGTTGCGCACACCACGCTGGTGTCTTTCACTGAAGCGTATCGCGTTGTTGCCGATGTGGTGGCGCGTAAGTCAGTGACGGAAGAGCTGCATGTAAAAGACATAATCACTGATTCATTGGCCTATGGTCGGCAGGCCCTGTTGCAGCGCCGTATTACCAGTGAAGCCTCGATTGGCAAGCTGTTGTTCCAAAATGGTTTCAGCCTGTTGGATAATAGGGGCCTGATTGCGCCGGGTGCGGATGACCTCAAGGAGCGTCGGCTACAGATGAGCCAGTCACTGCGCGAACTTGCTCACCGAATTGATATCTTGCGCACCATCGCACTCCCGCGCTGAGGGCAAGAGGCGATTGACGATAATGTTACTGCTAGCTGCCATGGAGTTTTATCGATGACATTAAGCGTAGGTCTGTTGGGCGGTGGTTCATGGGGCACAACAGTCGCCTCTTTGGTGGCGCGCAATACCGGGGTAAAAATGTGGGCGCGTGACGCCAATACGGTCAGCGAGATCAACACCCTGCACACTAACCAGAAGTACCTGCCCGGTGCCAAGCTGCCCGACAGCCTGGTTGCCGTAGAGTCTGTGGAAGAGTGCGTCAATGATATAGACGTCCTGGTGATGGGTGTGCCCTCGCAAGGATTTCGCGGCGTGCTGGAAGCCGTCAAACCACACCTGCGGGCATGGGTGCCGGTGATCAGCCTTACCAAGGGGCTTGAAGCCGACACGCGCCTGCGCATGACGCAGATCATAGAGGAGGTGCTGCCCGGTCACCCGGTGGGTGTATTGACGGGGCCGAACCTGGCCAGGGAAATCATGGCCGGACAGGCTGCGGCTACCGTGATTGCCATGGAGGACGAGATTATTGTTCGCGAGCTGCAACAGCTGTTTCGCAGCGGCCTGTTTCGCGTTTACACCAACAACGACGTCATCGGCTGTGAACTGGGCGGCGTGCTCAAGAATATCATCGCGATTGCTGTCGGTATGGGCGACGGGCAGGGCGCTGGTGACAACACACGCTCGGCGCTGATCACGCGCGGTCTGGCAGAGATAACCCGCCTTGGCACCACCATGGGCGGTCAGGAAAAAACCTTTGCTGGCCTGGCCGGCATGGGCGACCTCATCGCGACCTGCACAAGCCCCCAGAGCCGCAACCGCCACGTCGGTGTGGAGTTGGGCAAGGGTCGTGCCATCGACGAGATCATCCAGGAGATGGTCATGGTGGCCGAGGGCGTCAAGAGCGCGCCGACCGTGATGGCGCTGGCCCAGGAGCACGGCGTGGAAATGCCCATCGCCCGCGATGTGCACAGGGTCGTGGTGGGTGGCGGTACCGCAAAGCAGGCGTTCAGGGGTTTGCTGCGGGTGCTGCCCGGAGCCGAATCGGAGCCAGGTTGATGCAACAGTCCCAGGGTCAGTTTGTCGGCGCACGCGGTGCCACCATTTATTACCAGGCCTGGTCAGGCCAGGCCCCGATCCGCGCCGTGCTGGTTGTTGCCCATGGCGCGGCAGAGCACGGTGGGCGCTATGCGCGCCTGGCGCAGTATTTCACTGATCGCCACTATGCTGTGGTGGCGCTGGATCACGATGGCCATGGCAAGTCGGATGGCAAGCGCTGCTGTCTGCGCAGCTTTGATGATTATGTTGAGGATCTGGCAACATTGCAGCGGCGCGCCGCAGTGGATTTTCCCGAGGCACCACAGGTCTTGCTGGGCCACAGCCTGGGGGGCTTGATTGCCTGCAACCTGTTGCTGCACAAGCAGGACAAGTTTGTAGCCTGTGTCTTGTCAGGCGCTGCCATAATGACCGACCTGCAACCGCCCAATTACCAGCGGGTGCTGATTCGACTGCTATCGAGGGTGCTGCCGAACCTGGGTGTGCTCAAGCTCGACGCCAGTGGCGTGAGCCGTGACGCCGCAGAAGTGCAGAAGTACGTGGAGGACCCACTGAATCATTCAGGTGCCCTGAGTGTGCGTCTGGTGGCGGAGATGTTCAAGGCAATGAGCACCGTGCAGGACAACGCCCCGGCGATCACGCTACCCATGTTGATACTGCATGGCGGTGCTGACACCATGACGTCGCCACGCGGTTCGCAATTCCTGTACGACAACGTCGCCTCTGCAGACAAGTGGCTCACGGTATACCCCGGCCTGTATCACGAGATATTCAACGAACCTGAGCGGCTGGCAGTGCTAGCTGAAGTCGAGCAGTGGCTCGATGCGCGACTGGACCAAACGGCAAGCGCTTAGTGCAAGGGCTACCGTAGATCACTGGCGTCGCTGTCGGGGTTGATCAGCAATTCAAAAACCACCCTGCCTTGCATGAGTAGATGCCTGGGCAGTGCGCGATCGTGAATCGCAAAGATCGCGCCCTGGTTTTCATCCATCGCACGTCGTATGGACTCGTTACTGCGCTCGCACAGATTGTGCAACTAACCTAACGTTTGCGCTTGAAGTGTGTTGAAAAACGCACACCAAGCCCCGCGACCAGCAGCGTCAGGAGTACAAGCCCGGGAAGGGGTAGGGCAGGCACTGCGGTCGGGTTAACGGCATCCACCGGCGGTGGAGAAGGCGGCAGTACTACCGGTACCCGATCGGCCGACCAGGTGCCGGACACGCCCAAGCCTGACCAGCTCCCTTCCAGTCGATCTGGATTGACGACGGTGCCGCTAAAGGTGGCAGTGCCCAGGCCGCTGATCCCGACACCGATATCCAGGGTGCTGCCATTGATATTACCCGTTACCACGCCGGAAAACCCGGTACACCCGCTGCCACTGACCAGGGCAAGCGTGGCGGCCCCGGTAAAGGTGCCGGGGTTGCCTCCGGATTGCACAAAATCGATATCGCCATTCCAGATGCAGTCGCCTGCGCCGGGGTCCTGACGAACATCCAGTACAAACTCACCAGAAATGTCCTGTGCTTGAAGTGCTGACGAAAGCATGACCATGCACACCAGCATGGCGCTACGGAAAAGTTTGTTCACGAAATTCTCTCCCAGTTAAAAACGTGTTGATGAATGAGTGTAGCCAATAATTGTGTAGATTTGTGTCGCTGTGAAAAAAAATTGCCCACGCTGTGTAATGCCGCCGCCCGGATCACCGGGTATCCGGCGTGCGCCACACTAGGTACAGTACCGGCAGCACGATCAGTGTGAGGATGACGGCGCTGAACATGCCGCCCACCATGGGTGCGGCAATCCTGCTCATCACTTCTGTGCCGGTGCCTGAGCCATATAGAATAGGCAACAGTCCTACGATAGTCGCGCTTGCGGTCATCATGACTGGACGCACACGCAGTCCGGCACCGCTCAGTACCGCCGCCATGACGTCCTCATGATCCGGTTTGGGTGAGTACTTGAGCATCGCGCGGTAGGCCTGATTAAGATAGACCAGCATGATGACGCTGGTTTCTATCGCAACACCGGCCAGTGCGATGAACCCCACGCCCACGGCGATCGAGAAGTTGAAACCCTGCCAGTACATCAGCCAAAGGCTTCCGACAAGTGCAAACGGTAGCGTCGCCAACAGCATGATGACCTGCTGCGCACTGCGAAAGCTTGCATACAGCAGCACTGCGATAATGGCGAGTATGACTGGCACCAGCGCGGCCAGTCTGCCCTTGGCCCGCTGCATGTATTCGTACTGGCCTGACCAGGTGATGGCATAGCCAACAGGAAGGTCAAGCTTTTCTTGAACGACTTGTCTGGCGGCGTCAACGTAGCTTCCGATGTCGACCCCTTCAATATCAACGTAAGTCCAGCCGTTGATTCTTGCGTTCTCACTCTTTATGCCAGGCGGCCCGTCCTCGATGTAAACCCGCGATACATCACCCAGTGCAACGCGCGCACCGCTGGCAGTCACGATCGGTAGTTGGGTGAGTTGCTCCGGTGAGTCACGCCAGTACTGCGGATAGCGCAGGTTGATGGGATACCGTTCCAGTCCTTCCACCGTGTGTGACACGTTGGTGCCGCCCACTGCAGTGGCAATGACTTGTTGAATGTCGGCAATATTGAGGCCGAAGCGCGCTGCGCGTTCACGGTCGATCTCTATTTTGACGTAGCGACCACCCGCAACGCGTTCCGAATAAACGGAGGCGGTGCCTGGCACATCCTGGAGAATACGCTCCAGCTGCTGTCCGATCTGCTGTATCTGTAGCAGCTCAGGCCCTGCTACCTTGATCCCCAGTGGCGTCTTGATGCCTGTTGCCAGCATGTCGATGCGCGTCTTGATTGGCATGACCCACGCATTGGTCAGTCCTGGCACCTGTAGCAGCGCGTCAAGCTCGGCTTTGAGTGTTTGGGTCGTCATTCCAGTGCGCCACTCTTTGCGAGGTTTGAGCTGGATGAACGTTTCGATCATGGTGAGTGGGGCAGGGTCGGTGGCGGTTTCGGCACGACCGACTTTTCCGAAGACTGTTTTGACCTCGGGTATAGTAGCAATCAGCTTGTCTGTCTGCTGCAGTACCCGGCGAGCCTCGCCGATCGAAATTCCCGGATACGTGGTGGGCATGTACATGAGATCGCCCTCATCCAATGGGGGGATGAACTCACTGCCAATGTTTGACAGCGGCCACCAACTGCTGGCCAGCAATATCACGGCCAGCGTCAGGACCAGGCGCGGATTCCGCAGGGCTGCCTTGAGGGCAGGCATGTAGCAGGCGATAAGAGCACGGTTGATCGGGTTTTTGCCCTCCGGCACTATTCTGCCCCGAATGCAATATCCCATCAGCACAGGGACCAGCGTGATAGACAGTGCAGCGGCGGCCGCCATGGCATAGGTCTTGGTGTACGCAAGGGGAGAAAACATGCGACCTTCCTGAGCTTCCAGGGTAAATACAGGTGCGAAGCTGATGGTAATGATCAGCAGGCTAAAGAACAGTGCCGGGCCGACTTCAACAGCAGATTCCGTCACGATCTGCCAGCGATTCTCGTCGCTAACTGGTGTTTCCTCCATCTTTCTGTGCATGTTCTCTATCATCACTATCGCGCCATCTATCATTGCGCCGATTGCAATGGCGATGCCGCCCAGTGACATGATGTTGGCATTGATGCCCTGTAGATACATGACGGCAAATGCGGTGAGTATGCCCACAGGGAGGCTGATAACAGCAACCAATGAAGAACGCACGTGGAACAGGAACACCAGGCAAACCAGCGCAACCACTGCGAACTCAACCAGCAGCTTGTGCTGCAGGTTGCTCACGGCGCGTTCGATGAGTCCGGAACGGTCATAAACAGTAATGACCTCGACGCCCTCGGGCAGGCTATGCGTTAGCTGCTGCAGTTTCTCCTTGACCGCGTTGATAGTCTGCAGCGCATTTTCGCCGTAGCGCATCACGACGATACCCCCAACGGTCTCGCCTGCGCCGTTCAGGTCGGCGACGCCCCGCCGCATTTGCGGCCCCGTGCCAATATCCGCGACATCTTCCAGGCGCAGCGCGCTGCCCTTGTGGTTGACGCCCAGGGGTATTTGAGCGAGGTCTTGAACGCCACTGATGTAGCCCGATGACCGCACCATGTACTCGGCCTCGGCCATCTCAATGACTGAGGCGCCTGTTTCCTGGTTGCCGCGCTGGATGGCTTGTTGTATGTGCGCAAGTGGAATATTGAAAGCGCGCAATTTGTCCGGATCTACTGTCACCTGGTACTGCCTGACCATGCCGCCCACGGCGGCAACTTCTGAGACGCCCGGCAGGGTTTGCAGCTCATACTTTAAAAACCAGTCCTGCAGGCTGCGCAACTCGCTGATGTCGTGCTCGCCGCTGCGGTCCACCAGTGCATACATATAGACCCAGCCAACGCCGGTGGCATCCGGACCGAGCTGGGGGCGGGCCTGTGATGGTAATGACGGTGTGATCTGGCTCAGGTACTCCACCACGCGCGCTCTGGCCCAATACAAATCGGTCTTTTCATCGAAGATCACATAGACATACGAGTCGCCAAAAAATGAGTACCCGCGTACCGTCACGGCGCCCGGCACCGATAGCATCGCTGTGGTTAATGGGTAGGTCACCTGATCTTCCACAACTTGCGGCGCTTGCCCCGGGTAGGTGGTTTTAACGATGACTTGTACGTCCGAAAGGTCCGGAAGGGCATCGACGGGCGTGCTGCGCATCGCGAACAATCCGGCGGCTGTTAGCGCAACGGCAGCGACCAGTACGAAGAAGCGGTTGCCAATCGACCAGCGAATAATGGCTTCTATCATTGTGCTGCTCCGGCCTTCGTGGAATGTAACGGGTGTGCGCCCTCAGCTAGAGGTTCAGTGGGGCTTTCCAGGCGCGCCAAACCAGCGGCCTTGTTCGACTCCGAGTCCAGCAGGAACTGTGCCGAGATCACCACAGCGTCGCCCGCAACGATGCCATCAAGGACTTCCACGTACGCGTCGTCGCTGCCACCGCGGGTAATCGCGGTTGATCTGAACCTGCCTTCACCAAGCGCCAGCACGACACGATCCTGGACGCCCGTTCTAATCACTGCGGCACGAGGCACAAGCACGCGCGCATCGTGACTGCGCTGAGTCAGCATTACCGTGGCGAACATGTTGGGGCGCAGTAAGCCGTCAGCGTTGTCAAAACGCAGTCGCAGGCGCAGCGTGCGCGTTTGCGGGTCCAGCGACGGGTAGATGTAGTCGACCTTGCCTTGCCATTGCCTGCCTGGCAGGTAGTCCAGCGACATCGTCACAGGCATGTCAGTGCTCACCATACCTGCCTGGCGCTCAAGCACCTCGGCTTCCACCCAGACCTGTTCCAGGGATGCGATTGCCATCAGCGTTGTTCCCGGCTGCACGTGAAAGCCCTCACGAATGTTCAGAGCGTTCACGACGCCGCCTTGTGGCGCGTGGAACGTGATAGTCCGTTGTACGTTACGCGTCCTATGCAGCTCGGTGATTAATTCGTCGGAGAGCTGAAGTGACTGTAGCCGCTCGCGTGCTGCGTCAATCAGTGCGCTGTTGTTGCGATTCAGTGCAAGCACAAACTCTTCCTGGGCATTGACCAGTTCGGGCGAATACAGTGCGTACAGTGGTTGTCCGGCGCTGACCGTGTCGCCTTCGGCTTTAACGTGAAGCGTCTCGATCCAGCCTGCTACGCGTGGGTGTATGTGCAGCAGCCTGTCCTGGTCATATTGCACATAGCCAACGGTACGCAGCGTCTGCTGCAGTGGTGCCGTGAATGCGCGCGCCGTGCGAACACCAAGATTGCTAACCACGGCCGGATCGATGCGCACGGTGACAGGGCCTGTGGTTGCGGCTGCTTCTGGCTCCAGATAGACGGGAATCAGGTCCATGCCCATTGGCGATTTGCCGGGTTTGTCGCGGCGGTAGTTTGGGTCCATGGGTGCAACCCAGTAGTCGGGTTCGCGAGCGGCTGCGCTCTCGGACGGCCGCTTTGATGGTTGCATGTTGCTGTCGTAGTAGCGCGTGAAATAGTGGCTTGCAGCTGCCACCGTGGCCACTGTAACGATCGCCAGGGTCATCTGCAGTGGAGAACGTCTCATGGTGTTTCTCCCTTGTGTACAGGTTGGCTTGTGGTAAAAAAGTAATTGAGCTGTGCGAGCGTTTTGAGGCGATCAATCTCGATGTTCAGCGCTTCTATGTCCGCGTTAAGCCCGGCGATACGCGCCCTTACAACTTCGGCGAAATCGCCGTCGTCATGGGTGTAGGCAGCAAGCGCTGCCTGGGCCTGTTCGTGGGTTTCCTGCAGCAGGCGCGTCTTGTACAGCGTACCGCGCTGCTCGAGCTTCGCCAGTCGTGAGCGCTGCGTCGCGACGCCCGCCATCATGCTGCGCAGTAGCAGTGCGCGTTTCGTGCGCATCTCCTGCGTCGATGCACTGCGTGATCGCACGGTTTGGTCCTGCCGGTTATCCGTGAACAGCGGCACATCAAATGCCACTCCTACGGAGAAGAAATCAGCACGATCCAGGCCGTTGGGCGCATCGTCCCTGTATCCGTAGCTGGCACGTAGCTGCCACTGCGGCTTGTAGCGCTCTTCGGCGATACGCACAGCAGTAGCGCTGGCGGTGATCTGTGCATCCAGCGCGAGAATAGCAGGGTGCTGGATGATACTGTCTGCGACATCCTGCGTAGTGAGATCTGCCGGGTCGCGCTGCGATAGCACGCCTGCAAGGTCGATCGCAGGTAGCTCCTGCGGCAGCGCAGTCCGGCTGAGCTTGTCGTCGTTTGAGTAGCCATGGGCCTGCTCTGGTGCAGTGAGCAGCCATTCGCCCAGTTGCGAGGCAGCAACGTCCAACTGCTCGTGCAGCAGGTTGAGCCGGTCCTCCAGTTGGGTCAGTTCCAGCTGTGCGCGGATAAGATCCTGTTGGCGTGTCTTGCCAATAGCAGAGGAGTAGTTCGACTCAGCCACGTCTACGAGGTGCTCAAACAATTCGCGATCGCTTTCTATGAGGCGGATAGTCTGCCCCGCGCGATAGGCTTCAAGCCACAGGTGGCTTACTATAACTGCCACTTTGGCCTTTCTGTCGGCACGCATCAGAGGCTGCTGTGACCCTATCCATTGCAGCCGCTCTCGCTCCAGGGCACGGCTCTCTCCGCGCGGCAGTGTTTGGCTGATGCCGATCTGGAACTGCGTCATTGCCTCCTGGTTAAAGTCGAACGTATCGGTCGGCAGATTAGCCACCCCGAGGCTGATTACCGGATCATCAAGCGTGGTTGCCGCCTCGCTCATCGCATGCAATGCGTCCTGTCGGTATACGCTGGCTTGCAACCACGGGTCCTGTTGCTGGGCGATCGAAACTGCCTGCTCGAGTGACATCGCGCCAGCGGTGCTTACCCAAAGCACAAGAAAGGTGGCAATGCATGGTGCAAGGCTTACGGATGCGCCCGCCGCGCGACGATTGCTAACTGTCATTGAAGTATCCCCATCATGGTGTCTGCTTTGCTATCGACCACAGGTGCAACGATCATTGCCCGAGCGGCCGCTAGTGGCTGTTTAATGCGTGTGCAGGGGACAGTGTTGCAACTTTTACTGGGTGCCGTGGCGCATCGGGCCGAGGCAGAAAAGACAGGCGCAACTATCCCGTATTAAACGGAAATGGGGGGTTTGAAGAGCAGGGCGGGAGAAAAGCGCGGCGCGGAGCCGCTGGGTATGATGTTGTCTTCTGGCCTGGTCATGACGACCAGCGCCAATGGAGCACAGGGCATGGCCGCAATCGCCAGGCAGTTAAGCGCCGAGCAATAGCCGCCTTCCGCGCAGCAGCTGGTAGATGAAGCCTGCTCCCCTGACAGTGTCTGTGCCATGGCATTGAACGAGCGACTGACTATTGATTGCCTGGCCGCCTGCACCGTGGTGCTGTGAGCGCGTGGTTGTGCAGATGCGAAAGCTGACTCTGCCAGCGAGCCCTCTGGCGGCAGTGCTTTTGCCTGGGCCTCCTTGCAGTGGGCAGCCTCTGGCGAAGCGCGCGTTGCTGTGCGTGGATGCTGCGCTGAGGCCGCGCCGGGGCTGGCGCCTGTGCTGGTGCCTGTGCTGGAATGAGGGTGCTGGCTCGGTGCTTGGGAGTCGGCCCGTGTGTTGGATGCTGTATTGGATGTGATATTGCCTGCGGTACTGGCTTTCGGGCTGTTTGCGGGATCGAACGGTGCCATCATTGTGCATGACAGCGCAGAGGCGGTCAGTGATTGCAGCAGGAACATCACCATGACCAGTGATAGCCCGCGGCGCAAAGAGCTGTTGTGTAATGCGGTCACCGGAATAGGCTCACTGGTGTCCTTGCAGTTGATGTACCACAAGCGCATCAATGCACCAGCGGTAGCTCTGGATTTGTCTGCTAAAGGCTGAGTATAAGCTACCACAGGTTTATCGGCCAGACAGGCCTGCGCGCGCGGTCACGCAAGGTTTTCTCTGCCGTGCGCGTTACCTGCAATGACGCAGGCGGTTGTCAGGCGGATCGCATGTTCCTCAATGCTGGCTGCGCATTATCAGGCGTCAGCCAGATGCGGCTCAGCTGCGATACTTCACGCTGAAAAAGAAGCGCCTGGGTTCGGTAAAGCTCACCGTGGTGTTGCCAAAGGCGTCCACGCCGAAGCCGCCGCGGATTTCGCGCTTGTCGGTGAGGTTACGGGCGAACGCGCTGAACTCCCACTTGTCGTCGGCAGAAATGTACGTCACCCCGGCATTGTAGAGCGTGTAGGCATCGGCATTGAGTCGATCAAAGCTCACGCTGTTTTCATCGTCGGTGAAAAAGATTTCATCCCGGTAGGACAAGTCGCCGCGCACGCGCACGCTGCCTGCATTGTCCAGCTCATAAACGTACATCGCCAAAAGGTTGGCAGTCCATTCCGGTACGCTGCTGAAAGGGCGGTCACTGAGATCCTCCAGTAGGCCGGTAGCGGGGTTAATCGCCTCAAATTCTTCGTACTCGGGATCGATGTAAGAGAGCCCTCCGCTGATGGTCAAGCCGGCCATTGGCAATACGGTGAACTCGAGTTCGCCACCCCAAATGGTGGAGTCAGCCGCATTGGCGACGATCAGGGCCAGGGCGCTGTCGGCGGAGCTGGAGGGGCGATTGACAAGAAACTGCCTGTCCTCATAGTCGTTGTAGAACAGGGCGCCGTTGATTTGCAGGCGATCGTTCCACAGCTGGGATTTAAAGCCCACCTCGTAGTTGATCAGGGTTTCCGGGTCCGCGACTGAAATCTGCGAAGTCGCCGTTGGCCTGCCATTGTAAACACCGCTACGGAAGCCGCCCGAGATACTGGCGTACCCCAGGATGTCTTCGCTGAGGTCGTAATCGAGACCGATCCTGGGTGAAATTTCATCCCAGTCTTCGCTGCAGGAAACAGTGGAGCCATTGCCCTGGGCGATCGCGTCGGTGCAGGCATCGGGATCAGTTGGGCCGGGAATGAGAATAGGCGTCTGGCTAGCGAGCTTCAGCGTGAACATGTCGAGATCTTTCTTGTCGTAGGTGTAACGCGCTGCCAGGTTCAGGCGGGCAGCATTGGTCATGTGCCAGGTGGTGTTGAAGAACGCGGCGTAACTCGTGGTTTCCTGCGTGCGGTCGTAAAACAGCGTGAAATCCAGCGGTACAACGCCAATGGCTTCAAAGAGTCCATCACCGACTGTTACGTTACTGACGTGATCGCCGTCTTCGTTCAGATAATAAGCCCCTACAAGCCAGTCCAGTTTGCTGCCGGTGTCGTTGCTCAGCAGGAACTCCTGGCTGAACTGCTGTACATCAAACTCTGAGCCAACTGAGAAATAGTCGTTGACGTTGTTGTCGGCATCGCGATAGGAGGCGGTGTCCATGTCACGGTATCCGGTGACAGATTTCAATGTCAGGTCGCCCAGCTCCCAGGTGTTGGTCCAGCTCAGGCCCCAGGTCTGGTTCTGGTCCTTGTCCAGTTCGTTCAGAGCGCTGCTTCTGTCGATGTCATCGATGTTCGGTTCGCAGCAGGATTCGCCGATCGGTGTCAGCACCGCGTTGATGTAGGAGTTGGCGATCACGGCATCCGGGTTGAAGTCCGCCAGCACCTGCGGATACACGTTCTGGTCGATGTCGGTGTAATCGAGCGCCAGGTGCGAGTTCCACTGGTCGCTGAAGTCTGCGTTGAGGTGCGTGCGAACGGCCCACATGTTGTCGTTGCCGGCATCATCGCCGCGATCCCGCTTTTGCCAGCCGTCGGAATTGCGCGTCAGTAGCGCAACACTGCCAGCAACATCCTCACTGACAGGAAACTCCAGATAGCCGTCGAACGAAAAGTAGTTGTCTTCACCACCGGTGACCTCGGCACTGTACTGTGTGTCACCGGAAGGGCGGCGCGTGGTCACATTAATGGCGCCACCGATGGTGTTCTTGCCAAAAAGTGTGCCCTGCGGGCCGCGCAACACCTGTATCTGTTCGATATCGGCCAGCTGAAAGTTTGCACCCACGGTGCGCGCCAGGTAGATGCCGTCGACGTACATGCCCACGCCTGGGTCCACGGTCAGGGCAAAATCGAACTGCCCGACGCCGCGCATGTAGGCCTGCAGTGCGCTGCTGACGCCATTGTCCGAGGCGCGTATGGAAAGATTGGGTGTGCGCTGCTCGATGTCCGCCACGCTGAGCATTTGCGTCTGTTCGATCATGGCGCCGGAGATCGCGGTGATGGCGATGGGCGTGTCCTGCAGGTTCTCAACCCGTTTACGCGCGGTCACAACCACTTCTTCGAGCCTGGGTGCATCCTGGGCCCTGGACTGCGCTGTCGGTGCTATCCACAGTGTGGGAATTGACAGTGAAATCAACAATGTGCGAGCGGTAAGACTGTTCAACATGGCACCACCTCATTATAGTTTTGGTCGTGGGACGGCCGGTTGCGGGGCCGAGGGCCCTGATTGCGCTTACTCTAGCGCTGAACGTGTGGCACGAAAAACCCTGAGGCGTGAATAGACTGTCCATGATGCGGTGCCAATCAGGAGTGATGTCCGGGTCGATGAATGCGGCGGGTGTGCATCCCGGTGCGGATTAACTCACCAGTGCAGACACTCAAATTCTGCCAAATGGCTTATCACTGCTGCACCCTGGCGCTACAGTAACGTCCGATACAAAGCTGAAATCACCCAACCCACCAGGCATAGCGGGCATACTATGGAGCAGTTTGCGGGAAAGTTTGCGGTTGTTACAGGCGCAGGGAGCGGTATCGGCAGGGCGCTCGCACGGCGCTGCGCCAAAGAGGGCATGCGCCTGGCGCTGGCTGATATGCACGGTGGCAGGCTGGAGGCGCTGGCTGCGCAACTTGAGCAGGAGGGCGCAACAGTAGCCCCCTGTGTGCTTGATGTTGCCGATGCGGCGGCGGTAGCGCAGTTTGCCGCGCAATGCGCCGAGGACTTCGGCCCCCCGGATCTGCTGTTCAACAATGCCGGCATTCTGCGTGTGGGCGAGGCGTGGTCCCATACCGCCGCAGACTGGCAAAACCTGCTGAACGTCAATGTGATGGGGGTGGTGCACGGTCTCAATGCGTTCGTGCCGTTAATGCTCGCTGCCAACAAGCCTGCCCACATCGTCAACACCGGTTCCGTGGGTTCACTGGTCGCCGCGCCGGGAATGGCGCAGTACACAGCGTCGAAGATGGCAGTGCGCGGCATCAGCGAATGTTTGCTGCACGACCTGGCAGCCGCAGGCGCGCCGATTGATGTTTCCCTGCTTTGCCCAGGGCCTGTGTTGACGTCTATTGGAGATGAACTGATGGGCCTGGAGGCAAGCGCGACTGTCGCTGAACCTACGGAACACCTGATGGCGGGCCAGCCGGATTTCATCACTCCCGATGCGGTTGCCGATTGCGTCTTTGCCGCGATTGCCGCGCGCACGTTCTGGATTTTCACGCACCCGTTCTCGGGCTACCTGGACGATATGGCACAGGCGATTGTTGATGGACGCAACCCCGAGTACCGGGAGGTACAGTTCGATCGCGGGGGCGCGTGAGCTATTCGGCCTCTGCCAGAAACGCCAGGCATTGCGCATTGAAAACGGCCGCGTGCTCAACCATGGCCCAGTGGCCGCACTCGGAAAGCACGATGATTTTCATGTTCGCGCAATGGTGCATCAGCGCGAGCAAGCCGCTGTCAGGCATCATCCTGTCCCTGGTGCCCCAGAATGCCAGCACCGGGCAGTTGAGCTCGGCCAGCCGTTCGGGCAGATAGGGAATGTCCATCGTCAGCATGACCTGGGAGTTCATCAGGGCCATCACGTGCATGCGTTCTTCGATCAACGCATCAGTGATGTGCTGCGGGTCATAGACAAGGGCGGATTCAAACAGGTCGCGCATGGAGGTGGCTGTTACGCCGTCTTCTGAAAAATACACGGCAAACATTTTCTGCATACCTGGCATGTCCAGGTACTCTTCTCGCGCGCTCATGCCACCCGGTGCCATCAGGATCAGTCGCTCCACCAGCGCGGGAAACGCCAGCGCCAGCCCTGTGCCAACTGCGCCGCCCAGCGAGTTACCCACAACCGCGCAGCGCTGCACACCGACGATGTCCAATGTCTGTTTGAGGCACTCCACAAACAGGGCCAGTGAGTATTCGACGTTTGCAGGTTTGTCCGAGTAGCCAAATCCGATCAAATCGACAACCAGGCAGCGAAACCCCTGCTCGACCCAGTGCGGATAGTTACCCCTGAAGTTGCTGTAACCACTGGCGCCAGGGCCCGAGCCGTGCAGGAAAACAACGACTGGCCCCTCGCCGTGATCAAGGTAGTGAATACGGTGCCCATTCGGGCAATCGGCGTAGTGGCCTTCGGGTGGTTGCGCAGTGGCGGGCATGGGTGCTTCCTTCAGCGGCTGATAAAGTGGTGGCCTCTTGTGGCAGTCAGTGCTGCGGCATCACAGGCTGCTGTCGGTGGAGTCCTGGCCTAGCAGGATGCCGCCGAGGTTGACGGTGAAGGCGTCCGCAACGTTGGCGATGTGGGCCTGGCTGGCAAAAATATCCAGATGCTGCTTTAACAGGCGACTGTCGTTGCGAATGCCGGAAGAGCCAGCGGCTTTCATCATTTGCCCTGAGAGCGTGACGCAGCGGTCGGCGACGGTTGCCGTGTTGTGCCGATACCTGGCGCGAGCCTTGACGTCGGCAATCTGTTTGGCGCGGGCGCAGGCCATCAGCGCGTCGAAGTTGCCAAACAGTGTTTCTTTCATGGAGCAGATAGCGCTGTCCACCTCGGCCGCCAGCCGTTTTGCGTTCGGGTCATCTTTCATGGCGATGGGTCCTGCCAGGCGCGTGTTGGCAACGTCGATGTACTTTTCGAGTGAGCCCTCAAGCGCGCCCAGGGTGGGCGTCGAAACCGCGCGTGAAAAAACCTGCATGAAGGGCAGGCGATACAGCGGCGGCTTGTGCATGAATTTGCGGCCACCGGCATCCGACAACATATTGTGGGTACGGTGTTCCGGCACGAAGACATCGTCGACGACGATATCATGGCTACCCGTGCCCTTGAGCCCCACCACGTCCCAGTTCTGCACGATCTCATAGTCTGCGCGCGGCAGCAGGAACGTGCGATAGTTCAGCATGTCCCAGGGTGCTTCTTCAGTGGGCACCACGGCCCCAAGGAATACCCACTGGCAGTGTTCGCAACCGCTGGAAAAACTCCAGCGGCCGCTCAGTCTAAAACCGCCTTCCACTGGCACCACGCGACCCACTGGCGCATACGAGGAAGAGATCAGCACACTGGTGTCATCGCCCCACACCTCGTCTGCGGCGGGTGCATCGAACAGGTTCAGTTGCCAGTTGTGCACCCCAATCACACCCAACACCCAGGCAGAAGACATGCAGGTTTTGGCGATCTCCAGTAGCACTGCATAGAACACCTGCGGGTCCATCTCGGAGCCACCATAGTCGCTGGGCTGCAGGATCCTGAAGAATCCGGCGGCGTGAAAGTCGTCGATGGTTGCCTGTGGCACTTTGCCGGCACTGGCGCATTCTTCCCAGCGTGCTTCCAGTGCGGGCGCAAGGTCGCGCGCGGCTTTTAGCAGCGCTTCTGCGCGCGGCGAACCCAGACTGTAGCTGGCCTGGTGTGTGTCGTGCGCTGGCATGAGATTGGTGGCTGTTGAGCTTGCGTTCATGGGCGAGTCCTTGCTGGCAGGTGCGTTCAGGTCTTGGTGCAGCGGTGCCTGGCCCGATGTTGTCGTGGCTGGTCGGGCAGGCCGCCATGCGAAGGACTCTAGAGTTGTTGCTGGCGAGTGAGAAGGCGCCAGCGATAATTTCTGTGTTTTCCGGGGAGCCTTAATGCGTCAGAGGCTGCTATTGCAGTCTCCGGTACCGTGTTCAGGCCAGGCGCAAGCGCGCGATTATTCGACGAAGCCCTCCGGCGGCAGTTCGTCGGGCAAGTCCTTGAGATACATCACCAGGAAGTCGATGAAATAGCGCACCTTCGCAGACAGGTGTCGTGTGTTGGGATAAACAGCCCAGGCAACGCGGTAGTAACGGCTCCAGGGCTGGTCCTCCAGTTTGACCAGCTTGCCCTGCGCCACGGCATCTTCGATAAAAAAATCCGGCAGCTGCGCGATGCCAATACTGGCTTTGGCGGCAGCCAGGAGGTTGGCGCCGTCTTCGCTGATCCAGTTCCCTGACACTTTGACTTTGGCCAGGTCGCGATCACCGGGTGCGTTGAACAACCAGAACCTGTCGGTTGTGGTAAGGCAATTGTGGTTGGCCAGATCTTCGGGCGTCTGCGGTTGCCCGTGTTCCTGCCAGTATTCCGGCGTTGCACACAGGCTCAGGGAGTGGCCGCCCAGGCGACGTGCAACGAGGCTGGAATCTTCCAGTTTGTCGTAGCGCACGGTCAGGTCGTAGTTTTCAGCCAGCAGGTCAACATCCTGGAAGCTGGAGTGGACCTCAACCGACACTTCGGGATACTTGCGTGAGAACCGCGCTACCGCGGCGGCCATGTACTGCGTGCCGTAGCGGCTGTTCAGTGCCAGGCGCAATCGGCCCTTGGGGCGTTGCTGCATGTCTGACAGCGTGGACTCAGCCTGGTCAAACTGCGCGGCCATGTCTTTGCAGTAGGCAAAAAACGTACTGCCACTTTCGGTGAGCGTCAGGCGTCGCGTTGTGCGCTGCAGCAAGCGCACGCCCATGCGGTCCTCAAGCAGGCTGACCTGTTTGCTGACGTAGGACTTCGATACCCCAAGTTGCTCAGCAGCCGCGGTGAAGCTGCCGGATTCAACGACACAGATGTATTCTTCAATGCCTTCCCAGCGGCCCACGTTGCATGCTCTCCCGTTAGTCTTGTTGCCGACTGTAGCGGCTGGCGGATGGGCGCCCGCCGGTGCTTGGTGCGCCCGGTCTGCGGGCGCGGCCAAACAGCGCAGGGCACAGCCGGCCAGCGGCGGGTGCCCGAATATAGCCACAGTCATTGTTTCCTTACAAGAGATAATTGCGCGTTCGATAGGGCAAGGCTCCGGCATGCCCCGGCCAACAAAGCTAGCCGATTGGCTGGATTTTCATACATGGCCAGTGGAATATGTCCTCATTGGAAACACTCTGGTCGCGCTGGACGCGTTTTTACTTGCGCGCCGGACAGGTAACGTGTGGCATCCACACTCCGTTGGGAGAGCGCCCATTATTATCAACATCCGAAGTAGACGCCTGCGCCTGATGGGCATCGTGCTGCTCTCGCTGGTGGCACAGGCGGCGCTGGCCCAGCCCCGACCTAACATCGTGCTTATTGTGGCCGACGATATTGGCTTTTCAGATTTTGGCGCCTTTGGGGGTGAAATCGCCACCCCCAATATTGATGCACTGGCGCGCAGTGGCGTGCGCTTTGCCAGCTTTCACGCGGCCGCGAGCTGCGCACCCACCCGGGCCATGTTGTTAACCGGCGTAGACAGCCACCTGGCAGGTATTGGCAGCATGCGCGAACTGATGCCGTTGTCGCATCGCGGTAAACCGGGCTATGCCGGCGTCCTCAATGATCGTGTGCAGACGGTAGCCAGCCTGCTCAGGGCATCGGGTTATCAAACGATGGTTGCGGGCAAATGGCACCTGGGTGTTGATCCCGCAAACCTGCCTCCGGCACGGGGTTTCGATCATTCGGCCATTCAGGCCGACAGCGGCTCTGACAATTTTGAGATGCGCCCCTATTTGCCCATGAAGCCCGAGGCTTACTGGTATGAAGAGGGCGTGCGGCTCAAGGCGCTGCCCGACAACTTTTATTCGTCGCGTTATTTCGTGGATAAAACCATCGAGTACTTGCAGGCAGGGCAGCAGGACCAGCCCTTTTTCGCCTATGTGGCTTTTCAGGCAAACCACACGCCGCTGCAGGCACCGGCGCACTTCATTGACCAATACCGCGGCGACTATCTTCAGGGCTGGGCGCAAGTACGCGCGGCGCGCATCGAAAAAATCCACGAAGAAGGCCTGTTGGCAGAGGACGCGACGCTCGCCCCCGGGCCTTCACAGCAGGAATGGGATGCGCTGTCCCCCCAGGAGCGCTATTTTGAGGCGCGCCGCATGCAGGCTTACGCGGGTATGGCAACAGCCATGGATTATGAGATCGGACGCCTGGTGGCCTATCTGCGCCAGTCAGGTCGCTACAGGAACACGGTGTTTATCGTGCTGTCAGACAACGGCGCCGTGGCCAACGAGCCCTACAGTAACAAGTGGGGGCGCCGCTGGCTGGAGCGTAACTACCATCGCCAGGTCGAGGCGCTGGGCGAGAAGGGGAGCTGGGTGGCTGCTGGCAGTCGCTGGGGCAGGGTGGCGAATACTCCGCTCGATGGCATCAAGTTTTATGCCAGCGAGGGCGGCGTGCGTGTCCCCCTGATTATTGCCGGTGCCGGGGCAGCCCGCCCCGGTGAGATCTATCACGAGTTTACCTACGTCACCGACATCGCGGCCACTGTGCTGGACATCGCCGCAGTGGCGGAGCCCGCAGCAGCACCAGATCTCGAACCTGTCAGCGGAAAAAGCCTGCTGCCTGTGTTCAAGGGAAGTCGCGCACCCGTGTACAGTGCCGACGATGTCATCGGCTATGAGTTTTCCGGCAACGCGGCGCTGTATCGCGGCGATTTCAATTTGGTGAAGAACCAGCCCCCCGTGGGTGACAGGCAGTGGCGTTTGTACGACATTCGCAGGGACCCCGGTGAAACCGCGGATCTGCGTGCCCGCCACCCGGATGTGTTTGCACGATTGCAGCGCGACTACGACAGCTACGTTGAACGTGTCGGCGTGTTGCCCATGCCGGATAACTATGCGGTGGGAAAACAGGTCGCCATTAACGCCCTGGTTTTTTTCTACGGGCCCAAATACCTGCCCCATGTACTGCTGGCCCTGTTTGCGGTGCTTGCGCTGTGGTGGTATCGCCGCCGCCGAGGTCGTCACGCATGAAGACCAGTCACTGCCTGTTGCGCCGGCTGATCGTTACTGCAGCGCTGGTGCTGATCGCCGCGTGTGGCCCTGTGGATGATCCAACGCTGTACCCGGTGTTTGATCCGGCCACAGCTGCACCGCCACCGGACAAGCCGGCGGTTGAGCACAACCCGCTGCGACAGCTGCTGTGGGGCGATGTGCACATTCACACCAGTTTCTCTACCGACGCCTATACCCTGGGAGTGACCGCCACGCCGGATGATGCCTACTACTTCGCGCGTGGCGGTACCATCGAACACGCGGCGGGCTATCCCATTCGTATCGATCGCCCGCTGGATTTTGCCGCGGTTACGGATCACTCGGAGTACATGGGCGCTGCGCGCGTGGACGAGCGCACGCTGGCACTGGAAGAGCGCGGGCTGCGCGAACGCTTGCTCAATGATGGGCCGCTGTCGTTGGCCTACACCCTGCTGGACATCGTGCGCAATGTGAAAGGCCTGGAGCTGTACGCCAACTCGCCCGAGGTTCGCGCGATTGCCATGAACGCCTGGCAACTCATGGTGGCGACCGCCGATGCACATTATGAACCGGGTGTATTTACCACGCTGGTGGGCTATGAGTGGTCCTCCATGCCTGAAGGCCAGAACCTGCATCGCAACGTGCTGTATCGCGACACCAACGTGCCCGCGCTGCCGTTCAGTTCACTGGATTCAGAAAACCCCGAAGACCTGTGGGACGCGCTGGACCAACAGAGAGCGCAGGGCAAGGTGGTCATGGCTATTCCGCACAATGCGAACGTCTCCAACGGATTGATGTATGAGCGCACCCAGGCAGATGGCAGCCCCATGACCGCCGAGTATGCGCAGCAGAGAATGCGTAACGAACCCCTCAGTGAAATCATGCAGATCAAGGGCACTTCGGAAACACACCCCTTGCTGTCTGATGAAGACCAGTTCGCCGATTTTGAAATCATGTCAGCGCAGCTCAGTGCCACCGCCAGTTATAGCGACCCGCGCGGCAGCTATGCCCGTGATGCGCTGCGCGCGGGCATCGAGTTTGCCCACACCGAGGGCTTTAACCCGTACCGCTTCGGCGTGATTGGCAGTAGCGACAGTCACAACGCCAGCAGTTCGGTACAGGAGGACCAGCACCACGGCAAGCTGCCATTGATGGACGGCACTGCCGGCCTGCGGCTGGCGAAGTCCATCTTCATGCCCGGTTCACTGCACCGCACGCGCGACTGGGGCGCGGCCGGTTTGGCCGGCGTCTGGGCGCAGGAAAATACCCGGGAATCGGTGTTTGACGCGTTGGCGCGCAAAGAAACCTTTGCAACGTCAGGGCCACGCATCCGATTGCGCTTTTTCGGTGGTTTCGATTACAGCGCCGACCTGCTTGACCAGCCCGACCTGCTGGAACAGGCCTATGCGCTTGGTGTTCCCATGGGCGGGGTGCTCACGCTTGCGCAGCGTGAAGCGCGTGTCGATGCAGCTGATGCTGTGCCGGGCTTTGCCGTGTGGGTGGCCAAGGACCCACGCGGCGCCAACCTGGATCGCCTGCAGATTATCAAGGGGTGGGTTGATGCAGCCGGTCGCAGTCACGAGAAAGTCTATGACGTGGCCTTCTCTGACGGCCGTACACCCGACGCGAGCGGCAATGTACCGGAGGTTGGCAATACCGTGGACATCGCCAACGCCACCTACAGCAACACCATCGGTGCGGCGCAGTTGAGCGCGTTCTGGCAGGACCCTTCGTTTGATCCTGCGCAGGAGGCCTTTTATTACGCGCGCGCAATCGAGATACCCACGCCGCGCTGGTCAACCTATGACGCGCACCGCCTCGGGGTGGAGGCGCCGCAGCCGACCAGCCTGCAGGAGCGGGCGATCAGTTCGGCCATCTGGTATCAGGCCAGGTGAACCCCGGGTGCTGCACCAGCGGCGCTGGCAGTGGTGTACCTGGCGCAATATCCCCCCACCGGAAACACTCTAACCACGCGCACACGGTTTTTCGCCTGACCATGGCCGTGTAGCTTGTGGTTTCTGCGAGATAAGGAGAGACCCATGTCCGACCCGACACAGGAACCATCGACCAGCCCCGGTGAGATCAGCCAGTGGCCCATGCTCAAGATTGTTTACAGGACAGACCCCGGCAAACTGGCTGAACTGCTACCACCAGGTATCGAGCCCGGCGCGCATGCCAACGTCAACCTCACGATTTATAACCTGCCGGTCAATGAGGAGCCCGAGTATGGCATTCTGATGACGGTAGATGCCGATTACAACGGCATCGCCGGTGAATGGGCGATCGGTTACGGCATTGACCAGGAGGCGCCGATTTTTATCTGCCAGTCTGCCAACGGCCAGCCCAAGTTTCCCAGCGAGACAGAGTACTTTCGGCTGGGCAAGAAGGTGAGTGCGCGCTGTACACACCAGCGCTACACCTTCGTTGAGTTTGAAGGCACCCTGGCAGAGGAAGACCCGCTACCTGCCCAGGGCATAGAGCGCAATGAATGGTGGGTGAAAGTGTCGCGCCAGGTCGGTTTTGGCAAGGGTTACGATTTTCCGCCCCATGTCGTGCGCGTGCACGGCAAGTACGGCCCCGGTCATCGGGTGGCCCTCAATGGCACGCTGACCTTGCGGGAAAGCCCCTGGGACCCAATCGCCATGCGTCTGCCGATGCTTGAGCAGTTGAGTGCGCACCTGTGGTGGCCAGAGTATCAAAGCAGGGATATCACCCTGGAAGGCGCGCTCGACCCGGAGGGCTTCTGGCCGCATATTGACACTATCTCCGGCAGCCGCTGGCCGGGGCGCAACGGTGGCCCGCTGTAGGGCCTGTGGGAGCAGACGGGCACTGTCAGGTGTCCCGAATGGGCAGCGCTATCGCTCATGACAAGGGCCATTAGCCTGACACAACAGCGTGACAGTTAAACAACGCAGGCGAAGCCCGCAGACAAGTGCTTCCGGCGAGCATGACAGTCAAGCATGACTCGCAAGCACGACAGACAAGCACGACAGACAAGCACGACAGACAAGCACGACAGACAAGCACGACAGACAAGCACGACAGACAAGCATCGTAAGGAGTAAACCACATGGACCGCTACCTCATTGTGTCCACCGACGGCCATGCCGGCCTGCCGATGGAGGGCTACCGGGATTATCTGGACAGCAAGTTTCACAGTGCCTTCGATGAGGCGCTGCCAATACAGAAGAAAATGACGCGCCGTGCCGAAGAAAAACTCCTGATCGCGGAATTCAACGACAAGTGGCGCGCGGGTATCGAAGACGACCTGAAAGGCGCCTGGGATGGCAGTGTACGCAACCGCGTGATAGACGGTGACGGGGTTGCAGCAGAGGTGCTTTTCCCCGATGGCATTACCGAGCAGAATGCCCCGCCGTTCGGCGCGGGCCTGAGTCTCAAGCCCTGGGGAATCGACCCGCAGCTGCAATGGGCCGGTGCCCGTGCGCACAATCGCTGGATTGCAGAATTCTGCAAAGAAGACCCGGTGCGCCGGATTGGCCTTGCGATCGTCCTGATGCTCTACGACGTGGATGAGGCACTGGCCGAAGTGAAATGGGCACACACCAACGGCCTCAAGGGCATTTTGATCCCTGCGCTCATGGGTGATCGGGACGCCTACAATCACCCCAAGTACTATCCGATCTGGGAGTTTTGCCAGGAGCATAAGATGGTCGTGCACACGCATTCTGGCCCGTCGCCCGATTACAACTATCAGCTACCCGGTGCCATTGGGATATTTCTCACGGAGTTTGCATGGTGGGCGGGGCGGCCTATGTGGCATTTGATCTTTGGCGGTGTGTTTGAGAAGTTCCCGAATCTGAAGTTTGCGTTGACTGAAGTCAGCGAGTTCTGGGTGCCGCACCTGCTGGAGATGATGGACGTGCGTGCCTCGGTCAAGCATACCACGGGCAAGCTCGGGGATTTCCGCAGCAACCTGACCATGCCGCCGAGCGAGTATTTCAGGCGCAACTGCTGGATTGGTGCCTCGGCGCTGTTTGACGAGGGCTCCACCGCAGTGCGACACGAGATAGGTATCGACAGGGTCATGTGGGGCACAGATTACCCGCACCCGGAAGGCTCCTGGCCAAAAACGCATGAAAAACTGGTGACGTATATGAAAGGGCTGCCAGAGCAGGAGATCGAGGCTATGCTCAGTGCCAACGCGCTGAATTGCTACGATCTTGATGTTGATGCGCTGAACGCCATCGCACAGCGTATCGGCCCGCTGAAAAGCGACTTTGTGGAGGCAGCGGCCTGAGGCCGCGCGCAACCGTACAGGCCAGCGGCTGATTGTTGTCAGTGCCAAACCCGCCAGAACAAGGAGGATAATCATGTCTGACCGATTCCCCATGCCCATGCCGTTTGGCTGGTTCTGTATTGGCTATAGCGATGAACTGGCCGTGGGCGACGTTCGCAATATCCACTACTTCGATCGCGACATGGTGCTGTTTCGTACCGAGTCGGGCCGCGTGGGTTTAACACATCCTGCCTGTCCGCATTTGGGCGCGCATCTGGGGCACGGCGGTACGGTGCAGGGCGAATCGATTCGTTGCGCATTCCATCATTGGCAATACAACACCGAAGGCGTCATCACCGACATTCCCTATGCCAGCCGCATCCCCCCGAAGTGGGAGGGCAAGCCGTGCCTGAAAACCTACCCGGTGTGTGAGAAGAACGAAGTGATCTGGGCCTGGTATCACCCCGAGGATGCCGCACCCGATCACGACGTGATTGAACTCGATGAAATGCGCAACCCGGCATGGACCGAGCGCCAGCGCTTTGAGTGGACGTTCGATTCCTGCCCGCAGGAGATCGCAGAGAACGGGGTAGACGTGGCGCATTTCAAGTATGTACACCGCATGGAGGCCGTGCCCGAGGGAGAGACAACCTACGAAGGGCATATCCGTCGCAGCAAGGTGAGCGGGTCCCGCACGGTAACTGACGAGGCGGGCAACGCGCATGAGGTCGAATCCACGGTGCAGGTTGTGCAAAACGGGGCTGGTCAAAAGTGGGTGCGTTTCACCGGTATGATGGAATATGTGCTGCAACCCCTGGTGACGCCCATCAACGATGCCACGGTAGAGGTGCGTTTTATTTATCTGCACCAACCCTATGCCGCGGGTTCCTTCGAGGCCATGGGAATGGAAGCGGCTATAGAGAGCACCAACGGCCAGCGCGGCCTGGAAGGTGATATACCCATCTGGCACCACAAGTTTCATCTGCGCAACCCGGTGCTGTGTGATGGCGATGGTCCGATCATGCGTTTTCGCAAGTACTTTTCGCAATTCTATTTCGGCGGCCCCTACCCCGGGGAAGGGGGCCTGCCCAGCGATCTCGAAGCCGTAGCGGGAACCTCCAGCGCTGCAAAGTGATAGCGGCGCGCCACAGGCACATGCCACAGGAGTAGCAAGACATGCACGATGAGTTTCAGGGCAAGACCGCTGTTGTCACTGGCGGTGCGTCAGGGGTGGGGCGCTGCCTATGTGAACTGTTCGCGCGCCATGGCATGAACGTGGTCATGGCGGATGTGGAGGCACAAGCACTGCAAAAATCCAGCGCCGAACTGCAACAGCAAGGCCTGGAAGTGATCGGTGTGCAGGCTGATGTCACCTGTGCAGATTCAATGGCCGCGCTGGAAGCGGCAAGCCGCAAGGCCTTTGGCAACGTGCATGTTCTTTGTAACAACGCCGGCGTCGGCATCAAGGAAGCACAGCGCCGCATGTGGACGCTAACGCCCAATGACTGGCAATGGGGGTTCAGTGTTAACGTGATGGGTATCGCCAATGGCATCCAGGCTTTTGTACCCAATATGCTCGCGCACGGTGAAAAGGGCCATGTGGTGAACACCTCGTCGGGAAACGGCGGCCTGTACTCCTTTCCCACGACGCCAATCTACGCCTCCACCAAGGCAGCGGTGACGAGTATGTCAGAGGTGTTGCACTACCAGTTCCTGATGGACAAGGCTGCCTTGCAGGCGCACGTGCTGTTCCCTGGCCCCCACCTGGTGAACACCAATATTCTGAGCTCCATGCGCAACCGGCCGCAACACCTGCGTGATGACGATGAGCCGGTGGCCTACACCAGCATGCAGGACCTTGCGCAAGCCTCGGGCCTGAAAAACATGCCACTGACGGAACCGGAAGAAGTCGCCCAGACGTGCCTTGAAGGTATCAGCGCCGGCAAGTTCTGGATACTGCCGCCGAGCAAAACGAATGACGCGCAGGTCAGGGCACGCACCGAGAGCATTCTGGCGCGCGAGAACCCGCGCTTGCCAGGCTAGGCACAGGGCGCGGTAGGCCGAAGCCAGCGTGCTGCGCCCTCGCAGCTCTCGGCCCATAGCGGGTAGCCCAGCTCAACACGCCGGCCTGCGCTGACTGGCTTTACCGGCAGGTGCAAACGGGCGCGCTGGCCGGCCTCTAGCGCGTCAGGCTGGAGTTCCCGAAGATATTCCCAATCTGGAAAAAGTACGTGTGGTCGCCGTCTTCATTGGCACCGATGCCCAGGTACAAAGGGCCGATAGGGGAGCGGTAGCCAAAGTAGACACTGCCGTGATACTCCCCGTCGTCGAAAACGTCGTTGGCGTTCTGTGCCACCTGTCCGTATTCCAACGTGCCGCCGACAAAAGCCGGAAGCAGGCCGCTACCCGCAACGTGGTAGCGATAACCACCCAGAACCATGCCGAAATTCTGGCCATTGAGTTCCTGGCGTCGGTAGCCGGAGAGCCGCGTGAAACCGCCGGCGCGGAAGAGCGCGTACTCGGGCGCCTCGCCCTCAATCGTTTCGTTGTAGCGCAGGCCCGCGAGAAACGAATGACGCTGAAAGCTGCGTGCGATGAAAGCATCCAGCGTCAGTTGCTTGTAGTCATCATCCGCGCCCAGGTGATCGCGCGAGTCGAAGTAGCCCACGGCGGCCAGCATGCCATGGCCGGGAAAGTAGCGATCATCCAGCCGATCGTAAACCCCTGCGAGGTAGTACTCCCCGCCGTTAAAGTCGAAGTCTGGCGTGCCCGGTGGACCCACCTCGATGTCGGCACCGCCGGTGAACATCCTGACGCCACCGGACATCACCGCATGACGACTGAACTCGCGGCCTATGCCGAACGAACCGCCATATTGACTCACCTGGGAAATAGAAATGGCATCGCCCTCGTCATAGCGAATGATTTCCCGGCGCTCGGCAAACAATCGCGGCTGCATAAACAGTTTCAGTTCCGGTTCAAAGTATTTGTACAGGTCCAACATCAGCCCAGGGTCTTCACCGACCTGGGCGAGTGCGCGCAGTTCACTGCCATAGGCGTCCAGCGCGGTGTTGAGGTAAGCCACCCGCAAGTTGATGGCCGTGCTGTCGCCGTTGCCGGAAAAGTCCATACCCGTTTCCAGGAACTGGGTACCGCGGCTGTCCTGTGTCACGTGTATTACCAGGCCAGTCGCCCCGTCTTCCTCAATGATTTCATAGCGGGCCAGCTGTAGAAAACCCAGCGCGTAAATGTCGGTGACGGTTTTGTCCAATGCGGCGTAATCTACCGCGTCGCCAGCCTGCACCGCGACTTGCTCCATGATCACTGCGTCGGCAAAACGTGAATGATTCTCCAGGCGCACGAAGTCAACGCGTTTGAAGGGTGTGGAGCAATTGTCCTTGCCCTGGCGATAGCTCTGGTACTGCGCTTCGCTCAAGGCCAGTGATTGCAGCTGGCTACGCGCCTGCTGCGCGGCATCGTAGCCGATGCTGATACCTGTGGATGCCTTGCTGAATGATGCCGACGTGACGGCATCGCCCAAAGGTGGCTGGATGAGAATGTCGGTCTCGTGCAGCGTGGCGAGATTGCGCTCGACGTTCTGCGTGGTCAGGAAACTGGTCAGTTGGCTCAATGCGGCGACAACATTGGTCAAGTCTTCCCTGGGCGTGAGCCCCGTACCCACATCAACGGCAATCACGATATCCGCGCCCATGTCGCGCACAACGTCCAGTGGTACATTGTTCACCAGGCCGCCATCGACCAACAGATGCTCGCCCCAGACCACCGGGTCAAACACACCCGGCACAGACATGCTGGCGCGCATAGCCAGCGCCAGGTCGCCCTCGCTCAGCACCACAGCCTTGCCGGTGGCCAGATCGGTGGTTATCGCCCGGTAGGGAATGGGCAGCTGCGAGAAATCGTCCACGGTTGAGCGCTGGCGTACCAGCTGCTCGAACAGCACACTGATCTTTTGCCCGCTGATCGCGCCCTGTGCGAGCAGGGTAGAGCCTTCACCCAGGCCCAGTTTTGGGCCGTACAGGGCCAGGTCGTCGTCGCGTTTGCGCCGAAAGGGGCGTTCGACCCTGGCGGTGTCATCGCTGAACAGCGAATCCCAGTCGATCGCGAGGATAACGTCTTCCAGTTCGTCGGCGGTCATGCCTGTGGCGTACAGTGCTCCTACCAGTGAGCCCATACTGGTTCCCGCGATGTAGTCCACGGGAATACGCATTTCCTCCAGTGTGCGCAGGATGCCGATGTGTGCACTGCCGCGCGCGCCACCACCGCCCAATGCCAGGCCAATGCTTGGCCTTTGCAGCTTGTCCTGGTTGCAGTACCCGGCCCCGTGTTCTGCACTGTAGGCGCTACTCGAAAACAGTGCTGCCAAAAGGGCCGCGCATCGCAGCCCTGCTGCGCGCAAGCGACGAAGACGTGCACTGCGGCGCTGGCCTGCAGCAGCCTGTGTGGTTGTCAGCGTAGCGCAGCCTAGCGATGCAGGCGTTTTGCGCTGAAACCGTGTGCGTTGAAACATTGCGCGTTGAAACATTGCGCGTTGAAACATTGTGCGTTGAAATATTGTGCGTTGAAGCATTGTGCGTTGAAGCATAGCGGGTCGAACCGTTCAAAAGACTGGCGCGCAGGATAACCCGGCAAGCCACTCAACGCTGAGTTAAAAAAGAAAATAGATGTGCAGGCCGTTCACTGCACAGCTGGCGGTTTGTTGGCAGCAGTTGAAAGCAGCGCTTCAAGCATTGCACCCACTTGCTGGCTGTCCAGATGGTACTCGTGCCCGCTGATGCCGGGATTGTCGAAGTCGCTAACATCTACAACGGTCACGCCCGGAGCGCTAAAGTCCACGGCCTGGCCAAGTCGCTCGGCGCGGTTCACCGCCTGCGACAGCAGCAGCAGTTTATCGGCATCTGACACCAGCAGCGTAATACGACGCACTTGCTGTTGTATCTGCGGCAGGGCGCTGGCGAACACTGCGCGGTCGATGTCTGATGCAATCAGCAGCAGGTTATCGAACCGCTGCCCGGGTGGGCGTACTTCGCCAAGCTGGAGCGCAATGCGTGAGCCCATGCTATGCGCTGCAATCGTGAGATGACCAAAACCGTAGCGTGCGCCGAGCTCATTCAGTGCACCAACCAGAGCGGGTACGCTGCTGGCCAGTCGGGCTTCATCTTTGAAATAGGTCAGCCCCATGCTGCTGGCTGGCCAGCTAAACAGCAGAAGTCTCTCTACAAGGGCGGCGCGATGGGCGAACCGGGCTGCATCGCGGCACGCGCGGTCGATGCTGATATTGTAGCCGTGGATGTACACCACGATGCCGCGCTCGGGCGGCCCAAGCCCTGCCATCACGCTGGCAACCGGTAGCGTGCGGATCGCGAGATTACTGGCCGTCAGTGCAGGTTTTTGGGCAAGCTCGACGCTGCATTGGCCTGCTGTGAGCGCGCCGGTATCGTTGGTATATTCAACGCCGCCATCATCCGTGAGTGTGACATCGCGCGTGGTCAGGAATGGAAGGGTGACGATACCAGCCGGTTCCGCCTGTGCCGTTGCGGCCAGGCAGATTGCCAAACCGAGCCATACCCGTCGCAGGGAAGAAGAGTGTACAGGGTTGTTCATGCGTGGCGTGCATCCTTGCGCGTTGGGTGTGGTGTGTTCGGGTACGCGGTAGTGTAGAGATGCGCGCCACGGCAGTTCGGCGGGGTATTGTGCCACCGCAGCGCACTGCCCGCTAACACTGGTTGAGTTGGGCTCAGGTTATCTGCCACGCCCAATGCTACCGCTGATTGCTCTTCAGGTGAAAAGTAGCACTGGATGCATTATAAGTGAGGGGTGCAACGCCCAACCCATCACTTTCAGGTCACACGACACGCATGTCGAACGAACCCACGAAGACATCGAAAGAAGCTGCGAGCCCGCCACGGAAACCATCGCCAGCGCGGCGTCGACGGGGGCGGCCCCAGGCAGGTGCCGCATCGGGGGATGAGTTAAGCGAGTTGATTGTTGCAGCGGCGGCGCAGGTCTATGCACAGCAGGGCTATCACGCCAGTTCTGTAGAGCAGATCATCCAGGCGGCGGGAACCTCGCGCCCGACCTTCTATCGCTACTTCAAGGATCGTTACGCGGTGATTGACGTCGTCGTTGGGCGGGTCAACGACAGGCTGACCGCGTACCTGGCCGACGCCATTGGCAGCGCTGCTGACTTTCCAACGCTGCTGGAGTGCGTGGTAGATGCATACTTTGAATGGCTGCAGGATATTGGCCCGTTGGGCGCGCCTATCGCCAATGAAATCCACGACCCGGCGTCACCGGCCAGCGCTCATCGCGAGCGCATCCTGCAGGAGATCATGGAGCTGTTTCTTGCCTGCCCGATTGATGTCAGCGGAGTGACAACGGAGCCGTTGCTGTATGAGGCAGCAATCCATCTTGTGGAGCATCTGGGCCAGAACATCTTCTGGCCGGTGCCACTGACGCAAGCGCAGCGGCAACAGCGACGAGCCATTATCTTGCAGGCACTGCATGGCATGCTCCAGGAGCCACGGCCCAAGTGATCCTGTTGTTAGCCAGAGACGGCTAAGCCAGAGCAAGGTCAACCGGGGTCAGGTAAGCAGGGGTCAGGTAAGCAGGGGTCAGGTAAGCAGGGGCCGGGTAAACAAGGGCCAGGTAGGTAGGGGTCAGGTAAACAACGGCCAGATAATCAGGACTCAGGCCACGGTTAGAGTCGCCCGTGAAGCACGCGGCCTGCTTTGACTACCAGGACGGTTTACGGAGCCTGAAAAAACCAGGCGCCGGTTCGACTGATCAGGGCCCCGAGGCTTTGAACGCCACTGCTACTACAGTTGTTGACCCTCGCAGAACTATTTGCGCGATCAGAGATGTAAGCATTCAGGTCATAGGGGAAAACCTGGCCGAGCGAAGCTCACTGCAGCCGTGTCGCAGCATGCGGACAGGTCGAGCTCGGTGGGCCGCCGATTTTGTTCCCATCACGATAACCTCAGGCAAAAATGCGTCCGCAAGGTAGTGCCTAACCCAGCCAGACATTGACAGGAATCTCGTTTAGACTCTACAGTGGGAATATAGCCAAAACTATAAAAAAGAGGTCATCCCGCCATGCGCATAGCCAGCAGTTCAGTCCTTGTTTCCGCCATCGTTGCCCTCGGGGTGCCACTGCAGTCAGTTGCGCAAAGTAGTGGGTCTTTGGTGCTCGAAGAGATTATCGTGACGGCGCAGAAGCGCGTGGAATCTCTGGCCGATACTCCAATTACCGTTAACGTGGTGACGGGTGAGGCGCTGGATGAATTTGCCATCTTCAGCTTTGACGAACTCTCGAACATGACGGCCGGCCTGTCGATCAGCGGCACGCAGTTTGACACCGATATCGCCACACGGGGTCTGGGCACCAACCTGACCGCGCCTATCTCGCCGCGCGTGACCACCTACATGGACGGCACCTTTATCGCGCAGGAACGCAACCTGTTCAGTGGCCTGTACGATCTGCAGCAGCTGGAACTTCTGCGTGGGCCCCAGGGAACGCTGTACGGCAAGAGCTCCCCGGCCGGCGCCATCACAATCCGTACCACAAACCCGAACCTGGAAAGCATTGACGGCTTCATTCGCCAGAGTTTCACCGATCGCGACGGTTCCAATACCCAGGTCGCGGCCTCATTGCCACTGATCAAGAATACACTGGGCCTGCGAGTTTCCGGCCTGTACGACAACAATGAAAACAGCGGTGTTACGAACGTCACACTGGATGAGGATTCGCAAACAGAGACCAAGGCCTATCGCATCGTCCTGCTGTGGGAGCCGTCCAGTAACTTTGACGCGCGCCTGTCATGGCATTCTATTGAAGACGATGCCGATGCCGATATCGTAGTGGAAGGGCAGGGCATCGATTTCGATGATCGCATCGCACTGGGGGATTTCGACGGCGCCTATGAAAACAAGGCCGAGTTCCTGATTTTTGAGAGCAACTACACCTTCACCAACGACTGGGTCGCCACGGTCTCCTACAGCTACCAGGACGCCAGCATCGACCGCTTTTTCGATGGAGATGCCACCGAGGTGCAGGGCCGAGAGCAGTTTGTGCCGTCACCCACTGAAAACAGCATCTATGAGTTTCGCCTGGCCTCACAGGGCAACGATTTCTGGGATTGGACGGTCGGCGCCTACTATGGCGATGCCGAATCCAATACCGGGGTAGAGGCCACCACCTATGTCTTTGATCCACGCATCCCGGGAACCCCGGTGCGTGCCGACACCCGTTCGACGGCGTCGCTTACCTCCGAAGACTGGGCGGTGTTTTCACACAACTCGATAAGCATCAGCGATAACGGCACGTTAACCCTTGGCCTGCGCTACAACGACGCCAAGCGCAACGCCGAGCAGCCGTTTGTGACTAACGCCTTCCTGCTCACCGATATGGGGGAGGTGCTGGTGCGCTCCAGCGAAACCGATGGCGTTTTACCCGAGGTGCAGCAGCTGGAAGACGATGCCTTCACGGGTTCAATCAAGTACCAGCATGATCTCGATGAAGACCTCATGGCCTACGCCGCGTTTGACACGGGCTGGCGCGACGGCTCGGCAAATATTGCGGGGAATCCCCAGCCCCCCGTGTTCGGTGCCTTTGATTCAGAAGACAGCTACAACCTGGAGCTCGGTTTCAAGTGGCGGCTGTGGGAGGGTCGCGGCTCATTCAACTTCGCGACCTACTACCAGCTCTACGAGCAGTTTCATTACCAGGCGGCGAGCGTTTCCTACAGGGATCTGGACGGCGCCGTCTCGTTGGCTGATCCGGTAGTGAACGTGGACGAGGCCATCTCCTACGGTTTTGATACGGACTTCGCAATGCTGATTAGCGAGAATTGGAACGTCAGCTCCTCGATCAGCTTTAACCAGACAGAGCTGACCAAGGCCGACGCGGTAGCGTGCACCACCGACGCGCCCGTGGGTGACGCGCTCTGGTCGTTCAATACCTGCGACCTGAACGGTGATCCGGCCGGTGGCCTGCCCGAGTGGTCCGCCAATATTGCATCGGAGTATTGGGGTGCTCTGACGAATCTTTCCAGTCAGTGGTACGTGCGTGGCTTGCTGAATATGGAATCAGAGTATTACTCGCCCGCCAACCGCGAGGATCTCGACAGCTACGCCAGCCTGGACCTGTACCTGGGCCTGCGCTCTGTCAACAGCGCCTGGGATGCGAACATCTGGGTCAAAAATATCGCCGATGAAAGCGCCAGGCTCAAGGACAGGGCGCTGCCCGACGTTCCCGATTACGACAACGGCGTGATGATTACATCGCCGTACGTCGAGATCCGGCGCCAGCTTGCGCCGCGTACGATCGGGGTGACTGTCAGCTACAACTTTGGCAGGTAGCGCGATCGTGCTGCAAACGCACCCTCGGGTGGCTTATTGCGTGCGCAACTGAGGCAAAGCGGCTTGCGGCCTGATACAATCCAGAGCGTGTGCTGTCGGCCCGGGTACGGTGTGAGTTGGCGGTTCAGCGCGCGGGGCCAGGGGTGTGCATGGCCCGGATGTTACTGTCAACGGAACCAATAATGCGAATTTTGCTGACACTGCTACTGTGGTTTTTGGCGTGGCTGCTCTGGAGCGGAATGTACAAGCCCCTGCTGCTGGGTCTTGGTGTGTTGTCCTGTCTGCTTGTTCTGGTTTTGTCGCTGCGCATGGGCTTCTTTCGGCAGGACGTGTTCAGCCTGCACCTGGTCTGGCGCTTGTTACCTTTCTGGGGGTGGTTGGGCAAGGAATTGATCGTTGCCAATTTGCAGATCGCACGCATTGTGATGAGCCGGCGTCCGGCAATCAGTCCAACCGTGATCAAGCTGGATGCGCTGTCACCTGATCCCGTAGGCCAGGCCATTCTGGGTAACTCCATCACCCTGACGCCGGGCACCGTGACCGTGGATGACCATGAGGGTGAACTGCTCGTGCACTGCCTCACCCGCGAGCTGGCCGAGTCCCTGCAGGAAGGCGAAATGAACCGGCGTGTCGCCGCCCTGGGAAAGGACTGACCCCATGTTCCTGGCAGCCGCATTCGCTATCCTGGTGACTATGATCCTCGCGATCGCGCGGGCGCTGGTCGGGCCCAGCGTGTATGACCGGGTACTGGCGGTGAACATGTTCGGTACCAAGACGGTGTTGCTGCTCTCTGTCGTGACTTTCCTGTTTGGTCGGCCTGATTTTCTCGACCTTGCACTGGCGTACGCGCTGATCAATTTCATCGGCGTGCTGGCCGTGCTGCAGTTTTTCGAGAACCGGCACCAGGACGATGCCGACAGGGCGGAGGACACCTGATGGCGCAGGCGCTGGACGTATTGAGCTGGATCCTGCTGCTGGGCGGAGCCGGTTTTGTGCTGATCGGCGGGATCGGCGTTCTGCGCCTGCCGGATCTGTATACGCGCATGCATGCCGCCAGTCTCACCGATACGCTGGGCACCCTGTTGATTATCGGCGGTACCATGGTGCAGGCCGGCCTGACGCTGGCGTCGGTCAAACTCGCGGCGATCGCCGTTTTCCTGCTGCTGACCGGACCTACCGCCACCTATGCGCTGGCCAATGCGGCCTTGCTGGCCGGGCTGCTGCCCCGTGACGCCGACATGCCAGAGGACTTGCCGAAGTGATCACCATTGTTTTCGGTGTATTCCTACTCACCTTGCTGTTGATTGTGGCGATTGCGATTGTACGCGAGCAAGACCTGTTTACGGCGGTCACGCTCATGGGCATCTTCTCGCTGCTGATGGCGGCGAATTTTTTTGTGCTGGACGCCGCAGACGTCGCACTCACCGAGGCCGCAGTGGGAGCGGGTATCTCAACCGTGCTTCTGCTGGGCGCCCTGGCGCTTACGCCGGGGCGGGAACGCAGCATTCCCAAAGGCCGCTGGCTGGCGCTGGTTGTCGTTACCCTCACAACACTGGTGGTGGTGCATGCTACATTTGGCAATCCACGGCTGGGCGACCCGGGTGCGCCGGTGCACCAGCACGTGGCGCCCTGGTACCTGGAGCAAACGCCGGAACTGATCGGCATCCCCAACGTGGTGACCGCAGTGCTGGGTTCGTTTCGGGCCTACGATACGCTCGGCGAAGTGATCGTGGTGCTGACGGCGGGCATTGGTGTGCTGTTCCTGCTGGGGCTGCCCGGCGCCGTGGGCGAGCGCAGGCGTGAAGAGCTGGCCCTTGGACGGACCTACCTCAGTCATCACCTGGTACCGCAGGTGGTGGGGCGGTTATTGATTCCTTTTATTCTCTTGTTTGCGCTGTATGTACAGTTTCACGGCGAGTACGGCCCGGGCGGTGGTTTTCAGGCCGGGGCGATCTTCGCCTCGGCGATTATTCTGTATGCCCTGATTGAAGGTGAGCGCGAGGCACTGACGGTCATCTCCCCGCGCCTGCTTGTGTGGATGATGGCCGGCGGGGCGCTGCTGTATGGCGGTGTCGGTGTCGTGACGATGTTGCTGGGCGGTAATTTTCTGGATTACAGCGTGCTCGCCGAGGATCCGGTCAAGGGGCAGCAGTGGGGCATCATTGTGATTGAACTGGGTGTTGGCATTACGGTGGCGGGAGTATTGCTTGCCATCTATCACGCGTTTGCGGCCAGGGGGCGCTAGCGCATGGAGCTTTTCGGCCTGTTTAACTACTGGGTTTTTGCGCTATTGCTCATGGTGGGCTTTTATGCGGTGATTTCCCGGCCCAACCTGATCAAGAAGCTGCTTGGCCTGAGTATCTTCCAGGCGGCGGTGTTTCTGCTTTACATCACCATGGACAAGGTCGAAGGCGGCACCGCACCGATTATCCAGAAGGGCGTTGACGATGCCATCTACTCCAACCCGCTGCCCCAGGTGCTTATTCTCACCGCGATTGTGGTGGGAATCTCAACCCTCGCCCTGGGGTTGGCGCTGGTCGTGCGTATCTATGAGGCCTACGGCACTATCGAAGAAGACGAAATCCAGCAGCAGGACCTGAACAGGTGAGCCTGGCTACCCAACTGCCGGCGCTGCAGGTGGCAGTGCCACTACTTACGGCTCCACTGCTGGTGTTGCTGCGAGGCCCCGGCCTGGCATGGGCGGCTGCCTGCGCCGCGAGTGTGATGGCCTTTGTCATTGCAATCAGCCTCACCGCCAGCGTGATGACCACCGGCGCCATCAGTTACGCCATGGGAGGGTGGCCGGGCCCCTATGGCATCGTGCTCGAGATCGATGCCCTTGGCACGCTTGTGTTGCTGCTGGTGACTGGAGCCTCGACTGCCGCCCTGCTCAGTGGTCGTGCCAGCCTGGGCCTGGATATCGACGCAGGTCGCCAGCACCTGTTCTATGCGGCCTGGTTGATCGTTTTGGCCGGCCTGTCCGGTATTGCGATCACTGGCGATGCATTCAATGTTTTCGTGTTCATGGAAATCTCCTCGCTGGCGACCTACATCCTTATTGCGGCGGGTCCTGACCGACGTGCCCTGACGGCCACGTTCAAATACCTGATCATGGGCACTATTGGTGCCACCTTTTACCTGATTGGTGTGGGTCTGGTGTACATGATGACGGGCACCCTGAACTTTGCCGATATGGAATCACGTATCGCCGATGTGTCCGACCAGCGGCCGATTCTGGTTGCCGCCGGGTTCATATCGGTGGGCCTGGCGCTGAAGGCGGCCGTTTTCCCGCTGCATTTGTGGCTGCCTGGTGCCTACACCTACGCGCCCCATGTGGTCACTGCCTTTCTGGCCGCCTGTTCCACCAAGGTGGCGATCTACGTGTTGCTGCGCTTTGACTTCTTCCTGTTTCAGGACAACCTGGTAGGGCACACCATGCAGTTCGCGGTGTTCCTGGTGCCGTTGGCCATACTGGGCATACTGGTGGGCTCCGCCGTGGCCATGGTTGAGAGTAACCTGAAGCGCTTGCTGGCGTTTTCCTCGGTCGCGCAGATTGGTTACATCCTGCTCGGTGCCAGTTTTGCCAACGAGGCGGGCCTTACGGCGGCCGTCGCTCACATGTTCAATCATGCCCTGGCCAAGGGCGCGCTGTTTCTGGCGGTCGCGGCGATCGCCATGCGTGTCAACGGCCTTCGCCTGCAGGACATTGCCGGGATCGGCCGGCGTATGCCACTGACCACGGCGGCGCTGGCCGTGGCCGGTGCCAGCCTCGTGGGCGTTCCCGGCACGGCCGGCTTCGTATCAAAGTGGTTGCTGCTGCAGGCAGCCTTCGCGCAGGGCGCGTTGGGAATCGCGGCGGTGGTGGTGGTTATTGCCAGTTCGCTGGCCGCGGTGTTCTACGTGTGGCGTATTGTGGAATGTGCCTACTTTGGCAACGCGCAGGCTCCGGGCGACGCCGCTGCTGTGGTGACCGAGGCTCCCTTGCCCATGCTGTTGGGGCTGTGGCTGGTGGTCATCGCCAATGTCTATTTCGGGTTGGCGCCTGAACTGCCGGTGAGCCTGGCGGAGTCGGCCGCGGCTGACCTGTTGAGGCATGTGCCGTGAGTCCTGCCGACACCATCCTGCTCGCGCTTGTGCTGCCCTTGTGCGGCGCCGTGCTTATTGGCCTGTGTGGCCGCTGGCCCAACCTGCGCGAGACCATCACCCTGCTCACAGCCACCGCCCTGGCGGCGGTCGTATGGTCGTTGACGCCCCTGATCATGGACGGTGGCCGTCCACGCCTGCACATAACCGAACTCTTTGGCGGACTGGAAATCGCCTTCAGCGTTGAACCACTGGGCATGTTGTTTGCCGCGCTGGCCGCTACCTTGTGGATCGTCAACTCGGTGTATTCCATCGGCTACATGCGCGGCAATAAAGAGAAGCACCAGACGCGGTTCTATATCTGCTTTGCCATTGCCATAGCCGCTGCCCTTGGCGTGGCCTTTGCCGACAACATGCTCACACTGTTCCTGTGTTACGAGATACTGACACTGTCGACCTACCCGCTGGTGTCGCACAAGGGTGACGCCGCCACAGTGCGCTCGGCGCGGGTGTACCTGGGAATCCTGCTGGGCTCGTCCATCGGCCTGTTGCTGCCCGCGATCATCTGGACCTACGTTGCCACGGGCACCCTGACTTTCACGCCCGGTGGCATCATCGACGGTTTTATCGACGGGCCGGCGGTCGGCCTGCTGCTGGCACTGTATGTATTTGGTGTCGGCAAGGCCGCCGTCATGCCCATGCATCGCTGGCTGCCTGCGGCCATGGTGGCGCCGACGCCGGTCAGTGCGCTGTTGCACGCAGTTGCCGTGGTCAAGGCCGGCGTGTTCACCGTCACCAAGGTGATCATCTATATCTTTGGTGTGGATGAGCTCTTCGCTGAACCCTCCGGTGAATGGTTGCTGTACGCGGCGGCCTTTACGATCATCGCCGCCAGCGTGATTGCCCTGCGTCAACAAAACCTCAAGCGTATGCTGGCGTATTCCACGATAGGGCAGCTGTCCTACGTGATTCTTGCGGCGGCGGTGTTGACGCCCTTGTCAGAAGTGGGCGCGGCGATCCACATCGTTGCGCATGCCCTGGGCAAGATCACCCTGTTCTTTGCTGCCGGAGCGATTTACACGGCCTCCAAAAAAACCGAACTGCACCAGTTGGCGGGCATTGGTGCGCGTATGCCCTGGACCATGGCCGCGTTTACCATCGCGGCCTTGTCGATGATTGGAGTGCCGCCGACCGGCGGTTTCGTCTCCAAGTGGTTTATTCTGGCAGGCGCCTTCCAGACCGACAACTACGTGGCGATCTTCACTATCATTCTCAGCACGGTGTTGAATGCCGCGTATTTTCTGCCCATTATTTTTGCTGCCTGGTTCGCCAAGGAAGCGCCCGGTGGTAAAGACCACGGTGAAGCGCCGTGGCCGGCGGTGCTGGCCCTGAGTATTACAGCGCTGGGTACACTCGCCTTTTTCTTTTTCAACCAGCCGGTGCTGGAGCTCGAGAGTCAACTGATGGCGCGCATAGAATGACCCATAACGATAATCACAAGGGCGCTGCGGTCGACGTGCCACGCGTAGAGGGTGATGACAATCACTGGCTGACCCGTCCGCGAACGATCCGCCGGTTATGGCTGGGTTTTGCGCTCGTGCTGGCGGCAACAGTGCTGCTCCAACTTGTGGTCAAAGTGAAAGGCTACTTCGTTGTGGATGGCTGGTTCGGGTTTGCTGCGGCCTTCGGGTTTGCCTGCTGCGTGGCCATGGTGTTGGTCGCCAAGCTGCTGGGTGTGATCCTGAAGCGCCGCGAGGATTACTACGATGATTGACGGCGTCCCGCCCCCGGCATTCCTGCTGCTGGCCGGTGCCTTGCTCATCGGCCTGACCCGTGGGTATTTGCGCACGGCAGTGATGTTCCTGGCGCCGGTGGCGGCGCTGTGGGCGGTGTGGCAGGTGCCCGATGGCGTGGCCGTCACTGCGCAGTTCCTGGGGTATGCGATAGAGCCCGTTGAAGGCAGCCCGGTGCGGCGACTGTTCGCTTCTATCTTTACCATTATGGCCTTCACCGGGGCGCTGTTTGCGTTTCGGCAGGCGCGTTGGTTTGAGCTGTCTGCGGCCTATGCCTACGCCGCCGGCGCGCTGGGTGTCTGTTTCGCCGGTGACCTCATAACACTCTTTCTCTATTGGGAGCTGATGGCGATCTTCTCCACGGTAGTGGTTTGGTGTGGGGGTACGCCGCAGGCCAGGGCCGCCGGCATTCGCTACGCGATTATGCACTTGCTCGGCGGGGTGATTCTTAAGGTCGGCATTGAAGGCGTGGTCATCCACACCGGCTCTGCGGATATCCGCCCGTTACTGGCGACCAATTTTGATACCTGGATGATCCTCATCGGCATTCTCATCAATGCCGCCGCCCCGCCGGTGTCGGCATGGCTGGCCGATGCGTACCCCGCCTCCAGCCCAACAGGCTCGGTGTTCCTGTCTGCATTTACCACCAAGTCGGCGGTGCTGGCCCTGATTCTGCTCTTTCCCGGCGAGCCGGTGTTGATCTGGGTGGGCCTTTATATGATCTTCTATGGCATCGTCTACGCCCTGCTGGAAAACGACGCGCGGCGGATTCTCGCTTATTCTATCGTCAACCAGGTCGGGTTCATGGTGGTTGCGGTAGGGATCGGAACAGAGCTTGCGATTAATGGCGCCGCGGCGCATGCGTTTGCCCATATCATCTACAAAGCGCTGCTCTTTATGAGTGCCGGTGTAGTGATTTACCGTACGGGAGTGACCCGCTGTTCCGACCTGGGTGGCCTGTTTCGTACCATGCCGCTCACCACGGTATGCGGCATTATCGGGGCGCTGGCGATCTCCAGCTTCCCGCTGACGTCGGGCTTTACCACCAAGACGCTGATCTCCGTCGCGGCGGAGCAGCAGGGGCTGGTGCTGGTGTACTTTGCTCTGGCGGCGGCGTCCGCCGGCGTATTCCTGCACGCCGGTATCAAGTTTCCGTGGTTCGTCTTCTTCCAGAAAGATTCCGGCATGCGGCCCAAGGATGCGCCCTGGAATATGGGGGCGGCGATGGTCATCCTCGCCTTCCTGTGTATCTTCCTGGGTGTGTACCCCGAGCCGCTGTGGGCGCTGTTGCCCTACCCGGTAGAGTACGAACCTTATGAGCCTGGCAAGGTGCTGTTCTACCTGCAGTTGCTGCTGTTCTCGGGTCTCGCGTTCTTCCTGCTCTTGCCGCTGATGAAACGAACCCTGACGATATCGCTGGATACCGACTGGATATGGCGTGTGTTATTGCATCGCCTGGGCCTGTGGTTGCTTGCGCTCGGCAGTGCGCTTGGCGAGCGATTATCGGCGCTGGCCAGGGCCATTCAGACTGGCCCGGGAGCGCGATTGGTACAGGCGTTGGGCAGTGCAGGGCCGCTGGGACGCACCTGGCAGATCGGTACTACCGCATTGTGGATCGCGGTGTTGCTCACCGGGTATGTGTTTCTGTATTACTTTTAGGGTTACCCCAGGCCATCCGGTGAGCCTTTTGGCGATCTGCCATTTATCAGTGTGCGCCGCGCGGTGTAGCTTCGCCTCAGGCGGTTTGGCCCGAAGCTTCGATTTGCTTACCACTAGTCAACACGGCATGGACCATGAAAGTGTTCTGCGTTAACATTGCCGCCGGCCGCGTCCCCACGCCGCCCGCATACTTCCCGCAGGCTTCAGGTAAACGGTCGCTCCGGTGACACATAATTTACATTTCTGATGGCGCTCCTGGGAGATAATACGTGACGCTTGGGCCGGCGCTGGAAACGGCAGCCGGCGATCACAAGGGAACTGTTGGATCCACGGATGTATCGCATTTGCAGTGAGTGTTTTTTCGCCTGGAAAAAAGGCGTCTGGGCAGCGCCGCAGGGCTTGCAGGCCCCGATTTTTTCCCCTCATGCCCGTCGCGGGCCTATCAGCCCTTAGGCGGGCCGATTGCCCCTGAATTGAACAGAGTCTTAACATGGAACGTAAGATGCTCTCCGGATTTTCTGATGAACACATTGCACGCATGCTCAAGGAGCACAGAGGCGCATCGGAGGTCGCCGATCTGGCTGCCTGCCTTGGAATTACTGAGGACACGGTGCGGCGCTGGCAGTCCGAGGTAAACGAGGAGGAGGCCACCCTCGAAGTGCGATTGCGTCAGTTAGAGGGCGAGAACGTTATTTTGAAGCGCCTGCTCGCTGAAGCCGAACTGGACAAGGCCGCCCTCAAGGAAGTGCTCAGGGGCAACTGGTAGCCTCACAACGCGCACGCCAGCGCAGTGCTGTGCGTGCAGTAACGTCCGTGCGGTAACGTGCGTGAAATTCTCCGCAACAGCCTTCCAATCAGACTATAATGGCCCTCGGAATCCCGCCAGCCCCTGTGCAACGTGCACGCACTTGAAGGTGCAGATTCGTTGGGCTGCTGCGTAACTCTACAATGAAAACTACAAGAGTAAACGCCTATGAATGCAGCACTAGAGCACAGTCTCGAACAGGTCATTGCATCCGGTAATCTCGATTTGCCCGTTCTGCCGGCGGTAGCCGCCAGGGTGATGGAGCTGACGCGCGATCCGGACTCAAGCGCGGCCGATCTGGCAGCGCTGGTGCAGAGCGACCAGACGCTGGCCGGGTATATCATGCGCGTCGCCAATTCGGCAGCCTATGCCGGTCGGGACCCGATGCAGACCCTGCAGCAGGCCATCACCCGCCTCGGTATGCAGCAGATCAGCCAAATGGCACTGACCATGATCGTGGGTGAAGTGCTGCTGAAACTGGACAAACAAACTGAGGCCATTGTTGCGGGCCTGTGGCGGACGTCGCTCGGTACGGCCGCGTGGTCTCGCGAGATCGCACGCATGCTGCGCGAGAATACCGAAACCACTTTCCTGTCTGGCCTGCTGCACGAAATCGGCAAGCCGGTTGCCCTGCATACCGTCGTTGCCGTTGCACAGGAGCAGGCGCTGACGCTTGATGAAGACGACCTGGTGGCCCTGATGAACCGGTACCACCGCAGCATTGGTGCAAGCCTTGCCAGCGCGTGGCGACTGCCGGAGTCGGTGATCGAAACCATTAACCATATTGACGATCACAGCGCCGCTCCCAGTGCATCCCAGGTCGTCGCGATCGTTCGCGGTGCGCGCGAGATCAACGCGGTTCTGGAGGCAGACCCCGACACATCCATCGAATCCATCGACGCCGACATACTGATCGAGCTGAACCTGTATGAAGAAGACCGGCGCGAACTGAATGACAAGAAAGACACGGTAAACCAACTGCTCGAAGCAATGGTGGTGTGAATATGGCGTACGACTACGACATTGTTGTCATCGGCAGCGGCCCTGCGGGGCAGAAGGCCGCCGTTCAGGGCGCCAAGGCCGGCAAGCGGATCGCATTGATCGAAAGCAACCGCTATATCGGTGGGCACTGCGTTCACAAGGGCACCATTCCTAGCAAAACACTGCGTGAAAACGCCCTGCGCGTATCCAATCTTCGACGCTTCTCTGGCATGTACTCGTTCAGCCTGAGTGAGGACATCACGATGGGGTCGCTGGTCAGCAATCTCGACAACGTGATCAAGTCGCACGACCAGTACATACAGCGGCAGATGTCACGCAACGACATTGACTTTTTACACGGTCGGGCGAGGTTTCTGGACCCACATACGCTGGAAGTTCGCAGCCCCGGCGGCGAACGCGCCAACCTGACGAGCGAGCACTTTATCATCGCCACCGGTTCCTATCCGCGCAAGGCAGACGGTGTCCCTGTCGATCACGAACATATCTACGACAGCGATTCCATTTTGAGCGTCAACTACCTTCCAGACAGCCTGACGGTGCTCGGTGGCGGTGTGATTGCGAGTGAGTATGCGTCGATCTTCCAGGCGCTGGGTACCCGGGTAACCATGATTGACCGTTACCCGCGGCCGCTGGGCTTTCTGGATTCCGATCTTACTGACCGTTTCGTCAAGGATTTCGAGGAGCACGGCGGACGCTGGATCGGTGACGCCAGGGTTGCCCGGGTCGAATGGGACGGCGTGTCCAGCGTTGTCACCGAGTTGGACAACGGCGAGGTCGTGCGCAGCGACAAGCTCCTGGCCGCTGCCGGACGTATTGCCAACGTGAAGGGCCTGGACATTGGCAATGCCGGATTGGAGCTTAACGAGGCTGGCGTACTGTCGGTTGACGGCCACTGTCGCACCGCGGTCAGCCACATTTTTGCCGCAGGTGACGTGATCGGCCCCCCGTCGCTCGCTTCGGCGTCGATGGAGCAAGGCCGCCGCGCGAGTTGCACTGCTCTGGATATCGAGCTCAGTAGCATGACCGATACGCTGCCCATGGGTATTTATGCCATTCCGGAGATGTCATCCGTAGGGCTCAGCGAGAAGGCAGCGCTCGAAGCGCACGGCAGTGTGCTGGTGGGTCGCGCCATGTTCGAGGAAATCGCGCGTGGCGAGATTTCCAGCATACAGAATGGCATGTTGAAGATCGTGTCAGACAGCAGCGGCGAGAAGCTGCTGGGCGTGCACATTGTTGGTGAAGGCGCCACCGAACTGATACACATCGGCCAGATGGGTCTTATCTACGGTGCCACTATCGACAGCTTCGTGGAAAACATCTTCAATTTTCCCACCCTGGCCGAAGCCTACCGCGTAGCGGCCCTGAAGATTGTTGGACAACGGCCTTAAGCGGGCATTCTGTTGTGGCGGCGCCAGCGAAACAACCGGCGTTGTACGCCGATGTGGGCGCCGAGATACCCCTATAACTTACTGAAAATAGTAGGCTATTTAGCAATAACTACAGTTAGGGGCTGCTCGCGCCTAAAGGTTTCAGCGCGGCTACCGATACGCCTTTCACCTAGAAAAGGAAGGCTTGCCCATGTCTGATGCTGCGTCGAACCCGCTCGATAACCCCCGCTTTTCCCTCGGTTGGCGAGACACCCTGCGGGTGCTCTGGCCTTACGTAAGGCGCAATTTCATGAACCAGGTATCGGGTATCTGGTTCATCGTGACGTACTTGATCGTCTTTCAGCTACTGGTCCTGCAACTGCCCATCAGCTTTGCGCTGATGATCGGCGTCGGCATTCTGGTGGTCGCGGCAGGACTGATGTTTTTTATGGAGGGCCTGCGCCTGGGCCTGATGCCCCTGGGTGAGCAGATTGGCAGTGTGCTGCCGAAACACTCGCGCATGCCTGTGATACTTGTCTTTGCGTTTCTGCTGGGCCTGGGCGCTACGTTTGCCGAGCCTGCCATCGCGGTCCTCAAAAGTGCCGGCGCGGGTATTCGTCCCGATGCTGCTCCCTTGCTCTATTCATTACTCAACGACTTCTCTGGCCAGTTGGTGGCCTGCGTCGGTATAGGCGTAGGTTTTGCGGTGGTGCTGGGCGTGTTGCGCTTCTTCTTTGCGTGGCCGCTGAAAACACTGGCAATTCCGGTTGTGACCGGATTGCTTGGCTTGTCGTTCTTCTACACCACGATTCCGCACCTGAACGATGTTCTGGGCCTGGCATGGGACTGCGGCGCGGTGACAACCGGCCCTGTCACAGTGCCCCTGGTGCTGGCGCTGGGAATCGGAGTGTGTCGCGTGGTCAGCGCGAATGACACAGACGCCGGCAATTCCGGTTTCGGTATTGTCACGCTGGCGTCTCTGTTTCCGATCCTCGCTGTGCTGCTACTGGCGGGCTACCACTACATGGCGCAGGACTATTACGGCACCCCGGGCTACCAGGGCGCAGTGGTTGAATTGCAGGTGCAGGAGGAGACAGCGCCTACCTATGCCAAAAACCTGGTGCCGATCGGCCAGGCGGAGCTGGACGCCTATTTGCGCAGCGGGGAACTGCCCGCCGGCCACCAGTTTTCTTTCGAGGGCGGGTCAGCGCAGTTGGTAGATGGCCGAATTCTCGTAGCGGCGCCAACGGTGGTGATCGAAAAACAGTACCTCAGGCCGTTTTCAATGGTGGGGGAAGAATCCTGGGATGACAGCATACCCATGGCGCAGCGCTGGAAGAGCGCTGTTGTCGATGCTTTGCGAGCCATAATCCCCCTGTGTATTTTTCTCTACCTTGTTTTGCGCATGGTCCTGAAGCAGCGCCTGGACCCAAGAAACGATGTGGGTGTGGGCATTACCTTCGCCTTTATTGGCATGGCACTGTTTGGCCTTGGGATCGCTATTGGCCTGACGCCTCTGGGCGCGCAGTTGGGTAGTAACGTTCCCATCGCGTTTGCCGAGATCGTACCCTGGGGGCTGGATCACATAGAAGGGCCATTGTTTAGCGACCACGGCGGCAAGCTGATGGCGATTGGCTTTGCCTTCTTCCTGGGTTATGGCGCAACGCTGGCCGAGCCTGCGCTGAATGCGCTGGGCGAAACGGTAGAGCGCCTGACGGTTGGCGCCTTTCGTAAAAAGCTGCTCATGCAGAGCGTTGCACTGGGCGTCGGTATGGGCATTGCCGCGGGAATCATGAAGCTGGCGTATAACCTGCCGCTCTTCTGGCTACTGCTGCCCCCTTACCTGTTGGTGGTGCTGCTGACGATAAAGGCGCCTCACGACTTTGTGAACTTCAGTTGGGACAGCGCCGGTGTCACCACGGGGCCGATAACCGTGCCCCTGGTGCTCGCAATGGGACTCGGCGTGGGCGCGAATGTGCCTGGCGTCAGCGACGGGTTCGGTATTCTGGCGCTGGCCTCGGTAGGACCCATCCTCACGGTACTGACTGTGGGACTGTACACACAGCGACAGCGTCGTCAGGAGGGCGAGCAATCCACCACGGCGGTAAGCCCTATAGAGGAGTTGGCGGTATGATCAAGCTGGGTCACGCATCATCGGTTGTTACTGCCATTTTGCCGGGTTCATCGGCCCATGAGGCCGCCAATGCGCTGCACGATTCGCTCGGCCTGGGGGTGTTGTCCTGGGGAGCGAGGGGCACACTGCTGCAAGACCAGTGGTGGAAGCGCTGGGTGCCGCCCATCAGCCCCGCAAAAACCGTTCTGCAGCTGCTTGCACCGAGTCACGAAGTGGACGCTGTTGAACGCACAATTATCGAGGCGGCCAATTTGGACAAGCAGTCAACGGGCGCTATCTACTCCACGCCATGTATGGAAGCCTACGTGGGCGATGATTTTAAGGCGTGGCAGGTGGATTGGCTGGATTCCAACAAAGATGACCCGGTAAAGATGCCGGAAAACCTGATGGCCATTCACTGCATCGTCGGGCATCAGGATTCCGAGCGTATCAGTAAAGCCGCGATTCATGCCGGCGCCCATGGCCCCATCGTCTACTATAGCGAAGGCCGGGGGCTGCGCGACCGGCTCGGCTGGCTGCGCATCACCAAAGAGCCTGAGAAAGAAGTACTGACCGTGATTGTCGAGGAAGAGGATTGCGACGCCGTCTTTGATGCAATGGCAGACGCCGGCAACCTGCACCTGCCCGGGCGCGGATTCATGTATGTGCTGCCAATCTCCAAGGGCATGTATAACCTGCGTAACCGCACCGCTGCACAGCAGCACAACGTCAGCATGCAGCAGATCGTGAATGCGATTGACCACCTGGCCGGACACAGTCACTGGCGTGACGACGCCGTGGTGGACGCCGGCGTTCGCGGCCGTGCCACCGGATTGGCGAACATCTCCCCGGTGGTGCCGTTGAATAACCAGGTTTGCCTGTCAGCGATTTGTCATCGCGAGGATGCCTCGGCGATGATGGACCTCATGCTCGAGGCGGGTGCGCCGGGCCTGAACGTCAACTACGCGCGCTACAGCGATGGGATGGAAAAGGAGGCAACGTCTGTGACGCGCCTGTGCGAGGAGTATGCGAATTTAAGGTGCATCACCCATGGCAGCACCGCACAGGAAATCTGCCGCCTGCTGGACGCGGCGTCAAGCAAACGGCATATCGCTGACTTCTGTACCTACCTGGTCAAGGCGCCGCGGGTGGCAACCTATGTGCCCGGCAAGCGCGACTACCGCGCTGCCTGAAGTTGGCCCGGCTGGGTGCGCCTGGCCGCCATTCCTGTTTTTCACCTGGCGGGGCGCAAAAGCATTGACGTCAGTGCTGTCACGTGGTTTTATTGTCTCCACTTAATGGATAATTTAATTATCCAACAAAGGTGCATGGCGATATCCAATGGAGAACCGAGATGACAGCAGCTCAACCCCTTCACGCTGACGAGCGACCAATCAAGCCGCGCAGGATGGAATTTGACATGTCCCAGCTGCGGGAGAAGTACTTTTTTCGAGGCAATTCCATCCTCAGCACGTTGATGTACGCACTGTCTGCCTCCTTTCCCGACGGCGAACGTTTTTTTATCAACTCGGTGCGTCATTACCAGAAGCAGATTGACGACCCAGTGCTGATCGACCAGATTCGCGGCTTTATCGGGCAGGAAGCGCACCACAGTCGCATCCACGAGGATTTTAACGATCGCGCCAAGGCGCTGGGTGTGGACATGGACACCATCGACCGCCAGTTCAAGCGGCGACTTGCGTTCGCCCGCAAGCGGTTTTCGCCGGCGCAGCAGCTTGCCATCACCGCGGCCCTGGAGCACGTGACAGCGACCCTCGCCCAATGGACGCTGGAAAATCCCGAGGCAGGCATGGGAACGGGTACCGAGCATTCGCCGCTGCGTGAAATGCTGGTGTGGCACGCCATGGAAGAGATCGAACACAAGGCGGTGGCCTTCGATGTTTACCGGGCAACGGTGAACGACGAGAGACAGCGCATTGCCATCGCAAAAATCATCTTTCGCTCGTTCTGGCTGCAGATGGCGCTCGCGCAGGTCAAGTTGCTATGGTCTGATCGCAGGCTGCCCAGATGGCGCGAGGTGCGCGAGGCATGGAGCTTTATGTGGGGCGACAATGGTTTTCGCAGCTGGTCTGCGCCGGAGTTCAAGCGTTACCTGCAGCCCGGGTTTCACCCCAACGATATTGATCAAAGTCACCTGCTGCAGCAGTGGAGCGAACGCTACCCGGAAGTCGCTGCGCTGCAGGTAGGTTAGGGCGTGGCTCCGACCGACCAGAACGCCGATGGCAGTGCCTCTTACCGTATCTCCGAGCTGGTGGAGGCGGCTGGCGTCTCCCGCGACATGGTCAAGTATTACCTGCGCGCCGGGCTGCTGCCGCCGGCGCACAAACCGCGCCCGAATCTTTCGCTGTATACCGAAAACCACCTGGCCCTGATCAGCCTGATCCGCCGTTTCCAGGGGCAGACCCGGCTATCGCTGCAGGAAATTGCCGAGGTGTTTAACGCCGCTGGTCACGACGTGGACGCGATCGAGCTGGAGCTACTGGCCAAGCACCAGGGCGCGGGCGGTGACCATAACATCATCCCCTTTAAAACCAGCCCGCAGCAAAGTCGCAGCCTCAACCTGCCGCAGCCTTTCCTGCAGGAGCTGGCGCAAACCTCCCTGCTGGACGAGGCGCAACAGTCCGCAGAAGACGAAGAGCAGCTCGCCGGGCTGCTCTGGGCAGCACACAGCGCCGGGGTGCCGTTGGCTTTTTTTGAAAGCGCACGTGAAAAGCTGGCAGAGCTGGCGGACCTTGAGCTGAAAACACTGATCGGTATCAAGCTTCCTGGCCTTGACTTCAGTGATACGGTGGACAACGTCAGCCATGTTGATCGCATTATCAATCGCTGGATGAATGCCGAGAAAAGCCGCCGGATACGCAACCAGCTGCAACGGGTGGTCGACAACTCGGAGCGCGCCACCATCACATTGCTGGACAACATCTACCGCCCCAGTCACCTGTTTCGCGAGCGCCACCGCATACAGCAGCAGATTGCGGAACTGGCGGCCAGGCCTGCGTCGGGCGAAGCCGCTTCGCAGTCTGGACACGATCTTTGCTTCGCCTGCCTGCTGTTCGGCGAATACGAGCAGGCCATCAGTTCGGCCCAGTCAGCCCTGGCGGAAAACCCCTCAGACTCGCTGGCCATCGCGCTGATTGCTCTCGCCCACGGTATGCAGAACAACGTGGATGAAGCCTTCGAGTATGGCGCGCAGCTGGATCATTGCGAGGATTATCATCCGGCCATCCTGCAGGCGCGACTGCTGGCCCTGTTGCTCAAGGTGGCCAAGCTCAGTGGCGTAGCGGACACCGGTGAATTCATGAAGCGGGCCGGTGAGCTCTTCCTGGAGTTACCGGTCAAGCCCACCGCTGTAGAGGCGGAGGAAACCCTGCTGCTGGCCCGCGCCAATGTGGCGTTCCCCGATTTTGCCAATAGCCGTGAGCAGGCTATCGCGGCCCTGCAGTCGCTGCTGCAAAAACTTCAGCAGGACGCAGTCACCTTGCCCGAGCTTGCCAATGCGGCGCTCACCCAAAGCCTGCGCGACGTCTATCTCATTTACACGCTGTATTACCTTGGCATGCTGTATGTGATGGACGGCGAAGACCTCGCCGCGGCTGACTGCTTCGAGCAGGTCATACAGATTGACCCTGCGTCCAATTTTGGCGAGAGGGCCTATCGGCAACTCGGATAAGCGGGACGCCCCGCTTAGCGGCAGTTCCCGGGTGGTTTCCCCGGTTCTCTTGCTAATGGGGTGCTGTTTTGGTCTGGAATCGCTTCCCCGCTAGAAGCGACAGCGTACCCCGGGGCACTCTATTATTGCTTTGCATAGATTCACCTGGCGCCAGGGTGTGTTTTGGCAAGTGCTGGTGAAATCTGCCTGCTGAAGCGGCCATTCAATGTGAGTGAGTGTTGCCCTCGGTGGTGGCTTCGCTATAAGTATAGGCTGTGCACCGTTTAAACCGGCAAAAGCTGCCCAATGTGCTCACAGCAGGCCGGCTTCCTGTAATCCAGCGAGGCCGTCTGCGTCAGTGCCCTCCGTAAAATTGATCACACCCGTTGTGTCGGGGGCGAGGTCTAGCGCGTTGGCGGCGGTGTCCATCTCATCAGAGTTGCCAGTTTCGCCGTCTTCCCAACCGTCGGCAGAGGCAAAACCGGCTTCGAGTTGCTCTGCGTCGATATCTTCTACCCAGCCACCCTCGGCTATTTCCGGGCTCTCCATGTCCAACAGGAATAGCATGTCCTCAGCAGATTCCTGGGGCGCTTGAGCTGAGTCTGAAGACTCAGCTTGCGTGATCTTGTCTACCGAAAGGGTTTGGTCGGTAAACTGCAGTGACTCAATGCCCTGGAACGTGTCGGTACCATCACGTCCTGCAACGGAATCGGTGATTGTGAAGCTCGAATCGTCGTTCTGGGTAACGGTGTAGTCCTGCCAGTCGCCCTGCAACACCAGCGTATCGCTGCCGTGGCCGCCGTCGATCGTATCGTCACCAGCACCACCCACTAGCGTATCATTGCCGCGAGCGCCGATAAGGGAGTCATTACCTTCGCCGCCGATGAGTTTGTCATCGCCGTGGTTGCCATCCAGTTTGTCGTCGCCCTGGCTGCCGATGATGGTGTCATTGCCGCGCCCGCCGTCGATTTCCTCGATGTTCTTCAGCTCCGGGCCCTTGGAGAAATCCAGCGTGTCATCGCCGCTACCCGCCTGTAGCGTGTCGTAGCCCTTGCCCCCATCGATGGTTTCGACGTTCTGGATATTCTCAAGATTGTCGCCCACCTGGATGGTGTCGTTGTGTCGAGAACCCTCAATGGTGTCGTGACCTTCAC
>JANSYN010000007.1 GCA_024742415.1 Gammaproteobacteria bacterium
GGAGGTGTCTTCTTTGATAGACCCCAGGTCAACCTTTCCCGCGACTGGGCCGTCGTTGACTGCTGCGACGTCTATGAACGCAGTGCTTTCAACTTCTGCGGTACCGTCGGAAACCGTAAAACTCAGCGGGACGTCATCGCCGTTGAAGTTCTCCGTCGGCTTGAAGGTGAAGGTTCCATCGCCATTGTCAGAAACGGATCCGAGCTTCTCGTCCACTTTAACGCTGGTGACTTTCAGGTCATCACCGTCGATGTCTGACGCCCCGGCGAGAAGCTCATCGGCTTTGAAAGTGATTGAGGTGTCTTCTTTGATAGCCCCCAGGTCAACCTTTTCCGCGACAGGGCCGTCGTTGACCGCGGCCACGTCAATGAACGCAGTGCTTTGAACTTCGGCCACGCCATCAGAAACCGTAAAATTCAGCGGCACATCATCGCCGTTGAAGTTCTCCGTCGGCTTGAAGGTGAAGGTTCCATCGCCATTGTCGGAAACGGAGCCGAGTTTCTCGTCAACGGTGACGCTGGTGACCTTCAGGTTATCGCCGTCGATGTCTGACGCTCCGGCCAGCAAATCATCTGCCCCGAAGGTGAGAGACGAGTCTTCATTGACCGAAGCAAGATCGACCATGTCGGCCACGGGATCATCGTTCACTGCCAGCACATTCAGCGACGCATTGCTTTCTACCGAATGCTCACCGTCAGAGACTGTGAAGGTCAGCGGTAGGTCTTCGCCGTTGAAGTTGGCCGCTGGATCGAAGGTAAAGCTGCCATCACCATTGATGGTGATACTGCCAAGCTCCGGATCAACCCTTATATCCGTTACTGTGAGGGTGTCGCCATCGGGATCTAACGTGCCGTGCAAAAGATCATCGAGACGAAAGGTGATCGAAGTGTCTTCCAGTGTGGCCCCCAGATCGACATTTTCTACGATCGGCCTTTGATTTTCGGGTCCGGTATCTGGCTGGTCTGGCACGGCGCTATTGGTGCTGGTGTCGGCAGGCTGCGTCGAACTGCCCTGGACCGTTTCGAATACGTCGCCAGGCGGAGAATTATTCGTGTTCTCCGCTGTGGGTTGTGGGTTGTCCATCAGTGAGTCGGCAGGCACTTCGATCAAGCCCTCCACGCTCGTGGTGTTGCCGCCTTCACTAACGTTAGCCTGCAGCGCCAGTACTTCGCCCACTTGATTATCGTAGGTATGAAGCGTCCATGTGCCATCGCCGTTGTCAACGATAGTGCCAGATTCTGGGCTGACAGTGAGCGAAGTGATTTCAACGACATTGCCGTTGCTGTATCCGAGTGCAGGCAGCACGTCACTGGCGGTAAGCACGATTGGGCTGCCCAATTCAGCCTGGGCGGATAAAACCGATTCCGGTTTGTCGGGCGAGTCTTGCGTTGACTCCTCGGAATGTACTGGCGGCGTTCTATCTACTGCCTGATCTGCTACCTTCGAGTCCGCATTCGCCGAGATCTGCGCAGATGTATTGATTGCCGGGATGGAGCCAGCGGCTGTCACCATGCCCGAAGCGTCGCTGACCACATCTTCACCTTTGTCGATGAATATGTTTTGCAGCGACAGCTCTTCTTCACCCGAACCGGCGGGGGCTATGTTGTCATCTTCATCACGCAAACGTGTTTTTTTCAACTGTTCAGAGTCAAACAGCTGTTCAGTAGATGCGTTTCGATCGTTCGTCTTTTCAGTACTCATACTCACACCCGAGGCTAAAGTTTTGTCCGAATTGGCCGATAAACTGGCCTGTGCGCGGTGAGAAACGCATTCAGGTTAGTCCCGATCGAGATTTGATTATCACGGCAAAAACAGGGAAAGCAAAACAAAAACACAAGAAAAGCCAAGAAAAACAAAAGCTTGTGATCTACTTCCGAATGCTGGGGAAGCGCGCGTTGCTGCGTGCGCGACGCACAAGGGAAGTCTCTGACGGATTAGAAGGGGTAGGATTTTGAAAAGGTATTCATTGCCAAAGGCGTGGCGCAGGACAGACGTTCTGGTGGCCTCCTTCGCCATTAATCTACTGGCGTTGGCATTGCCGATCGTTATTCTTCAATTTTATGACAGGGTCATTCCTTCGCAATCGGTTGGTACGTTCACGGCGTTGATGACGGGTATGTTTGTGGTCGTATGCCTGGACGTCGTCATAAAAATGCTGCGCTCGGTGATTTTGAGTTGGGAAATCGCCCGGTTCGATCATAAAGCCAGTGTTGATGCGATGGATTGCATCCTGCAAGCAGACACCCAGGCATTTGATGCCAGGCCTGCCGGGTTCTATATCGATCGAATTCACGCGCTCGAAAACATCCAGGAATTCTACTCGGGGCAGTCGATGTTGCTGCTTATTGACCTGCCGTTCGTTCTCATCTACCTCGTTCTTATTGCAATGATTGCTGGGCCGCTGGTGGCGATCCCGCTGGTTCTGGTGGCCGTTTTCTTCCTGGTTTCTGTGCGTACCGGTCGCAGCCTGCACAACAGCCTGGTGGCAAAATCAGAGATGGAGGATCGCAGGCAAAACTTCGTTATCGAATTGTTACAGGGTATTCACACGGCCAAGTCCATGGCCATGGAATCTCTGATGTTACGCCGCTACGAGAAACTGCAGGCGCAAAGTGCGGAAGGTATCTACGAACTGAGCAAAATCAACAGTGTTTCTCAGGGCATCGGTGCCACGTTCTCGCAACTGGCGGTGATCTCCTTTGTTGCAGTTGGTAGCGTGGCCGTGGTCGGCGGTAGTCTGACTATGGGTGGTCTTGCCGCGTGCACAATGCTTACCAGTCGTACGCTACAGCCGGGTTTACGTGCGATGGGTGTATGGACGCAGTTTCAATCGGTGCGGCTGGCCATTACCAAAGTCAACCAACTGTTCTCTGTACCTGCTGAAGTGTCCGGCACCTTCACTTGCGAGAAAGCGATGGCGGGTCGCATAGATGTGAAGGATGTAGAGTTCACCTACGAGAGCGAGGAAGAGCCCTTGCTGCGCAAGCTTTCCTTGACGGTGGAACCTGGCGAGATCATCGGTATCTCAGGCAACAATGGTGCAGGCAAGAGTACATTGCTGGCGCTGCTGTCAGGATTCCTGCGTCCCCAGTCAGGCTCAATCAGCATAGATGGCGTTAACCTGCAAGAGTTCGATACCGAGTTCCTCAGGGCGCAAACAGGAATAGTGCCGCAGCAGGGCGTAATTTTTGAAGGAACCATCCTTGAGAACATGACGCTCTACCGTGAGGGCAAGGCGGCTGAGCAGGCCATGCAGTTGGCGGCAAAGCTCGGCTTGGGTGAGATTATCTCCAAGCTGCCGGATGGCCTCGATACCTATATCGGAGGCTCGGCGGCGGGGCGGCTGTCGGAGGGCGTGAAGCAGAAGATCATCATTGTGCGCTCGCTTGTTGGCAACCCCGGCATCATTTACTTCGACGATGCGAATGCAAACTTCGATATCAAAAACGACAAGAAACTGGTTGCGCTGATTGAGGAGATGAAAGGTACGCGAAGCATGATCCTGGTCTCCCATCGTCCTTCCTTCCTGAAAATCTGTGATCGGCGGTTTGTGCTGCGCGACGGTGTGCTGGTGCCTGAAGAGCAAGCGCGACACACAGGTGCAGGTGCTGCGGTCAGTTCAACCACACTCAGTCTGGCAGGGGTGTAGCGGGATCATGAACTCAATATTAGGCACAATACCCCAGGCCCCGAGCGCCAACCGGCACAACAAGCCCTGGGAAGACCATAACGTGCAGGCTTTGCGGGAAGGTGACAGGGAGGCGTTTGCACAGGTTTCACCCTTTGCGGCGTGTCTTTTCCCCTTGCTTGAGGCGCTGGGAAGAACGGGGATTAATCGGGAGTTGCTTGAAGCCGTTCCGCATTTTGCCGGCAAGCTGGATCTCGTTGACTTACGCAATATTCTCGTAAACCTGGGTTATGAGAGTGACGCCACAGAAATGCCGCTGGCGAAGATTCGCGAGGAACTGTACCCCGTTCTGTACCAATCCAGGGAGGCCGGCGTTCTGGTGTTGTGTGACCGCATCGGCGATACAGTGCATTACTACGATGCGCAACAGCGCAGGCACATGAGCGCCAATGTGCATGAAATTGCGCTTAAGGGCACCGCTTACCTTTTCACCGATCAACACCCGACCCACGGAGTGCGCCAGCAGAACGGCGGCAGCGCAGAGTGGTTTTCCAGCCTTGCCGGGCGGTTCCGCAAGGTGGTTGGCCATCTTTTGTTGATGACGTTTGTGATCAACCTGAGTGCTCTTGCGATACCGATCTTCATCATGGTGATCTATGACAAAGTGATTGGTGCCAAGTCGCTCGAAAGTCTTCCCATGATACTGGTGGGTGTGGGCATCCTTATTGTCGCCGATCTGTTACTGCGCTTTCAGAAAGCCAAAGCCCTTGGGGCAGTGGCTGGAAGGCTGGACTACCTGATAGGCGTGGAAACATTCAAGCAACTGCTGTTCCTCCCTCCTGGTTTCACCGAGCGCTCCACTGTGTCTGCGCAACTGACGCGGCTGAAACAGTTTGATTCGCTGCGCGACTTTTTTACCGGCCCGAGTGCTGGCTTTGTGCTGGACATGCCGTTCATTGTGATCTTCATTCTGGCGGTAGCGGTGCTGGCGGGCCCCGTGGCCATTGTGCCGCTGGTGATGATCGCAGTGTATGCATTGCTTGGGCTGGTGCTGCGTCCGCCACTGGATCGCAAGGTGCTGCGCTCCGGCAAGGCGCGTACCGATAAACAGGCGATGCTCATGCAGACGTTTGAAGGTCGCCGTGAAATCAAGGCGATTGGAGGCGAGGCGGTTTGGCGTGAGCGATTCCGCGAAGTGTCGGGCGAGGCCGTGCGTTCGAACTATGACATTTTTGTGGCCAATGCGCTGATGACCAATCTGTCACAGGCGCTCATGACGATCTGTGGCATTGCGGTGCTCGCGCTGGGCGCGCTGCAGGTGATGTCGGGCGCCATGACGGTGGGCGCGCTGATTGCGACGATGACGCTGGCCTGGCGTGTGCTTACCCCCCTTCAGGGTATGTTCCTGTCGTACTCAAAGCTGCAGCAGATGCTCAAATCAATCGGCCAGATTAACAATCTGATGAAGCTTAAAGTGGAGAAGGACGAAAGCCATGCGGAGCTGCACGAGCAGCCCAAATCGCGCGACCTGATGCTTGATCGAGTGAGCTTTCGCTACGACGCCGGCAGTGACCCGGCGTTACTTGGGGTGAGCTTCAAGGTGGAGCCGGGCGAGATGCTCGCCGTGGTGGGTCTAACAGGCTCGGGAAAGTCCACGCTCCTGAAACTTATTGCTGGCATGTATAAACCGCAGGCGGGAACACTGTTGCTCGATGGCGTGGATTTAAGGCAGTTGAATGCGATGGAACTGCGCCGCTCTATTGCCTATGTGCCACAGGAGATACGCATGTTCCATGGCACGATCGCACAGAACATTCGCCTTAACAACTGCCTGGCCTCGCAAGACAAGCTGGAGGAGGCTGCGGCCAAGGCTGGCATTCTCAACGACATTCTCAGCTTGCCCCAGGGCTTTGATACCAAGCTTGGCGACAAGGCCATCAAGCGCTTTCCACCCGGTTTTATGCGTGCGCTGTCTATCGCCCGGGCGTTCTCCTGCAACGCCAAGGTCGTATTGCTGGACGAGCCGGGCGCCTCGCTGGATTTCGCCAGTGACCTGCGCTTCATGGAGCAGCTCAAGAAACTCAAGGGAGAACACACCGTGGTGATGGTCAGCCATCGCCCCAGCCACATTCGCCTGGCCGACAAGGCCGTATTACTGGAACAGGGCAGCGTGAAACACCTTGGCAGCCCTGAGAAAGCCGTTGAATTGTTGATGAGTATGCCGTCATGAGTGAAGTCAAGAACACCCCAAATTCCGCTAGCGATTCATCTCTGCCTCGCGCGAGGGCGAGGTTTCTCGCGCAAGCGATAGAACTTGAAGAAGAGGGCATCTCGGAAACGGTGAAGTACTCGGTATACACCATCATGGGGCTGCTGGTTCTGGTGATGGTATGGATGTCGCTTACACGTGTGAGTGAAGTCACTATCACACCCGGAAAAGTGGTACCGCGCGGTTATATTCATAACATCCAGCATCTTGAGGGCGGTATCGTAGGTGATATTCATGTTCAGGATGGTGACAGGGTAGAGGCGGGCGACCTGCTGGTGAGCTTTGCACCACCGGCCACCGAGGCAGATTTTGACCAGCTCGCGATTCGCAAGGTGATACTGGAGTTCGACCTTGCGCGCCTGGCCGCCCTGAGAGACGGGAGCGAGCCGACCTTCAGCGAAGAATTGCTGGCGTACCCGCAACTGGCCGCCAAGGAAGCGCAAGCCGTGGAGATACAGGCCGCGAGCTATGCCAGCGAGCTCAGCGTGATTGACGCACGTATCGCCCAGCGCAGCAGCGAGTTGCAACGCCAGCGCAATCAGGTGCAGTTGCTGAAGAAAGAAACCAGCCTGCTACAGAGGCAGGTGGATATTCGCAGTGAGCTGGCTGCGAAGCAGGCGATATCGCAAACCGATCTGCTCAGCGTGCAAAGCCAGCTTGCCTCAATGGAAAGCGATCTGCGTCAGGCGAGCGACAGCGTTAATGTGGCCGAGACTGCGCTGGCCGAAGAACGCCAGCGACGCGAGGAAGCCCAGGCGGGGCACCGCAAGCAGATCGAGCGGGAAATGGCGCAGGCAGAGAACCAGCTGGCAGAGGTGCAAAGCGCGCTTGTAAAAGCCAAAGACAAAGTTGACCGTTTGCAGGTATATGCACCTGTTACCGGAATTGTGCAGGGCTTGACCGTCACCACGATCAATGCGGTGGTGCGTCCGGGGGATGTGATTATGCAAGTCGTACCGGTAGACGACGAGATGATTGTTGAATCGCGCTTGATGCCGAACGAAGTAGGTTACATACACCCCGGTCAGTTGGCCGAAGTGAAGATCGACAGCTATGACGCCACACGTTTCGGCACGATAAAAGGCCTGGTACGTCAGATTTCGCCGTCTACTTATCTGGATGAGAATGCCAATCCGTACTACAAGGTAAAGGTCTCACTCGACAAGGCTTTCATGGGCAACCAGAAGGGAGAGATGGATATCATCCCTGGTATGACCGTGCAGGTAGATATTATTACCGGTTCGAAAAGCATCATGGAATACCTTATGAAGCCGGTGACACGCGGTTTCAATAGCGCGTTTGCGCAGCGATGAGCCTGTGGGTGGGTTATGGAAATTAACTCCACCGGACCAAGGAAATCCAGCTCCTCACCTCAGGCAATCGCCGTGCTCCACGCACTGAATGCACTGATCCTGCCTAGAATGCGAGCGAGCTACCGTTAGAGCACGCAGTGTTTGATGACGGTTAACCTGCCATCATTCGCTGCACGAATTTTGCCGCCAGGCTCAATGATTGCTTCGCCTGCGCGTCATTGAAGCGCTCTAAATGGTGGCGCGGGCTGTCCCAGTAGTTTATCTCCGCGGTAACTCCCGCATGATTTGCGTTTTCAACCAGGCGCAGAGCATCGTCGAAATGCATGTCAGATCGGCTGGTGTGAATTGCAAGCGGTGGCATTCCCTCAAGGTCTGCGTAGATAGCCGAGGCAAGTGGATCAGTTGCCATTTGATCCCCAAGATAGGCGCGTGCGCAAAATGCGGCTGTTTCCATGCGAAATGGACTCTCGCTCGTTGAACTCTTGGTGATGTACGACCAGCCACTCAGGCTGAGATCCATCCAGGGTGAGAAAAGAACAACGCAAGCAGGTTGCGGCAGATTCTCCCGCCGAATAACCTGCAGGGCGCCCAACGTGATCGATGCGCCTGCAGTGTCGGCGGAGAAAGTGATCTGCTCCGGGCGGTATTGCTCCAGCAGCCAACGGTAGAGCGCCACAGTGTCTTCAATGGGTTTTGGGAAGGGGTGTTCCGGAGCGAGCCTGTGACCGTTCAGTATGCCATCACATTGCGCGTGCTCAGCGAATTGTTCTGCGCAGTTTATTTGACGTTGCGAGGCAGGCAATATGAATCCTCCGCCAGCGGTGTACAGCAGCACACCACGATCTTTGCGCGGCTGCGTCAGCCAGTAGGAATCAACGGGCGCATCCTCCACTTCCGGTAAGCGCCTGGCAGGCTGCGAGGCCATGCTGAGCGTCGAGAGCTTGCCACTTAGATAACCGCTACGGTATCTCTGCAGCATCGCCGTTAGTGCCTCTGGCTGGTCGAGCAGGGGAAAACTTGCCTTGATGCGATTGAGTAGAATGGTTTCAATCGCCCGATTCTCGATACGCGCCAGCAATCGCCGTATTTGAAACAGCACAGTGCGCTGTTGCGTGCCCATGGACCGCGCCAAGCCATCTTGGACCAGTACCAGCAGTCGTTGTTCTGTGCCTGTGCTCAGGGCATTGGCCATTGCACTTGCTGATCCGTCCACTATACCTCCACTGCCTTTCTGACAGTGACGCCCACCGATGTATCCACTGCGCCTTTACCGTGTTCAGTCTGTAGCGTGGTAGGCTAGCATAGTGCTTTGTGAATGGCATCGCTTGCATTGCCCGCGGTGCTCGCAGTGCCTTGAATCGATCAGACGGCTGAATGGGTATGCACAGAGAGTTTGCAAATTCACCTGAAGAGCTCGTGAGACTGCTCACGGAGTTGGGGGTCGTAGGCGCCGATCAACTCGATGAGGCCCGCATTGCGAATCGTCTGCGGGAGGTGTTTGCACAGATGCCTGAAGATGTGCTTCAGGACCTCACGCAACGTGCCCACGAGGTGCTGCAGGAAAAGCCCTCTGGCGTCAATGCGTTGGCTTCACGCTGTCAGCTAACGCGGGCAGAGCACCTGTTGTTAAATAGCCTGTGTGAGGGTCTTAGCATCTCGGAGCATGCCCAGAAGTACGACCTGAGCAAGCATACGGTGCGTACGCATATGCAACGCATTCGGGAGAAAACCGGTGTGAAACGTCAGGCCGAAGTCGTACGGCTGGCACTACAACAACAAGACGATTAAAAACAAGACGATGAAAGCGCTGCTACAAGTAGCTGGCGCCAGCGCCTGGCACAGCGCGTGAACCATCTCGCAAGATTTTGTGAATTTCTGAACAATATACGTCAAACGACGTACGTTTTGCCTTGGCACTATCTCTAGTATCCAAAGAGCTTGTCAGCACTTTCGGACACTACGAGGTACGAACATGTCTCTGCGCCTGGCTTTATTACCGTGGCTTCTTTTCTGCTATCTACTGACTGCCGGGCCTGTGCTATCGGGTGAGGCGCAAGAGCACCAGAAGGCACTGGGGCTTATGCGCCTGGGCGATCATACAGCGGCAGTCGAGTTGCTCCTGAGGCAGCCTGTCTCTGGCTTGCAGCAAGCTTTGCTGGGCACTGCTTACAATCGACTGAAGAACTACGAGCAGGCAGTGGTCGCTCTGGAGCAAGCCATCGCACTGGGAAGTACGTCGACGGCGGTATCCACTGAACTGGGATATGCGCAGATGCAGTTGGGGCAATATGGTGCCGCCCAACGCTCTTTGTCACACGCAACACAGCCGCATTCTGATGATATTTTTGCTAATGAACTATTGGCGCGTGCGGCAGCACTTGAGGCGGGATTCTCACCACGTATCACCGGCGAGAGTCCATTTAGCGTGTGGTTCAGCAGTGACGCCGGTTACAACGATAACGTCCTGGCTATTGCCGACGGGCAAGCCTTGCCGCCGGGATTTGACGATGAGGCTTCGCCTTACATCGGGCTGTACCTGGGTGCGCGCTATCAACAGCAGAGTCAAGATGAAAGCGGCTTCAGTGCGAGCTACGCGTTCTCGTCGCGTTTTTATGACGAATTTTCAGAACTGAATTCACAGCAGCACATGATCGGTGCCCGGTATCTGGCACGGCTCTCGGCATCTACCGGGCTGGCACTGCGCACAGGCTGGAACACCTACCTTCTGGATGCTGATACCTTCAGAAGCCAGGCGAGTGCGGGCCTGGAGTTGGTTCATCGCTGGAATCGTGAACACCGAACAGCGCTGAGCACAGATTATATCGACAGCAACTACAAATTCTCTCCCGCGCTAGAGCGACTCGACCGCGATGGGGGCAGAACAGTAGCGCGATTGCGTCACCAGTATTTACACCATCAAACACGCTTGTTTGCCGAGCTGGGAATCGGCAGGAATGATGCTGATGGCGATGATTTTGACTTTGAGGAATATGGCATCCAGGCCGGTTTTCACCACTGGTTTTCCGCCGTCAATTATGGGGTTGTCGCAGGAAGGCCTGTTTTGGGTGTGACCGTTGCAATCAAGGAAGAGGCCTACGACGAATCCAGTGTCTTTCAACCAGATACTGACAGAGAAGATAGCGTTTTTGTCTCGTCGTTTGTGTTGCAAGTTCCCGTAGTCAATAAGTTCAGCATTTTTGTGCGTTATGACTGGCGCGACCAGGATTCTGATGTAGATCTTTTTAACTACGACCAACACCAGTACAGCGTTGGATTCACCAGGCTTATAAACTAGGAGTTTTGGCATGAGAACCTTGTTTGGCATCACACTCTATGCCTGTGCCCTGCTGGCGTTACCTTTCTCTGCACCATCGAATGCGCAGGGCATGTGCACGCACCTGGGTGAGTCGGTGGAATGCCCCGGAGGCGTAACACCGGGCAGTGAAAGCCTGCGTTTTGAAGGCATGTTTATTATCTGGGCTGACGGTTCCATGACGCCTACAATCGAATGCTGTAGTCCGTTTGACCCTATGATTCCCGAACCACCCGAGCCAACACCACCGGAGCCAACACCACCGGAGCCGACACCACCGGAGCCGACACCACCGGAGCCGACACCACCGGAGCCGACACCACCGGAGCCGACACCACCGGAGCCGACACCACCGGAGCCGACACCGCCCGAGCCGACACCGCCGGTGAAAGACGATTCCATTGGCCTTGATGAAAACCTCGAGCTAAAAGGCCCCACCGATATGGCCGGGCGCACACCAGAGCCGTCGCCGCTGTCTCCTGAAAAAACAAGTACCGCTCCCAACGACGAGGCAAATCTGAACAGCAAAACCTTCACAACACTGGAAGAAGAAGTGGAAAAAATGCTCGAGGCAGAGCGCGCATCCAGCGCGGTTCCAATAGACAACAGTGTCTCGTACTGCGGGCCTGATGTGACCGACGGCTTCCTGGAGGCACTGGAGCTGATTGCTGCGCGCATACAGGCGTTGCCCGATACCAACAAGGGTACGCTGGATGGCCTGGCGTTTATGCTAGCCAACGGTCAAGACATGGACTACCTGCCGCGGCTGGATTTCTGGCAGGGCAACAACCCCAATTGTCCGAACAACCGTTGCGCGTCCAGTGATCCCTGCTTCACGCTGTTTGATACCTGTGTACCGCGACACGTACTGAGCGATACTCTCTACGGCTTTGCGGTCGGCATGGTGGGCCTGCATCGCCAGGAAGCTGTCGCCGGTGGAGCCTATGCTGAGTACAACAAACGCTCCGGTGACGGCTGGCTCGCCGCCGCAAAAGCAGCGTTGGAAGATATCGGTGGCCCGGCTTCAGATATGAAAGAAAACCCTGCGTCAGTTGGAGCCTACTATTTCGGCCACTCTATTGCGGTTGCGGTTGAGTCGGGAAAACTCGGCGGTGAAGGTAATACACCCGTAAGTGGCATGAAGCCTGACGATGTCAAGGAGGAGGGCGATGCGTTGTCAACCTTTGACCGCTACATCAAACCTTCCATGAACCAGGCATATGCGTGGATGAAAGATTGCAAGACTTGCCCTGATACCACGCCTCTGTACACCTACGGCTGGGTGCAGGGCATCTTCGCCAAACGCAAAGATTGGTCGCGTATGAGTTGGACCATCAAGGGCGAAGACGGCGAGGACATGGTGCAGGAGGTCAATGACGAGTTCTTGTTCCTCGACCCCTTTGAGGACAAACCGAAAGAAGGCCCCATGACGCAGACCGGGGCTAACACGTTCGAGGTTAGCGTTGAGGATAAACTGGACTTGCTGGAGCCTGTCATCAAGAAACACGCGAGCTACTTTCGCAGGTGGGAGCGATATTACAATGACAATGATATTCAGTTTGAGTTTGAAGATGACCAGGTTGCCGATGCTCCATAGAAGCTAGAGAGCGCTAGCGCTGAAAATCTCCCGCAGCTTTCCTCCAGGAAAGCAGTTGCTGCCAGCGTTATTGAATTCCGATAATGTCGGAAAATGATCCCAAGGGTGTGGGTCACGTGTACATGCAAAGGTCGGTGATTTTCAGGATCGCGGTATTCGTGACAGTGGCTATACTGGTTGCGGCCCTATTTTGGCTAACGCTTGATGAACCTGACTCCAGTGCAGGCCCACAACTTGATATCAGTGGTGCGGTGCTTGCCGAGCAAGCGAGCGATCAGGATGCGCTGGTAAATCGGGCCCTATTGCTCTAAGGGTATCGCCAAGTTAACTAGCGGATATTGGTAGGATCGGCCCATGAATACTTACAAGCGCCACCGATTCCCACCCGACTTCATCTCCTATGCAGTCTGGCTCTACTACAGATTCAAACTGAGTCACCGAGACATTGAAGATCTCTTAGCCGAACGAGGTACCACTGCCAGCCGAGAGGCGATTCGCATGTGGTGTATAAAGTTCGGTGCCATTTATACTTATACCCGCCGCTTGAAACGGAAACACCGAGGCTACGGCGACACCTTTTACATCGACGAAGTCTTTGCCGGTGTGCCGGACCATTCAGATCAATGGCAAGCAACACAACCTGTAGAGGGCGGTGGATCAGTATGGTGAAGCCGTTGTGCGCTTTGCTGCCATCCAGGGGGAGATAATTCCCGGTATCGGTATTGAAAATTCATGGATGCCTGGGCCTGCTGGTAAACGGATTCTTGTTCTTCTGGGAATTTCCCATGCAGGAAGTATTAAAGGCATTCATAACCTCGCCTGCAAGGCCGGAATAAAACTACCGCCTGAAAACTTTACCTGTTCTTATGTACAGAGCTGACTACGCGAACCACGGCTATTAGAGTTGTTTCACTGCTTCGCACGGCATGTTTTTCAATGCACAGTGATTTCTGGCATGATCAACCGTTGCACAAGCGCTGGGTTTTCCCCAGAACCAATAATGAATAACTCCATCTGCCACCGGAATAGCTAAGTGGAGAGGAGGCAGTGCAGGCCGGGGAATCCCTGGTCTCGCAAGGTCTTGGGAGACTTGAACAGCGGTGAATCAAGCACTTTACGCCCCCGGCGCAAGAGTCGTCATTCGAGACTGTGAGTGGATCGTGCGGCGCGCTGACGCCTGCGATGACGGCGGCTACGTACTCACGGTTGATGGACTCTCGGAGCTGGTGAGCGGCAAAAGCGCGCAGTTTCTCACCAGTCTGGAAGAACAGGCGGATGCCATTCGCGTGCTGGACCCGGCCGAAACCCGGTTCGAGCAGGACCTGAGCCCCGGGTTCGAAAAAAGCCGCCTGTTTATCGAGACGCAATTACGCCAGATTACCCCGGCAGACCAGCGCATTCACCTGGGCCACAGGGCGGCGATGGACGCGGTGCCCTACCAACTGGACCCGGCCCTGCAGGCGCTCAGGCAGAACCGCCAGCGGATTCTCATTGCCGATGCGGTGGGCCTGGGCAAAACCCTGGAAGCGGGCATCCTGATGACCGAACTCATGCGCCGGGGGCGGGGCAAGCGTATTCTCGTGCTCACCCTCAAAAGCATGATGACTCAGTTTCAGAAGGAAATGTGGAACCGCTTTACCATCCCGCTCACGCGGCTGGATTCCGCAGGTCTGCAGCGCGTGCGCAACAATATTCCGGGTAACCACAATCCCTTTTACTATTACGACAAGTCGATCATCTCCGTCGATACTCTCAAGCAGGACAACGAATACCGCCGTCACCTAGAGCAGGCCTACTGGGACATCATCGTCATTGACGAGGCGCACAATGTGGCCGAGCGGGGTACCAGCTCACAGCGGGCCCAGCTGGCGCAACTCCTGGCCGGCCGCTCAGACACCTTGATCATGCTCTCCGCCACTCCCCACGACGGCAAGGCCAAATCCTTCGCCAGCCTGATGAACATGCTGGACCCTACCGCAATCTCCGACCCGGAGGACTATAGCCGGGAGGATTTCCGCGACAAGGGGCTGGTGATCCGCCGCTTCAAGAAAGACATCCGTGACCAGGTTCAGCAGGAATTCAAGGAACGGGTGGTCAACGATATCTACCTTGATGCCTCACCGGAGGAGGAGGCCGCCTACCAGGCCTTGCTGGACGTGCCGTTTACCTATCGCGGCGAGCACAGCGCCGAGCGCAACGGCCAGCTGGTTCGCATCGGCCTGCAGAAATCCATTTTCAGCTCACCGGCGGCGGCTGGAGTGTCCGTGGAGCAGCGCATCAAGAAGCTCGCTGCTAAAGGGCAGCCCAGCGAGGACGAACGGCAGGAAATTGCAGCGCTCAATGCGCTGCTGCTCGCCCTGAGCAATATCACGCCGGAGCGTTTCAACAAATACCAGCAGTTGCGCAAGCTGCTGAAGAGCAAGGAATACGGCTGGAAGAAAACCAACACCGAAGATCGCCTGGTGATCTTCAGCGAGCGTATCGAAACCCTCCAATGGCTGCACGGCCAGCTGCGGGGCGACCTCAAATTGAAAGACGATGCGGTGCAGATTCTCCACGGCGGCATGAGTGATATTGAGCAGCAGGACATCGTTGAGGCCTTTGGTAAATCCGAGTCCAGCTTGCGGGTATTGTTGTGTTCCGATGTGGCAAGTGAGGGCATTAACCTGCATTACCTCTCACACCGACTGGTGCACTTTGATTTGCCCTGGTCGCTGATGGTGTTCCAGCAACGCAACGGTCGGGTAGACCGTTATGGCCAGACGTCAACGCCGATCATCACCTACCTGATCAATCGTAGTGATAATCCCACGGTAAAAGGTGACCAGCGCATCCTGGAAATCCTCAAGGAAAAGGACGAGCAGGCCTACAAGAATATTGGTGACCCGGCCACGTTCATGAAGGTACACGACCCGAACGCCGAGGAGGAGTTGACTGCCGAGGCCATGGCTGCCGGCACCCGGGCCGAAGACTTCGATGCCAAATACGAGGCGGACGCCAGTAATGAGGGTGATGACCTGCTGGCCCTGTTCCTCAACCCCGAGGCTGCCCAGCCCAAAACGCCTGCAGAAGCCGAGCTACACACCGTAGAGCGCTATAGCCTGTTTGCCAGCGATTACGAGTTTGCCCGCCAGGCCCTGGAGGCCATCAACCGCGAGCGTAAACAGGTGAGCTTCAGTGCCAATCGCGAGCGGCAGACTCTTACCCTGACACCGCCGGACGATCTGGAATACCGCTTCCGCTTCCTGCCGTCGGAAATCCAGCCGGAGAACGGCAGCCTGGTGCTGACAGCCGATAAAGCCCGCTTCGAGGATGAAATCCGTCGCAGCCGGCAGGATGAAAATGCCTGGCCCAAGCTGCATTATCTCTGGCCTCAGCACCCCGCCATCCAGTGGCTGGAAGACAAACTGCTGGCCCAGGTGGCCCGCCACAGTGCCCCGGTACTGGCGCTGCCAGGCACCCCGGAGGTAAGCACCGTACTGCCAGCCGGTGAGGCGGTATTTCTGGTTAGTGGCCTGATCCCCAATCGCAAGGCGCACCCGGTGGTCTGGCAGTGGTTCGCCATCCGCTGCGCAGGCGGCAGCGTGATCGAAGTGCTACCTGCGGAAAAATGGTTGCAGCAGTTGCAGTTGGATGACCAGCTGCCCAACCGCGGCGAGCCGGTGGATATTGCTGCCCTGGAGGCCTTGCGCCAGCCGGTGATTGCGGCCGTCAATACAGAAATGGCCGGTATTCAGGCGCAGTACAGCGCCGCCTGGCAGCCGCAACTGGACGCACAGCTTGCCAAGCTGCAGGCGCTCAAAAAGCGCCAGGTACAGCAACTCGACCTGCAACTGGGCCGCTCTGCCCAGGCCGAGCACTTCAAGGCTGCCCGCCGGGAGGAGCGTCTGCAGCATATCGAACGGGTCTTCCGGGACCACCAGACCTGGGTGCGGGACACCCTGAGCATTGAGCCGGTACCGTTTATTCAGATCGTCGCGGTGTTTACCCATGAACAAGGCCTCCGGGAGTGAAGCAGTAGCATGGCCATACAAGACACTGCCGCCACCTTCATTGGCCTTGCCAACGACAATGAATTCTTCAGCGCCCACTATCTCGCTGAGGTTTTTCAGGGCGATTTTGCCGATACCATCAAGGAGTGGGAGGCTCGCGAGGAGGCCGCAAAAGAGCAGGGCGCAGACTACACCACGCCCCACCGCGCCCTGCGCAATCTCAACCAGCGCTATTTCGCCCTGCGCCACACACTTAAATCCGAGCGCAACGCGGCCGAACGCATCCGCCTGCAGCGCGAGTTTTTTCAGGCGCTTGTGGCCGTTTTCGGCATCCCCTGGCAGGCGCAGAACCGCGAGGTTGCCCCGCATACCGAATTGCCCGTGCTGGCTGCCCTCGGTGACCAGCTCTGGGTGCTGGGGGCTTTGGATACCAACAATGAGGGCGAAGACCCTCTCTCCCTGGAGCTGCACAGCAACCAGTTCTTCGGCCCCGGCCCGCACCACGACAAACTGAAGAACACGAGCTGGTACAGCATTCTCAACGAGGCCGTTTTCCGTCAGTCCACTCCCCATAACGAGAGCCCGCCCCGCTGGGTACTCCTGCTCTCCGACCGCCAGGGCATTCTCATTGATCGCTACAAGTGGTCGCAGAACCGCATGCTGCGCTTCGACTGGGAAGAAATTCTCGGCCGCCGCGATGACAAAACCCTGAAGGCCACGGCGGTACTCCTGCACCGGGAAAGCCTGGCGCCAGACGAGGGCCAATGCCGCCTCGACAGCCTGGACGAGAACAGCCACAAACACGCCTTTGCGGTATCCGACGATCTCAAGTACGCCCTGCGCCAGGCCATCGAACTGCTGGGCAACGAAGCGGCCGAGCAGCTCATTGAGCAGGCGCGGGAGCGTAAAGAGGGGATTTACACCGGCCAGAACGCACTGGAGGCGGACCAGCTCTCCAGGGAGTGCTTGCGCTACATGTACCGCCTGCTGTTCCTGTTCTACATTGAAGCGCGGCCGGAACTGGGCTACCTGCCGGCCAGTGACGAAACCTGGCGCCGGGGCTACAGCCTGGAGAGCCTGCGAGATCTGGAAAGCGTGCGGCTGACCACTGAGGAAAGCCGGCGGGGCCGCTATTTCCATGCGAGCCTGCAGCGCATGTTTGGCCTGATCTACGCAGGCAACGAGCGCCGCCGCCAGGCCGATCATTACCATGAAAGCGTCGCCAATGCCTTTACCCTGCAGGGGCTGGACAGCCACCTGTTCGACCCGGCCAAAACCCCGCTGCTCAACCGCGTGGTATTCAGCAACGCAACCCTGCAGCAGGTGATTCAGAGCATGTCGCTCACCCGCCCCACCAGCGGCCGCAGGCGTAGGGGCCGGGTGAGTTATACGCAACTCGGCATCAACCAGCTCGGTGCGGTGTACGAGGCCCTGCTCAGCTACCGTGGCTTCTTCGCCATTGAAGACCTGTACGAAGTCGCCCCCAAAGGCCAGAACATCAACCCGGACGAGCTGGACACCGGCTACTTTGTTACCCGCGAGCAGCTCGAGGAATTCAACGACAACGAGCGCGTGTACGACAAGATTGATGGTAGCAAGCGCCTGCGCATCCACCCCAAAGGCAAGTTTATCTACCGTATGGCGGGCCGGGACCGGGAAAAGAGCGCCAGCTACTACACCCCTGAAGTGCTCACCAAAAGCCTGGTGAAATACACCCTCAAGGAACGCCTGACGGACGACGTAACGGCAGACGACATTCTCAACCTCACTATCTGCGAGCCCGCCATGGGCAGCGCCGCGTTCCTGAACGAAGCCGTCAACCAGCTTGGCGAGGCCTATCTAACCCTGAAACAGCAGGAACTTGGCCAGCGCATCCCCCATGAAGACTACCAGCGTGAACTGCAGCGGGTAAAAATGCACATCGCCGACCACAACGTGTTCGGGGTAGACCTCAACCCCATCGCCGTGGAACTGGCGGAAGTGTCCCTGTGGCTGAACGCCCTTAGCGGTGGCCACAACGTCCCCTGGTTCGGCTACCAGTTGTTCACCGGCAACAGCCTGATCGGCGCCCGCCGCGAGGTGTACCCCAAAATTGCGTTGAAGAAGCAGGCCAAAGAAGGCCTCTGGTACAACCACGCCCCGCGCCGGCTGAACCCGGAAACCCTGCTGAGCCCGGCGGGCGAGGGCGGCCGCAGTGGCAACGACATTTACCACTTCCTGCTGCCCGACCCCGGCATGGCCGGCTATAAAGACAATGTAGCCAAACAACTGCGGCCGGATGCCTTCAAGCAGATAAAGGTATGGAAAAAAGACTTCTGCGCCCCGCTGGACGAGGCCGAGATCGGCATCCTGCAAAGCCTGAGTAGCGCGGTAGACCGCCTGTGGCGCGAGCACACGCAAATGCTCGCCCAACACCGCCGACGCACCGAAGATACCTACCCCCTTTGGGGGCAGCAGGGTGTGGAGGAATACCATACGTCCACCCACGAGAAGGACGCCCTGCGCAACCACGGCATTTTCAACACCAACGCGCGCATGGCCTCGCCTTACCGGCGCCTGAAGCTGGCCATGGACTACTGGTGTGCCCTCTGGTTCTGGCCGCTGGACAAGGTAGACCAACTGCCCGACCGCCAGAAATGGCTGTTCGACCTGAACACCATCCTCAACAGCGCCGGCACCTTTGATTTCGCCCCCCAGCAGGAAAGCCTGCTCGATAGCGGTTCAGACTTACAAGATGGCTCGCAGCAAGACCAGGGCGATACATTCGTCAAACCCATCGAGGATCTCTTCGCCGCCGAAGCGCCCCAGCCAAGCCTGCGTGAAGAAACCGCCGCTGTTCGCGAGGTCAGCAACCAGCGTGGCGAACTCAACCTGGAAAAATTGTTCAAGAACCCCTTCTTCAACACCCTGGCCATCGCCAACGAGCTGAGCGAACACTACCGCTTCTTCCACTGGGAACTGGCCTTCGCCGATGTGTTTGCCCAGCGCGGCGGCTTCGACATCACCCTGGGTAACCCGCCCTGGCGCAAGGTGGAGTGGCAGGAAGGCGGCATTCTGGGTGACCACAACCCGGCCTTCGTACTGCACAAACTCAGCGCCAAACAACTGACCGATGAGCGTGAAGCGGCCTTTGCGCGCAGCCCGCAATTGGAGCAGGCGTGGTTTGATGAGCTGGCGGAGGCGGAAGGCTCACAGGCGTTCCTCAATGCCACCCAGAACTACCCGCAGCTGAAAGGTGTGCAGACCAATCTGTATAAATGCTTTCTGCCCCGGGCCTGGGCTAATGTGAACGAGAAGGGCGTGAGTGGCTTCCTGCATCCGGAAGGGATTTACGATGATCCCAAGGGTGGGGGATTCCGGCGTGAGATTTATCGGCGTTTGCGGGCGCACTTTCAGTTTCAAAACCAGCGGATGCTGTTTCCAATTGGCCACCGCGTTAAGTTCAGTACAAATGTATATGGCCCGGTACGTGACGTTCCCAGCTTCAACAACATCGCGAACCTGTTTGTGCCTCAAACCATTGATGCGGCTTTTGCACATGATGGGCTGGGGCTGGTTGGTGGTATCAAAGATGAAGAGACTGGCGACTGGAACCAAGTGGGTCACCGCGACCGCATTATCGTAATCGGCCAGCACGAACTGGCGCTGTTCGCCCAGCTCTACGACGAAGCCGGCACCGACGCTCTGGAAGCCCGCCTGCCGGCACTGCATGCCCGGCAGCTCACCGACGTACTGGAAAAATTCGCCGCCCAGCCCCGCCGACTGGGGGATCTGAAAGGGCAGTATCTGTCACTGGAAATGTGGCACGAAACCAACGCCCAGAAAGACGATACCATCAAACGGGAAACCCGTTTCCCGGAAAACCCGGAGCAATGGATACTCTCCGGCCCTCATTTCTACGTCGGCAGCCCGCTCTACAAAACCCCGAGGGCGGTCTGCACCGAGAAAGGCCATTACGACATCCTCGACATGCAAACCATGCCGGACGACTATCTTCCTCGAACCAACTACATCCCCGCCTGCGACCCCGCCACCTACCGCGACCGCACCCCGCGCGTGCCCTGGGTGGAACAGGGCGAGCATCGGGAGCGGTTGGTGACGAAGTATTATCGGTTGGTTAATCGTGAGATGGTCGGGACTTCATCAGAGCGAACACTGATGACCACCATCGCTCCGAAAGGTGTAGGTCATATCCACACTTGTTTAAGCACGATATACAAGAACGATAGGGATCTATTGGATCTGTTCTGCTACACGGTTTCGATTCCGCTGGATTTCCGCGTGAAGAGCACAGGTGTTGGACATGTAAACAAGTCCCTTCTTAATCAGCTGCCTTTGCTCAGTGATGCATATTATCGACCGGCGTTGCATGCCCGTGCTTTGTCCTTAGTCAGCGTCACTAATCGGTACGACGACCTCTGGCAATCCAACTGGCAAGACACCTTCCGCCAACAACAATGGGCCACCCGCGAACCCATCGCCGCGCTTCCGCAGGACTTTTTCTTAGAACTCACCCCCGAGTGGCAACGCAACAACGCCCTGCGCACCGACTACGCCCGCCGGCAGGCCCTGGTGGAAATCGACGTCCTAGTCGCCCAGGCCCTCGGCCTCACCCTGGAAGAACTGCTCACCATCTATCGCGTCCAGTTCCCCGTGATGCGCCAGTACGAAGCCGACACCTGGTACGACCAAGCCGGTCGCATCGTCTTCACCCCCAGCAAAGGCCTGGTGGGCGTTGGCCTGCCGCGCAAGGCCCGCAACAGCGACTTGGGCGACGGCACCCACTACGCTATTCAGGCAGGCGCCCGGCAGGAACAGGGTGTCGCCCTTGGTTGGGAAGACATCCAGCACCTCACTGGCGGCACCGTCAGCAAAACCTTCATGGATGATACGCTGCCGGGCGGCCCCACCGAGCGCACCGTTGAATATAGCGCACCGTTCTTCCGCCCGGATCGGGAGGCCGATTATCGAGTGGCATGGGAGATATTCAGCCGTGACTGAAACAACAACGAGAAACTGCCCATGGGGTTATTCCTGCAAGAAGACCTGGGAGAGCCTGCAATCCACACGGGAAGAAGGAGTGCGGTTTTGTGGCGATTGTCAGAAGGAAGTTTTCTGGGTGGGGAGCCAGGAGGAACTGGCGGCGAAAGTCATGCTCAATCGCTGTGTCTGCTTCAGTTCCAGTTTACTAGGGCCTGAGGTGGCCGACGAAGAGTCGGTAGTGCTTCTGGTTGGCTCAGTCGATTCATCTTACGAGTACGGCGCTGCGCCGAAAGATAAGGTCGACGATGACTTTCCTTTTTAGATCATGGAATCGTGATGCTGGATGGCTGGGGACGAGGTCAGTGAACAGGACCGTGCAGTTACCCCCTCTTTTTGAGTTTCCTCGGGGCGGTTGGTGCGCTATATGAGGACTGAGCCAGTGGATCGGAGAGCGATGCAGGAAAAATCATCTCAGGCTGTTCGCGGTCCTGATTAGGGCGGGCGGCAGGTTTTAAGGGTTAGGGAGTCTTTGCGCATGGAATGGATTATTGGCCTGCTGATAGTGGGGTGGCTTGTGTCAGTTTTTGACACAGGCAAATCTGGCCGAACTGATACCCTTAGGAAAACCGCGGGAAGCAAGCCCACTATAGCCGCGGAGCAGGCGGTTCGGAGTCGCTCATCAGCCGACAGAAATAAAGTCGCTGGTAGTGCTGGTAGTGCTGGCAGTGCTGGCAGTGCTGGTCGTAGAGGACCGACCAAACGAAGTACTGACCATGCGCAGGAAGATCTGCAAAACTGGGACAACTGGTTGAATGATAATTGGGGTAAGGCACCCGCCTGGGAAAGCCCGGAATTTCTGCAGGCCAAAAAACTTCTGAATGGCAATGGTGTTACCGCGTTCTGGCATATGACGCACAAGAATAATGTTCGGAACATACTCAGTAGGGGGATTTTAAGCCATGCAGAGGCGCATAGAACAGAGAAAATAGTAGATCTTTCTGATGCCAGCGTACAGCAACGCAGGACCGTTGCAGAACCGGTATTTGGCAGGCGCCTGCACGAGTATGCCCCGCTCTATGTCAGCGTGCGCAACCCTATGCTTTATCGTTTAAAAAATCTGAATAGCAACCTGTGCCTGCTTGAAGTTTCGCTGGAGGTATTGCGCGATACCGCGAGCGGCGATCTGGTTTATACCGATGGTAACGCCGCTTCAGCCGCCACGCGTTTCCTGACGGGAATGGACTGTTTCGCGCAATTGCCATGGGACGTTTTGACAGCGGAGTACTGGAGTGACAAGGATGATGGTAAGCGAAAACGCTGTGCAGAGGTGTTGATCCATCCCAAAGTGTCTTCACGCCACATATTGAAGGTTCACTGTTTTTCGCGAGAGCTGGCCAGAGAATTGAGCGGTGTCCACGACGATGTGGCCTGTAATCCATCTCTGTTTTTTGGAGCTTGAAATGCCAGTTGAGATAGTTACTGGGAACATATTTACCAGCCGAAGCCAGACTCTGGTCAATACAGTCAACTGCGTCGGCGTAATGGGCGCGGGTATCGCATTGGAGTGCCGACTCCGTTATCCCGGGATGTATGAAAAGTATCTGGAGCTTTGTCAGAAAAAGCAGTTGGATGTCGGTCTGTTGTGGTTGTATAAGACCGAGCAACGCTGGGTCCTGAACTTTCCCACCAAGAAACATTGGAAGCATCCATCCCGGGAGGAGTATTTGCGTAGTGGCCTTGAAAAGTTTATAGAAAGCTACGTCAGCAGGGGTATTACATCAATCGCTTTTCCGCTGCTCGGTGCCGACAAGGGCGGTATAGCGAAGTCTGTAAGCCAGGCAATAATGCTCGAATACCTTGGCGATCTGGATATTCCTGTCGAGATTTATCGCTACGACCCGAGCGCAGAGGATGAAGTGTTTAATCGTTTCAAGGCGCGTCTTAGGTCGCTGGGTAGCGATCAGGCGTGCAAGTTTACGGGAATCAAAAGGCCACAAATGCAAGCGCTGATCGAGGGGTTGAATAACGAAAAAATCTGCCAGGTTAATCAACTGCTTGGCATTGAGGGTGTTGGTCTGGCAACTGTGGAGAAAGTGTTCCGTATAGCAATGGATACACAGCAGATCGAGAGCGGTGCAGATAGCATGCGGCTGTTTGACTAGTCAACGATGATATGGGGTAAGCCCCGCGTTTTAAACGTTTTGGAGAATACCAGATGCTTGCAGGCTACATAGAAAAGACGTTGTTAGATACCGGCGCAGCTTCGCTCACCGACGGTTTTCTGATTGCGCTTGTGCTGGCATTTGTAACCGCTATTGTGGCGCGCCGCAGCAATCGTGCGCACTCGTATACGAACTACGCGCCTACGTTACTGACTACCCTCGGGATACTGGGTACTTTTGCCGGTATTATTACTGGGCTTCTGGCGTTCAATATCGAAAACATCGACGCAAGTATTGGTGAATTGTTGGGCGGGTTGAAGACAGCCTTCACGACCAGCCTGGTGGGTATGGCGCTCTCAATCACCTATAAGTTATTGGTGGCTACAGGCTGGATCACGCCCGGGGCTTCAGAGCATATTGACGAGGAGGAAATCGGTATCGCCGAACTGTATGGCGTAATGAGGGAGCAGTCTACCGGCATCGAAGCGCTGAGAACGGCTATTGGGGGCGATAATGAGGCGAGCCTGGTTGGCCAGATGAAACTGATGCGCTCAGACGTGGGGGACAACCACAAAAAAACAGCCAGAGAAATGGAATCCGTGTTGACGCTGTTGACAAAAATCAGCGTAAACAGTGAAAAGCAGGCTGCGGCATTTGCGGAGTTTCAGGATCGCCTTTGGATAAAACTTCAGGATTTCGCCGACATGATGTCGAAGTCAGCCACTGAGCAGGTGATCAACGCGCTTAAAGACGTTATCAGCGATTTTAATAAACACCTGGTTGATCAGTTTGGAGAGAACTTCAAACAGCTAAACGCAGCAGTACTGGAGCTGGTGCGATGGCAGGAAAACTACAAACAACAGCTGCTGCAGATGACAGAGCAATATCAACAGGGCGTTCAAGCTATCACTCAAACTGAAACTGCGGTGGCCCATATCAGTGAAGAATCCCGGGCAATACCGGCGAGTATGCAGGCGCTCAAATCCGTTCTGGAGGTCAATCAGCATCAGCTTAATGAGTTGGAGCGTCACCTGGATGCATTTAAGGACATCCGGGACAGGGCAGTCGAGGCGGTTCCTGAAATTCGCAAGCAAATCACTGAAACAGTAGAAGGAATGGCAGCCGCTACTGGCCATTTAACCACAGGCGTAGCTGAAAGCGCTGATCAACTGAAAGCCGCTATCGTGGAAGGGAGTGAGGAATTTGTCCGGAACAGCCAGTTGGTTAACGATTCGTTGAGCAATACATCCAGTATGGTTACAGATAACACAGAACAGACCCGGCAGTTGCTGGATGATGCACTCACAGAAACCAATGCAGTCTTAAGGGTGCTAGTGGCCGATCTTAAGGATGATTGTGGCAAGCTTACTGAATCCTATCGTGGTGCCAGTGAATCTCTGGTGTCTGAAACTGAGCAAATGAAGGTCCGCTTTGAAGAATCTCTGGGCAATATGCGCAACCGGCTATCGGAAGACATGCAGAGATTGATAGAGCAGCAAGCGCAGGAGAATCAGCGCGTGCTGAGTGGTATGAGTCGTCACGCCGATGCTGCCTTGCAGGACACCGCAGAGTCGGTACAGAAACAGGTGAAAGCCCTGGATGACGCGCTTTCACATGAAATGAGTCGGGTTATGACCGAGATGGGCAAGGCGCTGGCGACTATCTCCGGAAAATTCACCAGCGATTATGAGTCCCTCGTTGCTGGCATGAATAAGATCGTTCAGCTGCGAGGGGCGGGTGAGTCATGAGTCGGCTGCTGGACCCCAAGGCCTCCGAGCAGGAGGAGTCCCATTGGCTGTCGGTATCGGATCTGATGGCTGGCTTGATGATGGTGTTTTTGTTCATTGCGATAGCGCTAATGCGCGATGCGTTTATTGAACGCGACAAGATCAAGGAGGTGGCTATCGCGTATCAAGAAAATCAGGTAGCTATCTACGATGCGCTGATGGGAGAGTTTGAGGATGATTTACAGCGCTGGGACGCCTACATCGACAAGGAGTCTCTTACCTTTACATTTCGTTCACCTGACGTGCTGTTTGCGCAGGGTGAGATTGAGCTCAGCCCTCGCTATCAGGCACTACTCATCGAGTTTTTCCCGCGTTATATGCAGGTGCTAAATCGTTTCTCTGATTCCATCAACGAAGTGAGGATTGAGGGTCACACAAGCAGCGTATGGAATCGCTCCTCTACTGACGAAGAAGCATACTTTCATAATATGGCGCTGTCGCAGGGCAGGACCAGAAGCGTTCTGGCCTTTGTCCACAACATGGATGAAGTAGAGCAATACAGACCCTGGATAAAGCGGCATTTTGCCGCGGTTGGGTTGTCATCCTCCCGGCTGGTACTCGACGACTCAGGGGTCGAAGACAGAAACCGGTCCAGACGTGTCACCTTTCGCGTGATTACTAATGCCGATATTCAGATGCGGAAAATTCTGGAGCTGGGTGAGTGAAGATAAAGGCGGATTTTTCAGATCTGTGGGATAGCGTCAAGCGAATGGGTTCTCACAACGTAGAGTTTGACATTACAGCGGAACACTCTGATGACCTTGAGCTGGATGCAGAACTTTCAAGTACTGCCGGTCGTGATGTCGTACTGGATGATCTCAATACTGACAATGGGGTTCTCAGTGTTGAAGGGCGGCAAGTGCTGTTGTTCATTCCTGACCACGGTAGAAATATCGACGAGGTACTCGCCGGCAGAGAGGAGGGGCGCAAGTTTCACGTTGCTGACTGCCGAACGTTGGAATCCATGCGGGAGCAAAAGCGATTTGATCGGTACAAAGCGACCTACAATATAGGCGGCAAATTTCAAATCTATGGTGTTTCGTATGCTGACGGTATAAAGCGTGAAGGTGAAATAGAGCTGCACGTTTGCAAAAACTGTCTTTCATATTTGAATTATCAGGGCTATTGCGGCGCTATCGGCGCAGCTAAAATGGAGATTTACAAACAATTCAGCATTGCGGAGTTTTTGTCGACTTACAGCACTCTCTTCAAGAATATGCCTGCCCAGCATCAACTAGCGGACCTTGGCGGATACAGCGACAACTGGAAAGAAATTTCCGATCGTTATAGGGCGTCTGTCAATTTTCGTTGCGAATCTTGCAAGGTTGATCTTAATGCTCACCCGGGTTTTCTGCATACACATCACATCAATGGGAATAAGCACGAAAATCATACTGCAAACTTGATGGCTTTGTGTCTCGACTGCCATCGCAAGCAGCCGAAGCATGGCTATATGCGCGTAACGCACGATAGCATGGTGACCATAAACCAGCTTCGGAAGGAGCAGGGGCAGTTGGAGGCCTCGGCAGGTTGGGATCAGGTTATCAGATTGGCTGATAAAGCCCTGGACGGGTTACTTAGAAACTATGCTTCAAAGGGAATGCTTCCGCCGGAGGTGGGTTATGAAATTTTGGGGGCAGACGACGAGATTGTGGCGGAGCTTGAGCTGGCATGGCCGACTTCCAAGCGAGGTATTGCTATCAGTGAGATCGACCTGAAAGCTGCTAACGAACTGGGATGGCATGTACTGACGCTTGGCGATGCCTTAAGAAGCATGAACGGATAGTGCCCCGTACTTGCTAACCTGTCTTATGAGCGAGCGAAGTACTGGAAACAATAGAACTACAAAAAGGGCTTGTGAATACGTGTAATCAGACCGTGGGTTCTCGCGCCAGTACGAGAGTTCGTTTCGGGTTGTAAATACGCGTGGGGCTTGCCATTTTCGCCATCATGATAGACCGCAATAGTGTCAGTTATGGCGTTAGTCGTTTCCATATTTCCATTTTAAATCAATGTGATATCTGCTAGATTCAAATAAGGTAAAAACTTTTATATAAAGCGGACTCGGATGGTTCTCGGTAAGAATTGGCAGTTTTACGGTCGACGTCTGGAACTGGGCCAGATGCAGCGGATACTGGCGCGTGAGCGCTGGTTCTTTCTGCAGATATCCGGCCGTCGGCGTATTGGCAAGACCGCGCTGATTCAGCAAGCCTTACAGGCGCGAAGACATGACAAGACGCTCTACATCCAGATTCCCGATTCTGATGCGGTAGGTGTGGTCGCCGCCTGTAACGGGTATCTTGAGACCTTCGGTCTGGAGCATCGGGTATCCAGCCTGAACGACTTTGCAAGGCTGATCGGCGAGTTGATCAGGCAGGGTTATGTGGTGGCGTTGGATGAGTTTCAGTATTTCCATCGCAAGCAGCTCAGTGACTTCTGTTCCTATTTGCAAGCCGTTGTTGATGAGTTATCGGCGGCCAGTCATGAGATCACCGGAGGTTTGATTGTGTTGGGGTCTCTGCATGCGGAAATGACAGCGCTGCTGGAAGATCGGGATGCTCCGCTATTCAATCGCACCACCGACACGATCGAGCTGACACATCTCGATATTGGCTCAGTATTAGAGATTCTTGAGAATTACGCTGATTTGTCGCCCGAGCGTTTGCTATTTCTTTGGAACCTGTTTGAAGGTGTACCAAAGTTTTACCGAGACGCCTACGAGCAGGGTGTGCTGGATGCTCCGAGAAAAGAGCTACTGGAAAGATTGTTCTTTGCGAGTTCATCTCCTTTGAGAAACGAGGCGGATAACTGGTTTCTCCGTGAACTGCGCGGTCGTTATGACATGATACTGCAGTATTTGGCCAGCCACCCGGGTTGTAGTAACGCAGAAATAGAGGCGGTAATGGCCGATATTTCCGGCCCCGGTGAAGTCAAGCAGGTGGGCGGTTACCTCAAGGTGTTGAGTGAGCGCTATCAGATGATTGAGCGGCGCCTGCCCATCTTCGCCAAGCCAATGGCACGGTCCGGTCGCTACTACATCAAGGACAATTTCTTGCGCGCCTGGTTGGGGGCCTTGCAAAGGCCTGTATCGGCATCTGCTTTTCGCCCGCTGGAACAACTGATCAGCCAGGCGGATCAGCAGCTTCAGGTGGTAGAAGGTCATGCGTTGGAGGACCTGGTCGCAAAGATATACGAGGAGCACAGCCGTTTGGGTTTAGGTGACTTTGCGTTAACTCATCGAGTTTGTGGCTATTGGGATCGATCAGATGTTGAAATTGATCTGGTAGCGCTCAACGAAGATGAGCAGTGCATACGCTTTGCAAGCTGCAAACGTAATGCGGAAAAGTTGGCGGGGTCGATTGTTTCATTAAAAGAGGCTGCTCGCAGGTTTCTGGCCGCACACAAACGCTTTGCTGGTTGGCAGATAGAGTATGCGGCTATTGCGCCAGATATTTCCGAAACCGCACGAGATGTTCTGGTGGCTCAAGGTGTGATTCCGCAGAGCCTGTCAGATTTGATTGCAGTGTATCGCCAGTAAGGTGCTTAAATGATTCCCGGCCTGCTCGCCAGTGAAATCGCCGCCGCGTTACGCGAGTTCATCGTCACCGGCTTCGAGACAGAAACCTCACCGTTCAAGGGCGAGTTTCAGCGTCTGGTGGAAGAGCAACAGGAGGGTGAGGCCTTCATTAAGGGTCCGTACCTGCATATTGGCCTGCCTTTTTTGGCCGGCCAGTCTGGTACAGATTTTTTTCCCGAATTTCATACCGAGTTCCCGCCCTTCGTTCACCAGGAGCAGGCCTGGCGGCGCCTGGCATCCGACCGCCAGCCTGCCAACACCCTGGTGGCCACTGGCACTGGCTCAGGCAAGACCGAGTGCTTTCTGTACCCACTGCTGGACCACTGCCGGCGGCAGGCAGGGGCGGGCATCAAGGCAATTATCATTTACCCCATGAACGCCCTGGCCACCGATCAGGCGAAACGGTTCGCCCAGGTGATTCACAGCCAGGCGGCCCTGAAGGGCTTGCGGGTTGGTCTGTTTGTGGGTGGCGATGCACACGGCAGTAAGGTGATGTCGGCCGAAATGGTTGTAACCGACAAGACCAGCCTGCGGGCAAACCCCCCGGACGTGTTGCTCACCAACTACAAGATGCTCGACTATCTGCTGATGCGGCCCAAGGACCAGCCGCTGTGGGCGCACAACGGCCCGGATACTTTGCGCTATCTGGTGGTCGATGAGCTACACACTTTCGATGGCGCCCAGGGCACCGATTTGTCGCTGTTGATTCGTCGCCTGCGAGCGCGGTTTGACCTGCAGCAGGACCAACTGATCTGCGTGGGCACTTCCGCAACGCTGGGGGGTGAGCAGAGCGTATCCGGCCTGCTGGATTACGCTTCGGATATTTTTTCCAGCCCCTTTCGCCGCGATGCGGTGATCACTGAACAACGCGTCAGTGACACCGATTTCCTGGACAATATCGCTTACCTCAATCCCAATCCGGACATTGGCCCGGAAGAGTTGCAGATAGCGCTTCAGGAAAGCCTGGCCGCCTACCTGGACAAGGCCTACGAACTCTATTTCTGCGCCGCGTCAGAACAGGATTTGATGACCATGCCTGGCCGTATTGGCCTCGGGAGGTCACTGAAGCAGCACGGCCAACTGGCCAACTTGTTGCGCCAGTTGAAGCCCGACCAGCGTACACCCCGACTGCAGGAACTGGTGGCACGCCTGGCGGCGATGGTGCCCAGACGCTTTGAGCGGCAGCCAGAGCAGGCGCTCATTGCCTTGCTGGCATTGCTGGCGCATGCGCGCGCAGATACGGGGCTACCGTTTGTGCAGTTGCGCTTGCAACTCTGGTCCCGGGAATTGCGCCGCATCGTTGGCACCTTGCGAGAGCCGGCAGCCACGGAGTTGGCCGTTACGGAGGAGGCCGCCGATCATGAGCCGGCCCAGCGTCCACAGCCGCTGCTGTCCTTCGGTGACGATCAGCCCCTCAAGGGCCACAAACAAATCCGTCTGCCGCTGGTGCAGTGCCGGGAGTGTCACGGCACCGCCTGGCTGACTCGAATGGAACAGGGGCATGCCGCGGATCAAGTGGTCGAGTCAGATCTGGGCGCCATCTATCCGGCCTTCTTTGCTCATCATCCGGAAACCAGCCTGCTGATGCCCTGGCAGGATGGGCAACGCCAGTCATCGGGCGGGATGCACCTGGAACACTTTCGGGTCTGTCGGGATTGTGGCAAGACAGCGGCGGTCGACTACGGTGGCGATTGCAGGAGCTGCCAGGCGGGCAATGACGCGCTGGTGCGGGTCTCCAGGCCGCGCCTGCTCAAAGAAGTGAAGCGGGGCAATGTGAACCGCGTGGTGCACGAGCACAATTGCCCCTGGTGCGCTGCTACTTCTGCCCTGGTGGTGTTTGGTGCCCGGGCTGCGAGTTTGAGTGCTGTGGCCATCCACCAGTTATTCAGCAGCCGCGACAACGATGACCGCAAGCTGCTCGCTTTCAGTGACTCGGTGCAGGACGCCACCCACCGGGCGGGTTTTTTCGCGGCCCGCACCTGGCAGAACAATATCCGCATGGCTCTGGCCCAGTTCCTGGAGGCTCAGGTAGAGCCGGTGCCGCTGTTACAACTGGCCACGATGTTCGAGGCCTGGTGGTTGCAACACGGTGATAGCCACGGGCGGCTCAGCTTGCCACGTTATCTTCGCGAATTTATGCCGCCCGATAAACGTTACCGCGGCGATTTCGAGTATTTCGAACAATCAGGCAGCGTACAGGCGCCCGAGCCTCTGCTGAAGCTGATTCGCGAGCGCATCCTCTGGCAGGCGCTGGAGGATCTCAGCTGGCGTTCCCAGGTGGGTCGTTCCCTGAATCGCGTGGGTATCGCCGCACTGGATTGGCCGCAGGACAGTGTCCGCGCCGCGGCTGCAGCGTGGAGGGAAACGGTAGACAATGCACTTGGTTACCGCATTGACCCGGAGGCCGCTGCGGGCTTTATGCACGGTCTGATGCAGCACCTGGTTTATCTGGGTGCGCTGGGCCTGGAGGACCTGCAAAGCTACCGCCAGAAATCCGGTAAGGCCTTTTTGCTCAGCTATTTGTCTTACACTCCCGCAATCGGGCCTAATTCTGCTCGGCCCCGTTATCCGGCCGCCGGCAAGGGGGAGGGCTTCGAGTCGCTTCAGGGCAGCCGCGGGCAGTCCTGGTATGCGCGCTGGCTGGCCTGTCTGAACCCCGGCACCCTCGTAGACAACAATCAGCTCGAGCAGGTGCTTGCTGCCAGCTTGCGGGCTCTGTGCGATGTTGATCTGGCCAGGGAAGAGACGAGCGAGCGCGGCGCCTCGCTGTGGGCATTGAGGCCGGATCAGTTGAGCGTTACCACCTCTGTGCAGGCGGTGGAATGTCCAGGTTATCGACCCCTGCATGTGCCGGTCAGCCAGGCAGACCACTGGCCTGGCTTGCCCCTGTTGGGCGCCTCCCGACCAGACCGGGTGTATACGCACCCGCTGCCAGTGCGGGATTCCCTCTATCGCGATCTCTATCGTTTCGGGGAAATCCACCGGGTCATTGCCCATGAACACACCGGTCTGCTTGCGGCCAGTGAGCGGGAGCGGGTAGAAAACAGCTTCATACACGGTAGCAAGCCCTGGGAATACAACCTCCTTTCGGCTACACCCACCCTGGAGATGGGCATCGATATTGGCAGTTTGTCCAGTGTGCTGCTCTGCTCGGTGCCCCCGGCCCAGGCCAACTACCTGCAGAGGGTGGGTCGTGGCGGCCGTCGGGATGGCAATGCTTTCGTTCTCACTGTGGCCAACGGTCGCCCTCACGATCTGGTGTTCTATTCCGACCCCGGCCGCATGCTGGATACCCCAGTGGAGCCACCGGCGGTGTTCCTCAAGGCCCGTCACGTATTGCGCCGACAGTTGCTGGCCTATGCCATGGATTGCTGGACGCGTTTCGCCAAGGGCGACAACCAGATTCCGGCTACCATGCAACCGGTGCTGGATGCCGTGGAGAAGACCAGGGAAGACACTTTTCCCTACACGCTGTTGTTCTTCCTCAAACACAACATGCAGGAAATCTGGGAGGGTTTCACGCGTCATGTGGCCACAGAATTGAGCGAGGAAGACAATGAATTGTTGCGCCAGTACCTGTTCGGCGGCCCGCAACATCCGGACGACCATCTGCAGCTTTACCTGCTGGGTCGCCTGAAACTGGTGGCGGACGAACGCCAGCGCATGGCAGCCACCATCGCCCGCCTGGACAAGCAGCTCACCGCCCTGCGTTTGAAGCCCCAGGATGATCACACCCAAGAGGAGCTTGCTGAACTGGAGCGAGAGGCGGCCGGTTACCGCAGTCTGCGCATTCGGCTTAACAAGCGCGAGACTCTGAACTTCTTCACCGACGAGGGCCTGCTGCCCAATTACGCGTTTCCGGAGGAGGGTGCCACGTTGCACTCTGTGATTTTTCGCTCGGAGAAGTCGGCCAGCGCGGGGGAAGGGGCAGAACGTGAGTTCATCAAGCGGGAGTATGAGTACCAGCGGCCAGCGCAGGCGGCCTTGACTGAGCTGGCGCCGGAGTCGGTGTTTTATGCGGGTAATCGTCGGGTGCAGATATCCCGCGTGGAAACCGCGCGGGGCCGCAACATTCAGGACTGGCGTTTTTGCCCGCGCTGCCACTATTCCGCCGCAGCGGATGACCCCACTGCTGGCTATTCCGACCACACCTGCCCGCGCTGCCAGACGATTCAGTGGAGCGATGCCAGTGCCAGCACAAAAATGCTGAAAATGACCCAGGTGTACGCCTTCACGCGTGCAAAGGACGCCCAGTTGGATGATCGCTCCGATGACCGCGAGCCGGTTTTCTTCAACAAGCAGATGCTGATCGATTTCAAGCCCACGGACATCAGCATTACCTGGGTACTGGATGACCAGGAGCGCCCGTTCGGCTTTGAATTCATCCGCTCCGCTAATTTTCTTGAAGTGAACTTCGGCCGTCGCGACGGTGAGGAGCTGTTCTTCGACGTGGCTGGCGAACAATTGCAGCGCGCTGGTTTTCCTATCTGCAGGGAGTGTGGCTCAGTGCAACCGCGACGCGGCGACGCGCAACACCTCAAGAGCTGTAGCTTTTCCCGGGGTGAGAAAACTCTGGCCAATGGCAAGCAAGACAGCGGTATTGAAAATTGCCTGTATCTGTACCGTCAGTTTTCCTCCGAGGCGCTGCGGATCCTGTTGCCGCGTTTGGCGACAGGTGGCACCGAAGAACAAGTGAACTCTTTTGTGGCGGCCCTGCAACTGGGGCTGAAGCGACGCTTCGGTGGTAGAGTGGATCACTTGCGTGTAGCGCATCAGAGCGAGCCCGTCGGAGCGGGAGACGAGCGCCGTCATTTTATTGTGCTTTACGACTCGGTGCCCGGCGGTACCGGGTATCTGCATGAGTTGCTCAGCAAGGCCGAGCATATGCAGTCGGTGTTTCGTATGGCCTATGACGTGATGCTGGCCTGTGAGTGCTATCAGGGCACTATGGATGGCTGCTATCGCTGCCTACTGGAATATCGCAATGCCTATGGCATGGAAAGCACCAGCAAGGCGCTGGCTCTGGAAATGCTTAAGGATATCGTCGAGAACCAGCAACCTTGGGTGCAGAAGGAGCAATCGCTCAGTGCCCTCAGCGGCAACCCCTGGATGGGCAGTGAGCTTGAGGTCCGCTTCCCGGAAGCGCTGGCAAAATTTTCCGGCCATGACTGCGTGGGACAGCAGAAGGTTCGCGTGTCCCAGGATGTGGTGCGAGGCAAGCATGGATTTCGCCTGACCCTGGGTGATGTGGCGTACGAAGCAGAACCTCAGGTGAATCTGGGTGCGGGGCAGGGCGTGCAATTTGCGAGTTGTCCGGATTTCGTGCTGTGGCCCGTGCGTGCCGGCTTGCAGCCGGTGGCGATCTTTCTCGACGGTTATCAATACCACAACAAGAGTAGCAGCGCGGATCTGCTCAAGCGCCAGAGCCTCATGCGAGCGGGGTTTGTGGTTTGGACCCTGAACTGGTTCGACATAAATCAGGTGCTGGGTGACAAGGCCATGGATGTGCCACTGCCATCCGGTATGACGTCATCGGAGAACAACCACGCGGCGATCACCCGCCTGGCGCAGCAGTGCGGTGTCACCCGGCATGCTCAGCACCTGAACAAAACGACCTTTGAGCTGTTGCTGTACTTTCTGGCCGAACAGGACGCAGAGGAGCTGGCGCAACAGGCTGTGTTTTTTGCGCTGCAGTGCCTGCCTGCTCACTCTCTTGCCGACCCGGCAGTCAAAGCCAGGATACTGGACGGTCTTCCAGCGCTGCCCGCCGCCTTCACCGATCTACGCCCCTCCGAGGTGGCCATGGCCGGCGCGGTGGAACTGCATGACGACCTTGCTGCGGCTACAGTTTCTCTCGACCTGTTGGCTGGCCCGGAACTGTTACAGGCGTTTGATCTTACTGCTGTCATGCTTACCCTGTGTTACGACCTGCGCCAGGGCAGTGAAAAAGCAGCCCGCTATCAGTGGCAGCGCTTCTGGGCAGCGGTGAACTTCCTGCAATTCCTTCCGCGGTTCTATGCCTTCACCCCGCAATCGCTAAATGACGGCACCGCGGCGGGCCTGCTGTGGCCCGCACCAGGGCCCTCAGAGTCGGATGACGCGAGCGGCGGTGCTGAGCCGCAGTGGTACGGGCTGCTTGACAGGGCGGTGGCCGACGCATTGCGTACCCGAGCGCTGCAGTGGCCAAGCGCGCCGATGGTCGGAGAAGAAATCATGGATGCTAGCGAAGCGGTAATCGGGCAAGCGGAGCTGCTCTTTGCCGCAGAAAAGATTGCCTTCCTGCTGGAAGACGTTCCAGACCAGTTAGCCGCAAGGCCCCATTTGGAAGCAGATGAGTGGCGGGTGTGCACGACGGTTGAGGCACTGACTGTCGCGATCAATGAACTGAATTCAGGAGCCTGAAATGGTCAGCGTCGCTTTTTCCGATAAGTATTTCAACAGTCTGCTCAAGCTGACACCCAACGAGCAGAGCCAGGCCAACAAAGCAGTGATGCTTTTTCAGCAGGACCCGCGTCATAGTGGTTTGCACTACGAAAAGCTCACCGCCTTCAAGGACGACAAGCTGCGTTCGATTCGCGCCAATCAGGATGTGCGCATCATTCTCGCGGCAGCGGAACAGGAAGATCTTTACCTGATGTTGCATGTAGACCACCACGAAGCAGCTTATCAGTGGGCAGCCAAGCGCAAAGTAGAGGTAAATCCCAATACTGGCAGCGTGCAGGTGTTCACTGTGGAGGAAACAGCGCTGACGGCGGATGCCAACAGCCAGCAGGCTGCCCCACAGCCCGGCCTGTTCGACACGATCCGTGACCGGCAGTTGTTGCAGTTGGGTGTGCCCGAGGATGCCCTTGCGGTAGTCCGGGTCATTAAAACCGAGGCTGACCTGGAAAATGCGCGGGATGCGGAGCAGATTCCTCCTGATGCCTACGAAGGCTTGTTTATGTTGATGGCCGGAGCCAGTTTTGAGGAGGCCTACAACGAAGTTGTGCCCACTGCGCCCGAGTCGGTAAATACCGGGGACTTCAGCGCGGCCCTGGCCCGCCCAGAGTCTCAGGCGCATTTTGCAGTCGCGGAGAATGAAGAGGAACTTCAGGCCGTTCTTAATCAATCTATCGAGAAATGGCGGGTTTTTCTGCATCCCACCCAGCGGCGACTAGCGGAGGGTATCAAGAACGGCCCGGTACGGGTGTTGGGTGGTGCTGGCACCGGTAAAACCGTGGTGGCCATGCACCGCGCCAAGTGGCTGGCGGAAGAGGTAGCTACACGAGAGAGCAAGGTGCTGTTTACTACCTTCACCCGTAACCTGGCGACTGATATCCAGCAAAACCTTAACAAAATTTGCTCACAGGAGGCGCTCCAGCGCATCGAGGTGATCAACCTGGATGCCTGGGTGGTGAGCTTTCTGAAAAAGCGTGGCTACGACTATGGATTACTGATGGACAGCCGCGAAGAAAAACGACTGTGGGAGCAGGCTTATTCTGAAAAATCAGCCAGCCTGGATCTGAGCATAGCGTTTTTTCAAGAGGAGTGGGCGCGGGTGGTCCAACCCCAGTCAGTGGATAGTGTGGAGGCTTACAAAAAGGCCTCCCGTATTGGGCGTGGTACGCGATTGAATCGGCAGCAGCGGGTTGATATCTGGCCTGTATTCGAGCGCTACCGGCACCTCCTGGCCAGCAACTATCTGAAGGAGTCGGATGACGTATACCGGGATGCGCGCCACCTGCTGGAAAATGAGCCAGCGTTGCGGCCTCCTGTATGCTCAGTCATTGTGGACGAGGCCCAGGATATGGGTACGCAGGCCTTCATGCTGATCCGCGCCCTGGTTCCGCCCGGCCCTAATGATCTCTTTATTGTAGGCGATGGCCATCAGCGTATTTACGGCAAAAACCGGGTGGTGCTGGGCCAGTGTGGTATTGATATCCGCGGACGTAGCGCCCGCCTCAAGGTGAACTATCGCACTACAGACGAAACCCGCAGGGTGGCGGTCAGCATCCTTGAAGGGGTGCCGGTAGACGACCTCGATGGCGGTGAGGACAACCAGACGTTTTACCACTCGCTGATGCACGGTCCGGTCCCGGAGGTGCGCTGCTTCGGATCGCCCGATGAACAGGTCGAGCACATTCTCGCTGCTTTGGATGAGCACTCCCTTGCCCCGGAAGCCTGCTGCGTAATAGCGCGCACCCGCAAAGCGGTGACCGAACTTCAGAGCCTGCTGGAAAGCCGTCAGCAAGCATGCCATGTACTTGATGGGCGCAATGCCAGCACACCGGAAGGCGCCCTGAATCTCGCTACGATGCACCGTGTCAAGGGGTTAGAGTTTGACGCCGTGTTTGTTGCTTCCGTTAACAAGGGGCTGATACCTCTTGATTACCTGTTGGAATCCGCCGCCGATCCGGTGACCCGGCGGCAGCGGGAGAACGAGGAGCGCGCGCTGTTGTATGTGAGCCTGACCCGTGCGCGCAAGTTGGCCTATGTATACGGTTATGGTGTGATGAGCCCTTGGTTTGAAAGTAGCCAATAGCCTTTATTTCTGGACACGGAGCTTGCTTTCCATGCTCTTGGTTCTTGTAGGCCGCCGCTATCGTTCCATCATTGGTCCGGCTCCCTTGCATGGTGGAGGCCGGCAAGAAGTGATTGGATCGTGATACGTCCCGAGGGCTCAATACGCGCGAAAAGGCGACGTGTGCCCCCCTTCACAACGAAAGTGTTACCTATGTCTTCGGAATAAAGGCATTACTGAGGGTTTCCACACCAAGATGGAAATGATCTCAAGGCGAGCGTATGGTTTTAGAAACTTTGAGAATTATCGCTTGAGAGTCCTGACCCACTGTGGGTGGGATGGAATAATCAATCGTGTACGGATGAATGCCCATCCCCCGATTATGGGGTAGAGCCCGAGGCGAGCGTATGGTTTTAGGAACTTTGAGAATTATCGGTTGAGAGTGCTGACCCACTGCGGGTGGGACGGTATTATCAATCGGGTACGGATGAATGCCCATCCCCCGTTAATTGGGTAGAGCCCGGGTGGGACGGTATTATCAATCGGGTACGGATGAATGCCCATCCCCCGTTAATTGGGTAGAGCCCCCTTATGAATAATAAAGAAAAACTGCTTGAAGGAAGTGGTAGCTACGGGTGGACTTGAACCACCGACCCCAGCATTATGAATGCTGTGCTCTAACCAGCTGAGCTACGTAGCCACAGTCGTTGGACGCACTGACAGGCCCCCAAGAGGCGCGCATTCTCTCGATTTTGCCGGGTGTAGTCAAGCCGGTCTGTACTGCTGCACTGTGGCGCCTTTCCCTTGGGTATGCCGTCTTTCCTGCCCTTTGGCGGTGCTATTCTAGCGCGCTGTGTTCTGATGATGGATTGCTGATGTTTTACGGGTGGCGAGTCGTCGCGGGCGTGTTTATCGCGCAGCTGTTTGTGGTGGGGTTTTTTACCTATGCCGCCAGTTTGCTGGTGGCGCCGGTGCGCGCTGAGTTCGGGGTGTCGCTGGCGCAGGTCATGTACAGCTTTATGGTGGGCACCCTGTTCGGCCTGGTGCTGATGCCATTGGCCGGCATTATGCTGGACCGCTACCCGGTGCGCTGGCTTATGGCGTTTGGTGCGCTGGCCTTTGCGCTGGGTTTGTGGGTTTTGTCCCTTAGCAGCACGATTACCCGGTTTGTCATCGCCTTTGGTGTGACCATGTCGGTGGCCAATGGCTTTGCCAGTTCCATGAGCGCGTCCACGGTGATCGCGCGCTGGTTTACCGCCAGTCGTGGCCGTGCCCTGGGTATCTCTGCGATCGGTACATCTGTGGGCGGGGTGCTGTTGCCCAAGCTGTTCGGCATGGGCATCGCGGCGTTTGGCTGGCGCGAGGCATTGCAGGGGCTGTCGCTGGCGTCGTTGGTGATCATGCTGCCTGCGGTGCTGTTGCTGGTGCGCGGCAAGCCCTCGGAAGTCCAGCGTGAACCGGAGCCCGATGCAAACGCCGCCCCGGCCGCGCTCGCGCAGGAACAGTTAACCACCGCCCATGTGCTGCGTATGCCAGCGTTCTGGTTCATGGGTGTGAGTTTGGGTTTGTTGTTTAGCAGCTACAGCGCCATTCTGGCGAATCTGGGGCCTTACAGCATCAGCGCTGGCCATGGCGAGGGCGCTGCTGCCACCATGATTATGACGGTGGCCGTTACAGGGTTTATCGGCAAGCTGATTTTTGGCGCACTGGCCGACAAGGTCAGCCTGAAGATGGCACTGGCCGCAGCGCAGCTCATGGTGCTTGCGGGGTTCTTTATGTTGTCGATGCAGCCCGGTTATGTGCTGGCACTGTGCGCAACGTCTTGCATTGGCCTTGCGGCGGGTGGCATGTTGCCAGTTTGGGGTGCGCTCACGGCACGGGTGTTTGGCTTGCTCAGTTACGGCCGCGTGATGGGTATGATGGGGCCGGTGATCACGCTCTGCGTGTTGCCCGGGTTTACCGTGGTGGGCCGCTTGTATGACGTCACTGGCAGCTATACCACGGCTTTGCAGGTGTTCTGCGGTGTATTGGTGCTGGCGATGTTGCTGTTACTTCCCCTGAAGGTAGAAGCCGCACAATCGTAGGCCTGGAACAGGGCCTGCGGTCTGCCGGGGGTGAAACAGTAGCGCCGGCTGGCCCGCGTTGCTGGCACCGCAGCGCGCTGTCGGTAGCGTGCAGTTCCCCGGTGGTGCCGTCAACGCGGGCCCGCTGCTGCGCTGGCCTCACGCGCGCCTGTTTCATACCGCGCTCACAGCGCTATACTGCCAGGTCATAGACGGGCGGGTTATTGACCCTGTTCACACTGTTTACCCGTCAGCTTACTCAACCTGTAATCACTCTGGAGTTCCCCATGTTCAAAGGTTCCCTTTTTGCCACGCTGCTGCTGATCTTTAGCCTGGGTAGTGGTGCTGCGCTCGCCGCGCTGGACAAAAACACCACGGCACTGGTGACTGGTGCCAACCGCGGCATTGGTCTGGAGCTGGCAACCCAGCTCAAGGCGATGAACGTTAACGTGATTGGCACTGCGCGCAACCCCGCCGCCGCTGAGCAGCTCAACGCGTTGGGCGTGCGTGTTGAGCAGCTCGATGTTGCCGACGCCGCCAGCGTGGCCGCCCTGGCCGAGCGGCTCAAGGGCGTGAAGATTGACCTGCTGATCAACAACGCCGGTGTGGGCGGGCAGGCGGCCAACACGCTGGCCGATATTGATTTTGAGCAACTCGCGCAGGTGTTCAGCATCAACAGTACCGGCCCCATGCGCGTCACGCAGGCGCTGCTGCCCAACCTGACCGCAGGCAGTGGTAAAACTGTGGTGCAGGTAAGCAGTGTGATGGGCAGCATTGCGCAGAATGCGGGAGGCTATTATGGCTACCGCGCCAGTAAGGCCGCGCTGAATATGCTCAACAAGTCGTTGTCAGCCGAGTTGGGCCCGCAGGGCTTTACCTGTGTGGTTGTGCATCCGGGCTGGGTGAAAACGCGCATGGGAGGCGCCGCCGCACCGGTTGAAGTGCCCGACAGCGTTGCCGGTTTGCTCAAGGTGATTGGCGGCCTGCGGCCTGAAGATAACGGCCGGTTTATCGATTTCCAGGGCAATGAAATTCCCTGGTAGGGCACGCGCTTTATGACCTTGTTACTGCGCGCGTCACGCGACGGGCTGTCGGGAGGCGCGAACGCAGCATAAAACAAGCAGTGCGATGACAAGCAGTGGCGTGATGGGCAAGCCCATCACACCCAGGGGCAGCACCATCGGCGGTGCCAGCCACACGGCCGACAGCAGCGCCCCTTCCCAGGAGCCGGGTTTGGCAAGCATCAGCAGGGCCAATGCACACAGCCCCAGGGCGACCATGTCGTAGTTGTGGGCATACGGTGTGGCGATCAGGCCAGCGGCAACGAGAGCGGTGAAGGTATACAGGGTAGTGTGTTCGGCAGGGTGTTGTTCACGGCCAAAACCGCGAGTGCGCCGCCCGAACAACCAGGCAATACAGGCGGCAGCGGCAAGGGAGCACAGCGCCTGTATCAACCACGCCACGGTGAGGCTGCCGGTTAACTGCCTCACGCTGATAAACGGCGAGACCTGCATCAGTACGCCCGCGCCGCTGCCGTACTCCAGAAACGCCCTGGAAAACACCCAGGGTTCGTGGCGCAGCCACGCCGCCCAGGCGTCCTGCCCAAGCAGCAGCCAACTGGCGGCCATGGTTGCCAGGGTAGTAAGAGTGGCTGCTCCGAAGGCTTTGAACTGGCGCGCCGCGAGCAGCGCAACTGGCAGCAGTAACCCCATCTGCGGCTTGAAGGTAAGCAGCCCCAGCAGGATGCCCGCGGCAATGGGTTGCGTGCTCAGGAGTCGCAGCGCGCCCACCAGCAGAGCGGCGCTGATCAGTCCGGTCTGTCCGAAGCTGGCATTGATCACCGCGGCGGGGGCAAGCAGTAGTAGCAGGGCCACCCTGGCGTCGCGCGAATAGGGCAGTGCCACCAGCAACAGCAGCGCGTAACCCAGGGCGGTCCACAGCGCCAGTGCGACGGGGTAGGGTAGTGCGCCAAGCAGTTTCAGCAGGGGCAGTATCTGGGGTGAGTAGGCGTAGTGATACACTGCCCCGGAGTCTTGCAAGGATTGTGGCAGATGGGTCAGTAACAGGGCGGCGTCGTAGATGTCGTCAAAGCGCCCTTGGCTGGCGAGTTGGCCAGCTGTCCATGCGGTAAAGAAGTCACGCCCGGGTGGCTGGCCGCGTGACAGCGCGTCGTGCAGGAATGGCGCGTTATCAACCAGCAGGAACGCGAGCGACAACACCGTGCCTGCAAGCAGTGCAAGAGGCCCCTGCAACCAGGTTGCGCGCACCAAAGGCGTGCGTCTGGGGTCACGGCGCAATGCGGGTCTCCTTGGGGGTTGCGGGGGCTAGATGCTTGCTTATATTAAAGTTTTTGTCTATAAATGAGTGCTTGTCCGTCTATACTAATCAGGCGGTATTCGACTGCAAAGTCGATACTTATAACAATAGCAGGACCTTGCTGGTAGGGCTTTATCAATGGTTTGCAAACGGTCCAAGCGGTCCAAAAAGGCAACTCCCAATCGCAAAAAGCTGCTCGATGGCCTGCATGCCAGTGAGTCAGGTGAGCACGCCATGGAATTTCTCATGATCCTGACGTTTGGCGTCATGCCGATGATAGCGGCCGTTTGGTTGATGCAGGATGTACTACAAGAGTATGTAACTTTCGGGCAAGTATTTATTTCTTCTCCGTTCTTCTGACAGGCGGAGCCTCATCGTGCTGGTTAATAAAGGAAGTAAAACCATGATCCTCAAAATATACATCTACCTGTTGGTGACTCTGGGTTCCCTGCACCGCGACATTCGCGGCGACAACGAAAACCTCGGTCGCTTGTTGATCCTGGCATTGATCCTGGTGCCGCTGGTGATATTGCTGGTTATGTTTGGTGGCCAGATCCTCAATCGCGCGGGAACCGAGTGGAATAAGCTCGGCGTGTGATTGGCAAGGCCCGGCGTGCGCTTCGCGGCAAGGGTGTCGCAACGCCGTCGGGCACAGTCTGCCCTGCGCGAGGGTGCGTGTTGCTTGCGCAAGCTGTATTGCCTGCCAGGCGCGAAAGTGCGCTCAATAGTAATGCGCTTGAATCCAGGGCCTCTTTGAATGTTCTAGTTTATTGGGAGTGACGGTTTTTCATGGCTTCAACGCTGCCACTTTCGGTACCCGTACTCATACTGTTTGGCGTGCTGTTGGCAGCTGCGTGGATGGACATCCGCGTACGCCGTATTCCCAACTGGTTAACCTATCCTGCAATACTCCTGGGCCTGGCGCTGGCACTGCTGCAGGGCGGTGTACCGCTGTTCCTCAATCATCTATTGGGTTTCTTTGTGGCGGGCCTGCCCATGCTGTTGCTTTTTGTATCAGGCACCCTGGGTGGAGGAGACGTCAAACTGATGGCCGCCGTTGGGGCTTTTATCGGCTTCCCGCTGGTTTTTAATGCCCTGATTTCCACGTTCATGCTCGGGGGCCTGTTTGCGCTGCTGATTCTCATCTGGCAGGGCAGAATTTTTCGCATGACCAGTTACGCCTGGCGCAGTGTGGCCTTCAAGGTGAATCTGTTATCGACGCCGCCCGCGGCCTTGCCGGTGTACAAGGATTCACTGCCCTTTGGCCTGGCAATTGCGCTGGGCAGCATCGCCGTGATGATCCCCCCTTCCTGGTTCACGGTGTGGCAAAACTGATGGCGACTGCGGCAGCAGGTGTACCCATCAGCGCATACCCTGCGCGTATCGAGCTGTTAACCCAGCATGCCCAGGCGGGTGCGCTGATTGCCGCAGTCGTGCTGGTAATTGCGCTGTACGCTGCCTGGCGCGCAAGTGCCGCGTTTGGTGTGCAGCGCAAGGTCAGCCTGCATCAGGACGATTCCGCCATTGCATCTATCGAGTTCTTGCTGGTGTTACTCCCATTGATGAGCATTGTGCTGGTAGTGATTCAGTTGGCCTTGATGCTAAACGCGCAGATGAACGTGGCGTACTCGGCCTACACCGCAGCGCGCAGTGCCAGCACCGTTGCCTACATGGATCTGGGCGGCGCTGAAACCGAGGGGCAACTCAGCATTGGCGGCCAGAAGTGGCAAAAAATCAATCGTGCGGCCATGCCCGGGGTGATCGCCATTTCGCCGGGCTCGCTCGACGCCGCCGGCCTTGCGTTTACCTCGGCCGAAATCGATCGCACCCAGAACTCCGGTTTTAACCCTCCCTTGCCGGGCCTTTCCGATGTGGCCGCGGCCGCTTCCCAGGTGACGCTGATGAGCGCGCATCGCGACAGCGCTATTGTTGGCTCAACGGGTCGCCTGACCCGGGCGGGTGTGAAAGTGGCTTATGCGCGGGTGGCCACCGACGTCAAGATTAATGGCAGTAATCGTGAACAGGCCTTGTCGCTGGGTGGTGCAGAGACACTGAACGTCACGGTCGAGTACAACTTCTGGATGAACATTCCCTACGCCGGCGGCGCACTCAAGGCAGTGATCGACAACAGCAATTTCCAGCTGTCTTCGGCGGTCGGTTATCCCACCCTGAAAATCACCGAATCAGTTGCCGTGACCGCATGGCCCAAGCGCAAGGCTTTTTGATATGAGCGTCCTTGAGCGTTTGCACCGTGACGACCGCGCCCAGGTATCTTTCCTGGCGGTGGCGGCCGCCCTTGTCTTCATTGGCCTGATGGCGATGATCATGAATACCAACGATATTCTGCGTCACCGCATTCACGTACAGGAGGCCGCCGACGTCACCGCGCTCACCGCGGCCACCTGGACGGCGCGCGGTATGAACCTCGTCACCATGACCAACGTCCTCAACAGCAAGTTGCTGACCATGACCGTGCTCGCAAAGTCACTGCGCGATACGTTCCCGCCGGTGCTGGCCATTGCCGAGGCGCAGGCGGCGGCGTTCACTGCCTGTAGTGCGGCGCCCTTTGTGGGGGTGGTGTGCGCCGTGATGGCCGCCGTGGTGCGCGTGCAGAAAACCATCCTCAAGGTGATCGAAAAGGCGATAAAACCGATCGCCAACCAGTCGGCCTGTAGTCAATCCGGCAAGATTTTCAAGATGATGCGCGGGTTCAAGAGCGCAGCAGAGGGCATAAAATCCAGCTTCCCCGGAATCGGTATTGCTGAATCCCTGCTGATTACCCAGGCTAACGGCGTGAACGGGTTTGCGCTGCAGGGCGGTATCATCACCCAGCCAGGCCAGCCTACCAAGGGCGTACAACTGCCGGTGATCGAGGGTCCCAAGGGCACGGAGAACTTCTGCAAGGCGATAAAGACCGGCGGGCCAGGCTATGTGATGGAGGGTTATAAATCCGGCCAGGGCCCGATGAAACTCGGTAAGTTCATCTGGGACATGGTGTTCGTACCGTTCTTCAATTTGCTCCCTCACCCGATCTTCTACGGCTTTCACACCGCCTACATGGCCGAGATCGGTTGCAAACCCGGTGACAAACACGACAGCGGCAATAACGATCCCACCCGCCTGGAAACACTGGGTGAGTGCCGCCAGTATCATGCCAAGCACGGCACCGAGGCGACGTGGTACAAGTACCACGCCAAAACCGAGTGGAAAGATAACGACAGTATCAACCTGAACAGCTACACGCCCTGGAAGCCACCGGACGCCGGCGCAGGCGACGATATCGATCCGGATGACGAAAAAGACTTCAACGACAACGAGGATCGCTTCCGCCAGGCCTGCCTGGAGGAGTTCCCGCCCGAGGAATGTGAAAGCGATAAGTCCGGCGCGTCCAACTACACGTCCAAATTTGCCGAAGAGAGTAGCGGCGACAAGGGTAAATCTGAGCCTTCCTGTAATGGGACTGAGCGCGGCTACCCGAATCTTGGCCCGAAAGGCGACAAGTGCTTCTCTGATGTGTTGGATACCTGCGATCGGCTGGAGATCGAACGCAATGACTTCAAGCGCTTCATTGATACGGCCGGTGGCGTTAACCGTGGCGAGGCAGTCGGCATGTATTACATGAAGAGCGTGGACGTCGAGGAAAAAGACGGCAAGTTCCGCCACGAAGTGTGGATATGGACGCTGGCCGATGCGGGTGAGGCCGATCTCTCGCCAGAGGAACAGGCCAAACTGGTGCAGGATCGCGCCGGTCAGAATCCGGGTAAAGCCAACACCACGGGCGGTTGCAAGGGCCTGGTGGCACCGATGCTGTTCGATGAGGCCAGTAATGCCAATGCAGACAACCGCCTGCGGCAGATGGCGTTTACCTGGGTGGAACTCAACGACACCGACGGCGTTGGTGCGCCTTTCTGGAGTTCGTTTTTCGACGACCCGCCTGACCGTTTGACCGCCTATGCACAGGCACAGGTGTACAACGAACTTGCCGACAACCACTACGACAGAATGTTCGCGCAGGACTGGCGCGTGCGGCTGGAGCAGTCCAATCTGCTGACCCAGGCACTAGGCGCCGACGCGGTTAAAGCGGCCAACCTGTTTAGCGTCAGCGGCTTTGTCGACCTGGTGAATAATCACTGATGAAAAGCGCAATGACACAGGCACGGGGTGGGCACCTGGCGCAACGCGAGCGTGGGTCTGCGGCGATAGAAGCGTTGTTGATCATGGCTCTGTTTGTTATTCCGCTGTGGATGCTGCTGATCAACGTAAGCTACATGGGCCTGCAAACCCAGCGTGCACAGATCGCCACGTCTTTGGCAGCGCATCAGGCGGTGGCTGATGTGACCGCCGGTGGTTCTGCGGACGGTACCACCATCAAGAACAAGGTTGAGCCGCTGGTGTTTCCGGCCTCGGGCAATACCCTGGACAAAGTCGAGGTGGTAGAGAAGGCCTCCAGTGGTTCTGGCGCCAGCGCGAATACCGGCGATCTGGCCAGCATTCTGGGCGGTCTCTCCGGGCACCGTGAAGTCACTGTCACCGTTACGCGGACGCCGCCCTACGACATCTTTCCCGCCTCAAATATGGTAGTCAGGCGCACGATTGGCGGCACGCCCTACACGTATTGCGAGAACGGTGGTGACCTGAGCAAGCTCAACCTCAGTGCGGGTTCGGCAATTATGAGCGCGGCTACGGTGGTGATGTCTGTGGCCAGCTACGTGCTCGCGCCCTTTGGCGGCCTGGGCACTGAGGGCGACAAGTGTTGAAGTCCATGCATGGCGCACTGGGCCTGCTGTTGAAGCTGGCTCTGAGCCTTGCGGCGGTCGCAGCCTTTCTGGTGCTCAGTGCCAAGGTGCCTTACCTGAGCAAAAAATCCGAGCCGGTATCGTGGGAGTCACTGTCCGGGGTGGAGGGCATGACCGGTAAGGCGTCCTCCGCTGCCCTGCAAGATTCTGCTCCGGCTCTGATTGCCTTTCCCGACGAAAACGCCCTGTTTAATGGCCATTTCCAGCTAGAGGGCGACGGGCAGGGCTTTGCAACGCGCGAGGTTGAAGTGGACGGGCCCTGCATTGGTGCGGGCACGCGTTACCTGCAACAAACCTGCCCAGATTGCGGTTTTGTGGATTCCCCGGCCCAGCCGGGCCAGCCAGCGACTATACTCTGGATGTCAACGGGCGCCGGGCAGGACGCCAGCGGCAGCATATTTCGCGACTGCACCCAGGATTTGCACAACGGCAGCGTGCGCGTCGTGATGCTGGAGTTCCAGGCCGATGCTATCGACCTGCAGGGCTCACCCTCCGGCCATGTTGATATGTACTCGGCCATGGTGCCGACGCTGCCGGGCAGTGAGCGCGTCAGTGTGATGACGCTGGGTGAATGGTCGATCGTGGTCGATGAGAGTGACTCCCCCAGTGCGCTGCTCATGATGGAATCGAAATTGCTTGCCGAAGGTTGGCAACGGGTAGAGGGCGAAGTGGCTCCCGCGTCCCCGGCAGCGAACCAGCGAACCTACAAGCGCGGCAAGCTGGGCTTGTGTGTAGTAACAGAAACGGTAGAGGGTGATCAGCGACAGTTGGTGACCATGACAAATGGACTATGACGGGAAATCCTTGTGAATAAGACTATTTTGATGATCATCGCCGTGGTTGCCGGATTGGCAGCCATGTTTCTGGTGCAGCGCCATGTCGACAATCTGGTCGGCGACACGATCACCGTGTACAAGGCAACGCAGGATATTCCCGCGGGAACGCCGGTAGGCGGAAACCTGGCGGCTATTACGCTGCCCGCCGGACTGTTTCCAGACATACTCGAGGAGGCGCCGAATCAGGACTTGCTCGAATATATCCAGGAGACGCCACTGCGCGCATCGGTCTCTGCCGACGATATCCTGCTGTATCGGCACTTCGATGTCAGCGTTGATCCCGGTGTGTTGCCGGCGATTCCCGCAGGCAAAAAAGCCATTTCCATCTCGGTGGATGAGACCTCCTCGGTCTCTTACTTCATTCAACCGGGCGACCTCGTTGACGTCATGGGCACCTTCGCTGAAGTGACCGACTCGGGCGAGCGTTCACAGCAGCTTGAGCAACTGGAGGAGGTGCGCGGCGCACGCAGCTCTACACGGCCTATTCTGCAGGCCGTAGAGGTGTTGGCGGTGGGGCGCAACTATCGCCCGTCGGATCGCCAGCAGCTTGATTCCTATGGCACGGTGACTTTACTGGTCACCATGGAAGAGGCCGCCAAGCTGATCTTTGCCAAGGACTACTATGCCGTCACCATGACGCTGGTGTTGCGCAGCGCCAATGATACCGACGTGAGCCAGGACATTCCCACGATTGGTGTCGACACGCGCAACTTCGACGATATCGGCAATGAGCCGACGCTGAACATTCCAGGCTCGGGTGGTTAGTAACGTGTCTGCGCTCATTCATGTTCATGATATCCAGAACAACCGCATCGGTGAGTTTCGTCTCAGCGACCGTTTGCTGTTAGGCAAAACGCCGGACTGCGACATTGCGCTGTCTTCACCCTATATTTCTCCCGAACACGCATTGTTTGAAGCCGAAGGGCCGCAGGCGTTTGTAAGATCCCTTGGCCTGAATGGCGTGCTGGTCAACGACACCGATGTGCCCAGGGGCGAACGCCGCCAGCTTAGTCCGGACGATGTCATTTCCATACCGGGGTTTGTGCTGCACATAACCGGGCTGGTGTCGACCGAGCGCGCCTCCGACTATGAAATGGAGCGCGAGCTGTCGGAGCTCAAGCGCGAGATTCACAGTGCACTGCTGGAGGCGGCCAACCTCACCGGTGTGGTGATGGAGGAAGACGACGCCAAGATGGCGGCGGAGATCGACGTCAAGCTGAACATTCTTCTGGATCGCATCAATAGCGTCTCTGACCAGCTGCTGGAGCACATCGTACTCAAGGCGATTCGCGAGGAAGCGGTCAACGTGATTGTGCGCGGTGAATTGCAGCATAGCCGACGTTTTTCCATGGCCTGGGAGACAGCCTCGGATCGCATCGCGTTTGATCAACTCGTCGCGACCTGTCTTGCTGAGATCGGCCTGTCGGGCACCTACTCCGAGGGCACGATCGCCCAGGTGCGCGAGGGGTTTGCCGAGGTCTATGCCAGAAGCAGTGGTGCTTTATCGGTTCTGCAAAAGCGCTACATCGCGCGCGAGCTCATCCGCGCAGATATCCTGGCGCTGATTTACGGACTGGGTCCGCTGGAAGATCTGCTGCACCTGCCCGGCGTCACCGAGATTATGGTCGTCGGCAAGGACCGTATTTTTATCGAGAAGGGCGGCGGCCTGGAAGAAACCGGCCGTTCATTCCCCAGCGAAGACGACCTCACCGTAGCGGTCAACCGCATGGTCAGGCCCATAGGGCGCGCCTTGAACCGCGCAGAGCCTATCGTTGATGCGCGCCTGCAAGACGGATCCCGCGTGCACGTGGTGATTCCGCCGGTTGCCATTCATGGCACCTCGGTAACCATACGACGCTTTCGAGAAGACCCGTTCACCCTCGAGGATCTGGTCAACTTTGGCTCCATGACTGCGCAGGCTGCCAATTTTCTCAAGGGCTGTATCCTGGCGCGCAAGAACATGGTGATTTCCGGCGGCACCGGCTCGGGTAAAACCACGCTGCTCAATGTGCTCGGCGCGCAGATCCCGGAGGACCAGCGCCTGGTGGTCATCGAAGACAGCGCAGAATTGCAGCTGCCGCAGCCCAACCAGGTTAATCTGGAAACACGTAAAGCCAACCTCGAGGGCAAGGGCGAGATACCTATCAAGGAGCTGGTGCGTGCCTCCCTGCGTATGCGTCCGGATCGCATTGTCGTGGGTGAGTGTCGCAGCGGCGAGGCATTGGACATGCTGCAGGCCATGAATACCGGCCACGACGGTTCAATGACAACAGGCCACGCCAACTCACCCCACGAAATGATCCAGCGCCTGCAGGTGATGGTGATGGAGGCGGGTGAAGACATGCCGGTCAATGCAATACGCCAGCAAATTGCCGCGGCGGTCGACGTGATCGTGCAGATTCAGCGGCAGCGTGATCGCTCCCGGAAGATCACCCACATCAGTGAAGTTGTAGGCTACGACACCGACGAAGATGAAGTCGTCATCGAGCATATCTTCCTGCTTGTCGATGACTCCGATGGGTCTTCGGCGCTGCGTTTTACCGGCTATATGCCCAGCTTCATCGATAGGCTGCTGGATGCCGGTGACACCACACTGGAGGAGTTATTCGCATGGAAGTAAGTGGAGAGCTGCTGAGCGTGGAATTGATAGCAGCCTATATTCTCGCATTCCTGGCCGCGCTGGTTTTCGTCTACTCTGCCGTTGAGCTGCTCTTGCCCGGCGTGCGCGCACGCATGCGCGCCGACGAAGCCGAGATAGACGCCAAGCTGCAGGACCTCTTCTACACCGACAGCCAGGCGCGCACCTTCCTGTTTATCAAGTACGGCGGTGCGCTGGTGGCGCTGGTTGTCGGCGTGCTGTTGCTGGACAGCCTCGTATTTGGCCTGTTTCTGGCGGTCCTGGTGTTCCTGCTGCCAGGCTTTATGCTCGACAACATTGTACGTCGCAGGCGTGAGCGCCTGGCCGAGCAAACCGGCGACGTCATGACGGCCTTTAGCGCCTGCATCAAGGGCGGCATGACGATCGAGCAATCGATTGATGAAATCGTCGACACCATGCGCCCGCCGATCGCAGAGGAGTTTGCGCTGATTCGCGAGCGTATCGAAGCCGGACAGCCGGTGATCGCCGCCGTGCGCAGTGCCAATCAGCGCCTGGATGTGCCACGGCTGTCGTTGATCTTCCAGACCATTACCATCAGCCTGGAACGCGGTGGACGCCTGGCCACACTGATGGACAGGCTGGCCGAGTCAACGCGCGAAATAGAGCGCGTTGAGGAGCGGGTCAAGACCGAGACTTCTGGTCTGCGCCTGTCAGCGAGAATCATGGCGGTGATGCCTCTGGTATTGGGCATCATGCTCTATACAGCTGATCCGAAGATGATCACGCTGTTGTTCGATACCATCGCCGGCAACATCATACTGGTCATTGCCATTGCGCTGGATATATCGGCCTACATGATAATGAAAAAACTCATTGATCTGGATGTCTAGGGGAATCGCATGCCACTCGAACTAGCACTCGCCTTCGGCATGGCCTTCATCGCAGCGTTCGGTGTGGTTGTGGTGTTTGCAATGGCCGTCAATGACTTTCTCAGGATACGCGATCGCCAGTGGGCGATGCTGCGCGCCACGAATGATTCAACGCTGGATACCGTCAACGCCCTGATGCGAGATGTCCTGTACGAAGGCACGGCACATTACGCGTTTATTGAACGTTTGACGAAAAACGTGCGCGTAAACCTGGGCCGTGCCGGCTTGCCGGGCAATGCCAGGGATTGGGTCAGCGGCGCGCTGTACGAGGGTCTTCTGGCGGCGATTGTACTGTCCGTGGTGCTCGGCCTGTTGATAGGACTTGGCGGCGTTATTCTTGGCGTCGCAGCCGGAGCGGGCTGGGCGCTGTGGATCAAGCCTTCGATGCTGGACGCCGACGGCGAGCAGCGCAGCCGCATCGTTTACCGCCGCATACCGTATGCGCTGGATTTGTCGGTGTTGGTACTGGAGACAGGCGGCACGCTGCGTGAAGGCCTCGAAGAAATCGCTCAGCACGACGACCCCATGGCCGAAGAGATTCGCGTGGCATTGAAAGAAATCGACTCCGGCTCCACGCAGGCAGCTGCGCTCAAGGGCATGGCACGAAGAGTGGGTCTGGAATCACTTGAGACTATCGTCCTGGCAATCAATCGCGGTGAGGAAACCGGCGCCCCCATGGTGAACACGCTGGTCATGCAGGCAGAGATGTTTCGCGAGCGGCGCTTGCAGGAAGTCGAAAAGCTGGCGGTGGAAGCGCCGGCAAAAATGACCTTCCCGAACATGATGATCATGTTCGCCGTGTTGCTGCTCATTGTCGGCCCATTGATCATTCAACTGACAGATTCGGGGATGTTCTAGCCATGCACTCGGTGACACTTGTTTTTACGCAGGGCCCCATGAAGGGTGAATCCATGCAGCGTGATCTTGGCGCCCTGACACTCGGGCGTGAGCCCTCGGCGCTGGAACCGGGCCAGATGACTGTGCTGCTACGCGGTGCTGATGGTTCGGTGTCCCGCAACCACGCCACGCTGCTTGATGAGGGCGGGCGCGTGCTGCTGCGCAATGTCAGTGGTAATGGTACGCTGGTCGATGGCAAGCTGGTGCTGGAAGATGCCGTGCTGCGGCCGGGCTCAAAGGTGAAGGTGGGCTCCTCGCACGAATTTGTTGTTGAATGGCAGGTAGTCGGTGCCGCTGCCAGCAAAGAGAAGTCCGAAGGTATCAGCACCTCCGCCCTGATGAATGCCGGGCCGTTGGCCTCCCCGGTTGTGCGGGCAGTGCTGGTGGTCTACCTCGGCGGCCTGCTGGCCATTCTTGCCTGGCTGATGCTTGGGTCCTCCGGTGATTTATACGTGGCGGACGACTGGCCCGAACTGGAGCAGGCTTACGCCAGTTACGAAACGCCGACACTGTCGAACGAGGAGCGCGCGCGGCGCCTTGCCTTTGCGCAACAGACGGTGAGCCGCGTACGCGTGCTGCGCATCAAGGAAAGAAGCGCCGATGTACACAAGCTGTGCCGTGAGCTGATGTCGCTGGAGGCGGATATCGACTCGCCGATTTATCGCTATGGGGCAAAGTGCCTCGGAAGTTTCTGATCAGGTTGAAAGGTCTATGACTGAAGAACGTTACCAAAACCGCATTTATGTCGGCTCAGGTGGCATGGCCACGGTGTATCACGCCTGGGACAGCCTGGTGGGCCGCGACGTTGCGCTGAAGGAGATTGCAGAGCAGTTGCGCGGTAACGTGGATGTGCGCGAGATGTTTTTGAACGAGGCGCGCAAGATGGCGCAGGTGCATCACCGCAATGTCGTGCAGGTTTACGATGTACTGTACGAGAACGAAGTGCCCACGATTATCCAGGAGTTCATGGCCGGCGGTAGCCTGGCCGCACGCATTGGCGCGTCAAAAATGAGCGTGCCGGAAGTCATCAATCTGCTCAACGATGTACTCTATGGCTTGCGCGCCATTCACGCATCTGGCCTGATTCACCGCGACATGAAGCCCGACAACATCCTGTGTAATGACAAGGGCGAATGGAAAGTAGCGGACTTTGGCGTCGCCATGAGTGGCGATGAAGAAGTCCTGCCCTTTGTGGGCAGCAAGTATGCTGCCCCGGAGGTGCTTAATGCGCCCGATACTATTTCAGTGCGCTCCGACCTCTATTCCATTGGCATCATGGGGATTGAACTGCTGCTGGGCACGGAGGTGTTCGAGGCCGCGGCACGCGAAGCAGTCACCCTGGTGCATGGGGAGCTGCCCGGCGGTAAAGTGAGCAGCGCGGCCTTCTGGCAGCGCTGGGTGTCCAGCGATGCGGTGCTGCCACCACTGAATGAACTGGAGCCTTCGATTTCTCCCGAGGTTGCGCAGTTTTTTGCCGCGCTGACCCAGCGCAAGCCGGAGAACCGCCCCTCTGACTGTGACGTGGTACTGGGCCAGATTGCCGAGTTGCGCGAGGGTGAGTCCATGCGTATGGGCGCGCCGACGGCGCTGGATCCCAAGGTCAAGAAGAAAGCGGCGGAGGCGGGCGCAAAATCCGGGACGCCGCTCTGGTTCAAGCTGATTATCGCGATATTGCTGGCGTTTTTGTTGGCAGTGGGTGCCTTGCTGTTACTCCCCGGCGGTGGCACGCCAGTGCTCATAGACGTCGATCCGCCCGACGCGACCTTACAGATTAACGGTGTAGAGGTGCCGCGCACAGACCCCTGGATTGTCAACCTCAACGGTGGTGAGCAAATCCTCGTGCAGCGCGAGGGCTATGCTGACCACACGGCGAACCTCTCGGGTGAGCTTTCTGAACTGACCGCGCAAGACGATGGCCAGCGTCAATACGCAGTGGCGTTGGAGCGGGCAGCCTTTGCTGTGCGTATCGTGACTGAACCTGCAGGCGCAATGGTTGCTGTGAACGGTGTGCAGCTTGGCGACAAAACACCCTTGTCAGTCACACTGAAAGCGGGCGACGCGCTGGAGGTCTCAACGCCAGGTTATGAAGCACATGCTGCGGTGTTTGATCAGGCCATGCCTGGCCTGCAAGGGGATGTCACAGGTGATGAGCTCCTGACCTACAGCGCAACGCTGGAGCGTGGGTTTTACCTGGGCAGCAGCGCGATGGCCGAGCGCTACCTGCAGGAGAAATGGGCTGACGTGAAGCCCCTGGGCGTGAAGCTTGCGACGGCCCTCGACGGCGGCTCAACCATTGCACTGGGTGTGCCGGTACACTACCGAATAGTGCCGCAGAACAATGGCTACCTCACCGTTCTGCACATGAGCTCTGATGATTATCTCACCCTGATTTATCCGAATCAGGACGACGAACCCTTCCGCGTGAAGTCAACGGAAGAAGTACTGGTCGGCTCGGCGCTCAATATCGAGGCGGCAGAACCCGTCGGTCGCGACTGGTTCGTGTTCCTTTTGACCCGCGATGCGCTGCAGATTCCATTGATCGAGGGCGTAGAGCCGCTCGACAACTGGGCGCGATACTACACCTTCGGACAGTGGCAATCCTCGGCAGAGCGTTTCCTGGTGTGGCTGGTCGAGGAGTCGGGCAGTGAGGTGATTGCCGCGGAAGTGGTACCACTGGACATTGTTGCCGCCCCCTGACTGAACGCCCAAAGCGGCAGCGCCCCTTGTGAAGGTGGCGAGTAACCTGGAGTGCACAACGTATGACGGTCATTTCTGAACCCGTATTTGAAGCGGCGCTGGCCTATTTTTTGTCGCCCATTGGTGCGCTGATGGCAGACGAGACAGTGCGCGAAGTCATGATCAATGGCGCTGACCAGGTGTTCATTGAGCAAGGCGGTGAGCTGAAGCTGAGCGATGCGAAGTTCAACGACGAGGAGCAACTGATGGCTGCGGTGAGGAACATCGCGCAGTACGTGGGTGTGCACCTCAAGGAAGATGTCAGCCGTTTTGATGCAAGACTGCCTGCCGGACACCGCGTGCACGTGGTTCTGCCTCCGGTAGCGCGCCAGGGTGTTTCGGTCACGATTCGCAAGCACAGCAAAAGCAGCTTTGGGCTGCCTGAACTGGTGAAGCTGGGTTCGATCAGTGAGGAGTCCACGGGCTTTTTGCGCAGCGCAATGGTAAAAGAGCAGAACATGGTGATTGCAGGGGGTACGGGCACCGGCAAGACGACATTTATTAATGCGCTGTCTGCTCTCATCCCAAACACTGATCGCATTGTCACGATAGAAGACGCCGCTGAATTGCAGCTTGAGCAGGAGCACGTGGTCTCACTGGAAACCAGGGCGCCTGATCGTCGTGGAATGGGCGCCGTCACCATTCGTGACCTGTTGCATTCCTCTTTGCGTATGCGCCCCGACCGGATTATTGTCGGCGAGTGTCGCGGTGGTGAGGCACTGGATCTTTTGCAGGCAATGAATACGGGCCACGGCGGTTCCATGTCAACGGTGCACGCGAATTCACCCATCGAGACACTGCGCCGCCTGGAGACGCTCGCGTTGTTTTCCGGCGAGGATATTCCGCTGCGCTTCCTGCGCGCGCAGGTCGCCTCGGCGATCAACGTGGTCGTGCAGTTACAGCGTTTGGGCGGCAAGCGCGCGGTGGCCGCGATTTCCGAGGTCCTGCCGCTGACCAGTGATGGCGAGTACCAGGTGCGCGACATCTATTTGTATGATTACAACGACAACGAACTAAAACGCGTCGCCGAAGCCGGGTTTGAATCTGCCCCGCATTGATGGTGACCTGCGCGCTGGTGATACTGGCCATTCTGGCAGCACTGTTGGTCGTGCTCAGCATTTATCCTGGTGAGTTCAGTTGGGTATCCACGCGTGCCAATCGATGGCTTTATGATCGCGGCGCAGCAACCTACGAAGACAAGTGGCAGCGCCACGACTACGGCGCGTATGCCGCAATCATCGCTGATGCGGCGCAGTCGCTTGAGCACGAAGAGCGCCCATTGCAGGTTCTGGACCTGGCCTGTGGTACTGGCAGGGCCACGCTGTTCGCCGCGCAATACCTGCCGCCCACAACGCGATTTACCGCGGTGGACTACTCGCGCGGCATGCTGGAGGTGTTTCAGTCATCGGTGGCACGCTCGTCGCGCCTGGATGCCAGCGACATTACCTGGGTGGAGTGCGAGTTAGCCGCATGGCTGGATCAGTGTGAGCAGAGCTTTGATTTGGTGTTGTTTATGGAGGCGGCGGAGTTTGTGCCAGGTTTCAGCCAGCTACCGGCGAAAATTCACAGCGTTTGTGCGCCAGGCGCGCAACTGGTGATGACACGCCCCGCGGGCCTTTGGGGGTGGATGTTTCCCGGTCGCCACCAGACGCGGCGGGCTCTGGCGGCGTGTCTGGGCAGCGCGGGATTCGCACAAGTCAGGTTTGTGCCCTGGCGTTCGCGCTACGAACTGCTTACGGCGCACCGCTAGCGCAGCACGGCGGGGCATGTGAACGCTGCACGCCGCGCTGCCGCAAGGTTCAGTTTGCCGCCGTCCAGCCTGCTGGAAGTTCGAACTCTGTGGCAGGGATACTCTTGTCTTCCCAGCGCGTGACCTCGGACTTCACGCGGAACAGGGTTAAATCCGTGGGAGCGGGGGCTTGTTGCACCTGCGCAGGCTTCTTCTTTTTCTTGAACATGCTGGTGAGTCCACCCACCAGTTCCCCGGTTGCTGCGCCGACAGCTGCGCCGCCGATGGCCGCGCCCACGCCTTGGCCCATTGCGCCGGTGGCCGCACTGCCAACGGCTGACCCGGTCTGGCCGCCGGCGCTGTCTACCGCTGCGTTGTAGGCCTCGGTGCCGGCATCTTCAATGAGTCCACCGCCTTGTGCAATGGGCGCGCCCTGGGCATTCATGCACAGAGGGCCGCTCAGCTTCATGGTCATGATATTGCGAACCGGGTAACCCTCAAACTGCTCGAGCTCATCCAGCAGGTTCTCCCAGCGGTTGGGGAACATCGCCAGCAACATCTGGCTGGCGCCGGCCATTTGCGGAATCAGGTAGTCCATGGAGAGCTGGTCGGCCAGTTCCTGGTAGTAGTTGTTGACTTCGCCACCGTCGCGGACCTTGGTTGACATCCACGGTTCCATTGTCCATTCAACGTTACAGCTGTTACCGCTGCTGATGTCTTTGCAGGTTTGCGACATCGTCAGGATGTGGCGAGTTGCGCGCAGCCCGGCGATACGCTCCTTCTCGTTGGTAGCGCGGGCCTGTATCCGGGCCTCTGACCATTCGCAGTTATCCGGTTGTATCGGCAGCGCATTGCCGCCAGACAGTGACTGTACCTGATCCTTGAAGTTGGCAATTTCTGCGCGTGCCTCGGCCATGGAAATTTCCTGGTAGGACTTGTCTGTAGGATCGAGTTGCCAGGTCAGGCCCTTGTCCAGCCGCACGATGTTGATAACGTCGGTGTCAGTCTCGCCGGGAAAAATACCTTCCGAACGGACTTCCGTGCGTGCCCTGTCGTTGCTGATATGGGTGGTAATTGTTGAGTTCGAGCTGAACGTGTTCAATGCGCCTGAGGCACTGACGCTGATCTCACGCGTGTAGCTGATATCTGCCAGCGTGACCGTCGGCAACAGCGACAAGGCGGCAGCGGTGATGGTGATACGGGTGCGCTTTGAGAATGTCATGGTGATCTCCGTATAGCGGCTTGACTAGGACTCTTTCAGGTTAGGTGTGAAGCTGAATAAATTCCACTGTCCGCCGCGGCTGGAGCGGAAGATAATATTCCGGCCACGGCGTTCGAAGGTTGGCGCGTCGTCATGGCTGGCATTTTCGGTGAGCTGTTCCCTGCGCGTACCATCGGTGCTCATGATCCAGATATTGTAATCGTTGGTGTTGCTGCCTGGCGCTGCTTTGTCTGATGCGAAAACAATGTAGCGGCCGTTGGGATGCCATGAAGGGTCTTTATCGTTGGCGGTGCCGTCGCTAAGCTGCGTCAGGCCCGAGGCGTCGATCTGCATGCTCCACAGCTGCTCTTTGCCGTTGCCGTCCTGGCGCACGAAAACAATGCGGCGGCCATCGGGCGATACCCGGGGCGAGTAACCGGGCGACAACTGCGTCAGCAGCCCACCATTCATGCTGATGCTCCAGATGGACGGCTCGATATTATTCCTGCGGTGCGACTGGAAGATAATCGTTTCGCCGTCAGCCGCAACAGAGGGCTGCCAGTCGAAGGAGCTTGAATTGGTAATCTGGGTGATGCCACCGGCGCCATCCGAGCGCTTGCGCCACAGACTCTGGCTTTCTCCTGAGCGGTCTGAGCTGAATACGAGGAACCGGCCGTCCGGTGTAAAGGCCGGCGAGAGATTGACGCCCCGCTCTGAAATCAGGGGTGATTTTGCCTGTGAGCCCAGGCTTTGCCGAAACACCGTCGTCACGCCATTGTGCAGGCTGACGTAGACCATGGCGTCCTGCGTCGGCGATGTGGCCGGACGGCTGATCTGATCCTGCCGGCTATCGTTAAAGGTGAGCTGCTGCAAATCGGTAACGCGCATGCCATCGCTGATGTCCAGCGTGGAGATCACGTTCTCATAGGTGAACTCGGCCGACAGCATGCCGGTATCGTCGGCAACGACCTGCGGTTCTATCAACTGCATACGCACGGAGTTCGGTGGAGCAGAGGCGCAGGATGCCAACAATGCCGCCAGAGAAAGGTAAAGCGCTCGCGTGTAGTAGGCAGTTCTCATTGTCTATTTCCTTTTAAGGTAGTAGGGCTATCTTGCCGCCAGCGAGGACTTCTTGACGAAGAGGAAGTCGCCGCCGTCGCTGTCAATAAAGCGGATGTTGCTGTACTGGGGCACCTGGTCCGAGGTCATGACAACAGGCTCGCGCACGGACTGAAAAAGACTGGTGCCATCGATAATCTGATCGGGGGAGGAGAGCTTGCGCAGGAAGCTTCTGGCGAACACAGAGTGCCCGTCGCCGCCGCCATCCATGACAGGCTCAACACCACCGGAGGTCATGACCAGCCGTGCGCTGCGGTTAGCCATTTGTTCATAGAACTTGCCGGAGCGTTGTACGTCAACGTTGCGCAGCAAGGTGCCCGAGAAGCAGGAATCTGCGACCAGCAGTACATGCTTGGCACTCATGCCCTTGATGGATTCCCTGATTTCACTGTTGGATATCCATTTATCCTGACTGTCGAGCTGTGCATCAACGGGCAACCAGTAGCCTGAGTCGGTGTCTTCGTCATAGTAGCCATGGCCTGCATAATAGACAAGGAGGTTGTCGTCGGTGCTGAGGCTGCGCTTCTTCTCCTGTAGCGCCTCGACGATCTCGCTGCGCGATGCGTTGAGCAGGAGGTTGACGTCAAAGCCATACTCTTTGTTCAGCACGTTGGCGACGGCCTCTGCATCCTTGACGGCGGTGCGCAGTGCCGGCAGATCGTTGGAGTAGGCGTCATTACCAATGACCACCGCGTGATAGTCGCCGAAGGCGATATTTTCTATTAGCTCCTCGATGGGCGGCGGCGTCACGGCACCTTTTGCGCGCACAACCGATACCTCTGTGGAGCCTATGATGTTGCGGTCGTCAACCGCTTCAATCTTGATCGAGCGTCTGCCCATTGCCACCGAAATGTGCTGGATGAATGCGCCATTGGGCAGAATCTCGGTGGGCTTGCCGTCGACCCATAACGCCTTCACCGGACGGTTGTGCAAGACGTTGCCAACAATCTCCACGGAGGCGTTTTCCGTAAACAGCTCGCCGCCACCGGGAACGAACAGGGTGGGCGGGTTGTCGCCGCGAAATACCGGTTCGGTGCTGACAGAACTGGGCATGCCCAGCAGGGCAACATAAGCGTCCCTGGCCGTATCGAAATCACTGTTGCGAAAGCCGACCGTGGCGAAGCTGCCATCGGCGCGCGCGGCGATCTTGGCCAGGCCATCAGAGTACTCGGCTCCCAGCGCGCGTGCCTTGATGAGATCGCCTGCAGCGTTGACTCGCAATATCCATGAGTTTTCGGCCGCCTCATTGTTGGCGTCGGTGTGTCCCACCAGCGCCAGGGTCTGGTCGCTCAGCACCGAGATGCCGGTGAGCCGATCAAGGCCCGGCCCGCCGAAGAGTTTGCTCCAACTGTCGTTCTCGTCCAGGGCGAGCTTCACCAACCAGCCCTGTTCTGCAGCGCCGGCAACGTAGGTCTCACCGACTGCCAGTGCAGTGCCGTCGAGCAGCACGATAACATCGTGGAACGCGTCGCGATCGTCGCCGCCGTAACTGCGCGACCACAGGACTTCGCCGTTGGAGGACAGGTTGGCCGCCGCGGCGTTGCTGTCAAACATTTCGGAGCGCTTGCCAACGACAATGATCTGGCCATTGGGCAGCGTGTCAATCGCAGTGATGACGTCGGGGCCCTCGTCGACCAGCCGTTGCTCCCAGATGACGTTGCCCTGGGTATCAATCTCGGCGATGTAACCCGCGGTGCCGGCAGAGCCGGCAACGAGCAGCCGGTCACTGCTGCTGCTGATCACCGCGTTGAGGAAAATGTCCCCTTCGCCGGTAATGCTGCGCTGCCACTGGACCTCACCCTGTGCAGAAAGCCGCACGATAAGCCCGTCGACTTTGCCGCTTGCGCCCGTGGAGGTGTCGCCGACGACGATCAGGTCGCCGTCTTCGAGGTCGACAATGTCGCTGGCACTGTCATCCCGGGCACCGCCGATGGCGCGCTGCCAGATCAGGGCGCCATCATCGTTGATGGCAACGACCCATGCGTCCTTGCGCCCTGAGCTGTCTGACATGGTATGGCCGACCGCAACGGTTGCCATATCACTGCGCCGCGAGGTCACACCCCTGAACACGTCAGGCCGGTTACCGCCGAAGCTGTTTTCCCAGCGCAGTTTCAGATCTTCGAAATCCTCAATCAGCGCCACGGATCTCACGCGCTGGCCGTCGGAGGCACCCATGCGCTCAACAGGCTCGGGGTTTGCCCCAATGTCAGGCGCGGGGCTCGAGGGTGAAACGGCAGGTGCCGCCGCTGCATTGGGCAGTGCTGCTTCAATGGGTATTACAGCCTCAGTAGGAAGTGCAGCCTCAGTGGGCAGGGGCTGGCCGGTCTCTTTGTCGCGAATGGTAACGATGGAGTCTGTTGTGGTGTTCGACTCGACTGTTGCCGCTGCGGGTGCCGCTGCCGGTAACGGTGTCGCAGCAGCCGGGGCCTCTGCGGGCGTCGGTGCGGCGCCCTCCGCCGGCGTGAATGCCAGCCCGGCATGGGCCGGGCTGATGGTCGTCACGGCCAGGGCCAGCAGTGCCGCGGCCAGTACGCTGTTTGTCGGACGAAGTTGTCGATGATGAGTTAACACGGTTCGTTCTCCGATCAGGCATTTTGCCCGTGGTTTATGACTGGTGCTTTTACGCGCAGGGCAGTGCTGTTAAACGCCCGGTGCGAACGCCGGGCGGTATGTGCAGACCTTTGCGTAGAGCGAGAAACTAGTCTACCTTAATTGCTTGTAGGCATTAGTCTAATATTAGGCTATAACGGGCGACGCTGCAGGGTTCTTCACACTTTTAATAGGTGGGGTATAGCGGCTGCAGCGCTGCTTTGGGTCTGTTAGCCCAAGCGTGTGGGGTTGCGCTGTTTGGTTATGCAGTTGCGACTACAGTTGGGCGCGAAGACGGTGATACCGGATGTCATCTGTATTCATGGCGCAGTGTGACGCCGGTTGGTGTAAACGCAGGGGGAGAAAACCAATGAAAGGGATTTTTTGCAGCACAAGCCGCAGCTTAAGCCGCAGCATGAGTCAAAGCGCGTGGGCGCGGCTCACGGGCGCCTGGGTTGTGATGGCCACTTTGGGCCTGGCGCTGGTGCCGGCGGCGCATGCCGCACAGACGAAACTGGATCAGCTCAGGCAGCTGGACGGTTCCTGGACGGACGCCGGCCTCGAGGTCAAGCTGATGACCGACGACGGCAGCGACGTGGTAGCACTCGATGAACCGGTGCGCTATCAACTGACCGCACAGCAGGGTGGCGTTTGTTATCTGGTACATGTGGACGCGCAGGACAGCGCTACCCTGATTCGCCCGCAGGACTGCGCCAATCTCAGCGAAGGCCAGTCCAGCTATTTCCCCGCAGCGGGTGATCTCACCGCGGCCGCGCCCTGGGGTGAAGAATCCGTGTTTGCATTTATGCTGACAGAAAACCTCCCGGCAGCCGAAGAATTGTTGGCGGGGTCGCAGGGGCTGGTCCCGCTGCAAAGTCAGGCGCAACTGGACGCCGTGCTCGGGGCGTTGCGCACTGCCTCAGAGTCGGGGCAGTTAGCCGTGGCGCAAACGCAGTATGACGTTTTGCAGTATCGCACGCGTGGAATCATCAAGGCGGTAAAGTCGGCGCGTACCCAGGAAGAAAAAGAGCCGGCCAAGGCGGTTTCGTTTGCTGTGCAGAGTATCAATTTTGAGTTTGGCTCGGACGAACTCACCGAGGCGGGCGTGCGCCAGCTGGATCAATTTGGCATGGCGTTGTCCGACCCTGAACTGGCAAGCACCAGGCTGCAGGTGGCTGGCCACACCGACGACCAGGGTGACGAGCTGTACAACCTTGATCTGTCCCAGCGTCGCGCCGCCAGCGTCGGAGCGTACCTGAAGCAGAACTTCCAGATATCCGAGGACCGCATCGAGGTCGTTGGTTTTGGTGAATCCAAGCCTGTGATTGATGATGACTCTCTCGAAGCCCGCGCGCAGAATCGCCGCGTTGAAATGGTGCTGATTGACTGACTGACGCAGCATCTGCAGCAGGCTTGAAGGCTGCGCCCTGGCCGCTACCGGTCAAGGCGCTCAAGCGCTGCCGTGATGCCGCGCGCTGACACTGGCTGGCCAGTCCTGGCCGCGCCTGCCGCTTTCTGGCTGCTGTTTGTGGTGGCCTTTACCGTTCTGCAGTGGCCGTCTCTGGGCAACCTGGAGATGCAGGATAGCGACGACTACGTGCGCCTGCATCAGGCCGATGAATATAGCCGTAATCGGCAGTGGTACAACTTCACCCTGCAGCGCATGAACCCACCTGCGGGCACGTCGATGCACTGGTCGCGGCTCCCGGACGTGCCGCTGGCCCTGACCCTGTCCAGTTTGCGCCCGCTGCTGGGCGAGCATAGGGCCGCGCTCGCCGCGATTATCGTGGTGCCATCACTCTTGCTGTTGCTCACACTTTATTGCCTCTGGGCGGGCTTGCGTGTCTCGACGCAACCCCAGGCAGCCGGAATTGCGGTGCTGTATGTTCTGATCTGCCTGCCGGTGGTGAGCAAGGTCGCCCCCGGCAAACTCGACCACCATGCGTGGCAGGTGATGCTGGTGACCGCGCTGTGGGCGTGCACTGCGGTGGGTGCCCGCACTCAGCGCGACGCGTTCGCAGGTTCAGCAGCGGGAGTCGTCGCTGGTATTGCGGCTGCCGCGTCCCTCTGGGTCGGTCTGGAGGTGCTGCCGTTACTGCTGGCGCTGTTGCTGTTTGTGCACCTGGAGTGGATTTATGGCAACGACCGGATTGCCCGTTTTGGCCTGGCATTCGGCCTGAGTCTGGGCCTTGCGAGTGCGCTGGCGCTGTTGCTGCACGTCCCTCCATCGCAACGCCTCGTGGCCGCCTGTGATACCTATGCAGTGAACTGGTTGCGGGTCGCCTGGGGTATAGCGCTTGCCTGTGCTGTATTGCCGCTGCTGGGAGCGCGCTGGGGCGGGCCGCGCCAGCGTTTTGCGCTGAGTGTGGCGCTGGCCGTGCTGTTCGCGGTTGTGGTGCTCGCGCGAGACGCCTCCTGCATTTTTCTTGGTCCTTACGCCGATATGCCCGCGCGCCTGCATGAACAGCTGCTCGCAAACATCTACGAAGCGCGCTCCGCATACGCGTTGGCTGTGCAGAGCCCGGCACTGCTGGTGATGTTTTTTGGGTTTCCGATGCTTACTCTGGTAGTCGCGCTGGCCGAGCGGACGAGCCTGCGTGCAGATGCCGTGTGTCGATTAAGCTTTTTACTGACGCTGTGTGCATTGTGCATGAGTCTTTGGCAGATCAGGGCCGTGTATTTTGCGGGGCTTTGCACCGCGCCGCTGGCAGCGATACTGGCGCAATCGCTGATGAACAGGCGCGGCGAAAAAAACGCCGCACTGTGGCCTGCCATTGTGGTCATGCTGCTGTTGTCGCCGATGGTGTCGCTGCTGCTGGGCGTCACCATGGACAGACTCTGGAGCAGTCAGGATGCGAGCGCGGCCCACGAGCTATCCATCGCCCAAATAGATGCTGCTGTTGCGGTGATCGACCAGCAGCACCATGCCGGTGCGCCTACAGCGGCGCTGATCGCGGCGCCACTTAACGCTGGCCCGGCAATTCTGGCGCGCAGTAAACATGCGATCCTGGGCGCCCCTTACCACCGCAACGTAGGCGGCATTAACCAATGGCTGGATATGCGCGCAGCGCAAGACGAGGCGACCTTAAGGCAACTGTTGTTTGCAGCGCGCGTCGATTTTCTGTTGTTGCCGAAACTTGCGCAGGTCGGTACCAATGCCGGCCTGATCGAACAGGTCGCCGGCGGCAAACGCCTGGCGTGGCTGCGGCGATTGCCGACGCCGTCCGCGGAGGCTACTCTGCTCTTTCAGGTGCTTGCGGAATCGGCAGGACAGAGGCAACAGTCCTCACCCCCGAGACAGGCCCACTCAAGTACCGCCAGCCCTACTGGCATTGGGAAGTACAATGAACCATAACCGTCCCCAGGTGAGCGCCGGGCGCGAGGCTGACGCGCCGGCCAACGCTTGCGATGACAGTCCCGAGCTGTCTATCGTTATACCCTGCCTGAATGAGGCCGGTACGATTGCCACGTGTATCGCCAAGGCGCGGCGTTTCCTTGAGCAGCATCGGGTTGCTGGAGAAATTATCATCGCTGATAACGGCAGCAATGATGGCTCTGCAGACATTGCGCGCGACCTTGGCGTGATTGTGCACGCAGTCGCGACCCCCGGTTATGGTGCGGCCTTGATGGGCGGATTTGCGCGAGCCTCAGGGCGTTTTATTATTTTCGCCGACGGCGACGACAGCTACGACTTTGAACACCTGATGCCTTTTCTTGCGCGCTTGCGCGAGGGCGACGATTTCGTCATCGGCGATCGCTTTGGCGGCAGTATCGAAACGGGTGCAATGCCGTTCTTGCATCGCTACCTGGGTAATCCCTTGCTCAGCAGTCTTGGCCGCTTGCTGTACAATACGCCGATCAATGACTTCCACTGCGGTTTGCGAGGCATTCGTCGGGATGCGCTGGCGCGGTTGAAGCTGCGCGCAACGGGCATGGAGTTTGCCAGTGAAATGATCGTGAAAGCAGGGTTCCACAAACTGAAAATTTCGCAGGTGCCGATCACGCTGTACGCCGACGGCAGAGGCCATGCGTCTCATTTGCGCACCTGGCGCGATGGCTGGCGGCATCTGCGTTTCCTGATGATCCATAGTCCCCGGTGGCTGTTTTTCTATCCCGGTTTGGTCACGCTGTTTGTGGGCCTGTGTTTGCTTGTCTGGTTGTTGCCCGGCGCGCGCGCGGTCGGCGGCTTGACGCTGGACGTGCATACCATGCTTTATGGCGGTGTCATGACGGTGGTCGGCTTGCAGTTGGTGAGCTTCGCCTTGTTCTCCTGGCTGTTTACCGCCAATGCCGGATTGCTGCCGCGCGAAGACAAACTGCTGGGAATGGTGCGAACGCTGAGCCTGGAGCGCGGCATCCTGTTTGGATCGTTGCTTGGAGTTGCCGGTCTGGCCACCTCTGTGTACGCCCTGCTGCTGTGGAGTGACCAGAGCTACGGCAACCTGGTGCCGGCACAGATGATGCGCCTGACCATTCCTGCAGTAACCGCGATGGCCTGCGGTGCCCAGGTGGTGTTTACCAGTTTCTTTTTGAGCGTGCTGCGGTTGGGTGAGTATTGAGCGTTCTGGAAAAACTGCACGAGCAACTGGTTGCGCGTCGCCGCATTGAGCGTCTTGCACAGCATCTGAGTGCGCGCTTGCCACAAAACGCCCGGGTGCTGGACGTGGGTTGCGGCGATGGTTACCTGGCGAGCCGCATCCTGTCGCTACGCGCAGACCTGCACCTTGAAGGCATCGACGTACTGGCCAGGAAGCGAGCGGCCATTCCGGTGGGACTGTATGACGGCAGCACGATTCCTGTCGAGAGTGGTAGCTACAACGTGGTGATGCTGGTGGATGTCGTCCATCATGCGGTTGACCCACACCGGCTGTTACAAGAGGCCGCGCGCGTGGCTAGCGATAAACTCGTCGTGAAAGACCATCTTGCTGACGCCATTTGGGCCCACAGCACGCTGCGCCTGATGGACTGGTTCGGCAACAGCCACCAGGGAGTGAACCTGCCGTATAACTACTGGACTGAGGCCCAGTGGAGGGAGAGTCTCGCGCAGATCGGACTGTCTATTGAATGGCGTGCACGCAGGCTAGGACTGTATCCATGGCCCGCGAGCCTGTTGTTTGACCGCTCACTGCATTTCGTTGCAGACGTAGCCACGGCGCCGTCACCTTCAGTTGCCTGAGGCGCTGCGCCTTGTGGGCCTTGTTTAATCAGGCAGTTTGTCGATACGTACGATTTCAAAGCCCTGCTCGGCAGTTCGCCACTCCAGAAGCAGCGCATAGAAACTGTCGCCAATCTGGACTTCGGACAGGCTGATCTGGTCGCCATTGGCTGTGATGGTTGCATTGCTGGTATCCACGGTGTCGTTGGCCGCTATGAAGTCCTTGTCGAACCTGATGACCTCGAACGTCGCGCTGCTCTCCACCGGTGTTGCGCCATCACAGTCTAGGTAGGCGCGCGCCGTGATGGTGTGCTCTCCCGCCGACAAATTGGAGTAACCATAGGCAAGGCTGAAGCCGGAATTTTCAGCCCCATTCACAGCGGGGAAAATATCCGCGACGTCTTCCCTGAGACCGCCATAGGGCGCGTCGAAGGCGTACTCACCATCCAGAAAAATCTCTACCCGACTGACGCCATCATTCGACACCGCCCAGCCGCGCAAATTGCCAATCCCGCCCATAACTGCGCCATCCACAGGCTCTTCCAGCGTAATAATCGATGAACCATCAGGCGGGCAGGCTGAGGGAGGAATGCCCGCTTCGGCGAAAGTCATAACGGTAAAGGCTGCTACGCTGGCGGTGGAGGCGTTACTGCCGCCGTCAGCGCTTCCAGCGGATCGATTCGCGCCGCTGGGCGTTACCCTTGCGAAACTGTTGTCCCGATACAGGTCGCTGGCTTCTATGTATTCGTCAGGCAGGAAGAGGATACACTCTGTCGTTGATGTGCAGCCGTTAATGTCAGTAGGGTCCGGTCTTTCGGCGAGGCCGTTCAGCGCGCTAACCACGGCAACGGATACATCGTTGGCCAGTGCCTCCCAGGAAGGCTGATCTACCTGCTCGGGTAAAAAAGTATCGCCGAAGCGAGAGTCGGCAAAATTTATCTGGTAAGTGATTCCGTCGACTTCAACGCCTGACAGCGTGCTGCCATCCGGCGACAAACTTGGCTGAGCCGCGGTGTGCATTGCAGGCAGTGATAGTAAAGCGGCGATGACGCCAGAGCGTGCGGGTAGCGAGAGCATGTGGGATCCTTGGTGGGAAGGGTGGCTCCAGAGAGTGTAGTTCAGGGACCCGTTATAGCAAGCAGCGCTTGTTGCGGCGCCGGGCGCATCTACGCTCCGTTGCTTGGATCAAAACCAGCGCACGTTGACTCAGGTCAAACGTTGAACCTGAAATGCACGATATCACCGTCCTGTACAATGTAGTCCTTGCCCTCGAGACGCCAGCGTCCGGCGTCCTTCGCGCCTTGCTCGCCGTTGTGCGCGATGAAGTCGTCATAGCCGATGACTTCGGCACGGATAAAACCTTTCTGAAAATCGGTATGAATGACGCCTGCCGCTTCCGGCGCGCTGGCGCCGACTTTCACAGTCCAGGCACGCACTTCCTTGGGTCCCGCTGTAAAGTAGGTTTGTAGGTGCAAGAGCTCGTAACCTGCGCGAATAACCCGGTCGAGACCGGGCTCTTCCATGCCCATTTCCTGCAGGAACTCCAGGCGTTCGGCATCTTCCAGGTCGGCGATCTCAGCTTCCATCTGGTTGCATATCACCACGACGATGGCGTTCTCCGCAGCAGCAATGGCCTCAACGGCCTGCACGTGCGGATTGTTGTCGAAGCCATCTTCATCGACATTCGCGATGTACATCGTGGGCTTGTTGGTCAGCAGGAACAGCTGCCTGGCGAGTTTTTTCTCGGCATCGTCCAGCGCTAGCGCGCGCACAGGCCGGGCCTCGTTGAGGTGCGGTAGCAACTTGTTTTCGAGCAGGGCCTTCATGGCGATGGCTTCCTTGTCACCGCCTTTTGCATTGCGGACAACCCGTTGGAGTTGTTTCTCGCAACTTTCAAGATCAGCCAGCGCCAGCTCGGTGTTGATGATTTCAATGTCTGCCGCGGGGTCAATCTTGTTCGCCACATGGATAACGTTATCGTCATCGAAACACCGTACCACGTGGGCTATGGCGTCGGTCTCGCGGATATTGGCAAGAAACTGGTTGCCCAGACCTTCACCCCTGGAGGCGCCAGCTACCAGCCCGGCAATGTCGACGAATTCCATGGTGGTTGCAATTTCACGCTCGGGTTTGACGATCGCGGCGATCTTGCCCTGCCGCGGGTCAGGCACCGCCACCACGCCCGCGTTTGGTTCAATGGTGCAAAAGGGGAAGTTCTCGGCGCCGATCCCCGCCCTGGTCAGGGCGTTGAACAAGGTGGACTTGCCAACATTGGGCAGTCCGACGATACCGCAGTTGAATCCCATGAACGTATCCCCTAGAAAGTGCGGATCAAGCCGCGGTGAAGCTGTGTAATTGTGTCATCGCCTTGGTGGCATCGCCGTCGAGCAGCAGCGGCAGGGCGGCGAGTGCCTCGTCGATGCTCGCATCGATATGCGCTCTGTCGGCGGCAGACGGCGCACCAAGCACATAGCCTGTCACCTTCGACGCGTGCCCGGGGTGCCCGATACCAATGCGCAAGCGATGGAAATTCCTGTTGTTCCCCAGTGCGGGGATAATGTCGCGCAGACCGTTGTGCCCGCCGTGGCCTCCACCGAGCTTGAAGCGCGCTGAACCCGCAGGAATGTCCAGTTCGTCGTGTGCAATCAGCATCTGTTCAGGGTTGATCTTGTAAAAACTGGCGACGGCACTTACGGCCTTGCCGCTGAGATTCATAAAGGTGCTAGGAACCAACAATCGAAGATCGTGGCCGGCAAAGCGTACTCTGCCGGTCAGGCCAAAAAACTTGCTCTCGGGTTGCAGGGTGCACCCCGAGCGTTGGGCCAGCGTCTCAACGAAATCGGCACCAACGTTATGGCGGGTCCCCCGGTATTCACTACCGGGGTTGCCCAATCCAACAACAAGCTTGAGTTCAGACAAGGAAGTTCCCGCCCAGACAAAAAGCAGGCTCCAGCCTAGTCTTCGTCGTCAGTGCCTTGCTCGCCGCCCTCGGCCTCCTCGCCAGCATCACCGCCTTCTGGCGCGGCGCTGTCGGCTTCTTCATCCTCTGCGCTACCGCGTGGAGCGATGACAGACGCAATGGCCAGGTCATGATCTTCGCCCAGTGCAAGCGCGACCGAGACCACGCCCTCGGGCAAGGTGATTTCTGACAGGTGCACGATCTGGCCGGTTGCCACGTCCTGCATATCAACCTCAATGAATGCGGGAATATCAGCAGGCAGACACTGGATTTCGATGTCCGTGGCCTGGTGCTGAATGATTCCGCCTTCCATCTTGACGCCAACGCAGCTGTCTTCGTTAAGGAAGTGGATAGGCACATTGACCTTGATCGCGACTTTGTCATCCACACGCAGGAAATCGGCGTGCATCACGCGGTTCTTGGACGGGTGGCGCTGAAGATCCTTGAGGATGGCCTTCTCTGTGCTACCGCCTGCAATGTTGATGGACAGAATCTGCGAGTAGGACGCTTCGTTTTCCAGCGTTTTCTCCAGATCCTTGCGTACCAGCGTCAGGGCCTGTGGGTCTTTGCCTGCGCCGTAAATAATGGCAGGCACCTGGTCAGCGAGACGACGCAGGCGGCGGCTCGCACCTTTCCCTGTGTCTTCTCGCACTTCCGCATTCAATTCAAAACGTTCAGACATGGTCTGGACTCCTTTGATAAATCACCGTTGTGCTTGCGACCGGCGCAACAGTGAGTGGGTAGAACGCTGTTTTCAGGAGCGGGGTACCGGGTACCTTTACTCAAACAGCGCGCTTATGGATTCCTCATTTGAAACGCGTCGCATCGACTCGGCCAGCAGGTCGGCGATGGTCAGTTGGCGAATCTTTGTGATGGATCTCGCCTCGTTGCTCAGGGGAATAGTGTCTGTGACAACCAGCTCATCGAGCTGTGAATCCTGTAAATTCTGCAGTGCATTGCCGGAAAGAACGGCGTGTGTGCAGTAGGCCACAACCGTAGAGGCGCCGCGATCTTTCAACGCATCGGCTGCTTTGCACAGGGTGCCGGCGGTGTCGACCATATCGTCGACGAGCAGACAGGTGCGGCCCTGTATTTCGCCGATGATGTTCATCACCTGCGCCTCATTGGCCTGCGGCCGTCGTTTGTCGATAATGGCAAGATCGGCGTCATTGAGCTGCTTGGCGATGGCGCGTGCCCGCACGACACCGCCGATGTCCGGCGACACCACGATCAGGTTGTCGTAGTTGCAGGCCTGGATGTCGTCTTTGAGCACGGGCGAGCCATAGATGTTGTCTACCGGACAGGCGAAGAAGCCCTGGATTTGTTCGGCGTGCAGGTCGACGGTCAGTACGCGATCAACACCGACGGCGACCATCATGTCAGCAACAACCTTGGCGCTGATCGGTACCCTGGCGGAGCGCACGCGACGATCCTGCCGGGCGTAGCCGAAATAGGGAACCACCGCAGTGATGCGTGCAGCAGACGCGCGACGCAGGGCGTCGATCATCACAATCAGTTCCATGAGGTTGTCATTGGTGGGTGCACAGGTGGATTGCAGGACAAAGACATCCTTGCCGCGAACGTTTTCCTCCAGCTCGACGTTGACCTCGCCGTCACTGAATTTCCCGACCTGGGCGTTGCCCAGTGACATATAAAGCCTGCTGGCAACCTTCTGCGCCAGCTCAGGATTTGCGTTACCGGTAAAGACCATCATTTTCGATGACACAGAGCTCACCCTTGGCTTAGCTGTCGTGTGGTTGTGGCAGTCATTGTCTGGATGGCGGCCAACGGTGCCGTTGAGATGGCTGCCTCTCTTTCCCGCGTGTGTCGGTAGGCGTTGTCAACGCTTAACGGTTATCGGCCGTCCCGTCATCTCGCTGCATGTTGATCTTGCTGTGACCCTGCACCTGCCCGATCAATGACGCGCGCATCATGAGTGCTTTGACCGGTGCGGTCTATGTCCTTCTACGTCCGTTAACCAGCGCTCGATGTATGGCTGGGGTGGCAGGATTCGAACCTGCGAATGCCGGGATCAAAACCCGGTGCCTTGCCGCTTGGCGACACCCCAAACTCTTTTGCGGGTCAGTGCAACGCCGCCATGGTTGGCGAGCGGTTCACGCCCCTTGCTACAAAACTCTGCCAGTGCAATGGCAGTTGCGCCCTCGCGGCCTCGGCTTCCTGTTGAGTGGCAAACTGTACGAAAACGCACGCGCCGGTGCCGGTTAACCTTGGCTCCCAATGTTTTTCCAGAAATTTCAGTACGTTATCAACTTCTGGATAGCGACGCCGTACTATAGTCTGGCAATCGTTGCGGGAGTGGCCGCGCGAAAAGCCCGACATTTTGATGGGAGGAGAGTTGCGTGTCAATTCCTGGTCGGAAAATATTTCCGCGGTGGGAATATGGCAACCGGGCGCGACGATCAGGAACCAATCTTCAGGCAATTCCAGGGGCGTGAGTTTCTCGCCGATACCCTCGGCCCAGGCCGATCGGCCGCCGATAAACACCGGGACATCAGCGCCCAGCTGCGCGCCCATGGCGCACAGGTCCTGGTTGCTGTGATCCAGCCCCAACAGAAAGTTCAGGGCCAGCAGGGTGGTCGCTGCATTGGAGCTGCCGCCGCCGAGCCCGCCGCCCATGGGAATGTGCTTGTGCAGGGTGATATCGACACCGTGCTGCCCGGTGTCGAGCATCTGCGCCGCACGCGTTACAAGATTGTGCGCAGCGGGTATGTCAGGCTGGTTGCTGTGCAGCCTGATGCCGGGGGTGTCTGATCGCTGAAATCGCATTTCATCGCCCCAGTCGAGCAGTTGAAACACGGTTTGCAGCGTGTGGTAGCCATCGCTGCGACGGCCGGTGATATGCAGGAAGAGATTGAGCTTTGCCGGTGAGCAAACCGTGAGCGACTCGATCATGGCAGGCCATCGACCTGCCAGTTGCGCAAGAGCACAGTCAGCTTCTGGCTGCCATTGGCCAGTGTGATACGGGTCGGGAGGTAATAACCATCAAACGTTGCGTAGCGAGCGTAGTCGATGGCCCAGGAGCTCTGCACGATCCGCAAGGCATAGCCGCGCTGCGGATCGGTTTCAACCAGGGGGTCTGGCGCGTCTGGCGCCGGGATGCCGCGCAACCAGTAGGACAGGGCAGCAATGGGCAGATCCCAGCCGGTTTCTGCGACGAGTTGTCCGGGGTTCTGGGCCAGATCAATCACGCTGTGCTCGCCGTTGGCATCAATGGATAGCAAGCTCCCCTGCGCGCGCAGCGTCGTGGCACCTGCGCCCAGCGGGCCGGTCAGGCGCAGTTCGCTGTGCCCCTCGCGCTGGCGCCACAGCAGGGATACAGTATCGACCGCACCATCGCGACGCAGCGCAGCCTTGCCGCTGGCATTCCAGTGCTGAAGCTGCTTGATCTGCTGGTGATGATCGGGCCAGTCCAGGTTGCCGGTTGAGCCGGTGGGTTGGCCTGCGCAAGCGGCGAGCAACGCCAGTAGCACGAGTGCCGCAGCGCTGTTTCCGGCACGCAGTGGGTTAAGGGGCTGGCTGTGCATCCGGCGTATCCGAGCCCAGTGTCGTAATCCCCAGACGCTGCAGCGTCTCTTGTAGTACGGCGTGGTCCGGGTCGCTGGCGTAGGCGGCGCGCCATACGGTCAGGGCGCCATCAGTATCGCCCAGGGTCCACATGACCTCGCCCAGGTGCGCGGCAACTTCAGGATCGGGAAACTCTGCATAGGCACGCGTCAGGTAGTGCAATGCCTCATCGTAACGCTGCAGTCGGAACAGTACCCAACCCATGCTGTCGAGAATCGCAGGCTCGCCCGGTTGCAGTTCCAGCGCCCGGCTGATCAGCTTGAGCGCCTCCTCGTGTCGGTCGGTGCGATTGGCCAGTGTGTAGCCCAGGGCGTTCAGTGCAGTCGCGTGGTTGGGTTCACGCGACAGGATGTCGCGCAGGTCGCGCTCCATGCTCACCAGGTCGCCCTTCTGTTCGCTGAGCATGGCCCTGGCGTAGAGCAGCGATGACTCCTGTGGCGATTCGGCGAGTGCTTCGTTGAGTAGCGTCACTGCCAGGTCAGGCTGGCCGGCCTGACCCAATAGCTGTGCCTCCAGGCCGAACAGCGCGTTGCGTCGCTCCGGATAGTGATCTCTTTGATCAGAGAACCAGGCGAGGAAGCGCACGGTCTGCTGTGACTGGATCAGAATCTCGCCGATGCGTCCTGTGGCGGCCATAAACTGTTCACCTTCGCCAACCGCCTGGTAGTGGCCCAGTGCCTGCTCGGTATCGCCGCTTTCCTGTGCAATGCGACCGAGGTAGTAGTGGGCCTCATCGGCGCGCTCGCCCAGTTCAACCATGGCGCGCAAGTAGTGGGCGGCGGCGTCTTCATCGCCCACCTCGCGATTGATCAGTGCCAATGAGAACAGCAGGTCGGCGTCGTCTGGCGATTGCAGCGACAGGATCTCGAACTGCTCGCGTGCAGCGCGCAGGTCGGTTGCCGTTAACAGGCGCGCGTAGCGCAGTCGCAGCGTTTGGTCCTGCGGGTTGCGCTGCAGTGTTTTTTCAATACGCCGGTAGGGTTTTTTCGCGCCCTGGTCTGCCAGAATTGTCGCCTCCAGCAGCAGCGCCTGGTACTGCTCTGGGTCTATCTCAAACAGCGCTGCCAGCGAGTCCAGTGCTTCGTCTTTGGCGTTGAGCTCGTTGTAGATGAGCGCCTGTGTGAGCAGCAGGCTGCCATTGTTGGGGAACTGTGGCGCCAGCGCATTCACGCCCTGCGCCAGTGCGGTTTTGTCCTCTGCCGACAGGCGGGCAAAGTTGCTGGTGACAATCATGAAATTGGCCGGGCTGTCGATTTCTTCCACTGCCTTTAAGTGCACCAGCGCTTCCGCGTTGCGGCCCTGCAACACCAGCTGGCGCGCCGCCGCGCTGTGTGCGCCCTTGCTGGTGGGTTCCAGGCGAGCCCACAGCAGCGCTGCTTCGAGCGACTCCGGCCTGCGGTCGAGGTATTGCGCCAGGCGCGTGGTGTGCGCGGCAACGCCGGCGTCTTCCAGCCTGGCGGCCTGCGCCATGTAGGTCTCCAGAGCAACGTTGTACTCGCGCCTGCGCAGGGCGAACTCGGCGATGAGCAGCTCGTGCAGGCTGTCATCGGGGAATGGACGCTCCGCTGGCGGCGCGGGTTTTACCGGCCTGGGTGCCTGACTGGTCGCAGCGACATCGCCGGCAGCGTGGTTGGCAACCGGTTCGGTAGCGCAAGCGCTGATGAGCACGATAAACGCGACAAGAAGTGTTCGAGGTAACATAGCGTTCGAGCAACGGTAACCCGGGAAAAGACAGGCGGTCATGATGACATAGACGGCGACCGAAACCCACAGCTTGCTGGGGCGGGCAGGCATCCTTGTGAACGAGTTCGCGCTGATTTTTTGGCGTTAACTTGCTAAAATCAGCGCAGTTGTCCCAACAGACTCGCAAACCGCGCACGCCAATCAGCTGTGTCAATACGGGTTGCGATGCCATCGGCGGGTTGAATCGGTTATCAAATGAACTTTGTAGCGCTGGGTATTAGCCACAATTCAGCGGGCGTAGAGGTGCGAGAGCGAGTCGCCTTTGCGCCTGAGCAGCTGTCAGAAGCGCTGGTGGATGCCTGTGCCGGTGTGAACCTTGATGAAGTCGTCATACTGTCCACCTGTAATCGCACCGAGCTCTACGCCATGGTGCCCGAAGGCGATGCGCCGGGGGCTCGGCGTGCGGCATTAATCGATTGGATGGCCAGCTATCATCACCTGTCGACAGACGAACTGCAGCGTTGTGCCTATCACTTTACGGGCGCGCAGGCACTGACGCATCTGGCACACGTAGCCGGCGGTCTGGACTCCATGGTCCTGGGGGAGCCGCAGATCTTTGGCCAACTGAAATCAGCCTATGCCGTTGCCCAGGAGGCGGGCACGGTCGGCCCCGAACTGGGCAGACTGTTCCCGCGCGTGTTTTCCATCGCCAAGCGCGTGCGCACCGATACGGCCATCGGTGAAAACCCGGTGTCGGTGGCCTATGCTGCGGTGGATCTTGCCGGGCATATCTTTTCGGATTTGTCCGTGTGCAGCGCGCTGCTCGTTGGCGCGGGCGAAACCATCGAGCTGGTTGCCCGTCACCTGGTAGAAGCCGGGGTGGAGCGTATCGTGATTGCCAATCGCACCCTGGGCAGGGCACGCGAGCTGGCGCATCAGTTTGGCGCTGAGGCCGTGTTGTTGTCGGAAATTCCCAGCCAGTTGGAGCGCGCGGACATCGTGATTACCTCCACCGCCAGCCAGCTACCCATCCTGGGCAAGGGCGCGGTAGAGCAGGCGCTGAAGGTGCGTCGGCACCAGCCTATGTTGATGGTGGATATTGCGGTGCCACGGGACATCGAGTCGCAGGTGGGCGAACTGCGGGATGTCTACCTCTACAGCGTTGATGACCTGCGTGAAATCGTTGACGAGAACCTGCGCAGTCGTCGCCAGGAAGCCAGCAAGGCGGATGTCATCATTGCACAGGGCGTCAACGATTTCATGGAGGAACTGCGCAGCCTCAACGCGGTTGACGCTGTGAAAACCTACCGCAGTATGGCGGAGCGACTGCGCGCCAGTGAGTTTGATCGCGCCCAACGTGCGCTGGCACGCGGTGAAGATCCGCTGCAGGTGATGGCACGGCTGTCGCGATCGCTGATGAACAAATTGATTCACGCGCCGACCACGGGCCTGAAGAAGGCCAGTATTGAAGGCCGGCACGATATTATCGAGAGTGCCTCTGCACTTCTCGGCCTGGAAACGGAAGCCGACTCTGTATCGGAGGCGCGCGACGATGATGACAACCCGGAGTTGCCGCTGTCCGCTGATGCCACGGATTCCTCAACGCGAACCCTGCAATGAAAGCATCGTTAGTCACCAAGCTGGAAACACTATCCGATCGCCACGAAGAAGTGTCCGCGCTGCTGGGGGATGGGGAGACCATCGCCGACCAGGAGCGTTTTCGCGAGCTGTCGCGCGAGTACTCCGAGCTGGAATCCGTTGTGTCCTGCTACGCCAGCTACAGCCGGCTGCAGGCCGACCTCGAAGACGCACGCTCAATGCTCGATGACGCTGACCCGGACTTGCGCGAGATGGCACGCGAGGAAGTGGAAAGCGGCACGCAACAACTGGCAAGCCTGGAGGCACAGTTACAAACGCTGCTGCTGCCACGTGACCCGAACGATTCACACAACGTGTTTCTGGAAATAAGGGCAGGCACGGGCGGCGACGAAGCGGCGATTTTTTCGGGTGACCTGTACCGCATGTATACACGCTACGCCGAGCGCCAGCGCTGGTCGGTAGAGCTGATGTCGGAGCGCGCCGGTGAACACGGCGGCTACAAGGAAGTCATCGTGCGGATTGAAGGTCGCGATGTTTATGCGCATCTCAAGTTTGAATCGGGCGCCCATCGCGTGCAGCGCGTGCCCGAAACCGAATCCCAGGGACGTATTCACACCTCGGCCTGCACCGTCGCGGTTATGCCTGAGGTCGAGTCGGTCGATGCGATTGAAATCAACAAGGCTGATCTGCGGATCGATACTTACCGTGCTTCCGGCGCAGGTGGCCAGCATGTGAACAAGACGGACTCGGCGGTGCGCATAACGCATTTGCCGACCGGTGTGGTCGTTGAATGCCAGGATGAGCGCTCACAGCACAAGAACCGGGCGCGGGCGATGTCGCTGTTGCAAGCGAGGTTGTTGTCCAGCGCGCAGGATAAACAGGCCGATGAACAAGCCGAGACGCGGCGCAATCTCGTCGGCACCGGCGATCGTTCGGACCGGATTCGTACCTATAACTTTCCCCAGGGCCGCGTGACGGACCACCGCATCAATTTGACGCTTTACAAGCTGGCCGAAGTGATGGAGGGTGATCTTGACGCCGTTATTGAGCCCCTGCGCCAGGAGTATCAGGCCGATCAGCTGGCAGCGCTGGCCGAGGATTAACCGCGCATGGCCACCGTCGCGCAGCTACTGCGCAGTGCTGCAGACCTTCCCGGTGAGAGTGCGCGCCGAGAGGGCGAAATCCTGCTGTGTGCCTGTGTGCATAAACCACGCAGTTGGTTGTATGCCTGGCCCGAGGCAATCATCCCCGACGAAGCTGCCGCGCAGTTTGCGCGCCTGCTGGCCGCGCGCCGGGCAGGACAGCCAATAGCGTATATCCTGGGCGAGCGTGAGTTCTGGTCGCTGACGCTCAAGGTCACTAGCGCAACGCTGATTCCGCGCCCGGAAACCGAAGCCCTGGTAGCGTGGGCGCTCGAGTTGCCGCTGCCCCGGCACGCCACCGTGCTGGAGATGGGTACCGGCAGTGGTGCGATTGCGCTGGCGCTGGCTTCTGAGCGCTGCCATTGGCAGATCACCGCCACTGACAGCAGCGTCGATGCGTTGGCGGTGGCCAGGGCCAATGCGCGCACTTGCGCGCTGGATGCTGGTGTTACTTTTCTGCAGTCTGACTGGTATGCCGGGCTTGGTCGTGAGCGTTTTGACCTGGTGTGTTCGAACCCGCCGTATATATGCCCCGACGACGCACACCTGCAAAACGGCGACCTGCGCTTTGAACCACGCTCAGCGCTGGCCGCGGCCGAGGGCGGGATGGCAGATCTGCGCTGCATTGTGAGCGCTGCCCGAGACCACCTGAATGACAATGGCTGGTTACTCGTAGAACATGGATTCGAGCAGGGCGAGGCGGTGCGAACACTGTTTGCCCTGGCGGGCTTTAGCGCCATCACCACGCGTCGTGACCTGGCCGGGCTAGAACGTACTACCGGAGGCTGCAACAATGCTCAGTGACCAGCAGCTCATGCGCTATAACCGCCAGATACTGCTGCATGATTTCGATATCGCCGGTCAGGAGCGCCTGCAGCGTGCAACGGTGCTGGTGGTTGGGCTTGGCGGTCTGGGCTGCCCGGCGGCCATGTACCTGGGCGCTGCGGGGGTAGGGCGACTTATCCTGGCCGATGGTGACAGCGTTGAGCTGAGTAACCTGCAGCGCCAGATTGCTCACGCAAGCGATGGCCTGGGAATGAATAAGGCGCGCTCGGCTGCGGCAACTGTGTCCCGGTTGAATCCGGACATCGACGTAGAAATCATGGAGACCCATTTGCACGAGGCGCAGTTATCACCACTGCTGCAGCGTGTGGACCTGGTGGTAGATGCTACCGATAACTACCCCATTCGCTTTGCACTGAACCGCGCCTGTATAGCGGCGCGCATCCCGATGGTATCCGGTGCTGCGGTGCGCAGCGAGGGTCAGGTTGCGGTGTTTGACCCGGGTAACGGTGGGCCCTGTTACGCCTGCCTCTATCAGGAATCAGATGCCCTGACTGCCCTGAGTTGCAGCGACAGTGGTGTGCTGGCGCCGCTCGTTGGTGTTGTTGGGTCCTACCTTGCCATGGAAGCGCTGAAGGTGTTGTCAGGTTATGGCAAGACGCTCAGTGGCCGTTTACTGGTGCTGGATCTGGCGCAGGGTGAGACTCAGGCGCTGCAATTGCCGGTGCGAGCGGACTGCATGGCCTGTGCCGCGCTGCAGGCCGAACGCTAGGACGCATTTATTGTCGTTGGGGTGACACTGTCGTGTTGCCTGTCTGATCAGGGTCCATTGGCGGCAGCGGCCGCGACAGCCGGGCCACCAGGCGTCGTACGAGAATCGCCGTGCTGATCGCAACCCCCAGAATCATCGCCTTCCAGAAACCCATGGTGCCCTCCTGGGGGTTGTCTGCCTGCACAAGCCCCAGCCAGGCGCCCAGTGGCAAGGTCACGAACCAGTACGCGCTGCATAACACAACGAAGGGGAACAACGTATCCTTGAAGGCGCGCAGTGTGAACGTGGTGGTGATCTGTGTGGCGTCAATCAGGATGAACAACGCCGCCAGGCCAATCAGCCCGCTGGCGATGTGGTGAATGCCGGCGTCCTGGGTGTAGGTGCCGATGATCGCACCGGGCACCAGTAGCAGGACGAGCATAAACGTCAGTCCCAGAACCGCGATCGTCGATGCGCCGCAGGTAAACGCCAGGCCCACGGCGCCGCGATCCTGTGCGCCTATGGCGTGACCAACGCGCGTGGCCATTGCCGAGCCAATGCTGACCAGCATCATGTAAACCACGTCCCAGACATTGGTTGCGATCTGGTGTGCGGCAATAGCGGTGTTGCCCATGGTTGCGATCATCAGCGCAATCACCGAGAACACGGCGATCTCCAAAAAGAATGACAGGCCCATGGGCAGCCCCAGCCGGAGAATCTCGCGCTGTATCGGCCAGTGCGGCGCTACCAGACGCAGCGGCGGAAGATAGGGGCGCAGGTGTTTGGCGCGCGCCATGTAGATACTGATCAGCACAGGTCCCAGCCACAAGGAGATGGCCGTTGCCCATCCGCAGCCCACTGCTCCCAGTTCAGGTGCGCCCCACTTGCCATAGATGAATGCGTAATTCAGCGGGATATTCGCGAGAAAACCGATAACGCTGGCAATGGCAAACGGGCGCAGAATACCGATGCCCTGCGTGTGGCAGCGCAGGGCCTGGAAGATAGCCGCTGCCGGCAGGCCAAAGGCAACCGCCTGCAGGTAGCCCAGGCTGCGGGAATGGGTTTCGCCGTCGAGGCTCAACAGGTCAAGCAGTGGACCGGCGAAATAGCACAGTGGTGCTACCGCCAGTCCCAATACAACGGCCAGCCACAGGGACTGCGGCAGGCAGTCGCGAATTCGCTGGCGGCGCCCGGCGCCGTAATCCTGGGCTATGATGGTGGTCGCACCCAGCATTGTACCGATGAATAACAGGTACAGTGGTAGCCAGATGTTGTAACCAATGGCGATGGCCGCCAGGTCCAGGGGGCTGTAGCGCCCCGCCATGATAGTGTCGACCACGCCGGTGCCGGTCTGGGCCAGTTGCGCGACGAGCATGGGCCATGCGATTCTGACCAGCGCGCGGTACTCACCCGCAAGGGTGATCAATGGCGGCATCTTCACGTGCAGTAACGGTGTGGTGGTGGGTCTGCGGCGGTCAATTGAAACCTTTTGTACAATCCTGCTGTCACAAGGTGGCGATGATTAAAGGACGAATAACATGAATGCACTGGCGCGACTCTATTACAGCATACACAACGCCATATTTCGCCCACTGGGTTATCTTGATGGAATGGCGCCCCTGGCCTTACGGGTGTTCCTGTTCTTTCCGTTTCTGATGGCGGGTCAGCAAAAGATCAACGGTATGGAAAACACCATCGAATGGTTCGGTAATGCCGAATGGGGGCTTGGTCTGCCTTTTCCTGCAGTGCTGGCTTACCTGGCGGCCTACACTGAGTTCATCGGTGCCTGGTTATTGCTGTTGGGACTTGCCACCCGCTGGATTACTATCCCACTGATGGTGACCATGCTGGTTGCGATTTTTGCCGTCCACTGGCCGCACGGGTGGGCCGCGATTGCAGATTCCACCTCGCAGGACGTGGCCGTCAGGCTGGGCGCGGCCAAGGAGATCCTGCGCGAGCATGGCAATTACTCGTGGCTTACGGAGAAGGGCAACTTTGTCATACTCAACAACGGCATCGAGTTTGCTGTGACCTATCTTATTATGCTGTTCAGTCTGTTCTTCACCGGCGGCGGCCGGTTCACGAGCCTGGACTACTACCTTGGGCGGATATTTCCCCCAAGGTCCTGAGCAGGCCTGCGCGCCAGGCCATGACCTGTATCCATGAAGGCCTGGCAGCGGTTGGGCGTCGCCTCAGCAACGTTTCAGTCGCACATTCTGTGTCCAGAAATGCTAAACTAGCGCGTTGTTTCACGCCGACAGGACACATGCATTGATCAAGAGTTTAGTGGGCCGCTTCACTGGCAAGGGCGAAACCCCCGCACAGCCCGCGGCCGCCAAGAAGAATGTGGCACCCAAGCCAGCGTCGTCAGCAGAGTCTGCGAAACCGCGTGCCGAGAGTACCCGGCCTGCACAGCCTGCAACCCAGACCGAAGCGCAGAAATCCGCCAAACGCGCGCCGCGTCGTCGCCGTTCGGCAAAACGGCCGGCTGAGTCGGCGCCGTGGAGTATCGATCAGTTTCCGGTGGAGCCGCAGGACGGCCAGACGCGGTTTCATGATCTGGGTCTGCGTGAGGAACTCATGCACGCGATTGCCGATCTGGGGTTCAAGTATTGCTCGCCGATCCAGGCCGACGTGTTGCCGCACACACTGCAAGGCCATGACGCCATCGGCAAGGCGCAAACGGGCACCGGCAAAACTGCTGCTTTTCTGATTACCGTATTCAATGACATGTTGTGCCACCCGGTTGAGGGTGAGCGCTTTCTGGGCGAGCCGCGTGCACTGGTGATCGCACCGACACGCGAACTTGTTATGCAGATCGCGGCAGACGCTCAGGACCTGGCCAAGTACACCAACCTCAACGTGGTGACACTGATCGGTGGCATGGACTACCAGAAGCAACTCAACAAATTGACCAGCCAGGTCGTTGACCTGGTAGTGGCAACGCCCGGTCGACTGCTGGATTTTATGGGCCGGCGTGATCTCTACCTCGACCACATCGAAACACTGGTACTCGATGAAGCGGATCGCATGCTTGATATGGGCTTCATTCCACAGGTAAAACGTATCGTGCGCGCCACGCCACAAAAGGACAGTCGCCAGACACTGTTGTTCTCGGCAACATTTACCCAGGACATTATCAATTTGTCGCAGCAGTGGACATTTGAGCCTGTCACCATAGAGATAGAACCCGAGAGCGTTGCCACCGATTCCGTCGATCAGAAAGTCTACCTGGTCAGCAGTGAGCAGCGTTACCGGGTATTGACCAACCTGTTGCGCAGCGAAGGGGCGGAGAGCGTGATCGTCTTTGCCAATCGGCGCGACCAGGTACGTCGCTTGCATGAGCGCCTGCGAAAAAATGGCATAGCCGCTGGAATCCTCTCTGGCGAGATCGCTCAGGCCAAGCGCACGCGCACGCTGGAACAGTTCAAGAAGGGTGAGATCAAAGTGCTGGTGGCCACAGATGTTGCCGGCAGGGGTATTCATGTTGATGGCGTGAGTCACGTGGTCAACTACAACCTGCCCGAGGACCCGGAGGACTATGTGCACCGTATAGGTCGCACCGGTCGGGCCGGAGCCACGGGCGTTTCGATCAGCTTCGCCAGTGAAGATGACGCCTTTCTGCTGCCCGATCTCGAAGCGCTGTTAGGCTCTTCCCTGGAGTGTACGCACCCGCCGGAAGAGTTACTGCGCTAGCTCCTCGCACCAGAACAGAGTCGCTCCCACCACAGCGGCAGGCACGACAATAAAATTGACGATCGGGATACCCGCACACAGGGCCACGATGCCGCCGAAACCCAGGCTGCACCAACGGTGGCTGTCGGAGGCGGCAACGACGTCGGCAAACCTGAGGTGATGGTTGTCCATCGGGTAATCCAGGAAGGTGATGCTCATCATGCGCGCACCCAGCCAGAACCACAGGACAGGAGCGATCGCATTGACGCCGGGTAGTACTGAGGCAATCAGCACCAGCAACGCGCGCGGAATGTAATACAGCATCTTGGCCAACTCGCGCAGGACGCCACGCGGTACCAGTAGCAACGCGGCCCCGATACCCTCTATACCCTCGACCGGACGCCCGGTAATCAGCTCTTCGGCTTTTTCCGCCAGCAGGCCGTTGAAGGGGGAGGCGATCAATAGTGCCACGCTGGTGAAGAGATACCCGCTGATCAGTGCAGCGGTCAGGACGATCAGTGGCCAGAGGATCCATTCAAGAAAGGCCAGCCACTGCGGCAGCCTGGACATCAACCAATCGATCATTTCCCCGACATAGTTGAACCCCAGCGTGAATAAGGTGCCAAAGATAACCACGTTGATGATCAGAGGCACCAGCACGAACAGGCGCAGTGCCGGATGCGTCAACATACTGGCGCCGCGGCGCAGGTAGCTGATTCCTCGGCTGATGTCTGTGGTCATTGTGTCTCCTTGTGATCGGTGTGGGCTGGCAGCGCGCACAGTGCACAGATGCAGCGTTGACCGCGCTCGGCCTGTGGCAGGGCAGCCAGTGCGGCGTCGAAAGTCCCGGCGTTCCAGCACCAGCAGGATTCAGCGGCCTGCCCATTGGCGATGGCGCAGGCGTTGTCGCCACCGCATAGCGGGCAGAGCTTGTCGGTTGGACAGGCGTGTGTCATGTGGTGGTCCATTGTGCAGGCGGCGAAGGTATAATATCCGACTCCCGGGAGAGAGTGTATGAGTGCAGGTGACGAGGATTTGTTCCGCCAGGAAATGAGCAGCGTAACGCCTCTCAAGCGTGATGCGCGTGTTTTGCGTACACCCTCCGGCCAGGCTGAGAGTGCCGATGCATTGGCGCACCGCCGCCAGGCGGCGGTCAATACGCAGGAGCGTGACAGAAACAGCCTCAGCGACCAGGAAATTCCCCCGCTGGATGCCTGGTACGTACTGTCATTCAAGCGCCCGGGGGTGCAAAACGGTGTGTTTCGCAAGCTCAAGCAGGGGCGTTACGAGGCGCATGCGCGGCTCGACCTGCACCGCATGACCACCGCAAGGGCGCGTCTTGAGGTTTTCGGTTTTATCGAGGAGTCCCATGCGTACGGTTTGCGCAGTGTGCTGGTGATTCACGGCAAGGGCGAAAGCAAACCCGAGCAACAACGGGCCTCGGCGCTCAAAGGTTGTGTGAATCATTGGCTGCGCGAGCTGGATGTTGTGCAGGCGTTTCATAGCGCGCAGCCGCAACATGGTGGTACCGGCGCAGTGTATGTGCTGTTGCGTAAAAGCGAGCGCGCCAAGGAAGAGGCGCGTGAGAAATTCTCCAGGGGCCGCACCACGCCCTGATGTTTGCGTTACCTGCCACCCGCTGCGCGCAGGATGGCTGCGTACTCATCGCCGTGCCGATGGCCTGTGATGATGTCCAGGACCGTGCGGCCATCTTTGCCGCAGGCATTGATGTCGCGTCCCTCAGCGGTAAAAAAACCAACGAAGAGTTCGAAATCGGACGGGCGCATACTCTGGTAGGCTTTTAGCAGCATGTGGAAGTTGTCGTCGGTGCCATCGTAGGCCCGTGCCCTGAGGAAGCTGCGCACGTGGTCTTCCGTCCACACATCATCAATGACCTTTTCTTTGTCTTTACGCATCTGCGGTTTCCCTATACCAGTTTGCTGGCGAGCAATTCATTGACGATCTTCGGGTTCGCCTGACCTTTGGAAATCTTCATGACCTGGCCGACAAAAAAGCCAACCAGCTTTTTGCGTTTTGCCTCATCGGCTGCCAGGTATTGTTCGACCTGCTGGCGGTTATCCGCAATGACGGCGTCCACCATGGCTTCGAGCTCAGTGCTGTCGCTGACCTGCTTCAAGCCACGCGCTTCAATCACATCATCGGCACTGCCTTCACCCTGCCACATGCCTTCAAAAACCTGTTTGGCGATCTTCCCCGATATGCTGTTGTCGAGTATGCGGGCAATGAGGCCGCCCAGGTCTTCGGCGGATACCGGGCTGTCGCGCAGTGCCAGTTCACCGCGATTGAGTTGGCCCAGCAACTCGACCTGTACCCAGTTTGCAGCAATTTTGGCATCGCCACAGGCGGCCGTTACCGTTTCAAAGTAATCGGCCAACTCGCGGTTGTCGGCCAGCACGGCGGCATCATAGCTACTCAAGGCATATTGCGCCACGAAGCGCTGGCGTTTTTCCTGCGGTAACTCCGGCAGTTCATCTGCCACCGCCTGTATGTAGGCCTCGTCGATGACCACGGGCAGCAGGTCCGGCTCGGGGAAGTAGCGATAGTCATTGGCAACTTCCTTGCTGCGCATGGAGCGCGTCTCATCTTTGTCGCTGTCGTAGAGGCGCGTCTCCTGCACAATGCTGCCGCCGTCTTCGAGAATGTCTGTCTGGCGCTCGATCTCGTGGTGAATCGCCTTCTCTACGAAGCGGAATGAATTAACGTTTTTGATTTCTGCACGCGTGCCCATTGTTTCGCTGCCGACCTGGCGCAGGGAAATGTTGATGTCACAGCGCATGGAGCCCTCGGCCATGTTGCCATCGCTGATTCCCAGGTAGGTGACCAGGCTGTGCAACGCCTTCAGGTAGGCGACCGCCTCTGCGGCGGTACGGATGTCCGGGTCGGTCACGATCTCGAGCAATGGCGTCCCTGCCCGGTTCAGGTCGATACCGGTTTGCCCGTGGAAGTCTTCGTGCAAGGACTTGCCGGCGTCTTCTTCCAGATGTGCGCGCGTGATACCGATGGTGCGCACACTGCCGTCATCCATTGGGATATCGAAGGTGCCCTTGCCCACAATCGGCTGCTCAAACTGGCTGATCTGGTAGCCCTTGGGTAGATCAGGGTAGAAGTAGTTTTTGCGGTCAAAGACCGAGCGTCGGCAGATCCGGGCGCCGATACCCAGCCCGAACTTGACCGCGCTTTTTACGGCCATCTCGTTGAGCACCGGCAGCATGCCAGGCATGGCCAGGTCGACCGCACTGGCCTGTGTGTTGGGCTCGGCACCAAAGGTGGTGGGCGAGCCCGAGAATATCTTGGATTGCGTGGCAAGTTGCAGGTGTACTTCCAGGCCGATGACGGATTCCCAGGCCATTACTTGATCGCTCCTGTTGTGCCCTCGGGTGTGTGGCGGTGCCAGTCAGTGTGCTGTTGAAACTGGTGCGCAACATTCAGTAACCGGCTCTCTGCGAAGTGGGGGCCGATCAGTTGTATGCCGACGGGAAGCCCGCCCACCAGCCCTGCGGGCATGGACAGCGCAGGTAGCCCGGCCAGATTTACCGCCAGTGTGTAAACGTCTTCGAGATACATCGACACCGGGTCATTGGATTTTTCACCCAGTGCAAAGGCCGGGCCTGGTGTGGTTGGGCCAGCGATGAGGTCAACGCTGTCAAAGCACTGCATGAAATCTTCTTTTATCAGGCGGCGCACTTGCTGGGCCTTCTTGTAGTAGGCGTCGTAGTAACCGGCAGACAGTGCATAGGTGCCGACGAGTATGCGCCGTTTTACCTCGTCGCCAAAACCTTCTTCACGGGTGCGCGTGTAGAGGTCATGAAGGTCGACAGGTGCTGCGCAACGGTGGCCGTAGCGCACGCCGTCAAAGCGCGACAGGTTGGTTGAGGCCTCGGCGGGCGCGATGACATAGTAAGTGGGTACCGTGAGTTGGCTATGAGGCAGGGAAACCTCCACCAGCGTCGCGCCCAGCGCTTGCAATTCGTCAAGCGCGTTCTGCACGCGTTGCCCCGTGGTGGCTTCTAGACCATCGCCAAAGTACTCCTTGGGCAGGCCAATACGCAGCCCCTGCAGCGGCGTATTCAGTTGCGCGCAGTAATCCTCGACGGGCATTGCAGACGATGTGGAATCCTTTGGGTCGTGGCCGGCCATGGCATTGAGCAGCATGGCGCAGTCCAGTGCCGAGCGCGCCATTGGTCCGCCCTGGTCCAGGCTTGAGGCAAAGGCGATCATGCCCAGGCGGGACACGCGCCCATAGGTGGGTTTCAGGCCGGTAATGCCGCACAGCGCAGCGGGCTGGCGAATAGAGCCGCCGGTGTCGGTGCCGGTGGCAGCGGGTGCGAGCATGGCAGCCACGGCGGCCGCCGAACCCCCGGATGATCCACCGGGCACTCGGGTGACGTCCCAGGGATTGCGCACTGCACCGTAATAGCTGCTCTCGTTGGAGGACCCCATGGCAAATTCATCCATGTTGGTTTTTCCAAGCGTGACCGCTCCCACAGCGTTGAAGCGTGCTATCACGGTTGCGTCGTAGGGCGGTATGAAGTTGTCGAGCATTTTGGAGCCGCAACTGGTGCGCATGCCCTCGGTGCAAAAAATATCCTTATGAGCGATGGGTATGCCCGTCAACGCATCAGCGGTGCCTTTGCTGCGGCGTTCATCGGCAAGCCGCGCAGCGGCGAGCGTCGCGTCCTCATCAACGGTAATGAAACTGTTGAACTGCTCGTCAAGTGTGTTGATGCGTGCCAGGAAGGCCTGCGCGATTTCAACACTGCTGAACTGGCCGCTGGCCAAGCCCTGCGCTAATTCGGCAACGGTCAGGTCGTGCATGGTTTCCGATTCTCAAACATGTGGGTTTGTTGCTCCTGGGTCCTGCCGGTCGCGCGCCGGGTGCGGCGTCCGGTGAGGTTTGTGTCTGTTGCGCCTGTGGCCGCGGTGTCGCGGTGGCGCGCGTTGTCAGTCTTTCGCGGCCTGCCTGTCCTGGCACGTGTTGTCGCGCAATACAGGCTTTCGAGGTGTGGCCCGCTGCGCACTGCGGCTACCTTGTGGCGAACGTTGGCGCCGGGTTGGTGGATTTCAGCAAGAGGCGCATTTCATTCCCTTGTTTGAACCACCGCGCCCGGGCGTTCGCTGTTGGGCATGGCGGTGCGTCCAGGCGTGGGTGCGCGCGTTTACTCAATGACCTTCGGAACCAGGTACAGGCCATTTTCTACCGCCGGTGCGATCGCCTGAAACGCTTCGCGTCGATTGGGCTCGGTGACGACATCAGCGCGCAGGACCTGCACAGCATCCAGTGGGTTGGCCATGGGTTCTATGTTGCGCGTATCCACGGCCTGCAGTTGATCTACCATTGCCAGGATGGCGGCAATGCGGTCGGTCACTGTGCCGATCTGGTCGTGGGCAATTCGAATCCTCGCCAACTCGGCAATGTTCTCGATGTCCTGTTGCTCTATGGTCATGGTTCTAGGGCCTTCTGTGGCCACTCCTGCGGCGGCGGGGGCGTAAACTTATCATATTTGCGCCTTGCCCAAAATCCCCGCGGTTGTTACAGTTGCGCAATTCTTTCGTCACCCGAAAAAGGCCGCCCCCGCGGCGTCCTTTCGTGGCCAAAAAGCGGCAAAAAACGGCGAAAACAGCAAAAACATGGCCGGCGCGTTTTCGCCGCTGCCATCACAGGGTAGCAAGCGTTAATGTTCAGAAAACTGCGCGGAATGTTCTCCAACGATCTCTCTATTGATCTTGGTACAGCCAACACCCTGATCTATGTTCGCGACAAGGGCATCATCCTGGACGAGCCTTCCGTGGTCGCGATTCGCATCCACAACGGGCAAAAAACGATTGAAGCGGTAGGGAACGAGGCCAAGCGCATGCTGGGTCGCACGCCCGGCAATATCACAGCGATTCGGCCATTGAAGGATGGCGTTATCGCCGACTTCGAAGTTACCGAGAAGATGCTCCAGCACTTCATTGCCAAAGTGCATGAAACCAAGTTTATCCGTCCCAGCCCCCGGGTTCTGGTGTGTGTGCCCTGTATGTCCACGCAAGTGGAGCGCCGCGCTATCAAGGAGTCCGCACTGGGTGCGGGCGCTCGTGATGTGCGCCTGATTGAGGAACCCATGGCGGCGGCCATTGGCGCCGGCTTGAGTGTGGAGGAAGCACAGGGCTGCATGGTCGTTGACGTCGGCGGTGGCACCACCGAGGTGGCTATTATTTCCCTCAATGGTGTGGTGTACAGGGATTCCGTGCGGGTCGGCGGTGATCGTTTTGACGAGGCTATCGTTGCGCATGTGCGGCGCCGTTATGGCAGCCTCATTGGCGATGCGACCGCAGAGCGCATCAAGCTGGAAGTGGGCTGTGCCTTTGCCGGCAGCGATCTGCGTGAAATCGATGTGCGTGGCCGTAATCTTGCGGAGGGTGTGCCGCGCAGCTTCACCCTGAACAGTGACGAAATTCTCGAGTCCCTGCAGGATCCGCTGGCCGCTATCGTACAGGCCGTGAAATCTGCTCTTGAGCAATCGCCGCCTGAGCTGGCTGCAGATATTGCCGAAAGCGGTATAGTACTTACCGGCGGTGGTGCCTTGCTGCGCGACCTCGATCGACTCATATCAGAAGAGACCGGGTTGCCGGTTATCGTTGCCGACGATCCCTTGACCTGCGTGGCAAGGGGCGGCGGTATGGCGATGGAACGAATGGATCGCCACACGATCGATTTGCTGTCAACCGAGTAAGCCATCACACGCTGTCGCTGACGGCACGTTGGGCAGTTGCAACAGCATTGAAGGTCGAACAGGGGCGCTGAGATCAAGCCATTATTCGTCAAGGAATCCTCGCTTTTCACGCGCATCCTGCTCGCTGCTGCGCTGGTGGTCACCCTGATCGCGGCAGACCTGCACTTTAAACAACTCTCTACCTTACGCGCGGTTGTCGACACCTTGATGACGCCGGTGTACTGGATTGCGGATGTACCATCGCGCATCGGCGACTGGGGGCAGACCCATCTGCAGTCGCGAGCCAGCCTGCTTGAAAACAGTGAGCGCCTGCAGCGCGAGAATCTCGTTTTACAGGGCCGATCACTGCAGATGGCCTCGCTGCAGGCGGAGAACGTGCGCCTGCGCGCCTTGTTGAATTCTTCTGCGCTGCTGCGCGACGACGTGCTGGTTGCCGAGTTGGTTGGTGTTTCCCCCGACCCCGCGCGGCATCAGCTGGTGCTGAACAAAGGTGCGAACGACGGCGTTTTTGTCGGCCAGCCGCTGATTGATGCCGATGGGCTGGTCGGCCAGATCCTTGAGGTGAGCGCCGAGTCCTCGCGAGCCCTGTTAATTACCGATGCGACACACTCTGTACCGGTGCAGGTCAATCGCAACGGTGTGCGTGCCATAGCTGAAGGCACGGGCGTACTGGGTTCCCTTGAAGTGCACCATGTCTCTGCGACCACCGATATTCAGGAGGGGGACTTACTGGTGACCTCCGGACTTGGCGGCCGCTTTCCCGTGGGTTACCCGGTGGCGACAGTGCGTGCCATCGTGCGCGATCCGGGTGAAGCATTTGCCGAGATAACGGCAACACCCACGGCCGCACTGGATCGCAGTCGTCACGTGCTGCTGGTCTTCATCGAAGCTGCCCAGCAGGGAGAGTAGGGCATGAACGACAGCCAGGGCAGCGGTTACGGTTTTATCCTGCTCACGTTTTTTATTGCCTGCGTGTTGGCGGTAGTACCGTTGCCGGGCTGGCTGATGTGGGGTCGCCCCGAGTGGGTTGCCCTGGCCCTCATTTACTGGACAATCGCGCTGCCCCATCGCGTGGGTATTTTGACTGCACTTGTCATGGGTGTTGCGCTGGACGTGCTCGAGGGCGCTGTTCTTGGACAAAACGCCTTCTCGCTGACTGTCGTGACCGCGCTTGCACTGGTGCTGTACCAGCGGGTGCGCGTGTACAGCCTTGCGCAGCAGGCTGCGGTGGTGTTCGTGCTGATCGGCATCAACCAGCTGATTTGCCAATGGGTGCAGAATCTGCAGGGCGTGGGTGCGCGCTCCCTGTTTTTTTTGCTGCCCGCACTGACCAGCGCGCTACTGTGGCCGGTTGTGCTGACAGTGCTGCGCGGTTTGCGTCGTCACTACCAGGTGAGTTGATACCCTGTCATGCAGCTTGTTCTTGCCTCTGCCTCACCGCGAAGACGCCAGCTCCTTGAGCAGATTGGGGTGGGCTGTGTCATTGACCCGGCGGATATCGATGAAACAGCCAGGGAGTACGAAGCGCCCGTTGATTATGTACAGCGTATGGCCCAGGAGAAAGCGCATGCTGTTTTTGTGCGGCCCGAGCACGCGCAGCATGCGGTATTGGCGGCAGACACCAGTGTCGTGCTTGACGGTGACATACTGGGCAAGCCAGCAGACCGCGGCGCTGCCCTTGCCATGCTGGCGCGTCTGAGTGGGCGTGAGCACGAGGTCATGACAGCCGTGTGCCTTCTGCACGCGGGGAACGCGGTCAGCGAGGTAGTAACGACCAGAGTGGAGTTTGTGACGCTGACCCTGCAGATGTGTGAAGCCTACCTGGCAACTGACGAGCCCTGGGATAAGGCCGGTGCCTATGCCATCCAGGGCCTTGCAGCCGCGTTTGTGCGCAGCATTGTGGGTAGTTACAGCAATGTGGTTGGCCTGCCTCTGGCAGAAACCTGGCGTATGCTCGATGCAGCGGGCATCGCCAATGGCCTGCAGGTAGCCGGCCCAGCGCCTACGGAGTAATGCAGTGAGCGAGGAAATTCTGGTCAACATCACGCCCATGGAAACACGGGTTGCGGTTGTCGATAACGGCGCCACGCAGGACATTCATATTGAACGCAAGATCAACCGCGGGATAGTCGGCAATATCTATGCGGGCAAGGTCGTACGCGTTCTGCCGGGAATGCAGGCAGCGTTCGTTGATATTGGCGCCGAGCGAACCAGTTTTATCCATGTGTCGGATATCGCCGCGCTGGACGCCAACGGTAAAGAGTTGCGCGAGCGCAGCTCCGAGAACATCACCGACTTCCTGTACGAGGGAAAGAAGGTAGTGGTGCAGGTCACCAAGGATCCGCTGGGCACCAAGGGCGCCAGGCTCACCACCCAGCTGTCGGTGTCTTCACGATATCTCGTGCTGATGCCCCAGACTGACCACATCGGGGTGTCCCAGCTGATCGAGGATGCCGGTGAGCGCGAGCGACTGCAGCAGATTCTTGCCGAGGGCCTGGCAGCCGAGGATACGCCGGATGCCGGTGGCTTTATTTTGCGCACCGCCGCAGAGGGTGTCGGCCGCGAGGAGATCATTGCTGATCTGCGGTTTCTCAAACGCCTGTGGGCTGCGGTGTCGCGCAGGGCCAGTAACGCGACCGGCACCGAACTGTTGTACGAGGATTTGCCGCTGCACCTGCGCACCGTGCGCGATCTTGCCCGTGCGTCTGTCACCAGAATCTATGTCGACAGTACCGAAGGCTATGCCGCCATGGCGGGCTTCTGTCGGGAGTACGTGCCCGAGGTTGAGGGTATCCTCGAGGCCTACCGTGGGGAGCGCCCGCTGTTCGATTTGCATGGCGTCGAAGAGGAAATTCAACGCGCGCTGCAGCGCAAGGTAGAGCTCAAGTCCGGTGGCTATTTGATCATCGACCAGACCGAGGCGATGACGACCATCGATGTGAACACCGGCTCGTTCGTGGGCCGGCGGAATCAGGCAGAGACCATTCTCAAGACCAACCTGGAGGCGGTCAGTGCGCTTGCCCGACAGCTGCGCATGCGCAACCTCGGCGGCATTATAATTATCGACTTTATTGACATGGCCGATGCCGAGCACCGACGCCAGGTGCATCGCACACTCGAGAAGACCATGCAGCGCGACCCCGCGCGCAACCAGATTACCAGCGTATCTGAATTAGGGTTGGTGGAGATGACGCGAAAGCGAACGCGCGAAAGTCTGGAGCGTATCCTGTGCGAAGAGTGTCCGGCCTGTGATGGACGCGGCGTATTGAAAACCGCCGAAACCGTCTGTTATGAGATTTTCCGCGAAATCATGCGCGATGCCCGGGCCTACGAAAATGATACCCTCATGGTGCTAGCGGCGCAGCCTGTGGTAGACAGGCTGCTGGACGAAGAGTCTTCCAATCTGGCGGACCTCGAAGAGTTTATCGGCAAGACCATAAGCTTCCGGGCAGAACCCAGCTACAGCCAGGAACACTTCGATATCATCCTGCTCTAAACTACGGTTTCTGGCGCATAACGGAGAAGCGTTTTGGCGCGCTCGATCTTTGACAGAATAAATAGCGTGCTCTGGACGGGTCTGGTGGGCGTGCTGTGCCTTCTGGCCCTTTATGTGGGTCTTGGGCGATTGCTGGTGATGGGCCTTGGTGCCTATGACGAGGCGATTCTGCAGGAGATCAACCTGCGCGTGCCGTTTGATGTGCAGGCGGCAGATGTCTCGGGGCAGTGGCGCTCCTTTACACCGGAAATCGTGCTTTCGGAATTGCGCATTAGCCTGCCCGAGGACCCACAATCGCCCCTGGAGCTCACGCGGGGGCAAGTGGGTATTGACGTCTGGAATAGTCTGCGCAGTGGTTCCCTGCAGGTCACGCATCTGATTGTTGATGGATTGAACCTGCGCGGCGAGTTTACCGCTGATGGCAAGTTTGGCCTGCGAGGGTTCAGCCGCGGACAGGGCGAGTCAGGCCAGTGGCTGCAGGAGTTTTTGCTCAACATCTCCCTCATCCAGCTGCGCAACAATGCACTGAGCCTGGCACTGCCGGGAGGCGAGGTGCGTGATTTTGACCTCAACCTGGAGTTGACGCGCAGTGGCAGTTTCCGCCGCTCGCAGGCGAGCCTGACGTCGACGCGCGGCACCAGAATCGTCATGCTTGCCCGGGGAGTAGGCAACCCGTTGCAGCCCAAGTCCTTTACTGGCACGGCTTATGTTGATGTCTTTTCCCGTGACCTGGGCGCGATGCAGGATCTGTTCGGCGCTAACGCCCCCGCGCTGTGGGCCGATGGCGAGTTGGAACTGGAATTTTGGCTGTCGTTTGACGCCGGTAAGCCAGAGATCGCAACCCGTATCGAGGCAACGAATCTGCAGGTTGCGCCAAGGGAGGGCGACTGGTCCCTGCCATTGAGCCGTATAGCTTTGGAGGCGCATGTGCTGGAGGCCGGCGATCGCTGGCGTTTGCAGGCGGCTGATGTTGAGGTGGCCAATGGTGATCACGCCATTGTGTTGCCGCGCCTGCAACTTGATGCCTGGGAAACCGCGTTGCGCCTGCGCGCAGCCGACCTGGACATTGCCACGCTGGCGCGCTTTGCTGGCAGTTTTGAGGTTGCGCCGCAGGGGTTCAACGCGGTGCTACAGCAGCTGGCACCCGCCGGCAGTATCAGCGCACTGCAGCTGAATATTGCAGATTACCGGGATCCTCTGGCTGACTGGGAGCTGGAGTCAAACTTCAGCGATGTGTTCGTGGCTCCGTATGCAGGGGCGCCTGGTGGCACCGCGGTGACCGGTTTCATGGGGCTGCGTCCGGGCAGCGCAGAGATCATCCTGGATTCGCAGGCCCTGCAGCTGGATTTTCCGAACATATACCCTGCACCGCTGACCTTTGATGAGCTGTTTGGAACGCTGCTGCTGTCGTGGGATGAGCAACGCTTTACCCTGTCCTCCGGGCTGCTCAGTGCAAGCTCCGTGGAAGGGCCGTTGACGGCGCTGCTGGGTCTGGACATTCCATTGCAACCCGACGATGTCGGGATCGAAATGGATCTGCTGGTGGGCGTGCGCGATGCTGAATTGGCCTATCTCGAAAAATACCTGCCTTACACGCTGGATGAAGGCCTGCTTGACTGGTTGCAAGGCAGCCTCGGCGAAGGGCAGGTGGAGGCGGGGTCATTCTTGTGGCGCGGGTCGTTGCAGTCAGATGCCAGTGCACTGCGCACAGTGCAACTTGCCTTTAACGTTGCCGACACGCCGTTTCCTTTCCACCCAGACTGGCCTGCTGTCACCGTCGGTCAGGGTATCGTCCTGGTCGACAACGCCGCAGTGAGCGTGTGGGTCGACAGCGGCACACTGCTGGAGTCCAGCATCGCGCGGCTCTCGGTGGAAACGGGTCTCGATGCGCAGTCCGCAGTGCTGCTGGCAATCGACGGCGAGCTGAACGGCCCTGTGGCAGACGCGCTGCACGTGGTGAATACATCGCCTCTTGCAGACATCGTGGGCGACGTGTTCGCGCAGTGGGAGGCCAGTGGTGAACTGCAAACGGCATTGCGGATTGATCTCAGCCTGGCTGCAAACGCGCCACCGCCACGGGTGGATGTCACCACAACGTGGCGCGATGCGGATTTGACGATTAACCCGGGCAATATTCCCCTGCGTGACGTGGCCGGGCAATTCATGTACTCCTCGCAAAGTGGTTTCGCCTCGCGTGACCTGGTCGCCCAGCTGTGGGGTCAGCGTGTCGATATCGCGCTGAGCCAGCAGCATGGGTCCGCGCGCGGCCGCTATGAGCCGGACTCGTCGACCCTGGTCATTGGCGCGCGGTCACGGCTGGCAATGTCGCAATTGCGGCAGTGGCTCGATCTGGATTTACTGTCGATGGCCACGGGTGAGACGGCCGTCGACCTGTCCATACAGGTGACGCCCGGTAAAACACCGCAGCTTTTTGCCCGCAGCGATCTGCGCGGCGTTAGCCTGGACCTGCCACAGCCATGGGCGAAGTCTGCCAGGCAGGTGGGGCAGTTGCAGCTGTCTTATGATCTGGACCCTGCGGGCCAGCTGCTGTTCCTCGACCTTGATGACGACCTTGCCCTTAACCTGCGTCTGCAACAGGGCGCCCTGGTGGCGGGTGGCCTGGGTATAGGCGGCAGTGTGGCCGACCTGGAAGAGGGCAAGTTCACCCTGCATGGCCAGGTGCCTTATGTGGAGGCCTCGGGCTGGATGGCGTTTCTCTCTGAGCATTTTGCAGGGTTTGCCGATGGCCCGGCCGGGGGTGCAGCGACGCCCGTTGACGCTGCCGAGGCCGCCTCGGCCGAGTCTGCCCCGGCGCTGGAAGTGGTGGTAGATAATCTGCAGATTGCTGCCCTGGAGATTTTGGGCGATACCTATGCAGACGTCACCACCAGCCTGACGCTGCGGGAGGGGGATATCAGTGGTTCCATAGCCACTGATTGGCTGCGTGGCGACGTGTTCTGGTCACCCGCTTCGGACGCTTCCAGGATCGATGTGCACTTGCTGGATATCGACGGTCTTGCCATGCCGCAGGCCAGCAACCCAGAGCCGGCAGCGGGTGCCGAGGGTGAATCGCAGGCCGAGCCCGCGCCAGAGCCAGCCACCGCCAACGGGCAAGATGAAGACTTTATTTTTGAACTGCCGCCCGTCAGCGTGTCCATTGCTGACATCTACCGGCAGGGGCGACGTTTGGGGCATCTGGACTTTGCACTTGAGGGCGGTAGCCAGTACCTGCTGCTTAGCGGTATTGCGGGTGATATCGCCGGTATGCGCTTCGCGCAGGACCAACCCGCCTGGCTGCGCTGGGACAGAACAGGTGACGCGCGCTCGAGTGTTGCCGCGCGCCTGGTGTTTGACGACCTGGGAGATACCCTGGAGCAATTTGGCTACCAGAAAATCATCCAGACCAGAAAAGGCGCCTTTACCATGGATCTCTCGTGGCCCGGCGCGCCCTCCGAATTTGCCCTCGCTGCGGGTTCAGGTTCCCTGCTGATCGATCTTGGCAAGGGCAGTTTTCTTGATGTGCCTGCCGGCGCGGCCGGTGCCCTGCGCGTTGTGAGTATTCTTAACCTGGTGCATATCGTACAGAGCCTGAGCGTCACCCACATGTTTGATTCAGGTATTCCCTTTGACAAGGTCAAGGGTGAGGTTTACCTGCATGAGGGAACACTTGAGGTGCCACGAATAAACGTGGCAGGCGGCTCTTCTTTTGTGTTCAGTGGCGTCTCCGATATCGGCAGCGAAAGCCTCAACGGCGAGCTGGTGGCTACCTTGCCCGTGGCCAAGAACTTGCCGTGGGTGGCCGCATTGGCAGCGGGATTACCTGTGGCGGCAGGTGTGTTTGTCGTCAGCCAGTTGTTTGACAAACAGGTCAGTCGCCTGACCAGCGCCGTTTACAGTATCGAGGGTACGTGGAATGAGCCGCGTGTCAGCTTCAGTCGAATATTTGACAACACGCAGCCCGCTGCGGGAGCCGCCGCCTCTGAGTTGCCGCCAGCAACTGTGGTTCAGGAACTGCTCGAGGATCCCAACGCACCTGGGCCCGCTGCGTCTGCCCCAGCCATCGCCGTCCCCGACGACTGACCGCTTGCGTTGGACCCGCCGCGCCAGCGCGGTGGCCACGGTATCAGGACTGGCCCGCCTGTAGCTCGCGCAGGTAACGAAACAGCTTGCGACTGGCCGCGGGTGGCTTGTTTGCCGTTGTTTCCCGCTGGTGCTGCAGCACCAGCTGGCGTACGTGTTGCCGGTCCGCCGCGGGGAAGCGTTGCACCGCAAGTTCCACACCGCCTTGTCCGGCCGCGAGAATGTCGGCGCGCAGTGTTTCCAGCGACTGGAAGGCAAGTGTCTCATCGCTGTGGCTCTGGTGTAATTCGTTCATTGCCTTTTCGATGGGTGCCGCATCGATATCCCGCATGAGCTTGCCAATGAGCTGCATGTGTCGTTTGCGTGCGCTGTTGCTGCGAATGCGTTGGCACTCTTCAAGCGCAACAAGCAGGCGCTCGTCCTCGATAGGCAGGCTGCGCAACTGCTTGTCGCTCAGGGCGACCAGTGATTCACCCAGGCGTTGCAAGGCGTGCATTTCGCGCTTGCGCGCGCTTTTGCTGGGCGCTCTTGCGTCCAGTTCATCCTGTGGATCAATGTCGTGGCCATTACCCATAGAAAACCGTTGCCAGCCCCAGAAATGACGCAAACCCGACAACGTCGGTTACGGTGGTTAGTACAACACCGCCGGCCAGGGCAGGGTCTATTTTCATGCGCGTTAACAGCAAGGGCAGCACGGCGCCGAACAGACCCGCGGTGACCAGGTTGATCACCAGGGCTGCGGCCATGATCAGGCCGATGTTCCAGTCGTCAAACCACAGCGAAGCAGCGACGGAAACAACCGCAGCCCACAAAATACCATTGAACAGTCCGATCAGGACCTCGCGATTGATCAACCACGCCTGGTTGTTTTTTACGACCTGGCCCATGGCAATGCCGCGCACCAGTACCGTCAGGGTTTGCGTACCGGCGATGCCCCCCATCGACGCCACGATGGGCATGAGTACGGCCAGTGCAACCACCTTCTCGATCGTATCCGAGAACAGGTTGATCATACCCGCTGCAATGAATGCGGTTATCAGGTTGATACCCAGCCATATAGCGCGGCGCGGCGCGGCGCGCGTGACCGGCGCAAAGGTGTCTTCTTCTTCATCCAGCCCTGCCATCGACATGAAAGAGTGGTCAGCGTCTTCGCGAATAACATCTACCACGTCATCAATGGTAATGCGGCCGAGCAATTTCCCGTGATCGTCTACCACGGGCGCCGATACCCAGTCATTGCGTTCAAACAGGCGAGCGACTTCTGTATCGGGCATGTCCACCGGGATAGGCTGGACATCGGTGATCATCATTTCTCGTACGGTGGCAGAGGGGTCCGAGACCAGCAGCGTGCGCAACGGCAGCAGGCCGATGAACTGGTCAGCCCGGTTGACCACCAGCAGGTTGTCGGTCATGGCAGGAATTTCGTCATGCCGTCTCAGGTAGCGCAAGACGACATCCAGCGTCAGCCGCGCGCGAATCGTGATGGTGTCCGTGTTCATGAGGCCGCCGGCCACATCGTCGGGATAAAACATCACGCGTTCGAGTCGAGCCCGGTCCTGCTGATCCATCGCATTGAGGACTTCAAACGTTACGCGATCGGGTACCTGCTGCAGGATGTCTGCAATATCATCGTCTTCCAGGCCATCGGTGAGTGCGGCGACCTGCTCGGCATCCATGTTGCCAAGAAAGGTTCCTCGCAGGTCATCCCCCAGTTCGCCGAGGACCTCACCCTCCTGATCGGATTCCACCATCTGCCAGATGATGTTGCGGAACTTGGGCGGCGAGGATTCCAGCAGGTGCGCGACGTCGGCCGCGGACAGGCCGTTGAGCATGCGACGAATGTCAATGAAGGTGCCGCTTTCCAGTGCGGTACTTAGCTGATCGAGCGCTTCCTGGGACGCGGCGGTGTTCTGTACCATGGGTCTTCTCCCGACAAGGAAACTGCCGGCGCCGTTGCGACACCGTGAGTTTCCACCCTCAGGCGGCTGCCTGGTGGGCAATTATCCGGAAAAGCCTGAGAGGCAACAACGGGATTAGTTACAGATTACCGCCTATTCTGGTTCGTCAAAGCGATTTTCAAGCAGCGCGGACAGTGCAGCCAGCGCCTGCTCTTCATCACGTCCGTCAATTTCGATATCCAGAACTGTACCCTTGCCCGCAGCCAGGCGCATGACCGACATGATGCTTTTGCCATCGACGAGTTGGCCGTCGACCCCTGCGCGGATGTCACTGGAGAAAGCGGATGTGCAGGCGACAAACTTGGCCGCCGCCCGTGCATGCAGGCCGAGTTTGTTGATGATGGTTAACTGGGTCTGGATCACGCGATGTGTACCTGGCTTGTTGGTTTTGCTCTTATTGTAGTTCGCGGTGCCTGATATCCACCGACTGATGTTGCGATTGGCAATGCTGGTGGAGTCGGTCTGCAAGATATACTGAACGATGTTGACCGCCGGTACAACCCACGGCAATTGTCATGTAGCTGCGGTTGCTTTCGCGATATCGTGGCAACCACCGGTCGAGATAGTTGCTGATGTCAGCCAGTAGCTCATGGGTCATTTCATGGCTTTCGAGAAACTCACGCACGTCCGGGTCCAGGCCGGTCTTGCTACGCAATTCCTGGCTCCAGTGAGGGTTGGGCAACATTCTTACATCAAATACCAGGTCGGCATCGGCCGGCACGCCCCCCTTGAAACCGAATGACTGGATCAAGATCGACATCTTGCCACCTGCGGTGCCGAGCAGGCGCTGGCGTACCACATCGCGTAATTCATAGATCGTCGTCTTGCTGGTGTCCAACACCAGGGTTGCCTTGACGAAGATCGGCTCAAGCAGCTTGCGCTCCTTGTCTATTGCCTCGTGCAGCGGTACGGACTCGGAGCTCAGCGGGTGTCGGCGGCGGGTTTCGCTGAAGCGCTTGATCAGGGTTGAGCGATCAGCGTCCAGAAACAGCACCTGGCAGTCGAGCTCCGGCGGCAGCGAAGACAGGATATCCGCGAAGGTCTCCAGGTCCTGCCAGGAGTTGCGTGCATCGATACACACTGCTGTTCCCTGAAAGAGGCGGAACTGTTCACGGCTGGTCTCCTGCACCAGTGCGGGCAACAGTGCGACAGGAAGGTTGTCGATGCAGTAGAAGCCGTCATCCTCGAGTACGTTCAGGGCGGTACTCTTGCCCGAGCCTGATCGGCCGCTGATGATTACCAGGCGCATGCAGGCGGCCTAGGCAGTGAGTTCGCGCACGGCGCTGTACAGCGCCGTGGCATCGTCAGCCGCACGCAGTTGCTCGCGCGCCACCTCGTTGCTGAACAGGCCGGCGGCCTCAGCGAGGATGTCCAGGTGTTGTTGGTGCGCTTCTTCGGGAACCAGCAGCACGAATAGAACATCGACTGGTTGTTCATCCGGTGCATCAAACTCAATGGGCTCGGCAAGGGTAAACAGCGAGCCCAGGGGTTCGCTGCAATTCCCAACGCGGCAATGGGGCAGGGCAATACCACTGCCCAGGCCCGTGCTACCGAGGCTTTCGCGTTCTACCAGTTTATCCAGTACGTGGTTGTACTCGAGTTGCGTCTGGTCGTCGCAAATGAGCTGGGCCATGGTTTCGAAAAGGCGCTTCTTGCTGACCGGCGGTACATGACAGGCGACGCGGGTCGGAGCGAGGATTTCGCTGAGAGTCTGCATGGAACTGGCGTATTCTCCTGGCGAGGCTAGTGACCCCGGTGCTTCTGCTTGTGTTTTATGAGTTGGCGGTCGAGTTTGTCTGCCAGCGCATCAATGGCGGCATACATGTCTTCATCTTCAGCGGCGGCGAACAGGTCCGCGCCGGAAATATGTACGGTTGCCTCGGCTTTCTGGGTCATTTTTTCAACCGAGAGAATGACGTGGGTGGTGCTGATCTGGTCAAAATGTCGTTGCAGTCGCTCAAACTTACTTTCCACGTAATCGTTCAGCGGCGGGGTGATTTCCAAGTGATGGCCATTGATTGTCAATTGCATGAAAAACTCCTCGGTTACGTTGCTTCAAAATTGCCCGCAGGCAAATGTGTGTCCAATGGCAGGTATTCTAATCCAATCACCTGCCAAACCAAGACGCATTCACACCAGCCGCTTGCGTTCATTGGAGGGTGGTATGAATAGGGAATCCCGGTACTTGGCGATGGTTCGCCTGGCCACCTGGATGCCCTGCTCCTCAAGCAGCTGTGTGATCTTGCTGTCGCTGAGGGGTTTTTTGGGGTTCTCGGCGGCGACCAGCTTTTTGATGATCGCGCGGATGGCGGTTGATGAGCATTCGCCACCGGCTGCCGTGGCGACGTGGCTGGAAAAAAAATACTTCAGTTCGAAGATGCCGCGAGGCGTGTGCATGTACTTGTTGGTAGTGACCCTGGAAATGGTTGATTCGTGCATCTCCACGGCTTCGGCGATCTCATGCAGTACCAGTGGCTTCATGGCTTCTTCCCCGTACTCCAGGAAGTTGCGCTGGTGCTCGACGATCTTGGTGGCGACCTTCATCAGTGTTTCGTTGCGACTGTGCAGACTCTTGAGAAACCAGCGCGCCTCCTGCAGGTTGTCACGCAGAAAGGTGTTGTCTGCGCTGTCATCGGCGCGCTTGATCAGGCTCGCATAGTCCGCGTTGATACGCAGCTTTGGTGCGATGTCCGGATTGAGTTCCACCACCCAGCGGCCGCCGCGTTTGCTGACAAAGATGTCAGGCACGACATACTCGATGTCATCGGGAACGGCGGTCTTGCCGGGATTTGGGTCAAGCGACCGGATCAGGGAGAGCACGTCGCGCAGTTCGTGCTCCTTGAGCCTGGTGCGCCGCTGTATCTGCGCGAAGTCGCTGCTGGCGAGCTGGTTAATGTGACGGTTGATGATCACCTTGGCCTGCTCCAGCCACGGTGTTTCAGGGGGTAGTTGGTCCAGCTGTACCTGCAGGCACTCCTGCAGGTTGCGTGTACAGACCCCGGTTGGCTCGAACTGCTGGAGCATATGCAGTACCGCAACCACCTCGTCCATCTCGATATCGAGGTCAGGCAGCCCGCTAACCAGCGATTCATGAATCTCTTCGAGGGACAGGATCAGGCGGCCATTGGCGTCTGTGGCATCAATAATGGACAGGGCGATCAGGCGGTCGGTGTCAGACAGCCGTGTCAGGCTAAGTTGCCACAGCAGCAGGTCGCGCAGACTGCTGCTTGAGGCATTCCGCGCGTCCATGTCGAACTCACCGCCTTCATCCGGTGACGGCCCTGGCGCAGAGGCGACCGGTAGCAGGTCGTCCCACTGTGTATCCACGGGTAATTCGTCGGGCAGAGTGCCCGTATCGTGCTCCTGGCGACTGTCGCCGTCCTTGTCATCTGAGGCGGCTTTTTCAAGGCTTTGCAATGGCCCGTCGGTGCCGCTGGCGGCGTTGTCGGCCCAGTCGTCGCGGTCGGTGTCCGGGGTGTTGTCGTCGTCTTCAGAGACTTCAAGTAAGGGGTTGCTGTCCAGCGCCTGCTGGATCTCCTGCTGCAAGTCCAACGTCGACAGCTGCAGCAGGCGTATTGCCTGCTGCAGTTGCGGCGTCATGGTCAACTGTTGACCCAGTTTGAGTTGCAGTGATTGCTTCATTGATCTGCCCGATGCCACCAGGGACCGGCCATCGCACCTTAATCAGTATGGGCTTGGGAGGTCAGTGTAGCGGTCGATTCCTTCGACTTGCAAGAGTTTGGCGTGATTTTTGCTTGTCTTTGTGATGCAGGTAACTTCCGCGTTGGATATTGCGCCCCGGATGGGCTGTTCACATGCGAAACTGCTCGCCCAGGTAGACTTCGCGGACATGCTTGTTGGCCAATACCTCATCGGTGGTGCCCGCCGCGATAATGTGACCTTCGCCCACGATGTAGGCCTTCTCACAAATATCCAGGGTATCGCGCACGTTGTGGTCGGTAATCAGGACGCCGATGCCACGCTCGCGCAGGTGGTTGATGATGTGTTTGATGTCGCTGACCGAGATTGGATCAACGCCGGCAAAGGGTTCATCGAGCAGGATGAAGCTGGGCTCGGTCGCCAATGCCCGGGCGATCTCAACGCGACGCCGCTCACCACCTGACAGCGCCTGCCCAAGGCTGTCGCGCAGGTGTTGCACGTGGAATTCCTCGAGCAGTTCGTCCCGGCGTTCACGCTGTTGCTGCTTGTTGAGATCCTTGCGGGTCTGCAGGATGGCCATAAGGTTGTCGCCAACCGACAGTTTGCGGAAGATCGACGCTTCCTGGGGGAGGTAGCCAATGCCCTTGCGGGCGCGTTCATGCATGGTGAGGCTGGTGATGTCTTCGCCGTTAACGGTAATCATGCCGGCGTCGGCCGGGATGATACCGATGATCATGTAAAAGCAGGTCGTTTTGCCGGCGCCGTTGGGGCCCAGCAAACCCACGATCTGGCCGCTATCGAGCCCCAGGGAAACATCCTGTATGACCTCGCGACCGCGGTAGGCTTTGGCCAGGTTATTCGCTCTGAGTTGCGCCACCGGCGGGTGCTTCCTCTTCGGGGGCGTCGGACGCAGGCGTGGAATCCGCCGCGGGCGCTGCGATGGCCTGTGCGTCTATCGGGCGTTGCTGGGCGGCGCCTGCCGCCGGAGCAGTGTTTGTGGACGTGTCATCGTCAGGGTCCTCAAGCAGGCTGGGAGGGATAACGACAATCACCTTGTTGTCTTCGTTAGTGCGGTCCGACTCTGCCTTGACCAGTTCACGCGTGATGAAGTAGTCGATGGAATCCCCCGTCACCAGCGTGCCGTCGTCACGTTGCAATTCGGCGTTGGTGCGCAGGTGGACCAGTTCCTCGCGGCGATAATAGGTAATAACCTGTGCATGGGCATGCACCAGGCCTTCGTCGATTTCCGGCTGTTGGCGCATCTTTGCCGGCTGCCCGCGGGCAACAATCTTGTTGGCGTCGCGGTCTTCATGAAAGATGGTGAGGCTGTCGGCGTCCAGTTCCATGCTGCCCTGACGCATCTGCACGTTGCCGCTATAAATGGTCACGCCGCGCTTTTCATCGCGCACGGCCTTGTCAGCGGTAATATGGATAGGCTGTTCCCGATCATCGGGTAGCGGCCTGGCGGCCATGGACAAACTCAGCAGTGAAGCTGCAAGCAGCAGTTGCACTGCGTGACGTACACCGATCATTGGGAAAGCCCCATTCCAGGTGAAAGCATGTCGCCACGACAAGCGAGTATGAATTCACAGGCCTCGCGCACAGCGCCCTGGCCGCCATTGTTGCTGCTGATCCAGTCCGCCGCCTCGGCCACGGCGCCGCAACTGTCAGCCACTGTCATGCCAAGGCCGGCGGCGACGATCGCGCCCAGGTCCGGCAGGTCATCGCCCATATAGGCACAGTCTTCCAGTGTCAGGCCGTTGCGCTCGCACACTTCCAGCAGTGCCTCTCTTTTGTCTTCACGTCCTTGGACGACTTCATCGATAGACAGTTCCGTCGCCCGTCGCGTGACAATCTGCGATTGCCTGCCGGTGATGATGGCCACTTTTACACCGGCTTGCTGAAGAAGTTTGATGCCCAGGCCGTCTTTGATGTTAAAGGATTTTATCTCGTCGCCGCTGTTTGAATAGTAAATGCGACCATCGGTCATCACGCCGTCGACGTCCAGCACCAGTATTCTGACCCGCCTTGCACGCTGCTCTGTCGTTAATGTGCTGTTGTTCATCAGGCAATGCCTGCGTGCAGGAGATCTTTCAGGTGCAACACGCCTGCGATGGTGCCGGTGTCGCTGACGACAACCAGCGCGCCGATTTCGTTTTCTTCCATGATTCTCAGTGCTTCCGCAGCGAGCATATCTGGTCTCGCCGTTTTGGCGTTAACGCTCATTAACTGGCCGATCGTTGTACTGTTAATGTCGATTTTACCGTCGAGTGAACGTCGCAGGTCGCCGTCGGTAAAGACGCCGACCAGCGCGCCTGTGGCGTCTGTTACGGTGGTCATACCAAGGCCCTTGTCACTGATTTCCAGCAGGGCCTGGGACAGTTTGGTGTCGCGGGTGACGCTGGGTATTGCCGCACCGGTGAGCATGATGTCGCGTACCATGAGCAGCAACTTTTTGCCCAGCGTGCCGCCGGGATGCGAGAACGCAAAATCCTCGGCCGTGAACCCGCGCGCTTCGAGCAAGGCAATGGCGAGGGCGTCCCCCATGACCAGGGCGGTCGTGGTGCTTGAGGTGGGCGCCAGGTCCAGTGGGCAGGCTTCAGTTGCCACTCCGGTATCCAGCGGCACATCCGACGCCTTTGCGAGCGCTGATTCAGGGTTACCGGTCATACTGATAAGGGGGATTCCAAGGCGCTTGAGCAGCGGTAGCAGTGTCAGGATTTCACCCGCCTCGCCACTGTTGGATAGCGCGATCACGGCATCATCGCGAGTGATCATTCCCATGTCGCCATGGCTGGCCTCGCCGGGGTGGACGAAAAATGCCGGTGACCCGGTGCTGGCAAGCGTCGCAGCGATTTTGCTGGCGATATGGCCGGATTTGCCCATGCCGGTAACAATGATCCTGCCTTTAACCTGCAGCAGGATGTCGCAGGCGCGCTCGAAATCAGGTCCGATGCGTTGTTCCAGTGCCGCCACGGCGGCCGCTTCCATAGCGATGGTGCGCCTGGCGGATGCTGCGAAACTGGAGGTGCTTGGCTCCGGCATTGAGAATTGTCCAGATGCTGTCAGAGGGTGCTGTGTAGCAGATAATAATACAGGCCGTAGAAGGACACTAACAGCGTGCCCAACATGCGGCCCAGGTAGGAGTGCTGCACCTGCGCCTTCATGCGCTTGCGACTCACCCAGATAGCGACTGCCAGGAAAACGGTCAGGAATGTCATGGACAGGTAGTCTCGAGAGACGACTGCCGGCTCCAGAACCTGCGGTGCTACGATGCCCGGAATGGCCATGACCACAAGCAGGTTGAACAGGTTTGAGCCAACGATGTTGCCCAGCGCCATTTCGGTGTGCCCGCGCATAGCGCTGGCGATGGTAGCAGCCAGCTCGGGCAAACTGGTGCCAATCGCGACGATGGTCAGCCCGATCACCAGTTCGGAGACACCCAGTTGCTCCGCGGCGCTCACGGCCCCCCAGACCAGGATGCGTGAACTGAGGATAAGCAGGGCGAGTCCGATGGCAAAATACAGCCAGGCGCGGACAGGTTTGAAGTGTGGCAACTCGTCCTGTTCTACCTCGCGCAGGATCTCGGAATCGTATTTGTGACTGCGAATCAGGTGCACGATCATCAGTATCATTACGGTGAGCATGATGGTGCCGTCGATTATTGACAGCGTTCCGTCGAGTATCAGCAGCCCAACGCCAAAGGTGACCGCCAGCAGTACGGGAATTTCGCGGCGCATGCAGCCGTCCTCGACCATGAGGGGGGCCACCAGCACCGTGGTGCCCAGCACCAACGCAATATTGGCGATGTTCGAGCCAATGGCATTACCGACTGCCAGTTCGCCCGAGCCTGCCATGGCGGCGGTAATCGACACCAGCACCTCCGGTGCAGACGTGCCGAGGGAGACGATCGTTAACCCGATAATAATGGGCGACAGGCCCACGTTTTCGGCAATAGAAGCGGCGCCTGCAACAAACAGGTCAGCGCTCCAGATGAGTATGATAAAGCCGATTATGATGCTTGCGGCGGCCAACAGCATAGATGCCAAATTCCTGCTAAAGTATGCGCCCTGCGGAGCACCGGAACCGTTGGGGTGTATTTAGTGTCAAATCAGGTCAAAGTAGTGGCCTGACGAGGCGCTTCCGGTGAACGGGTAGACTCAGGGTAACGGTCGCAGATTATACAGGGCCTCCAGTGCGCGGCCAGTCAAATTTGGTTTTTCGGAGAATAAACGGAATGTCCCCAAGATCGATATCATTGTTAGTGATGGCCCTGTATTTCTGGGTTGCCGGCGCATTGGCGCAAACCAGCGCCTACGAGATAGTCGACGCCACTTCCGCGCAGGTAATGGCGGTGGTGCAGGCCGCCGAAGCTTATGCAGACGAGGACCCGGAGCGCTATTACCAGCAGATCGAAGCCCTGCTGGATCCACTGATTGACTATCGCGGCTTTTCGCGCAGCGTCATGGGTGCCTATGCCAGTTCCCGACGCTACAAATCGCTGGACGAGGCAGAGCGCGCCCAATTGCGCGACCAACTGGACAGGTTCACACAGGTTATGCGCGCGAGCCTTGTGCGCACCTACAGCAAGGGCCTGTTGGCGTTTGGTGGGTCGCGCATCGAGGTGGTTCCCTCGGAAGACGATGTCCCCGGCGCCAAGCGCGTGTCGGTGCGTCAGAACGTGTTCGCGGATCGCGACGACCCCTATGTAGTGTTCTATCAAATGGGACTGGACCAGTCCGATGAGTGGAAGCTGCGCAACGTGATTATCGAGAGCGTGAACCTGGGAGAGATTTATCGCGACCAGTTCCAGGCTTCTGCCCGGGAAGAGAACGGTGACCTGGACGCGGTCATCGCCAAGTGGACAGTTGTTACGGTTGATGTTGACGCCTGAGTGGCAGGCGCCTGTTCGGGCGGCGACGTTAGCAACCACCCCTGTTTTCCCTTAACATACTGCCCCGGAGGCAGCGACTGTCGTGGGCGCTGCGCGTAATGCGCCTGGCCCCGGACTCGCCTTGCCCTGAACATCAAGCGGACCAACAGTACTGGAGAATTCCCCATGGACGTCACCGAGGTGCAAGCCCTGTTGCAGGCACACATGCCAGAGTGTGAGTTTCACGTGCAGAGTGAGGGCGGCCACTACCATATCGAAGCGATCGGTGATGTGTTCGACGGCCTGCGTCCGGTCAAGAAGCAGCAGTTGGTCTACGCCGCGCTCGGCCAGAGTATTGCTGAGGGTGCAATGCACGCCGTGAATATCCGCACCTATACACGTGCTGAGTGGGAAGCGCGGGCGAGCGCCTGATACTCACCCTGCGGCCGGTATTGCGCGGCACCGCGGGCGTCGTCAGACGCGACGCTGCCGAGCGCCCTCGCACACGCTGTGCCAGCGCGCCAGATACCCCGCGACGCACCGCAATTGAGACAAATGAGCGTACCTGCACAGTGTGCCGGACAGCCAGGAAGCCTTCATGAAAAAGTTGACGCTGGCCCTGACCAAGGGCCGAATCCTCAAGGAAACCCTCCCTCTTTTGCGTGAGGCCGGTATTGAGCCGTTGGAGGATGTGCATACCAGCCGCAAGTTGATCTTTGACACCACCATGCCCGATCTGCAACTGGTGATCATTCGTGGCACCGACGTGCCGACCTACGTTCGCCTGGGGGCCGCCGATATGGGTGTAGTTGGCAAGGACATCCTCCTCGAACATGGTGCCGAGGGACTGTACGAGCCTTTGGACCTTGGGATTGCGCGTTGTCGCCTGATGACAGCGGCGCCGGTGGGCTGGCGCAGTGACGGGCCACGCATCCGCGTGGCGACCAAGTTCGTCAATATTGCTCGCAACTACTTTGCCAGGCGCGGCCAGAGCGCAGACGTCATCAAACTGTATGGCGCGATGGAACTGGCACCGATGATGCAGCTGGCAGATTTGATTGTCGACATTGTTGATACGGGCAACACCCTGCGCGCCAATGGGATGGAGCCGCTCGAGGAAATCGCGGCCATCAGCTCGCGCCTGATTGTCAACAAGGCGGCCATGCGTTCGCAGCATGACAGCATTGCCAGGATCCTGGCGGATCTGGCCGCAGCGGTGGAGGGTGCCGGCCATGCTGCGGCTTGATGCAAACAGCGCCCGGTTTGATGCTGCGCTGGAAAAACTGCGCCGCTTTGATACGCAGGATGATACACAGGACGATGCGCAAATCGATGCAGTGGTGGCGGCTATCATCGCCGCTGTTGCACAGCATGGTGATGCCGCCTTGCTGCGATACACCGCAGAGTTTGATCAATTGCAGGCCGCATCGGTGGCTGAACTTGAGGTGAGCGCCGCGCGCATTGCCGCCGCGCTGGAGAGCATTGATCGCGCGCAGCGTGAGGCATTGCAGTTTGCTGCAGAACGCATCAGGCAGTATCACGAGCATCAAACGCAACAGAGCTGGCGGTACACAGACTCGCTGGGGAACGAACTGGGCCAGCAGATTACCGCACTTGATCGAGTGGGTGTCTACGTGCCCGGTGGAAAGGCAAGCTATCCCTCATCAGTACTGATGAACGTGTTGCCCGCCAAGGTGGCCGGCGTGGCCGAAGTCATTATGGTTGTGCCTGCCCCTTGCGGCGAGCTGAACGACCTGGTGCTGGCCGCTGCCGCGATTGCCGGTGTAGACCGGGTGTTTACAGTAGGTGGTGCGCAGGCAGTTGCTGCGCTGGCGTATGGCACGGCGTCGATTCCGCGAGTCGACAAAATCGTCGGCCCGGGGAACATCTACGTCGCAACCGCCAAGCGGATGGTGTTCGGTCGCGTCGGTATTGACATGATCGCCGGCCCCTCCGAGATTCTTGTGATCTGTGACGGTTCCGTCGACCCGGACTGGGTCGCAATGGATCTTTTTTCGCAGGCCGAGCACGACGAAAACGCCCAGGCGCTGTTGCTTTGCCACGACCAGAAGTACCTCGATTCAGTGCAAGCGAGCATCGACAGGCTGCTGCCCGCCCAGCCTCGCGCAGAGATTATTCGCGCGTCTTTACGGGCACGTGGCGCGATGATCCTGACGCGCGATATTGACCAGTCTGTTGCGGTGAGCAATAGCATTGCCCCGGAGCACCTGGAGCTGCTGGTTGCTGACCCTGACAGCCTCCTGCCCAACATTCGACACGCCGGCGCGATTTTTATGGGCGCCTACACCTCTGAAGCGCTGGGCGACTATTGCGCTGGCCCCAATCATGTCCTGCCCACGGCGGGCAGTGCGCGGTTTTTCTCGCCTCTGGGCGTCTATGATTTTCAAAAACGCAGCTCCATCATCCGCTGCAGTGAAGCGGGTGTGCAGCGCCTGGGTGAGGCGGCTTCAGTGCTGGCGCGCGGCGAATCGCTGGTGGCCCATGCCCAAAGTGCAGAGATGCGCCTGAAGAACGAGTAAGCTCAGGCATGGGGCATGCGCAGAGCATGAGCTCTACTGGATAGTGTGCCCGCCAGGCGCAGGCACCGATCAGGAGGCCGCCTCCGGCACGTTAGCAGTACCCGAAGACTGCGTAAGCACACCGACCACCGCGCGCAACTCCAGGCTCTGGCGTTCGCGCCTGACCGAGATTTCAATGGTATCGCCGGGACGTAACCTGGCAATCTCATGCATCGTTTGGCGGCCGTTCTGCACGGCAGCGCCATCGATGTGGGTAATCAGGTCACCTACCTGGACACCGGCCTTGGCTGCCGGGCTTGCCGGAGCAACTGTCTGCACCGAGAGCGCGGGCTGGGCGGTGCCTGAGCCATTAAATACGCCGATGGGCTCAACGCTGACGCCGAGCCAGCCGCGTATGACTTCTCCGTACTGAATGAGGTCCTGCAGTACGAAGATCGCTAGCTTGGCAGGAATTGCCAGGCTGATTCCTATGCCGGTATTGCCCGTGTAGCCTGATACCGAACGGTTATTGCCGGTGTAAATCAGCGTGTTCACGCCCAGCAACTGTCCCTGGGTGTTGATCAGGGCGCCGCCTGAATTACCCAGATGAATCGTGGCATCAGTCTGGATGTAATCCTCGTACATACTCTGCTGCAAGCCGTAGCGGCCAAGTGCCGAAACGATGCCCTGGGTCACCGAGTGACCAAAACCCAGCGGGTTACCAATAGCCAGTACGACATCGCCGACTCTGACTTTGTCGGAATTGCCTATCTCGATGGCCTGCAGGTCAGGCAAATCCACTTTCAGGACCGCCAGGTCAGTGGCCTGGTCGGTGCCTATGACGACCGCGCTACTGGAGCGTCCATCGTGCAGCATGACCTGGATAGCGTCCGCCTCCGCGATGACATGATTGTTGGTCAGAATATGGCCTTCAGGAGACACGATGACCCCGGAGCCCAGTGAACGCTCGATGCGCTGCCGCGGAGTGCGGTTTTGCGCAAAAGGATTGCGCACTACGCCAGGGGTGTTCGAACTGACCAGCTTGGCCGTGTAAATGTTGACGACCGAGGGCGTTGCGGCGCGCACAGCCTGGGCGTAGCTCACTGGCTCGCGGCCGTCCTCAATGTGGTCGACCCTGGCTGGCAGGATCCATCTGTCGAGTACCAGCAGCGCAGCAAGAAGCCCGGCAATAGCCGGCCAGGCGATAAACTGAAGCGTTTGTTTCATAGGTGCCGCTTATCTTGTTTACGGTCATTGTATATGATGGCCCAGCTTCTGTACTTGAACAAGGAAGGCAAGACTCCATGGCTATCGAGCTTCAAACTCTGTGTGCGTATGCCGACGAACTCATGCAAGTGGAGCGTTATGAGGACTATTGCCCCAATGGTTTGCAGGTTGAGGGGAGGGCCGTGATAACGCGTATTGCCAGTGGAGTAACGGCGAGCCAGGCGCTGCTTGATGAAGCGCTGGCCTGGGGTGCGGATGCCATACTGGTACATCACGGCTATTTCTGGAAAGGCGAGGCGCAACCCGTTGTTGGCATTAAACGGGCGCGGTTGGCCGCGCTGCTGGCCGCCGATGCCAGTCTGATCGCTTATCACCTGCCACTGGATGATCACCCGCAACTGGGTAACAACGCACGCTTTGGCGAACTACTGGGTATTGCGGTAGAAGCGCAGCAGCCACTGCCGCAGGCGCAGGTAGGAGCAATGGGGTGCCTGGCGGCCGCTACAACCTGTGCAAGCCTGGTCGACAGAATTGCGGCGCTGACTGCGCGTCAACCCCTGTTGATTGGCAACCCGCAGGCGACTGTGCATAGCGTCGCCTGGTGCACCGGTGCCGCGCAGGGATACATCGATGCAGCGGTTGCGGCAAGTGTCGACCTGTACATCACTGGCGAAGTGTCAGAGCAGACCGTGCACGTTGCGCGCGAATCGGGCATGCAGTTTATCGCCGCCGGGCACCACGCGACGGAGCGTTACGGGGTGCAGGCCCTGGGCGAGGCGCTGGCTGTGCATTTCGGGCTGGAACACCGCTTTTTTGATGTTCACAACCCGGTCTGACCATGTGGTCAGGCTTTGGGGGCAGGGTTCGCGCTGTCGGGCCCTATGGGGCGTTCGAGGCCGAACTCTTCATTTAACATGCCTTTCTCGTCGGGCGAGGTCTTCGGGGCATAATCCAGGGGGGGATGCACCGGTGCAAGCCTGGAGGGAATCTGTGCGCTATCACCCTCATTGGAGAGCTGTTCCAGCGACACCGGACCTTGACCAAGGCACAGTCCGGCGGCGCCCTTGGCCAGATGGTTGTGCACATCGCGATAGCTTTCGGTCAGCGCGTTGAGCAGTTGCGCGGTCTCTTCGAAGTGTTCGACAACTTCATCCTCGTAGCGCTTTTTGTCCTGCAATACGTGGTCGAGCTTGCGTTCGACTTCACGGTACTTCTGGCCTGAAGCCGATGTGCTTCTGCCAATGGCGATGCCAATGCCAAGTGCCAGCAATGCCAGTAGGGCGGCTGCCCCGATGATTATCTCAATGCTGTAGGTTGTTGTTTCCACTGCCGATGATCCTGCGCCCTGAACGTGAAGCGCAAGTATACCTGCTCTGCCAGCTATGCAGTAGCATCTGGCTGCGGCTTCTGCCCGATTGCCAAGTGGTAGACGCAGTGGTTACAGTAATCCGCCATTTTGACAGGCCAAAACGAAGTGTTTAGACGATGACAACTCCCTGGCAGCGATACCAGGCCGATTTGCAGAGTGACGAATTCAGCCACGACCCGGCGCAGGAAGAGGCAATTCGCAAGTTGCAGGATTTGTATGAAAGGCTGCTCCAGACGGAGTCGACCCGCGAGGGTGGGTTGCGCAGCCTGTTACAGCGCTGGAGGCGCGCGGCGCCGCGTCAGCCCGAGCGGGGCTTGTACCTGTGGGGCGGGGTGGGCCGCGGCAAGACCTACATCATGGACACGTTCTTCGATTGCCTGCCTTTTAAGGACAAGCTGCGAGTGCATTTCCATCGTTTTATGCAGCGTGTCCACGACGAGCTGATTTCACTGGAGGGCCAGAAGGACCCATTGGAGCAGGTCGCTGATCGGCTCGCACAAGAGGCCAGGATCATCTGTTTTGACGAGTTTTTTGTGACAGACATTGGTGATGCGATGATTCTGGCGGGTTTGATGGAGGGTCTTTTTGCGCGCGGCGTGTCGTTGGTAGCGACCTCGAATATCGCGCCGCAGTTGCTGTACGAGAACGGGTTGCAAAGACAACGATTCTTGCCCGCGATCGCCTTGATCGAGCAGCATACCGAAGTGTACAACCTCGACGGTGGCACCGATTATCGCCTGCGTACCTTGCAGCAGGCCGAGTTGTATCACTACCCGCTGGATGCCGGTGCCGACCTGTCGCTTGAAGAGAGCTTTCGTCGACTGGCGCGTGAACCCGGCATGAACTGGGAGCGCATTGACATCAACCATCGCTATATCACCTGTCGCAAGCTGGCAGATGACGTGGCCTGGTTCGATTTTGCCGAACTGTGCGACAGCCCGCGCTCGGCCAGCGACTACATCGAGCTGGCGCGGATATTTCATGCCGTGTTGATCTCGGGGGTGCCTGAATTCGGGCCGGACAAAGGCGATCAGGCGCGCCGCTTCATTAATCTGGTGGATGAGTTTTACGACCGCAATGTCAAACTGGTCCTGGCGGCTGAGAAGCCACTGCTCGAGTTGTATGCCGGAGGGCAGCTTGAGTTCGAGTTCCAGCGCACTCTGTCGCGCCTGCAGGAGATGCAGTCTTATGATTATCTGGCGCTGGAGCACCGACCCTAGGCCTGTGCCATTGGATAAGCGCGCTGCGGAACGCGCCACGGGAGGCGGCCAGGGCGGGTTGATGGCTGTAGCTGGCTGCTGCCGGCGCAGGGTGGTGTGTAGGGCGGGTGCAGGGCGCTGCGTGAGGTGCTGCGAGGAGTCCGGTACGCCTTAACCCTGCCCTACAGGCATGAAATATATTCGATTTTCAGCTTGAAAAGGGGTAGGGCATTGATTAGTATTCGCCCTCGATTTTGGACCCCCTCAGGCGGTTATCTATGAAAACTTTTAGCGCCAAATCAGCAGATGTGAACCGCGATTGGTTCGTGGTTGATGCTTCTGACAAGACCCTGGGGCGTCTGGCGAGCGAGATTGCCCACCGCCTGCGCGGCAAGCACAAGGCCGAGTACACGCCCCATGTGGACACCGGCGATTACATTGTCGTTGTCAACGCGGAGAAAATCCGGGTGACAGGTGCCAAGAGCACTGACAAGATGTACCACCACCATACCGGCTATCCCGGCGGCTTGAAGTCGATCTCGTTCGAAAAGCTGATTGATAAAGCGCCCGAGCGCGTGATCCAGTCTGCTGTGAAGGGCATGCTGCCGCGGAATCCGCTGGGACGTGCCATGTTCAAGAAACTCAAGGTTTATGCCGGTAGCGAGCATCCCCATACGGCACAGCAGCCGCAAGAATTGACTCTTTAAGGGACATCATTTTTATGTCAGTCACCCAGTACTACGGAACCGGCCGTCGCAAAACATCTACCGCCCGTGTTTTTTTGAAGAATGGCGGCGGCAATATCACCGTCAACAAGCTGCCGTTGGATAAGTATTTCGGTCGTGAAGTGGCCCGCATGATTGTGCGTCAACCACTGGAACTTGTTGAATTGGCAGACAAATTTGACGTTAACGTCAGCGTTGTCGGGGGTGGAAGCTTTGGCCAGGCTGGTGCGATTCGCCACGGGATTACGCGGGCGTTGATGGAGTACGACGAGGCGCTGCGCGGGTCGCTGCGCGCGGCGGGCTATGTCACACGTGACGCGCGTGAGGTCGAGCGCAAGAAAGTGGGCCTGCGCAAGGCGCGCAAGCGTCCCCAGTTTTCCAAACGATAATCTTGCTGGCTTCTGTTGGGAGTCAGCAACCGCGAAAGCGCCCGATTGCTCTTGCCAACCGGGCGTTTTTTTTGTCCGTCCGTGGCGGCAGGCCCGCCTGGAGCGTACCGTTTGGGTCGCGCTGATCGCGTTTTTACAGGTGTGCCCTGCACGGACACAGCCTGCGCATGATGAAGGTCTGAACCATGGCGGTGAATTGCCAAAAACCCGTTGGGATTCGGGCGTTTACCTTGTCAGTGTCGAGTAAAATCATTACCATTTGCACCTTTTTGGGAGTTGAAGCTGGCGCCTGTTCCACGAGCGCATTTGGAGCTTCGAAGCGGGGGAGAAAAACATGAGTGACGATGGCGTAAATGCCACCAGGAGAAAATTCCTGACGGCTGCCACCAGTACCGTGGGCGCTGCCGGAGCGGTAGGAATCATGGTGCCTTTTGTGGGGTCCTGGAATCCATCTGCCAAAGCCAAGGCGGCGGGTGCACCGGTTAAGTTCGACATCAGCAAGATGGAACCGGGCCAGATGGTTAACGTCGAGTGGCGTGGCAAGCCGGTGTATGTCATGTACCGCACCCAGGAGCAACTCGATGCACTGTCTGGGTTGGATGACCAGTTAAAGGATCCATTGTCCGAGATATCAATCCAGCCGGAGTACGTCACTGGCATAGCGCGGGCGATCCGGCCGGAAATTCTCGTGGTTGAAGGCCTGTGCACGCACCTTGGCTGCGCACCCAAGTTTCGCCCCGAAGTGGGTGCGGCAGATCTGGGTGGGGCCGCATGGATGGGCGGTTTTTTCTGTCCCTGTCACGGCTCCAAGTTTGACCTGTCCGGTCGCGTTTATTCAGGCGTCCCGGCTTCGTCCAACCTCATTGTCCCCCCCTACTCGTTTGAGGGAGAAAATCTGTTGGTCATTGGCGTCGATGCGGAGGCCGCGTAATGGTTAATTTGTTAGTCGGGTTACGCGATTGGGTGGACGAGCGCCTGCCGATCGTGCGCGCGTGGGATACCCACATGGGCAAGTACTACGCGCCCAAGAACTTCAACTTCTGGTATGTATTCGGCGTACTGTCGCTGCTTATCCTGGTCAACCAACTGCTCACCGGTATCTGGTTGACGATGAACTATACGCCCAGCCAGGAGGGTGCCTTTGCATCCGTTGAATACATCATGCGCGATGTCGATTACGGCTGGATTTTGCGCTACATGCACTCCACCGGAGCATCAGCGTTTTTCGTTGTGATTTACCTGCATATGTTCCGTGCCCTGCTGTATGGGTCATACAAGAAGCCGCGCGAATTGATCTGGATATTTGGCATGCTGATCTTCGTGGTGTTGATGGCCGAGGCTTTCGTAGGTTATGTGTTGCCCTGGGGGCAGATGTCCTACTGGGGTGCCCAGGTGATCATCTCACTGTTCGGTGCCATCCCGGTGGTCGGCGATGACATCGTCACCTGGATTCGCGGTGACTACCTGATCTCCGGAATCACACTGAACCGTTTCTTCGCGCTGCACGTGGTTGCCCTGCCGATTATCCTGCTGGCACTGGTTGTATTGCACCTGCTGGCCCTGCACGAGGTGGGCTCAAACAACCCTGACGGCGTCAGCATCAAAAAGCACAAGGACGAGAACGGCGTGCCGCTTGATGGCGTTGCCTTTCATCCGTTTTACACGGTGCATGACCTGCAGGCGATCGGGGTGTTCCTGTTTATTTTCTGTGGCGTAATCTTCTTCATGCCAGAGATGGGAGGCTTCTTCCTAGAGTATGCAAACTTTGAGCAGGCCAACAACCTGAAGACGCCCGAGCATATTGCCCCCGTCTGGTATTTCACACCGTTCTACTCGGTGCTGCGTGCAGTGCCGGACAAGTTCTGGGGCTTTGTGGCGTTCGCAGCTTCTGTTGCGATCCCCTTCATACTGCCGTGGCTTGATCGCAGTCCGGTGCGCTCCTGGCGCTACCGGGGTAACATCACCAAAGTCATGCTGCTCCTGTTTGTGGCCTCATTCCTGATTCTGGGCGTGCTTGGCGTCAAGGCACCGACGCCCGAGAGAACGCTTTTGGCACAGATCTGCAGCGTGTTTTACTTTGCGTTCTTCCTGCTGATGCCGATCTGGTCGTCGATCGACAAGACCAAGCCCGAGCCGGAACGTATCACTATGGACGGCGGGATTGGCATCTGGGGCACTCTGGGTGGCGTGGTGCTTATTGGCCTTCTGACGTTCCTGCCACTAAAGGTCGTGGGCGCGGAGTCCGCCTACAAGTGCGGCAGCATTCCCTGTGACGAGTTCAAGGCAGACCCTGCGGACAAGGCTTCACTGCAGCACGGCGCCAAGTTGTACATGAACTACTGCATGGCCTGTCACTCGCTGCAGTACTCCCGCTACAATCGTGTGGCCACTGACCTGGGTATTCCCGAAGATTTGTTCGAGGCCAACCTGCTGTTTGACCCATCGGTGAAGATCGGTGCTCTCATGGAAAATGCGATGGATGACGCGGCCGCGAAGGAGTGGTTTGGCGTCACGCCGCCGGATCTGACACTGTGGGCGCGTCGCAAGGGCGGAGACTGGCTTTATACCTACCTGCGGAATTTCTATCAGGATGACAAACGCCCCTACGGTGTGAATAACCGCGTGTTCAAGGATGTGGGCATGCCGCACGTGTTGATGGAGTTGCAGGGCCTGCCCGAATGCGCGTTGGGCCCGGTCAAGGCCGCTAACGGTGGCGTAAAGCGTGATCCGCTAACTGGAGAGGACCTACTCGAAGAGCCCTGTGGGCGCCTTGTCGTGAATGAACCGGGGGACATGACCGTGGAAGAGTTTGATACGGCGATGTACGACCTGGTGAATTTTCTGGAGTATACGGCCGAGCCAACCGTCCTTGACAGGCATCGGATAGGGACTTTCACGTTATTGTTTATTGCTTTGTTTACCGTTTTTGCCAGTTTGCTAAGTCGCGAGTACTGGAAGGGCATACACTGATCGCCGCGGGCCGCAGCCCGGTTGCGTTTGTATTTTAATGAGAACTTACTGAGGTACACCTGATGGGCGTTGTGGCAAAGCGGTCTTCGATGACATTTTTTTCGGACAACACCAGTCACTATAGCCACCGGGTGCGCATCGTCCTGGCGGAAAAGGGCGTGACGGTCGATATGGTCGAGTCCGATGCTGCCCACCCGCCTGCGGAGCTTGCGGACCTCAACCCCTACAATAGCCTGCCGACACTGGTAGACAGGGACCTTGTACTCTACGAGTCGAAGGTGATGATGGAGTATCTGGATGAGCGCTTCCCGCATCCACCCCTACTGCCTGTGTATCCTGTTGCGCGCGCTGAAAGCCGGCTGTTCATCCATCGCATCGAGAAAGACTGGTGTGCGCTGGTGGACGCTATACAGCATACTCGCTCTGATAACGTGGTAAAAAAATCCACCAAAGAGCTACGTGAGAGCGTGATGGGTATTGCCGGGATCTTTGCAGAGAAGCCCTTTTTTATGAGTGAAGAGTTCACTTTGGTCGATTGCGTCATCGCTCCGATTCTGTGGCGCCTGCCGTCGCTGGGTGTTGAGATTCGTGCCAGCAAGCAGTCCAAACCCCTGCAGGCGTATATGGATCGATTGTTCAACAGGGAGTCCTTCCAGGAGAGCCTGTCCGAGCAAGAGCGGGAAATGCGACTTTAAGCCACACAACCCGCGCGTTGGTATCCCTAGCCCATGACGTCCAGTCGCCCCTATATTATGCGCGCCCTGTACGAGTGGATCGTAGACAACAACTGCACGCCCTATGTATTGGTTGACGCCTCGACAGAAAATGTCATGGTTCCCGAGCAATACGTGAAGGACGATCAGATCGTGCTGAACATATCACCGGACGCTGTTGTTGATTTACAGATATCGAATGAATCGATGGTCTTCAATGGCCGTTTCGGCGGTGTCGCGACGGACGTGCACGTGCCGATTGCCGCGGTGATTGGCATCTATGCGCGCGAGAATGGCCAGGGCATGGTTTTTGACCCTGAAGAAATCGCGGAATCACCCGACGAAGACCCGCCGCCAGAGCCTCCACGGCCGTTCCTCAAAATCGTCAAGTAGCGCGCCGCGCCCAGCGCCGGGTTACGGGATAATTTCAAAAAGCTTTACAACACGTTGCACACCGGAGATATCCGCCGCGGTGGCAGCAATGCGTTGTGCCTCGCTCTGGCTGGCCAGGCCCATCAGGTAGACCACGCCGTCTTCAGTGACGACTTTCACGCGGGTGCCTTCGATGTCCGAGTTGCCCAGCAGCCAGGACTTTACCTTGGTGGTAATCCAGGCGTCAGAGGTACGTGTCATGGCAGAGCTGGGTGCGGCGATCTCCAGTTCGTTATAGATTCTGCGTACGCCGCGTACTCTTTTGACAACGTCAGTTGCCTTGGCCTTCAGTGCTTCATTGTGTACCTGACCCGCCAGCAACACATAACCGTTGTAACTGACCACGACGATGTTGACGTCATGGAATGCTTCATCGGCCGCGTGAATATTGACCGTGGCCTTCGTCTCTATGTTGTTGTCCTCGATCATTCTGCCCAGCGTGCGCTTACCCTGGTCCTCCTCAATGGTGTCCGCCTGCATGGTGGCCAGCAGGCTCCCACAACCCGAAAGCGCGGTGATAAGGACAAAACTGCAGATAATCTGGAAGAACTTCATGGGTCACTCCGTGCTGAAACTGCCGAACAGGCCGTTGTCGATAAGTTTGCAAATAGCGTTCAGGGTCATGAGCTGCAGCTCGAGTGTGGTGGCCCTGTCGCTGCAAGAGAACTCGATAGCGGTGTCCTGTTCGCTGACTAACTCAAGCAGCTCGCTCGCGCCATTGGACAGGAGGATGCATTGCATGTTCCGCTCGTGCGCGGCATCAATGGCCATTTTCAGTGTGTTGCTGGTCTGGTGGCTGGCAATGCAAAGGAGTATATCGCCGGGCTGGCCCAAGGCGCGCAACTGGCGTGCGTAGATGTCATCGGGGTTGCTGGTTTGGGTAATCGCCGTGAGTGTGTGTGGGTCGCAGCCCAGCGCTATGGCCGGCAGTGGCGGTCGCTCGCTGTCGTACTGTGCCATCAGACTGGTGACAAATAGTTGCGCGATGGCGCCATCGCTGCCGTTTCCGCACACCAGTATTTTGGCATCGGCAATCAGGGCCGCGATTAACTGGTTGCTGGCCTGCTCGATGTTGCCGGCCAGCTCATCTGCGGACAGGGCAATCATTTCAATCGCGCTGTGAAAATGATTGGCAATAATCTGGTAGTTATCCATGTGTGTTCTCAGCGCCTGTTGTTCGTGCTTTGCAGGCAGTGTGGTGAGTGTAAGCCCGGATCAGTAAATGGCGATGTGTGCTCAGGCGGTAAATGCGCTGCGTATCCAGCGTATATCGCTGGATGATGATTGTCGGGGTTCGAAGGCAATCACGTCAAATCTGCAGGGCACTGTGGCCATAGTTTGCTGTTGCTGCAAGTAGAATTGCGCGGTGCGCACCAATCGGTGCCGTTTTCTTGCGCTGATTGAAGCTGCGGCGCCGGCGTAGCGTGCGTTAGTGCGGGCGCGCACCTCAACAAAAACCAGTTGCGCGCCGTCCCAGGCGATGATGTCGATTTCGCCGGTGGCACAGCGGAAGTTGCGTGCGGCAATGGTCAGGCCTTGCGCCTGCAGCCAGGCGGCAGCGCGCTGTTCATAGTGATCGCCCAGGGATTTCATGCCGCGCCACCTGCTGCTTGCCGAAGCGGCCAGTGTAGCTAATTCCTGCGTATGCCCTCGCCATCAAAAACAGCCAGCGTCGCCTCGCGGCGAATGCGCAGTTGCGGGTCGAGGGTCAGCAGCCCGGTGCTGCCGCGAAACAATGCCTGCGGCCCGGTGCGCAGTCGTGCAAACTGTGATTGCACCAGCCAGGCATCGGCACCGAGTGCGTTGAGCCTGGCATAGTTGTCGCTGTCTGTACCGCCGGAGGCGATAGCCACGCGCAACTCCGGCTGCTCGCCAAGGAACCAGGGGATTTCGACCAGGTGCATACCCTGTAAATCACGATTGGCCTGGCCCGGCAGCCCGCTGTAGGCATTGGACAGCGTATACACCGGCACCTGTGCGGCGTAATGAAAGGCGAACAGGGGTTTCAGCGCCTTGGCCTGGGCGGGATTGCGGCTGAGCAAAAAAATGACATCCAGGTCCTGGCGTCGTCGTGGCGTGAATTCAACATTGGTGGCGAGCATGTCGCGCACCACGCGAGCACGCTCTTCACTGCGCAGCAGCCCGAGTGCGTCCTTGACGCTGCTCGAGTAGTTATCTCTCTCGGCGTAGGTCGCGCCGCTGACAACCCTGCCGCCGAGCTGTTGCCAGCGGTCGCGCAGCGCACGATCGACCTGTATGCCCCAATCGTCATCCAGCGTGAGTATCGCCGCGTTACGATGACCGCGGCCGAAAGCGCGTTCGGCCAGGGTGATCGCTTCATCTTCGGATGACAGTGACATCTGGATGACAGGTGCACCGCCGGGTGGAAGCTCGCTGTCAATGCGGTTCAAGGCAATCATGGGCACTGTGCGATCCGGTCGCATGGCCAGATCGGTCACTGCGGATTTGCTCAGTGGCCCTACAATCACCTGCGCGCCGCGGCTGATCGCGGCATCGTACGCGGCAGCGGCTGAGGCGTGCTGGTCCTGGTCGATAATGGCTAGCTGTGGCGTCACAGCACCTGCTGTGCGGGCCTGGAAGTACGCGGCCAGATAACCGTCGAGCACGGCGTGTCCGGCGGGACCCAGGCGCCCGCTCAGTGGCAGGATCAGGCCGACCCGTGTTGCCCCCGTGGCGCTTTCAGGCAAGGTGTCCAGACCGCCGGGCAGTGGCTTGTCAGCCGGGTGATTCGGGTACTGGCTGCGCCAACGGGTAATGGCAACGCCCAGGCTTGCATCATCGGGCCGCGCGTCGGCGGCCAGGTGTAACCATCCCATCCATTGGGGGTCAACCGCGCTGGCCAGTTCCTCCTCGAGTTGCGCTGCTGATGCTCTTTGCAGACTCCGCCAGGTGCGCTGCTTCCAGCCGGTGATCTCCGCGTCCGGAAGCCACTCAAGCATACCCGCAGCGAGTCGTGCGGCGGCGACATGTTCGCCGCCCAATGAAAACACGAAATGCTGGAAATTACGGATGCGATAGAGCATCCCGGGCGCGATGTCTGCGGCAGTGGCTTCGCGCAGCAGTGCCCTGGCAGTGGCTTGCTCGCCCCGCAGGTAAGCGATGCGCGCCTGCAGGTAATAGTGGTACGCGCGATCATCGGCATTCGGCAGCGGAGTTGGCACAGCGTCCAGCAGGTTTGATGCGGCCATCCAGTTAAAGTCGGCCAGTGCGCTCTCGACGCGATTGAATGCCCCACGGTACGCGCTGGGCGGCAGTGCAAGTGACACTTTTTCTTCAACAACTGCCGGCGGCTGCGGCAGCACCGGCCCTGGGTCTTCCCGTGTGACCTCACTGGCGCAACCCCACAGCAGGGCGCTCACCAATACGGCGGTCGTGATTTGCTGCAGAGGCAGTGTTCGGCGCATGGTATCCTTCACCCGGTTGGTCCTGGTCTCGGCCTGAGACCAGCGTGGTTAATCCGCTAGTCTGACATTATAAGGGGTAAACGTGGAAGCAGGGCTTTATGTGGTGGCCACCCCGATGGGAAACTTTGGTGATCTGTCCAGTCGCGCCATCGAAACCTTGTCCAATGCCACGTTGATAGCCGCCGAGGATACCCGTCACAGCAAGCGCCTGTTGCACGCTTTCGAAATCGACACGCCGCTGATGGCCTATCACGATCATAGTGATGACCGCGCACTGCTGCGTATTGCGCAATGTATAGAGACAGGCGGGGCGGTGGCACTGATCAGCGATGCAGGCACGCCGCTGATCTCTGATCCCGGCTACAGACTCGTCAGGTATGTACAGGATCGGGGTCACAGCGTGCGCCCCGTGCCGGGTGCCTGTGCCGCGATTGCTGCGCTGAGCGTTGCCGGCCTGCCGACCGACCGCTTTATGTTCGAAGGTTTTTTACCAGCACGGCAGGCCGCGCGCAGGAAGCGACTGGAAGCCCTGCGCGAAGCGTCCCTGACCCTGGTCATCTATGAGGCTCCGCATCGCATTCAGGAAACCCTGGCGGATCTACACGACATACTGGGTCCCGCGCGTGAAGCGCTGCTGGCCCGGGAGATGACCAAGACGTTCGAAACCCTGCGTCGCGCCCCGCTGGCAGAGTTGGTAGCATTCGTCGGTGCCGACGCCCACCAGCGCAAGGGTGAGTTTGTGCTGGTCGTGGAGGGCGCGCCGCCCGTCAGCACGGAAATCGATGCACTCACGCGCGCCTGGCTGGAGCGTCTGGTCAGGGAAATGCCGGCCAAGCGCGCCGCAGCGGTGGTGGCCGATGTCACGGGAATGCGCAAAAAGCTGTTATATGAATACCTGATCGGAAAGTAGCAGGGTCGTCACCACCATCTGGGGTTTGTACACCGCTGGGGAGCTTGTTTCCATTACCGCTGCGCATTGCAGGCGTCGGGCCGGCTGCGGATGCGTGCTGGCCGGGGAGAATCCCGGTGCGATGGCGCTCGCCGCTTGTCACCGTTGCACTTGAACGGTAGTCTTGGCGCCGAGTCGGTCAGGCGATCGCTTTCCAGTTACTTATCTATCCTCATCGTTCGCTGGGCGTGTGGGAACCGCAGGCGCACGCGTTGCGGTGGTGATAGCTAAGTAACTGGGGGGAGGAAAGTCCGGGCTCCACAGGGCAGGGTGCCAGGTAACACCTGGGGGGCGCGAGCCTACGGAAAGTGCAGCAGAAAGTATACCGCCTGAAAAAGGGGTCAGACCCCTTTTGAGTGAAAAGGGGTCTGACCCCTTTTTCAGGGTAAGGGTGAAAAGGTGCGGTAAGAGCGCACCGCGCGGCTGGTAACAGGCGTGGCGATGGTAAACCCCACTCGGAGCAAGACCAAATAGGAATCCGTTTGCTGTGGCCCACAGTGGATTCGGGTAGGTTGCTACAGGCAGGTGGTGACACCTGTCGCAGATGAATGATCGTCCAAGACAGAACCCGGCTTACCGACCGACTCACCTTTTATTGCGATACGGTGCACTAGTCCCTGACTCAAGCTATACGGTGCGCTAGTCCCTGGCTCACTGCAGGCCGCTGTCTCCAGGGTCGCGGCGCTTGCCGTGTTCTTGCCCCTTTCATGACCCCACCGGCGGCCGCCGCTCCTGCCTGGCGAAACAGCGCGCGTCTTACTGCTATATATTGTGGGTGCAGCGCCTGGTTATATCCACATGTAGTAGTAGCGAGGTCGGATTGCCTGCCCGGTGTCCGGGAAAGTCCTCCAGGTTATATCTATTTCTTATATAGATTCAGAAAAACGATAAAAAAATAGCCTTTAACTTAAAGTAAAGTCTCAACAAGTGAATTTATGGGGCTGTTTTTTGTGATTTTTCCCGCCTGAAAAACCGCTCCCGGGTCGTGTTCTCCACGCGGAATCGCCCCTAATTGCCTGAAATTAAAACGATTTTCATGGTTCCTTATCTTGACACTACCTGCACATGTGACCATAGTGTGAAATCGTAGCGAAAAGTGGGAAAAGTTGGTTAATAGTGAAAAATAGCCAGCTTATGGGAGAGTTCCGCCGTGTTCCGTGGGGTTCATAACATCAATATGGATGCGAAAGGGCGCATGGCGATGCCAACCCGCCTGCGTGAGCCCCTGCACGCCCAATGTGAGGGCAAAATTGTCGTCACTATTGATAATCGTTCCTCCTGCCTGGTGATGTTCCCGCTGCCTGAATGGGAAGTGCTGGCTGCCGAGATCCAGGCGCTGCCTTCCATCAAGCCAGCGGTACGTCGTTTCCAGCGGCTCATTCTGGGCTACGCCACGGATCTCGAACTCGATGGTAATGGCAGGATACTCCTGCCTCCGTCCCTGCGCGAGCACGCGCGCCTGGAGAAGAAGGTCAAGCTGGTGGGTTTGGGTAACAAGCTGGAGTTGTGGTCTGAAGAGCTCTGGATGGGCGAGTGTGACCTGGCGTTGAAGGACGCTCTGTCTGAAGAAGATATCCCCGACGAACTGATGTCGTTGACGACGTTTTAGGCCCTGGGAATGCATCAAACGGTTCTTTTGCACGAGGCGGTCGACGCGCTGGTCATGCAGCCAGAGGGGTTCTATGTGGATGCCACCTTTGGCCGTGGCGGGCATAGCGCAGCGATGCTGTCGCGGCTAAACGCACAGGGCCGTGTACTGGGTGTCGACAAGGATCCGGCGGCCCGTGAAGCGGCCAGTCGTTTGCAGGCTAGCGAATCCCGTTTTGAGTTTTTCCATGGCTCCTTCGCGGAGTTGCCGGAGCAACTGCAGCGCATGGGGATCGATGCGGTCGACGGAATTTTGCTGGATCTGGGTGTATCCAGCCCGCAGTTGGATGAAGCGGAGCGAGGCTTCAGTTTTATGCAGGACGGGCCGCTCGATATGCGCATGGATACCACCCGCGGTGAGACGGCTGCCCAGTGGTTGTCTTATGCCAGTGAGACTGAAATCGCCGCCGTGCTCAAGGACTATGGTGAGGAGCGTTTTTCACGCCGTATTGCAGCTGCGATTACAGCTGCGCGCGATACCTCGCCGATAGCAACGACCGGCGAACTCGCGCGTCTGGTCAGCGACGCCAACCCGCGTTGGGAAAAACACAAGCATCCGGCAACCCGCGCATTCCAGGCGATTCGCATCAAGGTGAACCGCGAGCTGGACGACTTGCAGGCGCTGCTCGACGGCGCGCTGGATATGCTGCACGTCGGTGGGCGACTGGTAGTCATCAGTTTTCATTCACTGGAGGACCGCCTGGTAAAGCGTTATATGCGCGACATGGCCAGGGGGCGTGACCTGCCGCGGGGCGTGCCGATACGAGACGAAGATCTCGATCGGCGCATGCGGCTAATCGGCAAGGCGGTCCGTGCCAGTGATGAAGAAGTGCGCGCGAACGTGCGCGCGCGCAGCGCAGTGATGCGCGTCGCGGAGAAGATCAGCTGATGGGCAAGCCGCGTAGGAAGGTGTCAGCCAGGGGGCGTGACAGCAAGCTGGCCCAAGCGCACACAGATGCGCTGGGCCAGCTAACCTGGGTTAATGCCGCGCTGCTGGGCCTGATCATGCTGTCGGCGTTCACTGTGATCTATTCAACCCATGCCTGCCGGACGCTGTACGCACAGCTACAAGTGCTGGAATCGTCCCAGTGGTACCTGCAGGAAGATTACGGGCGCCTGATGCTAGAGCAAAGCACCTGGGCGTCTCACCATCGGGTGGAGAGCGTGGCGCGTTCCGATCTTGGCATGACGGCACCGGACTTGCAGAACTTCAAGGTGGTTGGTCCATGAGCAGCGTGCGCCAGCAGCCTGTCGTGCCGCGCTGGCGTTATGTCGTTGTACTGACCGGGCTGTCTGTACTGGCGCTGCTCGTGATCGGGCGGCTGGTATCCCTGCAGGTGCTGGACGTGGAGCACGGCCGGGAGTTCCTGAAATACCAGGGCGACAAGCGCGCCGTGCGAACATCAGAAATCCCGGCCTACCGCGGAGTGATTACCGATCGGCGCGGTGAACCGCTGGCCGTGAGCACCCCGGTCGTGTCTATCTGGGCGGACCCGCAGATGCTGGTGAACGCTGAACGACTGGACGAACTCGCGCGAGCCCTGGAAATGGATGAGGGCACCTTGCAAGGCCGGTTGGCGCGTTTTGCTGACAAGCGTTTTATGTATTTGCGCCGCCACGAGACACCTGCGGCGGCGCGCGAGGTGCTCGATCTTGGCGTGCCCGGTGTTTTTGGCCGCCGCGAGTACCGCAGGTTCTATCCCGCCGGAGAAGTAGCCGCGCAGCTGGTTGGCATCACCAATGTCGATGGCCAGGGTCTCACCGGGCTGGAAAAGGCCTATGACGAGTGGTTGCAGGGTGTCCCTGGCAAGCGCAAGTACCTGAAATCACTCAATGGCGAGATGGCGCGCGATATCGGCGTGATGCAGCCGGCTCGTCCCGGCAAGGACTTGCAGCTGAGCATCGACCTGCGTCTGCAGGTTTTACAGCACCGCGAAGTACAGCGCGCGGTGATAGCGCTGGGCGCGAAGTCCGGCACTGCGGTGACGCTGGACAGTCGCACCGGCGAGGTGCTGGCAATGGTCAACTACCCGGTTTTCAATCCGAACTCCCGCAAGGGTAATGATGCGGCCGGTATGCGCAATCGCGCACTGACCGACGTCTATGAGCCAGGCTCCACCATGAAGGTACTGACGCTGGTCGCTGCCCTGGAAAGCGGACGCTATACCCCCGAAACAATGATCGATACCTCGCCGGGCCGCATTCGTGTCGGACGCAAGGTCTATCCGGATCCGCGTAATTATGGGGAGATCACCCTCAGCCGGGTGATCGAAAAGTCCAGCCAGGTCGGTGTGACCAAGATGGCGCTGGACCTGGGTCACGAGCCAATCTGGGAAGTGTTTAACCGTTTCGGTATCGGCCAGCCGCTGGGAACGGGCTTTCCTGGCGAACGCAGCGGCGAATTGCCCAATCGCACGCGATGGCACGCTACAGAAAAAGTCTCGCTGGCCTTTGGCTATGGCATTACGGCAACACCCTTGCAGTTGGCCAGCGCCTACAGCGCGCTGGCCAACCAGGGCGTGCAGATGCCAGTTTCATTGCTGGCCCTGCAGGGTGAGACCCCCGAGGGTCACCGCCTGATCAGTCCGGAGATCGCTGCCCAGGTGCTGAAAGTCCTCGAGGCCGTTACCGGCGAGCATGGAACTGCCAGGAAAGCCCAGGTGCCAGGCTATACCGTTGGTGGCAAAACCGGAACCGTGCACAAGGTGGGCCCGCAAGGGTACCAGGATGACAAGTACATCGCCTTCTTCGCTGGCGTGGCACCAGCGGATGACCCACGCATCGTGACGGTTGTGGTCATTAACGAACCCCAGGGTGAAAGCTACGGCGGTGGCTCGGCGGCCGCGCCGGTCTTCTCAGCGGTTACCGAGGGTGCGCTGCGTTTGTTGAACATTGCGCCCACGCAAATCAGTGACGCTGAGCAGGCCGGCAAGGCGGCTCGCGAGGGCGCAGCATGATGCTGGCGGCGGCCCAGGAGTCGGTGCAGCCCATGCGGTTGCCTGAGTTGTTGCAAAGCGATGCGGCCGAGCTGGAAGGGGTCGTCGTGTCCGGCATGCAGCTTGATAGCCGTAAGGTGATGCCCGGGGATGTGTTCCTGGCCATGCCCGGTGAGCAGCACGACGGGCGCCAGTTTATCGAGCAGGCCGTTGCCAACGGCGCAGCGGCGGTGTTGGCCGAGGCGCCTGTTGCCGGATTTGTCGATGCCGTGCATGTCCCGCTGGTGGAAATACCCGAGTTAAGGGCCGAGGCCGGATTTCTCGCCTCGCGTTTTTACCGCGATCCGTCACAGTCCATGCATGTGGTGGGAATCACCGGAACCAATGGCAAGACTACGACCAGCAGGCTGTTTGCCCAGCTGGCCCGCGCATGTGACCTGCGCTGCGGTGTGATCGGCACACTGGGTGCAAGCCTCAATGATGAAGTGAGCGAGTCCACCAATACCACGCCCGATGCCATCGCCCTGCAGCAGCAGTTGGCACACTGGCATGGCCAGGGTGTGCCTGCGGTGGGTATGGAAGTTTCCTCGCATGCGCTGGTCCAGGGGCGCGTCAATGGGGTGACTTTTGAGACGGCTGTCTATACCAACCTGTCGCATGATCACCTGGACTATCACGGCTCCATGGCGAATTATGCTCGGGCCAAGATGCGCCTGTTTGCCATGCAGGGTTTGCGCAATGCCATTATCAACGTGGATGACGATATGGCCGCGCTGATTGCTGCCGGCGTCAGCGAAGGTGTACAGATACTGACTTACTCTGCAAGTGGCGCCGGTGCCGACATCAGGGTTGTGGATGCGATGTTTCACGCCGGCGGGGTGCGCGCCCGGCTGCAAACGCCCTGGGGCGAGGGGGCGTTCGACAGCCCGTTCCCCGGCAGGTTTAACCTGGCCAATCTGGCGGCCGCGGTGGCGGCGCTGGTGCTGGCGGGGCAGGATCTTACCGCGGTGCTTGCCGCTGTGCCGCGCCTGCAACCCATCAGCGGTCGTATGCAGAGCATTCCCAATGATCTGGGCATTCAGGTCGTGGTCGACTATGCGCACACACCTGACGCCCTGGCGCAGGCGTTGCAGGCTTTGCGCCCACACGTTGCTGGCCGGCTCATTACCGTATTTGGCTGCGGCGGCGACAGGGACAGGGAGAAGCGACAGCTCATGGGTCGGGTTGCCACTACCCATTCTGATTGCGTGATTATCACCAGCGACAACCCGCGTAGCGAGGATCCGCAGGCTATCCTGCGCGATGTCGCGGCCGGCTGTGTGGGCGATTTTGCGACCGAGGTCGATCGTGCTACGGCGATTGCGCTGGCGATTGAGCAGGCCGCTGCCGGCGATTGTGTGCTGGTTGCCGGCAAAGGTCACGAACCCTATCAACTGGTCGACGGGGTGCGCATGCATTTCAGTGATGTGGAACAGGCCAGCGCTGCGCTGGCCAGGAGGCGGTCTTTATGATGCGCCAATTCCGCCTGGCTGAGCTTGCGGCACCGCTTGATGCGCGCCTGCTGGGCAGTGATCAGTCCTTTGCGCGCGTGAGCACGGATTCGCGGACGCTGCAGGCCGGCGACCTGTTCGTCGCACTGGTTGGAGACAGGTTCAACGGGCACGACTACCTGCCACAGGTGCAGGCCGGACACGCTGCCGGTGCGCTGGTCAGCCAACCGTTTGACGGCGATATCGCGCAGCTGCAGGTTGCCGATACCTTGACCGCATTGGGCCGGCTCGGTGCCTACAACCGCAGCTTCTACCATGGGCCGCTGGTCGGGATTACCGGAAGCAGTGGTAAGACCTCGGTCAAGAACATGGTCAGGGCGGTGCTGGAGCAGGCGGGCAACACGTTGGCTACCGAGGGCAACTTCAACAACGAAATCGGCGTACCGTTGACGTTGCTGCGGCTGCACCCCGAGGTTGACTATGCGGTTGTAGAGATGGGCGCCGGGCGCATTGGCGATATTGCCTGGCTGAGGGAGCTGGGTCGACCGACGATTTCCGTGCTGGTGAATGCCGGCCCCGCTCATCTTGAAACGTTCGGCACGATTGACGACGTCGCCCAGGGCAAGGGTGAAATCTTTGATGGTTTGGGAGCGGGTGATTACGCTGTCATCAATGCCGATCAACGCTGGGCAGCGCAATGGCGCAAGCGTGCCGGCCAGGCCAATATCCTCGACTTCGGCTTACACAATGCCGCTGCCATCAGTGCCTCTAATATCAGCGTTCGCGGCTCGCAGGGCGTCAGTTTTACGGCATCGACCCCGGAGGGTGAGATTGCCATTCGGCTTGGTCTGCCCGGTCAACACAATGTGGCCAATGCGCTGGCAGCAATTGCTGCGGGCCTGGCCTGTGGCTTGCACCTGACCCAGATTCGCGATGGCCTCGAATCGCTGCAACCCGTTGCCGGCCGCTTGCGGTCGTTGCGCACGCCAGCCGGCTCTACGGTGATCGATGACTGCTATAACGCCAATCCCGGCTCCGTGCGAGCAGCGATTGAAGTGCTGGCAAGTTGTGACGGCCGGCGCACGCTCATTCTGGGTGCGATGCTGGAACTGGGTGACGACAGCGTTGCCATGCATCGTGAGATCGGGCGCTATGCCGCAGAGCTTGGCCTGGACGGTTTTTGGGGGGTGGGCCAGGAGCTGCAACCTGCCGTTGAGGCCTTCGGCTCCGGCGGACAATTTTTCGCGGATCGCCAGGCTGCGGTTGACGCCGTGCCGGCGTCGTTTGGTGAGCATGACACCGTGTTGGTGAAAGGCTCGCGCAGCTCGAAGATGGAACAGGTGCTGCAGGCAATGACGGCAGCGGGTGAGCAGGGAGAACCGCCATGCTGATGATTCTTGCCGAGTTTCTCGAGCGCTTTGAAAGCAACTTCAGTGTCTTTCAGTATCTGACGTTGCGCGGCATTCTGGCCGCTGGTACTGCGCTGGCGATATCCATGCTGGTGGGCCCCGCGATGATACGCCGCCTGAATTTTTACCAGGTGGGGCAGGCGGTCCGCGGCGATGGCCCTGAATCGCACCTGAGCAAAACCGGCACGCCAACGATGGGCGGTGCGTTGATCCTGGTAGCGATTGCCGCCTCGAGCTTACTCTGGGGAGATCTGCGCAATCCCTACCTGTGGATCGCGCTGCTAGTAACGCTGGCCTTTGGCGCCGTGGGCTGGGTTGATGACTACCGTAAAGTCGTCGAGCGCGATTCACGTGGCCTGCCCGCGCGCTGGAAGTACTTCTGGCAATCGGTTGCAGGACTGGCTGCAGCGCTGTACCTGTATCTGGCTTTCGATACGCCGGTGACCACTGAGCTTTATGTTCCGTTTTTCAAGGATTTTGCCTGGTCTATGGGCCCACTGTTCATTGTGCTGGCCTACTTTGTCATCGTGGGTGCCAGTAATGCGGTAAATCTCACCGACGGCCTGGATGGGCTGGCGATACTGCCCACTGTGCTCGTGGGCACGGCCCTGGGCATCATTGCGTACCTCACCGGCCGCGTCGACTTTGCCGATTACCTGCATATCCCCTACGTGGCGGGCAGCGGTGAGCTTGCCGTTTTTTGTGGCAGCATTGCCGGCGCGGGGCTTGGCTTTTTGTGGTTCAACACGTATCCAGCCCAGGTGTTTATGGGCGATGTAGGTGCGCTGGCGCTCGGTGCTGCCCTGGGTACGGTGGCGGTCATCACGCGCCATGAAATCGTGTTCTTTATTATGGGCGGAATCTTTGTGCTAGAAACGGTGTCAGTCATCATGCAGGTGGTGTCTTTCAAGCTAACCGGCAAGCGTATTTTTCGTATGGCGCCCATTCACCATCACTTTGAGTTAAAGGGTTGGCCTGAGCCGCGCGTCATTGTCAGGTTCTGGATCATTACCGTAATGCTGGTTCTTTTCGGACTGGCAACGTTGAAGTTGCGATAGGCAGAATGTTAGTGGCAACAGATTTGATAGCCAGTACAGATAACCGGGTCGTTGTGGGCCTGGGCGCAACGGGTGTGTCCTGCGCGCGGCATCTGTACCGCGCGGGCCTGAAGTTCAGCGTGGTTGATACGCGCAGGAACCCGCCGGGATTGGCGGCGTTGCAACAGGAGATGCCGGACGTCGCAGTGTTTGCCGGCGATTACCCACAGGAGCTGATTACCGGTGCTTCAGAACTGGTGGTTAGCCCGGGCGTGGCGCTCGATACGCCGCTGGTCGAAACCGCGCGGACGGCTGGCGTGCCGGTGATCGGTGATATCGATATCTTCGTGCGTGAAGCGCAGGCGCCAGTGGTGGGTATCACCGGCTCCAACGCGAAATCCACGGTGACCGAACTGGTGGGGCAGATGGCAACAGACGCCGGGTTGAACGCTGGCGTGGGTGGAAATCTGGGCCCGCCGGCCCTGGACCTGCTCAGCCCGGCACGCGATATCTATGTATTGGAGCTGTCCAGCTTTCAGTTGGAGCGCGCCGACAATCTCGATCTGGCGGTGGCAACTGTACTTAACGTCAGTGCCGACCACCTGGATCGCCACAAGACGATGGTTGCGTATCATCAGGCCAAGCACCGTATTTTCCGCGGCTGCAGGGCCGCTGTTGTCAACGCGGGCGATGCCCTGACCACGCCGTTGGTGCCACCGGATGTAGAAATCGTCTCCTGGCGTATGAGTGAGCCCCAGCTGGGTGGCTTTGGTTTGCGCATGCTGGAGGGGCAAGAGCATCTCTGTCGCGGTTTCGAGAGCATTATGCCGGTAGCTGAACTGGCCATGGCCGGGCGCCACAACGTGGCCAATGCGCTTGCGGCACTGGCGCTGGGCAACTGTGTCGGACTGCCGGTTGCCAGTATGGTGCAGACGCTGCGGCGTTTTTCCGGTTTGCCGCATCGTTGCCAGTGGGTAGGCGAAGTGCAGGGCGTGAGTTTTGTCAACGATTCCAAGGGAACCAACGTAGGCGCGACCCGGGCGGCGCTGGCAGGGCTGGGCGCACAGCGCAACATTGTTCTGATCGCGGGCGGCCAGGGCAAGGGCGCCGACTTTGCGCCGCTCAAGAGCGTGGTGGGTCTGCACTGCAAGGCCGTGGTGCTCATCGGTGAGGACGCGCCGTTGCTGCAAGAGGCCCTGGCCGGGGCTGCGCCGGTAGAGCGCGCAGCGTCCATGCAGGAGGCCGTAATGGCGGCCGCCGCGCTGGCGGGGTCGGGCGACACTGTCTTGCTGTCACCGGCGTGTGCGAGCTTTGATATGTTTTCAGGATATGAGCAGCGCGGAGACGTGTTCTGCGCCGCGGTGCGCGCACTGGCCGGAGGTACTCGATGACCGCGCGCACCGTTGCCAGCGGACGGGTCTTCCTGCCGGATAGCACGCTGCTGATATTGGCGACCTTGCTGCTGATGGCAGGGGTCATTGCGATCAGCTCGGCCTCTATAGAATACGCCGACCTGCATTACAGCAATGCCTGGCACCACACGCAGCGTCACCTGGTTTATTTGGTCATTGCGCTGTGCGGTGCGTTTGCAGTGTATAACGTGCCGCTGTCTTTCTGGTTGCAGACGGGTTGGGTCTGGTTGTTTATCGCGCTGGCGCTGTTGATTCTTGTGCTGATACCCGGCATTGGTAAGGAAGTGAATGGCAGCCAGCGCTGGCTGGCGCTGGGCGGCTTTACCTTGCAACCCTCGGAGTTGGCCAAGCTCGCCATGATCATCTACCTGGCAGGCTACATGGTGCGCCGCGAACACGAGGTACGCTTTGAGTGGCAGGGATTCCTCAAGCCGATGGGCGTGCTGTTTGCGATCACGCTATTGCTGCTGTTTGAGCCGGACTTCGGTGCCACGGTGATCGTGGTTGCCAGCTCCTTTGGCATGTTGTTCCTGGCCGGCGTCAAGCTGGGTCACTTCCTGCTGGTCTTGCTCGGCGCGGTGGGGGCCCTGCTGGTGCTGGTGATCAGCGAACCTTATCGTGTGAAGCGACTGACCGCCTATACCGACCCCTGGGCAGATCCTTTCGGCTCGGGCTTTCAGTTGATTCAGTCGTTGATAGCCTTCGGTCGCGGTGAATGGACCGGGGTGGGGCTGGGCAATAGCATTCAGAAACTGTTCTACCTGCCAGAGGCGCACACGGACTTTGTCTTTTCCATCTGGGCAGAGGAGATGGGTTTTATCGGGGCGCTGGCATTGATTGCCCTCTACGTGGCATTGATCGGACGCATTATGTGGGCAGGCCGGCGCGCGGCATTGCTGGCGCAGCCGTTTGGGGCGTACCTGTGTTTTGGTGTTGCACTGGTGTTTGCCGGCCAGGCCTTTGTCAATATGGGTGCCACCTCGGGTCTTCTGCCCACCAAGGGATTGACGCTGCCGTTTGTCAGTTATGGCGGTACCAGTTTGATTGTTTGCTGTGCCATGCTGGCACTGGTGCTGCGCGTAGAGCGCGAGACGCGCCAGATAGGTAAGGGAGTACGAGCATGAGCGGCGCAGCATCCCCACTAGTGCTGATGACTACCGGCGGTACCGGTGGCCATGTTTATCCGGCGCTGGCCGTGGCATTGGAGCTGCGAGCGCGCGGCTATCGCGTGGCATGGATAGGCACACGCCGGGGGCTGGAAAGCCGCGTGGTTCCGGCACACGGTATCGACTTGCATCACCTGCCTGTGCAGGGAGTGCGCGGCAAAAACCTGTGGCAGAAGTTGCGGGCCGGATTCTGGCTGGTCGTGGCGATGGTTCGCGCACTGTGGTTGGTGGCGCGCCTGCGTCCCGCCTGCGTCGTGGGTTTCGGCGGATTCGTATCTGGCCCAACGGGGCTCGCCGCCTGGCTGTTACGCAGGCCGCTGTTGATCCATGAGCAGAACGCGGTGTCGGGCACAACCAACCGCATGCTGGCACCCTTTGCGCGGCGTATTGCCATGGGCTTTGCCGGTGCATTCCCGTCATCGGCAAAGACCCTGCATACCGGCAATCCGTTGCGTGCGGAGATTATCGAGGCGGGTTCTGATGCGCAGTATGACTTCAGTCCGCAGCGGCCGTTGCGACTGCTCGTGCTGGGTGGCAGCCTGGGGGCCAGCGCGATCAATGACGTGGTTCCCGGCGCCTTGCGCCGGTTCAACCGCGATGGTTCGGCCAGTATCCAGATTGTCCACCAGACCGGTGAGGCTCACTACCCCGAGATGGCGCAGCGCTATCATGACCTCGACGACCAACTCGTGCGCGTAGCCCCGTTCATTGATGATATGGCGCAAACCTACCAGTGGGCAGACCTGGTGCTTTGTCGCGCCGGTGCCCTGACAGTATCTGAACTGGCGATGATGGGTCGGCCTTCGATCCTGGTGCCGCTGCCCCGCGCCATCGATGACCACCAGACGGCGAATGCCCGCATGCTGGTTGCGGCAGGTGCCGGCGTCATCATGTTGCAAAATGAGCTGGATGCTTCTCGACTCGTGAACCGCCTGCGCGCGTTGCTCGCAGACCCACAACAGTTGGTGAACATGTCGCAGGCCGCCTATGCGGTTGCCACGCCGCAGGCTACCGCGCAAATCTGTGACGAGTGTGAGGCGTTGATCAATGACTGATGCTCGCGCTGGAACAGCGTCCGCGACCGGTGCCGCGCCAGTGGATGATTCGGGCGCAGATCCGCGCAGCCTCTACAACGTGCCGGAGATGCGCCGTGTGCGCCGCATTCACATGATCGGCGTAGGTGGCTCTGGCATGAGCGGTATCGCCGAAGTGCTGGTCAATCTCGGTTACCAGGTCAGCGGCTCGGACTTGCGCCACAGCGTCGTCACAACGCGGCTTGAGCAGCACGGGGTTACGGTGCACATCGGCCATGCGTCCGAGAATGTCGAGCACGCCGATGTGGTGGTCAGTTCCAGCGCAGTGGATGAGCAAAACCCTGAGATCATCGCCGCGCGCCAGGCGCGTATCCCGGTTGTTCCGCGCGCCGAGATGCTGGCCGAGCTGATGCGCTATCGGCACGGAATTGCCGTGGCCGGTACACATGGAAAAACAACCACGACCAGCTTGATTGCGGCTATTTTCGGCGAGGCTGAACTGGACCCGACATTCGTGATTGGTGGCCTGGTCAACAGTGTAGGTAGCAATGCCCAGTTGGGTCGGGGCCGTTACCTCATTGCCGAGGCCGACGAAAGCGACGCGTCATTTTTGCACCTGCAGCCAATGGTGGCGGTGGTGACGAATATCGAAGCCGACCACATGGACACCTACGGCGGCGATTTCGCGGTGCTGCGCCGCACATTTATTGAGTTTCTGCATAACCTGCCATTTTACGGAATTGCGGTGCTTTGTATTGATGATCCGGTAGTGCGCGAGCTGTTGCCGGATGTGAGCCGTCAGGTCATTACCTATGGGTTTGCACAGGATGCGGATTTTCGGATCGACCAGGTCAGCACCCGCGGATTGCAGACGGCCTTCACGCTGCACCGGCCTGGCTCCGCGTCAGCGCTCAGTATTGAACTGAATATGCCCGGTCGACACAACGTACTCAACGCGGCGGCTGCGGTGGCCGTGGCCTGTGATGAAGGCATTGGCGATATCGACATCCAGCGCGGTCTGGCAAGCTTTGCCGGGGTCAGCAGGCGCTTCAGCCAGCTCGGTGAAGTCCGCTTTGGACAGCACAGCGCTCTGCTGGTGGATGACTACGGCCATCACCCAACCGAGGTCAGGGCAACGCTGGAGTCAGTGCGCCAGGCCTGGCCCGAGCGCAGGGTGGTGATGATTTACCAGCCGCATCGATTCAGCCGTACCCGCGATCTGTATGAAGATTTTGTCGCGGTTCTGAGCGCCTGTGACGTGCTGGTGCTGCTCGATGTATACAGTGCCGGTGAAGAACCCATCCCCGGAGCGGATAGTCGATCACTGAGCCGCAGCATCCGCCAGCGCGGGCAGGTGGACCCGGTATTTGCAGAATCGATAGACGAGATACCCGCGCTGCTGGCATCGCTGGTGCAGGATGCGGATGTCGTCGTTACCCAGGGCGCGGGTGATATCGCCCGCCTGGCGCAGCTGTTGGCGGGCCTTGGTGACACCGGGGGAGCGCGCGCATGAACCTAGAGACGATCAGGTCCGGATCGGTGGCTGTGCTGATGGGGGGTACCTCGGCTGAGCGCGATATCTCACTGCAAAGCGGCGCCACGGTTCTGCGCGGGCTGGAAGCTGCCGGTTTCAGTGCCTTCAAGGTTGACCCGGCAAGCAAGGGCTGGATGGCTGAACTGGGCCGAGCGACTTTTGCATTCAATGCATTGCACGGGCCTGGTGGCGAAGACGGCAGCATGCAGGGCGCATTGCAGTTACTGGGCATCCCCTACAGCGGCTCGGGCATTCTGGGCTCCGCCCTGGCAATGGACAAAGTGCGCAGCAAGCGCGTATGGCAGGGCGCGGGTTTGCCGACGGCCGGTTTTGTGCTGCTCGACGCCGACACCAACTGGCAGCAGGTTATTGATCAACTGGGTGTGGTTTTTGTGAAGCCGGCCTGTGAAGGCTCCAGCATTGGGATGTCCAAGGCCGCAGACGCCCGTTCTCTCGAGCAGGCGTATGTGACCGCCAGCGCCTATGCCGGGGCAGTGATGGCAGAGCAATTTGTTGACGGCCCCGAGTTTACCGTCGCCATGCTCGGCCACCGTGTGCTGCCCTCGATCCGGCTGGAGACTAGCAACGAATTTTACGATTATGCCGCCAAGTATGAGTCGGATGAGACGCGCTACCACTGCCCCAGCGGTTTGTCTGCCGCAGAAGAAGCGGCCATTGCAGAGCTGGCGCGCGCAGCGTTTGCCGCCCTGGACTGCGCGGTGTGGGGTCGCGTTGACTTGATGCGCGATGACCAGGGCGCGTTTCAGTTACTGGAGGTCAATACCATACCTGGAATGACCTCACATAGCCTTGTGCCCATGGCCGCGCAGGCGGTGGGTATTGGCATTGCAGAGCTGGTGACACAGATCATGCAGTACAGTCTTGCAGGGGCTACGGTGTGGCCTGCTGAGGCCACGCACTTTGCCGACGGTAAAGCGACGGTGGCAGACCAGGGCAGTGCCGATGCATGCCATTTGGGAGGGTCGCAATAAGATGCCTTCTGTTCTGGATAAACTCGTTCCCGATGCGCCTGGCAAGCGCAAGGCGCCCGGTACAGTGAAAAGGCCGCACAAGCGCAAGCCCGCAGCAGCGCGCAAGGCAGTGCACGGTGCAACGCGCAAGGGCAAAGCGGCAGCTCCGGTTGAGCGTGCACCGTCGTTGTGGTTGAACCGCTTGTTGATTGCCGCGGCAGCCGCACTGGTTATAGCTGCCGGCAGCAAGGCATACATCGAGGTTGAAAAAATTCCTGTGCAACGCATCAGCGTGACTGGGCAGTTGGAGCACACCCAGGCCGAGGCCGTTCAGGCCATGGTGCAGGCATCGCTCGCAGGCGGTTTTCTCAGCGCTGACCTGCAGAAAATGCGTGAGCAACTGGAGGGCTTGCCCTGGATCCACGCCGCGACGGTGCGTCGCCGCTGGCCCAATGCCCTTGAAATCCACGTGGTGGAGCAGCTACCCATTGCACGCTGGGGCGCAAACAGTTTCCTCAATCATGAGGGCGGCGTTTTTTCATCAGGGAAGTCGGGTGATTGGGCAGCACTGCCTTTGCTGGTCGGACCCGAAGGCACAGCAACTGCGCTCATGGCAAAGTACCAGCGCCTGCTGGATATTCTCGCGCCTCTGGATTTGAAAGTGCAGGAGCTCAGCGTCGACGAGCGCGGCCAGGTTGAAGTGGTTGTGAACCAGGGCATTCGCCTTGTGCTGGGTAATCACGATTTTCGCGAACGCATGCAACGTTTCGTGGCCATTTATGTCAGCGAACTGCAGCACAAGATGGATGAAATACTGCGCATCGACATGCGCTACCCAACGGGCGTTGCTGTGGCCTTCAAACCGGCAGAGTCTTCGCAGGTCGCAGGGTTGTGAACGGTTTGTTGGTTATAAGAAGAGCAACACGCTAGGGGAGACACTGCCATGGGCAGCGCGCAGGACAAAAAAATGATCGTTGGCCTGGATATCGGTACATCGAAGGTCGTGGCGATTGTCGGAGAGATCGGACCCGAGGGCGACATAGAAATCGTCGGCATTGGTTCCAATCCGTCCAAGGGGATGAAGAAAGGCGTGGTGGTTAACATTGAGTCTACTGTGCAATCGATCCAGCGCGCTGTTGAAGAAGCCGAGCTGATGGCGGGCTGCCAGATTCACTCAGTGTATGTGGGCATAGCCGGTAGCCATATCCGCAGCCTGAATTCCCACGGCATCGTAGCCATCAAGGATCAGGAGGTGTTCAGCCATGACCTTGAGCGTGTGATTGACGCGGCCCAGGCCGTGGCTATTCCCGCTGATCAAAAAGTGCTGCATATCCTGCCGCAGGAATATGTCATCGATACGCAAGAGGGGATCAAAGAGCCGTTGGGTATGTCGGGTGTGCGGCTGGAGGCGAAAGTGCACCTGGTCACCTGTGCCGTTAACGCGGCGCAGAACATTGAGAAGTGTATTCGCCGCTGCGGACTTGAAGTGGAAGAGATTATTCTTGAACAGTTGGCCTCCAGTTACGCGGTCCTGACAGAAGACGAGCGTGAACTGGGCGTATGCCTGGTGGATATCGGCGGTGGCACAACCGACATAGCGATTTTCACCGAGGGTTCCATTCGCCACACCGGCGTCATTCCGATAGCAGGCGACCAGGTGACCAATGACATTGCTATGGCCCTGCGTACACCGACACAACATGCCGAGGAGATCAAGATCAAGTATGCCTGTGCACTGACGCAGTTGGCCGGAGCGGATGAGACCATCAAGGTTCCCAGCGTGGGCGATCGCCCGCCGCGTGATCTGTCGCGACAGTCACTGGCCGAGGTCGTGGAGCCGCGTTACGACGAGCTGTTTACGCTTGTGCAGGCCGAACTGCGGCGCTCGGGTTTCGAAGACATGGTGCCTGCGGGCATCGTCCTGACGGGCGGTACTTCCAAGATGGAGGGCGTCGTGGAACTCGCAGAAGAGATATTCCATATGCCGGTGCGAGTGGGTGCACCGCAGGGCGTGCAGGGACTGACAGATATCGTACGCAACCCTATCTACGCCACGGGCGTAGGACTGTTGCAGTACGGCGCAGAACATCAAACCGAAGGTGGGGTACTCGGGGCAGGTAAGGGTACCGCGCCAAGCGAGGGCTTGTTTGCCAGGTTTAAAGCCTGGCTGCAAAACAATTTTTAGGTTTGGTTGTAAGTGGCCGTGTGTCAACGCGGCAAATTAAAAAAAAGGGGAGTAATCACCATGTTTGAACTGATCGACAACGTACCATCAAATGCCGTTATCAAAGTTATCGGTGTCGGGGGCGGCGGGGGCAATGCCGTCAAACATATGATCGAGAATTCCGTTGAGGGTGTGGATTTTATCTGCGCCAACACGGATGCGCAGGCATTGTCTGATGTGGAGTCCAAGACTGTGCTGCAGTTGGGTGGCGATATCACCAAAGGTCTGGGCGCCGGTGCCAATCCGGAAATCGGGCGTGCCGCAGCGATGGAAGATCGCGAACGCATTGCCGATGCCCTGCGCGGTGCAGACATGGTGTTCATTACCGCTGGTATGGGTGGTGGCACCGGCACCGGTGGCGCACCGGTCGTGGCCGAGGTGGCGCGGGAGTTGGGTATTCTGACGGTCGCCGTGGTAACCAGGCCTTTTCCTTTCGAGGGCAAGAAGCGCCTGAGCATTGCCGCAGAAGGTGTGGCGGAACTGCAACAGCACGTTGACTCGCTGATCACCATTCCCAATGAAAAGCTGCTTGAAGTACTGGGCAAGAACACCAGCTTGCTGGATGCCTTCAAGGAGGCGAACGATGTCCTTCTGGGTGCGGTGCAGGGCATTGCCGACCTGATCATCCGTCCAGGAATGATCAACGTCGACTTCGCCGACGTGCGCACAGTGATGTCTGAGATGGGCATGGCAATGATGGGCACAGGCCATGCCAAGGGTGAGAACCGCGCTCGCGAGGCCGCAGAGAAAGCTATCAACAGCCCCCTGCTGGACGATATCAACCTGGCGGGTGCACGTGGCATTCTGGTCAACATCACGGCGGGATTTGACCTGTCACTGGGTGAGTTCAGCGAAGTGGGCGATACCATTGAGGAGTTTGCCTCAGAGGACGCCACAGTCGTGGTTGGCACCGTGATCGACCCCGACATGAAGGAAGAGCTCAAGGTGACCGTGGTGGCGACGGGCCTGGGCAGCGAGGCCGTGCGTGCAGCGCCGCTGCAGGTCGTTGAGCAGGCGCCGCGTGCGGAGCCGGTCACAGAGACCACACAGGCAATGGACTACAAGGAATACGAGCGCCCTGCGGCCCTGCGTAATCCGCGTCGTTCGGCGGCAACGGCCCCGCGGTCGGGCGCGTCTGAGGCAACGGACGAGGAGTACTTTGATATTCCCGCGTTCCTGCGTCGCCAGGCGGATTAAAATAATGCGTGATTCGTTCGCATACTGAGTCTGTTCTCCTTACACTCAGGCCAGATGATAACGGCATCATCGGGCCTTGGAGGAAGGAAAGCTGTGCTGTGCCAGCGAACGCTGAAAACCGCGGTTGAGACATCCGGCATCGGCTTGCATTGCGCAGAACCGGTGCGGCTGTGTCTCAGGCCCGCGCCGGTCGACACCGGTATCGTTTTCCGGCGTACAGACCTGCATCCAGCTGTGGACATCCCCGCCACGCTGGAGCACGTTGCGCAAACCACGCTGTCTACGAGCCTGGCCAGGGATGGCCAGCATCTGGCAACGGTGGAACACCTGCTGGCGGCGCTGTCAGGCCTGGGTGTGGATAACGCCGTGGTTGAGGTCACCGCCCGTGAACTGCCCATCATGGATGGCAGCGCGGGGCCCTTCGTCAGTCTGATCGAGTCTGCCGGGGTTGTGGAGCAGTCGGCTCCGCGGCTGTATCTGCGTATCAAGCGGGAAGTTCGTGTGGCGCAGGGCGACAAGTGGGCACTGTTCCAGCCCTTTGCCGGTTTCCGTGTCGCCTTCAGTATTGATTACGACCAGCCGGTACTGCAGGAACAGGTGGTGCAGGCGGAAATCGATTTCTCCCGGGCATCCTTTGCCGACGATGTCAGCCAGGCCCGGACCTTCGGCTTCATGCGCGACATTGACTTGCTGCGCTCGCGCGGCTTTGCGCTGGGCGGCAGCCTGGATAACGCCGTTGTACTGGATGATCACCGGGTGCTCAATCGCGAGGGCCTGCGCAGCCAGGACGAGTTGGTCAAGCACAAGGTGCTGGACGCGATCGGTGATCTCTACCTCTTCGGACACCCGATTATTGGTGAGTTTCGGGCGCACAAATCAGGACACACGCTCAACAACGTTGCCATGCATGCGCTGCTGGACGCCACGGATGCCTGGGAACTGGTGCCCAGTGCCGACCCTCGACCGCTGCTGCACCGCGACCTCTCCGGCGCCCTCTAGCGAACTGCGTTTTTCAGCACGGCAAAATGGTATTTGTACACTTTGTGTGGCATAGTTGCGCGCACTATTGTCCGCAGTTTGCCTATGAAAATCATCCTGATCAGCGGAAAACACGGCAGTTCCCGTGCCCTGGAGCTTGGTAAGTGGTCGCGCGCGCTGCTTTCCCTGTGTTGCCTCGGCCTGCCTCTGGGCCTCGTGGCATGGGGCTACCTGATCGGGCAGGAAAGCGAGCCGCGCACGGTCAGTGGCGCTGCGCTGGATAACCTGCAGGAAGAGTTGGAACAGCAGGCGCTGGAACTGGCCGAGTTGCAAAACAAGGCGGATCGCCGCCTGCAGGCCATGACGCTGGGGCTGGCAGAACTGCAGGCTCGAATGACCCGCCTGGACGCGCTTGGTCAACACCTGACAGCCATGGCAGACCTGGAAGAAGGCGAGTTCGATTTCAGCCTTGCGCCGGCCATGGGTGGCCCCCTGGCAGGCGCCTTCAATGTTGAATTCGACTCGGTAGAAGTCAGCCTGGAGATGAACCGCTTCGAGGCCCAGCTTGATGACCGTGAGCAGCAGCTGGAAATACTCGAATCACTGATCTACGACCAGGGCCTCAAAGAGCAGAGCTCCCTGAGCGGTATGCCGGTTGAAAAGGGCTGGATATCCTCCGGGTACGGCCGCAGGGCAGATCCGTTCACCGGCCAGCCTGACTGGCACCATGGGGTGGACATCGCTGGCAAGGCCGGGTCGCCGGTGCTCGCCGTTGCCGCCGGGGTTGTCACCTGGACGGGCAGCAAGAATGGCTATGGTCACCTGGTTGAAGTGTCCCACGGTGATGGCTACGTGACGCGCTACGCGCACAATCAAGAAAACCTGGTGGTCCCTGGCGACGTCGTGCGCAAGGGTGACACCATCGCCCTGATGGGTTCCAGCGGGCGCTCCACCGGCGCTCACGTGCACTACGAAGTGTACAAGCACGGCCGCTCAGTTGACCCTTCCAGCTACATCGCTCGCACCCGCCAACGTTAACAGCCCTTTCGCTCAACTCCCCCGACGTCACCCTGTGAACGCTTTAGCTGTGTGAGATAGACCAATGGCAATAAACAATCCCTTGAAGTTTCTTTTTGGCACCCGAAACAGTCGCGAACTCAAGCGCATGGGCAAGGTGGTCAAGCAGATCAATGCGCTGGCCGAGGAGATCACAGCGCTGGATGACACCGCGCTCGCCGCGAAGACGGATGAGTTCAAGTCGCGGCTGGCCGCTGGCGAGACACTCGACAAACTGCTTCCCGAGGCATTTGCGGTGGTACGCGAAGCCGGAGAGCGCGTGCTGGGCCTGCGCCATTTTGACGTGCAACTGATCGGCGGCATGGTGCTGCACGAGGGCAAGATCGCAGAAATGCGCACCGGTGAAGGCAAGACCCTGGTGGCCACGCTGCCTGCCTACCTTAACGCCCTGACCGGTGAGGGCGTGCATATTGTCACGGTCAATGATTATCTGGCCGCGCGTGATGCCAACTGGATGCGTCCGCTATATAACTTTCTAGGCATTTCGGTGGGTGTGATCCGCTCCGGCCAGATGCCGCAGGAAAAGTACGAAGCCTACCGCGCAGATATCGTCTACGGCACCAACAATGAGTTTGGCTTCGATTACCTGCGCGATAACATGGCTTTCTCTTTGGAAGATCGCTTCCAGCGCGGCATGCATTTTGCCATTGTCGACGAGGTGGACTCCATCCTGATCGATGAGTCACGCACGCCGCTGATCATCTCCGGTGCGTCCGAAAACAGTTCCGAGCTTTACAAGAGCATCAACCGCCTCATTCCCTTTCTCAAGCAGGGAACGGAAGAGGGCGAGGACGGGCACTTCACGATTGATGAGAAGCAGCGCCAGGTGGAACTGACCGAGTCCGGACACGAGTACGTCGAGGAACTGATGGTCAAGGAGGGTTTGCTGCAGGAGGGTGAGAGCCTGTACGGCGCGGTCAATCTGAACCTGCTGCACCACGTGTACTCTGGTCTGCGCGCGCACGCGTTGTATCACAACAATGTCGAATACATCGTACAGGATGGCCAGGTCGTGCTGATCGATGAGCACACCGGCCGCACCATGCCCGGGCGTCGCCTGTCGGAAGGGCTGCATCAGGCAATTGAAGCCAAAGAAGGTGTCTCGATCCAGAGTGAGAGCCAGACGCTGGCCTCGACGACCTTTCAGAACTACTTCCGCCTGTACAAAAAACTCGCCGGTATGACCGGTACCGCAGACACCGAGGCCTTCGAGTTTCGACAGATCTATGGTCTGGAAGTGCTGGTGATACCCACCAACGTGCCACAACAGCGCAAGGACCTCAACGACGTGGTCTACCTGACGCAGGCGGAAAAGTTCGATGCCATCGTTGAGGACGTACGTGAGTGTATGAACAACGGTGCGCCGGTGCTGGTCGGTACCGCCTCGGTGGAAACTTCTGAGGCGATGTCTGCCCGCTTCAAGGAAGCCAAAATAGAACACAAGGTGCTGAACGCGAAATACCATGAGCAGGAAGCCGAGATCATTGCCCAGGCGGGCCAGCCTGGCGTGGTCACCATTGCCACCAACATGGCCGGCCGTGGAACCGACATTGTGCTGGGCGGCAACCTCGACGCTGAACTCAAAGCGCTGGGTGACGTGGATGAGGTCGAAAAGGAAGAGCGCCTGCAGGCGTGGAAGCTGCGCCACCAGAAGGTGATTGAAGCGGGCGGTTTACACATTCTGGGCACGGAGCGTCACGAGAGCCGCCGCATCGATAACCAGCTGCGCGGCCGTGCCGGCCGGCAGGGTGACCCAGGTGTGTCGCGCTTTTACCTGTCCATGGAAGACAACCTCATGCGCATTTTTGCCTCTGAGCGCGTCAAGGGGTTTATGCAGGCGCTGGGCATGGAGAAGGGCGAGGCGATCGAGCACAGCATGGTGACCAATGCGATTGAAAAGGCCCAGCGCAAGGTCGAGGGGCGCAACTTCGACATCCGCAAGCAGCTTCTGGAATACGACGATGTCGCCAATGACCAGCGCCAGATCATTTATCAGCAGCGCGATGACCTGCTTGGCGAGGCCGATATTTCTGAAACCATCACAGCGATTCGCGCGGACGTTGTGAATGAGGCGATCGATAACTTCATTCCTCCGATGAGCGTGGAAGAGCAGTGGGATGTGCCCGGTCTCGAAAAACAACTGGAGACGGACTTCGCGCTGGAACTGCCGCTGCAAAAATGGCTTGAAGAAGACAACTCGCTGCATGAAGAGGCACTGCGTGAAAAAATCACCGCAGCGGTGCAGGCGGCATATGATGAGAAGGCCGCCGCCGTTGGACCTGATATGCGCAAGATCGAAAAGCAGATCATGCTGCAGGTGCTCGACAACTTGTGGAAGGATCATCTGGCGACCATGGATCATCTGCGCCAGGGCATTCATCTGCGCGCCTATGCGCAGAAAAACCCCAAGCAGGAATACAAGCGTGAATCTTTTGAGCTGTTCCAGGAGCTGCTGCGCAGCCTGAAGTACGAGGTTGTGAAGTTTCTCAGCCATGTACAGGTGCAGCGCCAGGACGCCGCAGAAGAGATAGAGCGCCGGCGACGGGAAGCCGCCGAGCGAGAAAAAATTGAACTGCAGCACGCCGACGCGTCTGCGGGCCTTTCAGGTGAGTCCGAAGAACGCCAATACCCGGAAACACCGCAAACCTACACCAGAGAGCAGCCGAAGGTGGGACGCAACGAGCCCTGCCCCTGTGGCAGTGGCAAAAAATACAAGCAATGCCATGGCAAGCTGTAGGACGTCCGCCGATGTGCAGGCTGGCCCCTTGCGCAGAGCACGTTGCTACGCGTGCGTTCGATTTGACTGCTTCGCGCTACGGCAGGTGATACATGGCGGTGGGTGACGCAGCGCTACCGGTACTGACGCCCGTCACTGGTGTGCGACTGGGGACTGTCGCTGCGGGAGTCAAGAAACCCGGGCGCAACGACCTGGTACTGATGGAACTGTCGCAGGGTTCGCATTGTGCCGGGGTTTTTACGCGCAACGCGTTTTGTGCAGCCCCGGTAATCATAGCGCGCCGTCACCTCGCCGAATCAGCCGGTTGCCCGCGCTATTTTCTCATCAACACCGGCAATGCCAATGCGGGCACGGGCGAGGCGGGCTTGGCCGACGCCATGATGTGTCTCGATGCAGTGGCCGCTGTGGCCGGTGTTGCCCAGTCCGCGGTGCTGCCGTTTTCAACGGGCGTCATCGGCGAGCCGCTGCCGGCTGCGCGCATTTCTGCGGCAGTGCCGGCGGTTTTTGCCGCTCTGCGCAGTGACGGATGGGAAGACGCGGCCCGCGGTATTATGACGACGGACACGCGGCCCAAGGGAGCCTCGCGTACTTTCGAGCATGAGGGCCAGTCCTACGTGGTTACCGGCATAGCCAAAGGCGCGGGAATGATCCGTCCGAACATGGCAACCATGCTAGGTTACATCGCTACTGATGTGGCCGTGGATACCGCCTCGCTGCAGGAACTGCTGTCCTGGGCGGTAGAACGATCATTCAACCGCATCAGTATTGATGGCGATACATCCACCAATGACGCCTGCATGCTGGTGGCGACGGGCGCTGCCGGGAATGCGCTGTTGGTGAGCGCGCAACAACCACTGGCCATGGCACTGGCAGCGGCGCTTGAGGCCGTGTGCGTGGAACTGGCCACAGGGCTTGTGCGCGACGGTGAAGGCGCCAGCAAGTTTGTCTCGGTGGAGGTCAATGGGGGCAACAACGAGCAGGAATGCCTGGATGTGGCGTTCACGATTGCCCATTCGCCGCTGGTGAAGACCGCGCTGTTTGCTTCGGACCCAAACTGGGGCAGGCTGCTCGCAGCAATCGGCCGGGCCGGATTGCAGGATTTATCCGTCGATGCCGTGGCGCTGTACCTCAATGAGGTGCTGATAGCAGAGCGCGGGTGTCGCGCCCCCGGTTACACCGAGGAGCAAGGCGTGCAGGCCATGGCGCCACAAGAGATCACCGTGCGTGTCGAACTGCATCGTGGGGATGCCTCAGCTACTGTGTGGACCAGCGATTTTTCCTACGACTATGTACGCATCAATGCCGAATACCGCACCTGAAACAACGGTGCATGTTGCGGTGGGCGTCATTGTCGACCGACAGGGCGCTGTGTTGCTCAGTTTGCGCAGCGCCGATGCGCATCAGGGCGGCCTGTGGGAGTTTCCCGGCGGCAAGGTGGAAAGCGGAGAATCCGTTGAAGATGCCCTGCGGCGCGAACTGCGCGAAGAACTGGGTATCGAGGTCATACGGTCTTCTGCGCTGCTCGATGTGCATCACGATTATGGCGACAAGCAGGTACACCTGGATGTGCACGTTGTGTGGGAATTTTCTGGTCAGGCGCAAGGCCTTGAAGACCAGCCGCTAGCCTGGGTCGCGCCGCAGGCACTGGCTGGCCATGCCTTTCCCGCCGCCAATGTGCCGATTGTTGACGCCGTGCAGCAGTTGCTGAACGGGAGCGCGCCGGCGGGGAGCTGACCGCGGTGTGATGTCAGCGCTGCGCAGCCAGCAGTGCCCACTGGGCGTGTAATCGCTGCACCTGTTCATCCAGCGCTTCCAGGGAGCCGCTGTTGTCGATGACTGTGTCGGCCAGTGCCAGCCGTTGTGCCCGCGACATCTGTGCTGCCATGATGCGCCTGACTTGCGCCTCGTCGTTGTCATCACGCGCCATCGTGCGCTCAAGCTGCACAGTCTCCGGCACGTCGACAACGGCCACTATGTCGGTCAGGGCTTTCTGGCTGGTTTCCAGCAGCAGGGGCGAGGCCAGGATCGTGTAGACGCTGGTGGAAGCGGCGATCTGGTTGAGGATTTCCTCGCCAATCAGCGGATGCGTCAGGGCCTCCAGCCAACGCCGCTCATCGTCATCGGCGAAAACGCGAGCACGCAGTGCGGCCCTGTCCAGGCTGCCATCGTCGTTTAGCATGTCTGCGCCGAAGTGTTCGGCAATGGCAGCAAGTGCAGGTTTGCCCGGCTCAACGACCACGCGCGCAGCCAGGTCGGCATCGACAACAGTAATACCCAGGGCCTCGAAGCGCGCGGTTACTGCAGATTTGCCGCTGCCGATGCCTCCGGTAATGCCAACAACCAGGCTCATATCACTGCTGCCACAAGTTCAACAGGGGGACAGCTTGCATAATCGGGCCGGCCCACAAGAAGGTGATCCAGCCGGCAGCGGCGAGGTAGGGGCCAAAGGGTATGGGCACATCCTTGCCCTGGCGTTTGACGATCAGCAGGGCGATACCCACGACAGCGCCCACCAGCGATGACATCAAGATGATCATGTGCAGCGACTCCCAGCCCATCCATGCGCCCAGCGCCGCTAGTAACTTGAAATCACCGTAGCCCATACCCTCTTTCCCGGTGACCAGCTTGAACAGCCAGTAAACGCTCCACAGTATCAAGTAGCCAAATACCGCCCCAAGCACCGCAGACTCCAGGCCAACATAGACCGCCTGGCTGTTGAACAACAAGCCTGCCCACAGCAGAGGCAGGGTAATCTCGTCGGGCAGCAACTGATGGTCCACATCAATCATGGTCAGGGCGATCAGGGCCCAGGTGAACAGCAACGCCCCCAGCAGTGCCGGGCCCAGTGCAAAATGCCACAGCAGCACAACGCTCAGCGCGGCAGTGGTGACCTCAATGAGGGGATAGCGCGGCGAGATCGATACCGCGCATTGCGCGCATTTTCCGCGCAGCAGGAGGTAGCTGATAACGGGCACGTTGTGCCAGGGTTTGATCGGTGTATTGCAGCGCGGGCAGTGTGAATTGGGAAAGGCGAGGCTTAACGGCTGATCTTGTTTTTCCTGTTCTATCTCGAGCAGTTCGCAGCAGTTGCTGCGCCAGCGCGCCTCCATCATGACCGGCAGGCGGTAGATCACCACGTTGAGGAAACTCCCCACGCACAGGCTCAGCGTAATGAGGGTCAGCGGCAACAGCCACCCTACCTGATTAAAGGTATCGATAATCATGAGAGCGCTGCCAGGTGCCGCAGGGTGGCCTGGGATCTGATACTAGATGACCGAACCGAGCATGAAGATAGGCAGGTACATCGCAATCATTAATCCGCCCACGAGAATGCCCAGTACAGACATGATAATCGGCTCCAGCAGTGAGCTCAGGCTATCCACGGCATTGTCGACGGCTTCTTCGTAGTGTGTGGCGACTTTGTCGAGCATTTCGTCCAGTGCGCCGGATTCCTCACCAATGGAGACCATCTGCAACAGCATGTGCGGAAAAACCCCGGTGGACTTGATTGCGTTGTACAGGCTCGAACCGGAGGTCACATCGTCGCGGATGCGGATGATTGCTTTGCGGTACACCGAGTTGCCCGCCGCGCCGGCAGTGGAATTCAGGGCGTCAACCAGCGGTACGCCCGCGGCGAAGGTGGTAGACAGCGTACGCGAGAAACGCGCGATGACGGCATCGTGCACAATACCGCCAACCACCGGCGCGCGCAGTGCCAAACGATCAAGTCCCTCAGCAAACGCCACCGAGCGTATTTTGAGTTCTCGAAACGTGAAGAACAGCGCAATCATCACGCCAAGAATGACCCACCACCAGCTTTGGGTGAATTCCGAAATACTCATAACCAGCTGCGTGAATGCAGGCAGTTCGGAACCAAAATTCTGGAAGGTCTTGGCAAACACGGGCACGACCTTGATCAACAGGATGCCGGTAACCACTGCGGCGACACAGATAACCGCCGTGGGGTAGGTCATGGCTTTTTTGATTTTCTTTTTCAGGGCCTCGGTTTTTTCCTTGTACGTGGCGACCCGGTCGAGCATCACCTCGAGCGTACCGGAGTCTTCGCCGGAGGCGATAAGGCTGCAAAACAGGTCATCGAAATAACGCGGGTGCTTGGCCAGCGACGGGGCCAGGCCGCTGCCGGATGCAACGTCAACGCGAATGCCCGAGATCAGGCTTTTCATGCGCGGCTTGTCGGTGCCATCTTCGACAATTTCGAAACTCTGCACCAGCGGCACACCGGCTTTGAGCATGGTTGCCAGTTGGCGCGTGAAGATGGCGATATCGGCCGGCTGCACGGGTTTGCCACTGGCGCCGAACAGCGGTTTGGGCTTGCGTTTGACGCGTTTCGGCACGATGCCCTGCTGGCGCAGCTGTGCCTTCGCCATGGTTTGACTGACCGCGTGGATCTCTCCGCCACCGGCATGACCGGAGCGGTCAGTGCCTGTCCAAACGTAAACTTCGCCTCTGAGTGCCGTGGTTGCCATAATACTGCCTGCTCTGTTTATCTCGTGTTAATCAACAGTGATCCGGTTTGCTTCTTCCAGGCTGATAAGCCCCGCGGCCACTTTCTTCAGTGCGCTTTGGCGTAAATCCGGGAAGCCCTCTGCCTGCGCCTGTGCCGCGATTTCCAGTGAATTGCCTTCTTCCATAATAATTCTGGCGATGGTCGGCGTAATGCGGACCACCTCGTAAATGCCCACCCGGCCTTTATACCCATGCAGGCATTGCTCACAACCCACGGCCCGCATGATGGTCGCATCAGCCAGCAGCTCTTCGGTAAAACCCTGGCTGATGAGCGTGTCGTGGGGGATGTCGTGTGCGGGCTCCGAGCAGTGCGGGCACAGGCGGCGCGCAAGGCGCTGGGCGATAATCAGGTCTACCGTGGACGCAACGTTGAACGCCGGAACGCCCATGTTGAGCAGACGCGTGAGGGTTTCCGCAGCGCTGTTGGTGTGCAGTGTGGACAACACCAGGTGACCGGTTTGTGCAGCCTTGATGCCGATCTCGGCGGTTTCCAGGTCCCGGATCTCACCGACCATGATGATGTCGGGATCCTGCCGCAGGAAGGAGCGCAGCGCCGCGGCGAAATTAAGGCCAACCTTGGCGTTCACGTGTACCTGGTTGATACCTTCAAGGTTGATTTCCACTGGGTCTTCCGCGGTGGAGATATTCCGCTCGGGCGTGTTGAGAATGTTCAGGCCGGTATAGAGCGACACCGTTTTACCGGAGCCGGTAGGGCCGGTAACGAGGATCATGCCCTGTGGCTGGTTCAGTGCCTTGAGGTACATTTCTTTCTGTTCAGGCTCATAGCCCAGGGCATCAATACCCATCTGCGCGCTGCTGGGGTCAAGAATACGCAGTACGATTTTTTCACCGAACAGCGTAGGCAGCGTGTTGACACGAAAGTCGATCGCGCGATTGCGCGAGAGCTTCATCTGGATGCGGCCGTCCTGCGGCAGGCGGCGTTCGGAGATGTCCATTTGCGACATGACCTTCAGACGCGCCGATAGCCGCGCGGCCAGGTTGCGTGGCGGCTTGACGACCTCTTGCAGAACGCCGTCCGTGCGAAAGCGCACCCGGTAGTTTTTTTCGTAGGGCTCGAAGTGAATATCCGATGCCCCTTGTTTGATAGCGTCGATCAGTACCTTGTTAACAAAGCGCACGATGGGCGTTTCGTCGACGGCGTCTGTGCCGTCTGCGCCGTCGCTGCCATCTTCACCAGCAGACAGCTCGACGTCGTCCAGGTCAGAGGTGTCCAGGTCGTCCAGGCCATCGGAGAGGGAATCCTGCGATTCAACCCAGGCAATCAGCGTGGATGACAGCGCTTTTTCATCAACCAGTACGGCATCGGTGTTGATGCCGGTGTGAAACTTGATCTCATCCAGTGCGGCCAGGTTGGTGGGGTCAGAGACCGCGATGAAAAGACGGTTCCCGCGCCGGAAGATCGGCAGTGCGTGATGCTTGGTGACGAGGTCGGACTCGACCAGCCCGTCGGGAATATACTCCCCGTTGAGCGCGCTTATTTCAAACAGGGGTACGCCGAATTCGTGGGCGGCGACCTCTGCCAGCCGTCTGCTGTCGACCCCCTTGCGCTCAACGAGATACTGAACGAAGTGCATTTTTTCCGCGGCGGCTTCCTGCTGGGCCTCCACCGCGGCCTGGGCGCTGATGAGATCTTCGGCGACAAGCCTGCCCGCCAAACCGCTCAGCTGTCCTACTGCTTTATCGTTCATTCATCTGTTGCCCCGAGATGAAGATGTGTTTGCATTCATTCGAAGGAATGCCTCAACTGCTTGATTATAACCAGCAAATACTGGCCACAACACGGCCGATTAGTGCAAAAAAGCACAAAATGTAGAGATAATCCGCCGTCGCTACAGTGAGTTCAGGCCAGCGGTGATCGCGCGCAATCTACTCTGCGCGGCATGCCGGGGGCAGTTGTGTCTTTTTCACACCGTTGTCCGGGGGCGTGGTGCAGGTCCAGAGCATGGGAATCTCGGAGGTGGTAGGGCGCAGTTGCAGGATGTTGTCCTGGCCGAGCCCGGGAATACTCAGCACAACTTCGACGACGCCGCCCTGGTTGTCTACGGTGACAATGTCGAGCGACTCAATAAAGTCATACTGGCCATAGTCTGCCGGCGCCGGAAGACCGGCTTGCTGGTTGTTGGTTGGCATGCTGTTGGTGCTGTAGTAGTACTCGGTGACGCTGGTTTTGGCCTCGGATGCGAAGCCCAGGCCCTCGGCAACCTTGGCACGTACCACGTAATCGTTGTACGCGCTCAGGGCGACCACCGCGAGAATGCTGATGATGGCAACCACGGCCAGCAGCTCAATCACGGTAAACCCGGCCTGTGCTCGCGCGGTGCCCGGTGCAACACGGTGGGTGGCGCTAAGCGGCGCCCCCTGTGTGGCCCGGTGCTGGAAGCGTCGGCTGCGTGGCATCATCGGCTAGTCCTCTTTGCCGGTTGTCAGTGCGGAAACCGCGGACTCCAGCTGCTCTAACTGCGCAGCGATGTCGCCGCCGGCAGCGTGCGCGTGCTGCACACTCCGGGCGCGTGCCTGTAATTCCGTAATCTTCTCGCGCAGCGCAGTAATGCTGTTGTTAATCTGCGCCGCCTCGGCCTGGAACATGTCGGTATCGCGCAGCTCCACCGAGGCGGACAGGTCGCCCTCACCCAGCTGCTTGAGTGCGCGGGTAATGACGAAGACCGGCCCCGCTATGCGATGCGTAGCGCGCACGCTGCCATACCAGATGCCGGCAACGAGAAGGAGCTCAACAGCAGCAATGGCGACCACATAGGGCGTGGGTAATTGCAGGGAAGTAGCTTCGGGTAGAAGCATGCTGCCAATAAGAAACAGGTTTACCAGCAATACGGCCAGCGCCGCCACGAGCAGTGATGACTGGTATTGAAACTGCTTGTTGATAACAATGATCGTCCTGCGATTTTCCATGCTGTTAACCGTCTTATTATTATGGAGCCTGCTATCGTGGCGCCTTGTCGTGGCGCCTTGTCGTGGTGCCTTGTCGTGGTGCCTTGTCTTGGCGTCCTGTCTCGGCGTCCTGACTTGGTCTCTTGTCCTGATGTTTTGTGCCGGCGCCTTATCGCAGCGTCTTGCCGTGACGCTGCTGATCGCGCTGTCCCTGACGCTGGCGCTACGCCCGCCAACAGTACACCAACCTCTGACACCAGCCTAAACCAGCGGCAATCGGCCGACAAGGCAGCGGCGGTGAACGGGCACTGCGTGACGCCTGTTATGTGCATTCTTTCACTGAATTACTGCGTTGGAGGGGTGGGTGCGAGCCTCACCCACGATAGGGTCGCCAGAAGAGTCGCAACGATCGCGAGCCGGGTCGTGGCAGGTCTGCGCCTGCCCCCGCACGATAGAGCCTGCCGCGGGCAGGGCGTGCCGATGGTCGGGGCGTGGCATCCAGGTGTGGGCTTGCGACAACCGGCAGTGCCCGTGCCAGAGGCTGGCAAGGGGCGATGCCGGTTACAGGCGTTGCGCGGGTTGACGCAGCCTGGCCTGTTTGTGACAAATTTTGTCAGTCTCGGTCAGGCTGCGGCGCTGGCTGTGTTACGCCGGCGCAGCCCGGTGGTATGATATACCCTATGATTATATCTTGTAAGATACTGATTTATAAGGATAGTAAATATTTCCAGCAGGTTTTTGGCCGTATCTGGCACGCTACCTGCACTGTGTATTGCGGTCGCACAATTCACCCCGCAGAGGGTGGGTGCAACACCCATACTAATCAACGGAGAAGCATCATGAATATGCAGAAGAAGGCCCAGCAGGGTTTCACATTGATCGAACTGATGATCGTTATCGCGATTGTCGGCATTCTGGCAGCGATTGCACTGCCGGCTTACCAGGACTACATCGTTCGTTCGAAAATGTCTGAGCCGATGGCAGCACTGGCAGAAGCCAAGACCAGCATCGCTGAATTCTACGCCAGCCGTGGCAGTATGCCGGAAGACGACGCCGATGCCGGTATCAACACCAACCCGAACAAGGACATTGTTGCTTCATTGCACTACGCGTCTGAAAACGGTCTGCCTATCATCACTGCAACTGTTCAAGCGGGTGTTGTGCCTGGCGAAGACACTGCAGACAACAGCGGCTTCTCACTGTCTGGCGTAACCGGCTCGGGTGGTACCCTGCGCTGGGTGTGCAAGCAGAGCGCCACAGTCGATGATGCTTACGAGACTATCGAGTCCAAGTATCTGCCGGCTAACTGCAGAAACTAATAACAAAAGCGCCATCGATTACAAAGCCCGGCACTGCCGGGCTTTTTTTGTGTGTGTTATAAATACCCCGCGTTGTTGCATGCTGGCGATGTCAGTTGCAGATTCGCCATAAGGGCCGCATCGCTGTGTGAGGCGGGCAACCAGCGGGTAAAACGCACATCAGCCACAGTAGCAACAGCTGCAGCAAGATAGCAGCATAAAGGTAACCCCTTGATGGGGAACGGGACGTGTGCAACGACCCGGGGCGAAGAACCCCGGCCGGCAATGCGCAATAATAATCGCCAGACCAGTGCGACGGCCAACGCCGGCCCTTGCGCTGACAAACTAACGGGCAGTTAATGAGTCGAACCAGCTTGGTACTGGCTGCGCTTGCAGCAGTGGTGTTCGCCGCCTACAGCTTGGGCTTTTCCGGCCCCTTCCTGTTTGACGATTACACCGCCCTGACCGCGAATCGGCTGCTGCAGTTTGATCCTGCGGTGTTTGATCAGTGGCGCACAGCGGCGGCCAGCTCACGCTCGGGCCCATTGGGTCGCCCGGTCGCGATGTTTTCTTTTGCGTTGAACTATGCGCTGGCGGGCGATATCTCTGCCTACTGGATCAAGTTTGGTAATGCGCTGATACACTGCGGTATTGGCATCGTTATTTATTTCTTGTCACTGAAACTGCTGCGACAGGCCGCGCCGCAACCGCAGAGTCTGCCGCTTGCTGCCATCGCGGTATTGGCTGCCGCAATCTGGATGTTGCATCCGCTGCATGTGTCAACGGTGCTGTATGCGGTGCAGCGCATGGCACAGCTGGCCACCTTGTTTATGTGTCTTGGTGTGCTGGTGTTTGTGCACTATCGTGCGCGCTGGGCCGTGCAGGGCGCAGCGCCCGGTGAAGTGGTTGCGGCAGCACTGTGGCTTGTGTTGCTGACACTGTTGGCGGCGTACAGCAAGGAAAACGGCGCCCTGTTGCCCCTGTTGCTGGTGGTTGTCGAGGTCTGCTTTTTTCGCGGCCAGTGGGCGGGTGGGCCTGTCATCGCACTGCGCCGTGGTGCCGACCTGGCACTGCTGGGGGCATTTGCGTTTGTGGTGATGGTCGTGCTGCTGCCGCCGGATTTTCTGGAGGGGCGCTACGCAAGGCGCGAGTTCTCCCTGCATGAAAGGGCGATGACGCAGCTGCGCCTGCTCTGGCACTACCTGGCGTGGCTGGCCTTGCCCAATATTGGCGCAATGGGCTTTCAGCATGACGACATTCCGGTGTCACGCGGCTTGCTACAGCCCGCCAGCACTTTACTGGCGCTGCTGTCGTGGCCGCTTGTGCTTGCCGCTGCTGCGCGCTTGCGCCGGCGCTTTCCTCTGCTGTTGTTTGCACTGCTGTTTTACCTGGCAGGTCACCTGGTGGAGTCATCCTTCTGGCCGCTGGAAATGGTGTACGAGCATCGTAACTACTTGCCCAGCGTTGGCGTTTGCCTGCTGTTTGCATCGATGCTCGCATTGCCCATGCAGCGAGCAGGGCAGGGTCGCGCCGCGCGTTACGCGCTGGTCTGCGGTGTGCCGGTGGTCTTGCTCGCCCTGTTGCTGGTGCGAGTGGATACCTGGTCCGACGAGATTCGCCTGGCAGGCGTGAACGTGCGTAATCACCCCGAGTCACCGCGGTCCAATTATTTCTACGCAAACGCCTTGCTGAAGCAGTACACCGCGGCCAGGCAGGAGGGCGCCGGGCGCGAGGACGCGATCGAATCTCTGATCGGCGCACGGTATTACTTCGAGCGCATGTACCAGACCAACCCGCGTGATGTGGCTGCCCTGGTGATGCTGCATTCGCTGGATACCCGCTTTGCAGGTGCTGCGCCGGAGCGCACCGACTGGTTGCAGAAACTGGAAGACCTGCTGGATAGCCGCGTGCTGCAGGCCTCGGACCGCAACGCCATCGACGCGCTGATCAGTTGCCTCAATGCCGGTGGTTGCGCGGCCGATCGCGAACGTATACTGGCCATGCTGGAGCGCCTGGAGTCGCGCTACCCGGGCAACCTGACGGTGCTGGGTTGGCGTTTCAATTACCTGTTGGGCCAGCAGGCCGATGACCAGCAGATCAATGCGCTTATTGATGAGGCGCTGTCCATAAGCCCCGGCCGTCGCGAGTACCTGTATCGAAAGATTCAGCAGCAGGCCAAGGTCAATGACGTTGACGGAATGTACGAAAGCGTGCGCCTGTGGCTGGAGTATGACCGCACGCGCAGGTTCCTGCATCCGCTGAAAGCGCTGTTTACCACCGGTAGCAACAGCCCGCGCGAGAACGGCCCGTGAGCCATTCCCGCGACTTCTTTCTGTTGCCGCTGCTGGCCAGTGTGCTGCTCTTGCTGAACATCTGGATGTACTGGCCCGGTGCGGCTGGCCCGGAAATCCTGGACGACCGCTCTAACGTCGCCGTACTCACGGGCCTGGACGAAGCCCCGGACATCGCCTCCGATTATGTGTTCGGCAATCGGTCCGGCCCGCTGGGCAGGCCGGTGTCCATGTATACCTTTGTTCTTGAAGAGCTCTATTTTGCCGGCGATACCGCGCTGCGCAAGCAGGCCAATATCGTGCTGCACGCATTCAATGGCGTGCTGGTGATGTGGTTGCTGGCGCGCCTGTTGGGGCATGCCGGTATTGTGCATTACCGCTGGTTCGCTTTGGTGGGTGGTGCACTGTGGTTGTTTTCGCCACTGTACGTGAGCACGGTGCTGTACGTTGTGCAGCGTATGGCCATGATGTCTACGCTGTTTATGTTGCTGGCACTCATCGCCTACACCTACTGGCGCAACCGCTTGTTTCGCAGCGCTGCAGGGTTCGCGCTGTTTGGGCTGATGCTGTTGAGCATTGCACTGGCCGTGCTCTCCAAAGAGAACGGCGTTGTCGTCGTGCCCATTATTGTTGTGCTGGAAGTGCTGTGGTTTGGCGGCCGCAACGCCCGTGGCGAAGTGGACCAGGCGCTGCGGCGCGCCAGCAGGGTGTTGTTGTGTGTGGGTGTTGTGGCGGCGGCCCTGTTCCTTGTTTTCGGCTACGACTATTTCGCCAGGGGCTACTGGAAGCGCGAGTTTACGCTGGGTGAGCGCCTGTTGACCCAAACGAGGGTCCTGTGGGACTACATTGGCCAGTTGCTGTGGCCTGACACACCGCGCATGGGCGTTTTTCACGATGACTATGTGACATCGCGCTCACTGACCGAGCCCATCACGACCCTGTATGCGGTTGCCGGCTGGATCACAGTGGCGCTCGCCTGCCTGGTGGCACTGCGCTGGCGGTGCGGCCAGTTACTGGTGGCGGCCATCGCGTTCTTCCTGCTGGGCCACGCCATGGAATCCAGCGTGTTCTCCCTGGAACTGTATTTTGAACACCGGAACTACTTTCCGGGCGTGGGTATTTTCCTGTTGTTACTGGCAGCCCTGGGATGCGTCGCCAGGGCCTGGCCGCAGACGGCGGCGCCGTTGATCGCCTGGCTTGCACTGGGCGTATTGCTGCTGGCCCTGCAGAGCGGGTCCCAGGTGCAGGTGTGGTCCAGCAGCCCCCTGCTGCGCCTCAACCATGTCGTTCATCATCCCGATTCGGCGCGCGCCAATGAAGAAATGGCCCTGCATCTTGCAGCCGTGGGTGCGTTGGATGCAGCGCTTGTGCATTCGCAGCGGGCGGCGGCGCTGAGTTCACAGGAGCGCACCGGCGATCGCCAGTTGCGCGATTTTGCGATGTACTGCATGGCCGGACAGCCAGTGCCGCAGGCCGTGATTGCGCGTCTGGGTAAAGTAAACCCCACACGGCCTTTTGCGATGGTTGCCAGCATGTACGGGGTGGCGAAGATTCTCGCAAGTGGGCAGTGTGCGCGCGAAGAATACCTGGCATTTGCCGATCGCATGGCGCAAGTGTTTTTGTCTGCCGATTCAGTAGCAACGGCCTCGGCGAATTTCTACGCGGTGCTCGGCGGCATGGAAAATGATCTGCAGCGCTTTGAAAACGCTTATGCGTACATGGAAAAATCCCTGGCGCTCAAGCCGCAGCGCGTGAACAGCCTGCTGATGCAGCTGCATTTCTCGCTGGCAACCGGCAGGTTAGAGAGCGCCCAGCGGCTCAAGGCACAGTTGGCAGAGCTGATGGCGCAGGGGCGACTTACCAGAGAGCAAACCGCAACGTTTGAGCTGTACCAGTGACGCAGGGCGGCTTCGGGTCTTGTTTCGATGCGGTGGGCGCGACATACTGAGGCCGATTTTCTCTTCCTGGCGATTGCGAGCACACTCTTTGTTGAACTTTAGCGTTGTTATTCCGGCCAAAAACGAGGCCCAGGGTCTGGCGATGGTGCTGCCTGAGCTGACGGAGCGGTTTCCCGACGCCGAGATAATTGTCGTCAACGACGGCTCCACTGATGACACCGCGCAGGTGTGCGAGCGCGCCGGCGTGCAGGTCATTACACACCCTTATTCCAAGGGCAATGGCGCGGCGATCAAGTCTGGTGCGCGCGCTGCAACCCGCGACTATATTGTCTTCATGGACGGCGATGGCCAGCACAGCCCTGCTGATATCCAGAGCCTGCTTGACAAGGCAGAGCAGGGCTTTGACCTTGTGGTCGGTGCGCGCAGCGGGCTCGATTCGCAGGCCAGCTTCGCACGCTGGAGCGCAAACACGATTTACAATCGCTTTGCCAGCTGGATGGTCGAGCGGCGCATCGATGATCTGACCTCAGGCTTTCGCTGCGTGCAGCGGCGCAAGTTCATGAGCTTTCTGTATTTGCTGCCCAATGGATTCAGTTATCCAACCACCACGACGATGGCGTTTTTTCGGGCCGGTTATTCCGTGGAGTTTGTACCGATTACCGTTGCCAAGCGCGTGGGTAAAAGCCACATCAGCCTGCTGCGCGACGGTGTGCGTTTTCTCCTGATCATCTTCAAGGTAGGCACGCTGTATTCGCCGCTGAAGGTGTACTTTCCCGCGGCGGTCATCACTGCTGGGCTGGGTCTGTTGAACTATGCGTTGTGGATTTTCAACGACAGCCTGCGTTTTACCAACATGACGACGCTGTTGATCCTGTCAGGCATCGTAATTTTCCTGATGGGGTTGTTGTCCGAGCAACTCACCAACTTGCAGTTCAAGGACGTGAACGAGGAGCGCGATTAGCGCTCCCGGGCTGCTGCGCGCTGCGCGAGGCCGCCTGGCTCAGGCAGCAGCGGCGCGGCGCTTGGCCTCCCTGCGTCGGGCGTGGAGGATGGGTTCGGTATAGCCGCTGGGTTGTTCATGGCCGAGGAAAATCAGGTCACAGGCCGCCTGAAAGGCGATGCTGTCATCGAAGTTCGGCGCCATGCATTGGTAGTGCGGATCCGCACTGTTCTGACCATCTACGATTGCGGCCATGCGTTGCAGGGTTGCCATGACCTGTTCTGGGCTGCACACACCGTGGTGCAGCCAGTTGGCGATGTGCTGGCTGGAGATACGCAGCGTTGCGCGGTCTTCCATGAGCCCTACGTTATTGATATCAGGCACTTTTGAGCAGCCCACGCCGGCGTCGATCCAGCGCACGACATAACCGAGAATACCCTGTGCGTTGTTGTCCAGTTCGCGCTGAATGTCATCTGCGCTGAGGCCCTGTGCTCCTTTCAGGGGGATTTGCAGGATGTCATCCACGGTGACTTCATGGCGTCCGAGCAGTTCCTGCTGGCGCTGCGCAACGTTGACCATGTGGTAGTGAATGGCATGCAGCGTGGCGGCTGTTGGCGACGGCACCCAGGCGGTGCTGGCCCCCGAGCGTGGGTGACCAATTTTGGTCTCCATCATTTGCGCCATGAGATCCGGCATCGCCCACATGCCCTTGCCAATCTGCGCCTTGCCCTGCAGGCCGCAGCGCAAACCGACATCAACGTTCCAGTCCTCGTAGGCGTTGATCCAGGTTTCCTGCTTCATGGCCCCTTTGGGGGTGATGGCGGCGGCTTCCATGCTGGTGTGAATTTCATCGCCGGTGCGATCCAGGAAACCGGTATTGATAAATACCAGGCGCTCGCGCGCAGCGCGGATGCACTCTTTCAAATTCACCGTAGTGCGGCGCTCTTCATCCATGATGCCCATCTTGATGGTATTGCGCGCAAGGCCCAGGGCATCCTCGATGCGATCAAACAGCTCGTTGGAGAAGGCGACTTCTTCAGGGCCGTGCATCTTTGGTTTTACGATATAGATGCTGCCCTTGCGCGAATTGCGCAGGGACGGATCCTGCTTGTTGAGATCATGCAGGGCGATCATCGCGGTAAACAGGCCGTCCATGATGCCCTCGGGTATTTCCTCGCCGTCGCCGTCCAGAATGGCCGGTGTGGTCATCAGGTGCCCGACATTGCGCACGAACAGCAGGCTGCGGCCGGGCAGTACAAGTTCGCCCCCGGTGATGTCTGTGTAGGTACGGTTGGGGTTAAGGCTGCGCGTCATGGTCTGTCCGCCTTTCTGGAACGAGTCCTGCAAGTCTGCGCGCATGAGGCCCAGCCAGTTTCGGTAGGCGATGGCTTTGTCCTGCGCATCCACTGCGGCGACGGAATCTTCACAGTCCTGGATCGTGGTCAGCGCCGATTCCAGCAGCAAGTCTTTCACGCCGGCCCTGTCGGTGGCGCCAATGGCGTGTTCGCGATCGATCTGGATCTCCACGTGCAGGCCGTTGTGGCGCAGCAATATCGCCGACGGCGAGTCGGCCTGGCCACGGTAGCCGCGAAGCTGTTTAGTACTGGCCAGGTCGGCGATTGCGCCGTCGATCAACTCGACCTTCAGGGTGCCGGCCGCGATTGCGTAGGAGCGTGCGTCCGCGTGGCTGCCACTGGACAAGGGAAAGTGCTCATCCAGGAAGTTGCGCGCATAGGCGATCACGCGATCTCCGCGTACAGGGTTGTAGGCGCCGCCGCGTTCTGCGCCGTCTTCTTCAGGGATCACGTCAGTGCCATAGAGCGCGTCGTACAGACTGCCCCAGCGCGCGTTGGCGGCGTTGAGCGCATAGCGCGCATTCATCACCGGTACCACCAACTGCGGCCCCGCGAGGGTGGCGACTTCTTCGTCCACGTTCCCAGTGGAAATGCTGAAGTCGCTGCCCTCGGGCAGCAGGTAGCCAAGTTCAATGAGAAAAGACTTGTAGGCGTCGCGATCGTAGTCTGCACCGGGGTGACGGCGATGCCAGGCGTCGATCTGTGCCTGCATCTCGTCGCGCTTGCGCAGCAACTCACGGTTACGCGGCCCCAGGTCAGTGACGATATCTTCCAGGGCGCGCCAGAACGTGGCCGGCTCAACGCCCGTTCCGGGTGCAATATCGTTCTCCAGAAGTTGGTGCAGTACCTCGGCGATTTGTAGGCTGCCCTGCTGTACACGATCGGTCATGCGGGTGGTCTCTGTTAGCGGATGGCGGAAAATCTGGCTGAGGAGGAAGTGTAGAACTCCCCTTAAAATTTAGCTAATTTATAGCTTTTATCGCGGCCATTATACCGGTGAATGCATCGCCCGCACCGGGGTGCGGCCTCCGGTGTTGTCTGCCAGGCGCTGCCGCCGATGGGCGCTACAGCGTGGCTTCCAGCCCGTCCAACTCTCGAGAAGTGTCGGCGATTATTTTGCGCAACCATTTGTTGGCAGGGTTGTGCTGCAGTAGCGGGCTCCAGGCCATTTTCAGTTCCAGTGGCGGAATCGCCAGCGGTGGTTCGCGTAACACCACGCGTGGGTTTTCGAGCTTGAGCTGCGCGGCGCGGGTAGGCAGGGTAACGATCAGGTCATTTTGTTCCGCCAGTGTCATGGCGGCCTGGTAGTGTCGGGTGAACACGCGTATCTGGCGCTTTTTACCGAGCTTGTCCAGCGCGGCATCCACCCAGCCCAGTCGCTGTACGTCACCGGGGTCTACCCCCACGCCAACACCCATGCCGGTTTTACTGACCCAGACATGGTTGGCCAGCAGGTAGTTCTCCAGCGTCCAGTCTTCGAGCACGGGGTTATGCGGGCTGAGCACACAGGTAAAACTGTCATTCCACAGGTGGATCTGGTGAAACGACTGTGGCATGGAGTCAAAGCGATTAATCAGCATGTCGACCTTGCCGCGCTCTACATCCAGGAAGCTCACGTCAGAGGGCGTCATGATGTCCAGCGTGATGCCCGGAGCGAGTTCGCGCAGCTTGCCCAAAACGGTCGGGAACAGCGTGGATTCCGCATAGTCACTGGCCATGATCCTGAAAACCCGGCTGGAGTCCTCGGCGTTGAAATCCTTGCGCGGCTGGACCGCATGATCCACCTTGCTCAGCACCTCGCGCACGATGGGTTCCAGTTCCAGCGCGCGTTCTGTGGGTGTCATGCCTTCACTGGTGCGCACCAGCAGGGGGTCATCGAACAGTTCGCGCAGGCGCCGCAGGCCATTACTCATGGCGGGCTGTGAGAGATTCAGCTTGTTGGCAGCCTGGGTGACGTTGCGCTCACGCAGCAGTGCGTCCAGATAAACCAGCAGATTGAGGTCGACGCGATTAACGTTCACAAATCCTTCCCTTTATTCACAAAGTGAATGACATATAAGCCCTGTATTTATAGGAAAAATTATGGCCGGTTGCAAGCGCCCATCTCGCAGCCTCCCGCATGACGCTAGACGGCAGACCGCGCACCGATGGCGCTGCTGCCCTATACTGACCGTGTTTAACGAGGAGTCCATTGCCACCATGACACGTTTTTCTACCCCGGATCTGTCTGATGCATCCCCCCAGGCGCGCGCCATCGAGCTACCGCTGCGTAATTACGGCAAGCACCGGCATTTTTGCGGCCGCGTGGTAACCATCAAGTGTCACGAGGACAACTCGCTGGTCAAAGCCTGTGTGGACGAGCCTGGTGACGGTCGCGTGATCGTCGTTGACGGCGGCGGCTCCTGCCGACGCGCGCTGCTGGGTGACATGCTCGCTGAAAAAGCCGCCAGCAACGGGTGGTCGGGCCTGGTGATCAACGGCGTGATTCGCGATGTCGATGAAATTGCCGCCACTGAGCTGGGCGTACAGGCCCTGGGTAGCTGCCCGGTAAAAACCGAAAAACTGGGCGTCGGGCAGCGCGACGTGAGTCTGCATTTTGGCGGGATAGTCATCGAGCCCGGCGATTACCTCTACGCGGACAACAACGGCGTCCTGGTCAGCAAGCAACCTTTACTGGATTAAGCCGCTGCGGCGCACGGTTGCCGGGCGGGTAGGGGTCTGGTCCGCCGACGCAGTGAGAAGCTCGCTAGAGCAGTCGCAGCGATAAATCCATGGCCTTGAGGTCCTTGGTCAACGCGCCGATGGAAATAAAGTCCACGCCGGTTTCGGCAATAGGCAGCAGGGTCTGGTCCGTGACATTGCCCGAGGCTTCCAGTTCTGCGCGTCCGGCGGTGTGCTCGACGGCTTCGCGCAGGGCCTGCAATGAAAAATTGTCCAGCATGATGCGGTCTGCCCCCGCGGCAAGCGCCTGGTCCAGTTCGCCGGCGCTCTCGACTTCCACCTCTACCGGTTTGCCCGGAGCCTGTGCCCTTGCGGTAGCGACGGCCTGCGCGATACCGCCGCAGGCCGCGATATGATTCTCTTTGATCAGGAACGCGTCATACAGGCCAATTCTATGGTTGAAGCATCCGCCGCAGCGCACAGCGTATTTTTGCGCAATGCGCAGGCCGGGTATGGTCTTTCGGGTGTCGAGCAGTTTCACCTCGGTGGCAGCGACCCTGTCCGCATAGTGGCGACAGCGCGTAGCAGTGCCGGACAACAGCTGTAGAAAATTCAGCGCCGTGCGCTCTGCGCTCAGCAGTGCCGCAGCCGGCCCATTGACCGAGAACAGGGTGTCACCGGCGCTGACACGGTCGCCGTCCTGCTTGGTCCAATCCAGCGTAAAGTGGGTGCTGAGTTCTTTGAATACGGCGTCAACCCAGGGGCGTCCGGCCATGACGCCGTCCTCGCGCGTAATAATGCGTGCCTGCGCCGTGGCGTTGTCGTCCACCAGGGCGGCGGTGATGTCGCCATCGCCGATGTCTTCGGCCAGGGCGGCGCGTACGTTATGCAAAACGGTGTTCGGGTCAGGATCGGGAATGCGCGTTGCGGAGCCGTTCATGGTCATGCCTGCTCGGCCATCACCTGGCCAGTTCCAAAGGAGCGCGATTGTAGCAGCTTGCTCCGCAGGCTGTTAATGGCGTGCGTCGAGGCAGGCAAAGCGGCCGGGGTTACACCCGGCGGGGCAGTTGCATAGGGTGCGTGCAATAGGTCAGTGCAAGAGGCGCTTGCAAAGGGCGCTTGCCGAGGGCAGGCCGTTAGTCGCAAGAGGTGCTCCGTTAGCGGCGGCGGACTCGCTCGCGCCCGGCAGTATCGCTATGATGTCGGGCGAGCGGGATCAGGCCGTGCGGTGAACGTGTGCCGGCCTCACCCACCGTTGTAGGGAGAGCATCAATGTATCGTGTGCAAGACGGCTGGCTGCAAGAGGCGCGCCGCGCGCTGTCACCGAATCGGGAGCCGCGCCCCGCGCACTGCAGGCCTGAACTGCTGGTGATCCATAACATCTCTTTGCCGCCGGGTTGTTACCAGGGCAGCTGTGTTGAGCAGTTGTTCACCAACTGCCTCGATTGGGAGGCGCATCCATACTTCGGCCAGATACGCGGGCTGAAGGTGTCTGCACACCTGCTCATCCGGCGTACCGGCGAGCTCATCCAGTTTGTCAGCTTCGATGAACGCGCCTGGCATGCGGGACAGTCCAGTTACGGCGGCCGCACCAACTGCAACGATTTCAGTATCGGTATTGAGCTGGAGGGCTGTGACGATGAGCCCTACGACAGTGTGCAGTACGAGGTGCTGGCGGGTGTGACCCGCGCATTGCTGGCGGCTTACCCCGGCCTGGGTGCGCACGCGATTGTCGGTCATAGTGACATCGCACCCGGACGCAAAACCGACCCCGGGAAGGCCTTTGACTGGGCGCGCTATCGACAGCAACTGTAGGTCGAGGGCCATCACAATGGCGCTGTGACGGGCGAAATCCCAGATTGCTGCTAAGCTGATTATGTCGCCTTGTATGGCGCGGGCGTAGTTGACACGGGGCATTGGGAGAAGGACCTCACCGTGATGAACCAGGACGCTGAACACACACTGCCCGGCGTCGCTGCGCTGGTCGAAGATGCCTACAAACAGCCGGAGTTGATGTTGACCGTGCTGTTTCATCCTGATGCCGGACGCATCGGGCAATGGGCGCGCGTGCCGCGCAAGACCTCGACCACAACGTGGGTGCTGGGCAGGCACTACCCCCGCTTCGAGGGTGGTGACGGCGCGGGCGGTCCGCTGGCCGACGGCCACATCAGCCGCGAGGCGGTACATTTCTCCTATTCACGCCAAACCTTGCGTTTGCGCCGGCCCGCCGGCAGCAGTCGCTGTCGCGTGGCGCGCGGCGAGCTCAGGGATACCCTTGAGCTCAGCGCTGACGAGCTGCAGCGCGGCGTTCCGATCATGCTCAGTCACAATACGGTCTTGCTGCTCAAGCTGGCGTTGCCGCCGCCACTGGAGCCCGTGGTGGCATCCAGCGTAGCGCCGTTGTTAGGCCGCAGCAGTGCCATGGCTGACCTGCGCCAGCGCGTGCTGCAAGCGGCGCCCAGTTCCCTGGACGTTTTGATTCGTGGCGAAACCGGCAGTGGCAAGGAATTGGTAGCGCGTGCCCTGCACAATGCCAGTGCGCGCGCCGGTGCTGCGCTGGTCAGCGTCAACATGTCGGCGATTCCCGTGGAGTTGGCCAGTGCTGCCCTGTTTGGCAGCGCGCGCGGCGCCTTCACCGGCGCCGACAAAGCTCGCCCGGGATACTTCCAGCAGGCGAATGGAGGCTCGCTGTTCCTGGACGAAATTGGTGATACCCCCGCCCTGATCCAGGCGCAACTGCTGCGCGCATTGCAGCAGCGCGAGATTCAACCGGTTGGCGGCAAGATCGCAACGGTGGATGTACGCGTGATCTCGGCAACGGATCTGCAACTGGACGGTGCAGCCAGTACTTTCAAGGGCGCGTTGCGTCATCGCCTGGGAGCTTGCGAGATTCTTGTACCGCCGTTGCGTGAACACCCCGAGGATATCGGTGAACTGCTGCTGCATTTCCTGCGTGAGGCGGCCACGCAGGCGCACTGCGTCGACAAACTACCAGGCGAGACCGCCGATGAACTGCAAATTGCCGCCTGGGCCAATGTTTTTTTTCGCTTTGCGCGCTATGACTGGCCCGGCAACGTGCGTCAGCTGCGCAACTATGCACAGCAGGTGATTCTCAACATGCAGGGGTTACCGGCCCTGACTGATCTCATGGTGAAGTCGATGGAGGGCACATCGCCGTCGGCCTCCTGTGACCTGCGCCGATCACAGGCGCGTGATACCGGCGGCGTCCAACCGGTCGCTGGCGCGGGGTCTGCGGCTGATGCCGCGCAGGGGCCGTCGCGGGTGCGCATGCGCGATGTCCCGCAATCGCGCTTTGATCAGTGCATGCGCGACAGTGGCTACGAGATACAGCGCGTCGCACAGCAACTGGGTGTATCGCGCGCCTCTGTGTATCGGCGCATCCAGGCCTCGGCGTCCTATCGCCTGGCAACCGAGATCGGCGATGTCGAGTTGCGCGCTGCGTTGCGGCGCAACAATGGCTCGCTGGAGGCGGCCGCCCGCGAGCTGCGTGTCTCGCTGGCCAGCCTGCGCAAGAGCGCCAGCGCGCGTGGCCTCACGGAGCAATAGCGCGGCGTGTCCGGCTATCTGGGTCCCTATCGAATATTGCGCCTGGTTGACCGTGGCGGCCAGGCAGCGGTGTACCTGGGGTATGACGAGCGCCTGCGCCGCCGGGTAGCGATCAAGGTTTATACCTTGCCCGATGATCGCAAGGCACGGCGCCGTTTACTGCGCGAGGCGCGCCTGGTTGCAGGCCTTGAAAGCCCCCGGATTGTGCCGGTTCATGATGTCATTGAATCGCGCGAGTATCTCGCGATGGTGATGGAGTACGTGCCAGGTTGCACCCTGAGCGAGCTGATGAGTCATGCGCAACTGGCCATGCCCAGTGCGATGATCGTAGGTATCGACATTGCAAGTGCGCTGTCTGTGGCGCGCCGTCACAAGGTGGTTCACGCTGACGTGAAACCCGAGAACATCCTGGTTGGCAGGAGCGGGCGCTGCAAACTCGTGGACTTCGGTATTGCCCGCCCGGCTGCCCTGCCTGGCATCATCACCGGCAGCCTGTCGACGCTTGCGCCGGAGCACTGCGCCGGCGCGCCAGCTACCGAGCAAAGCGATTTATTCGCGCTGGGCTTGCTGATCTACAGGATGCTCTGCGGCGTGCACCCCTTTGCCCGCAATGGCAGGGTGGACAAAACACTGCTCAGTAGTGGGCAGTTCACGCCGCTGCACGAGGCTGTACCGGCACACATCGAGTTGCCCCCGGAGCTGTCGGGGCTGGTTGGCGAGTTACTGCATGCAGACCCCGGCCAGCGGCCACGCAACACGCGCGCGATTCGGCAGGTGATGCGCGAGGCGCTGCGCAGTCTGCCTATTGCGGCGCAGAACTCGCTGCTGCACGAGGCGCGACCCTATTTTCGTGAGGAGTCTGCGCAGGACATTCCCGTCCAGCTGCCAGAGGAGCTGGTGCGCGAGGGGCGCTCGCGCCTGGCGCTGGCGCAGGGCGGGATACTGGGTGGCCTGGCAGTGCTGCGCCAGTTGCGCACGCGCGCACGCTGGCTGTTGGCAGGCTCGGTGCTGGTCGCTGCGCTGTTGTTGGGTGCCGGTATTGCACATTTTGATGCGGTGATCCTGCGCATGGATCCCCCACAGTTTGTGGTGGCAGAAAACACCCCGATGCCTGTGCGCCTGACGCGGGACTGGCTGATGCAGGAGATAGAAAGCGCGTTGCCGCAACATCTCGACCGCATCCAGCGTGCGCGCGACCTGGATGCCGCCCAGACGTCCAGACTGCGTTCGTATCACCGCACGGTAATGGAGTCACTGTTCGGCGGTTACACGGTTGATCAGCGCATCGCAACCACCTTGCGTTGTCTGGAGGGGTTCTGCGTGGTGTCGCTGGTACGCAAGACCGGGCGAGCCCAGCACAGCGCCCAGGGGATCCTGTTTGCTGATGAGTCTCCGGCGCAATGGCGAGGTACTGTGAGGGCTGCTGTGGCCGGTCTGTTTCCCTAAGCGTTTGGTGGCCGGTGTCGCCAGTGCTAGCACCCACACCCACACCCACACCAACGCTGGCACCAACGCGAGCACAGCGACGCGCACCGAAACCAGCACCAGCACCAGCACCAGCGCCAGGATCAGCGCCAGGATCAGCGCCAGGATCAGCGCCAGGATCAGCAGCAACACCAACGCCTTGCGCTGCGCGCCTGCCACCGGCACCCGTGCGCTCGCGGCGCACGTTCCAGACGCTATGCCAGACCAGCCGCCGTCGATCAGGTGCTGGATCCCGCCAGGGCCACGCTGGCGGCCAGTAGCATCTGCGAGAAAAAGTACAGCGGTGTTCCCCACAGTGGGTTCAGCCTGTTGGCCTGCACAAATTGCTGGCGCGCTACTGCCAGGTCTGACAGCGCAAAACCCCAGGCGCCGGCGATCACCCACACGGCGGCGGGATGCCCGATAACCAGGCCAGCACACAGCAGCATGGTGGTGATGACCAGCGTATACACGGCGACCGGTGCCTGCATACCGGCGTCCACCTGCGGCAACAGCCAGCGCAATACCACGACCAGCAGCACCACAGCGGGAATGGCGCTCAGCAGCAGTCCCTGCCAGTTGCCGGCCAGGTGAATGAACGCAACGGCGTACAGCAGGTGCCCACACAAAAAAGCCACCAGACCGGCGAGGAAGCTGCGCTCGTTGTCAGGCATCAGGAACAGATCGCCCAGCAGACACAGCGCCAGGCCGCCGAGCATCCATTGTCCGTAGGTGCTGTGCATCGCTCCGGCTGCCAGCGCCAGCCAGATGAACGCACCCGCCGCGATCGGCTTGCACAGGAAACGGCCGCGCCGAAAGCCTTTGAAGTCACTGATCACCAGCGCGGTGACCGCGACGCCGGACAGCAGGATGGGCCCCCACAGGGCAGACAGGGTCAGGGCATCATGGGGCAATGTGTCTCTCCTCGCTCTTTTTTATGGCATTGAACAACGCCCGATGTTGCGGGGCAACGATCCCGAACCTGTCGGCAGTCTTCAGCAGGTAGCCGGTAATGTAGTCAATTTCTGTGGGGCGGCCTGCCTCGATATCCTGCAGCATGGAGGAGCGGTTGCTCGCAGTGGCGCGGATAACCGCCTGCGCCTGCGATAGCAGTGTTTGGGCAGTCCGTGTATAGCCGGCTGCGCAGCTGATCTGGCTGGCCTCGCGACACAGTGACGCCACCAGCGCTTGCAGTGCCGGTTGCTCTGCCAGTTGACCATTGTTGCAGCGGTACAGCGCGGTGACGGGGTTGATCACCGTGTTCACCGCCAGTTTGTGCCACAGCGCGCTATCGATATCGTCATCCCAGACACACGGGTCAAGCGCCTCGCGCCAGGCTTCAAACCACGGTGCGGGTTGTAGCTGGTGTTGCCTGCCCACGCGAGTCTCGCCACGTCCTGCGGGGCGGATATGCAAGTGCCCGAGACGATGCGCCCCGGCGGTGGTCGTTGCGCTAAACACCGTGTGCTGTGCATACCGGGCACGCACCCGCTCTGCCAGCCCCATGCCGTTGACCATGAGAACAATGGTGCTGCCAGCGCGCAGCCGATGCGCCACACTGTGCAGTGCGTCCTCGACGTCATAGGCTTTGGTGGTCACCAGGAGCTGGTTGATCTCTGTGCGTTCCGAGCTGTAAGAACAGGGTATGGGTATCACTGTTTCTGCGCTTTCGCCTCGCACGGTGATGCAGTCATCGTGTGTTGCACCAGGGCGCAATACCAGCGTAGTGCGGGTGTGTGCCTGCAGCGCCTGGGCAAAGAGGCAGCCGATCGCACCTGCCCCGAGGATATGCCAGTGGGAGTGATGCATGCGCGTTACGGCAGCGGGATTGCAAACTGGTTTAGGTGCTTTACCATGAGGCCTCCAGCCGCACAGCTATCAGGAACAAGCACTATGCCATCCTTCGACATCGTTTCGGAAGTCGATTTGCACCAGCTCACCAATGCCGTGGACCAGGCCGGCCGTATCGTGGGTAACCGTTTCGATTTCAAGGGTGTGGAAGCGTCCTTCGAGCGCGAGGATCACAAGGTGACCCTCACCGCCGAGGCCGAGTTCCAGATCACCCAGATGGAAGACATGCTGCGCAGCGCACTGGTCAAGTGCAGTATTGACCCCCTGGCGATGGAGCCCGGTGACATAGAAACCAGCGGCAAGTTGGTGCGCCAGGTGGTGCTGCTGAAAAACGGCCTGGACAGCGCGCAGTGCAAGTCTATCGTCAAGAAGATCAAGGATGCCAAGCTCAAGGTGCAGGCACAGATTCAGGGCGACCAGGTACGGGTGACCGGCAAGAAGCGCGACGACTTGCAGGCGGTGATGGCGCTGTTGCGCGAGGGCGACTTCGGGGCACCATTGCAGTTCAATAATTTCCGCGATTGAGTGCGCACCCTCCCGTTGCCACGCGCACAGGTCGTGTAAAAAAGCGGCGTTCAAGCATTCGATCCGTAACCCTCAAGCGTCGCACAGGGCCGGCTTGCCTTTCGGCGCGGCCTTTCGGCGCGGCCTTTCGGCGCGGCCTTATTGCAATTGCGCTACAGCGCTGCGCAGCTGTGTCAGCTTGTGCTGGTATTGCGCCGTGCTGAGCACCGCACGTTCGTGCGTCAGGTACCACAGTAACTCGAGATAGCGGTAGATCGTGACATGGGCCTGCAGCTCGCGGCTCTCCTGCGCCGTCGGTGGCCGCTGCAAATAGTGCCTCACCAGTTCATCGCGTGCGTCACCGGGCATGTCGTCGCCGGCGCTGATCACGGCCAGTTCGTACCAGGGGCTGGCCATGGCCGCATACTCCCAGTCCAGCGCCCGCAGTTGATGTCCACTGAGCAGGCGGTTGCTGCGCAGCAAGTCATTGTGGCACAGCACCAGTGGGTTGCCCGGGCGATAGCGTGCGGTGAGTAGTGTGTCAATCGCGCGGCCCTGCGCCAGCGTGCTGCGGGCGATGTCGCCAGTGAGGGCGTGGGCGCGCTTTTCATAACCGGCGATGCGCTCTTTCAGGTTGACTCGGTGGCGCACGGGTGCCAGACGGTGAATGCCGCGTACCAGTTCCGCAAGGTCGCCAACACTGTACTGCTGCACCGGGTCTGCCGGGAGGTAGTCATAGACCAGGCTGCCCAGCTCGGGATTGAAATATCGCGGTGCAGGCCCCAGCCCTGCGGCTGCGGCACGCTGCAGGATGTGCCATTCGGATTGGCGATTGAGACCATGCAGCGCCGGGTTAATGCCGTCAATACGCACGACCCACTGCAGGTGGCCGTCGGTGACAAGAACGCTGAAGTTGCTCGCGCCCGCGTGCAGGGTTTGCTGCTGGCGCGGCATCGGGTGCCCGCTGTTGCGACCGCGCCATTGGGCGTGCTGCAGCAGGGTTTGTTCAACTCGATGGGCGATCGCTGGCGGAAGAATGGTGTTTAGTCCCGGTGGTGCAGGGTCGCAACCGGCGTGGGTGGCGCACATGCGTGAGTTTGCATCACAAGTATAGGCCGCTTAAACTTCCCAACCAATAACAACAGGTCCTGGTGCTATACGCTGGGGTCTCAAGGGCGTACAAAATGGTGGACGATCACGACCCGGGCCACACGCAGGGGGAAGACACACCGGGGGAAGAAATACAGGGCGCCCCACCGGTCGAAACAGGTGCTGAGGTGCAGGCGCGCCGGCGTGCAGAGCACATCACCATTAATCGCTTTCTTTATCGCCGAACCCAGCAGATGGTGCATATTCTGGTGCAGGGTCGTGACCTGCAGGCCCTGATAGAAAACCTGCTCGACCGGTTGCCACGACAGTTTTCGCTCAGCGCAACCGAGCTGTGGTTGTACGACCCGGAGGGGACCCTGGACGGGCTCATCAGTGGACGGCAGCGCTATGGCCAGTCACTGCAACTGCTCGATGCAATATTTTCCATTCAGGAATTGTATGACACTGAGCCTGCGCCTGAGATCATTGGTGCAACAGACGCACGAATGTTTGACATCCTCAAGGAAGCGCGGGGCGTCGATTCCGCGATTATCCTGCCCATTACGGACGCCGGTCGACTCGTGGGCAGCCTGCACCTGGGCCTTACCGAGGATTCCATGACGATCGGCCCGGCCGAGGAAGAATTGCTGTCGCACATCGCCGTGGTGATTTCTTCCTGTTTGCGCAGCGCCGTGCAGCAGGAGCAAATGGGCCAGCTGACGATCATTGACCCGCTGACGCTCATCAGCAACGCGCGCGGTTTCGAGCGTGACCTGGCCCGCGAGATCGCCCAGTCACAGCGCGCCGCCAAGCCGCTGACATTGCTGCTCATGGAAATTGACGATTTTCACGAACTCTACACGCACTACGGTGAAAGACGCGGAAATTTCGTCGTGCGCAAGGTGGCACAGCGCCTGACCTCAGACCTGCGCCAGACGGACTACATGGCACGGCTGGCGCAGCCGAAGTTTGCGGTGCTGCTGCCGGCAACCGGCGAAGTGCTCGCGGCAGAAGTCGCCGAGCGCGCCCGCCTGGATGTGGAAGATTTTCCAATTGACGATGGCCGTGGTGCAATTTTACAGGTGTGCCTTAGCATTGGCATGGTGACCTGGGAGCCCGGACAATACCCTGCCGTGGACATGGCGCGCCTGGCCCGCCAGATGGAAACCGTGGCCAACACAGGGCTGGAGAACGCCAAGTCTCGCGGCGGTAACTGCGTTGGTCACGCGCGTTTGAGCACCATGATGGTATAGGAAGCAATGAGTAAACTGCCGAATCTTTTCAAGAACAATCGCGAGTGGGCCGCCAGCGTTAACGCCATCGACCCAGGCTTTTTCGAGAAGCTGTCTTCACAGCAGGCACCCGAATACCTGTGGATTGGTTGCTCGGACAGCCGCGTACCGGCTAACCAGATTGTCGGTTTGTTGCCCGGTGAGGTGTTTGTCCATCGCAATGTGGCCAACATGGTGGTGCACAGCGATTTCAACTGCCTGTCGGTTTTGCAGTACGCGGTCGAGGTGCTGCAGGTCAAGCACGTGCTGGTTGTGGGCCACTATGATTGCGGTGGCGTGAGGGCGGCCTACCATAATTCTGACAACGGCATGATCGACAACTGGTTGCGTAACATCAAGGACGTGCAGTTTACGCACCGCGCTGAATTGATGGGTCTGGCGACAGACCAGCAGCGCATAGACCGCCTGGTCGAGTTGAACGTCAGGAGTCAGGTGGCGCACGTGTGCCAAACGGCGATCGTACAGAAAGCCTGGGGCCGGGGGCAGTCGCTGACAGTCCATGGATGGGTCTATAGCCTCCTCGACGGTCTGCTGAAGGATCTGGAGTGCACCGTGGATTCGCAGGAGGGCCTTGAGCCCGAGTACCGGATCGACTGCTAGCATCGCCGGCTGCGCTTTGCAGTGTCGGTCAAAGTTGCTACCGTGTACCGGTGAATCACCGTTAGCCGATTACAACGCCATGTCGATTGAGCAAAGACTCGCCCGCCTTGAGGCGATAGAAGCCATCAAGCAACTCAAGCACCGTTATTTTCATGCCTGTGACACCAAGCAGACAGACCGGGTGCGCGACTGTTTTGCCGAGGGCGTGATTGACTTGCGCTACGGCCGTATCGGGGAGTTCTCGGATCGGCAACAGATGCTTGCGGTGTTCACCGAACTGGCCTGCCAGGACCACATTATTGAAATGCATCACGGCCAGAACCCGCAGATTGAACTGCTGGGCGAGGACCGTGCGACGGGCATCTGGGGCCTGTACTATTACATGATCGATACGCGCCGCAACACGGCGACGCAGTTGGCGGGCTTTTACGAGGATGAGTACGCATTCGTCGATGGGCAGTGGCGCATCGTCAAATCGCACTACGAGGTGACCTCCACCCAGATCCTGGCGCTCGAAGACAGCGCGGTGAAGGCGCTGTTTGCCGGCGCCAGCGCGCCGCTGTCGGTGGATGATCCGGCCAAGCAGGCAGGTTGAGCCAGTTGGCAACGACCGCGGGGGTGTTAGTGCCTGAAGTGCGCAGCGCGTGCGCGGGCCAGCATGACGCCTGAGCGGTCTTCGCGGCTGCACCAGGTGTTGGCCATGCGTCAGCCTGACCTGACGCTCGTGACTGATTTTGTACACAAGCAGCGCAATCTGTCCGCGCTGGTCAGGAATGCCGACGCAGCGGGCATCATGCGCGTGCATGCGGTGCTCGGGGATGAGGACTACCAGGCTTATCGGGGCACTGCCATGGGCGCGCATCACTGGGTGGAGGTGTGCTGTCATGCGACCGTGGCGCAGGCTCTGCAACCGTTGCAGGATGCAGGGTATCAACTGGTGGCGGCGCACCCTGTGGACGCAGCGGTAGATTTTCGCGCCGTTGATTACACCGTACCGACGGCGCTGGTACTGGGGGCTGAGCGACAGGGCCTGAGCGACGCCGCGCTGGCTGCGGTGACGCATTTTGTGCGGGTGCCCATGATGGGCATGGTGGGTTCGTTAAACGTTTCTGTGGCGGCCGGTATCGTGCTCAGCGAAGTGCAGCACCAGCGGCAGCGTGCAGGCTTGTACGATCGCTGTCGCATTGACTCGGTGACTTACCATCGGCTGTATTTCGAATGGGCTCACCCCGTGGTGGCACGGTATTGCCAGGCGCATGGATTGCGCTATCCACCATTGGACAAGAGCGGCGAAATCGATCAGCCTGCACGCTGGTATGCCAGCGTGCGCGCCGGCGCAGCGCCGCTGTGGCGCGGCACGCCTGCGGGTGCTGAGCGTGACGATCATGCAGCAAGGCGCGACGTGGCAGCGGCGCAGGAAGGAAAGCCATGAGCAACCTGGTCATTTTGTTGTTATTCGTGTTCGCTGGTGTCGCCCTGATGGTGGTGCTGGGAGAGCGCTTTGCCAAGCCCGCTGACCCGGAGCAGCAGGCGCGTCTGCAGCGCTGGATTATGCCTTTGCTGCTGCTTGCCGCGTTTGCCGGTGCCATACAGTACTATTTTGGCTAGGCGGTTCTACCGGATGCGTGCTTGCGCTGCCCGGCTCGTGAGCTTTCGGGGCTCGAAACAATAATAATCACAGACTGACAAGGAGGAGCACATGCCGCGACTGCGCCAGGTGCCACGCTCAGAGGCAGATCCCGTTGCCACGCACATGTACGACAGGCTTTTCGGTGAGCGCGACCCGGTAGCGCAGCCCGGTACGGCGACCGGCACCGCAGGTAACTGGTGGACGGTTTTCGCGCTGGTGCCAGACTGCCTCAAGCATGCGATTGATGGCTTTCGCTTCTATCGTGACCCGGCTCGCCAGCTCGACCCGGTACTGCGCGAGTTGGGCCAGACGCGCGCCGGGTATGCCCGCGGTTCCCAATTCGTCTATTCACAGCATTGCAAGTCGTGTCGCTCTGTGGGCATGACGCAGGCGAAAATCGACGCGATTGCGCACTGGCAGGTGGCCGAGGTCTTTACCGCGTGCGAAAGGGCCGTACTGGCCTACACCGATGCCCTGGTATTGGAGGGTGGCCGGGTTGCCGATGCGGTGTTTGCCGCCCTGCAACAGCACCTTTCAGACGAAGAAATTCTCGAATTGACCTACATTACCGCCCTGTATGACATGCATGCGGTAATGAGCCGTGCGCTGCGACTGGAGTACGATGACGTGGACGAGCGTATCGTTGAAATTGCCGCGCCCGATGCTGGTGTTGATGTCGGTGTTGATGCCAGTGCTGAGGATGTCATGCAAATGGTCGATACGCCAAGGGAGTAGACACCATGGGATACCATCACCTGGCACTGGCCTGCACGGACATCCATGCCATACACAACTTCTACGAAGGCATACTGGGCTTCGAACTGGTAAAGGTGGAGGTGGGTCCCGTGCCGGAGGGCGGCTGGGCGAAGCACTTTTTTTATCGCATGGAGGACGACAGCAAGTTTATCGCCTTTTGGGAAATGCATGACGTGCCTGGCGCGGAGCAGGTCGAAACCAACCTGTCCCGGGCCGCGGGTGTGCCTGACCAGATTAACCATATCGCCTTTGACGTGACCAGTGCGGCTGACCTGGAGCGTCGCAAGCGGCAGTGGCTGCAGGCAGGTCTGGAAGTGCTGGAGATCGATCACAACTGGTGTACATCGATTTATACCAAGGATCCCAACGACAACCTTGTGGAATTCTGCCTGACCACCGGCACCTTCACCGAGCAGGACCGGCAGACCGCGATCCAGGCGTTATCGGCAGAGCAGCCCGCGTTCTCACCGCCGCCGGCCGCGATAGCATTCCTGAAGCCTGAAGCCTGAAGCCTGAAGCCTGAAGCCTGAAGCTGTCTTTCGCAGCTGCAGCCGCAGCAGGCATTGCAGGACGGCCGCCCAACGCCAGTGGGCGTGACTCAACCAACCGGACAGGGGCGGGCAGAGCAGCGTGCAGTCCCGTTAATGCCATCGGACGCTGAAACTTACCGCGCACTGTCGGGTCAAATACCACGCTGCGCGCAAGGCAACCAACGTGAACCGGGTTGCCGGCAAGGTCCGGTGGCGCAAGTACCCAGCGGTGCTAGTGCCTTATTGCCGGTTTTATCTTTCACGGACGCGCCCTATAATCGGGCCAGGCGAAATAGCGCCGGGGCAAGCCCGGCGTTGGGATAACGGGGATAAGGTGTTGGCGGCGCAGTGGCTCAATCAAACCGGTGAATGGTCATCGCGCATCGCTGCCGCAGGCGAGCCGTTGCTGCATTGGCTGGGCCAGCCGTCACAGGTTCGTCGCATTCGCCAGATGGTCATTGTCGTGTTGCTGCTATGGGCTGCCTTTGCTGTGGTGCGCATTGTCTGGGCGCTATTGCCGCAGCCTGACAGCGCAGCCCAGGCGCCCCCCGCGGTGATTAATCCGGTCAACTCGGTCACATCTGCGGCGCCCTCCGGTCAACTGGATATCCAGCGCCTGCAGGCCCTGCACCTGTTCGGCAAGGCCGGCGCCGGGCCTGCCCCGCTGCCTGAGCAAAAAGTCGTCAGTGCGCGCGAGGGCATTGAAGATAACGCACGCAAAACAAAGCTCAGCCTCGTGCTGCGTGGTATTGTTGCCACCACGGACGACGGCCTTGGTCACGCGATCATTGAGCATCGCTCCAAACAGGCGGTTTACGCGGTGGAAGACAAACTCCCTGTGCCTGGCCGGGTGACCCTGGCCAAAGTCATGCCCACCCAGGTTATTCTCAACAATGGCGGGACGTACGAGCGACTTGAGCTTTTTGATAAATCGCAAATCAGCTCAACGGCGGTGCTGGCTCCGCCTCCTGAACCGGCTGCGGCGCGCAGCATAGACCGGCGCGACGATGCCCAGTTGGCAGAGATGGCCGCAGAGTACCGGTCGCGCCTCTATAAGGATCCGCAGTCGCTGGCCAGCGTGGTGAATATCAGTGCGGTTCGCGAGAACGGCACATTGCGCGGCTACCGCGTGTCGCCGGGGCAGGATAGGGAGCAGTTCCAGCTGCTGGGCTTCCAGGCGGGTGACCTGGTCACCAGTGTCAATGGCGTATCGCTGGACAACCCATCCAACACAATGAAACTGTATAACATGATGCGCTCGGCAGGTGAGGCAACCTTCGAGCTGGAGCGGGGCGGCTCGCCACTGACCCTGAGTGTGAGCCTGGACGGTGCCGGTCAATAGCGCCGCTAAATGTAAGGACAAACTATTTTGCTGAAACCTAGCAAGCGGATCAGATCGATTGCCCTCATCAGCGCGATGCTCGCGTTCGGTGGTGTGTCGCTTGGCGTACTGGCTCCCGGTGCTGCCGCGCAGGAATATACGGTCAATCTTAAAGACACTGATATCCAGGAGCTCATCAAGTTTGTTTCCGAGGTGACCGGCACCACCATCGTTGTGGACCCGTCAGTCAAGGGCAAGGTGAAGGTGATTTCGTCGAAGCCGGTCACCAGCAGTGAACTGTATGACCTGTTCCTGTCCATACTCGAGGTGCACGGCTACACCGCCGTGCGCTCTGGCGGAGTGATTCGCGTGATCCAGGCCAAGGATGCGCGCTCTGCCCCGGTCAAGGTCAGTGATGGCCCCGCCACGCGCACCAACGACGAGTATGTGACCCAGGTGATTCGCCTTGAGAATATTTCTGCCGCCAAGCTGATTCCGGTACTGCGGCCGCTGGTACCGCAGCAGGCGCACATGGCGGCCTACGCGCCCAGCAATGCGATTATCATTTCCGATGTGTCGGCCAATATTGACCGTATCCGCGACATCATTGAGCGCATGGATCGCTCGGCTGTGCAGCAGACGGACATCGTAAAGCTCAAGTTTGCCGTCGCCAAAGACGTGGTCACCATGCTTGAAAAGCTGAGCCAGTCCGAGGCCAAGGCCAGCGGCGGTGGCGACGGTGAAACACTGTTGGTGGCCGATGCCCGCACCAACAGCGTGCTGATCAACGGCGATGAAATGGAGCGCGCCCGCCTGCGTCGATTGATCCAGCATCTGGACACGCCGCTGCAGCAAAGCGGCAACGTCAAAGTCATGTACCTGGAGTATGCCAACGCCAAGGACGTCGCCGAGGTCCTGACCCGGGTGGTCAAGAATATCGATGACCTGAACACTGGCGAGGGCCAGCCGACCACTCGCGGTACCGGTTCCTCGATTGAAGCCGACGAGGACACCAACGCCCTGATTATCACTGCCGATGCAGGACAGATGGCCGCACTGGAGGCCGTTATTCACCGCCTGGATATCCGTCGTGCGCAGGTGCTGGTCGAGGCGATCATCGTGGAAATGGAAGCGGGCGATGCCCAGGACCTGGGCCTGCAATGGCTGTTCGCGCAGGAAGACGGGTTCTACGGCAGTAACATCCAAAGTGGTAACAACCGGGCGGGGAATATTGCCGGCGCCGTCATCCCGCCCAACGATAACGACCCCGATACCGACGATGATTTTGACCTGGGCTCCCTCGCCGGGGCGTTGGCCGGCACACCCGGCCTGTCACTGGGATGGGGTATCCTCGACGATGACTTTTCCATGACTGTCATTCTCAATGCCCTGAAGAGCCAGACCAATACGAATATCCTGTCCACACCGAGTCTTCTCACACTGGACAACCAGGAAGCCTATATCACTGTCGGCCAGGAAGTGCCTTTTGTGACGGGCTCTTTCTCAAATACCGGCAGTAACAATGGCGCGCAGAACCCGTTCCAGACCATCGAGCGTGAAAACGTCGGCATCACCCTGCGCGTCACACCACACATTAATGAGGGCAATCGGGTCGTGCTGGATATCGAGCAGGAGGTCTCCAGTATCAGTACGCTGCCGTCATCGCTGCTGGCCTCGGATGTGGTGACCAACGAGCGCAAGATTCAGACCAAGGTGCTGGCTCAGGATGGCCGCGTGGTTGTGCTGGGCGGCCTGATCCAGGATGACGTTACCGAGACAGAACAGCGCGTGCCCGTTCTGGGCGATATCCCCTTTCTTGGCCGCCTGTTTCGCAATGACAGCGTCAGCGTGACCAAGCGCAACCTGTTGATCTTTATTCGCTCCTCGGTCATTCGCGATGACGAACAGCTCGCCGGGGCAACTGCCGACAAGTATCGCTATATTCGCGAACGACAAGCGCGGCTCAAGGAGCAGGGCCTGATGTTTCTGGACGACGAGAACCTGCCGCTGTTGCCTGAATGGGAAGCGCAGATCCAGCAGCTTCAGTCAATGGATTCAGAAGAGACCGCCACCGGTGAGGCCACCGCTGGCAGTGCCGGGCAGGTATTGCGCCCTTGAGTGCAGCCCAGGAACAGGAACCGCTGGCGCCGGCGACGTTGCCGGCGGGGTTGAGTTTTTCTTTCGCGCAGCAGCACGGCGTGCTGCTGGATACCGCGCCGGATGGCAGCCCTGTGGTGGTGCACATGGGGCAGCCGCGAGTGCAGGTCATTACGGAACTGCGCCGTATGCTTGGTCGGCCATTCGCACTGCAAAGCGTATCTGACGGCGATTTTCAGCGCCGCCTGACGCTTGCCTACCAGCGTGACAACAACGCGGCCGTACAGATGGCCGAGGATATCGGCGCCGACGTCGACCTCAGCCGGCTGGCGGAGGAGATTCCCGACGCCGGTGATTTGATGGACACCGAGGACGACGCACCGATCATCCGGCTGATCAATGCGATCCTGTCGCAAGCGGTACGTGACCAGGCGTCAGACATTCACATTGAAACCTTTGAGGATCGCCTCAGCGTGCGCTACCGCATCGACGGCGTGCTCGCCGAGGTGCTGTCACCCAAACGCATGCTGGCGCCGCTGCTGGTGTCGCGCCTGAAAGTCATGGCCAAGCTGGATATAGCCGAAAAACGCATTCCGCAGGACGGCCGTATTTCTGTCAAACTGGCAGGCCACGCGGTAGACATTCGCATGTCCACCATTCCCTCTGCCCACGGCGAGCGCGTCGTGCTGCGCCTGCTCGACACCGCAGCGGGCCAGTTGCAGTTGCCGCAACTGAAAATGAATGAGCAGGTCAATACAGCCTACAAGAAGCACCTGCACAGTCCGCATGGCATCATTCTGGTAACCGGGCCGACCGGCTCAGGTAAAACCACGACGCTGTATGCCGGCCTTGCGGAAATCAACGAGACTTCGCGCAACATACTGACCATTGAGGACCCGGTTGAATACATGCTGCCCGGTATTGGCCAGACCCAGGTCAACCCGAAGGTCGACATGACTTTCGCGCGCGGCCTGCGCGCAATTTTGCGTCAGGACCCGGATGTCGTCATGGTGGGCGAGATTCGCGACCTGGAAACAGCCGAGATTGCCGTGCAGGCCTCGCTGACCGGCCACCTCGTGCTCTCTACCCTGCACACCAATACCGCGATAGGCGCTGTTACGCGATTACAGGACATGGGCATCGAGCCGTTTTTGCTGTCTTCCAGTTTGTTGGCTGTGATGTCGCAGCGCCTGGTGCGGCTGTTGTGTCATGAGTGCCGCGAAGCCGTAACGCCCAATGAAGCCGAACGACAGGTGCTGGGCCTGGAGGCGGATGACGAGCCGCTGCAGATTTTCCGCCCTGCAGGCTGTGAGCGCTGCAGTTATTCGGGTTATCGCGGCCGCACAGGTATCTACGAACTGATAGAAATCGATGATGACATGCGCACCCTGATCCACGAAGGTGCCGGCGAGCAGGAGATGATCAGGCTTGCACGGCAGCGCTATCCGGGCATTCAAGCTGACGGCCGGCACCGCATCCTGACGGGCGAAACCAGCCTGGAAGAGGTCCTGCGCGTGACCTCGATCAGCTAGGCGCTGCGTATCCTCGTTATGCACCCGCACGCAACAGGTTTGATCCACGGCTTGCCACGCCAGTTATCACGGGACACTCAGCAGTGACTGCCTACCGCTACAAAGCACTCAATGCCCAGGGCAAGCTTGTCAAGGGTGTGCTGGAGGGGGATTCCGAACGCCAGGTGCGTGCCTCCCTGCGCGGCAAGGCGTTGCGACCGGTAGAGATCAACGAGGCCAACCAGCGCCAGGGCGAGGGCAAGTCCGGGTTTAACTTTTCCCAGCTTTTTACCCGGGTCAGCCCCGGCGACCTGGCCTTGATCACGCGGCAGTTATCGACCCTGATCGAATCCAATCTGCCCATCGACGAGGCCCTGCAGGCCGCTGCCCAGCAAAGTCGCAGTGCGCGCATCAAGGGCATGCTGTTACAGGTACGCTCGCGCGTGGCTGAAGGCCATACGCTGGCCTATGCCATGGCCGAGTTTCCCCAGGTGTTCAGCGAGATGTACTGTGCCATGGTCAAGGCCGGTGAGCACGCTGGTTACCTCGGTCCGGTGTTGACGCAATTGGCCGACTACACCGAACAGCGACAGTACACCGGCCAGAAGCTGAAGATGGCCATGATCTATCCCTTTGTGCTGATTGCGGTGGCTATCGCGGTGGTCCTGCTGCTGATGGTGTTTGTGGTTCCGCAACTCGTGGGCATCTTTGCGCACAGTGATCGTGAACTCCCGCTGCTGACGCGGGGTCTGATCGGTGGCAGTGAGTTTCTGCAGGCTTACTGGCTGTGGCTGATTGTGGGCATCGTGGCTTTTATTGCCGGGTTTCGCTACCTGCTGCGCGACCGTGGTCGCCGCAAGCGCTGGCACGGCTTTTTGCTCAAGGTGCCCGGCGTGTCGCGCCTGTTGATCTCGCTGGATACCGCGCGTTTTGCCTCCACGCTGAGCATACTGATGGCCAGCGGCGTGCCTTTGCTGGAGTCGCTGCGGATTGCGGGCGAGGTGCTGACCAATCTCGTCCTGCGCCAGGACAGCGAGGCGGTGGCCGAACGCGTGCAGGAGGGTGGCAGCCTGAATCGGGCACTGCAGCAAAGTGGCCGTTTTCCGCCCATGATGGTACATATGGTCGCCAGCGGGGAGGCCAGCGGTGAACTCGAAACCATGCTCGCGCGTTCGGCTACGAACCAGGAGCGCGAACTGGAAATGACGCTGGGCACAATTATGGGGCTGTTGGAGCCCTTTATGATCGTCTTCATGGGCGGCACCGTTTTTGCGATGGTCGCTGCGATCCTGTTGCCGATTTTTGAACTTAATACGATGGTGAATTGATATGAAAGCAATGAAGAGCGCCGGATTTTCGCTGGTGGAGATCCTGGTGGTGGTGGTCATTATGGGCTTGCTCATCAGTATTGTGGCGCCCACGGTGCTCAACCAGGCCGATGAAGCGCGCATACAGAAGGCGCGTGCCGACTTCAAAAACATCGAGACCGCACTGAAGATGTATCGTCTGGATAACTTCGTCTATCCAACGACAGAGCAGGGGCTGCAAGCCCTGGTAGAACCCAGTTCACTGGATCCACAGCCACGCAATTTCCGGCAGGGCGGTTATCTCGAAGAACTCCCCAGCGATCCCTGGGGGCGCCCTTATCTCTACCTGAGCCCCGGAGAAAACAAGGACGTCGATATCTACAGCCTGGGTGCTGATGGGCTGTCTGGCGGCGAAGGCCAGAACGGCGACATCGGCAACTGGAAAGTCCAGGACTGAGACCGCCCAGGTCCGGCGTGGGGCGCTACCTGATGCCGTTTGCAGCGTACAGGCGCGCGCAGGGATTCAGCCTGATCGAACTGCTGCTGGTGGTGTTTGTCATTGCCATGATCACTTCCATGGTGAGCCTTAATGTGGGCTCCGGAGGTGAGAACGTTCGCCTCGAAACCACCGTGCGCTCGCTTGCCGATACCGCCCGTTATGCGCTGGATGAAGCGCAGTTCAGCGGTCGTGATTATGGCTTGCGGGTAGAGCGCAACCCCGGCGCAGACGGTATGGTCTTTGTGGCGCGCTGGCAGGAACGCTTTGTCGATGGCTGGGCCGCGCCCGCCAGCGGCAAGGAAGTCTTTGCACCGCTTGAGCTCTCGCCCGACATCGAGCTCGAACTGGAAATTGAAAATGCCCCCTTCGCCGAGGTCGACATCGACGAGGAGCAGGAGAACCGCGGCCCGCAAATCGTATTCTATGCCAGCGGTGAGACCACCGTGGGCGCCATCAACCTGCGCCGTCGCGACAGCGGCGAACTGCTGTGGCGTATCGAGTGGGATTTACTGGGTCGATTCGACGTGTTGCGCCGGGGTATTGCCGATGAGGATGAGTAGTCCTGCCTGGCGCCTCGCGGCAGGCTTGGGCGCAGGCGGCAGAACCCCCAGACACGCAGGCTTTACGCTGGTAGAGGTCATGGTCGCGCTGGCGGTTGTCGCCGTCGCCCTGCCGGCGCTGCTCACCACGCTGTACCAGCAGGCAGATGACACGGCCTACCTGCGCGATAAATCCCTGGCACGCATGGTGGCTGCCAACAAACTGCAGGAGCTGCGGCTGGGTGTTGCGCAGAGCGAAGAGATCAGGGCGGGCAAGGAAAATGGCAGCGCGCGTATGGCTGAGCGCGACTGGTACTGGTGGGTCGACATCAACAATGCGCCGGGTGTAGAGCAGATTTTTCGCGTCGATATTCGTGTCGGGTCTTCCGCTGACAACGCCGACCAGTCGTTGTATACCCTGTCCGGTTTTATCTCCGGCGACAGGCGCGTAGACACCAGCGGCGCCCTGCAACAACAGGGCGGGGACGATGACGGTAGCGGGGACAACGATGATAGCGGGAACAACGACGATAGCGGAAATGGTGTCGGCGACGAGCCTCCAGACAGCAACGCAGGCGGCGATGCTGCGGGCTCAGCCGACGGTCTGCCCGACGGTCTTGGCCAGGAATTGATCGACGCATTGGAGAACGCCGGTGGCGGCTAGTCCGGTCAGGGGATTTACGCTGGTCGAGGTGCTGATTGCCATGGCAGTCACGGCGTTTGTCGCGGCGATCGCTTACGGCAGTATTGCCACCGTAATGAACAGCGTCTCTGGCCTGCGCGCTACGGCGGAGCGCACGCAGGAGGTGAATCGCGCCTGGACGATCATTTCCCGCGACTTCTATGAGTTTGTGCCGCGGCCGGTGCGCGATGAGTTCGGTGAGCCGGAGCCCGCACTCAGCGGCGGTGACGCCGCACGCTTTCAACTGAGCCTGACGCGGGCGGGCTGGCACAATCCGAATGGGCATCCGCGCAGCAATCTGCAGCGTGTGAATTATCGCCTGGATGAACAGGGTCTGTGGCGCGACAGTTACACCGTACTGGACAGGGCCGCCGATACCGAGCCTGTTTCCGTGTTGCTCCTTGCCGACGTGGAGCAGATGGAACTGGCCTTCCTGGGCACACTGTCGCAACTACAGTTTGAGTCGCGCAGCAGCAATGTGGACACCGCAAACTGGTCCGAGGATTGGGTGCAGGACAACAGTAATCCCACCCAGCTACTGCCACCACCACAGGCGGTAGAGCTGACGCTGTATCTCAGCGACATGGGACAGATGAGGCGCCTGTATGCGCTCCCCCCGCTCTAGCTACCAGCGGCTGGCCGCCGTGACCGGCGCACGCCAGTCCGGCGCCGCGTTAATCGTCGCGATGCTGGTGTTCGCCCTGAGCGTGTCGTTGGTGGTGGCCATGCAGTCCGAGTTCTACCGCTACTTCCAGCGCACCACCAACCTGCTGCTTGCAGAGCAGGCGCGAGCCTACCTGCTCGGCGCGGAGGATCTGGCCGCCCTTGCCCTGCAGCAGGACTACGACCAGGACGTGCAGGCGCAGCGCGCGCGCGACGACCTGACCGAATTCTGGGCGCAGCAATCGCAGCCCCTGCCCCTGGATGATATCGGCTGGCTACGTGCCGAACCGATTGTCGACCTGCAGGGGCGCTTTAACCTGAACTGGCTCGACGAAAAACCGCCGCAGGGCAAGCGTTTCACACCGGCGCAACAGCAGTTCGTGCGCCTGCTGCAGGCGCTGCCCGGTGTCGAGGTGAGCGAGTTCGAAGCGGTGGCCATCACCGAGGCTGTGATTGACTGGATTGATGTTGATGGCACCGTGCTGGCCGACGGCGCCGAGGACGATTACTATGCGGCGATTGCTCCGGGATACCGTGTTGCCAACCGCCCGATGTCCAGCGTTAGTGAGTTGCGTGCTGTGGCTAATGTTACCCCCGAGATCTACGCGGTGCTGCAGCACCTGGTAACCGTCTGGCCACAGCAGCCTGAGCCGTTGAACATTCACACGGCGCCGGAGATTCTCCTGCGTTCCATCAATGCCGATGACGACCTCACGCCGCTTTCCGAGGCGGACGGACAGACCCTGGTCGAGCAGCGGCAGGAGCTGGGCTTTGCGGACAAACAGGAGTTTGGCAAGAACCCGGTGTTCAATGGCAAGAGCGTCAGTGGTGCCATGGCATTGTTGGGTGAGAGCTCGTCTTACTTCATGCTGCATGCCTGGGTGGAACTTGCCGACAGGAACATGCACTTGTACAGTGTGCTGGAGCGCAGAGATCGGCGGGTGAGAACCATTGCACGGGCCGGCGGCAGTTTGCAGGGCGCTTCATTATAAGGGTGTCGGCTTTGGGGGTGCCCGGGCGCATGCCGCCTTCAAGCGGGCGCGCTCGGTGTGGCTTTTGACGCGCAGCGTGCGCACAGTGCTACCATGGCGCGCTTGAATATTTCGGGGTACGCAGTTTGCAGGACATAACCGCAGTTCGGCTGGTGGACGATCGCCTCGCCTGGTATCCACCGGGTGCCAGCGACGAGCCGCGTTGGCTGGACGATGACAGTGGCAAGGCGCAGTTGCGCGCGGCACTGGCGCAGCGACGCAGTGGCGTCTGCTTCGCTGCCCCCGGTGCCGATGCCCGCCTGATGACTCTGCCGATTACCCGGGCAGAAAAAAAACACATCGCCAAATCGCTGCCCTTCACCCTGGAAGAGCAGGTCGCCGCAGATATCGATGAACTGCATTTTGCCCACGCCGCGCTGGGCAAGGAGCAGCTCGCAGTGGCTATCTGCTCACGGGATAAGATGTCCCAGTGGCGTGAACTGCTCGAGGAATTTCCAGGCATCAACCGCTGGTCGCCCGAGCCCCTGTTGCTGCCGTGGCAGGAAGGCCAGTGGTGCCTGGTGATCGAGGGCGACGCGGTGATCGTGCGCAACGGCCGTTGCGAGGGCTGTTCCATAGAGCGCGCGCTACTGCCGGTGGTGCTCAGTGCGCTGCTGGCAGAGGGTGAGGTACCCGAGGCCGTGATTGTCTATGGCGAGGACCAGGAAGAGGATCTCGCACTGCTGCCGGAAGCCGTGCGCGAACTGGCCCAGTGGCGCAAGGGCAACCTGTATTCCGCCCTGCTGCTGAGTGCCGACGTCGACGTCAATTTGAACCTGCTGCAGGGTGACTATGCAGCGCGGCTGCCGCTTCGCAAATGGTGGTTGCAGTGGCGCTCGGTGGCGGTGGTGTTTGCTGCTGCCTTTGCCTTGCAGTTGCTGGCCGTATTTCTGGACTTGCGCCAGTTGCAGGCGCACAACCTGAGCTTGCGCGCGGCCATTGAACAGAGCTACCGCACGGCGTTTCCGCGCGGCCAGATTGTTGAGGCAGAGGTGCAGTTGCAGCGCCAGCTTGCCGCGTTGCGCGGTACGCCACAAACCAGCGGCTTTGTCAGCCTGGTCGACAGGGTGGGGCAGGCCATAGCGACCATGCCCGATACAACCATCGCCACCATGAACTACAACGACAAAACGCACGAGATGCGCCTGAATATCATCGCCGCAGATTTTGAAAGCGTTGAGAGGCTACGCGTATTGATTAACGAGGCGGGGTTAAACGCGGTCATGGAAAGCAGCAACGCTCAGGGCGACAAAGTGCGCGCGCGCCTGCGGGTAGGAGGCAGCGCATGAAGGACTGGTTGGCAAGTCTGAACCAGCGTGAGCAGCTCAGCCTGCTGGTGTTGGGCGTCGCGCTGGCACTGTATGTGTTGTACCTGCTGGTGTGGTCGCCATTGGATGAACGCCGCGATGCACTGGCACAGCAAAATGCAGCGCTGGCGCAGTCGCTGACGCGCGTGGATGCGATGGCCTCAGAGGTCATCCAGTTGCGCAGTACCGGGGCGAACCCCGGCGCCAGACGCAACCTTACCGCATTGATTAACCAGTCTACCCGCCAGCAGGATCTGCCGGTGAGCCGGTTACAGCCGAACTCGCGCGGTGAAATACAAGTGCGCCTGGAGAGTGCCGCCTTCGACGATTTGCTCAAATGGCTGTACGACATGGAGTTCAAAGAGGGCCTGCTGGTGAAGGAGCTTTCTGTCACCCAGGCCGGTGCGGTCGGTCGTGTCAACGCGACGGTGCGCGTTGCGCAGGCGGGCTAGCATTTTGCCTGCCACTGTTTGCCCGGGCTTGTGTCGCAGGTTGGCCCGCCTCGCTGTCGCCATAGTTCAACGTTAAAAGGATTGTATCTGTCGTGTTGTCTCGCATAGGGATAGGCGCAATATTGATTGTCGTACTGGCTGCGGCGCTGCTGAGCGCTGCCCCCGCGCGTCTGCTGGCCCTGGTCTTGCCGGAGGACCAGGTGTCGCTGCAGGGCCTGGATGGCACAGTGTGGCAAGGCAGTGCCAGTCGCTGCGTGCTGCAATTACCCCAGGGGAATCTGCACCTTGGCGCCATTCGCTGGAGCCTGTCACCCCTGTCGCTGTTGCGTCTGGCACCCCAGGTCACCCTGAACAGCCAATGGGGCGCGCAACGCATCAATGGCGAACTGGTGCTGCGCGGCGCGCGCGATGTCGATGTCAGGCAACTGGAGATGGAGGTCGCAGCGCAGCTGGTGCAGCGTTTTGCGCCGTTGGCGATAGACGGTAATGTGTCATTGCAGGTGCAGCAGCTGTCTGTGCGCGATGGCCTGCCTGCGAGCGCCAACGGGCGCATGGTGTGGCAGGACGGCGGCTTTCGTTCACCGCGCGGCCGTGTACCGTTGGGCACCTATGCACTGCAATTCGAGCAACCGCCAGGCGAGGCGCTGCGCGGGCAGGTGATCACACTGGCCGGAGACCTGCAGGCGGAGGGTGAAGTGGCGCTCAGTGGCAGGCAGTATCGCATTGATGTACTGGTCAGCAGTGCCGGGGAGTTTGACCCCCAGCTCAAGCAGGCACTGAGCCTCATGGCGACACCCGAAGGCCCCAACTACCGCTTGCGCCTCGAGGCAGGTTTTTGACAATCTCTGGCTTGCGCACCCATCATAAGGTTCAAATTGTTAGGCAAATCGCAAGCCCGGATCAGATGAGCACCTACCAGATTCGCGTATAATTTTGGCGGGCGCGCGAGCGTAGTGAGAGTTAACCCATCCTAGAGACGAGCACCATGAGTGAGACTGATTTCCAGAAGTATGAATGTGTGATTTGCGGATTCATCTATGACGAGGCGCTGGGTCTGCCCGATGATGGCATTCCTGCGGGTACCCGGTGGGCCGACGTGCCGGATGACTGGGAGTGCCCCGACTGCGGTATTTCCAAGTCGGATTTTGACTTATACGAAGAGTAACGCCCCGGCTTGGGCCTGTTATCCCCTTGCTTCCCGGCGCCACTGTCACTGCGCGCAGCGGTGGGTTGCCTGTGCGGCGGGGCCGCTGCCCCGGGCCCCGTGTAGGGCAATGCGGTAGTGGCGGTGTGCGCGAACAGTGCGCCAATCTGTTGCGCGCGGCCTGTCCAAAAGCGCCGCCCGCCCGGAGATACCCGATGAACAGCCCACCAACCCCCATGAGCCACCTCCGTGATGACAGCCGTTGAATAGCATGGCCAAGGGTGCCGCTGCCCGCCTGCAGGCCGTGCGCGCGCTCATGGCGCAGCGCGGTTATCATGCCCTGCTGGTGCCGCGCGCCGACGAGTTCCTTGGCGAGTATATTCCGGCGCGCAATGAACGCCTGCACTGGCTGACCGGTTTCACGGGCTCGGCAGGTATGGCGGTGGTACTGGCCGAGTCTGCGGCCATGTTTGTTGATGGCCGCTACACCGTACAAGTGCGCCGCGAGGTCGCTGCCGAGCTGTTTAGTTATCACCATTTGATTGACGAGCCAGCACTGGACTGGTTGTGTGCACAGTTGCCGGCAGGGACAACCGTTGCCTGCGACCCGCGGCTGCACCACTACCAATGGTTTGAGCAGGCCGCACAGCAGTTGACCGACGCCGGCATCACGCTTGAAACCGATGCCGACAACCTGATCGACGCCTGCTGGACAGATCGTCCCGCCGCCGAACTAAACCGCGCGCTGCTGCATGACACGGCTTTTAGCGGCGAATCCGCGCAGTCCAAGCGGCAACGCATCGCGCAGGACGTCGCGCGGCGTGGCTGCGATGCCGCGTTGATTTTCGCGCTGGATTCAGTGAGCTGGTTACTCAACGTACGCGGTACCGACATGCCGCAGCTGCCGGTACTGAGCGCAGCGGCACTGCTCCTGGCTAACGGCGACGTACAATTGTTCTGTGACCCGCAGGTGTTGCCGGAGGGGTTTGCCGCACATGTGGGTGCGGGCGTCAGCGTGCATGCTGCGCACTGCCTGGGCGAGTGCGTATCGGCCCTGTCAGGCAAAAAGGTCCTGGTGGATCCGCTCACTGCGAATGCCTGGACGCACCAAACGCTGCTGGCGGTGGGCGTGACGATCGTCGCCGGCACTGACCCTGTGATCCTGCCAAAAGCCTGCAAAAATGCGGTTGAACTTCGCGGCGCGGCCAATGCGCACCGGCGTGATGCGGTGGCCGTCGTGCGTTTTCTGGCCTGGCTGGATGGTGAAGTCGCCGCTGGTCGCCTGCACAACGAGGCCGTGCTGGCCGAGCACTTGCTGCAACTGCGCGCCCGGGGCGAGTTTTTCCATGCCTCATCCTTTGACACCATCTCTGCTGCCGGCGCCAATGCGGCGCTGTGTCACTACAACCACCGCAATGTCACCACGCCTGCGGTACTGCCCATGAATAGCGTGTATCTGTGTGACAGCGGCGCGCAATATTACGATGGCACGACCGACATTACCCGTACCGTGGCCATTGGTGATCCCGACGCCGAGGTGTGCCGCCTGTTTACGCTGGTCCTCAAGGGCCATATCGCCCTGGCCCGGGCGCGGTTTCCGGCGGGCACCACAGGTCGGCAGCTGGACGCACTGGCGCGCCAGTTTCTGTGGCGCGCGGGTTTTGATTATGACCACGGCACAGGCCACGGCGTGGGGTCGTTCCTGTCCGTACACGAGGGCCCCCAACGGATTGCCAAGGCCGCCGCGGACGTGGCGCTGCAACCGGGCATGATCGTCAGCAATGAACCTGGCTACTACCGCGACGGCGCCTTCGGCATGCGCTGTGAAAACCTCGTGGTGGTGCGTGAGTGCGAGCAGGTCGGCGCCGAGTCGCCCATGCTGGAGTTTCACACCTTGAGCACAGTCCCCTTTGATGTGCGCCTGCTCGAGGCGGCGCTACTGGGCCGCGCGGAACTTGACTGGCTAAATACCTACCACGCGCGCGTCTGGGAGGAAGTCAGCCCCTTGCTGGCCACGGAAGATCGTCAGTGGTTGCGCCAGGCCACGCGGCCACTGCCTGTGGCTGGCTGAGGGTTGCAGTGTAACCAGGCGTTACCCAGTGGCCTGGAGCAGGCTTTACCGGCGTGAACCCGCCCGCGCCCAGTGGGTAAGTCATGGCGCAACTGCCTGATTATGCGCATAAATTTGTGTAGACTGGCGCCTATAACGATAAGTTCTTTGGGAGAATCACATGGCAGCGGGCGGCGCACACTGGTCTTCACGTTTCGCGTTCCTGATGGCGTCAGTCGGGTTTGCCGTAGGCCTTGGCAACATCTGGCGTTTTCCCTACGTTACCGGTGAGAACGGCGGTGCGGCATTTGTCCTGATCTACCTTGGCTGCGCCTTTGCCATTGGCGTGCCAATCCTCATGGCTGAAGTCCTCATCGGCAGGCGCGGGCAGGGCAGCCCGCCCGCGGCGATGGCCACACTGGCGCAAAAGCACAAGCGCACCCGCAACTGGGGTGTTGTCGGTGGCATGGGCTTGCTGGCGGCCTATACCATCGAGATCGTGTACGCGGTCGTGGTGGGCTGGGTGCTGTGGTACCTGTTCAAGGCGTTGACCACGGGCTTTGTCGGCATCGATGGTGCGGTGGCAGAGGCGCAGTTTGCCGCAGTACTGGACAACAACATCGGGATGCTGGCCTGGACGCTGATTGGCCTTGCCATTACCGGGGCGATTATCTATGCCGGCGTAAAAGACGGCATTGAGCGCGCGGTCACAGTAATGATGCCGGTCATGTTCATGCTGCTGGTGGGCCTGGCCATCTACAATGTATTCGCCGGCGGGTTCGAGGACGCCCTGGCCTGGCTGTTTACTCCGGACTTCAGCAAGATCGGCTTTGCCACCGTGCTGGCGGCCATTGGCCAGGCCTTCTTCTCCCTGGGCGTCGCCATGGCCGGCATGATGGTGTATGGCTCCTACCTGCCACGCTCGATCTCCATCACCAACTCTGTTCTTATCATTGTGCTGGTCGATACCGGCGTCGCCCTGCTTGCCGGGCTTGTCGTGTTCCCCGCCGTGTTCCATCACGGGCTGGACCCGGCGGCGGGTGCGGGTTTGATTTTCCAGACGCTGCCGGTGGCCTTCGCACAGATGCCCGGCGGTTACCTGTTTAGCATCTTGTTCTTCCTGATGCTGTCGGTGGCGGGTATTACCTCGATGGTCGGTCTGGTGGAGTCCGTGACAGCCTGGGTGGAAGAGCGCTTCAATCTGCCGCGGCACAAGAGCGCGCTGCTTGTTGTGGGCTCGATCGCGCTGTTCAGCGTGTTGTCGATCTTGTCCTACAACGTGATTGATGAACTGCGCATTGGCGGGCGCAACTTTAACGATGCAATGGATTATTTTTCGAACCAGATACTGCTGCCGCTCGGTGGCCTGTTTATCGCGGTGTTTGCCGGCTGGGCGATGTCGCGCGAGTCCACCCGCGATGAGTTGACCACGCTGGGGCCGCACGCCTTTGCGGTGTGGCATTTCCTGATTCGATTTGTGGTGCCGCCGGCGATTGCCGTCATCTTCGTGATGGGCGTGCTCGACACCTGACGCGCCCGGCCTGCGGGTTTACAGTACCGGTGCGAGCAGCCGCGCGGCGCTGGTCGCCAGCGTAAACCAGATCGACTTGTTCTTTATTTCCTGGTCGCTGACCTGGCGGCACTGTGCCATATCCTGCTCGAGCATGCTTTCAACCTCGCTGGCAAAGGCGCGGTCTTCGATCAGCAGGGTAATTTCAAAATTCAGGCGGAACGAGCGATTGTCAAAGTTGGCGGTACCGACGCCGGCGATCTCATCGTCCAGCAGAAAAACCTTCTGGTGCATAAAGCCGGGCAGGTAGCGATAGATCTTGATACCAAAGGGCAGAAGCTGGCTGACGAAGGACCAGTTCGCCAGCCCGACCAGCACCGCGTCCGTGCGCTCCGGAATGATCACGCGAACGTCCACGCCGCGCAGGGCCGCCAACTGCAGTGCCGACATAATCGCGTTGTCGGGCACGAAGTAGGGGCTGGCAATCCAGATGCGCTTCCTGGCGGCAAAGATCACCTGGTGATACATCAGGCCGGCCTCCTCGTACTCGCTCGCAGGGTCAGACGGGAAGACCAGCACGTTACTTGCGCCGTCGCTGGTGGGCATGGAATGAATCTGCAAATTGAGGTTGGTGCGCGTTGCCCAGTGCCAGTCGGTAGCAAAGGCCAGCATTGCACCCAGCACCGCCGGGCCGCGGATGCTGACGTGCGTGTCGCGCCACGGCGCCATGGGCGACTCAAACCCCAGGTACTCGTTGCCCACGTTGTGGCCGCCAACCCAGGCCTCTTTGCCATCGACGACCACGACCTTGCGGTGGTTGCGAAAGTTCAACTGGAAGCGATTGCGCCGGCCCTGGGTGGTATTGAAGCTGGTGACTTTCACCCCGGCGGTACACAGCGCTTTGTGCAGCGCGGTATTGTGAAAACCGGAGCTGCCGATCTCATCGTAGAGGAAGAAAACATCCACACCCTCGCGTGCTTTATCGATGAGGATTTTACCCAGGCGATTGCCGAGGTCGTCATCACGCACAATATAGAACTGGAACAGAATGAACTGCCTGGCGCGGCGCAGGCCCAGTGCAATGCTGGTAAAGGTCTGTGTGCCGTCGATCAGCAGTGTGACGTGATTTCCGCTGGTCGCCGGCATACGCGCCAGCCTGAACAGTGAGGTGTACAGGGGTGTGTCGGAGTCGGTCTTGACCAGGTGTTTTTCGATGAAGTCGCTGGTCTGGTCGATCAGGCGGGTCGCCTGCGCCTCGACGGTGTCGCGCTCTTCGAGGTAACCATCGAAGCGGCTGCGTCCAAACACCAGGTACGCGGGCACCGCAATGGGGGGCATGGCGAGCAGGGAGATAACCCAGGCAATGGAGCCCTGTGCGGTGCGCGCCTTGAGTATTGCCTCCAGGGCAGAGGGAATGGCCAGCACGTAGGTCAATGCCAGTGCGACGGCGCCGAAGATAACAAGGTAACCGGGCAAGTCCATGTACGGGATCCCTGGGCTGCGTTGCTTCTATTGTGCGCCAAACGGGCGTGTTTGTCTTAGCGCCACGCTGCCCGCGGCAGGCATGGCCATCTCGTTCGCGCGTTCAGCTGGGACCGGTAGGGATATCCTTGAAGGCCATGCCCTTGTCTGCCCGTGGTTCCTGCGGCAGCCCCAGAACCTGTTCGGCGATGATATTGCGCATGACCTCGTCCGTGCCTCCGGCCAGGCGCACGCCCGGTGAGAACAGGACTGAATCCTGAAAGTGCGCCCGCTGTGGGCTGAACTGCGCCTCCTGGATGATGCCTGCCTGCCCGAACAGCTGGCAGCAGAAATTGGCGATCTCCTGGTTCATTACCGCACCCACCAGTTTGCCCAGGGATGCCTCGGCGCCGGCGATGCCACCTTTGGCCACGGCGGTGATCATGCGCTTGTTGGCAGACTGCAGCCCGGCATACTGCGAGTACCAGGTGGCCAGGCGGTCCCGCACAATGGGGTCGTTGGCAACAGGCTCGCCGTTAAGCTCAAGGCTTCTGACCATATCCAGGAATTGCGGGAAACCCGTGGGCTGCACACCGCTGATGGCCAGTCGTTCACTCATCAACACGGTGAGCGCGCCGGTCCAGCCGCCGCCGACCTCGCCCAGGCGATAGTGGTCGGGCACGACGGCATCGTGGAAGAACACCTCGTTAAAGTGCTGGCCGCCGTCCATTTGCTTGATGGGGCGTACTTCGACGCCGGGCTGGCGCATGTCGATCATGAACAGGGTCAGGCCTTTGTACTTGGATACCGTGGGGTCGGTGCGCGTCAGAACCACGCCGAAATCCGAATAGAGGGCGCCGGATGTCCAGATTTTCTGTCCGTTGAGCTTCCAGTTGTCGCCGTCGCGTTCGGCGCGCGTGCGCAGCCCGGCAACGTCTGAGCCCGCGCTGGGCTCGCTGAACAACTGGCACCACACGTCTTCTGCGCTGGCCATGCGCGGCAGCAATTCGCGGCGCGTCTCCTCCGGGGCAAAGTGCATGATGGCCGGGCCGCAGTTGCCAATGCCAATCACAAACTGGGCATCGCGCGTTCGATAGTTCTGTACTTCCTGAGCCCACACGACGTCGTGCAGTGACGTCAGCCCCGCACCGCCGTATTCCTTCGGCCAGGTCAGGCAGGCGAAGCCGGCATCGGCCTTTTTCTTGTACCAGGCCTTGCCCTCGAGGTGGGCCGCTTCGCCTTCCATGCCCATGTGCAGGTTGTCGGTGCGGCGCTCGGCATTGGCGTCAAGCCAGGCGCGGGCCTCCCTGCGAAAGGCCGCCAGTTCCGGGGTATCTTCAAAATCCATTGGGTTTCTCCTCAGGCCGCTTGCAGCAGTCGCGTTGCGACGTGTTGTTTCCACTGGTGCTGCGTGCCGATTGTGCTCGATAGCAACTGCGCCCTGCGGTAGTACAGATGGCAGTCAAATTCCCAGGTAAACCCCATGCCGCCGTGCGCCTGGATGTTTTCCTTACTGATGTAGTAGTACGCGTCGCCGGCGCTCACGCGCGCCGTGGCCGCCGCCAGTGGCAGGTCGGGTGCGTCACAAGCCAGCGCGCAGGCGCCGTAGTAGGCGTTGGCGCGGGCCAGTTCGAGGGCGACGAACATATCGGCAAACTTGTGTTTGATGGCCTGGAACGAGGCGACCGGCCGACCAAAGGCGTAGCGTTCCTTGGTGTAGGCGATGCCGCTTTCCATGGCGGCCTCGCAGCCACCGAGTTGCTCGAACGCCAGCAGCACGGCTGCACGATCGAGCAGTTCGGCCAGCGCCGGGGCGCCCACGCTACCATTGCCCAGCGCCTGGGCGGTAGCGTTGTGCATTGTAATACTGGCATGGCCGCGCGAGGGGTCGAGCGTCTGCAGTGTCTGGCGGTGCACGCCGTCCTGCTGCAGGTCGACCAGGTACAGGCACAGTTCGCCGTCTGTGTCGTTCGCAGTGACCAGCGCGAAGTGGGCGCTGCCTCCGTCAGGTACCGGCAACTTGGTGCCGTTGATAACGTCGCCTGTCACGCTGGAGGCGACTGCGTCGGCTCCCAGGCCCTCACTGTGCGCCAGCGTGCCGATCAGCTCGCCCGCGGCCAGCCTGGGCAGGTAGTGTTCCTGCTGCGCCTGGCTGCCCCAGGTTTTTATGGCCTCACTGGCCAGGTAAACGCTCGAAGAAAACGGCACCGGTGCCAGGGCGCGCCCGAGTTCCTGCGCCACGACGCACAGTTCGAGGTAGCCCAGGCCAAGGCCACCGTGCGCCTCGGGCAGGGCCATTGCGGTCCAGCCCAGGTCGACGATCTTTTGCCACAGCGGCTCATGGTAGGCCACATCGGTATCCAGTACCGAGCGCACGACGTCCGCGCTGCATTCCTGGCTGAGGAAATTACGGGCCTGTTCGCGAATAAATAGCTGATCTTCGGAAAACTCGAAATTCATGTTGCTCGCTCTTGGTCATTGGGGCAGCAGCCGGTGTCGGGCTGTAAGCGGGGTGGGCATTATAGAAAAAGGGTAGCGTGCACGGGGGTCAATAAGTTGGACTGATCGTCGAAACCTCCGCCATTGCCGGTGTCAGCAGATTGTCGCGCAAACGGCTGACATCCTGGTCTGTGAGGCCCAATCCCTCGCGCACGTAGTTGTCAAAGCTGCCCCAGTGCGCGTCGATCTCCTCGAAGGCGGCGGTCAGCCAGGCTTCCTCGACACCCATGAGCACCGCGAGCTTGTCAGCGGCTTCCTCGCCCTTGAACAGGCGCAGCATCATTAGCGTGGACTTCCTGGACTCCAGCGCAGGCGCCTGGCTGGCCAGGTAGTCACGCATGACGGTGGCCTGGTCGACCCCCAGGATGCGCAGCAAAACTGCCGCGGCAAAGCCGGTGCGATCTTTACCTGCCGAGCAGTGCCACAGTACAGGCGCGCCCTCTGCGGCAATGATTTCCTGCATGAAGAGGCTGAACTGCGGCGTGAATTCGGTCGCGAACTGGCGATTCCCGGCGATCATCGTGGCGTCGGGATCAAAGCCCTCGAAGTTGCCGGTCTCTACACGTTCGAAAATCTCGCTGACCAGCGTGGCGTTGCCCTCGTCCAGCGTGGGTATTTCCACGACCCTGAAGGGCACCGGGTCGGGCAGGTGATTGGGTTCTTCTTCTTTTTCCTGAGTGGAGCGGAAGTCGATGAGCGTGCGTAGCTGCAGTGCCTGCAGTGCCTGCAGGTCTGAAGCGGTGGCATGCGCCAACGTGCCGGTGCGGTACAAAAGGCCCCATTTAACCTGCCTGCCGTCGGTGGTGGGATAACCTCCCAGGTCGCGAAAGTTGTCGATGCCCTGGAAGTTGAGCAGGCGGTGTGCCTCGCGCTGCTGCGCAGGAATCTGCGCGGGAATGACGACCGGCGGAGGCGGAACAAACTGGATGATTGCAATGGTGAGCAGCAGTGCGCCACCGGCCCAGGCTAACAGGCGTTTCATGGTTTCTCTTTCCTCTCTTGTCTCCACAGCCGCGGTCAGTGGGTAGTCGCTGTGCGGCCTGTTTTGCGCACAATCCGGGCGGGCGTTTGTATCCAGCGTGCGCGTGTCGAACGGCGCAGGATAACACTTTCGCCGTGGGCGGGTGACAGGGGGCCTGCGATTGCTGATAATCTGCTCCCTCCGGTTTAATCCACTGAGCACAGAAGGACACCTCCCATGCTGAACAGGTTTTTCACCCTGGTGCTGGCGATAGCGCTTTGCAGCGCAGCCCAGGCCGAGCAGACGCTGCGTCTGATGGCCAACACCTCGCCACCCTATGCCGATAGCAAGCTCCCGGAACAGGGCCTGGCGCTGGAGTTGGTGAAGCATGTTTTTGCGCGTACGCCGTACCAGGCAGACATTGGCATTGAAAGCTGGTCGCGTTCCCTTGAAGGTGCGCAGATCGGTGTGTACGACGGTCTTGCCGCCGTCTGGTATTCGCCAGAGCGAGAGCAGGACCTGTTGTTCAGTGAGCCCTACCTCAGCAGTGACCTGGTGATACTGAAGCGACGCGCAGACCAGCGCCGCTACACGAGGCTGGGCGAACTCGCAGGCAGCCGGCTCGGGGTGCGTGCAGACTATGCCTATGGGATAGACTTCTCGCAGGTGCCCGACCTGCAACTGGTGCAGGAAAACCACCTTATCCAGAATCTGCTGCGTCTGCAAAACGGTTCGGTGGATTTTGTGATTGGCGATCGCCGTACCGTGAACCAGCAGCTGCATGAGTTTCTCAAGGATCGCATCACCGATTTCTCGGTGACTGCCATCGAGCTCCCACGCGTGTCGCGCCATGTGGCTGTCAGTCGGTCCATGGCTAACGCAGAGCAGGTGATCAGCGCATTCAATGCCGCCCTGGCGCAGGCGCGTGAAGACGGCTCACACAAGGCCATCGTAAGGAAGTGGGACGAACGCTACCGCGGGCTCAACTAGTCGCGCGGCGCCACAGCAGGCCAGCCCTGCAGGCGTGGTCTACACTGTTTTGCAAGTTGGTAAACTGGAATCTGAAGGAGTGAAACCTATGTTGCATCACTTTGTGTCTCGCGCGCGAGCAAGCGCCCTGCGAGGACTGGCAAGCACGGTACTGGCGGCCGCGGGCTTGCTGTGCTTGCCGCTGGTCCACGCGGCGGAAAAGCCCAATATCCTGGTGATCTGGGGTGATGATATCGGCTATTGGAATATCAGCCGCTATAGCCTGGGGATGATGGGCTACCCCACCCCCAATATTGACCGCATTGCCAATGAAGGCATGATCTTCACTGACTATTACGGTGAGCAAAGCTGTACTGCCGGTCGATCGGCGTTTATCACCGGGCAGCACCCCGTTCGCACGGGCCTGACCAAAGTCGGTATTCCGGGTTCGCCCATTGGTATACAGCCGGAAGACCCCACCCTGGCGGCCATGCTCAAGCCGCACGGCTATGCCACTGGCCAATTCGGAAAAAACCACCTGGGGGATCGCGACGAGTTCCTGCCGACCAATCACGGCTTCGATGAGTTCTTTGGCAATCTCTACCACCTCAATGCCGAAGAAGCGCCTGAAGATCCCGATTACCCCAAGAGCGCAAACTTTCGCAAGCAGTTTGGCCCGCGCGGTGTCATTCGCAGCTTTGCCGATGGACGTATCGAGGATAGCGGCCCACTCACCCGCAAGCGCATGGAAACCGTCGATGAAGAATTCCTGGCGGCTGCACTGAAATTCATGGATCAGGCCCATGCCGACGGCAAGCCTTTCTTTGTGTGGTTCAACTCAACCCGCATGCACTATTACACCCACGTCAAAGACAGTGTGCGCGGTATTTCCGGACAGGGGTTCTATAACGACGGCATGGTTGAGCACGATGGGCATGTGGGTCAGCTCCTGAACAAGCTCGATGACCTGGGTGTTGCAGACAATACCATCGTCATTTATTCCACCGACAACGGCCCGCACTATAACCAATGGCCCGATGCGGCGATCTCACCGTTTCGCGGCGAGAAAAACACCAACTGGGAGGGCGGCTTTCGTGTGCCGGCCATGGTGCGCTGGCCAGGCACGGTAGCGCCCGGCCGCGTCAGTAATCAGGTCATGTCGCACCTGGACTGGGTGCCCACGCTCATGGCTGCCGTTGGCGAAGCCTCCATCGTTGCCGACCTGAAGAAGGGCAAGCAGATTGGCAGCAAGACCTTCAAGGTGCATCTGGACGGTTACAATTTCATGCCGTTCCTGGCGGGTCAGCAAGAGAATGCACCGCGCCGTGAGTTTTTCTACTTCAGCGACGATGGTCTGCTCACAGCAACGCGCATCGGCGACTGGAAGCTGGTGTTTGCCGAGCAGCGTGCCAACCGCTTTGATGTGTGGCGCGACCCCTTTGTACCGCTGCGCATACCGAAAATTTTTCATCTGCGGCGTGATCCTTTTGAGCGCGCCGATACCGACTCCAACAGCTATAACCTGTGGTGGGATAAAAAAGTGGCATCCGTCGGGATGCTCGGTGTGAGCGCTGTCACACAGTTTGTGGGCAGCCTGCAGCAGTTTCCGCCGCGTCAGCGTCCGGGGTCGTTCAGTGTCGACCAGATAATGGAATTGATCTACAAGCCCCCCATGCCGTGATGCATGGGCCCGGCGTATGCCGGCCTGGTGCTGGCGTAGATGGCGCGCATGGTTGACGGGGTAACAGTCGACGCTGCTGCGCTTGGCGTTGATCACACCCAGTTGCAGCGCCTTGTACAGCGCGTGCAGCGTGCGCTCGATACCTCGCCGCTGCCCTCGGTGCAGTTTGCGCTCGCCAAGGATAATGCGCTGGTCCTGTTCGAAACGCTTGGCAACCAGACGAACGACACGCGCTACCTGGTGTATTCCTGCACCAAGCCTCTGGTTGCTGCGGCTTGCTGGAAACTCATGGGTGAGGGCTTGCTGGACATCCACGCCACTGTCAGTCGTTATCTTCCCGTCTTTGGGGGTGGTGGTAAGGAACGGGTTACCGTGGAGCAGTTGTTGTGCCATAGCAGTGGCTTTCCCAATGCCACGCTCGGGCCCCCACATTGGTGGGACTCAACATCACGTCTGGCACAGATGGCGCACTGGGAACTCGAATGGACGCCGGGCACGCAAGTGGTGTACCACCCCCTCTCAGCCTGGTGGGTACTGGCCGAAATCATCTCTGCGGTCAGTGGCGTGGATTATCGCCGCTATATCCAGCAGGCCATCCTGCAGCCCTGCGGATTGCGCAAACTGCGCCTGGGCGTGCCCCGGGATGAGGGTGACGACATCGCTGCGGTAGCCTATGTTGGTGAGCCTCCTGATGCACAGGAACTGCGCGCGCTGTTTGGCCGTGAAGTGCAGTGGCCGGCCGACCAGGATGCGTTTTACCTGTCCTTCAATGAACCCGACGTGCGGGCATTGGGTCTGCCCGGTGGGGGTGCTGTCTCCACTGCCGCCGATATGGCCCTGTTTTACCAGGCACTGCTGCACAATGCGGACGAGATCTGGGAGCGAGCAACACTGGCGCAGGTGATCGGCAAAGTCTATTGCGATGTGCCAGACCCGCACAGCGGTGCGCCTGCGCATCGCGGGCTGGGTGTGGTGGTCGCCGGTGATGATCGTTTCAAAATCAATCGGGGTATGGGAGAGAAAGTCTCGGCCCAGGCGTTCGGGCACCAGGGTGTGGGCGGGCAGGTCGCCTGGGGAGACCCACAATCCGGCCTGTCATTTTGCCTGCTGACCAACGGGCTCGATGCCAACCTGTTGCGCTCGACGCGCCTGTGCACAGCGGCCAGTAACCTTGCCGCAAGTTGCCTGCTGGCCTGATGCGCCGCGCGGCCTGAGCGTCCTGCACTTGCCCTTGGCCGCGACCGTGGCGCTGCGCAGGCAGTGATCAGCTGACAAGTAATCACCAACCACTGACCACGCCGTAGCGCTTACAGGCTTCCCACCACCCCGGCAGCCAGCAGGCGCTCGATGTCCTGCTCAGAATAGCCCGCATCGACGAGGATTTCCCTGCTGTGCTCACCCAGGCGCGGTGGGTGCCGGCGCAACGAGGCGGGTGTGTCCGACAGGTGACCGGGATAGCGGATGTAGCGCATGGTGCCAATGTCCGGATGCTCGGCGTCAAACACCGTACGGTTGTGCTTTACCTGGGGGTCGTCGGCGAATTCACGCACGGTATTGACGCGTCCGAAGGGCACGCCATGCGCATCCAGCCTGGCCAGTACATCGTCCGTTGAGAAGCGGCTGATGACGGCTTCGATCGCGTCCAGCCACGGTTTGAAGTTGCCGACGCGCTCGCCCAGCGTTGCCATGCCCGGTGTTGCCAGCAGTTCCTCGCATTCCAGCGCCTTGCACAGGCCCTGGAAGTGATTGTCCTGCAATGCCATGCCAACGATGTAGCCGTCGGTGGTCGCAAAGGTGCGCAACACTGCCAGCGGCGCCGGGTCCGGGAGATCACTGGGAATAAAGCTGTCAACGGGCATCATGTCGGGCAGCGAGTTTGCCGCCCAGGCATCGATCATGGGGACGTCCACACGCTGCCCCTTGCCGGTGCCGCCGGGGCGATCGCGCGCGTACAGTGCGGCAACCGCCACGCCCGCCGCGGTGATTGCCGTGGTTTTATCAACAATCGCCGACTGTATCAGCATGGGCTTTTCCCCAAAAGGCATGCCCTGGATGAAGCAGCCGCCCACCAACCCCTGCGCGATGGGGTCGTAGGCGGGCCGATTGGAGTAAGGTCCGCTGGGGCCAAAGCCGGTGATGGACAGGTAAATCAAGCGATCATTCACGGCGCGCAGTTCCTCGTAGCCAAAGCCGACGCGATCCGGTACGCCACCGCGGAAATTTTCCACGACGATGTCTGCGGTCTCGGCAAGTTTTTTCACGACAGCGATGCCTTCTGCGCTTTTCAGATCCAGCGCGATACTGCGCTTGTTGCGATTGAGCTGCGCATAGAAGCCGGTGAGCCCGTCTTTCTGCGGCGGGGCCAGCCAGCGTGCAATTTCACCGTGGGTGGGCTCTATCTTGATGACCTCGGCGCCCAGGTCGCCCAGTTGCTGGCCACACAGGGGCCCCGTGATCATTGAAGTAATATCCAGAACACGAATGCCCTTGAGGGGGCCCTCGGCGGGTTCATTGAGCTTAACGTCCATGCGTTCCTCCAGTGTGATTGCGGTTGCGTACGTGGGCGGGGTCGTGTTGCGGGTAAGGTGCGACGCGCAGCAGCGGTGGTTTGGATAAGGTCGTCGGTTCGTTAGTCATTGCTGCATCAGGCCAGCGCCTGCACTTGCATCGGGTTGAGCCAGCACGAGTGCACACCAAAGGGTACGCGCTGGGGAATGGGCAGGCGCGAGACTTCAGTCATGGTGGCGGCATCCAGTATGAGCAGTTCGGCCTGATCAGCGCCCATCAGCAGCTCCAGTAGATAGCCGTCATCCTCGACCGGACTGGCGTTGCTGTCGTTCTGTGAATCGCTGCCGCTGTTGGTAGCGCGTGGCACAAACAGTGCCTCGCCCCCGTAGAACGCGCCATAGTCAAAATAGGCGACCTCGCGCTCGTCGATCATGTCGTACTTCAATACGCCCTTGGCCATCATGCCTTCCTTCTGTTCATCGAGCAGGTAGGCGTAGCGGCTGGGTCTGCCCAGGAAGGCGGTATTGAAACTGGGTCTTTCGTAGAAGTGATCGAGCAGTATGCGGTCTTCGGTCACGCGCCCGTCGTCGATGTTCAGCCGCCACTTGTTGAACGTGGTATGCGGCTCCTGCGGATTGTGAATGGGGATGTTTGACGGATAGCTGCGAAAAACGGGGGCAAACAGCACAATGTCGGTGCCGCCGTCTGCACGCTTTTCTTCCCAACCATTGACCACATGCCACAGGTGGCCGGGTTGCCCGGTTGTAAACCAGCGCACGGCGTCACCGTCCTGGTGGTCGCGGCGAATCACGCCCCAGCGCATAGGGTAACCCGCATCGAAGACCATGGGGCTTTGCTCGGGGCCAAACAATGCTTTGGGATTGAAGCGCAGGGACAGGTCTGGAAAGACCAGGTAGTTTTCTGTCAGGAAATAGTCGTGCAGAAAAGCCAGCGCCGGTTTTTGTTGATCGATAACACTGTGCGCAACGAGTCGCCCTTCGTGCACGCGCGAGTGGCGTAACTTGCCCTGTTGGAACTCGGTACTGAAGGTGTACCAGTCGCCGGTGGACGGGTCGATCTTGGGGTGTGCGGTAAAGGGTGAGTCGAGTTTGCCGTCGAAAGTCTCGAAATGGCCTTCACCGCTCAGGCGCAGTTCCCCGTCCTCCAGGCGCGTATCCAGCGCAAACGGATAGCCCGTCTCCTGCAGGCAGTACAGTTTGCCGTGGTGGTACTGGATGGCCGTGGTGGAGTTGCCGCTTTCCAGCACATCGAGTTTTGGCAGCACGCCAAAGCGCTGTTTCATTGCAGTAATCACCATCCGTGCCAAACCCGCCTTGCCGCCACCGGCGAGGTCGCCAAAGTGCAGGTACTGGTCGGCGCCTGCGGCCTGTTCAATCTGGTAGCGCGGTGTTTTGACGTACTGGTTGGAGTAGCAGGCCTTGCCATTGCTGATGCTGATCTGGTGCAGCATGCCGGCGCCATTGAACATGTGGTAGCGGCCGCGCGTCTGGGCGAACTGCAAGTTGGTGCCGTTGCGCAGGTAGACACCGTTGAGATCAGCCGGTAGCGGGCGACTCGGTTGCAGCGCCTGTGACGCGCACAGCGTGTGCTGCGGCTTGAAGCCCGGCGCATTGTAGGGACTTTCGCGATTGTAACGCTCCACATCCAGTGCCCGGTAGGCGCGCTCATCGGCCCATGACAGCAGCGGGCCTGGCACCAGCTTCAGCAGTATCAACACCAGCAGCGGGAGCGCGATAAACAGCGTGACAAATACAACGAGCAGGAACGTGAGCAGGCTGGCCAACATAACAGGAGCACCCCCGGACAATGAAGCCCCATCTTACTGGGACTTTGCAGTGTGGTCATCGAAAAGCGCTGCACGCGATGGTGAAAAGTCACCGCGCCCAGTGCGCGTAGCCGGCGGATTGATTGTAGTCAATGAGCTGTGCGGCGCTTTCTGTCACACTGCCGGGCGGGCGCTGCCGACGCCAGCACCGCTGCGTTTTTCGTTGCGGTCGCGGTACACTGGCACCGTATGAGGGTGTTGATTGCGCAATTGTGAGTTGCATTGTGTCGCCACCTTGATGCGCTTTGCTCCCGCTTCAGCGGCGCGCGTGCCAACAACAACGGAGACCAGGCTATGGTTCAACAGTTCGCTGCCACGGCGGCGGTAGACAGGGCATTGGGCGAGTCACAGGCTTTGCTGGAAGCAGGGCAAGTCCGCCAGGCCATTACCGTGCTCGAGCAGGCCGGGCGGCAAACGTTACACCCGGCGATTGCCCAGCGCCTGGTGGATGTGCGTGTTGAGGCCTTTGGCCGGATGTCCTGGCCTGATGCGCCGCCGCAATGGCCGCCGCCGCATGACGGGCGTTACGCCCACGAACAGGGGTTTCCCGAGATCGACCTGGCACAGCTGGACGTCGGGGCACTCAAGGCCGGTGTTTTTGGCAAAGGCGGGCTGATCGTACGCGGGCTGATGCCGCCGGATGTCGTGACGACCATGCGCGGGAATATCGATCGGACCCTGGAGGCCCGCCGCCAGGCGGTGATGGCGCAAACCACGCCCGACACCGCGGTGTGGTTCAATCGTTCCGAAAAAGTCCGCGGCGGCCCGGTGCAACTGGACAAGGACAACAGCAATCGCTACTCCAACTCCGGTTCAGTGTGGTGTGCCGATTCGCCGGTGATGTCACTGGCTCTGACTCAGTTCTACCGCGACCTTGGATTGCCCCAACTGCTTGCGCAGTATTTTGGAGAGGCGGCGGTGCTGTCGGTGCGCAAATGGGTGCTGCGCTGTATTACGCCCAATAATGGCAGCGAGGCCGGCTGGCACCAGGATGGTCGCTTTCTCGGTGACCCGGATATTCGTACGGTAAACCTGTGGATCGCTCTGACGGACTGTGGCTCGGGGGCCGCTGCGCCGGGTATCGAACTGGTCGGTGAAAACAACGGTACGCTGTATGCAACCGGTACAGCCGGCGCCGATTTTGACTGGACGGTGTCACAGGCGGTCGTTGACGAGGTCACCAGAACCCATCCCACGGCAGTGCCCGCCTTTCGCGCGGGGGATGCGATCTTCTTCGATCATTTCAACCTGCACCGCACGGCCTTTGGCACCGACCACACCAGGAATCGCTATGCCATAGAGTCCTGGTTTTTCGCAGGTTCCAGTGCGCCGCACAAACAACAGCCGCTGGTGCTGTAGCCTGACACAGGCCGTGCAGGCGCTTGGTCGGCACAATATGACCGGCTGGTCAGTTTCTGGAATGTGGAGTAGGATGTGGATCTCTGCACGGTGAGGATTCCAGTTTGCGCGTCATTTTCGGCCCGGTTGTTCGCCCCCTCCTTGCCATTGCATGTGTGTGTGCCAGCCTCGGCGCCTGCAAGTCGGTCGGTCTGGATGCCGTGCCCCAGGGGCAAGTGGCCGATTGGCCCGCTTACGGCGCAACGCCTGGCGGCACGCACTTCTCGAGCGCCACGCAGATCACCCCGGACAACGTTGCCGCGCTCGAGATCGCCTGGGAGCACCGCTCGGGCGATGTGCGCCAGGGCCTGGCGAGCATGGAAGAGGGCGATCCCGGGGTGTCACAAAGCTCCTTTCAGGCCACGCCCATTGTGATCGGGGAGCGGCTGTTCTACTGCTCTCCCTTCAATCGCATCTTTGCCCTGAACGCCGAGACCGGTGAGGAAATCTGGTCTTTCGACCCGGGCGTTAATATGGACGACACGCCCGTCTTACCCAACTGCCGTGGCGTAAGCCATTGGACCTCCGGCCGCGACGGGATGTGTGAGAGCCGTATTATTGCGGGCACCTTCGATGCGCGTATTCTTGCGCTCGACGCTCGCACCGGCAAACCCTGTGCCGATTTTGGCGACGGTGGGCAAATCGATACCTCGCGCGGGCTGGCCGCGCACCAGCCGGCCGAGTACGGCATTACCTCACCGCCGGCAATACTGGGCGACAAGCTCATTACCGGGTCGATGGTGCTGGACAACCAGCGCACCGATTCGCCCGGCGGGATCGTGCGCGCCTACCACGTGCGCAGTGGTGAGTTGCTGTGGGTGTTCAACCCCGTGCCGCCGGGAATGCCACAGAAGAATGCCGACGGCACCTGGCTGTCCGGCACCACCAACGTGTGGTCGATCATTGCCGTGGATGCCGAACATGATCTGGTCTACCTGCCCACGGGTAACACGACGCCCGATTATTTTGGTGGCCACCGCAAGGGGCTGGATTACTACTCGAGCTCCGTTGTGGCGCTGCACGGCAGCAGCGGCGAGGTTGCCTGGCACCAGCAACTGGTGCATCACGACATCTGGGATTACGACACGCCGGCGCAGCCCACGCTGGTCGACCTGGCGATGGACGGTGCGTCCGTGCCCGCATTGATACAGGTGACCAAGATGGGCCTGACATTTGCCTTTAACCGCGTAACCGGCGAGCCCCTGTGGCCGATTGAAGAGCGCGCGGTACCGCAGACAGGCCAGGTGGAGCAGGAGTACCTGTCGGCCACGCAACCTTTTCCCACGCATATTCCGGCGCTGCTGAAGCCGCGCCTCGCGCCGGAAGATGCCTGGGGCCTGACGCCCTGGGACAGGGGAGCCTGTGAAAAGCTGATCAGGGAGATGGAATACGAGGGCCTGTATACCCCGCCCTCCACAAAGGGCACCATCAGCTTCCCGCCCAATACCGGTGGCAGTAACTGGGGGTCGCCCGCCATTGACCCTCGCACTGGCGTCATGGTCGTCTTTACCACGCGTGTGCCGGGATACATCAAGTTGATTCCGCGCGCAGAATGTGAAGGCAACATGCAACCACAGGAAGGAACGCCCTACTGTGTGGACACCTCGTTCCTGCGCTCGCCGCTGGGATTGCCCTGTGTCGCGCCGCCCTGGGGGACGCTGGATGCGATCGACCTTGTCGCCGGCAAGCAGCTATGGAGTGTGCCGCTGGGCACTACGCGCTACATGGCGCCTTTCCCGTTCTGGTGGATCGAGGGCTTACCGGGGCTGGCCGCGCCGATGATGACCAGCACCGGCCTGGTTTTCTCCGGCATCTCCAACGACCATACGCTGCGTGCCTTTGACCAGCGCAGCGGTGAGCAGCTCTGGCAGGCGGATCTTCCCACCGCGGGCAATGCCCTGCCGATGACCTACCAGGTGAAGCCCGGTGGTCGGCAGTTTGTGGTGATCGCTGCAGGAGGGCATTGGGCCGGTGGCAGTCCACCTGGTGATCACCTGATTGCATTTGCGTTGCCATCTGCACAAGATGATTGAGCCGGGTACTGATGGGTATCGGCGCCGGGCCCACGCCGTGCGGCAGCATAATCGCCGGGTATTGGGCAGGGATGACATGCGCAACCGAAGTCAGAAGCGAAAGGACAATACTATGATCAGAACGCAATCGTTGACACCCCGGATGCTGCAGGCTGCGCTGGCCGTGCTGGTGCTGCTCACGGGGCAGGGCGCCGCGCAGGCGGCTGATGAGGCCGCCGCGCCGGCTGCGCAGTATGAGCCTCCCCGCACCGCCGACGGCAAGCCGGACTTCAGCGGCGTGTGGCAGGTGCTCAATACGGCTAACCATTCTCTTGAGGCGCATACCGGTCGCGCCGCGCAGGTGATGCGCGAGGGCCCGGTAGTGCCGGTGCCCGCGAAGGAACTGGTGGCGCTGGGCGCGGTGGGTGCACTGCCGCCCAGCATCGGTGTGGTGGAGGGTGAGACGATTCCCTATAAAGAGAGCGCGCTGGCCAGGCGCGAAGAGAATCGCAGGAACTGGATCACCGCAGACCCGGAGGTGCGCTGCTACCTGCCCGGAATACCGCGCGCAACGTACATGCCTTTCCCCTTTCGTATTGCCCACAACAAGGATGCGCTCCTGTTCTCCTATGCCTATGCAGGAGCCGTGCGCAACGTGGCGCTCAGTGACCCTGGCCCTGCGCCGCTGGATTCCTGGATGGGACAATCCTGGGCGCGCTGGGAGGGCGACACGCTGGTGATTGAAACGACAGGCCTGAATGATCGCACCTGGTTTGATCGCGCAGGAAACTACCACTCGGACAAACTCAAGGTGACCGAGCGCTTTACACGTACCTCCGAGCACACCATCGACTACAGTGCGACCATGGATGACCCGGAAGTGTTCACGCGTCCGTGGACAATCCGCATGCCGCTCTATCGACGGGTAGGGGCGGACGCCACCATGCTGCAGTTCAACTGCGTCGAATATGTGGAGGAGTTGATGTACGGACACCTGCGCAAAGAACCTCTGGACTGAGGAGCCGCTGACCATGAAAACGCTAACGATGCGCCTGGGGCTGTTGGCATGCCTGGCCTTCCCGTGCACGGTGACCGCTGACGACTGGCAACTGCCGCGCATGCCCTGGGGCGACCCTGACCTGCAGGGAATCTGGACCAGCGCGACCACTACGGCGCTGACCCGACCAGACGAAATCGATACGCTGGTGCTTACCGAGGCCCAGGCTGCGCATATCGAAAAGCTCGGTGAAGAGGCGCTGGCGAGCATCGATGACCTGCCCGAGGGCGACCTCGTGGCCGGAGAGAACGTTGGCGGTTACAACGCCGCATGGCTGGACCCAGGCACCCGCGTACTGCGTGTGCGCGGGCAGCCGCGCAGCTCCATTATCGTGGATCCCGACGATGGCCAGGTCCCCTACACACTGCTGGCCAGGGGCAAGTTTTACTGGAGCCTCGGGCGCATGATGATGCGCGAGAACAACCCTGAAGAGCGCCCCAATGGCGAGCGCTGCACGGTGGGGTTCGGCTCTACCGGCGGTCCACCGATGTTGCCGGTGTTGTATAACAACAACTACCAGTTCGTGCAGAACAAAGACACCATCTCTATTTTGGTGGAAATGAACCACAACGTGCGCACAGTGCGCATGAACGCCCAGCCGCTGCCCAGTGCCGTGCAGCCCTGGTTGGGAGATTCCATTGGTCACTGGGAGGGCGACACGCTGGTCGTCACGACCACCCAGTTCCACCCGCAGCAAAGCCTGCGCCTGGCGATCAAGCACCAGTTGATGATGGCGTCGGACACCGTGGTGGAAGAGCGCTTTACGCGCCTGGCAGAAGATGAAATCCTGTACACCTTCACCGTGACAGATCCCAATATCTACAAGCAACCCTGGCGTGGTGAAATGACGCTGCGATCCACGCAGGGTCCGATCTACGAATACGCCTGCCATGAAGGCAATTATGCGCTGCCTAATATTTTGTCCGGTGCGCGCCAGGAAGAGGAGTAAGCACAATGTTTCTTGTAAGAGTGATGATGGCGGTCACCCTGCCGCTCGCCGCTTTGCTGTCCTGGCAGGCCTGGGGTCACCACGCGTTTTCTGCCGAGTTTGACAAGGACGCGCCGGTCACACTGGAAGGCAAGGTCACGAAAGTGGAGTGGATTAATCCTCATGCGTGGATACACCTTGATGTCGTAGGTGAAGACGGCAGCAGCGTGGCGTGGATGGTAGAGGGCGGCACGCCCAACACACTTTTGCGTTCGGGCATTCACAAGAATTCCCTGCCGATCGGCAGTGAGATACGCGTACGCGGCTATGAAGCCAAGGACAAGCGCTGCCAGCCGGCCTGCAAGGCCAACGGGCGCGACCTGGTGTTTGCAGACGGGCGCAGGGTGTTTATGGGGTCTTCCGGCACCGGCGCCCCGAAAGACGGCTCCGACCCGCGCGAGCGCTAGCCGCGGTGACTGCCTGCATGACCTTGTCGTTGCCATTGCGCAGCCGCTAGTACGCAAGCTGCCGTGAACGCGCTCATTTACGATTTCGCACGCTGGCTCGATACGCATGCCTGGAGTACTGGCCTGCACGAGTCCTACTACATGTACAACTGGATCGAGTCCACCCATGTGCTGGCGCTGATGCTGAGCCTGGGTATGCTGTTCCTGATTGACTTGCGCATGCTCGGGCTGGCACTGCCGCAGGTGCCGGCCACAACCATTGCCCAGCGGCTCAATGTGCCCATGCTGGCCGGTTTCAGCGTGATGATCATTACCGGCCTGTTACTGTTCTATGCCATTCCCGTGCGCACCTCGCAAAGCTTGTGGTTTCGCATCAAGGTGGTGTTGCTGGTTGCCGCTGCGCTTAATGCCTGGCTGTTCCACCGCCGTCTGCGCGCTGCCGGCGGCGGCTGGGATGCTGCGCCCAGGGCGCCATTGCCTTTGCGCGTTGGCGCTGCACTGTCGCTGCTGTTCTGGGCACTGATTGTGATGTGTGGCCGCTTTATCGCCTACGATTGGTTCGACTGTAATGCTGATCCCGCACCACTGATTGGCGCGCTGGCCGGGTGTGTGCCCGGCCAGGAACAGTTCTAGGGCCGCCCGTGTCAGTACTGGTTGCCTATAAACGTACCTGCCTGCTGTTACTGGTGATGGCGCTAGGTATTGCCTTTGCCGTGACTGACTTGCGGGTGGCAACCTGGCATGCGCTGTTGCCGCTGTTTGAGTGGATGGAAACCACGCCAATGGGCGTTGTCGGCAAAACCTGGGGCGCGGTGTTCGCGCTGGTACAGACTGTTCACCTGCTCGCGATGGCGCTGCTCGGTGGAGCCGTGCTGGCCGCCGATGGCCGCCTGCTCGGGCTGGTGTTGACCGACCAGCCCCTGCAACAGGTGCAGGCGCAGTGCCATAGAGTCTGGCTGCTGGGTTTACTGCTTGTGGTGGCCAGCGGCCTTTTTATGGCCTGCGGCGTTGCGTTGAAGGTCTACTACCTGGAGGTCTTCTGGTTCAAGATGCTGGCGCTGACCGCAGGCGTACTGTTCCAGTGGTTTGTTCGGCGACCACTGGTGGACCATTATGGAGCGGTCTCACAGGGCAGCCTGCGGCTGGTCGCCGTGGCCTCGCTGGTGATCTGGTTTTCAGTTGCGGCCACCGGCCGCTGGATCGGGTTTTCCGGTTAGGGATGCACTTGGCGCTGTATTTGGGAATGTGTTTGGGAATGTGCCCGCGAATGTGCACGCGAATGTCCGTGGGGATGCACCCAGAGGCGAACCGTGATTTGAACGACAGGAGCTTACAGTGAACGCATCGGCGCAGGCGCCTGCAAACAGGGCCACCGCGGCACGGGATGTACAGCTGGCCGCGCTGCTGGCATCAGCCGGTGTGCTGGTCGCGGCGGCAATGTACTGGTGGGGCGAGATTCAATCGGTGCTGGAACTGTTGGAGATGGCCTACGGCTAGACGCTGCTTGCAATGGGCGACTGACGCTAGGGCTTTTGCTGCTCCCCGGCCTTCTGCGCGGCGGGATCAACCTGGCCAGTAGCGCTCACCCGGGCAGGGTTTGTCGGGGCAAATGCATAGGTAAACTCGCGCCCGTCGCGAAACTCCCTGGCCTGTTCGAAATAGCCGTTGGTCTGCAGTGTCAGCGTTGCGTTTTGCTGTGTGCGGTTTTGCCAGAACCAGCCGTGCAGGCCGGTGAATACGGCGTGATAGCTGCCCGCCGCTTGCCGTTTCCTGGACTTATCGAAAGTCTCCGCGTAGCCGGGCGCAGCACCATCAGGTTCTGCGTGGAGCTCAGCCACCAGTTCGGCGCTGCTTTGCCATTGGAACAACAGGACATCGCCGGATTGCAGGCGGTACTTGAATTCCACAGATTCAAAAGGCGCCAGGTGGAACGTTCTTCGGTCCTGCTGCCAGGGCCCCACTTGCGCTACCAGCGCTGTACTTTTTTCCGTGGCTAATCCGGTGAGCCCCAGGGCTTTGCCACTGCCTAGTGGATCCCACCCGTATTCCGCCGGCAGCACTACAGTGACCAGCAGCGCAAGTGCAGCCGCCAGGGCTGCGCCGCTGGCGACCAGGACCTTCTGCCGATTGACTGTGCGGTTCATTGCCAGACCATCCCTTGTGTAAGCCTGTTCCCGATCCCTGTCATCGCGCTGGTCACGCGAAAACGTAGGCTGCTATTTGACGGCCGGTCAGTATGAAGCCCAGGCACATCAACACGGCATTGGCGGCAAAAGCAGAGGTGCCGAAAGAGCGGCTGCTGCGCCACAGCAGCAGTACATAGGCGATAGCGGTCAGCGCAAGGATCTGCCCCAATTCTACGCCAATATTGAAACTCATGAGGTTGGTCAACAGCCCGTCGCCGCCGCTGATGTAGCCCTGCAGCTTGGTCGCCAGGCCGAGGCCGTGACACAGGCCAAACACGAGAACGGCCAGGTGCGTGCTCGGCTGCAGGCCAAGAACATGCTTGAAACCACCCAGGTTCTCAAAGGCCTTGTACACGATAGACAGGCCGATCACGGCATCGACGAGATGTACATTCACTTGCCAGTTAAACCACACGCCGAGCATCAGCGTGATGCTGTGGCCGAGGGTAAACAGCGTGATGTAGGTGATGATATCGCTGGCACGAGACAGGAGAAAAATGACCCCGAGCAGGAACAGCAAATGATCCAGCCCGGTAAGCATGTGCTTTGCGCCCAGGTAGAGAAACGGCCCGACGGCCGGCCCCGAGAGGCTTTGCACATAAGCGGCGTTGTCCGCTGAAAGATCGTGTGCCGTGGCCTGGACTGCACACATCACCAGCAGCAGTGGCAACGCGCCGCGTGCCCAACGCAGTCGTGCGGTGGCCGCACGTACACACTGCGGGAGGGTGCAAGCCGGCGCAACGTTCACGCGCGTGGCCTGCCTGGTGATGCGCGTTGCAACGCCTACCGGCTCGCCCCGTCACCGTACTGGTCGAAGGCCGCCTCGCCGCCCGCGGCGGCTTCGCGCCCCTTGACCCAATACTGGTCATGGCAGGCCTTGCAGACCTGGTAGATACGTCCGCCGGCATCAAACAGTGCATCAGGATCCTGCGCCGTCGCCGCTGCGATGGCCAGTTCACCGGTGTCGATCAGGCCGCGCGAGTATTCCTGCCAGTCATCGCCCATGGAACGTCCGGGCATCATCATGAGGTTGCCGCTTTCGGCAATGATGGCCGCTGCGTGGATGATCTTGTCCCAGCCCTCGTCGGTCGTCGGGTGCAATTCGCGGCTGCCGTCGGCAGTGATGATGGTTCCCGCGTTGTCCCAGATGACATCGGCGGCGGGATCCAGTATCCAGCCCATCATCTGCTGTACATTGGCCAGGGGACGATACTCAGCCGCTGGCGGTGCATCACCAGGCGGGGTACCACAGGCCGCGAGGGTGGCCATGAGCAAGGCCGTCAGGGCAGTGTGTTTTGGCATTGCGCGTCTCCGGGTGGTTGCAGTTCCAACGGCATGTTAGCAGAACTACTGTCGCCTGCGTTTGCGCAAACGTGCCGCCCCACCCAGGCCAACCAGTACGCTCAGTATGATAAGGCCCAGTGTCGGCAAGGTGGGCACTTCCTTGGGACGGAAGCTGTTGATCAGCCGGGTGATGTTGTTTTCCGGCGTCGGGTCGGCGCCGTTATTGCCATCGTCGTTGGTGCGCGCAACGTTTTCAATCTTGCTGCCGCGGGGTTCGCGAACGACCTGTACAGCGAACTTCAATACGCCGCCCTGGCCGGCTCCCAGGTCACCGACCAGCGCCGTACACACCGTGCCTCCCGGTGAGCGTGGCGGGCACGACCACGTTGTGGGCAGGCTGGCACCGCGCGCAAACTCGGTACCACGCGGCACGGTTTCACGCACCACGGCGCCAGTGGCATCCTGGTTGCCCACGTTGCGGTAGGTCAGCTCGTAAGTAATGGTCTGGTCCACTTTGACAAAACCGGCGTCATTGATTTTGAGAATGGTCAGGTCAGGATTGGCGATGATCGGTGTGACGTCGCTGTCCTGGTCGTTGACGACAACGCCCAGGCCGTTGTTGCCATCATCCCTGATGCGGGCGGTATTGTTAATGAAGTCCGCGCCCGCTGCGGCCGGGGTCAGTACGCGTAGCCCAAATTGTGCGGTCTGGGCGCTGGCGCCGGGAACAAGATCACCGACCAGTGTCTGGCAGGTGGTGCCCGACAGACTGCCGTCGGCGCAATCCCAGTTGGTGTTGCCGCTGGCGGCATCGCTGAACGTCGTGTGCAGTGGCACGGTTTCGTCGATGACCACACCCGTGGCGACCTGGTTGCCGAGGTTGCGATACGTCAGGGTATAGAAGAAGGTCTGGCCGGGCACCACACTTTGTCCGCCATCGTCCTTGAGAATCTCCAGCACGGGCGCTGCGACCAGGGGTGTGGTTTCCAGGTCATCATCGACCGAGGGGATCACGGGCGCGTTCGAGTCATTCTCGCGGCCGTCATCCGCAATAGAAACGGTATTGGTGATTTCGCTGACACCACTGGGCACGAACGTATCCACGAGTACGGCAAAAATGATATCGGCACTGCTGCCGCCGCTCAGGTCGCCCACGGTGAAGCGGCAGGTGTCACCCGCCGCGCCGCCGGCATCGCAGACCCAGCCTGGCGTGCTCGCATTGGCCTCGAATGTGGTGAAGTCCGGCACGGTTTCCGTAATCACCACGCCGGTGGCATCCTGGTTGCCAGCGTTGCCGTACTGCAGGTTGTAGCTCAGCACGGAACCGGGGCTGCTAAAGAGCACGCCGTCCATTTTGTCGATGGTCATGATGGGGTCAGCGACAAGCGGTACGATGGTTGCGTCGTCGTCGGCGGCGGTCGTTGGATCGTCGGATACCAGCGGAGAGATTTCGGCCGATTCTGCCGCTGCCTGGTTTTCCAACGCCTCGGCGGCGCCGTCAGCGTCGGGGTAGGGTAGCGGTATGCGCACATCGTAGGTCACGATGACGGAGCCACCTGCCGCAAGCGCTGCAGATGTGACGCGAATCTGCGTATCGCCGGGGTTATTGCCCGTTACAACCGTGACACTCGCGCCACTGCCGACCGTGCTGGTGTTCACGCTGCCCACCTGGAACTCGCCGATGCTGTCCGGTGTGTCGGTTATCACAATATCGGTTGCCGGTGCCGCTCCGGTGTTCGCCAGCGTGAGCGTGTAGGTGACAAGATCGCCGGGTTCAGCCGGATTGCCCGGGGCGATCCACGTTTTTTGCAGCGCCAGTTCAGGTAGTTCCAGCGTATCCTGGGCCGTGGCGGTGTAGGTACGCTCTGCCGCGTCTGGCCCCGGCAGCGAGGTAGCCTCGGCCGTGGCGGTGTTGGGTATGCTGGTGGGGCCGGGTTGGCCGTTGTTTTGCAGGCGCAGGCTGAATTCCACTACCAGGTTTTCGCCCGGCAGTAGCACTTCCTCCGGGGTGGGTGGCGTCTGTGCACTGGCGGCGGCGATCTCGACCGTGATGTCGTTGCCCGCCACTGACTCGCTGATCGCAAAACCCGGAGGCACGGTGATCGGTACCAGGCTGCCCGGCACCCAGAGGCTGTCACTGAAAACATCGGTAATAACAGTGTCAAAGGCCGCTGACGTGCCGGTGTTTTCCAGTTCCAGTCGAAGGGTGGCCTCGTCCAGCACAAGGCCGGTGAAGGTCTTGTTCAGGCTCAGCTGCGGTTCCACAATGAGCACGTCCACGGCGCTGTCGACGGTGATGACATCGGCGATGCCGTCAAACATCAGCTCCACCGTGTTGAGCAGTCGATCACCGGCCATGTTCGCGGGTTCATCAGGCACCTGTAGTTGCAGCGTGAAAGCGATACTGTCGTTTTGGTCGGTGACCCCATCTGCGAGGTTTTCCACGGTGCCGTAGAGTACTTCGATTTCAGGGTCCGCCTGCGGCATTGTGATCATGCCCGGCAGTGAGGTGGTGATGTTGTCGCCCACAAAGGCGACGTTGCCGCTGACCAGCGCGAGCGTGCCGTCGCCGTCCTGCTGGAACGTATCCACCAGTGAAACGTTGGTGCTGGTGCCTTCTGTAAACACGGCGACCAGTTCATAGGAGATGACTTCACCGATGGTCGCGACCTGGGCCAACGGATCACTGGGGTCCATGGCGCCCTGCTCGTCGTCATCCAGTGACGTATTGCCCACGCGCTTGACGACAAAATTGTCGGCGTCGGCAAACAGGCGCGCGCGTGCCATATCGCTGTAGGTACGCGACTGGGGCGAGCCGGGTGCGGACTCCCAATCCAGTGTCACGTCGTTGCGATACAGCCCGGGCACACCGAGTGCAGGGTCCATTTGCACTTTGAACGAGATTTCACAGGAGCGCGTGGCCAGCGGCAGGGCATCGACTGTGAATTCCAGGATGCCGGAAGAGCCGACAGACGGCGTGCTGACCACGGTAAAGCCCGGGCAATCGCTCGCCAGTGGCTCCAGTGGGTCCTCGATCCAGAGCATTTCAGGCGCCAGTTCGTCGACGATTTCAAGATTGAATGCCGCGGCTGAAGAGGCCGCGGTGTGCTCGATGACCAGTCTGAAGCGTTCTTCCTGGGCGGCCTCGGTGAACCCCTCCGGGACACCGTTACCGGTGAGTTTGCGTATGCCCAGCAGTGGCTCCACGATGTTGAACTGCTCAATATCTCCCAGCACGGATTCGCTGGTGGTCAGTGTGGCCGTATTTCGCTTGTTGTCGTCCTCGCCGGTGCCGACATTGGCCGCATCATCCAGCACGATGGCGGTGACCTCAAACACAATACGGTCCTCGAGGTCAGGCTCGGGGCGGGTGTCTTCAGCGTTGATGATATCGCCCAGCGACCAACTCAAACAGTTGCTGTCGGGCGGTGTACAGGCCGTTGCAGCATCACCGATACCCAGGCCGCTGCTGAGTTGCAGGTCGCCACCAATGGCGATGATGCGGCTGCTGCCCGGCATGAAGTCCAGGGCAACACCGTCGCTGGGCAACAAGTCGGTGAGCACGGCATCCAGTGTGGTGCCGTCAGGAAAGTCGGCGGCAATGGTAAACGTGGCTGTTTCGCCAATGGTCAGATCGTTCTCCGTTGCCAGCGGGCGCTGCGTGGTTTCCGGTATCGATGTGTCTGTCAGGAGCTTGTTCAGGCCGGGCGGGCTGACCAGTACGGTCCACTGGTCAGTGGTGGCGTAATCGCGATCCTCTGTATCGCCCTGGGTATTGAGGCTGGTCCACGCCAGTTGGGCCTCGTTGACCAGTGTATTGCCGGTAATTGCCGTGCGCGACACCAGTGCGCGAAACGCAATGTCACACACGCCCCCTAGCGGGAATGCCGCCCACTGCGCGGAAAAGCCGTTGCCGACTTCCGTTGGCCCGCTGCTCGGTGGCGTATCGCAAACGCTGCCAATCTGCGCTGAGCCGGGCACCAGTTGCAGGTCTGTCGGCAGCTGGTCAGTCAGGTTGACATCCTGTGCGTCCACGCGCGAGGCGGCGCTGTGCTGCACACGCACCTGGTAGGTGATCTCGTCACCGGCTTCAACTTCGGACACATCCGCCGACTTGTCGATATCCAGCAGCGGCTCGACGATTTCCACCGGTTGTTCTGCGGAGGACTCCAGACCCGGTAAAAAGCGCACGATGGCGCGGTTGGCGTCAAGATCATTGTTCTGGTTTCTCGCGCTGTCCAGGACTTTGGCGACCACCTCGATGACGATGCGATCGGCGTCGGTTGCGCCGTCGGAGCCGGTGTTGACGACGCGGCCATAATTGAGAACGACTTTGTCGGCAAAACCGTCGCTGTTGTCATCGCTGATGTCCGCGACGGGGTCGTCATCGCCACCGGGACTGAAGCTGAGGTCGCTTCCTGTGCGCACTGTCCTGGCTGAGAGTACTTCCAGCAGTGCACCGTTGGTGGGCAGCAGGTCGGTCACTTCCAGTTCGACAGCCCTGGCAGCAGGCAGCGTCACCACAAGCTCAAAGGTCACTTCTTCACCAATGGTCAGTGATTCGGCGCCTGCGGGTGTGCCGGGAATGGCGTCGGTCTGGGGTTGCGATGTACTGCTGACGGTTTTTTCGATGCCCACGTCAAACACCTTGAAGAGGTCGCAGCCCTGGCTCAGGTAGGTGTTGGCCGCGCCGCCGGCCGCGTCAGTATCGCCAGTGCGCTCAACAGCGATGGTGTTGTTCGGTGCTGCGGGCAGCGGCTGGTCAGCGGCCGACAGACTCTGCCACTGCACCTGCGCGCAGTTGTTCAGCGTGATCCCCGCCAGCGGGGTGAAGCGGAAGTCGCTCTGGAACTCGATGATGCAGACGCCATTGGTGGTCGGCAGCGCCGCCCACTCGATCTCGAGCTTGTCGGAGGTGGTCTCTGCAAGCACATCTACGCGGGTGGTGGCCGGGCAGTTGGTGAGCGAGACCGACGCCGCGCCACCGGGGATTTCCATGTCCACCGGGAGTTTGTCGGTGAACAGGAGGTCGAAAGCGTCGCTACCACTGGTGCCGCTATGCGCCAGCTCGATAGTGACCAGCGGCGGTGTGGAGTTGTCGCCGATGTTCGGTGTAAACGTCTTGCTGACGCTGAGCGCAGGCTCAACAAGCGTGATGGCGGGCGCGCGGTCCTGCACCTGCAACTCTGTCCCGCCGGCAGGCGTCCAGTACCAGCGTGCGCGGTTGCGCAGGCTGATGTTTGCCACGTTGGCGATCGCGTTGAGAACGCGGGCGCGATAGACGATGGTAAGCGTCTCGTCCGTGGCGTTGTCGCTGTTGCTGTTGGTGACCAGGCCAAAGCCGCTGGCGAGGTTGGTGGGACCAAACACCAGCTTGCGGTCTGGCCCCGTGGTGCCTCCGCCCTGTGCAAGGTAGCCCAGGTTGTTGTTGAGCACATCGGCAAACGAGCCTGCATCGGTGGTCAGCGCCGCGGAGCTTGCGGTGATGCTCAGCACCTCGACATGTGCCAGCCCCACATCGAGCAAATCTTCAAACCGTACGGCGGGGGACTGCCCCTCAGGCACGGTGATCGCCACCGAGTAGGTCACTACCTCGCCTATGGTGGCCAGCCGGCCATCCATGGCGTAGCCCGGAGCGATAGACACTATGGATTTGTCTACCTCGGGCAGTGCGGTTTCGATGACCGCGTCATCTATGCGCGTGGGGAAGCTGCCACCGCCGCCAGGAGTAGATACCCAGGTGACGCCGGCAGTGTTGGTCAGCCGCTCACCTGGGCTGATATTGCCTTGGAGCGTGCAGGTCAGGCGCAGTAGCGCGGTATCAGCGCCAAAAGGTGCGCCGCCACTGGGTGGGTTGTCGTCGTTGCCAGGTAGCGGGTCGTCCAGTACAAGGCCCCCTGCGCTCTGCAGGCCACCGGTAAAAGTGAGCGTGTCGCCATTGCCATTGGTGACTGTCGGCGCCCCGGGGCAGTCCAGCCCGTTCACGGCGGCATCGGTAATGGTGACCGCGTAGGCGGGCTGCCCACCGATGTTCTCTACGGTGATCACAAACACGACTTCGTCGAAGGCATCCGCGCCCCGGGCATCGCCCGTTACCAGCGCCTGGCCGGGGTCGGCAGGTGGTGCAGGCGTGATCACCGCAGCGGGATTGGCAACGGAGAAAACCCCCTTGGTAATCATGAGGTCGGGTGCACCCACGCGCAGCGGTGCGGCCTGCAGGTCGGAGGTGGTCTGGCCGATGGCGTTATCGTAGAAGGAGCCATACAGGTTGGTCAGGAACAGGTCGTCCGCGAAGGGCTCACCTGAGACCATGGCGGTCAGTTCAAGGGCCAGGCGAGCAGGGCCGGTTGTGCTCAGGTCGCCGAAATCGAAACTGACGGAATTCTGCCCCACGTCCACAGACACATCCGGCATGAGTGCGGCAAAGGGCGGCAGCACTGTCCAGCCATTCACGGTGTCAAAGTCGCGTACGTCAAAGACCGGGCGCGGCAGGTAGTCCACGAAAACAACGTTTGAGGAGTCGCCCGCGGGGATTTCAAGGTCCAACAGGAAAGTCACCGCTTCGCCGGGCATGACTTCGGTGGGTGGCGGTGGGTTGAGAATGGTCTTTGCAGCTACGTTGGGGGTGATGACGGCGCTGGCTTGTGAGTCGTTCTGCGCGCTGCCGCCCTCGGTCAGTGTGTACTCCAGTTCGGCAGCGTTGAGCAGTTCATCATTGGCCTGTACCGGCACATTACCGGGGCCTGCGTAGGTCTGCAGTATGTCAACGCGATAGCGCAACTGGCCATCACTGGCATTGGGCAGGGTGCCACCGAACGCTGCGCCGATGTCCCAGGTCACGGTCGTTTCACCGCTACCGGGCCCGGCAACTTCCGCGGCGCTAATTGCGACAGGGCTGCCGTTGACGCGTAACTCTACGGTGCTGTCAAACGCCGTGCCGTTGGGCAGTATATCGGTAATGATGAAGTCGCTGGCGCCGGAGCCCATACCGGGGTAATCCGTCAACTGGAAGTCGATGGCATAGGTCAGGCTTCCCCCGGGCAAGGCATCGCCCGTGACCGATTTTTGCATCGCTGCGTGTACTGCCAGTACCTGGCTCTGTGCAAAATCGCTGTAGTCATCGCCCTGGTACTGGTACTCAATGTCTACCGTGTTTTCGATAAGCTGGCTGTCGTCGACCGCCTCGTCGAGTATGTCGACAATGTAGGCCGGGAAGGTCACCACAAGGTCTGCCTCGCCCGCCGTGCCGGTGACGGCGCTGCAATCCACAATGAGATCGCCGCCAGAAGCATCGGCGGGTGCATTCGGTGCGTTCGTAACGGCGCAGCCAACACCCAGCGGAGCGGTGATGTTGATCGGTCCGCCAGTCCATTGCAGCTGTGGTGGCAGGGTGTCGGTCAGGTTTACGTTGTCCAGCGTAACGCCCTGTGAGATATCGACACGCTGCGCATAGGTGAACGTATGGCTGGGGCCTGGCGGTCGTTCGCCTTCGGGCGCGGAATTGGTTTTTTCGACGCGCGCCAGTTGCGGCGTGACTGTGCTGGTGACCTGGCCGCCACTGATTGCGCCGCTGTCGCCGGTTGGCGTGCTGCCGAATTCAAAGCCCGGTATGACCGAGACTTCCAGCGGCACGTTGATCTGGGCACCTGCGGCCACAACCACGCAGACGTCCAGTACCAGGGCGGGGCTGGCGGTATCGACCGAGCCCACGGGATAGCGCAGTATGCTGGCGCTGCCGCCCTCATTGCCGCTGATCGTGTTTTCGGTGATTGGGTCAACGAGTTCGCCACTGGGGCCAAAGGTCCCGATGGGTTCGATGATCGGGGCGATGTTGATAAAGCTGACGCTGGAGATGGTCACATCGGCGTCGGTAATCCCGACAATGTAGGGCCCGAAGCCGGTGCCGCCGGCGCTGTTGGTGAAGTCGACACTGGCGCAGGTTTCCTCACCGATCAATGGTTCTGCCGGCAGGCCGGACAGTGTCGCCGTGGGCGACTGCGCAACGGCTAGCGGCGCGAGGATGAGCAGGGCAAGTGCAGTGAGTAAGGCTCGGCTGCAAGCGCTGCGCTTTGAACGGATAAGGGTTGTGCTCAAGGCGTGGGCCTCTTGGTCGGTTGTGGCAGTGCCGGCAGCGGTTGCAAAAAAAAAACCGACAGCGGTCGTCAAAAAAAGCCGTTAGCGGTTGTCAAAAAAAGCCGTTAGCGGTCGTTAGAAAAAGCCGTTAGCGGTCGTTAGAAAAAGCCGTTAGCGGTCGTTAAAAAAAGCCGTTAGCGGTCGTTAGAAAAAGCCGTTAGCGGTCGTTAGAAAAAGCCGTTAGCGGTTGTTCAAGACCCCACTGCCAGACCCTCTCGTCGCAGCACGGTACTGTCAGCGTATGATGTTATTGCCCGGAGACGGCCCGGTCTGCTATCCCCACGGGTGCTCCTTCTGCAGCATCGCGCGAACTGCGGGCTATATAGTAATACGCGCGGGTGTCGGATACCAAGAATTGCGCGCTTCAAACGTTATCAGATTGTAAATGTGTACTGGCCGCAGCTAGCGCGAATGCGCCCGCAGGTATGTGTTTGCGCGCAAAATCGCATTGTTGCGTATGTCCATATAGAACATGGCGTAGTCCAGCCCATGGTAGGAATCCCCCATTGAGCCCCTGCGCCCGAAATCGTTGTCTGATTGGTCGGTAATGTACAGGCGGCCGTCGGCACATTCGGCCTCTACATAGTGCGCCAGCGGTGCCCCCAGCGGTGCAAACTGTACGCCGCGCGCAGCGTCGTCGCCGCTGAACTCGGCGTGGTACTCGCCCGAGGTGCGGACCGCACCCGCATGCTTGTCCTTGCCCACCCAGGGGCCGTTCTGCTTCCAGCTAAGCGGATTCACGCAGACGATATCCGCGGGCTCCAGTGACCCCTTCCTGGCAACACTGTAGGTGTCCCAGTGCACAATGCAGGCCAGTTGATCCGCCGCATTACAGACCGGGATGTCCTGCAGTCCATCAAGGCGATGCGTTTCCATGTAGCCACCAATCAGGAAGGCTGCGACGAGCTGTTCCCTGAGCGGCGTACCGCTGATTTTCCGGCGCAGCAGTTCGACGCTGTGGTGAGTGCCCTGGCTGTGACTGGCGAGAATGAACGGCCTGCCCTGGTTGAAGTGTGCAAGGTAGTAATCGAATGCGCGCGCAACGTCCTGGTAGGCAAACCCCAGCACCGCATCGCGCAGTGCGTCGTCATTTTGCATGTAAGTGAACATCGACGCCTGTCGATAGCGCGGTGCATACACATTGCAACAGCCGTTGTAGGGGCTGGCCTGGTTTGCCATCATCCAGCGGGTGTTTTCCTCGGTGGACGTCTCTGCGTTCATGGAAAAGGTCCAGCTTGAACCTTTCAGGAATCCGGTGGGATGAACAAAAAAGACATCCACCGGCGCTGCGCCCGGCGCAAACGTATTGCGCACACCGGCAGGCACGAGGTCAGCGAGGTCGTCGCGGCCTGGCAGTGCGGCCCAGTTCGCGGTGTCTGCATAGTCCGGTTGGGCACCGGGCTGGGCTGCCGGGTCGAATGGCTTGTCGGGCGCGCCGGTGATCACGTCCCACACGATCTTGACCATGGGGCCGTTGCCGGTGGCATAGAGGGCAGCTGCGCCGACAGCGGCCAGGAGTATCAGGGTGATGACAACGCGTTTTAACCAGACCATGTGTTTATCCCGTTATTATTGTTGCTGTTGCTGTTGCTGTTGCTCTAGTAGTCGTTCCAGTTGTTACCGTGGTTGTAGATGGACTGATGCATGTAGTGGACGATACCTCTGGTGATTGATTTGCTGCGGTTGGTGCCAATCCTCCTCACGAGGTATTACTGACGATGTTGTCTAGCAGTGTCGTCTAGCAGTGTCGTCTAGCAGTACGTGTTGACGCCAACCCTCGCAAGCGATGATCGCCGGTACGGTCGCGATTGCAGCCGGCAGCACAGCGGGTGCAGAGTAGGGCGCCAGAATCGCGCGAGCAGGCAGATGCCTGTGATGCTTCGTGCGTGGTCTGCACACGGTGCATTATAGTACAGGCCGATGACTTTTTCGTGTGCCTGTGTGGCTTGCGATCGATCGCAAGGCTAGTATCCAACCTGCCCTGGCAAGAGCCTCGTCACTATGTTCCATATACTGCTGCATTTCCTGGTGCCCGGCGCCATTGTTGCCGTGTTTTTTCGCAAAAACTGGCAGTTAGCGTACGCGATACTGGTGGCGACCATGCTCGTCGACCTCGATCATCTGCTGGCGACGCCTGTTTACGACGCAGCGCGCTGCAGCATAGGCTTTCACCCGCTGCACCAACCGGGCTTGATTGCCTTCTACGTGGCACTGTGTGTCATGCCAAAATTGCCCCGGCTCAGACTGGTGGGGCTGGGATTGTGCGTACACATGGCGCTGGATGCGATAGACTGTCAGGTAACCAGCGGTATCTGGATGAGTACCCTGCACTGACGTATCCGCCCGTGGCAAATGGGTGCCTGTTGCACCCAATGCCGGGTACTGTCATGTGGCCCGGAGTAAAAATGCAGGCTCGCTGTGGCCGGTCGTCGGGCCGACTCGGTGGCCCTGCAGGCTGTAAAACCCGTACGAACAGGAGTCGTCCATGCTCACTGCCAAACCTGTAACGTTGTGTAACGTTCTGCTGTCGCTGCTGCTGGCCCTCACGACCAGTGCTGCTGTCGTTGCCGTGGCCGACGGCGGCGTCGATCAGGCCAGGCCATCGCGCGGCGCTGAACTACTGCTGCCGTACAAGCAACAGCTGCAGTCTGCCTTGCTAGGCGGCATGAGCCAGGGTGTCGTCGAAGCTATTGCGGCGTGTCGCCTCCAGGCGCCTGCGATCGCCCAGTCGTTATCGCACAACACAGTGCAGTTGGGGCGCACCAGCCATCGTCTGCGTAACCCCGAAAACAGCGCGCCCGATTGGGTGGCACCCCTGTTGCAGGCTTACCTTGCCACGCCTGCCGACAGAGCAGCCAAACAGGTTGCGCTGGACAATAATCGCTCAGGCTATGTTGAGCCTATCGTGCTGCAACCCATGTGCACTGCCTGCCACGGGCAGGCAATCGCGCCAGAAGTGGCCGAGCGTCTGGCGGCACTGTATCCGCGCGACCAGGCCGTTGGATTCATGCCGGGTGAACTGCGCGGTGTTTTCTGGGTAGAGTATGCAGTGGAACCGTGACACCCGGTCGAGGTGTCAGCCCTGTGATTGGCGTACGGTCGAGTGAAGCGTCGGCAGCCGAAAAGGTCTGCCTGCAGGCACTGGCCGTCGGCAGCCTTTGGCGATCCAACCCGGGGCCGTCGCGCCAGCGGTACACTGTGAACGCGCACAGGAGTCAGTGATGGTCGCCAGGGTAAAGTTATATCTGCAGCATGATCAACTCGAACAGGAGCTCGAGGCGCGCATCGTGCCGCACCTGGCAAGGGCGGCACTGGGTGAAAACGACTGGGTATTCTGTGCCGCCGACTTCAACCCAGCGCCGCGCTGGCAGCAGTATGAGGACGCCGAAACTGCATCGCTGATCACCCTGGGCAGGCAGATTCTGGGCCTGAAAGCCAAACTGGGCGAGCCGGATGAAGGCTCTATCGCCGAACAGCTGTGTGTTTATTGCCGCCTGTGGGCTGCTGCCCGCGGCGATCACCGCGCGGCTGCACAGACGTTGGCGCAGCGCTTTCTGTCGCAGATTTCTGCTGCGAATCGTGCGCGCTAGCAGGCGCCGCTCGCGGTTGACCTGGCACCGTTGCAGGGCAAGGAGTCCACAATGAAAATGAATTACTTTGTGTTTGGTACCAATGATCGCGCTGCCGCGGCTGCGTTCTATGATCAACTGCTGGCTGATCAGGGGTTCGCCAGGATTCATGAGGACGACAGAATGACGGTCTGGGCGCATGCAGAGTGTATGTTCGCTGTGGCGCAGCCCTACGATGGTGCGCCGGCGACCAACGGCAATGGCACCATGCTAGGTTGGCAGGTGGAATCCCCCGCGCAGGTCTCGGCGCTTTACGAGCGCGTCATCGCACTGGGTGGGATTGACGCGGGGGAACCTGGCATTCGCTCTGGAAGGTTCAGTGCCTATGCGCGCGACCTGGACAACAACAAGCTGTGTTTTTTCCATTGATCGTACAGGCAGGCAAGTAATAACAGGCACCGACGGTGCAGGAGAGGTATGAGCAAAACGCAAGGCAGGGTAGAGGATAAGGTCGCAATTGTTACCGGTGGCGCGCAGGGCCTGGGAGAAGCTGCAGTAGCGCGGTTGTGTGCAGAGGGCGCCAGTGTGATTGTCTGCGACGCCAATGCCACAGCGGGTGAGCGCACCGCCCACCGGCATGGCGCCAGTTTCCTGCCGCTTGACGTGTGCCAGGAGGCGCAGTGGGAGGCGATCATAGCGCAGGTGTTGGCCAGTTACGGCAAGCTCGACGTGCTGGTCAATAACGCTGGCATTTTCAGTAGCTGCCCCATCGACGAAATGACACTGCAAGCGTTTGAGCGGGTAATCGCGGTGAATCTCACAGGCAGTTTTTTGGGGTGCAAGCACGCGGTACGCGCGATGAAGCGCAATCCCGAAGGCGTTGGCGGATCTATCATCAACCTGTCTTCGGTAACCGGGCTCAGGGGGCAGGTGGGTGGCGCTGCCTATGCCTCCTCCAAGGGCGGTGTACGCCTGTTGACCAAGTCGGTTGCGATGGAAAACGCCAGGTACCAGATTCGCTGCAATTCTGTGCACCCCGGCATCATGCAAACACCTATGTTCGAGGCGATTCTGGACAAGGTGGATGGCGCGCCCGATGCCTTGCGCACGCATATTGGCGATCAAACCCCACTGGGTCGCGTGGGCAGCGCAGAAGATATCGGCGACATGGTGCTATTTCTTGCCAGTGACGAAAGCCGCTTTGTTACCGGCGCTGAAATGGTCGTCGATGGCGGTGCAACGGCGGGTCTACCCTATTGAGTCGCCCCCAGCCCAGCCGCGGGAGGCGCAGGCCGCTCACTGTTATACCCCTGCGTCAGGTGCTCTGCAGATGATGGTGAAACAGCGGTCCGCGGCGCCCTGCAGTCGATTGGCAATGGCGCCAAAGGGCAACCGTTACAAATCCATGTATCAGGGTTTCCTGCTCGCCGGCGTCTGCGTGCCGCTACTGTTGGGTTGTGTTCCCCATGTTGTTGTCGACGAACCACAGGCACTGTGCGGTCAGGCGCTGTACGACGCCATAGAGCGTCGCGTCGGCACACAGGATGGCCAGGGGCATGGGCCGGATATCGGCACCCTCGAGTGGCGCTCCACGGTGGAGTTTCGACTCGGGCTGCGCGATGATCCCGCCGTGCCTGCGCTGGATTCCGATCAATGGTGTGTTTTCATTCAGGGTTTTCTCACTGCGCGTACTGAAGTCACGGCGGCCGGGCAGTCGAGTGCCGCAGGCGATGCTGCGCACGAGGGTGATGGTTCCATGTTTTGTGAAGGCCTTACATGCAGCTCGGCATTGGCGTAGCTTCATTGTTTCTCCTGGTAGTGACCGCGTTGCCGCTCAGTCACCATCCGCACTGGCTGGTGCGCAGCGCCGACTTTCCACGGCTGCAGTTTGCATCGCTGGCCCTGGCGCTGTGGCTGGTCGCTGCTGTTGCGCTGCCCTTTGACTACGCCTGGCACTGGCTGGTGCTGGCCAACGCCACCGTGTGCCTGTGCTGGCAGCTTTGCTGGATACTTCCCTACACGCCGCTGTGGCGCAAAGAGGTGCTGGCGTCCTCTACCCAAGAGCACGCCGCGCAAATCACTATCCTCACCTGCAACGTGCTAACGTCCAACCGCAACGTGGAAGCTTTGCTGTCGTTGGTCGCCCGCCATGAACCTGATGTGCTGGTAACACTGGAGTCTGACCAGTGGTGGCAGGACAGGCTCGACGCGCTTGAGCGCACTATGCCCCACAGTATCAAGTGCCCCCTGGACAACCTCTATGGCATGCACGTGTACTCCAGGCTCCCCCTGGATGAACCCACCATCGAGTTTCTGGTAGAGGACGACGTGCCATCAATGCATGCCCTGCTCAGCATGCGTAGCGGCGCGTCTGTTCGCATGCATTTCCTGCACCCGGCGCCACCGAGCCCCACGGAAAATGAGCACTCCTCAGAGCGCGACGCCGAACTTCTGGTGGTGGCGAAAAGCGTCGCAGGGTGTGCCGACCCTGTCATCGTTACCGGCGATCTCAACGATGTGGCATGGTCTTCGACGACGCGCATGTTCCGCAAGATCAGCGGCCTGCTGGACCCGCGCGTGGGCAGAGGCATGTTCAACACCTTTCACGCGGGCATTCCCTTGCTGCGCTGGCCGCTGGACCATGTTTTTCACAGTGCGCATTTTCGCCTGGCGAAGATAGACCGCCTGCCCTCGATCGGCTCCGATCATTTCCCCCTGCTGGCGCGTTTATCCTTGCAGCGCGAATCGGTGGATGAGCAGGACAGCATTGCCATGGATGCAGCCGCGCGGGATCGCGCAGACGCCATCGTCCGGGAACAGGGCGTTGCAGTGCGAGATGTGCCCGCGCCCGGCGACTGAGCCTGTGCAGCCGTCATACTGGTGCCTGTCGCGGTCCTTCCACTGCAGCAGCCCCGGGGCCGGTTTAGCGCATGCTGGCAGTGACAGCGAAATATGGCATGCTAGGCGGCGTAGCGTGCGCGTGCGGTGCAAAACAAGTCTTGCGGGCGGCGGCTGCACTTTTTTGGCCCGGCGTTCACCTTCTTCATGCGAGCGCTGATGGGTATTTTTGTGTTGTCTCCCCGAGCGCTGAACGCTGTACGAAGTGAACTGAACTGAACTGAAGTGAAGTGAAGTGAAGCGAAGTGAAGTGAAGTAAACCGAGGTGATTGGCAGTTTTTCGCGCTCGGGCGTGGCAGCATGCCAACAGCGTATTATTGAAAACATCCAACAGGTGAATAATGGAAACGCTGCGCGACAAACTGGCGATGGAACGTACCAAACTGGCGAACGAACGCACGTTCCTGGCTTATGTGCGCACCTCACTGTCCCTGATTGCAGGCGCCGCGGTGTTGTTCCAGTTTTTCTCGGCGTCCGCTTCCTATCAGGCAGTGGGTTGGGCGCTGTGCGTGATGGGTATTGTGATACTGCTGGTGGGGAGCTATCGCTTCCGAAGCGTGCGTCGCTCGCTGCGCTCAGAGCGGCCTTCCTGAACCACCCATGGCGGCAGGCGTGGCTGCATCGACACGCAGCGTGGCTCGTGGACACTACGCAGCATTGGGGCGCAGGGTGCCGGTAACCTTGTGCCGGTAGCAGTATAGAGCCCCTGTGTCAGGGCTGGAGGAAAGCATGATCATCGTACGGTGGGTATCGAGTGCAAGTGTGGGTCTTGCAGGCCTGCTGCTGGCCGGGTGTGTGCAGCAGGCCGGCCCACTCCCTGTGACCAGTGTCGACTATGCGTGTGACCGGGGCGGGCCCCTGAGCGTGAGCTTTGACCGTGATCGGGGGCTGGCGTTACTGTCCAGAGGCGGCGAAGTGATCGAACTGCAGGCGCAGCCGGTTGCATCCGGCTTCAAGTACAGCAATGTGAAGACCACCGTGCGTGGCAAGGGCGATGAACTGATCGTTGAGATCGGTAAGATGTCGCCCATCACGTGTGTGTCCAGGTAAACAGGACTTTCCACAGGAGAACGTAATGGATTTTGCGCTATACGACACGACGCTCGCCGCCGCCGCGGCGATGGCTGCCCTGATGCTGGTACAACTGCTGGTTGCCGACATCATCGGTATCAGGCGCAAACATGAGCCCGGCACCCCAGTGCCCGCCTCGCACGACGATGTCCTGTTTCGCACAACACGCGCCGTGGGCAACACCAACGAGAGCATCGCCATATTCATACTGCTGGTTGTTCTGGCGATGTTTTCCGGCGCCTCGCCCCAGCTTACGGCCATCGCCAGTTGGGTTTACGTGATTGGCAGAATGGCTTATACGCTGTGCTATTACTTTGATATTCGCATCATGCGTTCGGTCTTTTTTGGCGTGGCGCTGCTGGCGCTGGTCGCGCTGCTGGTGATCGCTGTATTTTTCTGATTACCTGGCACGCAGGCGCCTTGCCAACCGCCAGCGCGTATTGCGCGCCAGGGAAAACCGTTAGAATATGCCGGTGCCAGCGAAGTGGAGAAACAGCATGTGGCAAGCGGTGATGCGGCTTGTAGCGGTATTGATTGTCGGTGTTTCGGCAGCGTCCTGCGACAACAGCACAACGCGCGATGAGGCGACCGGTCAGGAGGCCGAAGTCAGCGGTCAGCAGTTTAATCTACCGCAGCCTGCTGTGGGCGATCAGGGCGGTCACGGCGCCGCGGATGACACAGCAGTGGGCGCTGCAACGGCACAGGAACACCACGAGACGCAGGAACTCGCGCCAACGCCTGCCGCTGCCCCGGCAGGGGCTGATGCTGGTGCGGCGCTATCGCCGTCAGCGGGCAACGCGGTCTTTGACCGTCAGGAACCGCTTGAACTCGATCTGAGCCTGCCGCGAGAGTTAACCGAGGTCGAGGCATTTGAGCGTCCGCGCCAGGATGGCCTGTTGCTGCCAGACCTATTCAATGACAGTAACAACAATAACAACAGTGACGCCAAAACGCGTGTGTCGGGCGGATTGATTCTCAATGATGTCGAACCAGAGCAGCCGCTCATGGATCGTCTGGGCGGTGCAAAACTGGACGTCAAGGTACCCATCAAGTAATCCTTCAAATCACCTGTCAGGTAACCCCGGCGCAGCCGCAGCGGTGGTGTTTGCGCCGTCCGGGGTGACTCAGCCCAGCGTGCTGACAGCTCTCGCCAGGCAGGCTTGTCAACATGCACCCGGCCTGTGGGGCGGTAAGCTGCAGCCACTGCGCCTCCACTTGATTATCCGGCGATCTACGCCGCATACTGGCCTGCCAACATGCGAGCGGAGCGCATATGTTCGGCGACAACCCCAATGACCCGGCGCTGCAGCAGGCCTGGTCTGATTTTTGTGATGAACTCAAAAGCGCTTCGGCGCTGATTTTTCGCGACACAACGCCGGCGCATGATATCGACAGGGCCAAAGGGCTACGCCTGCTGGCGCGCAACGTGTCACTTGCCCTGCAGTTTCACCTTGAAAATACCGATCCCGACTTTCCTGAGTTGCTCCACTATTTTGATCCATTGCGCAAGCAGGGCGGCGACAACACGGATGCGCTGTATGTGGGTGCGCCGATCAACGGTAGCAATACCTATCGCATCAGCGGGCATCGCGGTGATGCGCGCTACTTTGCCGTCACCGTGCTCGAAGACGGCGCCACGCCCTGGGGTGGCGCTGTGGTCGGTAACCTGATCGACAGCGATATCGCGGTGGCTGACGACGGCAAGTTTGAAATCTTTCTTGGCCCGCAACCGCACGCCGGTAACTGGATCAGGACGACCCCGGGAGCATGGCGGGTTACCGTCAGGCAGTTCTTTGCCGATTGGGAAAACGAGGCGCCAATGAACGCGCGCATCGATTGCCTTGACGAGCACGAGCACAACCCGGTGCTGACGCCTGCGCAAGTCATTAGGGGTTTACAGGATTCCGCTGCCTGGGTGAAAAGCTCCACCACATACTGGGCAGACATGCTCGACAAGTGGCAGGTGCAGCCCAATCGCTTTCTCTCGTACCGGCAGCTGGATGACAATGCGATTGATGCAACACCTGGCGGCGAGCCGCTGATTTGCTACTGGCAGCTGCCCAGGGATGAAGTCCTGGTGGTGCGTGTGACGCCTCCAGTGGCGGACTACTGGTCAGTGGAGTTCGGTAATTACTGGTGGGAAACCATGGATTATCGCTATCGTCTGTGCAGCACCAATTGCCATCATGCGGTGCTGGAAGATGACGGTGAGCTGCTGCTGGTTGTGGCACACGATGATCCGGGCCTGCCCAACTGGCTGGACCCTTCGGGGCACGAGGCCGGCTACATCACGGTACGCTGGATTGGTGCGCAATCGTGCCCGACGCCGCACTGTGAGCAACTGCCTGCCGCGCGCCTGCACGACTACCTGCCGCACGCCTGCAAAACACTCGATGCAGAAGCGCGCAAGCAGCAGCTGGCGGGGCGACGGCGCGGTATATTGCGCCGCTTCGGCTACTGAATCGGTGCAGCTTGCGGTAAGGCCAGCAGCCCCTCTCGCCGGGACAGTACATCAACCGACAGCAGCGCAACCCACCGGGTTGCACGGAGAGCGCTAATGGATCTTGGATTGCAGGGCAAGACGGTGGTGATCACCGGCGGCAGCGGCTACATTGGCCAGGGGCTGGTGCTGGCCTTTGCGCGCGAGGGCGCGAACGTGATCAGTGCCTCGCGCGACGTCTCTGTTGGTCACGCCCTGACGCAACAGGCGCAAGACGCCAGCCTCGCCGGCTCGGTGCTGGCCGTGGCCACGGATGTCACCGACAGGGCATCGGTCGACGCCATGTTGGCGCGCTGCCATGAAGTGTTTGGCCCGGTTGATATACTGGTCAACAACGCCGGTGGCCCCGCACAGGCAGGCCCGTTCGAGACGCTTGATCCGCAGGCGCGGCAATGGGAAATCGCTGTAAATGTCGATGGGGTCGTCAACTGCTGCCAGGCGGTTGCCGATGACATGCTCGGGCGTGGCGCCGGTTCTATTATCAATATATCGTCCAACTGCTCCCTCTCGGGCAAGACTGCAGAAAATCTCGTGCACTACGGTAGCGTCAAGGGCTTTGTGAACTCCCTGGGCAAATCCCTTGCCTGGGAGTGGGCAGGGAGGGGCGTGCGCGTCAATACGATATCGCCCGCCTGGATTGTGCCCGAGTCTGAACAGAACATTGGCCGGAACAGTTTCTGGCGACGGCTGGGCTTTTCCCTGATGGGTCGCCCGGAGCAGGCGCAGCAGGACTTTCTTGCAGGCACACTGGAACACATGGACGCGTTGCCAACGACGCGGCTGGGCCGGGCCGAGGATATTGCCAATATGGCCCTGTTCCTGGCCTCAGACAGGGCCGGTTTCGTTACCGGCCAGTTGATCAGTGTGTCCGGTGGCGCCTATATGCCCTGAGCCTGACTGATGGTTTAAGGGCACTGTGCGCTGGCAGGACCACTGCGCCGCTGATCCTGATTCACCGCAGCGCCGGGGCTTGCAGCGCAGGAATCCAGCAACGCGGTGATCGCTTAACGAGAGTATGAACAGGAGTGACAACACAATGTGGACAGCGCCCACGCCTCCCGAGTGGCTGGAAATCATTAATCGCGAGGGCAGCTATCTGGAACTGTCAGCGGTTGTGCCGCTGGACGAGCAGTCCCTGATCGCGCACGCGCGCCAGCGCACTGGCCTGGAAGATTTTGGTGATGATCTCTGGCGCGAGCCCTTTGCAGTGTATGTCAGGGCCCTGGAAGAAGAGGCACAGCTCACCCTGATGGGGCGCCTGATGGCACGCAACGATGTGATCCTGTGGCTGAGCACCCGACTTCAGGTGACTGCCACACTGGCGCGCCATCCGGAAATCCTGCAGCAGGACATTCCTGCGCCCATGTTCATCGTGGGTCTGCCGCGTTCGGGCACCTCCATCCTGTTCGAACTGCTCGCACAGGATCCTGCGGCGGGCGTGCCGCTGATGTGGGAAGCCCTGCAGCCCTGTCCGCCACCGCAGCGCGAGACCTATGCCAGTGATCCGCGGATCGCGCAGGCGCACCAGTTGTTCACGCAGTGGAGCAGGGTGGCCCCGGAGTTTGCCCAGATGCATGAAATGCGCGGTGATCTTCCGGCAGAGTGTGGCCTGTTGATGGCGCCGACGTTTATCTCCGATCACAACGCCTCCCTGCACCAGACGCCCAGCTACAGCGCCTGGCTGGCACAGGCAGATTATCTGCCCGTCTACCAGTATCACAAAAGCCTGTTGCAGTTGTTACAGTGGAAAAACCCGCGGCAACGCTGGTTGCTCAAGGCGCCAGAGCACCAGGTGCACCTGGAGACGCTGTTGCAGGTGTATCCGGACGCGCGCATTGTGCAAACACACCGCGACCCCATCAAGTGTATGGCGTCTGCCACGAGTTTGATGGGAACGCTCTACAGTATGCGATCCGACCAGGCGTTTAATGCGCAAATGTTTGAAAACATCATTATGGGGGAGGCCACGGCAGCGCGACTGAACCGGGTGATCGACCAGCGCGCGGCGGGTGACGTGCCCGCCGCAAACATCGCGGACTCCCGCTACCAGGACCTTATGGATGACCCCATGCGTTGCATTGAGGCGATCTATGCGCATTTTGGTATGCCGCTGGAAGCCGCTGCGCGCACAGCGATGCTCGACTACCTGCAGCAGAAGCCACGCGGCAAGTTTGGTGTGCACCGCTATCAGGTTGATGAGCGCAGAACGACCGAGCGCCGCCTCTTCGAGCGCTATCAGTCAACCTACAACGTACCGGATGAAGTATAGGCGCTGGCTCGTTGGCGCGTGCAGTTGCCAGGACTCTTGCGCAAAGCGTGCCGTTGCCGGGTGTGCTGCGCGTTGGTGTTGGTGCAAGGTGCCAGCGGCGGGGAATAAACGCCAGCCTTGCGTTTTCAGTCTCACCGGGCGCGTGGCGCGCTAGAAGCGCTGGATAATGTTGCTTGCGTAGTGCTCCATAAAGCGCTTTTTCTCGTCCAGCGTTGAGCGCTTCTTGCCAAGGCCATACAGAAAAGGCGGTGCCACTGTGCTCTCAAGGCCGTCCTGCTGCAGCCTTGCATACAGGTCATAACTGGGCATATCGCTGATGCCCAGCATCGCTTCAAAGGGCAGGTGGTCACGTTGGTACTCTTTGCGTAGCGCAGTGAGCTGCTGTAACAGGGTCTTCACGTCATCCGGCGCGGTGCCGGCGCCGATGTAGCCGTTGCCGCAGCGCGCGGCGCGGGCAAGGGCTGCCTGTGATGAGCCGCCGATATAAATCGGCGGTGGTTGCGCGGGAGCGGGGCTAAGTTGCACGCGCGGAAAGTCGAAAAACTCACCGTGATGCTCAACCATCTCGCCCTGCCAGAGTTTATGTAGCACCTCGATACTTTCGTCAGTAATTTTGCCGCGCTTGTGAAAGTCCACCCCGTAGATAGCGAACTCTTCTTTCATCCAGCCCACGCCGACCCCCAGCACAAACCGCTGATTGCTGAGTATCGCCAGCGTTGCCGTGGCCCGTGCCACCTCGTGCGGGTTGCGCAAGGGCAAGACATACACGCCGCAGGTAAAGCGCAGGGTTGAGGTCGCCGCTGCCATGGCAGCGAATATCGCCGTTTGATCCGGGTACTCATCGCTGGCTTCCATGGGCGGCAGGCCGGTATCGGAGTAGGGGTAGTGGGGTGCAATCGACTCCGGATACACCGCGTGATCACCGCTCATCAGGCCATGAAAGCCCACTTCTTCGGCAAACCGGGCTATCTCGATAAGCTGGTCTGTCTCGGCCCAGGTAATGGCTTGCCAGAATTGCATGATGACTCCTTAACGTAGTGTGCTGCTAGAAGGTTTCCCGGGGAATGTTGAAGTGCGCCTCGTAGTTGGAGAACAGTTCGCGCAGGTGCTCAAGGTCGAGCTGCGTTGCTGCGAGCTCGTACAGGTGCTTGCCGTGTTTGTCTGCCGGGTTGTCATCCAGGAAGCGCTGCATCGACGTCGCCGCTGCGTCTGATAGCGCCAGGCCAAAGTGGTCGTAGGCCCGGCGCACGGTGCCGACCTGGTCCTGCATAAAATCACGAAAGTACAAATCGACGACTTGCGCATCCGGCAGTTTACCGGACTGCCGATACGCCACGGTCTTGTCGTATCCCCCGGCAAGGGCCGTCGCATAGTGGGCGGCTACCGTGGGCAGGTGGGCATGGTCGGACGACAGCGCCTGCAGCGTAACGGCAAGATTGCTCATGGATATCAGTGTTTTTACAGGATCCCTGTGGGTTTGCACAAACAGTGCGTCGGGATACTCGCGGTGCACGAACTCAAGGTGCCACAAGTGCTGTGGCGATTTCAGTGCCCAGCGCTGCCCCGGGCACTTCCACTGCAGTATCTGCAAAAAGCGCCGGTGCCATTTGAAGGCCGAACGCATATCATTTTGCATAACCCAGTTGTCGTAGCTGGGCACGCTGAATTGCACATAGAAGATCATCGAGGTGAAATCGTGCGAGGTCAGCGACACACATTCCTGTGCGCGTTGCGCGCCCATGGGATGCATGCGCTTGAACTCGGGGATCAGCGTGTCGACTCTATCCAGGTCGGCCTGCACTTTGGCAATACGTGGATCGGTGTTATAGCTGGCAGACTCCGGTGGCGGTAGCGGGTAGCAGGCCTCCCAGGACAGGGGCACCCGGTTGTCGGTATCCATGGCCAGCAGGTCGTGAAAAATAGTCGTGCCGGAGCGCGGCGGCCCCACCACGAACAGCGGCTTCTCGATGGGCTGTTCTTCGATCTCGGGATGGCGCTTGAGCAGTTCGACCATGCCCAGGCGGTTAGTGAGTGTGCGCAGCAAGTCGCCGCGCGCGATGATGCGGCCCAGCAGCGTCAACCGTGCTTCGGTTTCCAGGCTGTCCAGCAACATGCGCAGCGGCAGCTCAAAATCGCTGTCGCCAAAATCCTGCAGGCCGCTGTCTTTCCTGGCCTGTTTGAGCAGGCTGTCGAAATCCAGTTTTACCGGTTGCAGCCCCAGAGTCCGGGCCGCATGTCCAGCGCCGTTCAGCGCCCTTACCGTCAGGGGAAGGCTGGCCATCAGGCTTGCAGGTCTGCGAGTTTTACGACCTTGGCGACGGGTGTTTCCACGTCTCCCTTGACCATGAAGAAGCGCCAGAACACCAGTCCAAACAGATTGCCCTCGGTGTCCACCCAGTTGGGTACACCCGGGTCTTCATGGGCCAGCACGATGGTGAAGCTGCCGTCTGCATCGGTTTGCGTCTGCTTGCGATTGATCGAGACGGGCCGGTCGGCATAGTTCAGTGTTTGCTGGAACCGGTTCCACAGGCACAGGTTGGCGAAACAGCAGTCCGGCCAGCGACCGTTGATCACCAGGGCTTCATCGGGGTTGATAAAAAAGGGTGCCATTGAGTAGTGCGCGTCGTAGGCGGCAAAGCCGAAGTCGCCGGGTTTGATCGGCGCCGGGAACGCGTTGGGTGTGAGCGCAACAAAGGGCGGTGGCTCGGTGTTCGCCATCGGCGGCATTTCCAGTGTTCGGCTGCGCACAACATTGGTGACCCGGCGAATGCCCGCGGCGACCGAGTTGTCCGTTGGTGCCGGTGTGGGGCTGCTGTTGGTCAGGCACTCAATGCGCATGATCGGTACCAGCGCCGGATCAAGTGCGGCGGCGCGCTCGTTTTCGAAGTAGTGCCGGGTGGTCAGGCGCGACGTCTCTGGAGTGAGCGCAAGCCAGTTCTGCGCGCGCGGCTCGCCGCCCAGGTAGAGTGTAAAGTTGCCGTTGCTGTCTATCTCCATCTCTTCATTGTTGATCAGGCCGGCCGTACGCGTCGCCATGTGGCCCTCGGCTGTGCCCTCTTCAATAGTGAGTGAGAAGTAGGAGGCCCCTTGCAGGTTGCCGCTGAGCATATAGCTGTGATCGGCGCTTAATGGTGCATCGAAATAGATGGCGTCTGGATTGTCACCGGTCAGTTTACGACTCTGTGTTGTAATGCGGCGCAGGTCCGGGTTGGCGGGATCCTGTTCGAAAAAACCCACCAGGCTCGCCTCGAGAATGTGCATCAGTGCCCGGTGTGATCCCACGATATCCTCTTCAGAGTGCAGGTTCCACTCGGCGGATGACCAGCGCTCGTCAATTTCTTTCAGGGTGTCGATCAGTTCGTGCAGTGCACGGCGGCTTTGCGTTTGCATGGATGGTCTTCTCTGTAGGGTTGTTTCAGTTGGGAGTATCGTGTGTGGCAGCGCTGGCGGCGTGCGGGTTCTGTGTCTCGTAGGGGATGTTGAAACGCTCGCGATAAAACATCAGCTCGTCATCCACTTGTTCCTTTGTTAACCCGAAATCTGCCAGATGATATTTGTGCGCGCCGTGCTTGTGCTGACTGTTACTGTCCAGCCACTGTCGCATACCGGTGCGCGCCTGATCCGAAAAAGGCATCTGCAGGAAATCGTAGACGCCCCCGAGTGCCGCCTGCCAATTGGCGGTAATGTCGGCATACAGCACGTCATACTGCTGTTCGGGGGTTGAAAGCTCGGCCCGGTCGTGCAGGTTCTTGTGCAGCATGCGCCGGGTCTTCTGTAGCCAGTTCTGGCCTACCGCGTGAGGGTCAATGGTGTCCACGTCGCGCACCAGGGAGTTCCACGCCATGGAGCAGCAGGAGCCGACCACTTTGATCGGGTCGCGATGCGGGCATATCAGTCTGGCGTTGGGGAACACGTGCAGCATGGCATCGAGATCCTGCATGTGCTGTGGCGATTTGAGAATCCACGGCTTGTCCTGCGGGTCGCCGCGAAACCACGACACCGTCTTGAGCAGTTTGACCATGTACTCGTAGGCGAATTTCTGGTCGTGCGTCATCAGCCACTCTGCGAATTGCGGCAGATCGTTGATTACCTCAAACAGTTGTGTGGAAAAGGCATACTGCAGCAGCCCGATTTCTTCCTCGACCTCGTGCGTACCCAGCGGGTGGACCGCGCCGATCTGCGGGCTCATGTACAGCACGGCCTTGAGCGCCTGGTCCAGTTGCGTGATGCGTGGGTCGGTCTTGCCGGCGGCGCGCGCGGCAAAGCTGTCTGCCCTGGGTACAGGGTAGACACTCTCCCAGGATTGCAGGTGCAGGAACCGGTCGTCCGATGCCAGCAGGCGGTGCAGGCGGGTGGTTCCCGAGCGCGCCAGCCCGACAATCACAATCGGGTCAGGCAGGCTGCGCTCGAGTATTTCCGGATGACGCTGCCACAGCGCCTCGGCCTCCAGGCGCCCCTGTAGCAGCCGTTCGATGTTTGACCTGGCCAGAAAGCGGCCCAGCGGGTTCAGCGCGGTGCGATTGGTGTCTTCAACCAGTAGTTGCAGCTGCGTCATGAAGCGATCGTCACCAAAATCACGCAGGCCGGTGTCTTTGCAGGCTTTTTTCAGCAGCTTTTGTGTGTCCAGCGTGAAGCGCGCCAGGCCAAATGATTGTGCAGAGCGCAGCGCACCATTGAGCAGTTTGATGGGCAGTCGCTGGTAACTGCTCGCATTGAGCTTCTTTGCCGTTGTTTCTGCGTTGTCACTACTGGCCATACGCTGTTATGTCTCTACTTTACGCGATCGGTCATTTTGCAGAAAATGTCGCATTCCGCGACCGCTTTCTCAAGGACTATTTGGCGCATGCCCGATGTTCAGTCCCCACAGTTCAAATTGATTATCGCCGCTGCCAAGCAGTGTTATCTCAGCGACGGTATATCCGGCACCGGTATGGCAGAGGTGGCGGCCACAGCCGGTGTGGCGCGTTCAACACTGTATCGCTATTTTGCAGGGCGCGATGAGTTGCTGATTGCAACGGTGCAGGACGAAATGCTCCAGCTTAATACTTTTCTGCGGCGCAAGCTCGATCGCCTGCCCGATCCAGCAGATCAGCTGGTAGAGGGCCTGCTCCTGGCTATTCGTGAGATTCCGCGGCGCAAATTGCTCAATGCCGTGTTTGCCTCTGAGCAGGATGTGCGTGCGCGTCATGTGGTGTGGGGCTCCGACACCATCGTGCGTTTTGGCGAGGAGCTCATGTCACATGTGATCGGGCCCGCCACCAGTGCCCGCCTGCTGCAGGACGAGGTGCCGGCAGAGGTGATGATCGAGTGGGTTTATCGCCTGTTACTGTCTTTTCTGACGCTGCCGAGCAACACCTTGAAAAATGAACAGGCGCTGCGCGCTACGCTGCGCGCGTTGCTGGTGCCGGTGCTGCTGAAGCCGCACTGAGGTCGTCATGGTCTGCATCGCTGTTGCCGCTGTGTGCTGCCGCTGCCAGGATTTCATGGGCGCAGTTGTAGCCCGGCAGGAAGGTAACGCCCGGCCCCGGGTGGCAGGAGGCGCCGCACAGGTACAGCCCCGGCAGGGGCGTGGTATGACCGGTGCCTTCCACCAGGCAGCGTTCACCGATCATCTGGTCGGGGTGCAGGAGCCCGTGGGTCCAGTCGCCATTGGTAACGCCCTGCATGCTGGCAAAGTGATCCGACGAGAAAATGGCCTGGTCGACAATGAGATCGGGAAAGTCCGGCATATGCAGCGCAATATGGTCGATGAGTTTTTCGGCCATCAGGTCGCGCAGTTTGCCGCGTTCAGATTTCGGTGCCTCACAGGGAAAGTAGAAGCCGTAAGCGCTGGCGATGTGGTACCCCTGTGGTGCAAGCGAAGGGTCAACAACGGTGGGTATCTGGAAGGCCAGTGGCACCTGGTCGGGCATTTCGCCGCGCAGGCAGCGCTCGTAACTGCGCTGCAGTTCTTCGGGTTCCAGCACCATGGCGCCGCCAAAACGCGCGCCCGGAATGTGATTCAGTTTGTCCAGGTGTCTGGAGTAGCGGGGTAGCCCCCTGAGTTTGAACAGCATGTGCACAAACGCGCCCTGGTGGGTGAAGGCATCGACGCGGGCCTGGTCATCCACGCCCAGGGGGAAGTCGGCCAGCAATCGATTGAAGGTGGCCTGCTTGTCGAGGTTGGAGACAATCGTAGGGGCGTAGATACGCTGCCCGCGCTTGGTCTCAACGCCCACGGCGCGACCGTTTTCCACCAGTATGCGCGTGACGGGTTGTTTCAGCCGGACCTCGCCACCCAGTGCCTCTATCTGTTGGGCAAGGCACTCCGACAAACTGCCCAGCCCACCCTTGACGCGCTGCATGAGCCCCTCAGAACCTTCCTGCGCCATGGTGTAGATCAGGCACAAACCGGAACCGGGTGTGTAAGGCCCCTTGTAGGTTGCCTGTACCGCAGCAAACGCCATGCTGGCACGCAGCTCCCTGTGTTTGATGGGGTCGGGGAAGAAACGGTCGATGATATCCATCGCTGAGCCCTTAAAGGCCAGTTCAAGATGCTCGCGCTGGGCCGGGGTGCCCGCTTCAGCGATGAGTTCTTCGAGCTTGCGTGGCGCCTTGCGTGCAGTGAAACGGTCGAGCACGCGAGCCGGGTATTGGCAAAACTTGAGAAACCGCGCGAAGCCAAGCATTGCGCCGGGCCCAAACTGGCGCAGCATATTCAGCGACAGCTTGACTGGGTTCTTGAAAAAAATCAGCGGGCGCCCCTGCGCCCCCACAAGGTTAACGGCCATCACCGGCAATGGCAGCAATTCAACACCGTGCGCCTCGAAATCGAAGTAGGCCTTGATCTCGGCTGACAGCGGAAACAGGCAACTGGCCCCGACTTCATTGCGGCAATCCTTGAAGATAGCGCGGGTGCCCCCCATACCGCCGACGAAATCGTTCTTTTCCAGAAGCAGTACGCGCTGGCCATTGCGCGCCATCACCAGGCCGGTAGCCAGGCCATTGTGACCCGCACCGATGATGATGCAGTCGAAGTCGTGGCGTTCCGTGCTGCCTTCTCGGCCCTGGCTGGCATTGGTTGAAATGCCACCTGAAGTGCTGACGGTGTTGCCGTGTTCTTGCGCCTGTACGCTGTCGGGGCTTGTCATGGCTTGGCCTCTCTCGTCGGGATCGCGCCGATGGCATAGGCCGGACGGGCAAGCCTTGCGCGCCAGTGGCCATCTTGAATCGCATGTCTATAGGACATATTATTTAAATTGTCCGATGCCAGCAAGCCTCGCGGGAGTGCGCATGGACGACACTTTTTTTCATAACACGGGGCGCAGGCGGGATGTCCAGGGCAGTGACGGCGGTACAACTGGCCGCATTGGCGGCGCGCGGTGGTGCGCGCGTGCTGCGCGATATACTGGGCGATGTGCCCGGCTGGAGTATGCCGTATCGCGCGCAGCTCGTTGCGCAACCGCAGCAGCTGTCACGCATGATCAACGCTGCTGCGCTGCCCGCGTGCCAGGGGCCTGTCAACATTCGTACCGTGACAGTGCAGGATGTGCCCTCGGTCAGCAGCAACTGCCACAACCTGGTGTTATCGCTGGAGCAAGTCGGCGCGCCCATGTTGCCGCACAGCGTGTTTGTCAAACTGCCGATGGAGTCCCTGGCAACCCACTGGTTTTTTTCCGTCATTAACTCATGGCGGCTGGAATCCCACTTTTTTCGCCATGTCGCCCCCCATGTACCGCTGCAAACGCCGGTGACCTACGCCACCGCCTGGCAGGGGAGCCGGTTTTTCCTGGTTCAGGAAAACCTCAACGCCAATGACCAGGTGACGCTGTTTACCAACCCCGACATGCTGCAGGGCCCCTCGCAGAACCAGGTAGCGCTATGCCTGGATGCCTTTGCGCGACTGCACGCAAAACATGTGCACCTGTCTCCGGCAGAGCGCGAAGCCATATTGCCACTGGAGTATCACCTGTTTCTCTCACCCTCAATGGGGCTCGCCTCACGTAGCCTGAACGCCCTGGCGCTCTCACCCTGTATGAAGAAGCGCCCCGGCCGCATTCCTGCGGAGGTTGCGGCCGCGTATGAGCAGTCTATCGAGCACTGGGATGTCCTGCTCGAGCACTGGTTCAGCGGGCCGCTGTCGCTGCTGCATGGCGACAGCCACCTGGGAAACTTCTATCAGATCGGCGATGAGATGGGCATGCTGGACTGGCAGGCCGCGCATTGGGGCAAGGGTATTCGCGATGTGCAGTACTTTTTGATCGATGCGATGCCGGCCAGTGAGTTGGCGGCACAGGAACGTGACTGGGTAGACTACTACGTGCAGCGGCGGGCGGTACACGGCGCGCCGCTGGAGCGCGAGGCGGCCTGGCAGGACTACCGCTCCCTGACATTCCACACCCTGTTTACCATCGTGGTCTCTATCGGCTTCGGCGCGCTCAATGAGGAGCAGGACGCACTGATGACAGAGCTTCTCGAACGCGCCGTCGCGGCCACGCAACGGGTGGATTATGCCGGCTGGTTGCGCGATTATCTGGCAAGTCACCCCAACATCTAGCCGACCAGGAAAACCACGCCATGAAAGCCGTTCGTTGTTGCGACAAACACGTGCACGTTGTTGAGGTGCCCCCGCCCGCGGGTGAGGGCGTTGTCGTTAATGTGCGCTCCGCGGGCATCTGTGGCTCGGATCTGCATATGCTGGACCTGGGCTTTCCAATACCCGGGACGCTCGGCCACGAGGTCGCCGGTGTGCTCAAGGATGGCCGCGAGGTGGCCGTAGAGCCGGTAGCGCCCTGCGGCCATTGCGACATGTGCGTTCAGGGCGACTACTTTTCCTGCCGCAAAGGTCCGGCAGTACTCTTTGGCGTCGGGCTGGACGGCGGTATGGCGCAGCAGATTCTGGTGCCGCCACGGGCCATTGTGCCGCTACCCAATAATGTGCGCGCCGCAGATGCCTGCCTGGTGGAGCCGCTGGCGGTTGCGGTGCACGGCATCAGTATGCTCAAGCTTACGCCCCAATCGCGCGTGGCCATCATTGGCGCTGGCGCTGTCGGTCTGGCGGCTACCGCCGTGTTGAGCACGCACCTCAAGACGGTGCATGTGGCTGCGCGCCATGATGCGCAAAAAGAAGCGGTAGAAAAGCTCGGTGCCGGGCTCGCGCCCGAAGGGGAATACGACGCGGTCATTGAGTGCGCAGGTAATTCTGCGGCAATGGCGCAGGCGGCGCGGTTATGTAAACCCGGTGGCACCATCATCCTGTTGGCGACCTACTGGGAAGCCGTGACCATGCCGGCCGCCGATATTTCGCTGAAGAGCCTGACGGTCAAAGGGTCGTTCCTGTACGGCAGCCACGGCCTGGTGCGCGATGTGGAAGTAGCGGCCCAACTGATGGCCGCGCGCCCGGAGTTGAAAGACATTCTGATTACGCATCGTATACCACTGGAGGCTGCCCCTGAGGCCTTTGCCATCGCGCGCGATCGCCAGGCCGGTGCGATCAAGGTCGTGCTGGAACCGTGAATCCTGTTTACACTTCTTTACCAAAAGCCAACGCACGCTTACGGCTACGAGTGTTCCAATGGTTGGCGGGTGATACACAAATCGACAGGAGATTAACCATGAACAAGGCATTAACCGGACTATTCGCATTGACGCTTTCGGCAGCCGTTATGGCGCAGCCAGGGGGCGGTCAGCGCGGGGGTATGATGCAGGAGCTGGACCTCACCCAGGAACAGCTCGAGCAAATGAAGGTGATTCGTGAAAACGGCGGTAGCCGCGAGGAAATGCATGCGGTGCTGACTCCCGAGCAGCAGGCGCGGGCCGCGGAGCTGCGCAAGGCCTCTGGCGAACGCCGCGCCAAACGTGTCGACAAGCTCAAGGTAGAATTGGGGTTGAGCGATGAGCAGGCCCAGCAGATGCGTGACATCTTCGAGGCCGGTGGCTCCCGTGACGATATACGCGCTGTGATGACGCAGGAGCAGCAGGCGCAGTTTGACCAGATGCGCAAGTCACACAAGGGCGGCGGCGGAAAACTGCGCTAGGGCGCGATGCACTGCCGCGAACGTTCACGGGCGGCCATCTGTCCCGATGGTCAGCCCAGCGCGTCTATCGCCTGTGCCAGGGTGAAGTCGCGTGCGCTGATGCCTTGCGCATCGTGCGTTGTCAGGTACACCTCCACCCGGTTGTAGACGTTTGACCATTCCGGGTGGTGATCCTGTTTTTCTGCCAGCAGGGCCACCTGTGTCATAAAGCCAAAGGCTTCCACGAAGGTCCCATAAGTGAACTGGCGATAGAGTTTGTCGTCGCGCAGTTGCCACTGCGGCAAGGCCCGCAGTTGTTGTTCTATGATGTCGGGTGCAAGTTTGGCGATCGCCATGTGGTTTCTCTCCAGACAGAACATGCAGGCGCTAGTGTAGCGAGGCGCTGCGCTAAATGTCACACTTGCGCATGGCGATTGAACAAGGGCGCTCATGAGTTTGATGCAAACCAACCTGTTCAGGAATGCCCTGGCCTCGCCAGGGGTGGTCGCCGTGCTCAAGCGCGTTGTGCCGCCACTGGACAGGCTGTTGCTGCGCTGCACGCGCGGCTACGTCAACACTGCCATGCAGCCGGTCGCGCTGTTAACAACCCTAGGTGCCAGATCCGGACAGGCGCGGCCTATCGCAACGATGTGCATGCCAGTGAAGGAAGGGTTTTTGCTGGTTGGCTCGAATTGGGGTGCTGATCGCGACCCGGCATGGGTGCACAACCTGCGCGCGTCACCCCCTGCGCAGTTCACGTTCCGTGGTTATGTTGGCCCGGTCATTGCGCGCGAGTTGACGGGCACTGAGCGCGAACGTCACTGGCAGGCCCTTACCGCGTACAATCCCCAGTACGTCGTGTACCAGAAAGGCACCAGGCGCCTCCTGCCTATAATGTTGCTCGAGAAAAGCGGCGCTGTGCGGCATTCGTAGGCCAGGGGTGGCATGGCGCAGCCCGCGTTGCAGTGGCGCCAATGTCCGGGAAAGCGCAAGACGGGTTCTGGAAAATGTGAAACGAAAATGTGAAACGAAACAGTAGCCGCGCCAATGCGCCGGTGGGCATTGGCCGCGCTGTGACCTGCCGGCTACTGCGTGTGCAGTGGTGTCAGGCGCCGATGCTTATGAGTTCGACGGAGTCATTACCTTCACCATCGGACTGAAAGCGGTACTGAACGTCACTGCCCGAAGGCGCGTCTTTCAGCCGGGTATCAGACGGTAGCTTGAACTCTACCTTCTGGTTGCGGCGTACCGAGCATCGGGACGTATCGTCGTAGCGGCTCACGGAATGGATTTTCACCATTGTCGCGTCCTGCTCGCCCATCGCCTTGTGTACAACCTTGCCCTCGAGCAGACAGTCTTTTTCCCCTGCGGCGTACGCGTTTTGGGTCGCGGTGCCCGCAATCAGCAGGGCGCAGATGGTGGCGGCATAAGTTATTGTTTTCATGGTGGTTCCTCCTTTTTTGCCAGAATAGCACCGTTATGCAATCTTCCCTAACTTTTCATAAATATTTCACATTACTGTAACAAAGATATGCTTTACCCCGGCGCGCTGGGCCCGGTATGCCCTAAAAAGTCCGCGATTGAGGTGGTAATTGTCATCTGGCTGTCACAGATCTGTAAGAATCCGGCCATAAAATGCGGGTTTTGAACTCTTTGCGCCCGTCGGGCGTTGTGTCGCGGAAAAAGCCCTTCATGAAATACATCGTATCGTTGAGCCTCATAAGTGGTCTGTTGTTCAGCGCGGCGGCGTCGAGCCTGTCGCTGGCCCCTGAGGAATTTGCGGCATCGCGCCAAATGGCCTGCGTATTGGCTGAACATTCCCTGGGAACGTTGAATGAAGAGCAGTACGGCAAGGTTGCCAACTCCCTGCTCGATGACTTTGACGAGAGCGAGCAGGAGCAGATACTGGCCAAGGCGATTGGCTATTACGATGGACTCATGTTTTCTATCTCCGATAAAGACGATACTGCCATCAACCTGCGCCTGAAGGATTTTGTCGACAGTGCTACCTGTCAGGGCAGTGGTTATCGCAAGGTCACGCACACGCTGTAACTGCCCCGATGTAGCGGGGCATAGACCGCCTCGCGAAAAGCCTGAATCGAAGGCCGCCGCCTTCCCCGTCCCTTTCTGGTTCGACCCGCTTTTTCAAATCAGGAACGACTGCGCGCGCCTGCTCGCTCGCCTTGCCTCTTGGCAGGATACATGCCTGCACCTGCGCAGCAGTCCTCACGTTTCATAAATCTGCAATAAATTCGTCACGGCTCGTTCATTTGTGGGCTCTAGTATCTGCGCATCAAACCCGAGCGTGCACTGCGCTGCTGGATGCAACCCTGGCCAGCAAGTCGTGCCCTCGAATGGATCAGGTATCCGCTACAAGGCAACCATTTTATGAAGAAAGTCGCGGCGTTCACGGCCCTGCTGTTATCCACGTTTTCCCTGAACTCTTTCGCCGCCGAGGCCTACTTGTTGCTGTTCCTGGACAAGGCGCCGCTCAAGGGTGCCGCGGTTACCCTCAACGGTGTGCCGGTGGGAGTGACCGATGAGCGCGGTAGCGCAGAGTTTGAGGTGTCAGCGGGGCAGAACACACTCACCTTGTCCGACGACGACATTGAGTTTCCCATCACTTTCAGTGCGGATGAGGGGGAGGAAGTCGAGATACAGGTCACGTTTACCAGCGCCGCGGGCGATGAGCCGGCGGTGGATATCCGACGTTTTGGCGCGGGTGACAGCGATACCGGCTTCATTACAGGGCGTGTTACCGATACCGCGGGCAATCCCCTGGCGGGTGCCAGCATCGCCCTGGCGGGGACAGCCTATGTCGCAACAACCGATGCAGATGGCGTATACGTGCTGGAAGTGCCGCGCGGTGCCTACGACCTCTCGATAAGCGCGCCGGGTTACGACGCCGTCAGCACCGGCGGTATCCGTGTGATGGCTGGCCTGGGTGTCACCGCCGGTGCCCGCCTGCCCTCAGCCGGGGCGATGGGCACGATTGCCGCGCCACAGATCGAGGAAGTGTTTGTGCTGGGTGTCTTTGATCCGCAGCAGGATTCTGCCAGCGTGGAGCGCTTTGCCACTTCAATCACCAACGCCATTGATGTCGAGCAGCTGGAAAGATTTGGCGATAGCGATGTCGCCTCGGCGCTGAACCGGGTCGCAGGCGTTGCCGTGCTGGATGACAAATACGCGACGGTGCGGGGCCTGGACGGGCGCTACATTTCAAGTTCCCTGAATGGGCTGTTGATGCCCAGTACTGATCCGCAGCGTCGTGATGTGCAGCTCGATCTTTTCCCGACGGATATTGTGCAGGGCATTGAGATTCAGAAATCCTATACCCCCGACCAACTGGCAACGACGACCGGCGGTTCCATCAAGATCGTCACCAAGGGCATGCCGGACGAGCAGATTCGCAAGGTTGGCGGCAAGGTGGCCTACAACACCGACTTTACCTTCGATGAAGTGCTCAAGTATCGCGGCAGTAACGACGACTGGCTGACCTACGATAGCGGCTTGCGCGACTTGCCAGGCGGGATACTCGAAGCCACTGACGGCGGTCGCTCGCTCACAGTCTGCGACCCACGGATCGACCCGGTGCGCTGTACTTCCGAACTGGAAGCGGCCCAGCTGGGCGTCCTTTTCCAGGACGACTACAACGTCAAGTCCAAGGATGCCCTGCCTGATATGGATGTCTCTGCGGTATTCGCCGACAGGCTGCCGGCGGGCAACAATGAATGGGGTTACTATCTCGCGGGTGCCTATGACCGCTCGACCAGCGATCGTGGTGACGCAGAATTGACCGACCCGCTGGACATTACCGGTGGTTATAACCGCACCCAGGAAACGACCTCCCTGACCGGCTACCTGGCGCTGGGCTACGAATACGGCGAAGCCAATGAAGTGCTTTCAAAGACGACTTTCCTGCGCAACGCAGAAGACACCACCCGCGTCGAGCAGGGTGTCGATAACCAGGAAGGCAATGCCAACGAAGAAGTGATCCTGCAGTGGGTAGAACGCCAGTTCTGGTCGCAGGCCTTTACCGGGCACAATGAATTTCTGTTCGACTCCGGTAGCCATGAGATTGACTGGAGCATCGCCTACTCGAAGACCGAACGCGATGAACCGGATCGTCGCACCTACGCTTACCTGAACAATAACCTGAACCTGTCGGCGTTCGAGCGGCGCTGGTCGTTCCTGGATGAAGACAGCCTCGACTTTGCCACCGATTACGCGCTGAACCTCGACTGGGGCGAAATCAGCACCACGCAGGTCAAAGTCGGCGTGCTCTGGTCAGACAAGGAACGAACCGTTGACCAGTACCGCTTCGGTGTTACGCCGGGCGCACGTGGCAGTGAAGTTGATTTTGGCATTGACCAGGATCTCGAGACCGAGGTGTTGCCTTACTTTAACTTCGCTCTTGATCGTGTGCGCATTCTGCCCCGAACCGCAGACACCGACTCTTACGAATCACAGGAAGAACTGCAGGCCATTTATCTGAATACCAATACGGATTTTGGCGAGAACTGGTCGTTCCTGCTTGGCGCGCGCTACGAGGATTTCACCCAGAACCTGGAGTACCCCAATGCGGATACCGACAACAGCGAACTTTCCTATGACGACTGGTACCCGGCAGCGAACCTGACCTGGCGTCCTACCGAGGCGCTGCAGGTTCGCCTGGGCTATTCACAGACGGTGTCATACCCCGGCCTGATCGAGCGTTCCGAGGCGCAGTCCTTTGACCCGGATACGGACGATCCTATATTTGGCAACCCGGACCTGGAAGTGTCGCAAATCGATAACCTTGATCTGCGCGTTGAGTACTACTTCGACGACGGTGGCAGCGTCTCGCTCGCGGTGTTCAGCAAGGACATTGATCAACCCGTGGAGCGCGCAGTACCCGATGCCTCGGGTTCGTCAGCCGACGGTATCACCTTTGTAAACCAGGAAAGCGCAGAGCTTCTGGGTATCGAACTGGACGGCAATTTTACGCTCCTCGATGAAGACGACTACATCTTCTTCGTTGGCGGCAATATTTCCTATATCGATTCAGAAGTGGAACTGTCTGAAGATTCGCTGCGCCTTGAGGGTGAGTCCGGTGACGGGCGAGCGCTGCAAGGCCAGTCAGAGTGGCTGGGGAACGTACAGTTCGGCTATGACCATTACCCGACCGAGCAGAAGTTTACGCTCCTCATCAACTACTTCGATGACCGCATCTTCCGCGTGGCCCGCGGCACCAACACCGGCCCCGAATTCGAGGACGCACGCATGATCGTGGACATCACCTACGAAAAGATGTTTAGCGAGCAGCTGGTGCTCGAGGCCACGATCAAGAACCTGACCAACGAAAAAGTCGCGTTCTCACAGAACGGCAGGACGATCGAAAGTTTCGAGACCGGCACACTTATCGGCGTCGGCCTGAGCTACCAGTTCTAATGACGATCTCAATTTATCAACGCATGCGGTCCAGCTGCATCAATCCAACCCACGGGAAACTAGCCATGTTAAAGAAAGAGCTGTTTATTGCGCTGCTTGTCTCGTCGACTGCCCTTTTGACCGCTTGTAGCGGTGGTGAAGGCGACGACGTCACTATCAACATAGATGCGGGTCCGACGACTCCTCCGGTTGTACCTCCGCCTGTCGTACCGCCACCTGGCGGTGACTGTGACCTTGTTCAGGAGGCAGATTTTGTCTCCTTTAACGCAGACTGCTCTGTGGGCACGCTGTCAGGCACTATCGACAGCGATTACACGCTCGCGAGCGGCGTGGAATGGCGCCTGGATGGCGTTGTTCAGGTGGGTGAGGGTAACGGCACCGTCAATAGCGATGCCGATGTACAGGCGCTGCGCGATGCTGGCGCAACATTGACTATAGAGCCGGGCACACACGTGCGTGCCTTCAGCGATGGTGTGCTACTGGTGACACGAGGCTCAATGCTCATGGCCGAGGGTACTTCCTTTGAGCCAATCACTTTCAGCAGCGTCACCGATGACGATTTCGACGGCCTTGGCGAGTGGGGCGGCGTGATCATCCAGGGCTTTGCCACACAGTATGGCGCGGGTGGCGCCGGCCCCTGCTTCGGCAGCGGGACGGTGTGTAACGTGAGCGGTGAAGGCGGCGACTTTGTCGGCAACTTCGGTGGCAACATCGATGACGACAACAGCGGTACGCTGCGTTATGTGCGTATTGCCGAAGGCGGTTTTATTGCGGGTCCGAACAATGAGATCAACGGCCTCACCCTGCAAGGTGTTGGCCACGGCACGACCATCGATTTCATTCAGGTCCAGGGTAATCTCGATGACGGTATTGAATGGTTTGGCGGTACGGTAAACGTGACGCACGCCGTATTGACCAGCAATGACGATGACGACATCGATTTCGACGAGGGCTATCGCGGTAATATCCAGTGGGCGATCGTACAGAAAAATCCCACCGCAGACGCCCCACAGGGTAGCAACGACCCACGGGGTATCGAAGCGAACTCTTCCGATGAAGACTACGTTCCTGAAACAGAAGCGGTGTTGGCTAATATCACCTTGATTGGCAGCGACGTCGTTAACAACGACGATGCGCAGGAAGGGCCACAGCCGGGTATGCGTTTGCGCGGTGCAGTGATTGCCGGTATCTACAACAGCTCGATCGACGAGTTCGACAAGGGGTGTATTCGTATCGACGATGCTGATGTTAACGGCGACGATTCGCTGATCATTGAATCCGACATCATGCTGGTCAACGTACTGGGTGATTGTGCAGGGGGCTTCTATGAGCGCCGTGAAGCGGACAATGCTGTCAATGTACAGGAACTGACATTGAGCTACAGCAGCACTCTGGCGATTCAGGAAGCCGCAGCGCAACTGGACAGCGCACCAGTGATTAATGCTGTGAATAACGGTTCCGGTTTTGTCTTTGAGCAAACCGACTACGTCGGGGCGGTAGATCCCAATGGCGAAGCATGGTGGCAGGGTTGGATCCTCGAGGGAACCCTTGGCGAACCAGAAGCAGTAGAGCCCGCAGATTTTGTGAGCTGTAACGGCGACAACAGCATCTGCACGGTCACCGGCACGATCGATCAGGATTACACCTTTGTCGCAGGCACCGAATGGCGGCTGGATGGTGTGGTGCGCGTTGGCGAAGGTAACGGTACCGTTGACAATGACGCTGATGTTGCAGCCCTGCAGGCAGCGGGCGCGACGTTGACAATTCGCCCTGGCGTTCATGTACGCGCCTTCAGCGATGGCGTGTTACTGGTGACCCGCGGTTCCAGGCTCGAAGCAGTGGGTTCAGCGGCCGCTCCGATCACTTTCAGTAGCGTCGCCGATGACAACTTCGACGGCCTTGGCGAGTGGGGCGGTGTGGTGATTCAGGGCTTTGCACCACAATATGGGCCCGGCGGCGCCGGCGCCTGTTTCGGTAGCGGTACGGTGTGTAATGTGCGTGGTGAGGGCGGTGATTTTGTCGGTAACTTCGGTGGCAACATCGACGGCGACGACAGCGGCACGCTGCGCTATGTGCGTATCGCAGAGGGCGGCTTTATCGCCGGCCCCAACAACGAAATCAACGGCCTGACTCTGCAGGGTGTGGGTCATGGCACAACGCTGGAGTTTATCCAGGTACACGGCAACCTCGATGATGGTATCGAGTGGTTTGGCGGTACGGTGAACTTGCGCAATGCGGTATTGACCAGCAATGACGATGACGACATTGATTTCGACGAAGGGTATCGCGGCAACATGCAGTACATCATTGTGCAGAAGAACCCTACGGCACCTGCACCACAGGGTAGCAACGACCCGCGTGGTATCGAGGCCAACTCATCCGACGAAGACTACGTGCCAGAGACTAATGCGTCACTCGCCAACGTCCTTGTGCTGGGTAGCGACGTGGTCAACAACGACGCCGCACAGGAAGGCCCGCAACCGGGTATGCGCCTGCGTGGAGCCCTGACGACGCGTATCTATAACTCGGCGGTACGCGAGTTTGATAAAGGCTGTGTACGTATCGATGATGCCGACGTGAATGGTGACGATTCCCTGATCGTCAGCTCTAACGTCGCACTGGTCAATGTGATCGGCGATTGTGAGGGCGGCTTCTACGAGAAGCGCGCGGCAGATACCGAAATGAACGCGGGCCTTGGTTCGGTCAGTATTGACAGCGCCTATGCACTGACTGGCGCTGCTGCGAGCGTGCCGTCCATGGAGTTTATCGAAGTGGATAACGGCTCCGGCTTCAGCTTCGACAACACCGATTATGTCGGTGCGGTTGAGCCGGGCACTGCAGCGCAGGATGCCTGGTGGTCTGGCTGGATTATCGAAGGGTCATTGCCCTAGTCGGACTTGCCTCGTGACTCTGCCCTGCTGAAGGGCAGCGGGCCGCGCTAACAGCGCGGCCTTTTTTTTGCTGGAAAATAGCGCCGCGACAGTGCCATAGCTTACATCCACGGGTCGTCGGCAAGTCCGAGTTCCGGCCATGGGCCATAGGCTATCGGCTGGCAGTTTCCCACGCCTGTGGCGCCTTCCTTTTGGTCGGTGACCTGGATAACGGTGTCGCGTATCTGGTGAAGTCGGCGCGCCTGCTCGGGTGTACTGCAATCAGCAATGTGTTCACCTTCGATGTGCAGGTCCCCGTGCCACTGGCCGTGATGCTTGCCGTCGAAACCGAAATAGAGCCCCGCACCAAGCTGGATACCTGTATCAGCCAGCACCTCGATCTGCAATGTTCGCTCGCTACCGTCGGCCAGGGCGCACTGCAGTTCGCCCCCGAGCAGGCGCCGGTTGTTTGGATCAAAGCGCAGCCGAGGCTGCATGTCGGTGATCATTAGCTGGCTGCCATCGGCATACTCGATGCGTGAACTCACCATTTTCTGTTCAAAGCCGGGCATGTTGAACCAGGTAAAGTGCAGGTGCATGCCGTACTGGCTGCCGTCGCGGCGAGTCATGAGCACGGGGCACCAGATCATCATGAAGCCCGCACCGGCGGGAATGCCGTCGTTGGGTTCGACATCGGCCAGCGGCAGGCCCACGTCATAGCGCACGCCCCAGGAGTGGTCACGTGTTGACGTCCAGGTGTCCGGCGTCATCTCAAAGCGCTCACCGGCCAGTTCAATCCAGCCCGATGCAGTGCCGATCTGGTGGTAGCGCACCAGTTCGGACATCAGCCGATAATCGCGCTGCAGGTGCGTGCGTTCCTCGGCGAAGGGGGGCACGATGCTCTCGAACAACCAGTCAAACGCCAGTGGCTGGCAGTCGTTGGCATCGAGTCGAAAGCGAACGGCATGCAAAGGCTCTACGATTTCATAATGAACAGGCCCGACGATAGTCACATCCGGCTGCGGCGCAAGACGCCTGCTGGCGCGCACTGTGCGCTGCTCAACGCCGCGCGATACGGCCGCGTAGGCATCCATCACATTGCGGTTCGTGTACTTGCCCAGGCCGAAGCCAATTTGCAGGCTGCCGTCATTGGCCATTGCCATGGCGCAGACTTTCTCGGTCCACGAGGGGTCGGTGGTAGCCACGCAGGCGAAGGTTTCAGGTATCTGGTGCGTGAAGTTTTCATCGGCGGCAATCAGAGGGCCTACGGGGTTGGGCATGATCGGTTCCTTTTCGGTTGATGCGGTTGATTGCGGGTCACTCTGGCCTGGCGCCCGCTGGCTGCTGGCCCGGAGCCTGTGCGGCGATCGTGCGTGCCGGGGCCTCGACATCCGCCAGTCCAGCGCACATCATAACCAACTGCGCGCCACTTGCGCGGCGGCTGCGTTGGTAAAATCGGCCGTGGGCCAACAACTCAGCCGTCCGCGTCCAGAGCGGCGCGACGGGGATAGAGACAGCCATCACTCTAAAAAAGGTAATCCAATGACCAGACTTAGCCAGCTCAGTCGTTCAATCGCGGGTAGCGTTGCCATCGTCACCGGCGCCGCCAGTGGCATGGGGCGTGCCACTGCGCACCTGTTTGCCGATGAAGGCGCCAAAGTGGCTCTAATGGATATCAACGAGGAGGCGCTGGAAAAAGTCGCGGGAGAGATTCGCTCGGTCGGTGGGGAGGTGCTGGTGCTCGCGGTCGACCTGGCGCAGCGCGAGGCCGTAACTGACGCCGTCGCACAGGTTGCAACCCATTTTGGCGGCATAGACATTCTGGTAAACAATGCGGGGTTTGCGTTGCCCACCCTGCTGGACGCCGATAATTTTGAGGAATCCTGGGATACCTCGCTGGCCGTGATGACCACGGCGCAAGCCTGGGCCGCACGGGCGGCCCTGCCCAGCCTGCGCCAGTCTGCCCACCCGCGTATTGTGAATATTGCGTCAACCGAGGCGCATGGCGCGACGCGCTTCAATACCGCCTACGTGGTTGCCAAGCATGCGAGTATGGGCCTGACGCGCGCACTGGCGGTGGACCTCGGAAAAGAGGGTATTACGGTCAACTGTGTATGCCCGGGCCCCATTCGCACGGGCATCACAGACGGTATTCCCGAGGACGACAAGGCAACCTTTGCCAATCGACGCACCGCGCTGCGCCGCTATGGCGAACCTGAGGAGGTGGCGCACGCCACGCTGAGCCTGGTGCTCCCGGCGGCCAGCTTTATCACCGGCGCGACCTTGCTCGTCGATGGCGGAGTTACGATTCGTAATGCGTGATGGCATAGCCCCATAAGCAAAAACGCCCGCCATCCGAAGAAGGCAGGCGTCGAGACTATGGGTGGCGTCGCTCAGGCCGTTCGCAACTTCAGGAACGGGTTCATCCAGCGGAAACGCCAATCGGTAAACTTCAGGGGCGCATCCAGCACCGCCAGGCAGATGCAGTCTTCTGATTGCAAGGCAGTGGGCGCATGCACATCACCGGGCTTGCGGAAGATAAAGTCACCTGCATGGTAACTCCCTTCTGCATCGGAAAAGCCGCCTTCCAGAATCAAGGTCATTTCAGAGCCGCGATGCGTGTGCTCGGGAATGCGGCCACCAGCGCGAATATGATACAGCGCAAATTCGTGCTGTGGATCGCCAGTGTTGAGGTGGCTGATACGCAACGCTGAGCCAACGTTCTTCCACGTCAGGTCACTGAAATCGCCGCGCATCAGGCGCTGCAGGATGCCCGGGGTACCGTCTGCGCTGCGCACCTTGCGGTCATACTCCAGCGGAGACGCCTCATCGAGCCGTGCCAGCACGGCATCCAGCTGGTCTTCACCCACCGGTTCTGGCTGCAGGGATTCCATCAGCGCCGCGCCCAGGTCAGTCAACTGACTGGTCAGACGGCGGCAGTGGTCACATTGCGTTACGTGTATAGAGACACAGGCGGCCTGAGCAAGCGGAAGCGTGCCGGCGCTGTAGTCAGTGAGCATATCGAGTTCTGGATGAAATTTAGGCATGGTTTTTTCTATCAAATTGAATCTGTAGTTTTTGCAGGGCCAGGCGCACACGCGACTTGACGGTTCCCAGGGGAAGATCAAGCTCCGCTGCGACCTCGGAGTGAGACTTGCCTTCCATATACACTTTGGCAAGTATTTGTGCCTGGTCATTGGGCAGTTCGCCCATGAGCTGGCGGATGCGTTCACCGCTGCGCTTTTGATGCAGCGCCATGAAGGCTTCTTCGGTTTCCACGTTCTCGGCCACGTCGTTGGCAGACAGTGGCGTGTCGAATTTTTGCAGCCGGCGGTAGAGATCGGTGCGGCAGTTGCGTGCGATGGTGTAAATCCAGGTGCTGGCGGCGGCTTTGTCAGGGTTGAAGCCGCCGGCCTTTTGCCAGACCTTCAGCATAACTTCTTGAACCAGCTCGTCAGCGTGGTTAGCTGACAGGGTTGAGCCGGACAGCGCAAATGCCTTCATGAGGGGTGCAAAGTGCCGGAACAGGCGGGTGAACGCCGCTCTGTCCTGATTTTCAGCAATCAGGCGGAGGCAGTCGCTCCACTCGTCGGTGCGGGTGCCGGAGCCGCTGGTGCCGGCGCCGTCATCCGTGATTTTTTCCACTTGAAGCATGCTCATGTCCGTGGGGGTTTTGAGATTATACGGCCTGGATCAGGTTTGGATCACCCCGATTGAGAGTTTTTCGGGGCGCCAGACCGTCGGCAATGCGGGCAACCGGGAATCGGGTGCTACAGTTCGTTGCCCGGGCCTGCGACGGACCAGTGACCAGTGCACGCCAGTGGCGGCCTGAATTGATCCACTCGCCGCGCATGGACGTAGTCTGGGCATAGGGCATCGCCAGGGTGGGATGCAGGGTCGCAGGCGGGAGGTCGTCACACGCAATGAAAATCGCAGTCATCGGTTCAGGGATTTCCGGGCTTTCAGCCGCTCATTACTTGAGTGAAAGGCATGAGGTCAGCGTCTTCGAGGCGCATTCCCGAATAGGCGGTCATACCGCGACGGTCGATGTGGAACTCGGCACCAGCCGCTATGCCATCGATACCGGCTTCATCGTCTTCAACGACTGGACCTACCCCAAGTTCATCGCCCTGCTGGATGAGCTGGGGGTAGCGAGCAAGCCCACATCCATGGGGTTTTCCGTCACCGACCCGGCCACTGGCCTGGAGTATTCGGGCACCAACCTCGATACGCTGTTCGCCCAGCGGCGAAACCTTGTGTCGCCGGGATTCCTGCGCATGGTGCGCGATATCTTGCGTTTCAATCGTGAGTCTATCGAACACCTGGAGAGTGGTGCGCTCCCGGAAGACGAGACGCTGGGCCATTACCTGGCCCGGCATGGCTACAGTGAGCAGTTCAAAACGCAGTACCTGGTCGCCATGGGCGCGGCGATCTGGTCTGCGGACTGCGCGACCATCCTCGATTTCCCGGTGAGCTTTTTCGTGCGCTTCTTCAAGAATCACGGCCTGCTGTCGGTGAAAAACCGCCCGCAGTGGCGCGTTATCGAGGGCGGCTCGCGTGCCTATCTGCGACCGCTGTGCCAGCGCTTCGCCCAGCGTATCCATACCGACAGCGCGGTTGAAGGAATACTGCGCCTTCCCCAAGGTGGGGTAGAGGTACGCCTTGCAGGCGGGGCTGCGCTGCGCTTTGATCAGGTGGTGATTGCAACCCATTCCGACCAGGCGCTGCGCATGCTGGCAGATCCCTCCGCGGCCGAGCACCAGGTACTGGGTGCCATTCCCTATCAGAAGAACGATGTGGTGCTGCACACCGACGCAAAAGTACTGCCGAAAAACCGCAAGACCTGGTCCAGTTGGAACTACACGCTGGCTGGCGATAACAAGCCGGCCAAGGTGACCTACAACATGAACATCCTGCAGGGCATCAATGCCCGCGAAACCTTCTGTGTCACCCTGAACAACTCCGCGGCGATCAACCCGCACAAAGTCCTGGGTCGGTTTGAGTACGATCATCCCGTGTTTTCTCTGGAGGGCATGGCGGCCCAGCAGCGCTGGGGCGATATCAACGGCGTGATGGATACCTGGTATTGCGGCGCCTACTGGCACAACGGGTTTCATGAGGACGGCGTGGCCAGCGCGCTGCGTGTTGTGCAGGCTATCGATGGCAGCGTCAGGAAGGCTGCATGAAGTCGAAGATCTATGAGGGCTTCTTGCGTCATCGCCGGCATACGCCGCGCAGCAACAAGTTCACTTACCAGGTGGCCATGTTTTATCTCCGGCTGGATGAAATCGACGAGCTCTGCGCCGCCAGTTGGTTATGGTCCTCGCGCCGCAGGGCCCTGGGAGAGTTTCGTCGCAGCGATTTTCTGGGCGATCCGCAGCAACCACTGGAAAGCGCAGTGCGTGGCCGGATTCTGCAAGAGACCGGGCAGCAACACAGCGGCCCGATCTACCTCCTGGCGAACCTGCGCTGTTTCGGGCTGATTATGAATCCGATCGCCTGCTATTACTGTTTTAACGAAGATGAAACGCGGCTGGAGTACATTGTGGCCGAGGTCAACAATACACCGTGGGATGAGCGCCACAGTTATGTGCTGACGGCGCCTGCAGATGCCGAGATCCTGAAAGTCGAGTTTGACAAGGCATTCCATGTCAGTCCTTTCAATCCCATGGAAATGCGCTATCACTGGTGCAGCAACACGCCACACAAACAACTGCTGCTGCATCTCGAAAACCGCCAGCAGGGTGAAAGGGTATTTGACGCCACGCTGTCGCTGGCCGGCAGGGAACTGTCGCCAAAGCAGCTGGATCTGGCAGTACTGCGCTATCCGTTGATGAGCGCAAAGGTTGCGCTGGCCATCTATTGGCAGGCGCTGAAGCTGGCGATCAAGCGGGTGCCGTTTTTTGCGCACCCCGCGGCGAGTTCCTGAGTACCTCGGGAACGGAGCGCACCGTGTACACAGGCCCTAGTGGTCAATGAGCCCCATTGGTAAACGAGCCCCCAGGAGTAGGCAATGAGTAACGTGAGTATCCAAAGCATCCCCTTACCCCAACCGCGCAAGGCAAGAGTGGGGGAGGAGTTGTCACGCAAGGCGATTATTCACCTGTTGGAAAAGATTGCGACAGGGTCGTTGATCGTGCACGAGGGTGCCCAGCGCTACCGCTTCGGTGTTCAGGCCGACGGGCAGCCGCATGCGGAAATACACATTCATGACCCGGCGCTGTTTTCGCAGATGTTGGTGGGAGGGTCCATCGCCGCAGGGGAAACCTACATGCGAGGGTACTGGTCGTCGCCTGACCTCACCCAGGTGACCCGCCTGTTTTGCGCCAACATGGATGTGCTGGGTGGGTTTGACAGCAGCCAGTCAATATTCGCCAAGCTGGCGCTGCGCTTCGCGCATTTCTTCAACCGCAATACATTTACGGGCTCGCGCGACAACATCGCCGCGCACTACGACCTTGGCAATGACTTTTTTGAGCTGTTTCTCGATCCCACGATGATGTACTCCTCGGCTGTGTTCGCTGACGCGCGCACTTCGCTGGAAGACGCTTCAGTGGCGAAGCTGGATGCGCTGTGCCAGCAACTGGAACTCACCGCGAACGACCACCTGTTGGAGATAGGCACCGGCTGGGGCGGCATGGCGATTCATGCGGCGCGCAATTACGGCTGCCGCGTGACAACCACCACGATTTCCAACGAGCAGTACCAGTATGCGCGCGAGCGTGTGCAGGCCGAGGGCCTGGCGGATCGCGTTACTGTGTTGTGCGAGGATTACCGTTCACTCGGTGGCCAGTATGACAAACTGGTATCCATCGAGATGATCGAGGCGGTAGGGCATGACTTCTACTCTGAATACTTTCGCAAGTGCTCTTCGCTGCTGCGTAGCAACGGCAAAATGGTGATTCAGGCGATCACCATGGCCGATCAGCGCTACGAGCAGGCGCGCGATGACGTTGATTTTATCAAGCGCTATATCTTCCCGGGCGGTTGCCTGCCGTCAATCGCAGTGATTGCCGATCACCTGGCCAGGGACACCGATATGCAGATGACTCACCTGCGCGACATTACCCAGGATTACGCGATCACACTGCAGCAATGGCGCGAGCGCTTCATGACGCGTCTGGACGAAGTGCGTGAGCAGGGGTTTGGCGACGAATTCATTCGCATGTGGGATTACTACCTGTGTTATTGCGAGGGCGGTTTCCGCGAGCGCGTGATCAGTACCGTGCAGCTGGCATTTGCGAAGCCTGGCTACCGGTTTCAGTAGGCAACGGATAGATCTGAAATGTCATCAGGGCCGTATGTACTTCAAACATCAGCCGACGAGAACCAGAACTATGGAATCAGCGTTAAGAGAAATGCCAGTCTCCGCGACCGCTCCTGTCTCGCAGGACGCCATCAAGGTGCGCAATGTATTGATCGAGCGGGGCCTGGAAACGCCCCTGGTGGAAACCGGTCTGGACAGGGACCAAAAGTTCGAACGCATCCGTGAATCTTTCGCGGATATCGCGCTGACCCTCGGGCTGGACCTGACCGATGACAGCCTGCGCGATACACCCAAGCGCATCGCAAAAATGTACGTGGATGAAATTTTCTCCGGCTTGGATTATGCCCAGTTCCCCACGGCCACGGCCATAGAGAACAAGATGGGCGTAGAAGAAATGGTATTGATCGATGACGTTTCGGTGATCAGTACCTGTGAGCATCACTTTGTGACCATCGACGGCGTGGCCCGTGTGGCGTACATTCCGGCGGGCAAGATTATCGGCCTGTCAAAAGTGAATCGCATTGTGCGCTTTTTTGCGCAGCGCCCGCAGGTGCAGGAGCGGTTGACCCAGCAGGTGCTGGTCGCCCTGCAAACCCTGCTTGAAACCGAAGACGTGGCGGTCACTATGGATGCGGTCCACTACTGTGTGAAATCGCGCGGCGTGATGGATGCCAACTCCCACACCAAAACAACCGCACTGGGCGGGCAGTTCAAATCCGATGCGCGAACGCGCTCAGAATTCCTGGCTTGAGGGGCGGCAGCAACCGCAAGCCGCACGTGATGCCAGGGCGTGCCCCTTGGATGCGGGGCTCGCTGGCGCACTGGCCCTCCAGTGGCCCGCGTGCGTCGGGCCTTGCCAGAGGGGCTTCTGTGCTTGCTCGCTCAAGTACAATAGCCCGCCCTGTACGTTTGCCGGTGTCCACGGGGCGCGCTGAGCATGCCTAGGTTATCGTTGCCGGCGGCCTTTCCCTCGATGAACGTGCTGTATAACGGCGTCCTGTTCAACATCAGCTGGTTGATCATCGTGACGGGTGAATCGCTGGCCATTGGTCTGGCGACGATTGCAGTGCACCTCGCACTGCATTTCCGGCTTATGGGTCGCGGGGTGGCGGAGCTGAAGCTGATTGCGGCAATCACCGCGATTGGTCTTCTGCTTGACCAGGCACTGTTTTTTTCCGGCGTCTTTCTGGTCAATGGCGCCCCGGCAACAGCGCCACTGTGGCTGAGCTGTTTATGGCCCGTGTTCGCCACAACCCTTTGTCATGCGTTCTCGGCGTTTTCCACCCGGCTGCTGTTTGCTGCCGCGCTGGGCGCTGTCAGCGGCGCTGGATCCTACATCGTGGGCACTCGCCTGACAGCGGTGGATTTCGCCTCGGTGTTGTATGGGCCGATGACGCTTGCGGTGTTGTGGGCCATTCTGTTTCCCGCCTATCTCGTGCTTGCGGCGCGGATGGTGCCTGCGGCGGCCAACAACCCGCAAGCCGAGGCAGGGCATGCTTAGGCAACGGGTTGTGCAGGGGTTGGCGTCTGTGGGTGCGGCGCTGGTGCTGGCCTTACCGACTGCGGTTGACGCGCTTGCTTCCGCGCCGTCCACGCAGCTTGCTGCGGCTGCGCAGAATGCAACGACTGGCGAGCTGCAGTTCACTACCTATGTTATCGGTACTGCAGTCGAGCTCGGCACTGGGCAGTTCCTGTACACCGAGGCCCATGCCTGCACGGAGGATGAGAGCGACTGCGTGGTGGAGTACCACGACCCCGAGGCACAGTTAATCGCCAGAAAGACCATCGATTTCAGCACCAGCCTCAATGCACCGAACGTCGTGATGAACGACCTGCGCCTTGACACACAGCTTACGGCGACGCCGCAGCCACAGGAAGACCTCGTGGTCGATGCGGGGTTCGATCACTATGTACGCAGCCAGTGGGACGCGCTGGCTGCAGGCAAGCGCGTGAAGTTTTCGTTTCAGGTACTCGGTGTGGACACCGTGCTGACGATGCGGGCGTCACAACAAGCAGCGGCGTCTTGTGCGCCCTCGCAGCTGTGCCTGCTGGTGGAGGTAAATTCCTGGTTGCTGGGCCTTCTGGCCGACCCGATTGAACTTACCTATGACCGCCAGACGCGGCGGCTGCTGGAATTTCGTGGGCTGAGTAATATCAAGTCCGCGCGCGGCGAATCGCAGCAGGTGGTCATCAGCTACCAATACACCCAGGACGTCCACAACGCCCAGGAAACTCAGGCAGTGCCGACGGAGCCCTAGGGGTTCCCTGCGTTACGCGTTGCTTTGCCGCGTGCTGCCAGCCAGCGCCGTTGTTGCGACAACACCTGGCGGGTTGCGGCGAACACGCTCAGCTGCGGCTGTGCGGCGCCCTCGCGACCGAGCTTGTCCAATTGCGCGTAATACCAGAATTGAATGCCAAAGGTGCCGATGGTGCGCAGGGCCTGCGAGCGATTCAGAAATCCCAGCCCTTTGGGCCACAGTTGCAGCCCGTCTTCATAGCGCGGTAACGCCTCGGTGCCCGCCAGGAGCTGCCTGGGTGCATCCGTCAGGACGCACATCGGGCGACCCAGGCCAATGGCGTCTGCGCTACCTGAGGCAATAGCCTGTTCCATGACAGCGCGGCGCCGAAAGCCTCCGGTAACAAGCAGGGGGATAGACACTTTCTCTTGCATGGCCAGGGCGAAATCCACGAAGTAGGCCTCGCGCTGTGCCGTGGATTGCCGCGCCGAGGCGCGTGCTGAACGCTCAATGGTTTGCTCCTCGGCCTCTTCCATGCCCTCAATGCCCAGGAGTTTGGGCTGTTCGTAGGTGCCGCCGGAAATTTCGATAAGATCAACCCCGGCCTGCTCCAGCCACTGCACCACCTGCAGGCTGTCTTCAAAGTCAAAGCCGCCCTTTTGAAAGTCTGCACTGTTGAGTTTCACGGCCACAGGGAAGGACGGCCCAACCGCTTCGCGCACGCTTGCAACGGTATCGAGCAGGGCCCTGGCACGGTTGGCGAGGTCGCCGCCGTACTGATCAGTGCGCAGGTTGGTTCGTGGGCTGAGAAACTGTGACAGCAGATAACCGTGTGCAGCGTGCACCTGCACGCCGGTAAAACCGCACTCCTTGAGCGCCAGCGCACATTGCGCGAAACGCTGCACGATGTCTGTTATCTCGGCTGCGGTAAGGGCAACAGGCTCGCCGAACTGACCGCCTGGCAAACCAACCTTCACCGCCGAGGGCGCCTTGGGATGGGCATTCACCGGCTTCTGCGTCTGGCGCCCCGCATGGCTGATCTGTCCCCAAAAATGGTTGCCGTTGCGCGTAGCGGCGCTTGCCCAGCGCTTGAGCGCCGCGCGTTGTTGTTCATCCGGTACGCTGTCGACGATGACATTGCCAGGCCGCTCCAGATGATCTGCATCGACAATAATATTGCCTGAAAGCAGTACCCCCGCACCGCCGTCACTCCACAAGCCGTACAGGCGTTCCAGTTCAGCCGTGGGCACGCCGCCAGGGTCAGCCAGGCCCTCGGTCATTGCCGCTTTAACGATGCGGTTGGGCAGGGTGGCACCGCAGGGCAGTGGCAGTGGTTGTGCAAGCAGGCTGTTGGACACAGTGATTCCAAAGGTCGGTGGGTGAGGCACGATTATGGCATGCCCGTGTGCCCATCCCAATGCTGTGACGGGGTGCTTGCGAGCATGGCGCTGCAGGCTTGACCTTCCCGTTGGCGGAAGGATTAGGCTTTATCCGGTAGCGCGCTGCGCTCGCTGATTGAGTCTGACCTGGAGGATGTTATGAGAGAGTTTCTGGTGGTGTTTTTGCCGCTGTATTTTTTGTGCTTTTTTGGCGCGGCATTTTTGTGGCGCAGTTGGAGAACCTGGAAAGTCACCGGTATCAACCCCTACACCTTGCTGAAAAATCCAGGTGTAGAGCAGGTGACCAACACGTACTTCCGGTTACTGCCGTTGTTGTCGCTCGCGGTGATGGTGGTGTACCTGCTGCCGCCGTCTTACTACGAGTTGTTGGGCCCGCTACGCTGGCTTGAGCACGCGCCGCTGCAGTTTGTGGGCATCACGTTCATGTGCGTGGCGCTGGTGATTATCATCGTGGCGCAGGGGCAGATGGGAAATTCCTGGCGCATTGGCGTGGATTACGACAACCCGACAGCGTTTGTGCAACACGGCCTTTTCCGCTATTCGCGCAATCCTATCTTCCTGGGCATCATGCTCAGTGTCAGCGGCTTGTTTCTGCTGCTTCCCAATGGCCTGACATTGCTGATAATGATGCTGGACCTGGCGTTGATCCAGGTCCAGATTCGGCTGGAGGAGGAACACCTGGCCGCGCAGCACGGTGACACCTATGCCCGCTACTGCGCAACGGTGCGGCGCTGGTTCTAAAGATCAGTAACGGCCAGTAACGAGCAGCTGCGACTAGTCGCGATAGGAATCTATCGCCGGACAGGCGCAGTACAGGTTGCGGTCGCCGTACACGTTGTCTACGCGATTGACGGGCGGCCAGTACTTGTAGCGCCGCAGTGACGCCACCGGGTAGCCTGCCTGTTCGCGGGTGTAGGCATGATCCCACGCATTGCAGGCGGTGTCGGCAAGTGTGTGCGGGGCGTTGGCCAGAGGGTTGTCCCTGGCATCCAGTTCGCCATTTTCAACGGCGCGGATTTCCTCACGAATGGCGATCAGAGCGTCACAGAAGCGGTCCAACTCGGCCAGTGATTCCGATTCGGTGGGCTCCACCATCAACGTGCCGGCCACGGGAAATGACATGGTCGGCGCATGAAAGCCGTAGTCGATCAGCCGCTTGGCGATATCTTCTTCAGTGACGCCGCTGGCCTCGGCGATCGGTCGAATATCCAGGATGCACTCGTGGGCCACGTTACCGCTGCTGCCGGTGTAGAGCACCGGGTAGTGATCCTTCAGCCGGTGCGCGATGTAGTTCGCGCTGAGAATCGCCACCTTGGTTGCCTCGGTCAGCCCCTCGCCGCCCATCAGTGCAATGTAGGCCCACGAGATCGGTAAGATGGATGCACTGCCCCAGGTGGTTGCAGACACGACGTCATTGTTGGGGTCGAGCCCGGGCGCGGGAACAACGGGGTTGGTCGGCAGGTAGGGTTGCAGGTGCTTGCCCACGCCGATCGGACCCATCCCGGGCCCGCCGCCGCCGTGCGGAATGCAAAAAGTTTTGTGCAGATTCAGGTGTGACACATCAGCGCCAAACTTACCGGGCGCGGCAATACCGACCAGCGCATTGAGGTTTGCGCCGTCCACGTAGACCTGGCCGCCGTGCGCATGGACGATGTCACACACCTCGATGATCGCTTCTTCGAACACACCGTGCGTCGACGGGTAAGTCACCATGATGCAGGACAGTTCGTCACTGTGGCGCTGCGCCTTCTCGCGCAGGTCAGCAAGGTCGACATTGCCCAGCGCATCGCACTCCACAATAACAACTCGCATGCCCGCCAGCGCAGCACTTGCCGGGTTGGTGCCGTGGGCGGAAGAGGGGATCAGGCAGACCTCACGTTGTGCATCGCCACGGGCCTCGTGGTAGCGACGTATCGCAAGTAAACCGGCGTACTCGCCCTGTGAGCCCGCATTGGGCTGCATGGAGATGGCGTCATACCCGGTGCATTCGAGCAGCATGGTTTCCAGCTCGGCCAGTAGCGCCTGGTAGCCCAGCGTTTGATCGCTGGGTGCGAACGGGTGCATGCGGCCGAATTCCGGCCACGTCACTGCGAGCATCTCTGTGGTCGCATTCAGTTTCATGGTGCAGCTGCCCAGCGGGATCATTGCGCGATTGAGGGCTATGTCCTTGTCTTCGAGATAGCGCATGTAGCGCAGCATTTCTGTTTCGGAGTGGTAGTCGTGGAACAGTGGGTGCGTCAGGTAATCCAGCGGTCGCATCAGCGCATCGGGGATGCCGCCGTTCTCGGCCACGCTGTCGTCCATCAGCGCAACGGAAGGCCCCGTGGCGTCGTTGCTGAAAATTTCATAAAGGGTTTGTAGCTCTGCCGCGCTGGTGGTCTCATCCAGCGCGATGCCCAGCCGATCGTGGCCAATAATGCGCAGGTTGAACCCGCGGGCCTGCGCGCGCTCAACGATGGCTTGCTGCTGATCGCCCACGGTGTAGGTCAGTGTGTCGAAGAACGTGTTGTTGTCTGCAGTGAAGCCTGCTTCTGCCAGAGCGTGCTGTAAAATACAGGCCAGGCGCTGGATACGGGTAGCGATGCGGCGCAGGCCATCGGGCCCATGGTACATCGCATAGAACACGGCCATAACCGCCAGCAGTGCCTGTGCGGTACAGATGTTGCTGGTGGCCTTCTCGCGGCGAATGTGTTGTTCGCGCGTTTGCATGGCCATGCGCAGCGCCTGGTTGCCACGCCGGTCGATGGATACCCCGATGATACGTCCCGGTGTGGAGCGCTTGTAGGCATCGCGCGTGGCAAAGAAGGCCGCGTGCGGGCCGCCAAAGCCCATGGGCACGCCAAAACGCTGCGTGTTGCCCACCACAACATCGGCGCCCATGGCGCCAGGTGCGCGAACCATCAGCAGCGCCATGATGTCTGCCGCCACGCAAACCAGGGTGTTCGCCGCGTGCGCGTCTTCGATCAGCGGTGTGAGATCGTCCAGGTGACCATAGGTACCGGGATACTGCAGCAACAGGCCAAAGGCGTCTGTCTTGCCCACCCATTCATTCGGATCGCCCACGATGATATTGATGTCCAGCGCCTGAGCGCGGGTTTTGACCACGGCGATGGTTTGTGGGTGGCAGTCCTGTGCTATCAGAAAGGTGTCGCTGCGGTTTTTTTTGTTGACGCGCTGCAGCAGTGTCATTGCTTCGGCGGCGGCGGTGGCTTCGTCCAGCATGGAGGCGTTGGCCAGGTCCATGCCGGTCAGGTCCAGGATCATTTGCTGGAATGTCAGCAGTGCCTCGAGGCGCCCCTGCGAAATCTCTGGCTGATAGGGTGTGTAGGCGGTATACCAGCCGGGATTTTCCAGCACATTGCGCTGAATGACCGGCGGTGTGTAGGTGTCGTGATAACCCGTGCCGATAAAGGAGCGATTGACGACGTTGCGCCTGGCCAGGTCCCGCAGGCGCGCGATGACGGCCTGCTCAGTGCGCGCGCCGGGCAGATTCATTGGGGCCTCGCGACGGATTGCCGTAGGTACGGTATCGTCGATCAGCGCATCCATTGAGGCATAGCCCAGTGTTTCGGCCATGGCCTGTTGCTGTTTTTTCGTTGGCCCGATATGACGCTGGATGAAGTCATCGTGGTTTTCCAGCTCGAACAGGGTAGGGCGGCTCATACGGGCTCCGTCGAAGGGTCAGCAGGTGGGCCTGCGCAAGCCCGCGATGGTAGCAAGGTGAGGCTGCGCCGGGCAATAATCTGGCTATATAGTCGCTATTCAATTGATGGACAGTTCACGCTTTGGCTTGAGCGCAACACTGTATGGCAGCGCAGCAGGTCATCGACGATGAGTGAGGCAGCGGCCCGGTGCGCAAGCGCCATACTGCGCATCACCCGTTGCGGCGTCAGCGCTGTCAGCCACACTGGCGTGATCACGCTCGACCTTGCCTTTTGGTAGTTTGGCCGGTATCACTGTGCGCTGTTTATGCGCTCACCCGCAACACGCGGTTGCTTGAGGCGGCCATGCCGCGCGTTCACAACGCACGAAAAAACATCAGGGAGAAACAGGCAGTGTTGGCACCGGTAAGCCCAGAATCCGTTGGAATGAACAGCGCGCAGCTGCAGTGCGTGTCTGACCACTTGCGCACACGCTACATCGAGCCGGGCAAAATTCCCGGTTGCTCGACCCTGGTCGCGCGCCGCGGGCAGGTGTGTTTTGTCGATGTGCAGGGCCAGCGTGACGTTGAGCGCGCCACGCCAATGACCCAGGACAGCATTGTGCGCATTTACTCCATGACCAAGCCTGTCACCTCGATCGCACTGATGACGCTGCATGAAAAGGGCCTGTTCAGCCTGGATGATCCCGTCCACCGGTTTATTCCGCAGTGGCGCGACCTGCAGGTCTGGCAGGCCGGGTCCTATCCGCTGTTTGCAACCCGGCCCGCAGCGCGCGCCATGACGGTGCGCGATTTATTCATGCACACCAGTGGCCTGACCTACGATTTTATGCGCGCCAGCAATATCGACTACGCTTACCGCAAGGCCCAGGTGGGGTTGCCGCGCACGGGGTATACCACCGCGCAAATGATCGACGAGCTGGCCGGTCTGCCGCTGGAGTTTTCGCCCGGCGAGCGCTGGAACTACTCCCTGGCAACGGACGTGCTGGGCTATCTCATAGAAGTGATCAGCGGGCAGTCATTGCCGGATTTCCTGCACAGCACGGTATTTGCGCCCCTGGGCATGCACGACACCGCGTTTGATGTGGGCCCCGACAAGCTCGAACGTTTTGCGAGCTGCTATGAGCGCAACCTGAATAAAGAAATGGTGCTCAACGACGACGGCCAGAACAGCCGCTACCGGCAGGGCGAAGTGACCTTCTACTCAGGTGGCGGTGGCCTGGTGTCGACACTGGGCGATTACTATCGCTTCTGCCAGATGCTGCTCAACGGTGGCACGCTGGCGGGGGCGCGCGTTATCGGCTCGCGCACCCTGCGGCTGATGACCAGCAACCACATTCCCGGCGGTGCCGATCTCACCACCTTCGCAACCGGCAGCTTCAGCGAGTCGGCCAATGAGGGCGTCGGTTTCGGCCTGGGCTTTGCGACCCTGGTTGACCCGGTGCGCAATGGCCATCCTGCCAGTGCCGGCACGTTTTACTGGGGAGGACTGGCCAGTACGATTTTCTGGGTGGATCCTGTTGAGGAACTGGTCGTTGTCTTCCTGACACAGTTGATGCCCTCCAGTACCTTCGATTTTCGCGGCCAGTTGGAGAACATCATTTACGCCGCGATTGACTAGCAGGGCCGCTGATTTGACTCAGCACGCCGCAACCGTGCTGCCAGCGATCCACCGGCAGGCTGTCTAAACGCCAAACCCCGGCTATACTGAAGCGCAACCGAACTAAACGCGGCGCTGGCCAACAGGCGCTGTATCCCGTGCAGGCGGGTGTCTCAGCGGGTAGCGCGTGGTTTGTTGGGAACTGGTTCGGTCGTTGTTTCAAGTGGTGTTGGCATTCTAATAAAATGGAGAAGTTCACACATGTCCCTCAAGCGATGCGTTGTGTTGTCTGCTGTGCTTTGTGCTGGCCTTACGGCCTGTTCAGACGGCAATGATAATCCCCAGCCAGGGCCAGGCCCCGGACCAGACCCAGGCCCCACCCCCGTTTCAATCGATACTGCGAACCCTGAGCGCTGTGAGATCCTGGACCAGTTAAACTGCATGTTTCCCTGGCCGAGCAGCGCGTTTACCGTAGCAGACGACAGCACGGTAACCGGACGCAGGGTCAACCTGAACCAGGCATCCCTGCCCGCGAACAAGCAGGGTGTGCGCATCGATCCGGCCGAGTGGAATCGCAATGATGGTTTCTCGCCGTCGCAGGTGATTGTGACGCAGGTGCCGGGGGTCGACCTGGCACAAAGCGCGGCGCCCACGCTGGGCGACCTCAGCCAGTCGCAGGACATGGACGCCTCTATCCTTGTGCTCAACGCCGATACAGGCGAGCCCGCCCTGATATTTGCCGAGCTGGATGCGAATACCGAGGATCCGGACGAGCAAACCTTGTTGATTCGCCCGCAGGCGCAGTTTGAGCGCGGCGCCCGTTACATCGTCGCCTTGCGCAATTTGCGCGATGCCAGTGGCAACACGATAGCAGCCCCCGAGGTGTTCGCCGCCCTGCGCGATGACGTGTTGACCGACAACCCCGCCATCGAAGCGCGCCGCCCGGCGATGGAATCGTTGTTTGGTGAACTCGAAGACAAGGGTATCGCCCGTGATGATCTCTACCTGGCCTGGGACTTCAACATCGCCAGCGTTGAGAACATCACCGGGCGTATGCTGCACATTCGCGATACCGCATTTGCTTCGCTGGGAGGCGCTGCGCCTACCTTCACCGTAGACGAGGTCACCGACTTTGCCGTGTGCGGCGACGACGGCTGTGGTGATGGCGAAGACGAGCAGATGTCGCGCGAAATTATCGGTCGTTACTGGGTGCCGAATTTCCTCAGTGAGGTGGGCGGCCCGCCGGGTTCTGTATTTAACTACAACCAGCCCGACGACGGTTTGCCCGACCAGTTAAACGGTGACGACCTGTTCGAAGCGCACTACGTCTGCCAGGTACCGCGGTCGGTGGCCGAGGATTTCGACGCCGAGCCGAAAACCCTGGCGCGACCCTCTCTTTACGGTCACGGCCTGCTGGGCAGTCGCAATGAGGCGCGCCGTGGTACTGGGGAGAACGTCAACATCATGGCCAATGACCACCAGATGATGTTCTGCGCCACCGACTGGTATGGGTTCGCCAGCGACGACGTAGGTGTTGCCATCGAAGCGTTGCAGGACATGACCCAGATCCAGCGCCTGTTTGATCGTACCCAGCAAGGGTTCCTCAACTTTATGTTTCTTGGGCGCCTGCTCAAGCATGAAGACGGTTTCAGCAGTGCTGTCGCGTTCAGTGCCGGCGGTACGCCCGTCTTCGACAACAGCAATGTCTACTATGACGGCAATAGCCAGGGCGGCATTCTGGGCGGCGCCCTGATGGGCATCATCCAGGACGTCACCCGCGGTGTGCTGGGTGTGCCTGGCATGTCCTACAGCCTGTTGTTGCGGCGCAGTATCGACTTTGAGGATTACTCACTGTTTTTTACCGGGCTGATCACCGGCGATGACGGCGGCGGCTATACCAGCGTCAAGGACCAGAGCTTCATCCTGTCCATGATTCAAATGTTGTGGGACAGGGCCGAGGCCAGTGGCTATGCCTATCATATCGAGTCCAACACGCTGCCCAACACACCCTCACATTCGGTACTGTTGCAGGTGGCCTACGGCGACCACCAGGTGAGCATGTGGGCGGCGGAACTGATGGCGCGAGCCATTGGGGCTAAACTGCGCGTGCCCGCTCTTGAACCTGGCAGGCATCCTGACGGGAATCCCTTTGTAGGCATAGAGCCCGTGCCCGCGGGCGATTACTTTGGCTCGGTGTTGACCTACTGGGATGATGGCCCCGTCGGTGGCGGTGCCAACGATGGCGGCACAGCGCCGCCGCCAATCACCAACCTGCCGCCGTTCGAGCCCGATTTCGGTGATGATCCCCACAGCCTGCCGCGCAAGGACCCCACGGCACAGTTGCAGAAATCCCTGTTCCTGATGCCGGGCGAAATGGGCAAGTTTGTGGACACCTGTGATCCAACCCTGCCCTGCGTGACCGACGGTTACGTGCCTGGCGGTTAAGCACGGGCGCCGCGCCGGCTCCTTCAGCCAGCAGACCCAGCAGCGCAGCCCTTTACCGGCTGCGCTTTTTTTTGTCCTGCATTTCCAGGCCGCTGGCCGGCAGTTTTCAATTTGCTAGAGCCATCGTCCTGGCCTTCGCCAGACTCTGAGCCTGAGCTAACCCTGAAGCCGAAGCCGAAGCCGAAGCCGAAGCCGAAGCCGAAGCCGAAGCCGAAGCCGAAGCCGAAGCCGAAGCCGAAGCCGAAGCCGAAGCCGAAGCCGAAGCCGAAGCCGAAGCCGAAGCCGAGTGGCTCACGCGGTGTAGTGACTGTCCGGATCCATTCCTTGGCCAATGGCCTCCGGCGGGAGCATTGGCGCAAGCGCTGCCCCGCGGCAATCCTGCCGGCGCTTGCCCCGGTAAAAAAGTTGCCCAATTCGGCAATTTCGGGGTTGCTAATGAGAATGGTTCCCAATAACATCCGCAAATCGTTATTAATCGGGTTGCGGTCAACGGCCGTTCGCCCGAATTCATCAGGCTATACGCCAGGCTATAAAAGGGAACACCATGCATCTCAGATTGATCGCAGCGGCACTGGCCGCAATGACTACCACGGGCACCGGCATTGCCGTCGCAAACCCCGTTAGCGGCCCCAACCTTGAAGAACTGACGATTGTAGGCTCGCGCGATGATGCGCGTGCGCTCGCAGGCACTGGCTCGGTGATCGACAGCGAGCAGATTCGGATAGAAGCCGCCTCGGATATCAACAAGCTGCTCAAAACCGTGCCGGGTATATATGTACGGGAGGAAGACGGCTACGGCCTGCGGCCCAACATTGGCATTCGCGGTGCCACCTCTGAGCGCTCGAGCAAGATCACCCTGCTGGAGGATGGCGTGATGATCGCACCGGCGCCTTACTCCAACCCTGCCGCGTACTATTTTCCCACCACCTTGCGCATGCACAAGGTAGAGGTGTTGAAGGGCGCGCCGCTGTTGCGCTATGGCCCGCAGACCACCGGTGGTGTGGTCAATCTGGTGTCTACGCCCATTCCCCAAGAGAGCGTTGGTACGCTCAATGTCTCCTACGGAGAAAATGCCGAGGGTGATCTGCTGGCCAATTACGGTGCACGCGCCGGCGGCTTTGGTTTCCTTGTCGAGACGGCCCAGTTGCGAAGCGATGGCTTCAAGGACATTGACCGCAGCAACAACGACACCGGCTATGACATTGCCGATTACCTGGTCAAGCTGAGCTGGGAAGGAGAGCGCCAGAGTATTCTGCTGAAGGCGCAGTACTCCGAAGAAACCTCCGATGAAACCTACCTGGGCCTGACCGATGCCGATTTTGACGCCGACAGCACGCGCCGCTATGGCCTGTCAGAACCGGACCAGATGGAGAACGACCACCAGGGCTATAACCTTGTGTACCGTCTGGCGTTCAGCGATAACGTGCGTATGAGCGCAACCGGCTACTACAACAAGTTTTCGCGCGACTGGTTCAAGCTCTCCGGTGGCAACAGTTTCATTGATGCTGCGAACGCCGGCGATGCCTTTGCCCAGGGCGTCCTCGACGGCACGCAGGACATAGAAGACCTGCAATACAAACACAATAACCGTGATTACGAATCGAAGGGTGTGGAGCTGAACTTCGACATCGGTCTCGGTGATCACGAGATTTCTCTGGGCGGCCGCCTGCACGAGGATGAGATGGACCGCTTTCAGCCTGTTGAATACTTTGATCAGGTCAACGGCGCGCTGGTGTTTGCCGGCATCAAGGAGCCCACAGGCAGTGACAATCGTGAAGAAACAGCGGAGGCCACGTCACTGTGGCTGTTGGACAGCTGGCAGGCCACCGAAGCCCTGAACATCAACCTGGCACTGCGCTATGAAGATGTTGAAACGCAGCGCAAGCAGTATGGCGATCCAGCGCGTATGGATCTGGCCAGCACGCGCAGCAACGCCTCAGACGAACTGCTGCCCGGCGCGTCCTTTACGTATGACCTGTCCAGTCACTGGCAGGTGTTGGGCGGCGTTCACCAGGGCTTCTCACCGCTGGGCGGCGGCGCACAGGAAAATGAAGACCCTGAAACCAGCACCAACTGGGAAGCCGGTGTGCGTTACCGCGGTGCGGTGTTTATTGAAGCGGTCGGTTTCTACAGCGACTTCGAGAACAAAACCGAGAACTGCTCCAATGCCAGCCCCTGTAGCAATGGCGATACCTCCGGCGCATTCAATACCGGTGAAGCCGAAATCTACGGCCTGGAGTTTCAACTTGGCGGCAACTTCGACATGGGCGACTTCCAGGTGCCGGTTGATGTTATGTATACCTACACGGTGGCAGAGATCAGCCAGGACAACGCTGAAGAAGGCTTTATGAGCGGCGACAAGTTGGCGGCGGTTCCTGAAAACACCTTCAGCCTGCGCGCGGGTATCGAGAGCAACAGCGGCTGGGGCAGCTATGCGGTGGCGCGATACACCGATGGCATGTGCGTGGATATCGGCTGCAACAATGGCGGCAGCGAGTTCGATAGCACCGATGACCTGTTCGTCGTTGACCTGATTGGTCGCTATGCCTTCAATGACAGCACCACAGTATTTGCCAAGCTGGAAAACATGTTCGACGAGCAGGCAATTGTGTCGCGCCAGCCCGAGGGTGCGCGTCCGAACAAGCCGCGCACGGCGATGGTGGGTGTTGAGTTCAACTTCTAGCGCACAGACTTGCGGCAGTGGGCGCGCCAGTCGCGCCCTTTTTTTGTGTTTCGGTTGGGGTCTGTGCGGTCGGCGATACGCAGCACGCTCGCCAATGGCGCAGCGTCAGGCGTAATCGATAGCGGTGATGTAGTAAACGCGCTCGCCCGCAGGGGTGGCCACCGGGACTTCATCGTCCAGCCGCTTGCCCAGCAGCGCGCGTGCCATTGGGGAGTCCATGCTCAACTTGCCCTGCGCAACGTCGAATTCATCGGGGCCGACAATGCGCCAGCGCTGCGCAATGCCGGCTTCGTCCTCCAGCGTCACGTAGGCGCCGAAAAAGACTTTCGTGGTGTCGCCCGGCACCCTTGCGACGACCTCCAGTTCATCCAGGCGTTTGTTGAGGAACCTAACCCGCGAGTCGATCTCGCGCAGCCGGCGCTTGCCGTAGATGTAATCACCGTTCTCTGAGCGATCGCCGTTTTTGGCCGCTTCATGTACGGCATCGGTCACCTGCGGCCGCTCCACCTTCCAGAGCTGGTGCAATTCCTCGCGCAGCGCCTGCTCGCCTTCCGGTGTGATGTACTTGGAGCCGCGCTGGCGCGGCGGTCGATAACGTCCCATGGGTGCATTCTAGCGCGTGTGCATGTGTTGACGACAGTCGCCGACCCCACCACGTGATATCCGGCGCTGGACGAATGGCACCGGCGCTGTTAGAACGTACGACCATGGCGGGGCAGGTCGCCCCTGGCAGGAGGCAGTCAGTGTTGATTGAAAATCGGGTAGCCCTGGTCACCGGTGCAGGACAGGGGGTGGGCGAGGGCATTGCGCGTCGGCTGCACGAAGCCGGCGCAACCGTCGTCATTGCAGAGTTCAATGAAGACACCGGCAAGGCTGTAGCCGATTCTCTGGAGCGCGGCCATTTTTTGTGTGTGGATGTGAGCGATCGCGAGGCGGTTGTGGGAGCGGTGCAGTGGGCGCAGCGTGAACTGGGGCGCCTGGATATCCTGGTCAACAATGCCTATCCCACCGGTACACCGCCGGCACGGCTGGAGAACCGCAGCGATGCGGATTTCCAGCGTGCTCTCGGCGGAGGTTTTATGGGCCCCTGGTGGGCCATGCAGGCCGCGTTTGCCGGGATGAAGGCACAGGGTTGGGGGCGGGTGATCAATGTGTGTTCGCTCAATGGCGTCAATGCCCACCCGTATACGGCAGAATACAACAGCGCCAAAGAGGCCTTGCGCGGCCTTTCACGCACCGCTGCGCGGGAGTGGGCACAATACGGCATCTGTGTGAATATCCTGTGTCCGGCGGCGCGCACGCCTGCCTTTGAGATGTTTGAAAAGTATTCGCCCGAGAACGCGGCACTGATGCTGCAGCAAAACCCCATGGGGCGTATGGGAGACCCACAGGCTGATATCGGCGGTGTGGCGCTGTTCCTGGCATCGGAAGATGCGCGCTACCTTACGGGTAATACACTGTTTGCCGATGGCGGCGGGCATATCAATGGCGTGAATTGGGAGCCAGACGTTGACTAGTCATCTTGAAAGGGGGGCGCGCCAGGCTGGCACGCCGGTGCAAGTAACAGCCGCAAGGCAGGCGCGGCTCATCAGGGTTGTCAGGGCTGTTGCGCTCACCGTTGCGGGCGTGCTCAGCGCGCTAACCGCCCAGGCCAACCAGGACGCCTTAACCGCGTGTGTGGCCCTGGAGGGTAACCTGACACAGGGCGGTCTGGCCTGGGGCAAAGTAGAGCCCGGCAGCCAGGTGGTGCTGGGTGACGAACCCGTGGCCGTACTGCCCGACGGGCTCGTGCTGCTGGGATTCGGGCGCGATGCGCCTGCCACCACGAAATTGCGTATTACCACTCCTACTGCCCAATGCAGCCAAACGCTGGCGATCAAGGCGCGCAAGTACCACATACAGCGTGTGGAGGGCGTGCCGCAGAAGACGGTGACGCCCTCAAAAGAGCATCAGGAGCGCATTGCCCGTGAGCGTGCATTGGTGGCCCGGGCGAAGGGCCAGCGCTTCGAGCGGCCGGACTGGCTGGCCGATGCGATCAACGGCTTCGAGTGGCCGGCGATCGGGCCGATCTCCGGGGTGTATGGCAGTCAGCGCTTCTACAACGGCAAGCCGGGCAGCCCGCATTATGGTGTGGATGTCGCCATCCCTACTGGTTCCCCGGTAACCGCACCGTCCAGTGGCGTCGTCACGCTGGCCGAGCCCGACCTGTTTTTCTCCGGCGGCACGATTATTCTCGATCACGGTTATGGCCTGTCCTCGTCGTTCCTGCACCTCAGTGAGGTCGCGGTTGAGGTTGGCCAGGTAGTGGCTACCGGCGATGTTATCGGCGCGGTGGGCGCCTCGGGGCGGGCAACCGGGCCGCACCTTGACTGGCGCATGAGTTGGCAGGGCGAGCGCATTGACCCGCAACTGCTCGTGCCCCCGATGCCGGCCCCGTGAGCCATCGAATGCACGCGCCCCGTGCCAAAGGCCGTAAAAAGCCCGTATAATGGCCGCCCGTGAAGGCGTCGCGAGACCGTAATGATCGACCAAAAATTACTCAGCATTCTGGTGTGTCCGGTAACCAAGGCCCCGGTGGAATACGACAAGGAAAAAAACGAGCTCGTGTGTAAGGCCAGCGGGCTGGCGTATCCTGTACGTGACGGCATTCCCGTGATGCTGGAAAGCGAAGCGCGCCTGCTCACAGCCGACGAAAAACTGGGCTAGGGGCGGCACGATGTCTGATACCGTTTTTGGCAAAATCATCAGTGGCGACATTCCCAGTGAGTTCCTCTACGAGGACGAGCACTGCATAGCCATCAATGACGTCAATCCCCAGGCACCGGTGCATGTGCTGGTCATTCCCAAAAAGGGCATCCCGCGCCTGGTGGATTCACAACTGGACGACCAGGCCCTGCTGGGTCACCTGATGTTGGTGGCGGGCAAGGTCGCGACGCAGCAGGGCGTGGGCGAGGCCTTTCGATTGATCGTCAATAACGGCGCAGGCGCCGGACAAACCGTATTTCACCTGCACCTGCACGTCATCGGCGGGCGGGAATTTGCCGAAGGCCGCATGGCCGGTTGATCGCAACACCGCGAAACCACACACGAGACACACTATGAAGACCGAAGAAATTCGCGAGGCCTTCCTGACCTACTTTGAACAGCAGGGGCATACCCGTGTTGCCAGCAGTTCGCTGGTGCCGGCCAATGACCCGAGCCTGCTGTTCACCAATGCGGGCATGAATCAATTCAAGGATACGTTCCTGGGCACTGACCCGCGCAGCTACAGCCGCGCCACCAGCAGCCAGCGCTGTGTGCGTGCCGGTGGCAAACACAATGACCTTGAAAACGTCGGGTACACAGCGCGCCACCACACCTTTTTTGAAATGCTGGGTAATTTCAGCTTCGGCGATTACTTCAAGCAGGACGCCATCCGATTCGCCTGGGAATTCCTCACCGACACTCTGGGTCTGCCGCCCGAACGCCTGTGGGTGACCTGCCATGTCTCCGACGATGAAGCCGAGGACATCTGGGTCAAGGAGATTGGGTTTCCGCGCGAGCGTATCTCGCGGTTGGACGAAGACAATTTCTGGCAGATGGGCGACACCGGCCCCTGTGGACCGTGTTCGGAAATCTTCTACGACCACGGCGAGGGGGTTCCGGGCGGCCCGCCCGGTAGTCCCGACGACGACCTGGACCGCTACATCGAGATCTGGAACCTCGTCTTCATGCAGTACAACCGCGACAGCCAGGGCACCTTGCATCCACTGCCCAAGCCCTCGGTGGATACCGGTATGGGGCTGGAGCGCATTGCAGCGGTATTGCAGCAGGTGCACAGTAACTACGAGATCGACCTCTTCCAGGCCCTCATCCAGGAGGCGGGTCGGGTGCTGAAGGTGAACGACCTGGCCGAGAAGTCACTGCGCGTGATCGCCGATCACATCCGCTCCTGTGCGTTTCTGATTGCCGATGGCGTGATGCCCGGCAACGAGGGTCGTGGCTATGTGCTGCGGCGCATCATTCGACGTGCCGTGCGTCACGGCAACAAGCTGGGCGCCACCGGCCCGTTCTTCTACAAACTGGTGCCGACGCTGGTGCACCAGATGGGCGAGGCCTTCCCCGAGATCGAGCGTAGCCAGGCGCAGGTTGAAAAGGCACTGCTGCTGGAAGAAGAGCAGTTCGCCAAGACACTCGACAACGGCATGCAGATTCTTGAAGAGGCACTGGCAGTGCTCAAGGGGAGTGAGATTCCCGGCGATGTGGTGTTCAAACTGTACGATACCTATGGCTTTCCACTGGATTTGACCAACGACATCGCACGTGAGCGCAACCTGACCCTGGATATCGCAGGCTATGATGCAGCCATGGCGCAACAGCGCTCGCGCTCGCAGGAGAGCGGCAGCTTCAAAGTGGATTACACCGACGTGCTCACCCTGGAGGGCGCAACACAGTTCACCGGCTATGACAGCCTCGAAGGTGCGGGCACCGTGACCGCGATCCTGCGCGAGGGTGAGCAGGTCGATGCGCTGGCCGCTGATGAAAGCGGTATTGTCGTACTGAGCAGCACACCGTTTTATGCAGAATCCGGCGGACAGGTAGGTGATACCGGCTATCTCACCGGTAGCGGTGTGCAACTGGAAGTCAGCGATACGACGAAATCCGCCGAGCACCACCTGCATCATGTGACAGTACTGCAGGGCCAGGTGACCTGCGGCGATACGCTGCAGGCACAGGTTGATGGCTCCGTCCGACAGCGCACGCGCCTGAACCACAGCGCAACGCACCTGCTGCATGCGGCATTGCGCGAGGTGCTGGGTGAGCACGTGCAGCAGAAAGGCTCGCTGGTGGATTCCCAGCGCCTGCGCTTTGATTTTTCCCATCCCGAGGCGATCTCCCGTGAGCAGCTGAAGGCGATTGAAAACCGCGTCAATGAGCAGGTGCGCGCCAACACCGCGGTGCAGACGCAGGTGATGTCGATGGACGACGCCGTGGCCGCGGGCGCAATGGCGCTTTTTGGCGAAAAGTACGGCGAGGAAGTGCGCGTACTGTCGATGGGTGAGAATAACTTTTCGGTGGAACTGTGCGGTGGCACCCACGTGCGCCGCACCGGCGATATCGGCGTGCTGCGCATCACCGCCGAATCCGGCGTGGCTGCTGGCGTGCGGCGCATAGAGGGTGTAACGGGCGCAGCGGCGCTGGCGCTGTTTGATGCCAGGGAGCAGTGTCTGGCCGAGGTCTGCGAACTGGTCAAGGGCAACACTGACAACGTCGCCACCAAAGTCGCCGCGTTGCGCACGGAAAATCGCGAGCTGGAAAAACAAATCACCCAACTCAAGCAAAAGCTGGCAACCGCAGCCGGTGGCGACCTTACCGCTGACGCCGTCGAGGTGCAGGGCGTGAAAGTGCTGGCTGCCCATGTCGAGGGTGCGGACGCCAAAACGCTGCGCGACACCATGGACCAATGCAAAAACAAGCTCGGCAGCGCGGTGATCCTGCTCGCCGCAGTGAACGATGACAAAATCGCCCTGACTGCCGGCGTCACCGGCGACCTGACCGACCGCCTGAAGGCCGGCGACCTCATGCGTGAGATCGCCCAGCGCCTGGGCGGCAAGGGCGGTGGCCGCCCGGACATGGCCCAGGGCGGCGGCTCTGACGTGCAGGCACTGCCCGAGGTTCTCAAGAGCGTGCCTGACTGGGTCACCGCGCAGCTGGGTTGAACGCCGGCAAGGGTAGCGGGCCGGGCCCGTCGTTCGGGAATTTCTGTGAGTTCGTAACGCTCACCTTGCTATAAATCGCACCGGTTTTAGTGTTTAATGGCGCCCTTTTTTAAGTAGTCCAACCCGTTACTGATATGAGCCTGATCGTACAAAAATTTGGCGGTACCTCCGTTGGTGATATCGCGCGCATCGAGCAGGTGGCTGACAAAGTCGCCCGCTTCCGCGCCGATGGGCACGACATCGTCGTGGTGGTCTCGGCCATGTCGGGTGAGACCAACCGCCTGATTGCACTGGCACAGGATATCCAGGAGCGGCCGGACCCACGCGAGATGGACGTTCTGGTCTCTACCGGTGAGCAGGTCACCACGGCGCTGCTGTCGATGGCGCTGATCAAGCGCGGCGTCAAGGCGCGCTCCTACAACGGCAGCCAGGTAAAAATCCTCACCGATAACGCACATACCAAGGCACGCATCCGCGAAATTGATGACGCCAACATGCGCCGCGACCTTGCCCAGGGCAGCGTGGTGGTGGTGGCCGGTTTCCAGGGCGTGGATGAGAACGGCAACATCACCACGCTTGGTCGCGGTGGCTCCGACACCACCGCAGTAGCGCTCGCCGCCGCGCTCAAGGCAGACGAGTGCCAGATCTATACCGATGTCGATGGCGTCTATACCACCGATCCGCGCGTCGTAGACGGCGCCCGTCGCCTGGAGAAGATCACCTTCGAAGAGATGCTGGAAATGGCCAGCATGGGGTCCAAGGTGCTGCAGATTCGCGCGGTGGAATTTGCCGGCAAGTACAACGTGCCGCTGCGGGTGTTGCACAGCTTCGAGGAAGGCCCGGGCACATTGATCACAATGGAGGACGACGGCGTTATGGAAATGCCAACGATTGCCGGAATCGCGTTTAACCGTGACGAGGCGAAACTCACCATCGCGGGCGTGCCCGATACACCTGGCGTGGCGTACAAGATTCTCGGCCCTGTGGGTGAGGCCAATATCGAAGTCGATGTGATCGTGCAGAACGTCTCGCACGACAATACCGCAGACTTCACTTTCACCGTGAGCCGCTCTGATCTGCCGCGCGCGGAAGAAGTACTGCGCAGCGTGTGTGAGAAGCTCGGTGCGCGCGAAGTCACCAGCAACAACAAGATCGCGAAGGTCTCTGTGGTGGGCGTAGGTATGCGCTCCCATGCGGGGGTTGCCAGCCAGATGTTTGCGGCCCTGGGCGAAGAGAACATCAATATCCTTATGATCACGACCTCTGAGATCAAGATATCGGTGATCATTGAAGAGCGTTTTCTTGAGCTCGCGGTGCGAACTTTGCATTCCTCATTTGGTCTAGAGAAGGACCCCAGCAAAGAAGGCTCAGCCTGATTTGTGAATAGTTGCCATGCCCCTGGCAGCTTTGTGGCTGTTTCCAGGGGGCATAGTTGATACAATATTAACCATTACTAGCATAAAAAAAGCCAGGGTCGGGCCAGGAAGGTCCGGTAAATATCTGTCGTGTGTGGGTAGGGTCACGCTACAGACACGATATTGGAGTGAAGATACATGCTTATATTAACCCGCAGAGTGGGGGAGTCCCTCATGGTGGGAGACGAGATTACCGTGACCGTATTGGGAGTGAAGGGCAATCAAGTCAGGATCGGCGTCGACGCACCACGCGACGTTGCCGTGCACCGCGAAGAAATCTACAGCCGCATTCAGGACGACGGCGAAGGAGCGAACGACGAGGCCCCGCCCAGCTAGCATCGGGCACCAATGAAAACCGCGCAAAGCTTTGATTCTGCAGTCGTTGTGGTATTATGCCGCCGCTGCAGTTAAGGGGTTTTGCGTGCTTTTTGCCGGCGCTCACAGAAAATTCCGATGCGGTAAACCTCAACGGAGAGCTGGCCGAGTGGCTGAAGGCGCACCCCTGCTAAGGGTGTATACGTTAATAGCGTATCGAGGGTTCGAATCCCTCGCTCTCCGCCATATCTAGGCTCTACCCCATTAACGGGGGATGGCATTCATATTCACCCGATTGATAATGCCATCCCACCCGCAGTGGGTCAGCACCCTCAACCGATAACTCTCAAAGTTCCTGAACCCGTGGGCTCGCCTCGAGATCATTTCCATCTTGTTGTGGAAGCCCTCGGTGATGCCGTTCGTTTTGCTGAAGCGCCACATCGCCACTATGGGCTCCATCCAGCTGGTCAGCGTCGTTGCCAGAGTCCGTAATGGACTGTCCCGCAACTGCCCAAGCAACTCAAGATACTGTGGCAATTTGGCCCTCGCGCGACGGGCTGTGACGGTTTGCGGATTACCCTCGTGACTCCACAGCACAAGTCATTTTACGAAGCTTTGGGCAAACGTATTGCCCAGCTACGCAAAGCGCAGGGGCTTACTCAAACCCAAGTCGGTGACGTGCTGGGCATCTCACAGAAGACACTGGCTCACTACGAAGGGGGGAAGCTCAGAATGCCCATGGCCCTACTGAATTATAGGTAGGATAAAAGAGGTGTTGTGAGTAAATTTTCTGCGCTAGCTTAGTTGCTGAGTCTTAAATCCTCGCGAAAAGTTAGCCTATTCTTCTGAAATGGTGCCCGCATCGGTGAGCTTGCAATTCATGTTCGTCCATCC
>JANSYN010000026.1 GCA_024742415.1 Gammaproteobacteria bacterium
AGCCCCGGCGCTTCAGCGCTTCGTTATAGGCCCGCCAGTTCTTGATCTTGTAGGTCGGGGGTATCGGTCTGCTCATGCCATCCAGCTATCACGCTGGATTCACGGGGTGAATCCCCCAAGGGCTTTGTGCAACAGAGCCCTGTACGATGAAAAGCTGAAAGAGGCCGGTGTCCGGAACCGGAGCGAGGCGTTGCGTAATGTCATTCGGAATGTGGGTGGTATGGCTGCGCCGGATGCCGAGCTGGCCGAGGCGCTGACTGCCATGAAGGGGGCGCTCAACAAGGTGGGCAACAACGTTTCTCAGATCGCCAGACGGATGAACGATGCCAAGAACCGAGGGCAGTTGCTCCCGTTCAGCGAAACGGACCACGCAGAGATCCGGCACCTGGCCGGAATGGTGCTCGATTTTGCGGACGAGGTTGCGCTAATGGCTGATGGGCGGCGCAGCTCACTGGAGCTCAAGATTTCCGACGAGCTGAAGAGTCTAGCAAAGCGCGGTGTGTAAAAACTGACCAGATAAGCTCTGGTAATGCTTTTCCTCTATGGGTATTATGTAGTGATACCCATAGAGGAAAAGCTATGCCAACCCCTGTTGCCGTCAAACTGGATGAAGACGTTCACAGCCGTATGAAAGTTCTTGCTGAGGCGCGAGATAGATCCCCGCATTGGATGATGCGCGAGGCGATTGCCCAATACGTCGAGCGTGAAGAAAAGCGCGAAACGTTCCGCCAGGACGGCATTCGTGCCTGGAACGCCTACCAGGAAACCGGGCTGCACGTGACACATGCCGAGGCGGATGCTTGGCTGGCCCAGCTCGCCGTAGGCGACGATCAGGAGCCGCCTGAGTGCCACAACTGATCTGGTCGCCCGAGGCGCTGGCAGATGTGCAGCGCCTTTACCGTTTTCTTGTTGAGAAGAACCCTGATGCTGCCAGACTTGCGGCTAGCGCGATCCGCGATGGGATGCAGATCGTTGCGGATCACCCGGACGTTGGCCGTCCCGCCGATTATATGGACCCAGAGTTTCGGGAATGGCCGATCAGTTTTGGCGCCAGTGGCTATGTCGCACTATACCGCTTGGAGAAGGACGTGGCGCTGGTCGTCGCGGTGCGTCATCAGAAAGAGGTTGGTTACCAGCTTTTTTGAGTGAAGGCTTTATACCCTGCCGCAAGCGCGTTAACCTTTCATAAACGGGACTGTTGCGTTAGTTCGGCCAAGACGCGGATGGCCGTCAATTCGGTGCGTTCGGTTACGCGGCTTCGAACAGCGCGTTTATAAACTGGATTGGCATTGTCAGGTTGCCGATACCAATCTGTGGGGCTAACGCAGGGAGATGATGTTATCTGTCCCCTCCTCGGCCCTGAAGGGCCATCGCTTTCCACGCTCGGTTATTGGCTATGCGGTTTGGGCCTACCACCGTTTCGCCCTCAGCCTGCGGGACGTTGAGGATCTGCTGGCAGAACGCGGCATTTCGGTCAGCCATGAGACGATCCGAGTTTGGGTGGCGAAATTTGGAACACAGATTGCGGCCATGATCCGGCGTGATCACCCCCAGTCCGGTGACAAGTGGCACCTGGACGAAGTTGAGATTCCGATCCGCGGGAAGAAGCACTGGCTCTGGCGTGCGGTCGATGGCAACGGCGACACGCTCGAAATCCTGGTGCAATCGCGCTGAAACGCTATAGCCGCTAAGCGGTTCTTGCGAAAACTCATGAAGCGGTGGGGCATACCTCGGGTCATCATAACGGATAAGTTGCGAAGTTATGGCGTTGCTAGGCGCGAGCTTTGCCCAGGCGTCGATCACAGATCGCACAAGGGATTGAACAATCGCAGCGAGGGAGAGTGTCCGATCTTCTGTGTACTTGCGCTTTGGTCCATGCTTCCTGAGAGGAGCAAGGACGATGACGATTTCCAAGGAACTGCTGGACGAACTTCTGAAGGGCTGCGAACGGCCTGAAGATCTGCTTGGCGATTTCGG
>JANSYN010000012.1 GCA_024742415.1 Gammaproteobacteria bacterium
GAAAGCTACCGCCTCGCCGCCCCACACTTCCGCGCAAACGCGCGTCAGCGCTGCCGTCAGCGTTGTCTTGCCATGGTCAACGTGACCAATCGTGCCCACATTGACGTGCGGCTTCGTGCGTTCAAATGTTGCTTTTCCCATTCCGACAGTCTCCTATACCCACTGATCGAGCCAAAGTAGTGATTACAACCTGTTGAAAAATAAACACTTACTGATTTCTACTGCAATGCTACAAACAACTATATATGGAGCTCATAACCGGATTTGAACCGGTGACCTCTTCCTTACCAAGGAAGTGCTCTACCGACTGAGCTATATGAGCGCAACCTTCCTCTTAAGTGGAGCGGGTAGCGGGGATCGAACCCGCATCATCAGCTTGGAAGGCTGAGGTTCTACCATTGAACTATACCCGCCGATCAGCTCCCCAGTTACCCTGTCCTGGCGGGCACTTTGGCCCCCAGACGCCCTGCTGCAGGCTACGCTCACATAGACAGCGCCTTTGCGCTTTGGCCTATCGACTTAACCAGCCGGTTCCTCTACTGCTTCCACGCTTGACTTACTTTCGGCGCCCTGGTCCAGATTCCCGCACCCAACCTCTCCTAAACCTGCGTTTTCTAGTCATGGTGGAGGGGGGTGGATTCGAACCACCGAAGCTCGCGCGTCAGATTTACAGTCTGATCCCTTTGGCCACTCGGGAACCCCTCCGAAAGGCGGCATATTGTCCTGATGGGCCTCTGGCTTGTCAATGGCGTATCCCAATAAAATGACGCACTTACAGCGGTTTGAGCACACTAACGACGCCAGGCTGCTCACAACCGGTACTGGCGATGATCGGCAGCACGCTACAAAGACACTACAGCCAGCCGGGCTATTCGTTCATTTACACCACCAGACCGACGTCGGGGCCAGCGCGCGGATAGCTGGGTGTCCGTGCCTACCGGTCTGACAACGTGTGTCGCAAAAGATCTTTGCGAACCTTCCCCATGGTGTTACGAGGAAGCTCTTCAGCGAAAAATACCTGCTTGGGGACCTTGAAAGCGGCCGCCTGTGCCCGCACCGCATCAACAATGGCGTCTTCGTCCGGCATGGCAGAGCAGTGCGCATTGCTATCCGGGACAACCACGGCAACCACCTTTTCTCCAAAATCAGCATCTGGCAACCCTACGACAGCGGATTCGAGCACACCGTCAATGCCATCGATCAACAACTCTACTTCCCTTGGGTATACATTGAGCCCGCCCGTAATGATCATATCCTTGCTGCGACCGACTATCGAAACATACCCATCGGCGTCGACAACACCTTTATCACCGGTTCTAAAAAAGCCATCGGGCGTAAAATCTGCAGCAGTCTTCTCGGGCAGATTCCAGTAGCCGACGAAAACATTGGGGCCACGCACTTCGATGTCCCCGACCTCTCCCGGCCCTAGCGACTCGCCCTGCACCCCACTGATACGAACCTCTACACCGGGCAGCGGCAATCCCACGCTGCCCGCCTTGCGCTCCCCGTGCAGCGGGTTAGAGATATTCATGCCTGTCTCGGTCATCCCGTAACGCTCAAGAATCGCCTGACCGGTCACCGCCTTAAAGCGTTCAAACGTTTCCGGCAGTAAGGGTGCCGACCCGGAGATAAAAAGGCGCATATTTCGGCATAGGTGCGCGTCAAACTCGGGGACAGACAGCAAACGGGTGTAGTAGGTGGGAACCCCCATCATAACGGTGCACCCAGGCATATCCTGCACGGCATCGCGCACATCAAAACGGCTGTGCCAGCGCATACTGGCACCGCTCATCAGGACACAGCCCAGCGCGACAAACAAACCATGGACATGAAAAATGGGCAGCATGTGGAGCAGGCAATCGTCCTGCCGAAACCCCCACAGATTGCATAATACTGTTGCATTGGAAGCCAAATTGCCGTGGCTGAGCATAATACCCTTGGGTTGTCCCGTGGTTCCCGATGAATAGACCAGCGCGGCAATGTCATCAGCGTTGCTGCATGCCGTATTGAAGTGCACGGAACACCCGAGCACGGCTGGCATCAGGTCTCCCGAACCATCGCGCTCAAGTACAACGGGCTGTGCAATGCCGAGATCTGCACAAATCGCACCGATTGCGGTCGCTCGTGCAGCTTCACATACCACCAGCGCAGGCCGGGCATCGGCAAAGAAAAAGCGCAGTTCATCATCGGTGTATGCGCTATTTAGAGGGTGGTAGACCAGCCCTGCTCGCACCACTCCCAGAAACAGCCAGAGGTTTTGTGCTGACTTCTCCACCTGCACCGTCACCCGATCACCGGGCGACAACCCCAGAGATACAAGATAGTTGGCCACCTGCGCCGACTGGCGCTCGGCATCAGCGTAGCTGTAAGAGGCGCCCGCCGGGGTGCTAAGGAGCAGGCGCTCAGGCGCCGGAAAGTTCGCTGCATAAGCGGCGTAAAGATTGGCGCTGTGTTGACCAGTCATCATTGCTTGTTCAGGAACGCGGCTGTTGCCGACACAAAAACCGAGGGGAAAGAGTGCGATGCAGTCCGCGGAATTACCATGCACCCTTCTGAAAAATGGAGCTGGCGAGAGGAGTCGAACCCCCGACCGGCTGATTACAAATCAGCTGCTCTACCAACTGAGCTACGCCAGCTAAGCGCTTTGTGACGGCAAGGCTGAGACGCCCTCGTCAAAGGCCGGCAATTTTAGGGAAAGTGTTGGGGGGATGCAACAGGTTTGGAGGCACAATAGCGCGGTGACGGATCAGGTTGTCACTTTTTGCAGCAACCTTCTCTATACCGGGCCCATGTGATAATTTCCCCGGCAGTCCCGGTGCGTTCTATTGCTGGTTTAGCGGGCACCGCACCCTGGCCTGGCTGGCACCGCCCGCTGGCTGATCGCCTACCAGCACAGGGCGCGCGTACTGTTCCCGCAAACGCTAACAGGCATCCACGGCACCCTATCGAGGCAGGAAATACCGCGACGATGAATGTACTGGTTATTGGAGGCACCGGCTTTCTGGGCTACCACGCCTGCCTGGAACTCACACAAAGAGGACACCGTGTTACGGCCCTTGGCATCCCTCCCGGCCCGGCCCCCTCACTGTTACCGGAGTCTGTCAGGATCGTCCTGATGGACATCGCCACAGCCGATGATCGCGCCGTGGACGCCTTGATGGACACTGTTGATGCGGTGGTATTCGCCGCCGGAGCCGACGACAGACAAACACCCCCTGCACCCGCACAGCACTTCTTTTTCGAAGCCAATGTCAGGACAACAGTGAGGGTCGCCGCGGCAGCGCTGCGCGCAAGACTGAAAAAGATGATCATTCTTGGTTCCTATTTCACCTACTTTGACCGGCAGTGGCCTGAGATGAAACTGGCCGAGGTACACCCCTACATACACAGCCGCAAAGAGCAGATGAAGCTCGCAACTGACATTGCCGGCGACGCCATGGCAGTGGTGGTATTGGAGCTGCCCTACATCTTTGGAGCCATGCCCGGCGCCGCCCCGTTATGGACCCCACTGGTGAACTACGTACGCTCGGGCACACCGTTGGTCTATCCGCGCGGGGGCAGCAACATGATTGCCGTTGAGGGCGTTGCACAGGCGATCGCCGGCGCCTGCGAAGATATCCAGCAGAGCAGCGTTTTCCAGATTGGCGACGAGAATCTGACATGGACACAGTTATTGCAGCTAATGTGCAGGGCGATTGGTCGCAAGGATGACAAAGTCCACATCATTGACAACACGGTGCTAAAGAGCATGAGTTGGATGCTCGATGCCATTCATTCAATCAAAGGGCTTGAAGGGGGTCTGCATTCGCGCGAGTTTGCGAACCTGCTCGTAGAGAACGCTTTTTTTGATCCCAGCGCATCCCAAACTGCATTGGGCTACAACAGAGGAACACTGGAGCAGGCGATTCAGGCAACAGTGGCAGCATCACCAGAGCATCTCATGTTTGACAACTGGCCCAGGTTCCTGCAACACCTTCCAGGTTTGACGGCAAAGCGCTAGTGGTGCGCGATTCAGGCGCCCGCAAACTATTCCTGCAAAGGCGGATAACCCAGAAAACGCGTATCACTGGAGTGACACAGGCGCTTGAGCGCACGACCCTCTTCACTGGCAAAGGCTTGTGCGATCTCGTTGGCAAAGGGCTTGCTGTTGCCAACGTTCCTGCGCAGCAGGGGCAAGGGAGTTTGCAGGCCCAATTCATCAAGGACCGCGTCGAACCCAGACGCCAGTGTTTCATACTTGAGCAGGAAAACTTTTCCCCAGGCGAGCGAACTGAACAAACCGTCTTCGCGCAAGGCAGACATCTGCCGAATGCTAACCCCCAAAACGCTGGTAAAGTGCTTGTCAAACCACACGTGTGGGCGCAAGAAGATGTTAAGAAAGTACATAAAAACTCGGAAGTCCTCGGCGTCTACATGCTCCAGGCCGGCGCGCAGTACCGGGTATCTGGCGCCGGCACACATCTGGTCGAGGTCACCAAACACAGCTACGGCCTCGATTAATCGACGAAACAGTAGACGCAGGCCGCGAGACATATTCTCGGATTCCGAGCCCACAGGTTCGCCAATACGCTGCAACATCTCGGTTAACAAATTGAGGTGTTCAATCGCGTCCTGGGCAATTGCCGAGCGAAACCAGTCAAAGGGCTCTCTGGTTAAACCCAGTATCGTCAATGGCGTGCCGTCGATCTCGCGTCTTAAATAGTACCGATAGACGCTCAGGTTTTCTGCCAACTGACCGGATGCATGCTCGAAAAAATAAGGCTGTGTGTTTGGGTCGAGCAGCCTGTCGAATATCTCCCTGAGGGGCTCTTCTCCCATAAAGTGCGTCTGGTGCGCCTCAAAGCCCTTTACCTGGTTCAGGGTCTCAGTCACTGAGGTGCTGCCTACTTTGCCGTACTGATAAACGATGAAGCGGTGCCTGATGTCGCGCTCAGGTTTTATCAATGACATACAAACTCACCTTGATTGCATAAATAACGGCATCGCTCACGGCTTCAGTGCGGGTACGGCACACGGCCCGCCAAGCGTGCGGCGTGGATTCTATCGGCATAGACCAAAGGCCGACAAGCCCGCGGGGAAAAGATGAGACGGCAATTCTGTTATATTGTCGACACCGCGGCTCATAAGTCTACCCGTGCCGGCGACAGCTCAACGCCTGCGCCAGTTGCCATAACAACACATTTTCGGAGACTCCCCCCCTGCAAACCGTCGTCATACATCTGGGCACACACAAAGCGGCCTCAACGTCCATTCAGCTTTACCTGGCACGCAACCGCGCAGCGATGCTTGGACACGGCATTTGCTACCCCAACGCTCCCCCACCTACACCCTTCGCACATCATGCCCTGGCATGGCGCTATATTCGCAAATATTCACGGGCAACAGATCGCAGCGGCAACTACAGCCTGCAGCAGGCCTTGGATGAATTCAAAAACAGCGCGTGCCACACTTTGTTGCTGTCCAGTGAAGATTTCATGAACTGCAGTGCGTATGACGGATTCATGCCGGAGTTTTTCGGTACCTTGCGACAAGTCTTCCAGCGGGTGGTTGTGATTGCGTACGTCAGGGATCGAGCGGCATTTTTTGCCGCTTCTTACAACCAGTGGGTCAAAGCCCTGGTGTATAGCGGTGATTTCCAGTCCTACCTCGATCGTGTACTGCAGGGCAACCAGGCACAAATGCACTACACTCGTTCTCTAACGACTTGGGCGGACGCCTCGGATACAGCGCTGTACATGCCATTGCCGGCACCGGCGCAAGGCCACAGTATCGAAAAAGAGTTTCTGGCAGCCCTTGGTATTGAACCAACCCGGTTCAGCAGCTTTGAGAAACCCGCGTACAACGTGACCAATGCGAGTATTGGTCCGTTGGCGCTGCTCGCCTACCGCATAACCAAAGACAGACTCGATGACATGGACTGGTTCGATCCCTACAACCTGCGGGCCAGGGAACCCCTGAACACGGCATTGCTAAGCTGGGCCGGGCAGTACGGGTGGAACGAAAGCCGCCCACAACTGGTTGACGCGGTGCGGCTGGCAGCGATTCGGCAAGTGTTTGGGCGCGAGGACGAGCGCTTTGCACAACGGTTTTTCAGCTGCCCCTGGAGCGAGGTTTTCGACGATAAAGCGCGATTAGTTGACACCAATGAATGCTGTTACGAAGCACTTTCCCAGACCCAGCGCGCCACTGTTGATGAATTTGTCGACAGGGCCGTAGACCTGGCTGCGACGCTTTATTCAGATTCAGGCAGCGCCATCAAGCCCACCTGAGACAAACCGCCAGGTTGCGACACCGTCTACATGCGCCCACCTTTCCGTCACTGGACTGTGTGTCACGCAGCGATCGCCGGGCTGATTACCCACGCTGGCTAGTGTTTCAACAAGGCCATTTCGGCGAGTCCGTCAAGCACCAGGTCTGGCACCAGTTCCGCTTCGAAATTGCCAAGGCGCAGCAGTTGCTCCCCTGCACCACCGGTAACAAAAACCGATGTTGCTGCGTCGCCCAACTGTCGCAATACTCGCTCCACGGCACCCACCTGCGCCAGGGCGATACCGTGCCGCACCGCCTCAGCGGTCGAACGGCCAGGCGTGAGTGCATAATCAACATCCTGCTCAAAGCGCACACGATCAGTGTCGAGCAGCAGTGCGCGCTCCATCAGGCTGGGACCCGGAATAATGTAGCCACCGGTATGAATACCAGTTGCGGCGACAACATCAATAGTCAGCGCCGAGCCCGCATCGACCACACACAGGCTTCCTGTCGAACGCGTCCGCGCACCCAGCATCGCCAGCCACCGATCCACTCCCATTCTCTGTGGTTCAGCGTAGCTGTTGACAAGCTCGCCGGTTGCCGCCTCGCTTGCAGCAAACCACGGCTCAACCTGAAAAGACTCTCGCAGCCACTTGCCCAGGGCTGCATCGCGCTCAGCAGAGGCCACACTGGCTATCCAGATGTGCGAGAGCGTGGCAACTGAGCCAATGAACTGCGCCTCAGAGGCGGTATCTCCGGGTATAAATCGACCGCGAGCAACGACCCGGCCAGCTTTGATCGCGTCCACCAAACGCCATTTGGCAGAACTGTTGCCCACATCCAGTTGCAAACAGCGTGTGTCAGTTGCTACCGCAGCCATCAGTTTTCCAGCCTCACAGAAATCTCACCGCCATAAACCGCCTGCACGCCAGCCGTTGTTGCAAGCAATAAGGCACCGCGCTCATTTACGCCACGCGCAGTGCCGGCCAGCTTCTTCGAGCCGGTATCGAGGACTACGCGACGGCCTGCAAAAGCATCGCGCGCCTGCCATTGATCTCGCCAGCAGGAAAAGCCTTGCTGCTCAAAATCCGCCAGCAGCGGCAATAGCCTGTTGAGCAACGCGCTTAACAGCGCATTGCGTGTCAGGGCACTCCCCGGACTTGCAATCGCGTCGGCATCTGTCCATGCCTGATCAATTGCCGCGGCCGCAGTTTTGCTCATCTTCACGTTCAAGCCCACGCCGACCACCACCTGGCACCTGCCCGATGTATCACCGACCATCTCCAATAGCACGCCGCCAAGCTTGGCGCCGTTGTGCAGGATGTCATTGGGCCATTTGAGTTGGACTGCATCGATGCCCACATCGCCCAGCGCATCGGCAACAGCCACTCCCACCGCAAGGCTCAAGCCCTCAAGCGCCGCCGCCCCCTGTTCGTATTCCCACAGCACAGAGAGGTAGATGTTACTGGCAAACGGACTGATCCATCGACGCCCACGGCGACCGCGTCCTGCGGTTTGCTGCTCTGCGGTGCAGACATAACCCGCGGGACAGGCCTGCTGCGCCTGGCGCAGTGCCTCGCTGTTGGTTGAGTCGATTGTTTGATGTATGCACAAACGGTTCAACAGTGCAGCCGGGCGGTCACCCAGGCCCGCCAGGACGCGCTCGGCATCCAGCAGGTCAAGCCCGCCCGCAATGCGGTAGCCACGGCCGCGCACACTCTCGACCTCCAACCCGAGTTCATCGGTCAGCTTGTTAACCTGCTTCCATATCGCGGTACGACTGACACCCAATCCAAGCGCCAGATCCTGTCCGGAGCGAAAATTGCCATCCGCCAGCAGTTCGATAAGGTCTGTTGTCGCCATGTCAGGCGTCTCTTAGCAACCGTGCGCTGGCGATAATAGCAGATGTTACAGCAGCCGCCGGCTATCCCACCCCTATCGGCTTGACAGAAACCCGCCATACCTTTACGTTTACGTTAACGTCAATATATTGCTAACGCACAAGTAACCCTCACTGATGCAAACCCGGCAGCAACAGAGCGACAAGAACCAGCGACTGTTCTCCATTTCCGAACTCGCTCAAGAATTTGGCATCACTACGCGCACCATCCGGTTTTATGAGGAAAAAGGCCTCATAGAACCGCGAAGGCAAGGCCAGAAGCGGCTGTACACCGCGGCTGATCGGGTTCGGATAAAACTGATATTGCGTGGCAAGCGGATCGGGATGACGCTGCAGGAAAGTGCCGAGGTGATCGACTTGTATGATCCCGAGCGCAATAACAGGCAGCAATTGCATGCCCTGATCACCAAAATCGAGCACCGCAGAAGCACCCTCTTACAGCAAAAACGCGATATTGACGACATGCTCGCAGGGCTGGATGAGGTACAGGAAGTATGCGAAACCGCACTGGCCAACCATTCCTGAGCCGGGACGTCTTGCCGCCGCACTGACCCGGAAACGACACAAGCAACTCCAATTAGCCAAGGACACTACCCATGAATGCTGCCTACCCCACCTTGAACTTCGGACTGGGCGAAGACATCGACATGCTGCGCGATGCGGTTTACCAGATGTGCCAGAAGGAGCTGGCACCGAGAGCCGCTGACATCGATAGAAACAATGACTTTCCAATGGATTTGTGGCGCAAATTTGGCGACATGGGCTTGCTGGGCATCACAATCGATGAGGCCTATGGCGGCAGCGGCATGGGTTATCTTGCCCATGCCGTGGTCATGGAAGAGATCAGTCGCGCTTCGGCCGCGGTCGGCCTCTCCTATGGAGCCTCCTCCAATCTGTGTATGAACCAGCTGAACAAGCACGGCAATGCCGCACAGAAACAGCGCTACCTGCCGAAACTGTGTTCCGGTGAGCACATCGGGGCCATGGCCATGTCAGAACCCAACGCCGGCTCCGACGTGGTCAGCATGAAGCTCAATGCCGTGCGCCGCGGTGATCACTATCTGCTTAACGGCAGCAAGATGTGGATCACCAATGGGCCGGATGCCCATGTCTATGTCGTGTACGCCAAGACCGACCCCGATGCAGGCTCCAAAGGGATTACTGCTTTCATTCTGGAGCGGGATTTTGTCGGTTTTTCGCGCTCACCAAAACTGGACAAGCTGGGTATGCGCGGCTCAAACACCTGTGAGCTGGTATTCAACGACTGCGAGGTCCCTGCAGAAAACGTGCTGCTCAATGAGGGCGATGGCGTCAGAATCCTGATGTCAGGCCTGGATTACGAACGCACCGTCTTGTCTGGCGGACCGGTGGGCATCATGCAGTCATGCGTGGACGAAGTGCTGCCCTACCTGCACGACAGGAAACAGTTTGGTCAGAGCATCGGAGAGTTTCAGCTCATGCAGGGCAAACTGGCGGATATGTACGCCGATCTGAACGCCTGTCGTGCCTATCTCTACGCGGTAGCCGCAGCCTGTGACCGCGGTGAAGAAACCCGCCAGGATTGCGCTGCGGTGATTCTCTACACCGCAGAAAAAGCGACACAGATGGCTTTGCAGGCGATACAGGCACTGGGCGGTTTCGGGTATACGAACGACGCAAACACGGGACGCCTGCTGCGCGATGCAAAGCTGTATGAGATTGGCGCCGGTACCTCGGAGATCCGACGCATGCTGATCGGCCGGGAACTGTTTAACGCGACCAAATAGCGGAGACTGCAATGTCCGTTCTGAAATCACGCATCAACACTCGCGACAGCGCTTTCGCTGAAAACCGCGACGCAATGCAGGCACAGGTCGATGACCTGCGCCAGCTGGCACAGACCATCAGCCAGGGTGGAGGCGAACAAGCTCAGCAGCGACACACTGCACGCGGCAAACTGCTCCCTCGCCAACGGCTCGAAGCACTGCTCGACCCTGGCTCGCCCTTTCTCGAACTGTCCCAATTGGCCGCCTATCGCGTCTATAACGACGACGTGCCCGCCGCGGGCATTATCACTGGCATCGGTCGTGTTGCAGGACAGGAGTGCATGATCTTTATCAATGACGCCACCGTTAAAGGCGGTACTTACTATCCGCTTACGGTCAAGAAACAGGGCCGCGCGCAAGTCATTGCCGATGAAAATCATTTGCCATGCCTGTACCTGGTCGACTCTGGCGGGGCGTTTCTCCCTTTACAGGATGAGGTATTTCCGGATCGCGAGCATTTTGGCCATGCCTTTTTCAATCAGGCGCGCATGTCCGCAAAAGGCATTCCACAGATTGCAGCGGTGCTTGGCTCCTGCACCGCCGGCGGCGCCTACCTGCCCGCCATGGCGGATGAATCGATTATCGTAAAACATCAGGGCACGATTTTTCTGGGCGGGCCACCACTGGTCAAGGCCGCAACCGGCGAGGTCGTCAGCGCTGAAGAGCTCGGGGGGGCCGACGTTCACTGTCGCACATCAGGCGTTACCGACCACTACGCCAACAATGATCACCACGCCCTGCAGCTCATGCGGAATGCGGTTGCTCGCCTCAACCGCACGGGGCACACGCAACTGGATACTCGTGCAAGCGTCAAGCCGCTGTTTCCCATAGAAGACATCTATGGCGTGATCCCCAAAGACGCCAGGCAACCCTACGATGTGCGCGAAGTGATCGCGCGCATCGTGGACGGCTCTGAGTTCGATGAGTTCAAGGCGCTGTTCGGTGAGACACTGGTGTGCGGTTTTGCTCGCATTCACGGCTATCCGGTCGGCATTGTGGCAAACAACGGCATTTTGTTTGGGGATTCCGCCGTGAAGGGTGCGCACTTTATCGAGTTGTGCGCACAGCGCAAAATTCCGCTTGTTTTCCTGCAGAACATTACCGGCTTTATGGTCGGGAAACAGTACGAGGCCAGCGGCATAGCACGTCATGGTGCAAAGATGGTGCATGCTGTGGCCTGCGCCAACGTCCCCAAGTTCACCATCATCATCGGGGGTTCATTCGGTGCAGGCAACTACGCTATGTGCGGTCGAGCCTATGACCCACGCTTTCTGTTTATGTGGCCGAATGCGCGTATCTCTGTGATGGGCGGCGAGCAGGCTGCGGGTGTGCTGGCCACTGTAAAACAGGATCAGCTGGCACGTTCGCAGGCATCCATGACCCCTGAAGAAGAGGCAGCGTTCAAACAACCCATCATTGACCAGTACGAGCACCAGGGTCATCCCTACTATGCCTCTGCACGACTGTGGGACGACGGCGTCATCGACCCGGCTGATACACGCAGAATCCTCGGTTTGTGTATTTCCGCCTCACTCAACGCACCCATTGAAGACTCTCGCTTTGGCGTATTCAGGATGTAACCATGACTAAAGCTGCTGTACACCTGGGCGTCGATCACCGCGGCATCGCCACCGTGACATTACACAGGCCAGAAAAACACAACGCCTTTGACGACATTATCATCGCGCAACTGCACAAAACGTTCGACACGATTGCCGCAGATTCCAGCGTGTGTGCCGTTGTACTGGCAAGCCAGGGCAAGAGTTTTTCAGCCGGCGCAGATCTTGGCTGGATGCAACGCATGGCTGACTATGACTACGTCGCCAACCTGGCCGATGCGCGGGCACTGGCGGAAATGCTGCATGCGCTATATAGCCTTCCACAACCCACTATCGCCCGTGTTCAGGGCGCGGCGTTCGGTGGTGCAGTTGGCCTGGTAAGCTGCTGCGATATGGCAGTCGCCAGCACCGAGGCAAGTTTTAGTCTGTCGGAAGTGAAGATCGGCCTGATTCCAGCGACTATCAGCCCCTATGTCATCAGGGCGATTGGCGAACGGGCGGCTCGCAGGTTTTTTGTTACCGGTGAACGCTTTGACAGCGCGCAAGCACTACAGATCGGTTTGATTAGCCACGTCTCCAGTGCCGAGAATCTCGACAACGCGCTTGAGGCAGTGCTGCAACAGTTACTTAACAACGGACCTAGTGCCATGCGCGCCAGCAAGCAGCTGGTCAGCGATGTATCCGGACGAACAATCGACCAGGCCTTGCTCGACGAGACTTGCCAGCGCATCGCGGCGATTCGCGTTTCACAGGAAGGGCAGGAAGGACTCAAAGCCTTCTTGCAAAAACGCAGCCCGCAATGGCAGAAGGATTGACCCTATGTTCAAGAAGATTCTCATCGCCAACCGTGGAGAGATCGCCTGCAGAATCATGCGCACTGCGCGCGAACTGGGCGTTCACACCGTTGCGGTGTACTCCGACGCTGATCGCAACGCGCTGCATGTCGAGCAAGCTGATGATACAGTCTACATTGGGGCAGCAGCTGCGCAGGAGTCTTACCTGCAGGCCGGCCGCATTATAGACGCAGCGCTGACCACCGGCGCCCAGGCCATTCATCCCGGCTACGGATTTTTGTCGGAAAATGCCAGTTTCGCCAGAGCCTGCCAGGAAGCAGGGCTGGTATTTATCGGGCCACCAGCAAGCGCAATTGATGCCATGGGGTCCAAGTCGGCCGCCAAACGGATTATGCAGGACGCCGGTGTGCCACTGATACCCGGATACCACGGTGATGACCAAAGCCCTGAGATATTGCGCGGCGCAGCTCAGGAGATGGGCTACCCGGTGCTGCTCAAAGCGAGCGCGGGCGGCGGCGGCAAAGGCATGCGCCAGGTGTGGTCTGGCGCCGAGTTTGACCAGGCGCTGGCGGCCGCGCGCCGCGAGGCCATGGCCAGTTTCGGCGACGACCACATGCTGGTGGAGAAATACCTGACCAAGCCGAGACACGTTGAGATACAGGTGTTTTTCGATAACCAGGGCAATGGTGTCTACCTCGCCGAGCGCGATTGTTCAGTACAACGACGACACCAGAAGATCATCGAGGAGGCGCCAGCCCCCGGCCTTTCACCGGCCCTGCGCAAAGCCATGGGCGAGTCTGCCGTTACAGCGGCCGCCGCGATCGACTACTGCGGCGCGGGTACTGTCGAGTTCCTGCTGGACGAAGATGACACTTTCTATTTCATGGAGATGAACACGCGCCTGCAGGTGGAGCATCCGGTAACAGAGATGGTAACAGGGCAAGACCTTGTTGCATGGCAACTACAGGTTGCCAGTGGACAAGCGCTGCCATTGCAGCAAGATCAGATTACCGTCAGAGGCCATGCTTTCGAAGCGCGCATCTATGCTGAAGATCCGCTGAACGATTTCCTTCCCGCCACCGGACCATTGGACTACCTGTACACACCCTCGCCATCACCCCATGTTCGCATCGACTCCGGCGTCCGACAGGGGGACGAGGTCAGCGTGTACTATGACCCGATGATCGCCAAGCTGGTCACCTGGGATAGCAATCGCGAGCGCGCCCTTGCCCGCCTGGCCAGCGCCCTGTCGGACTTTCATATTGCCGGCACAGCAACCAACATCGCGTTTCTTTACCAGGTGGCAACGCACGATGCCTTTATTCAAGCACAGTTGGATACCGGATTTGTCGCACTACACCGCGAGGCATTGCTCGCCCCGCACGCGCCAGCGCTGGAGTTTTCCCTGCCGGCAGCGGCACTGGCCTTATTGCTGCTTAAGCATCAAGCGCAGCAGCGCTGCGCGGATGCCAGCGAGTCACCATGGAACGATACAGGCACATGGCGGATGAACCTTCCGCGCACAAGCCAGATCCACGTGGCGCTGGATGGCATTCAGTACAGTGTCGAGATCGAGCAGTCTGGACAGGGCTACCGGTTGACTGGCGCCAACCTTGACATCACGGCCGGGGCCAGCCTGCGCGGGGATTTGCTTTGCCTGGATATTGACGGGATTCGCCACAGGTTGCGTCTGGGCATTGCCGCAACAGGCTGCGCACTCTATGGCAGTATGGGCAGTATCAGCTTTCACGAAATTGCCCCGGATACCGGGGTCAGCGATCAAACCGATACAGAAGGACAACTCACAGCCCCCATGAACGGCACTATCGTTACCCTGCTGGTCGCGCCCGGCGAGCCTGTCGAGGCCGATCAGCCATTGCTGATTATGGAGGCGATGAAAATGGAACACACGATCAGGGCACCTGCGGCCGGTATCGTTACAGCACACTTTTTTGCACCCGGTGACCTGGTCGATGGCGGCGCCCAACTCGTAGCGTTCGAACCTGCACAGGACTGACTATCCGTGAAACTACCCCAACACGTTGCCATTGTAGAAGTCGGGCCACGCGATGGACTGCAGAATGAGGCGCAGACCATCGCACTGGCAGACAAGGTCGCCCTGATTGAGAACCTGGCCACGGCGGGCCTCACCCGAATCGAAGCAGGCAGCTTCGTAAACCCCCGGTGGGTACCGCAAATGGCAGACAGCGCGGATGTCTTCGCGGCCATTGAGCGCAGACCCGGGGTCAGTTATCGCGCGCTGACACCCAATTTACAGGGCTTTGAAGCGGCCGTCGCCGCCGGAGCAGATGAAGTGGGCATTTTTGCTGCCGCCTCGGAGGCTTTCTCACAGAAGAACATCAACTGCTCTATTGCCCAAAGCCTGCAAAGGTTCGAGAAGGTAATGCAGGCCGCACAGGAGCACGGCATCGCAGTGCGCGGTTATGTGTCGTGCGTGCTGGGCTGCCCTGTGCGGGGCAAGATGGTGCCCACACAGGTCGCTCCCGTGGTTGGAGCGCTGCTGGACATGGGCTGCTACGAAGTTTCACTGGGCGATACGATAGGCACCGGCACCGCCGGTACAATGCAACAGCTGCTGGATGAACTCCTTCCGCGCTTTGGTGCGGACGCACTCGCCGTGCACTGCCATGACACATATGGCCAGGCGCTAAGTAATATCCTCGTTGCGCTTCAAAACGGCATATCCACCGTCGACTCCTCGGTGGCTGGACTGGGTGGATGTCCCTATGCGCAAGGGGCGACCGGTAACGTTGCCACTGAAGACGTCGTCTACATGCTCAACGGCTGCGGCGTCGACTGCGGTGTTGATCTGGCCGAGTTACTGCGCGCAGGCGCAGCGATATCAGTGGCCCTGGGACGCCCACCGGTGTCTCGGGCGGCTGTGGCGCTCGCCGTACAGTCTGCGCCAATTTGACTGACTGCGCACTCGTATATTGACACTTGCATGGTATTACAACGTAATGTCACATTATTCCAAACGTAATCGCCGTGAAACGCCCAGCAGAAAAAACCAATCGCAAACTGCGCGTCTTTACTGGCTGCCTGATTACCGCCGCCGGCAGCGGTCTTGTCGCAGCCCTGTGGTTTCGTGAACTCACCGCAGTAGCGGTGGTTGATGCCCTGCTTGGTGCTGTCTACCTGGTTATTGCTATCGGCGTTTTTGGTCAATCACGCTTTAGTTTGTTCCTCGCCGGCCTCGTGCCTGCACTTGTAGCGGTTGTCGGCTTTTCAGCCCTGGAATCGCAGGGTGACCTGACGATTGCCGCTGCCAACAGGTTAACCCAACTGCGAATCACCATCGACATCACCATTGCCGCGAGCGCCAGTATTGCGTTGTGGCGCGCACGCAAGCTTCCCAGCATATAAGGTCAACACTGTAATGGCACTGAAACCAACAATCTTGAAGGCGCGAGTCAGCTTGTCAGACAGTGACCGTGGTGTTTTCGAAGACCTGGAACTGACGCTTGCACAACACCCGTCGGAGAACCGCCAGCGCCTGATGGCGCGGCTGTTGGCCTACTGCCTGCAGTGGCAGCCTGCCCTGGAGTTTACCCGGGGTTTATCGACGACCGATGAGCCCGACATCTGGCAATTGTCCGACGCCGGTGACATACAGCGCTGGATAGAAATAGGCCAGCCCGACAGTGCGCGCCTGCGCAAAGCTTGTGGACGTGCGCAGCAAGTCCTGGTGTTCGCTTATGCCAGCGGAGCAGACACGTGGTGGTCACTGAACAGGGAAAGCCTGGGCAAATTGCCGCGAACGCAGATATGGCAATTGAGTCACCCGGATATTGAAACTATCAGTACCGCGGTGATTGCGCGCAACATGCGCTTGAACATCAGCATCGTCGGTGGAACGATGTACATCGACAATGGTGAACAGGCACTGGATACCGAACCGCAGCTTCTTTGGGAATCCAGGGAGGACGGCGCGTAAGCAGCGTCGCACCAGGGTTTCGGCAGTTTACCGCGCCGCTGCCTGCGCATGATTGCCAGACATCCGCCGTAACACCTGCAAAAAAAGCGCATTAACGACAAGGTATGCCAGCGTCGCCGGAACCAAATAACTACCCCCGTACAGCGCCACAAAATGCCACAGGGTGATGGCGACCAGGCCCAGTCGGAGCACTTCCAGTGCCCACATGCCAGCCGAGCGCCGGCCCTCCAGCCACATCGCGGTCAAGACCATTGTAAACAGCAGAAGGCCCCATAGCGCCACGCCTTGCCAGTATCCAAACTCATTGGCCTGCATCGTGGACAACACAACGACTGTCGCGAACAACTGGAAGAACGCATACACGCCGACTCTGCGATTAACGGGCGGATCAAACTTTTCGAAACTGGAAAGATCGTTCTTGTCACGCGGGAACCGTTCGGCAACATCCTGCGGCCGCCAGCCCGTGCGTGACACCCACACCCTGGCTTTGTCAGACCAGCGTCTGGTGTGCCAGGCATCCCGCGCCATATCAACATAGATATGCGTCAACGCCTTGACCGGATTCCAGCTTTTCAGCGGGCCTCGAATTCCAAACACCACCGGCTGGTCGTCGAGCTCTTCCTGGTACGTACCAAAAACCCTGTCCCAGATAATGAACAGACCACCATAGTTTTTGTCCAGATACTCATCATTCTGGGCGTGGTGCACGCGATGGTTTGAGGGGGTCACAAAGATCCATTCATACCAGCCAAGCTTGCCGATATGTTCGGTGTGCACCCAGAACTGATAGATCAGATTAATGGAACCTACCGTAAGAACCACCTCAGCGGGAATACCTGCCACGTACATGGGGATAAAAAATATCCAGCCCAACAGAAACCCTGTGCTGGTCTGTCGCAATGCGGTGGTTAGGTTGTAGTCTTCACTCTGGTGATGAGCGACATGCGCCGCCCACAAAATCGTGCGCTCGTGACCCAGGCGGTGCAGCCAGTAGTAGCAAAAATCATACAGCACCATCGCCAGCACCCAGGTAAACCAGTGCGTTGCATCAAGCAAAGACAGCGAGAAATGCGCTGTCACCAGGTAATAGATGTAACTGCCGATACCCAGTGTGACAAAGCGTCGGGCCTGGCTCAGCACCCCGAGAAACAAACTGCTGATACTGTCATTCAGACGATAGGTATTGCGTTGCTTGCGCACACCATAGGCCAGCTCCAGCACCATCGCCAGAATAAAAAACGGCGTGGCGTATACCACAAGGTTCATCTGCGAACCGCCTCGAAGCGTATCGGCTGAACGGGATCGACGGCCAGCGCAAGCTGCGTGAAATGGTACAGAGCTTTCATGTTTCGTTGCTGTTGCCAGCAGCCTCCATTACTGCATCGAGTCAATAAACTCATCCGAACTTGCAATCGCCTTGCGCATCTGCGCGATCAGCGCTTCTATGTCGTTTTCGATGGAGCCAAACTCCACCTTGACTGAGGCCACAGCCTTGGCATTGAGATTGTGCTTCAGGTACATGACGTTGTCGCGCATGGCGTCGAGCACAGGATCCATCCTGGCTTCAGATGCCCGCATCGCGGCAATCATCTGGTCATAGCGTTGACGTGTCTGCCGCAACTTTGCCTGGCTGTCGGACTTCAGTCGCGCATTACTATAGAGAGTTATCTCTTCCTGCCATTCTTCAAACAGCGCATTGGCGACATCGTCCACAGCATCGATGCGCTCGCTTACCTCGGCAGCGGCCTCAGCGGATTCTTCGTATTCACCTTCCAGTGCTTCGTACATCTCCTGCAGATCACCGCCGTCAAAGTTGACCAGTTCCGCAAGCTGGGCAAGCGCCGATTCAAACTGTTCCTGGGCGTCCTGCTGGGCATCGCGGGAATCCTCGACTCTATCCACGAGTATGTCCCGCTTGTGATACCCCATCTGCTCTGCCGCACTGTAATAGGCCGACTGGCAGCCCACCAATACTATCGCCATCAATGGCATGAGTAATTGCTTCATGTCGCTGTCCTTTTGACACGCAAAGATCGTAGAGCTCCTATTCTAGCCTGCCACCTGCTGAAAAGCAGCTTGCAGGCGCCGCCCTGTCGCTGCACTGGGCGCGACGCAGCCCATCAGGAGGATCAGGCTCTGCGTTGATGGGCTGGTCGCCCAAGGCCCACAGCGCTATATTGGAAAGCAACCCCCGGTGCGCGTTGTACAAGTTGCTGGGAAAGGTTTGCACGCGGGTCAACCTGCATGAGCACCCGCACCGACACCCCGGCGGCCGTCATACTGGCACACCGCCCGCTGTTCAGAAGGAGCCTGCTGCATGAATTTCCAATACTTCGATTCCCCACTGGGGAAGCTACGACTGGTTTCAAACGACGGGCAAATCGTGCAACTTGAATTTGCCGGCCAACACTCTACAACAACGGGCGAGCGGGAACGCAGCGACGCAGTCCTGACAAAATGCCAACACCAGCTTGACCAATACTTTTCCGGCAAGCGCAAGGCCTTCGACTTGCCCATTGCCGCGCAGGGCACGGCGTTCCAGCGGCTGGTGTGGCGCGCCTTACAACGTATCCCGTATGGTGAAACCCGCAGTTACGCAGACATTGCCAGGAACATCATGAAACCCACAGCGATGCGAGCCGTGGGGGCAGCCAACGGCCGCAACCCTGTTCCAGTAATTGTGCCCTGCCACCGCGTGATAGGCAGCAACGGCAGTCTCACTGGCTTTGCCGGTGGCATCAACGCCAAGAAGACCCTGTTGCAGCTTGAAGGTGTGCTCTAGCGGTACCAGGACGGTTAGCGTTCTGCAGCGACCGTTTGGATCCAACGCTCTTCACTGATAAAGCCCTGTCCCCAGGACTCCCACTGTGGCCCCAGGCCGGCGGCGACAATCGCGTCGACCGATTGTCCGGAGTCAAGGCTGGCGTAGACCTGGGCAGTCGTGGTTTTTAACATATCCAGATAGCGTTCGAGATCTGCCCTGTTAGCGATAGAGCCATGCCCGGGCACGATGATGGTCTGCGCATCCACGCGCGCCAGCACCGCCGACACGTTCGCTATGTAGCCCGAAACGCTACCGCTGGAGCCCAGGTCGACAAAGGGAAACCTGTCCTTGAAAAACAAGTCCCCCATGTGCACGACGTTATCATTACTGTAGAACACCACGCTGTCGCCGTCGGTATGTCCATTGGGATAGTGCTGGACTTCTATGTCATTACCGTTGAAATGCAGTGCAATGGAATCGGCAAAAGTGACCAGGGGCAGTGCGATATCAGCACTGGGCTCGACCGTCATGCCCAATGCAGGCATCTCTTGTGTGGTGGACATGCGCTGGCGCACATTGTTGTGCGCCACCATGATTGAGCCGCGATAACCCCAGTATTCGTTGTTGCCCGCGTGGTCGGAATGCCAGTGCGTGTTAATGATAAACCCCGGCGCCAGTTCCGACTGCGACAGCTCTGCGATGGCTTTTTCGTAGGCCGGCCCGAGGTCTGCGTAGTCGTTATCGACCAGCAGCACGCCATCAAGCCCTATCGATGCCAGCACATTGCCACCACGGCCCTGCAACAGGTGCAGTCCACCACCGGCCAGCGCTTGCACCTTGATCGCTGGCGCCTCTTCGCTTGCATGCACCGTCGCCAGGCTGCTGAAGAGCATTAGGATCAGCGTCGGTAGTGTCAGGACGATGTTTTTCATAGTGTGTTCTCTCTCGTCGTTTCTTTTTCAGGCGGTACATGCGGGCATGGTTGCTTTGCCTGGCGCCAGCCCGAGCTCAAGCACTCCACGTGGCACGCAATCCCCACCCGCTAACGCGGTTACCGCCAAGGTTTACCCTGCTCGTCGCCTGCAGAAGCTGCCTGGTCTCCAGGCTGCCTCTTGTGATGTCTGTTCAAGGTTAGGCGTTGAGGTCCGGAATCATGTCATCCTTGAGCTTTTCGATGGCATCCTTGAGCCGGAGCTTTTCCTTCTTCAGGCGCTGGAGGAGTATCTGGTTTTGATAAGGAAAACTGTGTAGTTCTGCGATTTTCAGATCCAGTGACCGGTGCCGGGACTGCAACTCGAGCAAACGCATGGCCGGCGTCAGCTCTTCGTTGGCTGCGTTTTCCAGCTTGCCGTCTTTCTCAGGTGGCTCTCTCATCCTGCCTCTTGCTAAACCGACTTGTGACTTGACCAGACCGCAACTCTATACCCTTGGGGTTCGCCGACACAAGCGCGCCGACAGGCAGATTACTTTCGAAATGCGCCGGACGCTTCACCAGCCGCCATAAACCGCGGCCACAAGGCGTTTGCGGGATCGGCAATCGCGTGAAAACTGGGGCTGTAAAGGGAGTCGCGCGTATTGTAGCGCAGCGGTAAGCCGTCAGTTCCCAGCACGGCGCCGCCGGCAGCCTCCACCAGCGCCTGCCCGGCGGCGGTATCCCATTCACAGCAACGGGCATAGCGCGGGTAAAGATCACCCTGTCCCATGGCCATCTGGCAGAATTTCAGAGCGCTACCGCTATTGATACGTTCGATAGGACCCCAATGGGCGGTTAGCCAATCCAGACAGCCCTGCAGGCTGGCCCCGCGGTGACGCTTGCTGGACAAAACCAGCAACGGTTCGCCTGCCACGAGCCGGCGCGTGGCCAGCGCCACTGCGGACGACTGTGCCTTCGCACCGGGCCCATACAGCCAGGCGCCCTGACCGGGGATGCCCAGATAGGTCTGGCCGGTCAAGGGCAGGTGTATCAACCCCAGCACCGGACGATGCTCATCGACCAGCGCAATATTGATGGTGAATTCTCCCGATCGGGACAAGAACTCCCGGGTGCCATCGAGTGGGTCGATCAGCCAGTAGCGCAGCCACTCCTGCCTGTGCTCCAGGTCCAACGCGCTGGACTCCTCTGACAGAACGGGCAGCATTGGCGTGAGGCGGTGCAATCCCTGCTGCAAAATGCGATCGGAATCCAGATCTGCATGTGTCAGCGGCGAATCGTCTCCCTTGGCCTGAAAATCCCCGGATTCACTGGAGTCATAATGCTCACAGATAGCCGCACTGGCATCACGACACAGTGCCAGCAACGGGGTGATCAGGCTGGACAGGTTATCCACTACTGCCTCCAGCGGCCAAAAACGCACCAATATACCATCAGCGGGGTCGCGCGCTGCTGCAGCGGGGCATAAAAAGCCGCATAATCCGGTCCTGAGACTCCTCCAACACCCTGCGGGGCCACAAGCGCAAATGATTGACTGGAAAGGCATTGAGACGGTACTGCTGGATATGGACGGCACCCTGCTGGATTTGCACTTCGACAACTACTTTTGGCTAGAATATCTCCCCAGTGCCTATGCCGCCCATCACAACATCAGCCCGGAAGAGTCCAACCACCGGCTTCAACGCCAGTTCGCTGCAGGGGTGGGCACACTGGAATGGTACTGTCTGGACCACTGGTCAGACAAACTACAGATGGATATACCGGCACTCAAGCGCACTGTGCAACACCGCGTCAGCGCGCGTCCGCAGGCCCTGGCATTCCTTGAGAATCTCAGAAAGATGCCCTGCAGCATAGTGTTGGTGACCAATGCGCACCGCACCACCCTGGACATCAAAATGGAGGAAGTGGACATCACTCCCTGGTTTGATGGGATTGTGGTGTCACATGACTTCGGGCTGCCCAAGGAGGACCCTGCGTTTTGGCATCGCCTGCAGAAAGCGCACCCGTTCAATCCGGCCCTGACGCTGTTGATTGACGATACCGAAAGGGTATTGGATTCGGCCAGGGACTACGGCATTGCCCACTTGCTCACCCTGCTGCAGCCCGACAGCAGCCAGCAACTGCGGTCAAGCACGCGCTACCCCGGCATCCATCACTTTGATGAAATCAACCCGCTGAGGTCGCACTGATGGGGCAGGCAACCCCGACCAACAAACTGCGACTCGACAAATGGCTGTGGGCTGCGCGGTTTTTCAAAACCCGCAGCCTGGCCAAGGCCGCCATCGAGGGCGGTAAAGTGCAGCTACAGGGGCAACGCGTGAAGGTCTCACGCGAAGTCAGTGTTGGCGACATCCTCAAAATACGCCAGGGGTGGGACGAAAAAACCGTGGTTATTCTGGATCTCAGCGACCAACGCCGGGGAGCACCCGAAGCACAACAACTCTATGCAGAAACCCCCGAAAGCGCCGCGCGCCGCGCTGCCGAGGCCGACGCCCGCAAGGCCGCGGGCGGCATGATCGAGCGGCCGGCAAACCGCCCTACCAAGAAACAACGCCGCCAGATTCACCGTTTCAAGGAGACCCCTACTGAATAGCAGTGCATGCCCCTTTGGCACGATATTGGGATAGAATAACCCCTATGCTTTCTGACATCCCGGTCACGCAGCCACACACTCCGCTTCTGGACAAGATCGACCAGGGCCTGAGCCTGCGCGCGATAAGCCAGGAAGACCTGCTGGATCTGGCTGAGGAACTGCGCGCTTACCTGCTCTATTGTGTCGGCCAAACCGGCGGCCATTTTGGCGCAGGGCTGGGCGTTGTCGAACTCACCGTGGCACTGCACCATGTTTACAATACGCCCCATGACCGACTCGTGTGGGACGTAGGCCACCAATCCTACCCGCACAAAATCCTTACGGGGCGACGCAGCCAGATGCACACCATGCGGCAATCCGGTGGTCTGGCGGGCTTTCCCAAGCGCGCTGAAAGTGAATTCGACACATTCGGTGTGGGTCATTCCTCCACCAGCATTTCTGCAGCAATGGGCATGGCCCTGGCGGCGAAACACCAGAAGATCGACCGCAAGGTCATCGCCGTCATCGGCGATGGCGCTATCACGGGCGGCATGGCCATTGAAGCATTGGCGCACGCTGGCCATGAACGACCGAATATGCTGGTCATCCTCAATGACAACCAGATGTCAATTGGTCACAACACCGGTGGGCTTGCCACCTATTTCGCAAAAATCTGGGCGAGCAAAACCTACATCGCCATGCGCGAGGGCTCCAAGAAAGTGCTGGAGAAAATCCGCCCCGCCTGGGAACTGGCAAAACGCACTGAAGAGCATATGAAAGGCATGGTCGCACCGGGCACATTATTTGAGGAGTTGGGCTTTCATTATATTGGACCTCTCGATGGCCACGACCTGCCGGGCCTGATCAATACGCTGGAGAACATGAAAGATCTTGAGGGCCCACAGTTCCTGCACATACGCACCATGAAAGGCAAGGGGTTCCTGCCCGCTGAGAAAGACCCGGTCGGCTACCACGCGGTCAACAAAATCGAGGCCAAGAACACGGCTGGCCGCCCTGCACCCGTTCCGGTCAAGGTCAATGGCCCGAAGTACCAGGATGTGTTCGGACAATGGCTGTGTGACATGGCCGCTCGGGACGCGCGCCTGATCGGTATTACCCCGGCCATGTGCGAAGGCTCCGGCATGGTTGAATTCGCCCGACGTTTTCCCGATCAGTACTCCGACGTCGCCATTGCCGAACAGCACGCACTGACACTGGCTGCCGGTATGGCCTGCGACGGACTTAAACCCGTTGTTGCCATTTATTCCACATTCCTGCAGCGCGGCTATGACCAGCTCATACACGATATTGCCTTGCAGAACCTCGATGTGACCTTTGGTATCGATCGCGCCGGACTGGTAGGCCAGGATGGCCCCACGCACCACGGCGCCTTTGACCTGAGTTACATGCGCTGTATACCCAACATGGTCATCGGCGCGCCTTCCGATGAGAACGCCTGTCGACAGATGCTCTACACCGCCTATGAACATCCCGGTCCGGCTGCGATTCGCTACCCGCGCGGCAATGGCCCCGGCGCCGTGATTGAGCAGACACTGCAGCAATGGCCGATCGGCAAGGGTGTTGTCTGTCGCGAGGGTTCAGGCATTGTCATCCTCAGCTTTGGCAGCTTGCTGCACGAAGCCATGGGGGCTGCCAACACGCTTGGCGCAACCGTTGCCGACATGCGCTGGGTCAAGCCACTCGATGAAGCTTTAATCCGCCGCCTGACGGCAAACTGCACCCTGCTCGTGACGCTTGAGGAAAACACGATTGCTGGTGGGGCAGGTTCCGCCGTGAACGAATATCTGCTGAGCAATGCCATCAGTGTGCCCACCCTGAACCTTGGCATTCCGGATGAGTTTATCGAGCATGCCAGCCAGGCTGAGCAGCGCGCGCTCATCCGCCTGGACAGCGCGGGCATCTTGCATCAAATCAGGCTTTTCCTGGCCAGACCCGACGCCGCACAACCTCAACTGGCACCAAGCAGAGTCAGCCCGCTGGTAAAAATCTAGCAGCAAGCGTGCACCGACAGCCAAACACACTAACCGGCGAAGCAGGATCAACCACGTGAGCGACGCGCAGACTGAAGAAATAAGCAGCGACGACGTCGCCAACATAAAGCGCTTCTACGACGATGTGTATCACCAACATGCCGGACAATCGCCACAGCGGCCAAACGCTCATCTGCTACGCCTGCACAAAAAACTCGGCATCGCTGCGGGCAGTCACGTACTTGATGTAGCCTGCGGCGCCGGTGAGTGGCTGCAGGTCTGCTCTGGCAAGGGCTCACAGGTTGCCGGTGTTGACTTGTCCAGTAAGGCGATCAACGTATGCCGGGAAAGGATCCCCAATGGCGTTTTCTTTGACCAGCCCGCCGAACAACTCCCCTTTGCGGACAACACGTTTGACGTAGTCACCTGTCTGGGCTCTCTTGAGCACTTTGTTGACCCACAAACCAGCCTGCGCGAAATGGTAAGGGTTGCCAAAGCTGACGCGATCTTTTGCATACTGGTGCCCAATGCGGATTTTCTTACCCGTAAGATCGGCCTGTTCCGGGGAACTTACCAGGTCGCCGCCAAGGAAGTGGTACGGACCCTGGATGAATGGAACAGCCTGTTTGCCAGCTCGGGGCTGCACATAGATCGCCGCTGGCGAGATCTGCACGTGATTTCCCGAGCGTGGATCACACAGGGCTCGCCTCTGCTATGGCCAGTTCGGGCAGCACAGGCATTGGCGCTGGTAGTCTGGCCACTGCGGTGGCAATACCAGGTCTACCATCAGTGCACAGCCACAAAGGCCGCCGATGCCCGGTGATACAACCTCTCCCGCACAGGCTGCGGGCAATCAAACACCGCGGCTGCGGGTTCTCGTCGTCACACGCAATCTCCCGCCATTGATCGGTGGTATGGAGCGCCTGCTCCTGAACCTCACTCAGGGCGTTGCCAGGGACTGCAAAGTGACCGTTATTGGCCCCGGGGGCTGCGAGGCATTTTTGCCCGCATCCATCTGCGTCAGGGAGGCGCCAGCGGGCGTGCTGCCATTTCTTGCGCTTGGCACTGCGGCTGCGATTGCTGCCTGCAGGCAACAACCGTTTGACCTTGTTATCGGTGGCAGCGGTGTCGTCGCCCCCGTGCTCGCAGTTATCAAGCGGATGTTCCATTTACCTACCCTGCTGCTACTGCATGGGCTGGATATTGTGTTCGATCACACGCTGTACCGCGGGTTTTTCTTACCCTGTATTCGCAGGGCGGATCGCTTTATTGTTAACAGCAAGAACACCAGGACACTCGCTATCGCAGCGGGATTGAGCGCCGAAAGCATCGATGTGATCAACCCTGGCACCGAACTGCCGCCGCTGCCAGGCGCGGAGCAAGTGGCCGCGTTCAAGCGCGAGTTTGATATCCCTTTCGAGAAATTCGTTGTGTTCGTTGGCCGCATCACGCCCCGCAAAGGCCTGTCGATGTTTATCAGACACTGCATGCCAACGCTTGTCAGGGACAACCCACACACCGGGCTGGTCATCGTCGGCGACTCCCCCACCAACAGCCTGAACAAACAGTCCGAGCTTGACGAAGTGATCAACACCATCGCCACTGCCCAGCTACAGGCACACTGCACCTTTCTCGGTCACATCGACGATCGGGACCTAGAACATTGCTTCGCCGCCGCCAGCCTGCAGGTATTGCCGTTGATCGAGACACCGGGCGACGTCGAAGGCTTTGGTATGGTGGCCGTTGAAGCCGCTGCGTGCGGCACGCCTACCGTGGCTTTCAGGCTCGGTGGCGTGGCAGACGCGATCGCCGACAGCAGCGGCGCATTGATAACTCCGGGGGATCACACAGCAATGGCAAACGCGATCAGCAAGATACTCAATACCGGCTCACCGGACGTTGCCAGTTGCAGGGCGCATGCAGAACAGTTCGCCTGGCCGCACTATCATGCCCGGGTCCGTGCTGCGATCAAGGCGCTGTTGGATAACGCACGGCATTCCCGGGACTAGCCATCGATGAAGATTGACAAGGGCAACCCAAAGCACTGGGCACTACTCACTTTGCAAGGGCTTTTTGCCTTTGTGGCAGCACTGCTCAGGCCTTTGCGTAAAAACGCTGAGAAACCAAGGATCCTTCTTTACGGGCATCAGTTCAACGGGAATCTGCGTGCACTCTACCTTCGCTGGCAGGATGCCTGGCAGGATCGCCTTGAGATGCAGTTTCTCTGCCTGAACCCGAGCCTTGCAGACTCATTGGAAGCCCAGGGAGTCCAGGTGCTACGCTGCCATCGCCTACTCGATATGCTATGTGCGGGTCGCGCTGACGCGATAATCAGCGACCACGGGCCACACCTGTTGACTCCACTGTTGCACCTTTCATCCATCAAATTCATCGATGTCTGGCATGGAATACCATTTAAGGGTTTTATCCCCCAGGATTTTCGTTCGCTTCACGCCTACGATGAGGTGTGGGTGCCATCAGACCGTATGCGCGACATGTATCTAGAGCGCTTCGGATTCAGCGCGCATCAAGTGCACAGCCTTGGTTACGCCCGCACCGATGTGCTGTTCCAACGACCACTGCCAGCGTCTGACTTCCGCAATACCCTGCCAGCAGCAGGAAACGACAAGCTGGTTCTCTATGCACCAACGTGGCAGCAGGACGAGCGCGGCAGGAATTTGTTTCCGTTCGGTTACTCCCAGAGTGACTTCCTCGATGAGATGGAACGGATTTGCGCGAAACACAATGCGACGCTTATCGTAAGAGCACACCAGAATACAGCTATTGCTGAGGAGCAGAGGGCACACGTGCAGTTCTGCTCGGTGCAAACCTACGCAGATACTGAGGACCTACTGCTTGGGGCAAGTGTGCTCATTTGCGACTGGTCGTCCATCGCGTTTGATTACCTGGCACTGAACAGGCCGACTATTTTTCTGGATGTGCCGCCGCCGTTTCGTCACGGCTTTTCTCTGGGGCCTGAATATCGGTTCGGCTACGTTGCAAGTCAGATGCACTCACTTGCTACCGCGCTGGAAGACTACCTCGCCAACGAGGAAACCTATCTCGAAGTATTTGGGAAAAGACACGCTGAGGTAACCGACGAGTTGTATTCATCCTCCTCTAGAGGGCGCGCTGCAGAAATACAGCTGGAACGCCTTGAGTTACTGCTGGCCCACTAACGCACTAGCGTTACCTGGATCATTAAACCCGTATTTTCTCAATTACTTCTGTTGTCGAGATAGCAGGCGTCCGTGGCAGATATCTCACTTCGCACAATTCCGACAAAGCATCAAACCGCCCTTCCCAGTCGTCGCCCATGACAAGAATCGCTGCCCCATAGCGCTGTATATATGCGCCTTTCAATTCCAGCGACTCCTCCAGAAAAGTCTCGTCGACACAACTCAACGCGGCAACGATCTCCCGGCGTTCTTCCTGGGAATACACCGGAGCACGGCCTTTTTTATTCTCATTGAGCGCATCCGTTGATACGCCGACGACAAGCCTGTCACCAAAGGAGCGTGCACGTTGCAGTATCCGTAGATGGCCGACGTGGAACACGTCAAAGGTACCGAATGTAATTACCGTTTTGCTCAAAGATCACCCCTCAATACACGCCTGAGCATCGCCAGCGCAAAATACGAACGGCGCTCAAGCCACCGCAGCTTGCTGCCAGCTTAGCTGGACAGCCAATATCGAGCAAATTTGACAAAATGTACACTGGACTTCGAGCAGCGCTGGTGGACTAATAGCTAGCACATATTTTGTCTTGTGGCCTCGGCGTAACATGACGCTTATCGAGCCGGAGAGTTCGCAAGTGGGTATCGATCATCACCGCATAAAAATACTGCCAAATGAGATACGCAACGTATTCGCCATCTGGTTTATCCGGGTGCTTAGATTACTTGGTCGTAACCGCCCCAGATCCGATATCGCCTATATGCTGGTAGAGCATCCCGTAATACTTCCCTTTTTACTCAACGCAAGAAGGGCGTTTTCGATGTCGATAGACTTCGTCAGGCCAGGCGAAGATTTCAGCAGTTACCGCAAGGTCATTATTCCAAATGGAATGTGGCCGATCGTTGCCGATGCAACAAACAGCATTCCCAGGGAAAAGAGAATTTACTGCGAGATTGGCTTTCTGCCACAAACAAAAAACGTTTACTTTGACACGGAGGGGGTGCACGGTCACTCATCCATACGCACGGCCGCACTCCCCGAACTGGGCGCGCCGGAAAAAAAACACCTGGATGCTGCGCGCGAGGCCTTCAAACGACAGAACTTTGTGCGAGTAAAATGGGACTCGGTGGATTTATCTGACGAGAACCACGAGCAAGCGGCTGATGCGTATGATTTCGACTTCTACTTCGTACCGTTGCAGCTGGCAAGGGACACGGCGTTTGCCCTGTGTCCGTTTGACAGCAACCAGGAGATCATTGATTACGTACAGAGAGCGATGCCTGATGCACGACTGATCTTCAAGACTCATCCACTCGACCCGCAGCCAGGATACACAGTGAACGACAAGAACATCCTGCTGCCTCCACAGAACAAGGATCTTCGCCAACTGCTGTTACGGTGCCAGGCCGTTATTGCCTCCAATTCAACAGTCATCCTCGAGGCACTAATGCTGCACAAGAAGTGCGCTACTTACGGTATCGGGTTCACTACCAATCACCACGTGACACTCGAATGCCATGAAGAACTGGACGAACTCCGAAGCATCGGGCAATGGCAGCCGGACTGGGAGAAGGTCGACAGGTTCCTGTGGTTGCTGCTCGAGCGACAGGTTTCCATAGATTTTCGAACAGACAAGAAAGAGAAGGACAAGCTGGCGCGCATTTTCAGACAAATGGATTTGATCAAAGAACGTGGTGCGCCGACCCAAGACAGTACACACCTGGTTGGCAAGTAAATGCGCAGCAACACGGATTACTTTTTTGCCAACATGGCCCGGCTGGTAACGGGCAGCACGATAGCGACTGTTATAAGCATTCTTAGCCTGCCGGTATTGACTCGATTATTCGACACCAGCGTTTTTGGGCTGTATGCCATGTTTACCTCGCTTGCCAGCATCATCGGTGTACTTGTCTGTCTTCGTTATGAACCCACCGTCGTACTGCCCGATGTCGACACGGATGCTGTCGTACAGTGGCTCATTTGTCTTGTTTTCGCATGCCTCTTCGCTGTTGTACTGGCAGGCGGTCTATTTAGTACCGGTGCAATCGGCCTGATCGGCACACAAACCGATTGGCCACTCTTACTGATCTATTTGCTACCCGTCTATCTACTGATTCACGGCGTCAATCTGGCGGAATCTGCCTGGCACAACCGTTTTTCGAACTACCGCAGCCTTGCAGTAGCTTCCGTGATCTATCAAGCGTTTCTTGCGATTGCCGCAATTGTCGCCGCGCTCTTTGGTTTCAACTCGGCTGCGACTCTGGTGCTTGCATTCATCGGCGCACGAGCCATTGCAGCGCTGTTTCTCAGCACCCAGGCGACACCCATTCGCAGGCGCTCAATACTGACAAGCCTTGATCGCCGCGCCGTTGTGCACGGTATCGTTCGGTATCGTCGTTTCCCGCTCTTTGGACTGTGGTCTGCCCTGCTCTCTATGGCATCCTGGCAGCTACCTGTGCTGCTCCTGGGTGTATTTTTCTCTCCTGCCATCGCAGGATTGTACCTCCTGGGTTTCAGAGTCCTGCAGGTTCCAATGAAGCTAGTGGGCAACGCAATGAACAAGGTGTTTCTCCAGCAAGGCAGCAGAGCCAACAGGGACGGCAACCTTGCGCGACTGGTTGAAGGGCTGTTTGTCGAGATCGTTAAGGCGACGCTGGTGCCTCTTGCCATCGTGGCGATGGTAGCGCCTGATCTTTACGCATTAGTGTTTGGCGCGGAATGGCGCGAAGCCGGGCGCTATACGCAGATTCTTGCGCCGTGGGCCATTCTTTGGTTTCTCACCGGCCCGTTCACGGGGCTTTTTTCGATCCTCGACAAGCAACCCCTGCAACTCTACTGGAACATCCTCAACTTTGGCCTGCGCCTGGCCGCGATTGTTACGGGAGCGGCCACTGGAGATGCCCTGCTTACTATTGCACTGCTGTCGATAGCGGGCGTCATCACCTATTCCATCAAGCTGCTACTCACGTTCCGGCTGGTCCAGTTGCGACCTCGTCAAGCACTAGCAGCGAGCCTTCGCTATCTCGTAATCGCGCTGGTCGCTGTCGTTATGCTGGTTGTCATACATCTGATCGTAGAGAGTCAAGTGCTTCTGCTGTCACTCGCGCTTGGAATCATAGCCGCCTATCTCGCCCTTACCTATTGGCAGTACATCCTTACGCTCACTGAACAGGCGTTCGGAGAAAGTAACCAGGACAGGAAGTCGTGACCTTGGTAAAAAGAGTAAGCTCGATCAAGCACACGCTGAAGTGCAGATTTGTTCAATCTGCAAATGTTATCTTGCGCCTGCCAAAACGTACTATGCGGCTTGCTGTTCTCGTTGCCCGCGCGGCACTTCCAGTTGGGGCCAGGCGCTGGGGAAACAGGTGGCTGGAATCTCCTGTAGGACGCGCCCGACGATACCTTGCAAAAGGCCAAACCATCGACAGCTTCTTTGCGACGCTGAATCAAAGAGAGGTCCGCTACGTCGTGCTGAGATGGTTCGAAACGCTTCCCGACGTTGCCACACATGAAGATATTGACCTGCTGGTCGCAGATGAAGATTTATCCAGAATCGAAGATCTATTTGGCACAGACGATCAAGCGCAGACCTTTGATGTCTATTCGGCCTCGGGAGTTTCAGGCTCAACGTATCTTGGCATGCCATACTATCCACCGGAGCTGGCACACAACATTCTTGATAGCCGATGCTGGTATCGTGACCGCTTCGCTATCCCTGATCGCCAACATCACTTTCTGAGTCTTGCCTATCACCTGCTTTTTCACAAGGGGTCTCTCTCGGCAGACCACGACTACATCTGCGCACTGCAAGGCCTCTGCCCTGCGGGGCAGCTTGATGCACTCAATGATTTTGATGCGCTCTATGCATACCTGGACAGTGTGGGTTGGGTACCTGAGCTCGACACTCAGAGGAAGCTCGCCCGGCGCTCAGGTTACTTGCGCAAAAGACTGACAACTTCTGAGACATTGGAATCTCCCGGAGACATGATGATCTTCATTGTCCGGGACTGGGCGAGCCACAAAGATCGCCTGACCAGAATTGTCGAGATGCTGCGCAGTGTACCGCTGGAGGTCATGCATCTGTGGGTATTCGAAGAGCAGGCGAGAACGCTGGCAAAACAGGCGATTCGCGGCGGTAACTGGGGAAGAGGCCCCTATACCACCAGTGGTGGGGACCCCTATGCCATGATCGTTTGTTTCGACTATCACCCACAACCACCTGACGGACAAATGCTGGAAGACTTTCCCTATCTCGGCAATGCTCACTACCTGGTTAAACAGCGTATACGCGACCACCTAAACCAATGCGTTCTGACGTTCAGGCAGGCAAATTGTCTTCATTCAGCCGATGACGAACAGGAAGCCTACCGCTACCTGACAGCCGTCTACCCCGATCGTGTCGCCACGGTGCGCCATGAAGTTGCCAGGCGCGCAACGTATTTCGACGAGCCCTACCCCGTGCAGGCGCTTCTGCAAACCCATAGAACACGGGCAAAGGTAGAGAAAATCGACTTTAACGGGCGACTGGCAATAAAGAAAACCTTCAAGTACGGAAACGCAGCATACCTGGAGCGTGAAGTACTGGTGCATTCCCGGTTATCCGGTTGCCTACAAGCGATACCGCCATTGCTCGCGCACGGTGATGATTATCTTATACTGCCGTGGTATGAGGATGAACTGTCCAGACTCAATACAGCTGCCCGCCATGCAAAACTGCGCGAGATGGGAGAGCAGATCGTCGAGATACTCCGCTTTTTCTACGAGCAGGGCTACGCATTGATCGATTTTCATCCCGGCAACCTTCTGTACTGTGAAGAACACGGCCTGAAGGTGTTTGATTTTGAGTTTCTGTATAGGTACCCACGCATACCAGCGCACTTTGATCTGGCATTTGATATCAAGGGCGTCCCCACGGATTTCGATGGCGACCTGCCTAGCGGGCATCGCGGCAAAGGACGTACGTACAGGAACACGTGGCAGCCTGTTATCGGGCCACTGAATCGCTACGCATCAGTAGAAGCTCCGCCGCGATGAAAGCTTCTGCACACTTGTCCGAGCGCTCTGCGAAAGCCAACGGTAGCGGCAAACTGCTTTCGTTTGTTATCGCAGCCTATAACGCCCAGGAGACACTGGCCCAGTGCATTGCCAGCATTACGAATCAGGGCGTGGAGGCGATCGAGATTGTGTGCATTGACGATGGTTCCACAGACCACACCGCCAGCGTGCTGGCAGACATCGCAGAAAGGGATTCAAGAGTCGTTCCAATTCAGCTGCCCCAAAACCAGGGTGCCCCTGTTGCCCGAAACACCGGGCTTGGAATCACACGCGGCGAATTCGTGGCATTCATGGATGCAGACGACGAGCTGATTGAGGGTTCCTTGCAACTATTGCTGAACGAGGCTCTGGACAGTGGCTGCACCGCGATAAAAGGCACCATGCTGGTGGACCGCGGGGACGGACGACCAACAGCGCACAAGTTGAATCAGAAGGAAAGCTATGCGCAGACAGATTTGGCCTCGTGCCCGGCCATTCAGCATCTGTATCAATACACTACCTACCTGTTCAGGCGTACCGTGCTGCTGGAGAACGAACTGTACTTTGACGAGAGTCTGCGTAACTTTCAGGATCCCGAGTACCTGTCGCGCGTGTTGCCAAGGTGCGCTCATATACGGATTACCCTGATACCAATCTACCGCAGGCATATTCGCGAGGGATCCATCATCAGCAGTGTCTGGGGGTACGAGAACTATCTTTCACTGGCAAGAGGCGCAGTGAAAGTTCTGGATAACCTTCGTAAGGCAGAGATTGCATGTGCGGAGCCTACCCTGGCCACGTTTATTACCTGGTGGTACAAGTTCGAATCCATGACTGAGGTGCTTTCGAAAGCGGAGTGCCTGCGGGTTTACGCTGCCATGCAGCCTTTGTGCGACCAGGTTTCGCCTGCACTGGCTGTGTACGGCGCTTCAAAGGCTAGCGCTCTGCATGCCATGCAACTCTTGAAGCAAGGCAGGTTCGAGGATTGTTATCGCTTAATGGTGCAATCCAGTAAACTCCATAACCGCCTTCCAAGAAGTCTCGTTAAACCCATCGAGCTGTTGCGCCTGTTAAAATTCAGGTTGTTCGAAGCAAAGCCAGTGGAACCATGATCGCATCACCGCCATGCCCAATCTGCCATAGCAATGACTGGAAGGTATTTGCCCAGAAGGACTACGTACGGCGGGCCTTGCCAGACAACAGTTACGACGCCATCCGCCAGGACGTGCTGTTTGATCTATGGTTTGCCGGAGCGGAAGAGATCCGACTGCAATCGATTGGCTGCACAAGGTGCGGCTTCTTTTGCTATAGCCCCAGGCCGGATGAGCAAGATCTTGCGCAAAAGTATGCGTACATCAACAATCACGAGTCGGGGAGCAAAGAAATCTACACCCCCCGTGCCAGCGACAAGGCCAGGGCCAGGGATCTCTTCACCTACACGCAAGCGTTGTTGCAAACAACTCCGGCACGGATCATTGACTACGGTGGTGGTGACGGCAGATTACTGGGCAAGTTTGTCGAGCAGGGGCATGACTGCTCAGTCATAGATTTCACCAACAAGACGATTCCGGGTGTCACATACGCCGGCACAGATCCGCTACAGGTCCAGACAGGGCACTATGACCTGGTGACCTGCAGTCACGTCATAGAGCACATCGCAGAGCCTGTAGCTACCTTGCAACACTTGAAGGAGCTACTTGCCGACAGCGGGCATATCTACATCGAAGTACCCAGTGAGATATGGATCAAGGCTCCACCGAAGATCGACCCTGTGACCCATATCAACTTTTTCACCAGGGATTCCCTGCATACGCTGATGACCAAAGCGGGTCTGGACGTTGTCAGTTGTCGCTATCATGCATTTACACGACCCAATGGCCTGATCGGGATTGCCGTGAAGGGCATCGCCAGAAAGCCTGCCACCGGCCAGGAAACTAGAGCGCATGCGTATTTCGGCTTACGCGAAGTAGAGCGCATGCTTTCGACTTCGCTGTGGGACCGCTTCCTGAGAATCGCAAGGCATCCCCGCATGCTGCGCAACCTTCTGCCAAAGGGCACCAAAGCCAAGACACCCTGATGCCTGGGCCGGCGGCAGTCAGCGACTGCAAAACTGACAGAACCGGTGGTGTATGCTAGCCTTTGCGGCGTTAGGCGCGCATCGAAAAACCACACTCACAGAGTTTAAATCCATGGCAACACGCAAAAGCCAACCCAACTTCGCTGAGGTTCTGGCAGAACTTGAAGCGCTGGTGGAAAAGCTTGAGAACCAGGACACGTCGCTTGAGCACAGTATGGAGGCGTTTGAAAAAGGCATTGCACTGACGCGAAGCGCGCAGAAGCTGCTTGACGACGCAGAACAGAAGGTCCTGCTACTGACGCAGAACGATGAGGGCAAGGCAGACCTGTCACCTGCTGAAGATGACCAACACTAAGGCGCCGGCAGCCGTCGATTTCATGGCGCAGTGCCATGATCGGCTGCAGAACTTCATTGATCGGCAAGACGTGCTGGGGCTGGCCCCGTGGAACGTCTCCCCCGCACTTCAAGCGTTTCGTGAGCCGTTAAATTATTCACTGAAAAATGGTGGCAAACGCATCCGCCCGGTGCTGGTTTATGCCGCCGCACAGGCGCTGCAGCAGAAGCTGGAAGATATCAGGGCCCTGGACTACGCCGCACTTGCTGTAGAGCTTGTCCATACCTACTCACTTATCCATGACGACCTGCCCGCAATGGACGATGACAGTCTAAGGCGGGGACGACCCACACTGCATAAAGCCTATGACGAGGCCACCGCCATTCTGGCTGGCGATGCCTTGCAGGCCCATGCCTTCGAGTTGCTGGCAGATACACCTGATGTGGACAGCTCGCGAAAAATTATGATGTTGAAAACGCTCAGCGCAGCCGCTGGGCCTATGGGGATGGTAGGTGGCCAGTTTATCGATATTCAATCCACAGGGCTGAGTGTATCGCTGGAATCGCTGCAGACCATGCACGCGTTAAAAACCGGCGCACTGATCAGGGCATCCTTGAATCTGGGCGGTATCGCAGCAGGGGGTTCTGCAGCGGAGCTGGATGCGCTGGACAACTACGGACGCCAGATCGGCCTGGCGTTCCAGGTCGTCGACGATATTCTTGATGTAGAGAGTAGTACCGCCACACTCGGCAAGACGCAAGGTAAAGACGTACAGGATAACAAACCAACCTACGTGACACTCATGGGCATTGAGAACGCACGACAGGAAGCGGACAGGTTGCTGCAGGGCGCCCTGGACAGCCTTGATGCACTGCAGAGTGACGCATACACCTTACGTGCGTTGGGTCGCTACATCGTGGCCAGAGACAGGTAGAGCCGCAGTTTAGTCCTTCTGGCCAAACATGTGACCGAGCTTGCCGGCCTTGGTACGCAGGTACTTTTCATTGTGCGGATTGCTGTCGGTATGCAGGGTAATACGCTCTGCTACTGTCACGCTCAGGGCCTCCATCGCTGCCACTTTGCGCGGATTATTGGTAATCAGTCGAACCGACGACACACCCAGATGCTCGACCATGGGGCCCAGCATGCTGTAGTCCCGCATATCGGCGCCGAACCCCAGCTGTTCGTTGGCCTCAACAGTATCAGCGCCCTCATCCTGCAATTTGTACGCCTTGATTTTGTTCAACAGCCCGATGCCACGACCTTCCTGGCGCAGGTAAAAGATGGCTCCCCTACCCTGGCTGGCGATCGCCTGCATCGCAGCCCTGAGCTGATTACCGCAGTCACAGCGCAAGCTGAACAAGGCGTCACCGGTCAGGCACTCTGAATGGATTCTCACCAGCAAGGGCTCATCGCCGCTGATATCACCCATGGTGAGTACAACGTGCTCCTTGTTGTTTTCGGCGTCTTCGAAGCCGTGCATATCGAAGTCGCCCCACTGCGTGGGCAGCCGGGAAGATTCTATGTAACGTACCGACACACGGGATATCCGTCAGAAAAAGGGGGGCTATTCTAGCAGTAATCGCAAGGTCTGGGCGAGCGCGCTATTGCACGCTGGTCAGGGTGAGCATGCCGTCGTTCTCGGCCATATTGAAGTGCTTCAGGAAACTCATGCCCAGCAACACGATGGAGGGGAAAGACCCTTCCACTATTGAGGCCTGCACATTGTTGATCTGTACCCCACCAATGCTCACCGAATTGAGGGTGACAATGCGCGTATTGGCGATGCCACTGGCGGTAGATGCCGTCGAGGGGGTGCCGCTGAAATAATCGATGCCCAGCGTATCTGCATGATCCTCGCTCATCGACACCAGAGTGGCACCGGTATCGAGCATGACCGTTATGCTGCGCCCGTTGATCAACGCAGTAGTGACATAGTGGTTGCTGGCATCACGCGGGATCGTCACAGCGTTCTGCACGGCCGCCTCATACACGGTACCCACGTGCTGCGTCAGGCCATGCACCACCCGCTTGCCGTCAACCTCAAGGGTGACCGAGGCCGCACCGGAAGACACCAACGTCACACCTTTATAAGTTTGACCGACTTTCATCATTTTGCGCTGGCCATCGATGTTTAACACGGCGGCATTGGGCATCAGCCCTTCCACCTTGATCTGTGGTGCGCCAACCGCATGCGGTGCAAACCACAGCATCAGGGAAACAAGCAACAGTAATTTTCGACCCGCCATGTAAAAGACCTCTACGTCACGCCAATGGCCAGATGCAGCGTTATACAGGCCAGAACACCGGCGATGGCATCGTCTGCCATTACGCCGATTCCACCGTGCACCTGTCTGTCGAGCATACCAATGGGCCACGGTTTAACAACATCGAGAACTCTGAAAACTACAAAGCCGCAAACGATCCAGATAAATTCAGGCGGCACCGCCCACATGGTTATCCAGAATCCGACAAACTCATCCCAGACGATACCGGGATGATCATGCACCTGCAGTTGCCGCCCCGCCACTGCGCAAATCCAGACCCCGGCTATTCCTGCGACCAGCACAAAAACGGTGTATGCAAACAGGCTCCAATCTGCGATCAGCAGATACAGGGGAATAGCGGCAAGAGTTCCAACAGTACCCGGCGCACGGGGAGCCAGACCGCTGCCGAAGCCAAAGGCCAGCAACTGGGCCGGGTTTCTGAGCAGATCCGGCCGCAACAACTTGGGGGATGTCTTGTCAGTGCTTTCGTTCAACGCCAATCTGCCTGTGTAATTGACCGGTTATTGTAATGGTCGTTTGCAAACGACTATTGCGCGCGAGCAGCGCCGCGCCGCGGGTTTGCTGTCAGCTATCGGCGCATTGCAGCGCGCACTTTGCGCCGCCCGCCAACTCAGTGGTCCTGCCCAAAATGCTGATAGCCCGGACGACCCGGCAGATCCATTCCAGGATCAACACCTTCACCCGCGACAACCCGGCCAATTCTCGTACCCGATGGCGCATCCCTGCCCGCTTCAATACAGTAGCACAGTTCATAATCGTCACCCCCTGTCAGCGCCCAAGTCAGGGCCTGCTTACGATCAATGTGGCGCTGCAACACTGACGACAGGGGCAGCGCCTGTGGGTCCAGTTCAATCCCAACACCGCTGGCGTTCGCAATATGCGACACATCTGCTACCAGGCCGTCGGAAATATCAATCGCCGCACTTGCCACATGCAACAGCTGCTGACCCAACTGTATGCGGGCCGTTGGCCGGTTGAAGCGCTCCAGCAGAAACTGTGCACTATGCGCGTCAGGCTGCCAGTGACCCTGCAAGAAGTGCAGCGCAGCAGCGGCGTCGCCCAGCGTCCCCGACACGTAAACCTCGTCACCCACCCGTGCGCCGCTGCGCAGCAGCGCCCCTGCGGCGGGCAGAGCACCCATGACTGACACCGAGATAGTCCGGGGCCCCCGCGTGGTATCACCACCAATCAGGGGTATGCCGTAGGCAGCAACGGCCTGTGCAACGCCCTGGCTGAAGGCATGTACCCACAGTTCGTCACTGTCAGGCAGCGTCAGGGCGATTGTCATTCCCAGGGGCCTTGCGCCCATAGCGGCAAGGTCGCTCACCGCAACAGCCACTGCCCGATAGCCAATATCCTCGGGAAACGTATCAGGAAAAAAATGCGCCCCTTCGACCAGCGTATCCACCGAAGTCGCTAGCCGTTCGCCGTCTGCGAGCTGCACAATCGCACAGTCATCACCGACCGAGAGCTCAACGTGAGCGCCCGAGCCCAGCGCAGAAAAGTAACGGTAAATCAGGGAAAATTCGGTAAGAGGCATCAGGGTGCCGCGTCGATTTCAACCTTGCGGATTTGTCGGGCGGCCTTATCAAGCACACCGTTGATGTACTTGTGGCTGTCGGTTGCACCAAATTTCTTCGCCAGCGCCACGGCTTCGTTGATAACCACCTTGTAGGGCACGTCAATTCGTTCGTTCAGCTCAAACATTCCCATGCGCAGCAAGGTATGCTCGATGGGATCCAGGTCGTCAATAGGCCGGTCCAGCAGTGGCACCAGTGCCGCATCCAGTTCATCGACGCAGCCGGGTATCTGGTGCAGCAGGGCCTGGAAGTAAGCCAGGTCAACATGGGCAAAATCGTATTCCTGGGTGAACTCGTGCTCTATCTCGCCAAGGGAGGCCTGCGCCATATACCACTGGTACAGGGCCTGCATAGCATAGTGGCGCGCCTTACGACGCTCCGCACCCAACCGGCTATGCGCAACGGCAGGCATTAACGCAGCTTGCCGAGCAGGCTGACCATTTCAATGGCTGACAGGGCAGCTTCCTCGCCCTTGTTGCCGGCCTTGGTACCTGAGCGCTCAACGGCCTGCTCAATGGTGTCGACCGTGAGCACACCAAAAGCGACAGGAACACCGGACTCCATCGTGACCGAGGCAAGACCTTTTGTGCATTCGCCCGCCACATACTCGAAATGCGGTGTACCGCCACGAATCACAGCGCCCAGGGCAATAATCGCATCAACATCGCCCTTGTCCGCCACCGCTTTGCATACCAGCGGGATCTCGAAGGCGCCCGGCGCCCGGACGATCGTTATCTGCTTGTGCGCAACGCCATGGCGACGCAGTGTATCCAGGGCACCTTCGAGCAAATGCTCAACCACAAAACTGTTCCAGCGCCCCACCACGACACAGTATTTGCCTTTACCGCTGGCCAGGTCACCTTCTATCGTTTGAATATCCGTCATGTCTCTTTCCTTTTATGCCGTGTGCTATTGCTGTTCGCTATCCACAAACTCCAGCACTTCGAGGTCGAATCCGGAGATAGCATTGTACTTTATAGGAGCGCCCATCAGATGGATCTTTCCTACTCCCAGATCCTTGAGAATCTGTGAACCAATTCCCACCGTTGTGTAGCTGTCGCGCGCTGCTGCCGAAGCTACAGTGGGGCTGCCGAGCACGCGATCTACACTGTCCAGCACCTGGTCCGCGCTCTCTACTCGCGACAGCAGAACGATGACACCCGAGCCTTTTTCGGCAACCGCGCGCATGCATTTTGCGAAGGTCCAGGTTGACTTGCCATCGATACGACTGGTCACGAGGTCACGCATCACTGACTGCAAATGCACGCGCACCAGCGTCGGCTCGTCGGCGATGATGCTGCCCTTGAACAGCGCAAGGTGGACATCACCATCGGTCTGATCGCGGTAGACATTGAGATTGAACTGTCCAAACTCTGTTTCAATGCTGCCCTGGCGGATACATGCGATGGTGCGTTCATTGACCATTCGAAAATGAATCAGGTCAGCCACAGTACCCATGCGCAGGCCATGGCGCTGCGCAAATTCCTTCAGAGCAGGGCCGTCGGCGAGTTCGCCCTCGGGCGTCAGAATATCGGCAATGACCGCCGCAGGATGCAAACCCGCCAACTGTGCATAATCACAGCCTGCCTCGGTGTGGCCGGCACGTGTCAACACGCCCCCGGCAACCGCCGTCAAGGGAAATATGTGTCCGGGCTGGACAATATCGGCAGGTACCGCATGCGGCGCCACGGCGGCCTGCACAGTGCGCGCGCGATCCGCGGCGGATATACCGGTATCGATGCCGACTGTCGCTTCAATGGACAGCGTGAAGTTGGACTTTTCACCCTGGGCTGCATCCACCATGGGCGGAAGATCAAGCTGCCGGCAACGTTCTTCAGTCAAGGTCAGGCAGATCAGTCCACGCGCCTGGCGCGCCATGAAGTTCACGTGGTCTGCGTTGCAGTGTTCTGCCGCAACCATTACCACACCCTCGTTATGACTGTCGGCATCGTCATCCAGCAACACGACCATGCGACCCTGCCGCATATCGCTGATGAGCTCGTCAACCGTGCTTAGTTCCATGTTCGTTCCCGTGGTTGTCATCAACGCAGGAAGCCGTTGTCAGCCAATGTATCCATCGTCAGTTCGCCGGCGCGTGCCGCCGCATCGCCCTGGATAAGGCGCTCGAGGTAACGCGCAATGACATCCACCTCCAGATTGACTTTCGAGCCCGGTTGATAAGTACCAAAAATGGTTTCTGACATCGTTTGCGGGATGATATTGAGGTCGAATTCCGCCCCGTTGACGCTGTTTACCGTCAAGCTGGTGCCATCGATGCAAATGCTGCCCTTGTGGGCAATGTATTTTGCCAGCGCGTCAGGGGCGCGCACTACCACCTGTATCGACCGCGCATCCTCACGCAGGCTGACGATCTCACCCATACCATCAACATGGCCACTGACAATATGACCACCGAGCCGACTTTGCGGCGTCAGCGCTTTTTCCAGGTTGACGGGTGAGCCCTCTTGCAACTCACCCAACGTGGTCAGGCGCAGCGACTCTCCGGAGACATCGGCCCAGTAGCCGTCGCCAGGCAGATCTACCACTGTCAGGCAAACGCCATTGGTACAGATGCTATCGCCAAGCGCGACATCTCCCATAGGAAGCTTGCCGGCTGCCACATACAGGCGCATGTCGCCTCCCTGTGGCTGCATGCGAACGATATGGCCTACGGCCTGAATGATTCCTGTAAACATAGTGACTTGTTGCCTCGTTGCACTAACGCCGGTTCGTGGCTTCGACGGGCACCGCGGTAAAGCGCCAATCCTGGCCCACCTTACGTACGTCCCGGATATCGAGCTGGACCTTTTCCGCCATGTCGGTGAACGGCAGGTTGAACAATGGCCGTGCATCGCTGCCCAGCAAACAGGGGGCCATGTAAATAATGAGCTCATCCAACAGGCCCGCCTGCAGGAAGGCGCCTGCGACGCGGGGGCCTGATTCTACCAGAATTTCGTTGCACTGCCGTGCGCTCATGGCCGCCACCAGGCTGTGCAGGTCAAGCCCTTCGCCGGCCGGCAGTGCCAGCAGATCAAGATGAGCATGGGTTTGCTCTACCGCCGTGCCCTGGGCGTAGCACAGCAGGCTGGGGGCACGATCATCGAGTACCCGGGCGTCCGCCGGTGTGCGTAAGGCGGAATCCAGCACCACCCGTAACGGGTGGCGGCGGGCGGCGCGCGCCCTGCTGGCATCGTCCACGCCCAATTCTGCAGGGCGCACCGTAAGCGAACTGTTATCGGCCAGGATTGACCCGACGCCGGTGACAATGGCGCAGGACTGTGCGCGCAGGCGCTGCACATCCTGCCGGGCTGCTGCCCCGGTGATCCACTGGCTCTGGCCGGAGGCCATCGCTGTGCGGCCATCCAGCGACATCGCCAGTTTGGCCCGCACGCGCCCACGACCGCGACGCATTCGCGCCAGAAAACCCGCAATCAACTGTTCGGCTTCCCCCTGCAGAACGCCACAGTGCACGTCCACCCCGGCCGCGCGTAGATGCCCAAGACCGCCTCCACCCACCTGCGGGTTAGGGTCTGCCAGCGCCGCCACAACGCGAGTCACTCCTGCATCGATAAGGGCCTGGGCGCAGGGACCGGTTTTGCCGTGATGGTTGCACGGCTCCAGCGTGACATAGGCGGTGGACCCGCGCGCATCGCCCGCTGCTTGCAGTGCTTCGATCTCTGCATGGTTGCCACCTGCCGGCTGCGTAAATCCCTCGCCGATAACCTGGCCATCGCGCACCAGCACGCAACCCACGTGCGGATTGGGGGCGGCCCAGTACTGGCCGTTGCGGGCCAGCTGCAGCGCGCGCGCCATCATTGTAATGTCAGTAGCGGTGTCCATGCCCAAGGGCCCCAAACGCGCCTATTGTGCGCTGGGCTCGGCCTCCAATCGCTCGATTTCGTCGCGAAACTCGGCGATGTCCTGGAAACTCCGGTAAACGGAAGCGAAGCGCACATAGGCTACCTGGTCCAGCTTCTTCAAGTGCTCCATCACCAGTTCACCCAGGACGAGCGATTTGATCTCTCGTTCACCGGTCGCACGAAGGACGTGCTTGATGCTGTTGATCACCGCTTCGACGTCTTCAACCGACACTGGCCGTTTCTCCAGCGCGCGGGTGAAGCCGGCGCGCAGCTTGCGCTCATCAAAGGGCTGCCGGTTGCCGTCTTGCTTGATGATGCGCGGCATCACCAGCTCCGCCACCTCGTAGGTTGTAAAACGCTCACTGCAACTGACACACTCCCGGCGGCGGCGCACCTGGTCGCCCTCGGCAACCAGTCGCGAATCGATGACCTTGGTATCGTCGGCAGAGCAAAACGGACAGTGCATTGTGGATACTCATTGCGCTAAGTGGCTGAACAATAACATATTTCCCAATCGCGGCGCTTCCCTAATTTAGGGTAGGAAGACGCCAGTACAGGGGGCGACGAGGGGCAAAAAAAAGGGAGCCGCAGCTCCCCTTTCCGGTGCACCCTGCCCTCTAGCGATAGACGGGGAAACGGGCGCAGATCTCCAGCACCTGGTCTTTCACGCGGGCGATCACCGCGTCGGAGTTGCCGTTTTCCAACGATTCCAACACATCGCACATCCAGCCGGTCAACTGGACAGTTTCGGCCTCGCGAAAACCGCGCGTAGTGATCGCCGGGGTGCCCACTCGGAGGCCGGAGGTGATAAAGGGTGAACGCGGGTCATTGGGTACGGCATTCTTGTTCACGGTGATATTGGCCGCGCCAAGCGCCGCATCGGCGTCCTTGCCGGTATAGGGCTTGTCGATGAGATCAACCAGCATCAGGTGGTTTTCCGTCCCACCAGAGACAATTTTTATACCGCGTTCCATAAACGCCGCCGCCATTGCCTTGGCGTTCTTCACGACCTGTTTCTGGTACTCGACAAATTCCGGTGAGGCGGCCTCTTTAAAGCTGACAGCCTTGGCGGCAATGACGTGCATCAATGGACCACCCTGGCCACCGGGGAACACCGCAGAGTTGAATTTTTTCTCCAGGGCTTCATTGGCGCGCGCCAGGATAATGCCGCCGCGCGGCCCGCGCAGCGTTTTGTGCGTTGTTGAAGTCACGACATCGGCAAATGGCACGGGGTTGGGGTACACACCGGCAGCGACAAGGCCGGCAACATGCGCCATATCAACCAGCAGGTAAGCACCGGCTTTATCGGCAATTTCACGAAAGCGCGACCAATCCATAATCTGCGAATAGGCCGAGAAACCGGCCACGATCATCCGCGGTTTGTGCTCCAGGGCCAACGCCTCAACCTGGTCGTAATCGACTTCGCCGGTGGCAGCGTTAAGGCCATACTGGACTGCGTTATACATCTTGCCGGAAAAATTCGGAGCTGCACCATGCGTGAGGTGCCCGCCGTCTGCCAGGCCCATTCCCAGTATGGTATCGCCAGGCGTACACAACGCCAGGTATACGGCCGCATTGGCCTGCGAACCAGAGTGGGGTTGCACATTGGCATAATCTGCACCAAACAGGGCCTTCGCACGCTCGATTGCCAGGACCTCGGCCTTATCCACAAACTCGCAGCCGCCGTAATAACGCTTACCGGGATAGCCCTCTGCGTACTTATTGGTCAGCGCAGTGCCCTGAGCCTGCATGACACGAGGACTGGCATAATTTTCCGAAGCAATGAGTTCGATGTGTTCTTCCTGCCGGCGCTCCTCTTCGCTGATCGCGCTTTGAAGCTCGTCGTCGAATCCTTCAATACTCATGCTCTTGTCAAACATGCTGACCCCCTGCCTGGTGAATCCGGCACGCTGCACGCTCGCCGGGAAGCCGCGCATTTTACAGAAAAAGACGGCGGCAAAGAAGCGGATCGGCGCCAAAATTGGCCTGCTTCTCGTCACTAACAGGACAGGCTGTAGCGGCCGCGCGGATGCCCATGGACGACAGTCCTGCTACACTTTGCGCGTTTTCATTTTCACAAAGAGCACTGCCCGATGGCCCAGTATGTTTACACCATGAATCGCGTTGGCAAAGTTGTACCGCCGAAAAAGAAAATCCTTGAAGACATCTCACTGTCATTTTTTCCCGGCGCCAAGATTGGTGTGTTGGGCCTCAATGGCTCCGGCAAGTCCACTTTGCTACGCATCATGGCGGGCCTCGATACCGACATCCTCGGCGAAGCGCGACCGCAGCCGGGCATCAAGATTGGTTACCTGCCGCAGGAGCCACAGCTCAATCCGGACAAAGACGTGCGCGGCAATGTGGAGGAAGGGGTGCAGGAAGCGATAGACGCCCTGGCAGCGCTGGAGCAGGTCTATGCAAAATATGCCGAAGAAGACGCCGACTTCGATGCGCTGGCCAAGGAGCAGGCAAGACTTGAAGACATCATCCAGGCCTCGGATGCACACAATATCGACCACAGGCTGGAGGTGGCCGCTGACGCCTTACGTTTACCGCCCTGGGATGCGGATGTCACCACGCTATCGGGCGGTGAGCTGCGCCGGGTTGCGCTGTGCCGGCTGTTGCTCTCCAACCCCGACATGCTCCTGCTGGACGAGCCTACTAACCACCTGGACGCTGAAAGCGTGGGTTGGCTGGAGCGTTTCCTGCACGACTTCCCCGGCACCGTGGTGGCAATCACGCATGACCGCTACTTTCTCGACAATGCCGCCGGCTGGATTCTTGAGCTGGACAGAGGTCGCGGCATTCCCTACGAGGGCAACTACTCCGACTGGCTGGATGCCAAGGAGCAACGCCTGGAACAGGAAAAGCGGCAGGAGGCATCACACCGCAGCGCCATCAAGGCTGAACTGGAATGGGTGCGCAGTAATCCCAAGGGCCGTCAGGCCAAGAGCAAGGCGCGGCTGCAGCGCTTTGAAGAGCTGCAATCGCAAGAGTTCCAGGCGCGCAATGAAACCAACGAGATTTACATCCCGCCCGGGCCGCGCCTGGGAGACAAGGTCATCGACGTCCAGAATCTGCAAAAAACCTATGGCGATAGACTGCTATTTGACCAGGTATCGTTCTCCGTTCCCAAAGGCAGCATTGTCGGGATTATCGGGGCCAACGGAATGGGTAAATCAACACTGTTCAAAATCCTGATGGGCATCGAGTCCCCTGATGGCGGCAGCGTGGAGGTGGGTGAGACCGTGCAGCTGGGCTATGTCGATCAGTCGCGCGATGACCTTGACGGTGGCAAAACGGTTTGGGAAGAGGTGTCAGACGCTCAGGATGTCCTACGCATCGGCAGCTACGAGGTGCCCTCGCGGTCCTACGTGGGGCGCTTCAATTTCAAAGGTTCCGACCAACAAAAATTCGTCAAGGACCTGTCCGGCGGGGAGCGCAACCGACTGCATCTGGCAAAGCTATTGAAGCAGGGCGCAAACGTTTTACTGCTCGACGAGCCCACCAATGACCTGGATGTAGAAACCCTGCGCGCACTCGAAGAAGCCCTGCTGGCCTTTCCCGGCGCTGCTATGGTGATCTCCCACGATCGCTGGTTCCTTGACCGGATTGCCACGCACATTCTTGCCTATGAAGATGACGGGAACGTTGTGTTCCACGAGGGCAACTTTTCCGACTACGAGGAAGACCGCAAGGCCCGCCTCGGCGCCGCGGCCGAGCAACCGCAGCGCCTGAAGTATCGCAAGCTGAAATAGTGGCCTGGCCAAGCACTCGAACAGGTCGCAGCGCCCGATGAAAACGGCAGACTCTGGTTTCTACAATCTGCTGCGGCCGGAGCAAGTCGGCCCACTACGGTTTTGTGGCCACTCGTTGCCACTGGACTCACCGGCAATTTTTGGCGGCCAGCTGATGGCCCAGGTGCTCAGTACAGCGGCCGCGACGCTGTTACAGCCGCGTGCCGTGCACTATCTGCAAATGAGCTTCCTTGCCTTTGGCGACCCAGAGGCCGCACTGGATTTCGACGTTGCCATCATTCGCGATGGCCGCACCACAAGTCACCGCAATGTTCTGGTAACACAGTCTTCGAAAACGCTGCTTAGCGCATCCGTCTCGTTTCAGGACAACATGGAAGGGCTCAGCCATGCGCTGGCAATGCCCGATGTCAGTGACCCAGAGCAACTGCTTGAGCATTCCGCCAACGAACTTTCTCTCAGTGCCAACCAGGATGCGCCCTTCCCTTTCCGCATCATCAATTGCGGCTTAGCGAATAAACGCTCGCCCGAATCCCGGGTCTGGGCGATCGCACGCGAGCCCGCACCGGCCGACGCACTATTGCAACAAATGCTGTTTGCCTTCTTTTCCGATGCCACTATTTTGCAGTCCGCACTGCAACCGCACCAGCTTGACTGGCAATCTCCAGGCATTGCAGTTGCCACCATGAATCACACGATATGGTTCCACCGACCGATCAACGTCAATGACTGGATACTGTTGCACAGCGTGTCGCCGAGCACCGGGAGCGGCCGGGCGCTGTCCACCGCGAACGCATTCAGCCGCGGTGGCAGCCTGCTTGCGTCGGTCGCTCAGGAGGGCATTCTGCGCAGCTCGGCATAAACCCTGTCACAGGCTGCACCAGCGGGCCTCACGCGTGCCCGGAGCTGCGCTTTGCAACTCGCATAAATGACATACTGGCGTTATAGTTGCGCCTCTTGAGGATCGAAACCAGAGATCAGCCATGGCGCCGACGTATACAGAAAAACGCCGCTTCACGCGCGTCGAATTAGCCCTGCCTGTAGAGGTGCACCAAGGTGGCAGCGTCTGGCACCAGCAGCTCATTGATATCTCTCTCAGTGGCGTTGCGACCGATCAGCCCGACGTGTGGGACGCCCAATACAACGAGCCGTTTACCCTCATTATTGCGCTTGAAGACGACACGGAGCTGGAGTTGCACGCTTACTTGCAACATGTGGAAGCCGGAAGACTGGGCTTTGCGGTAGAGCATGTCGACCAGGAAAACATCGAGCCGTTGCGCGAAGTGCTTGAAGCGCACATGGACCTTGAAACCCTGCAGGAAGAACTGGGTAACCTCGGCGGCTAATCCTTGAAGACTGACCGGCACAGCGCCCGTCAGAGTCGGCTTGAACAGCGCAGCCTTGACCCGTAAAGGCTGGAACCGCAAAGGCGGTGGCTCCACCACCCAGCTGCCGTTAATTACTCCAGTGCCGCCAGCGCCTCTGAGAGTTTGCTCACCGCAAGCACCTGCATGCCCTTGATCGCCTGCTTCGGCGCATTGCCCTTGGGCACGATCGCGCGCGAAAAACCGTGCTTTGCAGCCTCAAAAAGGCGCTCCTGGCCGCTGGGCACCGGTCGAATCTCGCCTGACAATCCAACCTCTCCAAAAATCACCAACTCCTGCGGCAGGTGCCTATCGCGAAAGCTGGACACGATCGCCATCAGCAGCGCCAGGTCAGCGCTGGTTTCCAACACTTTGACGCCCCCCACGACATTGGCGAAGACGTCCTGATCTCCTACCTGCAGACCGCCATGGCGGTGCAGCACCGCAAGCAACATCGCCAGGCGGTTTTGCTCCAGACCAACCGCCACTCGCCGGGGATTGCCCAGCTGGCTGTCATCCACCAGGGCCTGAATCTCTACCAGCAGGGGTCTGGTGCCTTCCCACACCACCATCACGGCGCTGCCTGGCGCCGGCTCATCGCCACGCTCAAGGAAGATCGCAGAGGGGTTTCTGACCTCACGCATGCCCTTGTCGGTCATCGCAAAGACGCCCAGCTCATTCACTGCACCAAACCGGTTTTTCTGGCCGCGCAAGGTGCGAAATCGGGAATCGTCGCTGCCGTCCAGCAAGATGGAACAATCGATCATGTGTTCAAGCACCTTGGGGCCGGCCAGTGAACCGTCCTTGGTCACGTGCCCGACCAGAAAAAGCACCATGCCCGTCTGCTTCGCATGCCGAATAAGAAAGGCGGCGCACTCGCGTACCTGCGACACGCTGCCCGGCGCCGAGGCCAGCTCATCCGTGTGAACAACCTGTATGGAATCCACGACCAGAACCCTGGGCTTGAACTCATTGGCCGCCGCTACAATCGCTTCGACATTGGTTTCAGCCATCAGACGGAGTTTATCGGTGGGCAGTTGCAGTCGCTGCGCGCGCATCGCAATCTGCTGCGGAGACTCCTCTCCTGTCACATACAGCGCTTCCATCGATGACGCCAGGTGGCACATGGTTTGCAGCAAGAGGGTGCTCTTACCCGCACCGGGATTACCACCCACCAAAATGGCAGACCCCGGCACAAGGCCGCCACCGAGTACCCGATCGAATTCCCCGGTGCCCGAGGAGAAGCGCGGCAGATCCTGTAAGTCGATGTCGCCCAGGAGGCGAGCGCTGTCCAGCGAACCGGCAAAGCCGCTGCGCTTGCCGCTCACGGCAGCCGTGCGGGAGGCGCCTTTGGCTGGCCCCAGCTTGATCTCCGACAGCGAGTTCCAGACGCCACAGTCACTGCACTGCCCCTGCCATTTCGCGAAATCTGAGCCACACTCGCCGCAGACGAACGCGGTTTTTTGCTTTGCCATTCTGCTTCCCCGGGTTTCTGCGGTATCCTATCAGACCGTTGCCAATCTCCGGACTTTTAGATGTCTTCCAGTTCAATCATTCCCGAACGCCAGCTGGTTTTCTCGCCAGAACTGGCCGCCACCATCGGGCTGGAGGAGGCTATCTTGCTACAACAATTGCAGCTGCTGTTCGACCATTACCGCCCCCAGCCCCGCGGCGGCTATGCCTACTACACGGTGCAGCGCGATTACCTGCTGCGCGCCCTGCCCTTCTGGAACACAGAGGATCTGCAGCGCATCACTCGTGGCCTGGCAGACAAGGGTGTACTGCTGATTGACTCACCGCCACTGTTGTCCTGTGACGCACTGGTGTTTGCAGTCAACGAACCGCATGCCACTGCCGCGCCAACAACACCTCCTGCAACACAGCCCAACGCGCCCCAAAGGCGCAGCGCAGGGCTGTTGCCAGCGCACTGGTCACCCAGCGAAGACCTATTGCAACTGCTCAGCCTGAACCACAACATACCGCGGCAATTCGCTCTGGACCAGCTTGAGGACTTCGTCTTTTACTGGCGGGAGCGCGGCGAAACCAGCCATGCATGGGAAAACAAGTTTCGCCAGCACGTCGTCAGTCACTGGCGTCGCCAGCAGCAGGCCAGTGCAGAGGGCTTTCGCGTTGCCGACCCACCCCCGCTGGACCGGCAGTGGCGACCCAGTCCCGATGCCATGGACATCATGGCTCGCGCGGGTATTGATGCGGAGTTTATCGAGCAAGCCATTCCGGAGTTTATCCTGTACTGGCTGGAACGCGGCGCCCCACCCAAAGAACTGAATACGCGCTTCATCCAGCATATTCGCCTGCAGTGGGCCAAATACACCTCCAGCCTGAGTCACAGCACTGAGCCCAGGCGCATCAGCGACGACTGGCAGCCGGCGGACGATGTTTTTGATATTTTGCAACTGTCACACATTGACAGCGATTTTGCGCGCTCACTACTCCCTGAATTCATCGTATACTGGAAAGAGAGCAATCAGGTGCAGACGTCCTGGAACAGCAAGTTTATCCAGCACGTCAAATACCACTGGGCGAAGAGCCACCACATAGAGCAAGCGGGAAACACCCATGCCGGACACCAGGGAACTCGTGCAACAGGCCGCACGCGAGATCGAAGCCTCCAGGACGACCTCACAGACACCTCATGGGCAGACTGATCGTAGCGACAGTGACGCCGCGGCGCATGTCGAGGCCATCAACCAGGTCTTTGCCCTGTTCCGACTGAATTACCACAACCAGTACTACGCCGCATTTCCCGATGCCGAGCAAGTCAAGCAAATCAAGAAACTCTGGCTGGACTCCCTGGCCGATTACCCTGTGGAGCACATACTCAAAGGGGCAAAGCACGCCATAGAACACAGTGAGTACCTGCCCACGCTCAATCGCATGCATGAGTGCTGCCGTGAAACGCTCATTGAATTTGGACTGCCAGCAGCAAAGGATGCCTATCGTGAGGCGTGTATGGCAGGAGACCCTAAATCCGCACAGCCCTGGAGCCATCCCGCAGTGTACCTGGCGGGCCGCGACAGCAACTGGTATTTCCTGGCCAACAACGTCGAGAAGCTGACCTGGCCGGTGTTTCGCGATCACTATGAGCGTTACTGCACGCGAGCGTTGCGCGGGGAGCAGCTCAGCGTGCCCGCACCTGCGGCATTGCACAAGGATGAGCCCGCCCCGCTGTCGCCACAAGAGCAACAGCAGCGCCTGAAAAAGTTGCGTGAAGAGATCGGCCTGTAACGGCGAGGGCTGTCAGTACTCGTCGTACGCGCCGCGGGCGAGATTTTCAAACCGTGTGAACTCGCCCTGAAAGGCCAACCGGCTGGTACCAATAGGGCCGTTACGTTGCTTGCCAATGATAATCTCTGCAGTGCCCTTGTCGGCAGACTCCGGGTTGTACACCTCGTCACGGTAGATAAACATAATGACGTCTGCGTCCTGCTCAATGGCGCCGGACTCTCTCAAGTCCGAGTTGACCGGGCGCTTGTTGGGGCGTTGCTCCAGCGAACGGTTGAGCTGCGACAACGCTACCATCGGTACGCTGAACTCTTTGGCAATGGCCTTAAGACTGCGCGAAATCTCGGAAATCTCGGCAGTACGGCCTTCGCTGCTTCCGGCCACCTGCATCAGCTGCAGGTAGTCGACCATTATCATGGCAATACCGCCGTGCTCGCGGTACACCTTGCGCGCCCTGCTGCGAACCTCAGTTGGCGTAAGGGCCGGCGTGTCATCGATAAACAGCGGGCAGTCCTTGAGCTTATTCATGGCGACGGTTAGCTTGGGCCAGTCGCCATCCTCGAGTTTACCCACGCGAATCCTGCGCTGGTCTATGCGGCCAATGGACGACAACATGCGGATAATCAACTGGTCGGCGGGCATTTCCATGCTGAACACCAGCACGGGCTTGTCCTGGTTCAAAACCGCGTGCTCGACAAGGTTCATGGCGAAGCTGGTCTTGCCCATTGACGGACGCCCTGCAACGATCACCAGGTCTGACTTCTGCAGCCCTGCCGTTCTGTCATCGAGATCCGCGAAGCCGGTACTGAGCCCGGTGATATGGCTATCCGACTTGGACAGCTCATCAATACGCTCCAGCGCCGCCTGAAGCAGGGGGTTAACATCCTGAGGGCCACCCGCCTTGGGGCCAAGCTCTGAAATCTGCATGATACGCCGCTCTGCTTCATTGATCAGCTCGTCAGAGGTACGGCCATCCGGGTTGAAACCGCTCTCGGCGATCTCCTGGGCCACCTCGATCAGGCTGCGCAGGCTTGCCCGCTCACGCACCACTTGCGCGTAAGCGCGGATGTTGGAGGCACTGGGAGTATTCTGGGCCAACTCCGTCAGGTAGGCCAATCCACCGGCTGACTCCAGTTCCCCGCTGGCTTGCAGTTTGTCTGCCACGGTAATGACGTCGATAGGCTCCAGCGCCTCGGCGAGCTTGTGGATCTGGCGAAAAACAAGGCGGTGCCCGGGACGATAAAAATCCGCGGCGCTCACCATCTCAGAGACCGCATCCCAGGCATCGGCAGAAAGTAGCAAGCCCCCCAAAACGGACTGCTCCGCCTCCAGTGAGTGAGGCTGCATTTTGATGCGCGCAATGTCGCTGTCACCCGAAAAGGGCAGCTCTGAGACATTGCCGGGATAATCGGGTTCGGACATAAAGATCGCCTGACGCACTGCGGCCTGACAGGTTAAATGATCTGGAGGCGTATCTAAAGAAAAATGCGCTTGCCACCGTCGTATTGCCACGGCAGGTTCGCCTCAAGGGCATCTCTGCGTTCCCTGACAGGCTATAGCGAGCCAGCGCGACAGACAGCAAGCACTGGCGGGGGTCTGCCCGGTTGAACGCGGCCTGTATGCTTGCCAGCCGCGTCGTCCGGGCACCTGCTACGCAGTGGGTGCAGGTGAACGTTACTCGGGGATTACCGCAATGTGGACGTCAACAGAGACTTCGCCGTGTACCTGGATGGCTACCTGGTAGTCTCCCAGGTCGCGCAGGGCACCGCCGGGTAGACGGACTTCAGATTTATCCACATCGCAGCCAGCTGCGGTAATCGCTTCTGCGATATCGCGCGTGCCAACAGAGCCAAACAACTTTCCCTCTTCACCGGCGTTGGCGCCGATGGAGACGGTGCCCAGCGCAGCCAGCGCTTCACCGCGCGCCTGGGCTGCGACCAACGCCGCCGCGGCAGCAGCTTCCAATTCGGCACGACGGGCCTCAAATTGTGCTGAGTTTGCCGCTGTGGCCGGCACAGCCTTGCCCTGAGGGATCAGGTAGTTGCGGCCGAAACCGGACTTCACATCCACTTTGTCGCCCAGGGAGCCCAGGTTGGAAATGTTTTCCAGCAGTATGACTTCCATCTTACTTTCCTCTTTCCGGGGAATCGGGTCCCCTTGGGTTACTAATCGTCGTCTTTGCGGCCGGGTGTGCGACCATCGTACTTCTTCGGACCTGTACTACTCGTCTCTGTCTTCCCATCGGCGTCGCCGGCGCGGCTATCGTCGTCCTGCCCTTTGCTGTCTTCACGCTTATCAAGAGCGGACTGGGGCTCCTCGGGCGCCTGTACCGTGTCGGCAGCGCCGCGTTCTTGCAGACCCCAGCGCTGACGAAAATCCAGCCAGCTATCGGCAACTGCAAGCAGTGCTACTAACAACCTGAGCGGTTCGAGCAACACCCAGGCAATATAAAAGGCTGCGAACCATCCCGTGCCACGTCCGCGCGCGACACCCCAACTGTGCACCACGGCGAGCCCGGCAAATGTCAGCGGCATGATAAAAATCATTGCCCACTGACCCAACCGTGCACCCACGGTGGCCAACCCCAACCCCGCCAGCACTAACAGTGCTGTGACTGCCGCGGGGTAACGCAGGGCCCTGAACTCGCGGCCAAACCCGCCGGGATTATACAGCACCGCCTGCCAGTAGCGCGCCAACAACAGGCTAAGGGCAGACATCACCGCCGACCCTGCGCCTATCATGCCGGCCAGTTGTACTTTGCCCAGTGCCACCAAGGCGGGCTGCTCGGCTGCTTCGGGCAGGTCGCTGAGCATGTTGTTCAGCATCTGTTCCAGAACGTTTCCCAACTGCTCCAGATACTGCGCGCCAAACGTGAGTGCCACCAGCCCGGCAAAGCCGCCTACAGCAACGCTGGCCAACAATGCCAGCGCCAGGCTGACCGAGTTGCGCAACACCAACGCCAGGGCAAATGTGCCTGCCAGCAGCGTCAGCGTGCTGGTGTCACCGTAGAGATACGCAAACCCGCCTGCTGGCAGTAACGCCCACAAAAACAACCATGCGCCGGCGCTCGCACCCTTGCGCAAAATCACCAGCGCTATGACCGCCGCGCTTATCCATGCAAACAGTGAACTTATTGCGCCTGCAACCACTACGGCGAGTGCCTGCCAGCGACCGCGCATTACAAACTCAGCAAGGCCTATCACTGCTTGACCCTATCCGCTCACGCGCTGCGTATAATCACTTACTGATGCGAATCCGAGTACGGCAGCAATGCCAGGAACCGCGCGCGCTTCACTGCCGTGGCCAACTGGCGCTGGTACTTGGCCTTGGTGCCCGTGATGCGGCTGGGAACTATCTTCCCGGTTTCAGATACGTAAGCCTTGAGCGTTTCGAGATCTTTGTAATCGATTTCTTTGGTGCCTTCGGCGGTAAAGCGGCAAAACTTGCGGCGACGGAAAAAACGTGCCATGACAAAACTCCTTTAAAAAGCTGTAGCGAGAAAAACCCGTCCGTCAGTCAACGGAAGATCTACTCTTCAGACGCTGCTTCTGTCTCTTCTGTGTCCGCATCGGCGGAGTCGCCGGCATCCGCATCGCTCGAGCTCGACTCGGTGGTCTGGCGCTCTTCGTAGCGACTCTTGCGCTCGCGGTTTTCCTTCTCGGCCTTCATGATGAATGATTCTTCAGTCACCGGCTCGTCGCGACGAATGACCAGATTACGAATAATCGCATCGTTATAGCGGAACGTCGTGGTCAGTTCCTCCAGTGCGTCGTTAGAAGCTTCAACATTCATCAGCACGTAATGCGCCTTGTGAATCTTGTTGATGGGATAAGCCAACTGGCGACGCCCCCAATCTTCAAGCCGGTGCACGGTGCCGCCGTCTTTGGCGATGGCACTGGAATACCGCTCAATCATACCGGGGACTTGCTCAGACTGGTCCGGATGGACCATAAAAACGATCTCGTAATGTCGCATACGCGTAGGCTCCTTACGGGTTAATGCCACCCATCGCTATTGACGGTGTGGCAAGGAGGATCGGCCGCCAAGGGCAACCGGGCAAATTTTGAGGGGCGGGAGTCTACCGATTTTAGCACTTGCGCACAAGGGAAAATGAACCCGTAAAAGGGCCGGTTTCGCACGCCTACGGGCGCAAGACCCTGAAGGTTCCGCCCATCGCAGGGCGCAAAATTCACAGGCTGCGCGAGCCAACGCCGAAACGGGCTCCTGTCGCGACCTTCGACCAATACCCCACACCTTCAGCGCGTGGTCAGCCCTGCAAGCCGCTGGCGCCGCGCCTCAAACAGGCAGATACCTGCCGCCACCGAAACATTCAGACTACTCACCGACCCGGCCATCGGCAGTGCCACCAGCATATCGCACTGCTCGCGGGTCAGGCGCCGCATGCCCTGCCCCTCAGCGCCCATCACAATCGCCACATGGGAGGTTAACTCATTGTCGTAGATCGACTTTTCTGCGTCGCCATCGGTTCCATACAACCACACACCAAGTGACTTGAGTGCCTGCAGGGTCCGGCTGAGGTTGGTCACCTGCACAAATGGGACCACTTCCCCTGCGCCACAGGCCACCTTGAGCGCGGTTGGCGTAAGACCGACAGATTTGTCCTTGGGCACAACGACAGCATCAACGCCTGCGGCGTCAGCACTGCGTAAACAAGCCCCCAGGTTGTGGGGGTCAGTGACCCCGTCCAGCACCAGCAGCAGTATGGGGTGGTCTGGGCATGCCAGCCGCTCCAGAAGTTCCGCTTCGGTGATGGTATTGTCACTACCGCCCTGACCCTGGGCCGCTTCGGCCACCACGCCCTGGTGGCGCCCCTCGACCATGGCGTCTAGCGCGGCGCGAGGCTGGCGCTGGAAGGCTACTCCCTGGTTCCTGGCCAGAGTTTCAATCGCTGCAATGCGTTTGTCAGACCGGCCTTCTTGCAAGTACAACCGCAAGATTGACTGTGGATGACGCCGTAACAGGCTCTCGACTGCGTGAATACCAAACACAGACCGCTTCATCAGTGATGTTTGCGCAAACCTGTCTTGCGCCTCGGCTTGCGTGTTGATTTATCGCCCTGACCTTTACCACCCTTACCCGCTTTCTGGCCTTTGCCGGGCTTGCCCGCCGCACCGGCGGCGGGTTTACCCCTGGCACCCTTTTTAGCCGGGTTTTTCTCCGCTATCAATTCCAGGTCGATTTTCCGGTCATCCAGGTCAACCCGGGCAACCTGCACCCTCACCGACCCGCCGAGCTGGAAGCTCCGCCCACTGCGCTCGCCGAGCAGTCGCTGTGTGGATTTCTCGAAATGGTAATAATCCCCGGGCAAGGCGGTAACGTGCACCAGCCCCTCTATATACAGGTCGACCAGTTCAACAAACAGGCCAAAACTGGTCACTGCGGCAATGACGCCGTCAAACTCCTCTCCCACGTGCTCCTGCAGATACTCGCACTTGAGCCAGGCATCGACCTCACGGGTAGCGTCGTCTGCACGGCGCTCTGTCATCGAGCAATGCTCACCGAACCCCACCATCGCTTTCATGTCATAGGGGAATATGCGCTTGGCTGGCAGTGTGCCGGCACCCGTCATGCGACGCACGCCCTTGATCTTGCGCTCACTGCGTATGAGGTGGCGGATGCCGCGGTGTACCAGAAGATCGGGATAGCGCCGGATTGGCGACGTAAAATGCGCGTAGCCTTCATAGTTCAGGCCGAAGTGCCCCCTGTTCTCGGGTTGGTAGACTGCCTGGCTCAGAGACCGCAGGAGCATGGTCTGGATCACATGCGCATCGTCACGCTCCGCGATCTGCGCCAGCACGGTTTGATAGTCCACCGGAGAGGGTTTGTCACCACCGCGCAGGTCCAACGCGATCTCACCCAGATATTTGCGCAGGTTCTCGAGTTTCTCCTCGTTGGGGCCCTCGTGAACGCGAAACAACATGGGTAGTTTACTGGCCTCATAAAACTGCGCCGTCGCAACATTTGCGCACAGCATGCACTCTTCTATCAGCTTGTGCGCGTCATTGCGCACCACAGGTACAATCGCATCGATCTTGCGGTGGGCGTCAAAAATAATCCGCGTTTCCTGGGTATCGAAATCGATCGCACCGCGCCGCTCCCGCGCCCCGCGGAGTACACGGTACAGGCCATGCAAGCGCTGCAGGTCCTGCACGCGCTTTTTGTCGACCTGGGGATGACCACCCTCCTCCAGCACAGCACCCACCTGGGTGTATGTCAGTCGTGCATGGGAATGGATCACTGCCTCATAAAACGCATGGCTGCGGGGTAGGCCCGCGTTGTCGAGGTCGATTTCACAGACCATGGCAAGGCGATCCACCCGGGGCTTCAGGGAGCAAAGCCCATTGGACAATGCTTCCGGGAGCATTGGTACCACGCGCTCGGGAAAGTAAACTGAATTGCCGCGCCTGGCTGCTTCTTCGTCCAGCGCCGACCCCGGTCGCACATAGTGCGAAACATCCGCAATCGCCACCCACAGGCGCCAGCCGCCGTTGCGCAACTGCTCACAGTAGACCGCATCGTCAAAATCTCGGGCGTCCTCGCCATCGATAGTCACAAAGGGCAGTTTGCGCAAATCCACCCGGTGCTGCTTATCCGCCTCAATTGGCTCCGCTTCCAGCGCGGCCGCCTCATCCAGCACTTCATCGGGCCATTCCCAGGGTATGCCATGGGAACGGATAGCTACGTCAATTTCCAGACCCGGGTCAAGATGATCGCCCAGGATTTCGGTGATACGGCCTTTTGCTCCGAGTTGGCGCGTAGGGTAATCCGTGATCTGCGCGGTCACAATCTGACCGGCCACTGCCTCCTGCTTGGCGTTGGGCGGAATCAGTATCTGTTGCGTGATGCGGCTGTTGTCCGGTATCACGTAGCCGATACCGCTTTCCTCCTGGTAGCGTCCAACCACTTGGGTATGCCCGCGCGCCAGCACTTCGACGACCTTGCCTTCCAGCCTGCCGCGCCGGTCTTCACCGGTGACTTGCACCAGCACCTCGTCGCCATCAAAGACGAAATGCATCTGCCGCGAATTGAGGTAAAGGTCATCGCCGCCGCCAACTGGCATGGCAAACCCATAGCCGTCACGATGGCCCTGAACCTTGCAGTGCAATAAATCCATGCGCTCGACCACAGCATAGGCCTCACGCCTGTCCTGCATCACCTGCGCATCGCGCACCATAGCGCGCAGCCGCTTGCCCAGGGCATCGATCTGCTCATCTGCGGTGAGTTCCAGTTTCCTGGCGATTTGCTTCCTGTTCAGCGGTTTTTTGGCCTGCGCCAGAATATCGAGAATCACCTCACGGCTGGGGATAGGGTTGTCATAGCGGCGCGCTTCGCGCTCGGCATGAGGGTCGGCAATCTTGCCTTTTTTTGTCATAAATCGGACTCGTTAGGAGTGATCGGGGGGAACGTGGCCATTGGGGCAGTATACGCAAGGATTGACAAAGCCGCGCCCGAAAAGTTACATTGCGCGCCCTCGTGAGTGCACCCGCAGGGTGTACTTTCTGGCCCAGGTGGTGAAATTGGTAGACACGCTAGCTTCAGGTGCTAGTGCTCGAAAGGGCGTGGAGGTTCAAGTCCTCTCCTGGGCACCATCTTGTTTCTGGAACCGCGTCACGTGACGCGGTTTTTTATTGCATGCGCTGCGCGCCCGACGACAGTGCCGGCGCAGACCAGCCCAGCGCGATCGACAGACCGCCGAGCAGCGCGCCACAGACACCCGCCAGGCCAAAACAGATACCGAGCATAAGCGCGCTCTCGGCTGTTGCCCCCAGGGGCACCAGGATCACAAGAAACCCGGCCTCGCGCACACCCCAACCAGCCAATGACACGGGAATCATCGAGATTAGCAGTATCGCGCCGGTAATCGCGATTGCCAGCGCTACCGAGATATCAATTCCGAGGGCAACTGCAATGACCAGAACGCTGATACCCGGCAACAGCTGAGCGACAAGCGACACACCCAGGGCCTGCGCCAACTGACGCCTGTTGAGCTCGCTGGCGGCGAGTTTCTCTACCAAGGCGCCAACGCCGCGAACGCGCGACAGCAGCGCGGACAGACGCAACCACTGGCTCAAAGTGAGCACAACCACGCACACCACTGTCACCGCAGCACCCAGCGCCAGCAGCGTGAGCACTTTGTACTGTTCCACTGGCCCATTCCACAATATCGCAGCGGCGAGCACGGTAAAGGATGAGGCGCCGATGGCGCCGAACAGGCGGTCGCGAAACACACTGAGCAAGGCATCACTGACAGCAACGCCAAATGCTCGCCAACGCAAGATGCGTACCGCGTCGCCACCGATAAAGGATGGCAGCGCCTGGTTAAAGAACAGGCCCTCCATGTAGGCTGCAAAGCTCCTGGTGAAACCCGGGACGGCCTCCACATGCGCCGCCATGAGGCGCCAGCGCACGGTACACAACATCGCCTGCATCACATTCAGCGCCACAGCGATACCAAAAGCCGCTATTAACGCGGGCACCATCAATGGCCGCAAGTTCTGCAGGGGAACCTGTCTGGAAATAAAGTAATAGATCAGTACAACAACCGCCAGGCGTGCCGCAAGCATCAACCATTTATTGAAGCTGCTACCGCCAGCAACCTGCCGCACGCTCACAGTATCATCCACGGCCAGCAGGGTGGTCGGCACCACTATCGACTGGTTTCTTGCGGGCAATAAACAGTTTTATGTCGCCTAGCGAAACCGGCACCATGAGCTTCTCGGGAATAAAACGGGTCAGTGCATCAAGCGGACGCTGCAACCACCCAGGCAGTATATGCAGGCCCCTGGAGTAGACGTATCTGACCCTCGCGTAGTGTACGTAGGAATCGGTGTGTTCCAGCGTAAACCCCGCCCGGCCCAGTAAATCCGCAACGGTATCCCGGTCAAAGTAGTACAGGTGCATATTCATAAGCCAGGGCCAACGCGTTTTCAGCAGGCGTGGTGCCCAGGTATTGATGTCCATGGTGGACACACAGAGCGTGCCACCTGGCTGGAGGTACTGTGCGCATGATTCGATAAACGCCTTCGGGTCGCGCACGTGTTCCAGCACGTCCCAACTCACTACGACGTCATAGCTGGACTTCAGGGAATCGCGATTCTGCGCAAGAAACCCCTGGAATACTTTGACACCCGATTGATTGAGAGCGTACTGCGCCGCCCATCGCGAGGGCTCAACGCCCTCGCCCTGCCAGCCGCGACGCTCTACTTCCTTCAGGAACAGGCCGCAATACGCCCCGACCTCCAGCAAAGTGGCAGGCTGCACGGGCACAAAAGGCGCTATTTGATCGAAACAACGGGCAAAGGTTTTCTCCCGTGCGGGGATGTTCTCCAGATAAGTGGTATCGACAACATTCTCATAGTTATCTTCCAGCTCTGCAGAAAACAGGCTTCTCGGTACCTGCTCCAATGAACAACACAGACAGGTATAGACTGGCGGGTAGTCTGCCGAGCCCACGGCTGTACAGCGCAGTTGCTCCTCGTCGATATCGACCTGAGAGTCTCGTTCGCTGCGCGACCCGTAGTGCTTCATAGCCAGTACCGAATCGCCGCAGTTGGGACATGCATCCGTCACAAATACATCGGGTTTCATGTCTCTAAAAATACCGAGCCGGCCAACTCCCAACAGGAGTAAATCGAAGGCGCTGGCAAAGATTTGCATGCGCGGAATCTTGGAGGCACCGCGGGTCCGATCAGAGAAGTGAATCGGATACTCACGCAGCTGCACGCCACATTTGCGCAGGTAGTAGACCAACTCAACGCCGTAGCTATAGCCAGAGGAATCAATATGGCGCAGCGGCAGCTTCTTCAGGCTTTCTACGTCAAAAACGCGGAAGTAGGTGGTGAGTTCCTTGAGCTTGATACCCAGTACATTGCGCGCGACGATATTACCTATTCGACTTACCGCGTCACGGTAACCGGTATAGTCACTCGTGCCGCCCTCACAATATCGCGACCCGGTGACAAACACATTCCTGTCATGCAGTTTGAGCATGTTGGGAATCTCTCGCGGGTCATGCGAAAAATCGGCGTCCATGGTAACCAGCGTGTCATAACCCTCGCGGATGGCGTAGAAAATAGCGTATTTGTGGGCGCTGCCGATACCCAGCTTGCGCGGTCGCCGAATACTGTAAATATTGCTGTGGAGCTGTCGCTTCTCTTCGACAATGTCCCAGGTACCATCGGGAGAGTTATCGTCCACGATCAACACGTCGGCATCAGGCACACTGGCTATGATCTGGTCAATCATCAGCCCGATGTTCTCACGCTCGTTAAAGCATGTTGTGAAGATCAATGTTTTCGATGTCGACATACAGTCGTCCGTATCTACCAGGCAGTCTTAGCTGCACAGCCTTCACCAAACAGTCGTGACAACCTGTGGCTTGCTGGACCTGGGCTAAGTCGTCAAGACGCAGAGTGTAGTGTGGTCTCCTGACGGCCGCTAGCAGTGCAAGTACAAATTATGGTTATCGTGCAATCGCGCTCCACACTTCTCAACGAACACGATCATCAAGGATACAAAATGCCATGGTGCATCGCACTAAGAGAAGCCAGCACCGGCGTTACACACAGCAGATTAAGCCAAATACTGAGGCGTAGGTCACAAAACACCCCAGTGTCACTGCTCACGGAACGCGCTTTGCGCAAGACCTCGCGTGAACCGCTGAACGCCTGCCTACCTAGCGCTTTATCAGGACCCGACGCAGATACTTCTGGCAGGGGTACTCAAAATAGAAATAGCTCAGGTATGAAAGTGGCCACAGGATAAAATAGAACATGAGCACCGACGTCACGGAATAGAAGAACGCTCGGTCGATACCAAGCCAGTTGATGACCAGGATGAAAAGTATCTGCAAGGGAAAGTGCAGCAGGTACAAGGCATAACTCATGTCACCGATCACGTGTATGCGCTTACCCAGACTCCCCCGGATCGTCTCTATAATGGCCAGTACAACAATCGTCAGCGGGATCACAAGTATTGTCGCGAACAGGCTTGAGTCGAAAACATGCAGCAGTTGCTGCAGCGCAGACCCGGGGAGGAAAGCCTTGATATCGCCACCGATCCCGGTGCTGCTGTACATGTCGGCTATGGCGATCGCCCAGAGCACAACCAGCAGTGGTACGAGCAGCAGCAGAACGCGCTTCAACTCGAAGCTCTTCAACCGCGTGTAAAGAATGTACGCCACCCCACCAACAAAGAACGAATGAAAACCCATACCCATTGGCCGGTCGACATTGACCTCGATATAAAAACCCACGCTGGCAATCACGACGGCCGCCAACGCCAACAGGCGCGGTTTACAGAAGAACGCCAGCAAAAAGAAGGAAATGTACATCAATACTTCGACCGACACCGTCCATGCCGGGCCGTTGAACGAAAAGCCGTCCTGAAACCCCCAGGCATTGATGAACAGCAGGTTCAGCATCAGGTGGTACCAGTCATTCTCCTGGTAGACAAAGTAACTGCCGGTTTGCGCGACAACCATGTACTGACCGACGATCACCATCAACAGCGTAACGATGTGCAGGGGGTATAACCGTGAGAACCTCAGCGCCGCATACTTGACGGCCGAAACAGAGCCATTGCGAATCGGCTCGGCATACAACCAGAAAAAAATGAACCCGGAGAGCGAGAAGAAAAAATCAACCGCATAAATGCCTTGTGTGTACAGCGGCTTGAGTATGTGGAACAACGGCTGGTCGGTGAGCACGAAATCAGGAGAGACCTGGCCACCGTCGTAGAAGAAATGCTGCCAATGAAAAAAAATGATAAAGAAGGTAAGGCCACCCCTGAGGACGTCAAGGGAATAAAAGCGGGCCGGAGTGACGTAGGTGTTTGCCATTAACAGGTTCAGGACACTAATCCACGGCCACCCAGTATAGTGGCCCGCCGGTGCAAATAATACGCATGGCAGCGACTGCATTTCACAGTTGTGCTCCAGTTCTATCTTTTGACAACGCGACCCCCGGCCTTGCGGCACTCAGACCCAGGGGCGCACGGGCAAGCAGTCGGGGCCAGAGGCGCCAGGACACGCACCATCCGGCCAGACCACATCCGGGCAATGCCCGCCGATTCGCCAGTGTGCCGCAACCCCGGGCCTTGCGCATAACAGTCGTCGCCGCCCAGCCCGGCTCAATGACGATCAATGACGGAAAGGGTCACAAGGTACGGTGACCGCGCACGGAAACAAACGATGAATTGATCGGTAAAAGGCTGCCCGGGCGAACCCGGGCAGCACAGCGGGCCTGCCGCTTTGGGGGATGCCGAAGACAACAGGCCCTGCTGAAGCCCGTCCATGGAGACATCCAGCACGAAAAACTATAGGTGTATGGCGCAGAAATTACTGTAAAAGCTGTTTTACGTTTGCTTGCAATGTCAGGCCATGCGCTCACAATGATATGCATTGGAACAGGAGTCCCGCGCCGCAGGGTCAACGAAGCATGCTACGCACCAGGGTCGAGCGGCAGTCGCAAAACAAAGCTCGCACCCTGGCCTTGTCGGTTGGCAGCTCGCAGGGTACCGCCATGCGTTTCGGTCACCACCAGCGCAAATCGCAAGCCAAGCCCAACCCCCTCGGTTGCCGCCCTGCCTTGTTCAAACGCTTCGAAGATACGCCCCATATCAGCAGGGTCAATGCCCGGACCCTCATCGCTAACGACAAACTCCACCGCGTTCGCCAGCACCATGGTTTCGACAGTAATGACGGACCGGTCTGCGCTGTGCTTCAGCGCATTGTCGAGCAGGTTCGTCAGCGCCCGCTCCACAAGGTGCCGGTCACAGTGCAGCCAGCCTTCTGTCGAGGCATATGCAATGCGAATTTCGACTGCCCGGCGCGAGGCAGAGTGAAATATCTGCGCCACGGCATTGTCAACCAGGGATGTGCTGTCGCAAAGATCCTTGTTCGGCTGAGCATTATGGTCCAGCTTAGACAAGTGGATAAAATCCTCGGCATACGACAGGTTAGTGCGAATGTAGGATTCCACCTGGCTGAGTACCTCGTCATTGCGCTGGTCGGTGGATTCGTCCCGGGCACTTTCCAGCAGTGCCAAAACCGAGGTCAGTGGCGCGCGCAGATCATGTGAGAGAAAGTTCAGTGCCTCAACGCGCTTCTTCTCACTACGCTTAAGCTCGGTCACATCGGTGATGACGAAAATCATCAGCAAACGGTCAGGGCCAATCAAGGCGCCCTGCAACAGTACGTCGCGCTCCCGATACGGCGCACGGCACTCGATACTGAAGCTGTCGTCCGGGCCAATCAGGCCCTCGATCGAAAGCCGAATATCCGCACCCGACTGCGGCTCGAGCCTGAGCAGTTCGCCTAGCACTGCTATACCCCGTTCATCACGCACCTGCATTCCCAGCAAGCCCTTGGCCGTCTGATTGGCCAGCAGCACACTGCCTGCGACATCTGTTAGAACAACTCCAGAGGCCATCTCTTCCAGCGTTTGCCTGACGAGTTCGTGGTTGTAGGTGGCCTCCTGGCGGGCACGATCCAGTTGCGCCAGCACCACCTCCACCGCATCGCCACCGTGCGCCACATCGCTGTCGCTGCGCTGCACGAAAGACAGGGATTTACTTTCGCTTTCCAGTGCCTTCAGTTGCGCACGCATAAAGTCGACTGCCATTGCCAACCGCAGCCAGCTCCACAGTGGATAGGTGAGCAGGAAAGTGATCGCCAGGGGCACTGGCGTAACCCACAAACCGGCCATTCCAAAAAGTGCAAAAGAGCCGATAAATACGCACAGAACACTCAGCGCCAGCACCATCAGCAAGACACGTGGCGGCAAGCGCAGGGAAAAGACAATCATCAGCAATACCGCCAGGAACGATGCCAACGCAACGTGCTTGCCCGCTGCAGGCGTTATGAACTTGCCACTACGCAGCGCCTGGAAAATATTGGCGTTGACCTCTACCCCGGGAATTTGTCCCAGCGATGTCGTTATGTTGTCTGTGTGCCCCGCCGCTGTAGCGCCAATGAAAAGGATTTTGTCGCGCAGCAGGCCCGGACTGACCCGCCCGCTGGCAACGTCTGCATAAGACACACGGGGTACTGTGCCTGCCGGACCCATGAATCGAATGAAATTAGCATGACTGCGAATAATGGCCCGCGGATCTGGCCGAGCCAGGACTGCCGGGTCAGAGAGACCGGGTATTTTGCCCGGCGCGATGTCGAGCTGGTCCGCCAGCGCCAGGGTAAAGTGCGGCCAGTGCGGTGTGCCAACACCCTCATAAAGAAAGACCTCACGAGCCACGCCATCACTTGCAACATCGATGTGAACATGGCCAACGCCGGCAGCGGCCGTCAGGAGTACATCAACGGGCGGAATCTCCCAGAGCTCTCCCCCGGTCGAAGCCTGCCCGATGAACACCGGCAAAATAACGTTTCCCAGTGACGCAATTTCACGGGCAAGCAGTTCATCAACGGCGGGATAGTTGGCATAGGGTTCAACGAATAGTATGTCGATAGCAATGGCCCGAGCTTGCATGTCATGCAGCCCGCGCAGCAAATCAACATGGCGCTCTCGAGCCCAGGGCCAGCGTCCGAACTGTGCCAGGCTGGACTCGTCTATAGCGATAATGACGATATCGTCAGGGAGCGGCAATGGCAGCAACTCATTGAAGGTATCGTAGACCACCCGGTCCAACGGCAATGTCAGCCGGTAGCTGGACAACAGCACACAGAACAATGCAGCAGCCAGCGCAAGCAGCAGGCGGCCCCGGAGCCCCTTATTGGGCACAGCGCGTCCGCTGTTGCTGCGTTGTCCCGGCTGCTGCACAGACACAGGTGGGCAGCCGGACTTGTTCCGCACACCTCACCACTTCAACCGATTCGCTCATCGCGCGCTGGGCCTTGCGGGTCACAACACGACAATCAGCATGAACCCCAGAATCGAAACAAAGGCCTTCCAGTAGTTGGGTGTTTCCTCGACGGGCGGTGGCGGAGCGGGTTCTATACACAGGGTTGTGTCTGCAGGCATTCCATTGAAGCCCTCTTCGTCAATCGCACGCAGCGCCAGTCGATAGCAGCCCAGGGGCAGTTCATCCAGCAACTGTTCGGGGGCCGCGGTGTCGTGCGTGGCTATCAGCGCTCCTGACTGTGCGTTTGCGTAAACGTCAAGCCGCCAGGCCACAGCGCCTGGCTGCGGGCTCCAGCGCACCGTGTAAGGTACCGACGCAACCGCCCCTGATTCCGCAAAGGCAGGAGCTGCCAACAGCTTGCGCGGCTCACCCACAGGCTCGCCCTCACGGGCCAACACACCAAAGCCCTGGTCAACGACGATGGTGGAAGCCGCCTCCACTGCCACAGCACCCTCGATCACCTCGCCGCGCGTTCCCTCCTGGGCGACCAGTCGATACTGCGTGCCGCGCACCGCCGCAATCGCCGATGGTGTTTTCACCTCAAACCGCGAATTACTGTCAGGGGCCACGTCAATCTCTGCCTCGCCGGCTTCGAGCTTGAGCTCGGTGACACCCTTGACCTCCCTGCGCGTAGACATCGATTCGAGCATCAACCGTGAGCCGGCGCGCAGAATAATTTCACCGTCATGCACCAGGCGGATGGTAGCGCTGCCGGTGCTGACCGAGATCGTACTGCCAAGCGCCAGCGATTGTCCGCGCTGGACGGCTTTGACAGTGCCATCAGAGCGCGCGTCATAAAACACCTCACCGGCAAGCGCTATTACTTCACCTACCTGAGGCACATTCGTCAGCCAGGCAACGGGAATGCGGATTTCGGCATTGACAGGAATCTTTGTATCGGCTGTGATGCCGTTGTGCTTACCCAGTTCCTGCCAGCAGCCGGGCTTGTTCGTGTATTCCAGGCACAAAGACCACAAGGTATCACCGGACCGAATAGGATAGATCCAGTCCTGCGCCTGCGCCAGGGGCGTGATGAGGGAGACACTTAGCAGCATCAGTGCACTAGCAAACAGGCCCGCACGCATTAGAGTGCCTCCAGACGGTAGCCGTGGCGGTAAATTGTCTTGATACAGTAACCCACGTTAGGGCCAATTTTAAGCAGTTTGCGGACCCGGCTCATATGCATGTCCACGGTGCGTGTGTCCAGTTCGGCATCCACGCCCCATACTTCCTTGAGCAGGAACTCACGCGACAGCAATCGGCCCGCGTTGGAGAACACGCAAGCGGCCAGCTTGAATTCGGTTGGCGTCATCTTCACCTCTTCACCATCGACAAAAGCCTGCCTGTTTATCATATCCAGCGACACAGGACCAAGTTCAATCCTGTCGGCAGCATCGCCACCGGTGCGTCGCCACAATGCGCTGAGCCTTGCCAGCAGTTCTCCCTTGCGCAGCGGCTTGATCAGGTAATCATCGGCACCGCGATCAAGCCCCTGAATGATATCTTCCTCCGAGTTTTTAGCCGTGGCGAAAAGTATGGGGCCTGAAAAACCGCGCGACTGCCGCAACTCGGTCAGGATATCGATACCCTCACAATCCGGCAGTTGCCAATCAAGGATCAGCATGTCGGGAGACTGCTCGCTCATCTCTGCCAGGAAGGCCTTGCCGCTGCCGCTGTGAAAGACGTCGTAACCGGCGCTTTCCAGCCAGCCCGCCAACAGCCTTGCCTGGGGTATTTCATCCTCCAGGATACCTACACTTACGCCTGGCATCTGTGCCTCCCTCTTGCTGCTGCTGTTGCAGCAGATCATCACACCAAAAGAATGTTCAATTGCACCAATCATACCGCCCAGTCACTTAAGCTGCTGCAAAATTACAACTTCGTTACATCTGCGCAAGGCATGGGTAGCGCTTAAAAATCAGCAAGTTACGATACCCGGGGCGAAAGTCTGCCGTCTCTACAGGCCGACCTCAACAGCAGGCCCAATGCAGGCCCAGTGCAAACAGCAATGTGGCGCCATAGACACAGCCCTGCGCACGCCTGCCAAGGTCGCTATCGACAGCCGTGTCCAGCGCGATCAATCCACCGGTGCACGGTAAAACTCATCATCTGGCAGCGGCAAAAAAGCATTTGTAAATAGCCAATCGAGACTCCACTATAGACGCATAAACAGTCGCACAGACAGTTGCACAAACAGTCGCAAAGACGTCCCGGGGTGCCTGACAAAGCGGAGAAACACACATGGAAATCTCTACAATCATTATCCTGCTACTGCTCGTTGGCCTGGTGATTTACATCATCAGTATCTACAACACACTGGTCACGCTGAAAAACCGCTACCTGAATGCCTTTTCACAGATTGAGGTTCAACTAAAGCGCCGCTATGACCTGATACCCAACCTGATCGAAACTGCCAAGGCCTATATGGCACACGAACGGGAAACACTGGATGCAGTGACGACCGCTCGCAACGAAGCCGCTGCGGTACTCAAGGCCATGGGAGACAACAACGTCGGCGGGCCCGCGATGGCAGATCTGGCAGGCGCTGAAAACACCCTGCGCGGTGCCCTCGGAAAGCTCAATGTAACGATGGAAGCCTACCCTGACCTCAAGGCCAACGAGAACATGATGCAGTTGTCAGAAGAACTGACTACAACAGAAAATCGCATCGCGTTTGCGCGCCAGGGCTTCAATGACACCGTCATGGCATACAATATTTATCGGCAAAGCTTCCCTCCGGTGTTTTTTGCAGCGAAGTTCGGACACCCCACGGACGCCGAGCTACTTGAGTTCGATGACTCTGCAGACCTGCAGCAAGCACCCGAGGTTTCATTCTGATTGCGTGAAAACCAATAGCAATGGACTTTTTTGCGCAACAGGATCTGGCACGGCGCAATACAAGGCTGCTGACACTGCTGTTCGTTGCTGCCGTCTTCCTTCTGGTCGCAATGACCAACGCAGCGGTCGCGGCGTTTCTCTATTTTAGCCAGCAGTACAGTATTTACAGCGGCACCAGCGCCAGCGGCGGATTTCTGTCCTATTTCACCTGGGCGCGTTTTGGTGCTATCGGCTTTGCGATCACCTGCACCGTTGCCATCGTGGTTATGGTGAAATGGATGCAACTGTCTGCGGGAGGAAAAGCTGTCGCCGAGAGCATGGGTGGATCGAGAATCGTTCCCCAAACCCGCGATCGCGCAGAGATGCGCTGCCTGAACGTAGTCGAAGAAATGGCGCTGGCCGCCAACATGCCTGTTCCACCGGTCTATGTGCTCAATGACGAGCGCGGCATCAATGCATTTGCAGCGGGCGTGACGCCGGCAGATGCCGTGATCGGCGTGACCCGAGGCACCATCGCCCACCTCAAACGGCATGAACTGCAGGGCGTCATTGCGCACGAATTCAGCCACATCCTCAATGGCGACATGCGACTGAATATTCGCCTTGCGGCCATGCTCAAGGGTATTACTTTTATCGGCGATATCGGCCACTTCCTGCTGCGCAGCGGTTACCGCGGCTCCGGTTACTCAACGCGCAGTAACGCCGGCGCCATTATGCCCCTCCTTGGCCTGGCGCTGTGGGCTATGGGGTGGTTGGGCGGCATGCTGGCAGGCTTCATCAAGGCAGCGATCAGTCGACAAAAAGAATACCTGGCCGATGCCAGCGCCGTGCAGTACACACGCAGCCCTGACGGCATCGCCGACGCACTGAAAGTGATCGGCGGATACATCCCCGGCACCCTTGTGCATGCCGCACGTGCAATCGATATGTCGCATATCTTTTTTGGCCAGATACAACACAGGCTGTGGCAAGTCTTCGCCACCCATCCTCCGCTGCGCACACGCATACGACGCCTGGACAAGCACTGGAACGGAGAATTCATCACCCGGCGCGCTCAGGAGTACGCCGCCGAACCGTCGCGGCCCGGCCATGGCAGCGTTGGCGTAGGCCGCGCCGCCCTGGTGACGGCGGCCATCGCCAGCGCGGCAGAGTTTGATGCGATCACCGATGCAGACTTCGGGCCCGAGACGCAGGCACTGGACAGCATCACCGCCCAACGCCAGGACATACCGCTGGTACTGGTACAGAACAGCCATGACCCACTAGGGGCCCAGGCTCTGGTGCTTTCACTGCTGGTCAACGCGCAGACGGCACTGGCAGAGGTACAACTGCAAATCGTCGATGAAGTGGGTGTGCAGGGCCTGCGCGACACTGTCGCTCTGCTCTACCCGCAGGTACAGCAACTGGGTCCGCCGCTGCGGCTGCCACTGCTGGAGATGAGCATTCCCGCGCTGAAGGCAATCTCACCCCGCCAGTATCGCACGTTCAAAACGACCTGCCTGCGCCTGATCAAGGCAGACAAGCGCACCGAACTGCATGAATGGTGTCTTTTCCAGCTACTGCGCCACTATCTTGATTCTGAATTCGTGCGCGTTGCACCCAGCACCGCACGTCATCGCAAGCTAACCCGCGTGCGCGATGAATTGCGCGTCGCGCTCTCAGTCATGGCGTACGAAGCGAATGAGCGCCCTGCCGAGCAGTTCTCCCTTGGTGCAAGCGAACTCGGATTCAATGACATGCAGATTCTACCTGCTGACCAGGCCACCGTGGTCGCGTTCAGCCGTGCCGTGAATGAACTGGCCAACTGCTATCCACTACTGAAGCCACGCGTTCTGAAAGCGCTGGTCCGCACCGCTACCGGCGATGGCACGCTGAGCCCTGCCGAGAAAGAGATTATTGCAAGCATCGCGGCTGTGATGGACTGCCCTGTGCCTGACGTTGAGAAGCTGTGAGCACAGAACACCCTGGTCTGACGTGCTGCAGATTAACCATTTCAGGCCAATCGAGGCTGGCCGCTTTACGCGCGCCCGCGGTGTGCTAGTGTATTGACTGTGATGCTGACCCATCACGAAGCGGTCCGGCTCACGGGCCTTTCACATTCTATTTTCCTGCAACCACGACAAGGACGTTATGGCTATGGAACAGACCCTCTCATCGTTAACCGATGGGGGTGCGCTAGCGCCACCCCCGGAAAAACCCGCCTACCTGCCACTTTCAAGTACAACCGAGCGTGTGCTGAAGATACTCATGGAAGGTGATCTGGCACGCCTGCGCTCAGACTCAGTGGCGCAATCGCTGGGCATGAGCGGCACGACGCTACGCCGCAGGCTGCGTGCCGATCACACCTGTTATCAATTTCTACTTGATAGAGCGCGCCAGTACCGCTGTGAGAAAATCCTGCGCAGCATGTGGCTGCCTGGCAAATGCCTGGCAGACGAACTGGGCTACCTGGAGGTCAACAGTTTCTATCGCGCCTTCCGGCGCTGGACGGGACTGAGCTACAGCGAGTACAAGCTGCGCTATTGTCATTAGCGCAGCAATCTGTGGCCGTCAACACCGGCACCTGTCGCGCCCCCCGGGGCCACGCCTAAAGCTTGCCCTGCCAGCGATAGACCTGGAACCCTATCAGTTCATGCAGGGCGTAGCTTGTGCGAGACAGGTTGCCCGCGGAAGGCAACCAGGGCGGCAGCACGCTGGTCGAGACCAGTCGTTTGTAATCGGTAGGCGCCGCGATAACTCGCACACCCTGAGCCTTGAATACGCCTTCTGCACGACGCATGTGATAGGCCGAGGTGACCAGCAGAACGGTATCGAGGCCGCGCTCGTTCAGCATCCTTGCTGTGAAGACGGCGTTCTCATAAGTCGTCCGGCTGCGCTCTTCAAGCACCAGATCGCGGGCAGACACACCCATGATCAACAGCAGGTCCTGCATCTGCTCGGCTTCTGAACGGTCGCCTTGTGCAGAGCCTCCGCTGAGAATAACCCGGTTTGACTTGCCAGCTTTGTATAACTCGGCGGCGTACACCAGGCGGTCGGCATGCTGGTTCAGATCCGTGGTTCGGCCCATATGCGTATGGCCGCGCACCGCGCCGCCAAGCAGGACGATAGCATCTGCGCTGGGTATCGCTGACATTGCCCGCGAGGGATAGCCGTTTTCCAGGTATCCCATCAAGGCATTGGAAAAAAAGGCGGTAGAACACACGTAAAGCCAGCTCAATGCCACCGCCAGCAGGCACATTCCCGAGCGTTGATAGCGTCGCAATATGAGGAAGAAAGCAACCATCAGTAGCAACAAGCTGGCGCTCAGCGGGTAAATGAGCAAAGACAAAAACTTGGTCAGCGTGAACGACATGGCCGTTGCCTCCTCAATGCCCTGCCGAGAGGGCCATAGATGCAGTACAGGCTAGCGGTAGCCGCAAGGATTACCCTGCTGCCAACGCCAGCTATCGGCACACATCTGGGTCAGGTCCCGCTGCGCTTCCCATTGCAGCAGATGCCTGGCGCGGGCCGGATCTGCCCAGCATTGCGCGATATCGCCTGGCCGGCGAGCGACCACCGCGTAGGGAATCTGCCGCCCACTGGCCTGTTCAAACGCGGCGACCATCTGCAGTACCGAGACTCCTTGCCCGGTACCGAGGTTGATCGTATGCAGGCCGGGCTTGGCGGCGACAAAGTCCAGAGCCTTAAGGTGCCCGTCGACAAGATCCAGCACGTGAATGTAATCGCGCACACCGGTACCGTCCAGCGTTGCATAGTCATCCCCAAAGACGTGCAGCTTGTCTCGTTCACCCACAGCAACCTGTGAAATAAAGGGCATCAGGTTATTGGGAAAGCCTCTTGGGTCTTCGCCGATAAGACCACTGGGATGCGCGCCCACCGGGTTGAAATAGCGCAACAAAGCAACACTGCGCCCGGCATCGGCGTGCTGCCAATCGGTGAGCACACGCTCAACCATCATCTTTGTCCAGCCGTAGGGGCTGGTCGGGTTCAGCGGGCTATTCTCGCCAATCGGCACGGACGCCGGGTCACCATATACCGTTGCCGATGAAGAAAAAACGATATTATTGACCCCTGCGGCCTCCATTGCCTGCAGCAGCACCAGTGAGCCCGTAACATTATTGTCGTAATAGGACAGCGGCATCGTCACTGACTCACCGACCGCCTTGAGACCTGCAAAATGCATTACGGCGTCAACTTCATGCGCTTCAAACACAGCCGCAAGCGCGGCCGCATCGCGAATGTCAGCGTGGATAAACAGGGGCGCACGAGCGCAGATCTGGTGCACACGCTGCAGCGCTATTTCGCTGCTGTTACTGAGGTTATCCAACACAATAACCGTGTGGCCCGCTTCGAGCAGTGCAACGCAGGCATGGCTACCAATGTAGCCGGAACCACCAGTTACCAGTACTGTTTGACCCATGAAAAGACACCGCCGCAGAGATTGAGCAATTGCCAGCGAGTATAACGAAATGTTGACTACAAGGACTCGCGCATAAGCCGAAATAAGAGCAGGCGCACAAAAAAACGCGTGAAAGCGCTTATTTCCTCGCTCAGGCAATAGTAGAATCGCGGCAACGCTTATTGCAGACGATGCCTGCCAGCAACGGCGTGCCTTGTCCAAGAGCCAGATCGCCTGGCGCACGCGCTGTTCCAGCATACAAAAATTAAGGGTAACTATGAACGTTGTAATGATTGGTGCGGGCTACGTGGGTCTGGTTTCAGGATCATGCTTTGCCGAGTTTGGCGCAAACGTCACCTGTCTGGATATCAACGCCGCGAAGATTGAAGCACTCAAAGCCGGCAACATACCTATCTACGAACCCGGTCTCGATTCCCTGGTGGAGCGCAACAGCAGGGCCGGGCGCCTGAAGTTCACAACAGAGTTTGCAGGCACTATCGAAAACGCTGATCTGGTGTTTATCGCCGTGGGCACACCCACAGAAAATGAGGGCGGTCACGCCGACCTGAAGTATGTGTACTCCGCAGCCAGGGATATCGCGCAATACCTTGATGGCTATACCATCATCGTCGACAAATCGACGGTGCCTGTGGGCACAGCGCGCGAGGTAAAACGCATTATCGCCGATGCCAACCCGCAGGCAGATTTTGACGTGGCATCCAATCCGGAGTTCCTGCGCGAGGGCTCGGCTATCGATGATTTCATGCGCCCGGACAGGGTAGTGATCGGCGTGGAAAGTCAGCGCGCCAGGGCCATGCTGCTTGAGCTTTACCGGCCGCTCAACGCCGACCAGGCACCCATCCTCGTCACAGACCTGGAAAGCGCAGAGATCACAAAGTACGCCGCCAATGCCTTCCTTGCCACCAAGATCAGCTTTATCAATGAGATCGCCGACCTGTGCGAGAAGGCCGGTGGTGACGTACAGGCGGTCGCCAAGGGGCTGGGCCTGGACAGCCGCATCGGCAGTAAGTTTCTACACCCGGGGCCGGGCTTTGGCGGATCGTGCTTTCCCAAAGATACTCGAGCATTGGTCAAGCTAGCGCAGGATTCCGGCGCATCATGCAGGATTGTGCAAGCTGTGGTGGAGGTCAATCACGAACAAAAACTGCGTATGGTTGAAAAGATCGTACGGGCGCTCGGTGGCAGCGCGCAGGATAAAAACATCGCCGTGTTGGGGCTGACGTTCAAGCCAGAAACCGATGATATGCGCGAGGCATCCTCACTGACTATCCTGCCGGAACTCCTGCGGCGCGGCGCCAACATTCGGGCGCACGACCCACAGAGCATGGCCATCGCTGCGCGGCTTCTGCCACAGGCGATCGAATACTCGGACGAACTATACGCGACTGCCGCTAACGCAGACGTCGTTGTATTGATGACAGAGTGGAATGAGTATCGGGGCCTGCAGTTGGAAAAGCTTAAACGGTTTATGCGCGGTAATGCCTTCGTCGATTTACGCAACGTGTACGACCAAAGCATCATGGAAGAACAGGGATTTTCCTACAGCAGCATTGGGCGCTAATCGCCGCTTCGCTTTGACCGGGCGCGATGGCCTGGCCAGAAAAACTGCTAGCGTGACAATACCGCCTGAAAATACGCGATGGTCTCGGTCAGGCCCTCATCGAGTTGCACACGCGGCTCCCAATCCAACAGCGCCTTTGCTTGCGTTATATCCGGCTGGCGCTGCATGGGATCGTCACTGGGCAGCGGCTTGTACACCAACTGCGATTTTGATCCGGTCAACTGGAGCACTTTTTCAGCGAGTTCCAGAATCGTAAACTCGTTTGGATTCCCCAGGTTGATAGGGCCGACTACATCGTCTGGCGTGCCCATGAATTTCACGAACGCGTCGATGAGGTCATCACAGTAACAAAACGAGCGCGTCTGCAAGCCATCGCCATAGAGCGTGATATCTTCGCCGCGCAACGCCTGGACAATAAAGTTGGATACGACGCGACCATCAGCAGGATGCATATTCGGCCCGTAAGTATTAAAAATACGGCCCACCTTGATGTTCAGCCCGTGCTGCCGGTGATAGTCAAAGAACAGCGTCTCGGCACTGCGCTTGCCCTCGTCATAACAGGAGCGCTCCCCGATCGGGTTCACATGCCCCCAGTAGGATTCGGCCTGCGGGTGCACTTTCGGGTCGCCATAGACTTCACTCGTTGATGCCTGGAATATTCTCGCTCCGGTGCGCTTGGCCAGGCCAAGCATATTCAACGCGCCATAAACGCTGGTTTTCATCGTGTAGATCGGGTCATGCTGGTAATGCACCGGTGATGCCGGACAGGCCAGGTTGTAGATCTCATCAACCTCCAGCGTCAGTGGAGCGCTGACGTCATGTTCGAGTATTTCAAAGTTGGACTCGCCCAGTAGCTCCTGGATATTGCTCTGGCTGCCGGTAAAGTAATTGTCAACGCAGATGACGTGACGACCTTCGCCAAGCAAGCGACGGCACAGGTGACTTCCCAGGAATCCTGCCCCGCCAGTGACTAATGTACGTATTCTGGATTGCATGTGCTGTGTCCCGATCATTATTCTACGACGAGCGCGTTATACGCCCTGTGCGGCCGGCACCGGATGCCCCTGGCAGGTGCGCCGTGCTCTCACCCACCAGTTCCGGTTATGTTATCAGCGGGCTAGCCCTCAAAGGGGTGCCGCAACACAATCGTTTCCACCCGGTCCGGACCCGTTGAGATTATATCGATGGGTGCACCCACCAGTTCTTCTATCTTCGTGATGTACTCGCGGGCCTGCGGCGGCAAGTCTTCCAGGGACTTCACGCCCAGCGTTGAATCGTGCCAGCCGGGCACCTCTTCGTACAGTGGAACCAGCTTTTCATAATCCTCAGAATCCACCGGGTTGGCGACCGGATTGCCCGAGGCATCGGTGTACCCTACACAAATGCGTATGGTGTCCAGCCCGTCCAGCACATCCAGCTTCGTCAAACACAGGCCGCTCACCGAGTTAATATTGACCGCATTGCGCAAGGCAACAGCATCGAACCAGCCACAGCGGCGCGGGCGACCTGTGGTTGCGCCGAATTCGTGGCCACGCTTGGCAAGATGCTCGCCGGTTGCATCGAACAGTTCGGTGGGAAACGGGCCGGAACCAACGCGAGTCGTGTAGGCCTTGGTGATACCCAGTACATAGTCCAGATACAGTGGCCCAAAACCCGACCCGGTTGCAGTGCCGCCGGCGGTCGTGTTTGAGCTGGTCACGTAGGGATAGGTACCGTGATCTATGTCGAGCAGAGAACCCTGCGCGCCCTCAAAGAGGATCTTGGCTTCGGTTTTGCGGTACTCGTGCAACAGGCTTGTGACATCCGCCATCATGGGAAGCAACTCTTCTCCCATGGCCAGCGCACCCGCGAGTACTTCCTCGACATCCAGCGTGGCCACGCGATAGTAATGCTGCAACGCGAAATTATGATACTCCATGACCTCGCGCAGCTTCCGCGCGAAACGTGCCTCATCCTGTAAATCGCCCAGACGCAAACCACGCCTGGCCACTTTGTCTTCATACGCCGGCCCGATACCGCGGCCCGTGGTGCCGATCTTCTCATTGCCGCGTTTTGCCTCGCGGGCCTGGTCAAGGGCAACATGATAAGGAAGAATCAACGGGCAGGCAGGCGACAGTTTGAGTCGCTCCCTAACCGGCACGCCCTTGTCTTCCAGTTCGGCCAGTTCCTTCAGCAGGGCCTCCGGTGACAGCACAACGCCATTACCGATAAGACACTGCACGCCATCGCGCAACACCCCCGAAGGGATCAGGTGCAGCACGGTCTTGTGCCCCTCAATCACCAGGGTGTGCCCCGCATTGTGGCCTCCCTGGAAACGCACCACCACGCTGGCCTGATCGGTCAGCAGGTCAACGATCTTGCCCTTACCCTCGTCGCCCCACTGGGTGCCGAGAACTACTACATTTTTGCTCATGTTTATCGCTCGTTCTGGTGAGTAAGCTCCGCAAGACAGGCATCAAGCGTTCGCGCTACCCACGTTCAGGTATCTATGCTGACCACGTGCCAGGCACCGTTACTTTCGACAAGTCGCCGCGTACAGCGAGGGTCCGGCACCCCCGCCAGGGCACTGATCACGATCTCCCCCTGCGCGCGCAGGCCCTGGACCGCCTCCAACAGCAATGGATCGTGAACGTCCGGTGCACTGATGGCGTTGTGCTCAGGCTCAGGTCGCGCGGCCAACAGACTCAACGCCTTGAGGTCTGTCGCAAAGCCTGTGGCGGGGCGCGCACGCCCGAACACCTGGCCCACATTGTTGTACCTGCCGCCATTGGCCAGTGCTTCGCCATGACCAGGCACATAGGCAGCGAAAACCAACCCCGTATGATAGTGATAGCCACGCAGCTCTGCCAAATCGAAATAGATAGTCAGGTTGGGCTGTAACAGGCGCAAATCCGCCGCCAACTCCGCCAGTGTGTCGATGGCGGCAAGTGCGTCGGGCGCAGTGCTGGCAAAGATATCGCGCGCGCGCAGCAGCACCGCATCGTCACCATGCAAATCCGCCAGGGCAATAATCTGCTCGGCCATCGGCCCATCGACGCCAGCCAGTGCTGCGCGTAGATCTGGAATGGACTTGCGCTGCAATGCATCGAACACCGTTCTTTCCAGGTCAGCGTCAAGGTTTGCGGCTTTCAATACCGCCTCGTAGACGCCAACATGCCCCAGATCCAGGGTTATGTCTGACAGACCGGCAAGGTTGAGGGTCGCCATCATGAGGCGCACAATTTCGACATCGGCGCCGGCGCTGTCATCGCCATACAATTCCGCGCCAAGTTGAATGGGCGAGCGCGATGCGAATAACGTACGTGGCCGAGCGTGCAGCGTGGCGCCTGCATAGCACAGGCGACTGATGCCCGCCTGCGCAAGGCTGTGCGCGTCAATCCGGGCTACCTGGGGAGTGATATCAGCGCGGATTCCCAGGGTGCGACCGCTGAGTTGGTCGGTCACCTTGAAGGTGTGCAGGTCCAGGTCTTCACCCAGACCCACCAATAATGATTCAGCAAACTCCACAAGTGGGGGAATCACTAGCTGGTAACCCCAACTGCGATAAAGATTCAGTACGTCACGACGCAGACTCTCGAGCACATCTGCCTGACCCGGAAGGACTTCTTCCACGCCATCAGGCAGTTGCCAGTGATCAAAACTTGTCATCGCTCCCTCCGTTTAGTGCACCCAGTAGAGCAGGCCGAGCCCGCACAGCATGCTGCCCAGGCCAAATCGTCGGATGACCCTGTCATCCATGGTTGCCACCGCTGCCAGCATCGCGCGCCACCTTTCTGGAGAAAGAAATGGCAGCAACCCCTCCAGAATCAGGAGCAGCGCAACGGCGATCGGAAAAACCTGCCAGAAATCCACTTTATCTCCCGTGCTGACTCGCCCGGTTGTTGTCGGCACCAGGCCACCGGCCAAAGCCCAACATTGGTCAGGTCCAAACCACAGCCGTGCCTACCAACGGGACAGCATCGACTGGCCGTAGTGCGTCGCACTGGTATTGTCCGTGTCGGCGCTGGGCAGGCACAAAAAAACCGCGGGGCCGACACTTGATCACAAATGCCAGAACCCACGGTTGCGCGATGTTATCACACAGAGAGGGCATAAACCCCAAGATTTTTGCCTGGAACGGCTGGCGCACAGCGCCAGGCACAGCTTGCGTAGCGGCGCTTATCTTCCCCCTTTCGGATCCTTCAAATAGCGAAAGAATTCACTGTCGGGCTGAATCAGCAGCATGTCGCCATTGCCACGGAAGGCATCCTGGTACGCCCTCAAACTGCGCGTGAAAGAGTAAAATTCCTTATCCTCATTAAATGCCGTCGCATAAACGGCAGTGGCCGTGGCATCCCCTTCGCCGCGTATTTCTTCTGCTTCCTTGTAGGCGTTGGCGATCAGTACGGTTACCTCGCGGTCAGCGGCAGCTCGAATGCCTTCGGCCAGTTCCTGGCCCTGAGCGCGATGCTCGCGCGCCTCCTTCTCTCGCTCGGCATTCATACGTCGATAGACCGACTCGGACACGTCTTTGGGAAGGTCGATCTTTTTCACACGAACGTCGATCACTTCAACACCCAGCTCCTGCTGGGCGGCCTTGGTGACCTCGGCAGTCAGGACTTCCATCAACTCATCGCGCTCACCCGACACCACTTCCTGGATGGTACGCACGGCCACCTGATTCCGCAGGCCATCGTTAATCCGTTGCGCCAACAGCGCGCGTGCGCGAGCCTCATCAAAGCCGGTTGCGGTGTAGAACTTGGCAGTATCACCCACTTTGAACTTGGCATAGGAGTCTACGATCAGCGCCTTTTGCTCCTGCGTGAAGAACCGTTCCGCAGCAGAATCGACCGTGAGCACACGAGAGTCGAACTTGCGCACGTTGTTCACGAATGGAATCTTGACGTGCAAGCCCGGTTGCAGGTTAGGGTTTACCACTTCACCAAAACGCAGCAGTACGCCGCGCTCGGTTTCCTTGATCACATACAGCGCGTTAGAGGCGACAAATACCACCAGTAAAGCAACAGACAACAGAACAAAATTACGTGTCGACATGTTAACGCCCTCCCCCTCTGCGACTACCGGACATTGCGGCGTCACGACGCAATTGTTCCATCACAGCATCAGTCAGTTCGCGAATGTTTGAGCTATCTACTCGGGATGTCCCCATGCTGGTGCCACCCGAGCCCTGGTTGGCCATCTTATCCAGCGGGAGATACATGACGTTGTTCCCGCCCTCGACATCCACCATCACCTTGTTGGTTTGCGTGAGTACCGATTGCACAGCGTCCAGGTACAGGCGTTCGCGCGTTACCTCCGGCGCCTTGCGATACTCTGCCAGCAGTTGCCTGAAGCGCGATGCCTCACCTTGCGCGTTTGCAATGACCTGCTCTTTATACGCACTGGCTTCTTCGATCTGGCGTTGAGCGGCACCGCGAGCCTCGGGGACTATACCGTTGGCGTAGGCTTGCGCCTCATTTTTTACGCGCTCTTCGTCCTCTCGCGCCTTGATCACGTCGTCAAACGCCGCCTGCACCTGGGTCGGTGGCTTGGATTCGTCCACAGTTACCTTTTGTACATCGATACCTGTGCCATACATATCGAGGTAATCCTGCAGGCGATCGTGAACATCCACGGCGATCTGCGCACGCCCTGTGGTCAGCACCAGATCCATACTGGTACCGCCAACAACGTGGCGCAGCGCGCTTTGCGTGGCGTGTTGCAAGGAACGCTCAGGATCGCGCACCTTGAGGACAAACTTTTCTGGATCGAGAATCTCGTACTGCACAGACAGCCGCACTTCGACAATGTTCTCGTCCTGAGTGAGCATGATTTCTGTAAAGCTGGTGGAGCGCACTTTGGTCGTGTTGACGACAGTAACGTCATCGATGAGGGGCGGATTCCACTGCAAACCCGGTTGTACCGTCTCATGAAACTTACCAAAGCGCAGAACCACGCCGCGCTCCTGCTCATCGATCTGGTATACGCCCATCAGCGCCCAAACGATCACAGCAACCAGCGCGATGATCCCTATCGTGGACTTGGAAAGACCACCACCGGATGCTCCCGAAGAGGACCCGCCGCCGAACAGGCCACCGAACTTCTCCTGCAACTTTTTCAGGGCTTCGTCGAGATCCGGAGGGCCCTGGTCACCACCGCCCCAGGGATCCCTAGAATCATTCTTACCGCCACCCGGCTCATTCCAGGCCATAGATAACTCCTAATTCACATCAGCCAACAGTTTAGCAAATTTTTTGGTGTGGGTACGTTTAACAGGCCATTCGCAGCACAATTAAAACAGGGGATCGGGCCCCTTCTTCATCAGCCTGTTCCAGTCCGCACGGGGGAGACGCACGCTAAGCTGCACCCTGCCGTCATCGCCATAGGATTCGCATTGCACAGCGCCCAATTTGTAGAACTGGGCACGCAACCCACCTTGGTCAACATTGAGCGTCAGATCTTCACAGACCATGTCCCTGCCCAGCAGTTCACTCATTGCCTCCATGAGCAGGTCAACGCCCGCACCGGACTGGGCGCTCAGCCAAACTCGTTCGGGTACGCCCTGTTCGTCACGATCAATACGCGGGGCCTGCTCCAGCAGATCAAGCTTATTGAAAACGGTGAGTTGGGGAATGTCCTGCGCTCCGATCTCCTCGAGGACGTCCTGCACCTGAAACATGTTCTCATCGCGCTGGGAGTCTGCAGCGTCTACGATATGCAGCAACAGGGAGGCATTGCGCGTTTCTTCCAGGGTTGCCTTGAAAGCCTCCACCAGCTTATGCGGTAGATGGGCAATGAACCCCACCGTGTCGGCAAGGACAACCGGGCCGATACCCTCCAGGGCGACACGTCGCAGCGTTGGATCCAGCGTCGCAAATAGCTGATCGGCGGCGTACACCGACGCATCTGTCATTCTGTTGAACAGCGTCGATTTACCTGCATTGGTATAACCGACAAGCGACACCGTGGGAATTTCGGCACGCTGGCGCGACCGGCGACCCTGTTCACGCTGACGCCTGACCTTCTCCAGTCGGGCACTGATGGACTTGATGCGCGCACGCAGCAACCTGCGGTCTGTCTCCAGCTGGGTTTCACCCGGCCCACGCAGGCCGATACCGCCCTTCTGGCGTTCGAGGTGAGTCCAGCCGCGGACCAGACGCGTGCTCATATGTTCCAGCTGCGCGAGTTCCACCTGGAGCTTGCCCTCGTGGGTGCGCGCTCGCTGAGCAAAGATATCGAGAATCAGGCCGGTTCTATCCAGCACACGACACCCCAGTTCTTTCTCCAGATTGCGTTCCTGGCTGGGGCTCAGGGCATGATTAAACATGACGATTTCCGCGTCCTGCTCCTGCAGCGCTGCGCGAATTTCATCCAGCTTGCCACTGCCGACAAAAATGCGGGGGTCGGGGGAATGACGCGAGCCCAGAATAAACGCGGTGGGATCGCCACCGGCCGAAAGCACCAGCTCTTCGAATTCCCTGGGATCCTCCCGATCTGACTCACTCGACAGTTCGAGGTGCACCAGCACGGCGCGTTCCCCCGACTCAGGGCGATCGAAAAACACAATGACCTCGTGTGATGGCCACCCTCACTGCACAGAGAGTGGCGATGATGACGCTATTCTAGCTGTCTTCTTCGTCTGCAGGGTTCTGCAACGGCAGACGCACGACGCGCGACGGCACAACAGTAGAAATGGCGTGTTTGTAGACCATCTGGCTAACAGTATTTTTGAGCAAAACAACAAACTGGTCGAAGGACTCGATCTGGCCCTGCAGCTTGATACCGTTGACCAGATAAATTGAGACTGGAACGCGTTCCTTACGCAGTATATTCAGGTAAGGGTCTTGTAGCGTGTGCCCTTTTGACATAACTCTACTCCTAAGCAGGCTCAAATGGAGCCGTAAAAGATAAAAAAACCATGACCTCTTATCGCCCCATCGCGCTCATCCCTATCTGAGCAGCGGGGTGATATCGGGCCTTCGTCGATAAGCTAATACAGTATAGGGCATTTACACAACACTATGTTGGAGGTATTGCGAGATAGTTCACTGCCAGGGCACTGGGCAAACCCCCTTCGTACTCCTCAAAACCGGGCATTTTCACGACGTTACCCTCTGAGTTGGTCATTATCCACTGCAGATCGGCCCATTTTCTCAGCCACGTCAGCTGCCGCCTGGCCAGTTGCCGGGTAGCGCTGACCGCGTTCTGCACAGCTTCCTCAAACGTGACGGTACCCTCGAGGTGCTCCCATAATTGTCGGTATCCCACCGCACGTACCGCCGGTAAGGCCGCATGGAGATCCCCCCGGTCATAAAGGGTACGCACTTCCTCCAGCAGGCCGGCTGCCAGCATGTTTTCGAAGCGACGCTCTATGCGCTCGTGCAGCACCCTGCGCTCCACCGGGGCAAGGCCGATCTGGCGCACGTCGAACCGCTGCAGAAATTCCTGCTGTGCACGCTCTGCCTGACCAACACGGTGCCATTGTGACAAAGGCGTGCCACTGGCCAGATACACCTCCAGCGCACGACACAGCCGCTGGGAGTGATGCGGGTGGATCCGGGCGGCAGCTTCCGGGTCTACCTGCTCGAGGCGCTTATGGATCGCCGCCCAGCCCTGCGCCTGCGCCTGCGCCTCTATTTCAGCCCGTATGCCCGCGTCTGCCGCGGGCATCTGCGCAAGGCCCTGCAGAAAGGCCTTGAAGTAGAGCATGGTGCCACCCACCAGCAACGGTGTCTTGCCGCGCGCGACAATATCCTCCACCAGGGCGCCGGCGTCCCGCACAAACTCCGCAGCCGAGTAGACCTGTTGTGGGTCACGAATATCGATCAGGTGATGGGGGTAATCGGGTTTAGCACTGCCAATGTCCAGGCCGCGATAGACCAGCGCAGAGTCAACACTGATCAACTCGCAGTGACGCTCCCGCGCCAAAGCAATAGCTAAATCCGTCTTGCCCGAGGCAGTGGGGCCCATCAGACAAATCAACTGCGGCCGCTGCACCGTGGATCCTGGCTCAGCGTCCACGAAGAAACAGCTTGTCCAGCTCGTCTATCGTCAGTTGCACCCAGGTGGGACGGCCATGGTTGCACTGGCCCGAACGCTCCGTCTCCTCCATATCACGTAACAGGGCGTTCATCTCGGGGATGGTCAGCCTGCGATTGGCGCGCACCGCGCCGTGGCAGGCCATGGTAGAAAGTATGTCATCCAGGTGAGCTTCGACCCGCTCGGAGGTGCCGTACTCGATAAAATCCGCCAGTACGTCGCGCAAGAGCTGTTCGACATCTGCATCGCGCAGCGCCACTGGCACTTCCCTGATCACGAGGGCCTCGTCACCGGCAGCCTCGACACACAGGCCAACATTGGCGAAAAAGGCCTGGTTGTCAGTAGCAACTTGCACCTCGCGCTGGCTCACGGCAACCGCTTGCGGCACCAGTAAAGGTTGACTGCGCGCCGGGCTGTCGGCGCGCGTTGCTTTCAGGCGCTCATAGGTGATGCGCTCGTGCGCCGCATGCATGTCCACCAGCACTAACCCCTGCGCATTCTCTGCCAGTATATAAATGCCATGCAACTGGGCTAGTGCATAGCCCAGCGGGGGCGCATCCTCAGGCGCCTCATCCTGGTCCAGACCGCGCAGCCGGGCATAGCTTGCCATCTGCTCCCCCACCGGCAAGGCACGGCCCATGCCGGAATTACCGGCATAGGGCCCTGCCGCAGCCGCTGGCCGACCCCAGCCCAGACTCGCCTGAGTGTGTATCTCGCCGGTTGCGACGTCCACCTGCAGGCCATGCTCGCCTGCCACAGAAGCTGGCTCAGTGGGCATACCAGCAGGCACGCCGGGACGCACATCTGCCAACGAGCGATGCAGGCTTGAGAAGATAAAATTGTGCACCGCGCGACCATCGCGGAAACGAACCTCGTGCTTGGTGGGATGCACATTGACATCAACCAGCGCCGGGTCGAGTTCCAGATACAATACAAAAGCCGGATGCCGACCATGAAAGAGCACGTCGCGATAGGCCTGGCGAATCGCATGGGCAACGAGCTTGTCGCGAATGACACGCCCGTTGACGAAGAAATACTGCAAGTCAGCCTGGCTGCGCGAAAATGTGGGCAGCCCAACCCAGCCCCAGAGCCGGTAAGGAGCGGCCGCAGACTCAATCGCAATTGCCTGTTCCATAAATGCAGGGCCACACACAGCGGCGACCCGCCGCTGCTGGTCCGCTGTGCCCGCTGCACTTTGCAGGTTGTGCACAACTCTGCCATTGTGGCGCAGGCTGAAGGCCACTTCGAATCGACCCAGGGCCTGGCGCTTTAACACTTCCTCAAGGTGTCCAAACTCGGTTTTCTCGGTACGCAGAAACTTGCGCCTGGCCGGCGTGTTGAAGAACAAATCGCGCACTTCCACCGTGGTGCCGCGCGGGTGCGGGGCCGGTTTGACAATCACGTCCATGTCGCGGCCCTCGCAGGCGGCGCAGCTACCGTGACTGCCCGTTGTGCTGGCATTTGAGGTGATCGCGAGGCGCGACACTGAGCCAATACTGGCGAGCGCCTCCCCACGAAAGCCAAGGCTACCGACGCGCTCAAGGTCTTCCAGTGAGGCGATTTTGCTGGTGGCATGGCGCGCCAGGGCCAGGGGCAGGTCCCGGGCATCGATACCCATCCCATCATCGCGAATACGGATCAGCTTGCTGCCGCCGCCCTCGACATCTACCTCAATGCGCCGTGCACCGGCATCGATGCTGTTTTCAAGAATCTCCTTGAGCACCGAAGCTGGACGCTCAACGACCTCTCCCGCCGCTATCTGGTTGGCCAGCCGTGAACTGAGTTGTTGAATACGGGGCATGAAAGCTTTGTCGACCTCGTTGGCCATAAACCAGGGGCAGCGGCGCTGCAACTGCGCTGTAATGCTGGGCGCGCTGGCCATGTTACCTGCTCGAGGGCTATCAGGTAACAGGACAGTGCCAAAAGAACCGGGCGAATGCTATCGGCGCACCGCTGCCCTTCCGGGTGGGGTGCTGGCCCCCGGGCGCTGCCGGATAACGCTAGCTGCTGGGAATGTTCAGTTTCTGGCCCACCATGATTCTGGAGCCGTCAATACCGTTGAAGCTCTTCAGGTCGGCCAGGGACACGCTGAATCGGCTGGCGATGCCCGACAGGGTATCGCCCCGAGCAATGGTGTACTCACGCCCGCCCTGTTGGCGCTGCCAGGCGAGTAATGTGCCCGACGGGGGATGGGCGATGAACCAGTCGCGAATACCGCGATGGATAGCAGCGGCCATTTTTTTCTGGTAAGCGCGGGTTCCCAGCTTCTCTGCCTCGCCCGGGTTTGAGATAAAACCCGTCTCGACCAGGATCGAGGGAATATCCGGTGACTTGAGCACGGCAAAACCGGCCTGCTCAACACTTTTCTTGTGCAGTTTGGCGATGTTATCCATGTTGGAAAGCACGCGATCACCCAGTTTCAGGCTGGTATCGAGGGTAGATGTCATCGATAAATCAGCGAGTACGCCGGCCAGCACATCATCTTTGTCGGACAGGCGCACCCCACCGACCAGGTCGGCTGCATTTTCGCGCTGCGCCAGGTATTTCGCGGCTGTACTGGTAGCGCCACTGGTTGACAGCGCATAAACAGAAGCCCCGCTGGCCTGTTTGTTGTGAAACGCATCCGCATGAATAGAGACAAAAAGGTCCGCCTGGCGTGCGCGCGCCAGATCCCTGCGTCCCTTCAGGCTGATGTAGTAATCGCCGGTACGTATCAGCGTGGGCTGAAAGCCGCTATCGGCCTCCAACAGGCGTTGCAGTTCCTTGGAGATGGCCAGCACGACGTCTTTCTCGCGCAGCTTGCGTGGCCCCAGGGCACCGGGGTCTTCACCGCCGTGGCCTGCATCAATTGCGATAATGATGTCTCGCTTGCGCGACTCGGTAACGCTCTTTTTGACCGTAACGGGCTTTGCTACTTTGTCGTAAAGGTCAAGAACCAGTCGATCACCTGCCTGCGCATTGGCTTTCAGCACGAAACTGCGCGGCTCTACCTCGGCACTGATATCCAGAACAACCCGGAGGTCGTCACCATCGCGAACCCCCGTTCGAATGCGCGCTACCGGCGTATCGCCCAACTCCAACGTGTCGATGTCTGCCTCTGCCGCGAGCGCGACATCCTTGATGTCCAGCACGATACGCTGGGGGTTATCTAGCGTTATGAGCTTGTGCTCTGCCGGTGCGCTTAAATCGAAAACCACCCGCGTGTGATCAGGCGCCCGCCACAAGCGCACATCCTGTACGGATGCCGCCCACAGGGACTGTGAAGCCAATACACTGAGGATCACGAGGATCCAACGCCTGCCCATAGCTCACCCGCCGCTCTTTAACGTCCCACGAGGTCAGGGTCAGCGGCGGTTGATACCACCTGCGCCCCGGGCCTTTGCGCTACGACTGGCTACCGCACAGGGCAAGTTGACCTCGCTCTGAACAGGACTCCAGACGCACACGGCGACCCTCACCCTCGCTTGTTATGCTCACTACTATATCCGGCTCCGGCAAAACCCCCAAGCCCCGCTCGGGCCACTCGACCAGACACAAGGAATTTTCACCAAAATAATCGCGAATTCCCATCAGCTCCAGCTCCTGCGCATCATTCACCCGGTATAAATCGAAGTGATAGACCACCAAATGCGCAAATTCATAGGGCTCAACCAGGGTGTAGGTAGGGCTCTTTACGGCACCCTCGTGCCCCATTTTACGCAGCAAGCCGCGAACCATTGTGGTTTTCCCCGTGCCCAGGTCGCCCCGTAGCGCAACTGCCATGCCCGCACCACAACTATTGGCCAACCTGCCACCCAGGGCAACCATGGCGTCCTCGTCCTCGACAAACAGTGATTGCGCTGCCGTAGTGTTCAACCGAGTATCTCCCGCAGGTAAGGCATTAAATCTGTCGCCAACAGGCCGCGCTGCCCTGACGCAGCCGCCAGGTCTGCCGCCGCGCCGTGCACGCATACGCCAAGCGCGGCCGCGTCCTGAAGGCTTAACCCCTGCGCCACCAGCCCGCCCAGAATTCCGCTAAGAACATCACCCATGCCGCCACTGGCCATGCCGGGATTGCCATAATCACTGAGCAGGCAACGCTGTGCGGTAGCCACCAATGTACCGTTGCCCTTCAGGACGCTGACGCCCCCATAGCGCTGCTGCAACTGTGCAACGGCGGCAAAGCGGTCCGACTGCACCTGGGCAACGGGACAGGACAACAGCCGCGCTGCTTCCCCTGGATGGGGTGTGAGCAACCAGTCGTCGCGATAAGATGCAGCGTCGGCATCAGCCGCCAGCAGGTTCAGCGCATCAGCATCGACCACCAGGGGTTTTCCGGCGGCAAGGGCCATTTGCAGCAAGTGCCGCGACCATTCACCCTGCCCGAGACCCGGGCCAACCACCACAACGTCGCAGACCTCCAGCAACGGCGTGACCTCAGCGGCGGATTGCACGCCCATGGCCATTGCCTCCGGTGTGCGTGCGAGAATGGCCGGCACGTGCTCGGCCCGCGTGGCGGCCCGAACCAGCCCCGCACCACAGCGCAAGGCGCCCTCTACAGCCATACACACCGCGCCGCCCATGCCCCGATCACCACCAATCACCAGCACTGAGCCATACATGCCCTTGTGTGCGGTTGCCGGGCGCGCGGGAAGGTGCTGCAGCACCGCTTCCAGCTCGACGCGCTGGCAATCGGCAGGCACCGCATCGTACACCGCCATCGGTACCGCCAGATCAGACAGGACAACATCACCGGTATAGTCAGGAGCCGCGAGGCAAAAAAGGCCACGCTTGAGGCCAATAAACGTTACGGTCAAATCAGCGCGCACCGCACAACCAAGTACTCTCCCTGTATCTGTACACAGGCCCGAGGGAACATCTACCGCAACCACGGGCAGGCCCTGGCGGTTAATCGCTGCTATGGCCTGCTGATAATCCTGGCGCACCTCACCGCTTAACCCGGTTCCAAGCAGCGCATCGACGATCACACCGTGCGGTTCAAGTGCGTGGTCAGCGTAGGGCTCGATACTGACGCCGTTCGTCAGTGCCTGGGCATAGGCCAGCTGCGCGTCCCCGCTGAGTCGCGCGGCATCGGCAACCAGAAGGACACGCACCGCCACGCCGCGTTTGTGCGCCAGATCGGCAATCAGGAAACCATCGCCTGCGTTGTTGCCCGTGCCGCATAGAATCTGCAGGCATTGAGCATCGGGCCAGCCAGACATCAAATGACGCAAGGTAGCCTCCGCGGCCCGCGACATCAGCGTGATACCGGGGATGCCGTGCTCCTCGATGGCGCATCGGTCCAGCGCTCGCGTTTGCGCAGCGGTATACAAATTTTCACTGCCTGCCATAGGTCTTTCACCTGCAATCGTGCAAACATGGGTACGACCAGCTCAATGGTGCCAACACCAAGGGCGGGAATCTGGCAAAATTATACCCGCATACACGCCACAAGGTGATCTACATTGCCCAACCAGCCTTCCGCAAGCCAGCTCCAGGCGCTTGTCAGCGACATCAGGCAATGGAGCAGCGAGCTTGGGTTTCAACAGGTCGGTATTACCGATGCCGAGCCGGGCGACAACGAGGCGTATCTCGAGCGCTGGTTGGCGGCAGGCCATCACGGCAATATGGACTACATGCAGCGCCATGGCACTAAACGCAGCCGACCGCGTGAGTTAGTGCCGGGCACAGCCAGGGTGATCTCGTTGCGCATGGATTACCTGCCACAGGACAGCCACGCGCAGCAGCTGCTGGAACAAACAGACAAGGCTTACATTTCACGTTACGCGCTGGGCCGCGACTACCACAAATTAATACGCAAACGGCTGGCCACACTGGCAACGCGCATCGAGAAGGCCGCTCAGGCGGGTAACTACCGCGCATTCGTGGACAGCGCGCCCGTTCTGGAAAGGGCGTTTGCCGAGAAAGCCGGTCTGGGATGGATCGCAAAGAACACAATGCTGATCAATGCAGAGGCCGGCTCCTGGTTCTTTCTTGGCGAAATCTTCACCGACCTGCCGCTACCCCTCGACGAGCCACAACGCCATAAGCATTGCGGCACCTGCACCGCCTGCCTTGATGTGTGTCCGACGGATGCCTTTACAGGCCCGTTCCAACTGGATGCCAGGCGCTGCATTTCCTATCTGACGATAGAGTACGCCGGCAGCATCGATGAAGAGCTGCGCCCACTGATGGGTAATCGCGTTTTTGGCTGCGACGACTGCCAGCTATGCTGCCCATGGAACAAGTTCGCGCAGTTCACAGCAGAACCTGACTTCAAGCCGCGCCATGGACTCGACAACGCAGAATTGGCGCAGCTCATGCAATGGGACGAGGCGACCTACCTGCGCAACACCGAGGGTTCGGCCATCAGGCGCATCGGTCACCAACGCTGGTTACGCAACATTGCGATCGCATTGGGCAATGCCCCCACCTCGGCAGCAGTTGTCGAAGCGCTGCAGGCCCATAGCAACCACAGCTCAGCACTCGTTCGTGAACACGTTCACTGGGCACTGGCGCAGCACGGTGTTACTCCAGCTTCAGGAAGTGATCCCGATAATAGCGCATCTCACTGATCGACTCGCGAATGTCATCCAGCGCCAGATGCGTCGCTGTCTTGGTAAAACCGGACTCCAGATCAGGGCGCCAGCGCTGCATCAGTATCTTTAACGTGCTGACATCCAGGTTGCGGTAGTGGAAATACGCTTCCAGCTCTGGCAGGTGCCGCGCCATGAAACGTCGATCCTGACAAATCGTGTTACCGCACATCGGTGAAGCGCCCGCAGGCACCCACTGCTGCAGGAACGCTATCGTTTGTGCGCTCGCCAGTGTTTCATCACACTCGCTGGCCTGCACGCGCGCCACCAGACCGGAGCGGTTGTGATGGGTCGTGTTCCACTCGTCCATGGCCGATAGCACCGCATCGGCCTGGTGAATGGCAATCACCGGGCCTTCCGCCAGCGTGTTGAGGCTGCTGTCGGTAACTATTGTGGCAATTTCAATGACACGATCGGCGTCCGGATTGAGGCCGGTCATTTCCATGTCAACCCAGATCAGATTGTCCGGGCTGGACGCCGCTTTTAACGTCTGTGTTGCGCTTGTGCCAGCCATAGCCACCTGCCAATAACCGCCATCGGGCCTCACAGTGTAACAAATTGCCTCGACAGGCCCAGCAATGCGCCGAATAATGCCGGGATGGGAAAACGTAAACTCAGCCGCCAGCAAGCCTGGCGCGTTGAGAAAATCCAGGCAGAGCGCGCCAGCCGCGCGGCCAAGCGCGACGCTACCGCCCAGGAACTGCTGCAGGAGGGAGAACTGGGGCCTGAGCGTGAAGGTCTTGTCGTTGCGCACTATGGCACCCAGGTTGCCGTGGAATGCGATCCGGGCGACAGCGTTCGCTGCCACTTGCGTGCCAACCTGGAGGGCCTGGTGACCGGAGATCGCGTTATCTGGTGCCCGGGTGAACCCACCGGTGTGGTGGTGGCGCAGCTCCCGCGCAGCAGTGCGCTATCGCGCCCGGACAGCCAGGGCAACCTGCGTCCCGTTGCCGCAAACATCGACCAGATCTTGATCATCATCGCACCCTACCCCCAACCTCACGCCAATCTCATCGATCGTTACCTGGTAGCTGCACACGCGACGGGCATTGAACCGATCATTGTGCTCAACAAGAGTGATCTTCTGGAGCAGGACGCGGTGCTCAGCAAGCAGATGTCAGAACTACTGGCGATCTATCCCTCGCTGGGCTATCGGGTCATCATGACATCCGCAAAAGGCACGGTGTCCTCGATGCTGCTGTCTGCACTTGAAAACAAAACCAGCGTATTTGTCGGCCAATCCGGCGTGGGAAAATCATCGCTTGTCAACGCACTGGTGCCCGAGGCTGACATCCGCACGGGCGCACTGTCACAGACCACCCGGAAAGGCACGCACACCACAACAACGGCCAGATTGATTCATCTTGGTTGTGGCGGAGCATTGATCGATTCCCCGGGAATACGGGAGTTCGGACTGTGGCATCTGTCGCGCGAGGAAGTCGAGGCCGGCTTCAGCGAACTCCGCGCCCTTCTGGGAAGCTGCAAATTCCGCGATTGCCGGCATCAACAGGAACCCGGTTGCGCGGTGCTGGCAGCAGTCGAAGCAGGCGGTATCGCGGTTCAACGGTTGGACAGCTATCGCCACATTGTTGCCGGCTTTGAAGGCGAAGAAACGCCCGGCTAAGCGTTTGCCGCGACCGACAGTGTCAGGGCCACTACGGCCGTGGCTCGCAAGATACCCGCCTGGAAACTAGGCAGACGATGGCAGGAAATCCGCCAGGCCCTCGCCCATGCGCGTGGGCATTCCGGCACCGTAGCGCGCCTTCCAGGCAGCCACGCCCCTGGGGAATAGCAAAATAACGGTAGACCCGAGGTAGAATCGGCCCATCTCAGCCCCTTTATCCAGGGTTACGCTCGCCGGTAACTGCTGGTAATCGAGTGTCGATGGGATACGTGGCGGCGGCGCTACAGGCCCGCTCCAGACTGTCTCAATGCCGGCGACGATCATGGCACCCACCAGGACCATTGCCATAGGCCCGTGCTCGGTATCGAAGTGACACACCAGGCGCTCGTTGCGCGCAAACAGGCGATCGACGTTGTCTGCCGTCACCGCGTTGACGGAGAACAACTTGCCCGGAACGTACGTCGTTGCAGCCAAAGTGCCGGTCACCGGCATATGCACTCGGTGGTAATCACGCGGCGAGAGATAGATCGTGGCAAACTCACCACCGGCAAACAGGGCTGCACGCGCACTGTCGCCTCCCAGCAAGTCCTCCAGCGCAAAATACTTGCCCTTGGCCTGCAACAGCAAGCTGTTTGAAATGGAACCCATCTGGCTGATAACCCCGTCCGCGGGGCAGAGTACGTCAGCGTCTGCCAGCGGTCGTGCATCGGGCTTTAAACACCGGGTAAAAAAGGCATTGAAATGCGCATAGCGCGTGACATCAGGCTCTTCAGCTTCGCTCATATCGACATCAAAGACGCGCACAAACTGCGTCATCACCCAGTCTACCAACCAGCGTGGTGACTGCGCCTGTGCCAACCAGCCCGTCATCCGGGAGAGCACGTGATGTGGAATAATGTACTGAAACAGGATGAATAATCGGTTCATACTCCGTAGTGTAATCTCCTAATGGATTGCAGGACAGTACAATGAGAACGGCATTAACGGTGCTACTGCTAGCCTTGCCGAGCCTTGCCGCCTACGCGCAGGGCGACGACTCGGCGTCGCGCGGGGCGAGCGCTGAACAGCACAAGACCGCCCCTGACGGCGAGGAAGAAAGCACCGTAACCTGGGTCGACGATAGCCACGCCTACGCCACCGATCGGACACAGGCACTGACCGAGTGGATGGACAGCTTCTTCGGGGATCCCATCTATGAACTTGAAAAACCCGAGTCATTGGTCCGCCTGGAATGGCGCAACACCTGGGACGAACAGGACGACTACAAGAGCCGATTGCGTCTGCGCGGCAAGGTAAACCTGCCGGCACTGTCCAAACGGCTGGACCTGGTTTTCAGCGGCGAGGACGGGGAGACGCTGGCGGATGGCCAGAACGAAAACGATGACAGGGACGGCACCGCCGGTTTCATCTTCAACGTCAACGAACGCGCGCGGTCCCGACTCGACCTGACGCTCGGCCTGAAATGGCTCGGGGTGCAGCCGGGCATCCGCTATCGCAACCAGGGGCCGATCGCGCAGGACTGGGGTTACCGTTTCACCCAGCGCCTGGAATGGGAAAATGATGAGGGATTCTACACCACGGGCCAGTTCAACCTGGACCATGCCCTGAGCGACGACCAACTCCTGCGCTGGAGCAGCCGGGTGATCTATGGCGAGGAAACGCTCGGCGCGGAATGGACTACGGGACTTTCAATGCGACAGAAGTTTGAGACCCCCTATAGTCACGACCCTTTTGTCATCAGTTATTTTACCAATGCCAATGGCGTAACAGACGCCTCCCGCCTGGAAAACGTCAGTTTTGGTATGCTGTTTCGCCGCCAGTTATTCAGGCCTTACTTCTTCGCAGAATTGGAACCCTCCTATAACTTTCGCAAGCGTGAGGAAGACACTAACCGCAGCGGCGTCTGGAACATCGTCCTGCGCTTTGAAATCCTCTTCGAAAGGCAGCGACGGATAGTACGCGACGGCGAAGATGGCAGCAGCGCACAACCCGTACCCAGCAGCGACGCCTTTGACAACAGCACCGACCAGCAATAGCCGCGCTATAGGTTCTCCTCTGCAAATGCGGCCAAACGCGATCGAACGATGCCGTTCACGTGCATCATGGCCGCATGAGGGTAGCTCTTGCTCTTCTCTACGAGATAGGTCAAACCCGATGTGAGTGGAGAAATGTATTTGTTGTCAATTTGTGCCAGATTCCCCAATACCACGATCTTGGAGTCGGCCCCCACGCGGCTGATTATCGATTTAAGCTGAAACTGCGTCAGGCCCTGAGCCTCGTCGATCACAATGTAAGCATTGTTAAACGAGCGTCCGCGCATGAAGTTGAGCGATTTGAACTGAATGTTCGCCCGCTCTTTCACATACTCAATACTGCCGCGACAAGACTCGTCGGTGCCGTGGAGTATCTCCAGGTTGTCGTCGAATGCAGCCAACCACGGGGCCATTTTCTCTTCCTCGGTTCCGGGCAGGAAACCGATTTCCTCTGCGATGGGCGGCGTTGAACGCGCAACGATCAGCTTGCTGTACTTGCCCAGTTCCAGAATCGCATGCAGGCCGTAGGCCAGCGCCAACAACGTTTTGCCCGAGCCTGCGGGGCCTGTTAGCACCGTCAGGTCAACCGAATCATCCTCCAGGAGCGACATGGCCATGGCCTGCTCGAGATTGCGCGGCACCAGGCCCCAGAAGCGCCGGTTCATCAGGCTGTCACGGCTGTCACAACGCAGGTAAACAAAGTCACGATCAAGGCGTTTCACGAACGCCATAAACGCCTGATCGTCATACACGAACATATTCGGGTAGGCCTGGGGCAGCGAGCCACGCGGAATACGGTGCAGCGTGCAGTCGCCCTCACGCAGGGTGTCCACTTCGCTGATGGTGGACCAGAAATCACCGGCAATATGCTCGTAGCCCGTGGACAAAAGATCGATGTCGTCCAGCACTCTGTCACGCCGATAATCTTCCACATGCATCAGACCTGAGCCCTTGGCCTTGATCCGCATATTGATATCCTTTGTCACCAGGCAAACAAACTCGTCCGGGCTTTCAGCCTGCAGGCGCAATGCCACGTTAATAATGCGGTTGTCGTTTGCCTGGTCCTGGGTGCCATCCAGATAGGGAATTTTCGCATCCTCAGCAAGGCATTGGTCAGGGTAGATAGCCAGTGTGCCAGGGCCCAGCGTATCCAGCGCGGTGGCAGGAATCGGCACACCCTGCTGTATGGCCTGTGGCGATGCGCTGTCTACCACCTTATCAATCATTTGAATCGCGATACGTGCTTCACGACTGACCGTTTTGTCACGTCTGTCCTTGATGTGATCCAGCTCTTCAAGAACAGTCATGGGAATCACAATGTGGTGATGCTTGAAAGCATTGACTGCAGTGGGGTCATGCAGCAGAACGTTCGTATCCAGAACGTAAGTCTTGGTGACAACGGGTTTGAGTTGGGTCGGTTTTTCTACGCGCAGGCTGGAACCTGAGTCCATACGGTCTTCCTCGTGGGTGGGTAAGCGGTTAGTTGGACAACAACGCCGTGGCGCAGATTATCGAATGCCAGGTGCCGAGCGAACCGGCGCACTGGGCCGCGATACATTCGCAGTGATGACGACAAGCATACAGCGCAGGGGTTGGATACAGCGGAAAATAAGACAGTCGGGACGCCTGATGTTGCCTGGCCATATTGCCCCTGGCGTGTTCCGAGGCTTTGTTTGTGGCTTTGTTTGTGGCTTTGTTTGTGGCTTTGTTTGTGGCTTTGTTTGTGGCTTTGTTTGTGGCTTTGTTTGTGGCGTTGTTTGTGGCTTTGCTTGTGATCGTCACTATCACACTGTGTACGCCGGTGACGAGGCCAGCGACCCTCACTGCCCGCTACAGCGGCAGGGGATAGCAGCGACCCATCGCGAGAATCAGCTGAGCACTGATCCTGCGCTGCAAAATATGACAAAGGCACGTCCCAACGGCTTTCTCGCCTTGATTATCAGCAGCTATGCAGGGGCCTGTCAATGGACTTGGCGATATTCTCATAAAGCGCTGGCGATTTAGGTTCCCGCAGACTGACAGCACTGGAAATTTGGGCTACGATGGACGGCTTAATTTTAAGAAAGCCAAGCCATGCTCAACCAAGATTCGCTCTCCCAGTTACAAGGCCTGAAATCTCAGATGGAGGCGGAAAAGGAGCGCGCCAGTGCGATCGTGAAAGGCACGCAGGCCCGTTACGGTTTTGCGGTACTTGAAGACGGTCGGGAAATTTTTATCCCTCCCCAGGAAATGCTCAAAGTCTTTCCCGAAGACAAAGTGCAGGTGTGCATACGCCCTGCCAAAGACAACAAAACCATCGCGGACATCGAAAAATTACTCGATAGCCCGCTGCAGGATTTTACCGGGAAGTGCGTCAGAAAAGGCAAGGCACTATTTGTGCAGCCTGATCTCGCGCAGATCAGTCGTTGGCTCTTCATACCACCTCACGCTCGCAATGGTGTGGCTGAGGGCGATTACATACGCTGCGCAGTATTGCGCCACCCCATTCGGGATGGCAAACCCCAGGCCAAGGTCCTCGGTGTCATTGGCAATGCACAAACACCCGGCGTCGAAAACCAATACTGCATTGCGAAGTACCGGCTTGCCAATCAATGGAGCAGCGCAAGCCTGAAGGAAGTTGAGCGTATTCTCGAACACTGCAAACCGCTCGAGACAGAGCGCCGCCGGGACCTGTCAGATCTCGAATTCGTGACTATTGACGCCGCCAAGACACAAGACATCGATGACGCGCTCTACGCAGAAATCAGCGAGGAGGGCTGGACGCTATTTGTTGCAATTGCCGACCCAACGGCCTTCATCGGCGCCGAAAGCGTCTTGCAGCGCGAAGTCGCCGCTCGCGGCACCTCCATCTATTTTCATGGCGACATCCTGCCGATGATGCCCGAACAGCTGTCGCAAGACACCTGTGCGCTGTCTGAAGGTGATCTTCGCCCGGCGCTGGTCTGCAAGATTTCTGTGAAAGACAACGGCGAAGTTGGGCCGTTTGAGTTTATCGAGGCCACCGTAAGATCCCGCGCCAAGCTCTCCTACTATGCGGTGGATCGCTACCTCAATGGCCAGTTCGATGAACTCATGAGCCATGCTACGCCGCTGGAGGCGCTGTACCAGGTGTATCGCGCTCTGCGCGCTCATCGGGAAGAACACGAGCTGGTCATGGAAGACCGTCGCGAATACCGCTGGGTATTGGGCGACAACAAGCAGATCGAAACCATAGAGCCCTATGAAAAATTGCTCTCGCAGAAACTGGTCGAGGAGTGCATGGTAGCGGCCAATCGCTGTGCTGGACGCTTCCTGGCTGAGAACGGAGCCAGCGGGCCGTTCATCGCCCATCCCGGTTTTCGTCGCGACCGCCTCGACGAGGTCGCAAAATTCTTGCAAATGCATGCGCCCCACCTGGCCGAGTTGGATGCAACCACCATTGAGGGCTACCGACAGATTATGCAGGGCCTCGCGCAGGCGAACCACACCCTGCCTTTGCGCAGCATGGCCAACCGTTTACTGACGCGCGCCGAGCTACAAACGCAACCCTCGGAACATATGGGTATGGCGCTACCGTGCTATACAAACTGCACCTCACCGCTGCGCAAATACGTTGATTTTATAGTGCACCTGCAGATCAAGTCCGTGCTGCATGAGCAGGCATCCACCTCAAGCAGTGAGGTCAGCATCACGGAGCTGGCGGCACGCATTGCCGACTCCAGGGCGGCCACGATGGAGGCCGAGCGCTGGCTGGCCAACAATTACCTGCAGCGTCTGTCCGCGGATGGCAACGCGCAGTTTGCAGCGCGAGTCAGTCATGTCACCAGCAGCGGCTTCAGCGTCAGGCTGGAAGACACCGGCCTGGATGGCTTTGTTGACCTGCGCCAGGACCCGGAAAAGTTCAGCTACGATAAGTGGACGGGAAGCCTGACCAGCACGACACGGCGCTTCCAGCTGGATCAGGTGGTGGTCGTACAGTATGCAGGGGCCGACGCCGAGCGCGCCTGGCAGGCGAATTTCACACCTATTGCGGGCGCCGGCCTGAAGCCCCCCAAAGAGGATCGACAGCGCGACGAACCGCCAGGTAACGATAGCGTTGACAGCAACGCCGAAATCACCGCAAAAACCTAGGCAATATCACGCCTGGTGCGGCACCTTACTACGCCCCGCGCCCGACACCCTGCCTTCAGCCGAAGCCGCTACCGTACGCATCGCCGCAGCCACATCCTGTTGCAGGCATTCCCTTATCCTGGCCACGAGATGGATCATTTCACGCACGCCGAGGCTGCGCAGGTAGTCGCCCATCTGAGCGTGAGAGTCGAGCAAGACATTGTTGTCAACGTGCCTGAAGGCGGCAATGATGGTTTCTTCGTATGGGTTAAAATCGTCCTCATCACCGAAAATCAGCCGGGTAAACGTATCGACAACGGCCATTTCGGTAACATTGCCGGTTTCCGCAAGATTGGATTGGGTTGGCATGCTTGTACCTCCGCCTGGGCTTTTCGCCTCTGTTTTTCTTCGAGTATGGCGTGCTTAACTGGAAGCGGGAGTACGCCAAGGGGCCTAAACGGGGTATGAAACCGCGCAGTGAGCGCAAGCGGGCGCAAAATTACCCTTTTTGGGTCAGTTAAAACCGCGCATCTTTACTCCCTTTAGACGCAGCTCTATAAAGTGCCGAGCGAGCAGTGGCAGGGGCAACAGCCGCCAGCGCTAAAAACTGGCGTTGCCCGGGGTACGTGGAAAAGGAATGGCATCGCGTACGTTCTCCATTCCCGTCACGTAATTGAGCAGGCGCTCAAAGCCCAGCCCAAACCCGGCGTGCGGTACAGTGCCATAGCGGCGCAAATCACGATACCACCAGAGCTCGTCCAGCAGGTGCTTGTCCATCCCCGCCTCCAGTACGTCAAGGCGCTCCTCCCGCTGGCTGCCACCGATAATCTCGCCAATACCCGGCGCCAGCACGTCCATTGCCGCCACGGTGCGCTCGTCATCATTCAAGCGCATATAGAACGCCTTGATATCCTTGGGATAGTTCATCACGACGACCGGCCTGCCAACGTGCTTTTCGGTCAGGAAGCGTTCGTGCTCAGAGGCCAGATCAACACCCCACTCCACGGGAAACTCGAAATTCTCTGCGCTTTGCTGCAGGATGCGGATAGCCTCGGTGTACTCTATGCGTTCAAAGCTGTTGTCGATCACACTGCGCAATCGATCGATAACGGTGTTATCGATGCGCTGCTGGAAGAACGCCATATCATCCTCGCGCTCATCAAGTACGGTGGCCAAAACCGACTGCAGAAGATCTTCGGCCAGCGCAGCATCGTCGTCGAGATTGGCAAATGCTATTTCGGGCTCCACCATCCAGAATTCGGCGAGGTGTCGGCTGGTATTGGAGTTCTCAGCACGAAAAGTAGGCCCAAAGGTATACACCTTGCTCATGGCAAGACAGTAGGCTTCCACCTCCAACTGCCCGGACACGGTAAGGAAGGCTTCCGAGCCAAAAAAGTCGCGCCCATAATCAATCACACCTTGTGTGCCGCGGGGCAAGTTGGCCATATCCAGGGTAGACACACGAAACAACTCGCCGGCACCCTCGCAATCACTTCCGGTAATAATCGGTGTATTGATCCAGTGAAACTCGCGTTGATAAAAATAATTGTGGATAGCATTGGCCAGGGTAGTACGAACACGCGTGATGGCGCCGAACGTATTGGTGCGGGCACGCAAATGCGCCTGGGTGCGCAGGTACTCAAAGCTGTGGCGTTTTTTGGCGATGGGATACGACTCAGGATCATCCACCCAGCCGACAACATCCACCTGCCGCGCCTGAATTTCACAGGCCTGGCCCTTGCCCTGCGACTCTACCAACTCGCCGCAAACCTGCACGGCACAACCGGTGGACAAGTGCAGCACCTCGGATTCGTAATTGCCAAGATCTGACGGCACCACCGCCTGGATCGCGTCGAAGGCACTGCCATCATGTACCGCCAGAAAAGAGATTCCGGCTTTGGAGTCGCGCTTGCTGCGCAGCCAGCCACGCACGGTGACTGTTGTGCCGATGGCGACGTCGCCGCGCAATAACGCGGCAACTGAAGACACTGTTTTCATGGGATTCCGGTGTTTGTGTTACTTGGGTTAGTAGCCAGAGGCAACGCTGGAGAATAACCAACTCAGCGCTGCCTCGCCAGCCAATCGGGGTGGGGCTCCCCGCTGGCAGGCTCGGTTCAGCGTGCGATACGCGTAATGCGATCACCTTCAAGTTGCAGATGCGTGACCAATCCATCTTCTGACAACACCAGGCCGATGTGCTCCTCGAGCGAACGCAATGCCTCAGACCCACTCAGGGCCACCGGTACTTGGGCATGATCGCCTACCTTCCACGAATGCGTGCGGCGAAAGTTTTCCAACGCCTGTTCTGTCATAAAGAAAATAACTTCAGCCTTGAATTCCGATTCTGGACCCATGCCATGCTCCTGACCGGCAGTTGCGTAGTAATCCACTGCCTCGCCACGGACCAGCAAGGCGCCCTCGCCGAATTCACCACCTGCACCGAAGCCCATCTTGACGATGTCCGGAAACACCAGGACACCGGCAGCGGTTTCCAACAGCTTTTCTGCCTCAGGCCCGGTGGAACGCAGCCAGGTCAGCGCGCGCTGGGTATTGGCATCAATCATTTCCTTGTCGTCACCGGACGCTAATGGCGACACCTGTAAGCCGAGCACGCCCGCCAGCAGTGCTGGCAATATTGCAGTGATTTTCTTCATAAGTTGCCCCTTTATTGCTGAACTAGAAACTGAATGACTGCCCAACCAACTGCTCCGATAACGCCCAGAGCTGCTCGGCTGCCGCTGCATCCAGAGCATAGGATTCTACTCCTGAATTGCCCTCCTGCACGGCCGGCTGCGCTATTTGGCAATTTTCCAGATAAATAGCGCCCTGCTCCGCCAGTTCAACAGCCGTTGCAGCCCAAACCGAGGTTGCTGCGCCCTGCTCTACGCTCTTGAAAACCAGCTCCTGACCGGCCGGAGTTCGGCTGCTGAGGGTTTCAAAATCCGCATGATCCATGTGCCGGCTCAGCTCCGTCATGATCACCCCTGGATGGACGGCATACGCCCGCACGCCGCTGTCTTTGAGCCGCTTGTCGATGCCCACAGTGAACAGGGCATTGGCCGTCTTGGACTCGCCGTAGGCCTGCCACTTTTCATAGTCCCGCTGCCGATAATTGGGATCATCAAAATTGACGTCTGCGAACTTGTGCCCCGCTGAGCTCAGATTCACAATGCGCGCCGGAGCGCCCGCCAACAATGCCGGAGCCAGCAGGCAGGTGAACAGGAAATGGCCCAGGTGATTGGTGCCAAACTGCAGCTCAAACCCCTGCGCGGTGCGCATGAGGGGACACGCCATCACGCCCGCATTATTGATCAGCAGGTGAATGGTGGGATAGTCCTGTAACGCCTGCCCGGCGGCAGCGCGCACGCTGTCCGTATCTGCCAGATCCATGAGCAGTGTATCGAGCGCGGCTTGCGGTACCTGCGCCACTACCTCTGCCCTGGCCTTGTCCAGTTTCTGCGCATCGCGTGCAGACATCACTACGTGCGCACCGGCGGCCGCCAGCGCCCGCGAGGTTTCTACGCCCAATCCGGACGAGGCGCCGGTGACCAGTGCAGTTTGGCCCGCCAGGGACACCCCGCGCATCACGTCATCGGTGGTTGTGGTGGCATCAAAGGCGTCATTCAGTGCTGGCATGCGTGCAAACTCCTTGTGGATCAGATTCCCGAAGGTCTATTGTGGGCGTGGAAAAAAGCGGCTTAAATGATAGCAGTAGCCAGGCATTAGTGTATGAACTAAAAAAGGCACCCGTATGAAGCAAGCAGATATCGAGTTTCTGGAAGGAGGCAGCTACCTTAGCCTGGCCACCAGGAAACGTTCCGGCGATTGGGTCCAGACCCCGGTATGGTTTGCGCCAGACCAGGGCAGCTACTACGTTTTCTCGGCCGGAGACGCGGGCAAGGTCAAACGGCTGCGCAATTTCAGCGAGGTGCGCATTGCACCGTGCACCATGTCGGGAACCCTGACGGGGGAATGGATAGATACCGCTGCCGAAGTGCTGGACGCTCCCGCTCAGGAGACTGCACTACAGGCGCTACATCGTAAGTACGGTTGGCAGATGCGTATCGCGGATTTCTTTTCCAACCTGACAGGCAAGACCAGGCGCCGCGCCTATATCAGGATTGATCGCCCGCGCTAGGCGTCCTTGGCGTGCACCGCCCTGAGATCCTCTTTCACCATCTGCAACTGCAGCGTGTAGGCTTCTATGTCTGAGCGCAGCGTGGCATGCTCGATGGCTCGCTCTATATACTCCTGCGCCTTCCCGGGCTCATTCATCTCTTGATAGGTCAGACCCACTGAATACAGCAGGCGGCTGTCGCTGGGCAGCAACTGGAGCGCTCGTTTATAGTAACCGCGCGCCTGCTGCCACTCTTTTTGCCGGGCCGCCTCGTCACCCTTCCATGCATGGTAGTAGGGGTTTTCCTTGCGATACTGCTCTACACGCCGCGCCCACTGCAAGCGCTCTTCCTCACGGCCTTCGAGTCGGTACAGCACCACCAGGTTGTTCATGGCGGAATCATTCCAACGGTCCAGTTCCAGTGCCTGCAGGTAGCTGCTCTCGGCGTCGGCATGCTGGCCGGCAGATCGATAAACAGCGCCAATATTGACCCAGAGCTGCGCCATCCCTGGGCTTAGCTGCAAGGCGCGTGTGCTGTGCAGCCAGGCCTGTTCTGTCTGGCCCTCGGCGAGTGCATTCATGGCAATATTGGCGTGGTAGAGCGCACGCGCATCGTCATCCGTCAGGCGACGGGACCCGGCAACATCCTCACTCGGGAGCGGCTCGATATCCACCATGAAATGATCGCGCTCGTTGGCATATACCATGACATTGACGTGCACACGCACCATCACACGCTCGCCCTTGACCGTCCACTGCGGGCGTACTTTCAGCCACTGGAACTGCGCATCCAGCCCGGCCTCTCGGGCCAGGGCTACAAACAACGTGGCATAGGACAGGCAGTTTGCAGTACCGCGATGAAACACATCGCGCGCGGTACCCTCTGCAGACGCATCGTACTCAATACCAAGGCTGGCGGAGCCACGCACGGCCTGGTGCAGGCTCATCACGCGAGCGCGGCCGCTGGGAATACCCTGCGTATAGCGCTTGACGAAATCGCGCATAGCCTGATCGGTGGCCAGCAGGTCGGGTGTGACCACAAGGCCGGGTACTTCTGCAGGGCGAATGACTTTCGCGTCCAGCGTCAGTGGTGACAAAGAGGCAACAGCGCGTCTGTCCAGCGGGTTCTGGGAGCAGGCCCCCAGGCACAGGGCGACAACAAGCAGGCAACAGCCGCGCATCCACCCGGCCGTTCGAGGGCGGGACGGGTCAACAGGCTGATGTGAAACAGGTACCGGTGTCATCTGGCCCTCCACGCTGGCCCAGTATACTCCAGATACGGCAAAATCCTTGATTCAGGTCATTGCTGGCGAAGGTGTGCACGGGCAGGATTATGCATCGAGGGGTCAACCTAAGGAGCCAATAACATGACTCAGCATATTCTCGAAACAGATACCGCGGCGGACAAAGCAGCGATGCGCCAGCTCGGCCTTATCATCTCCGGGTTTTTCGTGTGCACAGCACTGTTGGCACTGGGAGTTGCGCTGGTCGCGGGCTAGGCCCGCAGCGCGTCAGCCTTCGGTGTGCAGGCCGCACTCGCGCCCGTCCCAGGCCTTGGTAGGGTCGAAGTAGTGTTTACAGGTGGGCAGTTCGTGGGCCTGCATGTATTGCTCTACATCGGCCTCTGACCAGTAAAAAATGGGGGCTACCTTGATAATGCCCCGGCCGTCCAGCGAGACGATATCGAGCGTTTTGCGGTGTTCGGTTTCGTCCCTGCGGATACCGGTGAGCCAGATGTCCGGGCTGAACTCTCGCAGTGCCCGCTCGAAAGGCTCGAGCTTGACCTGTCGCGTAAATTCCTGATGACGCTCTTCTTCGTCCGGTGTGGGGATTCCACCCATAATGGCATTGCGGCGCTCTGAGGTCATTTCAGGGGAGTAAACCGCAAGGTTCAGGTCAAGATCACGAATCAACCGCTGCGCCACCACATAGGTGTCCCTGAGGTTATAGCCGGTATCCACCCAAATAGTGGGGACGGCGCGGTCTACCTGACTGACCAGATGCAGCATCACTGCGGCATTCTTGCCCATGCTCGTAGTCGCTATGGTTTTGCCCCCCTGCGCCAATGCCCAGCGCACAATATCAGTGGCACTGGCGTCTCTCAGGGCTGCATTGGCGCTTTCCAGATCTATTTCCAAGGGGCGCTTCCGATCACTCACACAACAAGGCTGAGAACTCTATAGAATCAAAATTAGGGTGACAAATAACTAAGTGCTATAACGATATTCACCGGCTGCATGCACGGGGCAGGTGCCAAGGCCGGCCGCTGAAGTCACTCAGGGCATCCCGCCCGGGCGATCGGGCCTGCCCACATGACCCATGAGCCTGTCCGGGCTAGGCGGCCGCTCTGGCAATGGTTGCTTCCAGTTCTGCGTGCAGCTCCAGAAACTGGCCGGTGAGCTTATGGCCCGGCGCCAGATCGATCAATGGCCTGTGGTCACGATGCGACTCTTTCATTTTCACCGAACTGCTCAGGTAGGTCTCAAGCACAGGCAGCCCCTCGGCCTTGAGCTCGTTAACCAACTCGGTGGGTAGATTGGCCTGTGAGTTGAACTGATTGATCACGATCCCTTCGACTTCCAGATCAGGGTTGTGGTCTTCCTGTAACTCGCCCAGGTTGTCCAGCAAGGAGTACAGGCTCTGGCGCGCAAAACTGTCACAATCAAAGGGGATCAACACTGAATCGGCAGCAATCAGAGCAGCGCGCGAATAGAAATTGAAGTTGGGCGGAGTATCGATGTACACCCTGTCATATTCGTCAGAGAGTTTTTCCAGCGCGTCGCGCAGCTTGTAGATTTTGTAACGGGATTCCAGTTCTTTTTCCAGTTCCGCAAGCACGGGGCTCGAAGGCAACAGAAAAAGATTTTCGTAGGGGGTGTCCCAGACAAAGGAATCCGGATTCTGGCGCATCTTGCGCGACCCCACGGTTTGTTTGAACAAACCTGCCACGCCCTGCGCTTCGGCCGGGAAAGCATCCGCGTCAATCTCCCCGACCAGGTAGTGCGTGGTATTACCCTGTACGTCGAGGTCAACCACCAGCGTCCGGTACCCCATGGCAGCGCCGATGGCTGCCAGGTTACAGGTAATGCTGGTCTTGCCGACGCCCCCTTTCTGGTTGAAAACGACACGTTTCATAGTGGTCAGTACCTGCATCATCCGATCGCAATTGCGTGTTAGCCAGTTTAATCAATGGCATCGCTGAATGTAAGGCACAGGCACTGCGGTGCGTTAAAAAAACCCGCGCCGGCTACCAGACACGCTCATACAGGGCAATGATCTCGTCCTTGTCCGGTATGCGCGGGTTGTTGGCGGGCGAGCCGGAATCCAGCGCCTGTTGCGCCATCACCTCCAGAGCGCCAAACCATGCGCTTTTGTCGATACCATATTCGGCAGGGCCGGGCACGCCGAGATCCCTCGTCAATTGCCGCAGAGCCACAACCAGTTTGTCGCTGGCCACGCTGTCCGGGTCGGCGGCGTCACACACCCCCATCGCATGGGCACACCGGGCATACCGCGCAGTAGACTCCGCGACAGACCAGGCGGTTACCTCGGGCAGCAACATGGCATTGCTCAATCCGTGGGGCACATGGAAAGCGGCACCGATCGGGCGACTCATGCCATGGATCAGCGTTACCGAGGCGTTAGCAAAGGCGATTCCGCCTTGCGTTGCTGCGAGCATCATGGCCTCACGAGCCGCGCGGTTGTCCGGCTCCGCGCAGGCCGTGCGAATATTCGTGTAAATACTGTGCATCGCCGTCAACGCGATGCTGTCAGTGAACGCGTTGGACTTGCGGCTGACAAAAGCCTCCATGGCATGGCACAGGCTGTCGATCCCGGTGTCGGCAGTCAATCGATACGGCATGCTCAGCGTCAGTTCGTAATCAACCAGCGCAGCCACGGGCATCAGGCCCAGCCCCATGCAGAGCATCTTCTCCTGTGTCTGTGTGTCGGTAATCACCGCAACTCGCGTCACCTCGGAACCGGTACCGGCCGTTGTGGGTATGGCAATGACAGGCAAGCCGCTGTCGGGCCTGGCGGGAACCTTGTGATCACGCATGGCACCACCATTGACAGCCAGCACTGCAACGGCCTTGGCAGTGTCCAGCGAGCTGCCGCCTCCCAGAGCCACCAGGCAGTCATAGTTGCCGGCGCGTAGCACGTGCAGGGCAGCCTCCACGCTGTCCGTGGTAGGGTCGGGCACACAGTCTGCGAATACGCCATACTCTAGCCGGGCCTCTGTGAGCTGCTGCTCGAGCGCCTCAAGATAGCCGCACTGCACCAAAAAGGGATCTGTGATGAACAGCGGCCCTGACAGGCCCAGTTCTGCCAGCGTCTGTGCCAGCTCACCGCTGGCCCCGCCCCCCACCCGCAGGATTCGCGGTAAATTGATGTTTGCTACTGCCATTCCCAGCAAATCCCTCACAGTCAAGACTACACACACCTGTTACCCTGCGCAGGTTAGCACAGCACACAGACTACCCCATCAACCCATGAACGAGATCACCTATGGACAACCGGGTTTCACAGGTATTGGCATTCTGGTTTGGCGAACTGGACGCGTCCGGCATGAGCGCTCCCGCTCAGCACAGCCTCTGGTTCAGCAAGAGCGCCGCCACAGATCACACCATCACTGAACGCTTTGGCCATCTGCTGCGTAGCGCGTTGGCCGGAGAACTCGATCACTGGGCCGGCGACCGCCAAGGTCTGGTGGCGTTGATTGTTGTGCTCGATCAGTTCAGTCGCAACATCCACCGCGACAGCCCGCAGGCATTCTCCGGTGACAACAAGGCGCTTGCGCTGGCACTGGGGGCCATTGCATCGAACGTGCATCGACAGCTACCGACCATGCACCGAGTCTTTCTTTACCTACCGCTGGAGCACAGCGAACAGATACAGATGCAAGAACGCTGTGTCGCGCTATTTGAGCAGCTGGCGGCCGAACGTGACCAGGACCCACGCTGCGCTGACTATCTGCGCTATGCCGTTGCGCATCGTGACGTTATTGCCAGATTCGGTCGCTTTCCGCACCGTAATGCCATATTGGGGCGTGCCTCTACAGAGGAGGAAATCCAGCACCTGCAAACCCACGGTGGCTTCTAGACAACGCATGAAGTAGCTTCCTGACACCTCTGCTGTGACCCTCAATCACCGCTCTGTCTCACCTTGCGCAGTGCGTAGTGAGCGGCGGTCATTTCTGCCTCCCACACATCGAACGTGCCATTATCCAGGTCATCATAGGCCTGCTTGATCGAATCATTGACCTGCGGGTAGGCGACGTTGTCCCAGGGACACTCGTCGCGCGCAAAGAAGCGCGCATCCAGCGACTCAACCCCCGCCTGGCATTGCTCCACTGGCACAACGGCCCGGAAGGCGACATAAATCTGGTTGATAAATGTGATGGTGCCAACCATATAAAGCTGCAGCTGTTGCGGCGACAGACGTACGCCGGCCTCCTCCCACAGCTCCCTGGCCGACCCCTGCGCCAGCGTCTCGCCCTCTTCAAGAAAGCCCCCTGGAATCGCCCACTTGCCCTGCTGTGGCTGCAGAGCCCGCTGCACCCAGAGCAGCCGCTTGCCACAGGCAACAAAAGCCGTCACGACGATCATCGGATGATCGACAACCCCCTGTGCGCAACGAGCGCAATAGTGCTGGCCGCGAGGCTCGCCGTTGATCACCTGCGCGGTCAGCGGGCCTGCACATTCCGGACAAAAATTGAGCTTTGGCAAGATCTTACTCAGCCTGCAGTGACTTTTATTGCATTTATTGCATTTACCGCGCCGTATTTCGAGCTCGGCGCGCGCGGCATCACAATACCACTTTGCTTTGTCGAAAGCATTGCAGCTATGCTTGCCTGAATTTTCCAGGAGCCAAGGGGCTGATATGGGCGGCAGTACGCCAGTGGTGCAATTATTACTGACCGGCAATGAGATCATGAGTGGCGACACCATCGACTCCAATTCTGCCCTCATTGCCCAGCGCCTGGGTGCGCTGGACATCGGCGTTCACCGCAAGGTCACTGTGGGGGATGATCCGGCGCTGCTGCAAACAGAGTTGGCGGCGATGGCAGCCTCATCCGATATTGTGATCGTCAACGGCGGCCTGGGGCCGACCATCGACGACCTGACCGCAGAGATCCTGGCCGGCGTGGCGCAGGTACCGCTGGTAGAACATGCCGAGGCCATTGCGCACCTCGAGCGCTGGTGCGCACAGCGCAACCTCGCCCTGAACGCTGCCAATCGCAAGCAGGCGCTCTTGCCCCAGGGCGCCGGGTTGATCGACAACCCCGTCGGTAGCGCGGTCGGCTTCGAGATGCAGGTAGGCCGGTGTCGCATAATGTGCACACCGGGCGTACCCAGTGAACTGGACGCGATGATGGAGTTAATCATCAGCGACCTGGCAGGCGCGCTGGAGCATCCCGTTGAACGTCGCATCATGCGCCTGCAAACGTTCGGACTGGGTGAATCCACCGCACAGCAAATCATCAGTGATGCAATGCCCGACTGGCCTGAGGAGGTCGAGCTGGGGTTTCGCGCCGGCGCTCCCCAAATGGAAATCAAGCTCAGTATCAGCACAGCAAGTGCCGAGCCGGCACAGCGTGCCTGTCGCGAGCAATTGGATGCGCTTTTCGGCGATCACATTATCGGCGAAGGCGACTGTACATTGGCCGAAAAAATCATCGCATTGCTGCGCGCCCAGGGAGCCACACTGGCTACGGCAGAATCCTGTACTGGCGGGCTTATCGCATCGATGCTCACCCGGGTGCCTGGTTCATCCGATGTTTTCCATGCCGGCTTCGTCACCTACGCTGACCACATCAAGGCATCGGTGTTGGGCGTGCAGCCAGCGACACTGGAAGAGCATGGCGCGGTCAGTGAGGCCGTGGTGATCGAAATGGCCAAGGGGGCGTTGGAGCGAGCCACAGCCGATTATGCCATTGCGGTATCAGGGGTTGCCGGGCCGGGCGGAGGCTCACCGCAAAAGCCTGTCGGCACTGTTTGGCTGGCCTGGGCCAGCCAGCATGCCGGGCCAACGCAGGTGCACACGCGATGCTTGCACTGGCCGGTTGAACGCAGCCTGTTCCAAACCATGATTGCCGCTGCGGGCCTGGACATGATCCGAAGAACCTTGCTGGGTATCGACTCAGAGCCGCGTTACTTTCGCCAGCGTCGGGTCGGCTAAGGCAGTAACGGCGAGCGGGCAATCAACGGGCGGTTAGACCTGCTTTACTCATGGCTGTAGTTGCTCTATGTGCCAATCCTCTCCCGCGCGGCTGTATACAAAACGATCATGCAGGCGATGTGCGCCGCCCTGCCAGAACTCCATGCGATCAGGCACCAGCCGGTAACCACCCCAGAAATCCGGGACCGGGACCTCTTTGCCGGCGAACTGCTCACGCACCTGCCGGGCCGCAGATTCAAGCTCGCCACGCGAGGCAACAGGGCGGCTCTGCTGCGAGGCCCACGCGGCTATCTGGCTTTCTCGCGGCCGCGAGGCAAAGTACTGGGCAGACTCTTCCCGGGACACTTTTACCGCTGTGGCGCGCACAATCACCTGGCGATCAAGCGCATTCCATGGAAAGTGCGCCGACACCACGGGCTGAGATTCGATCGCGCGCGCCTTGCTGCTGGTGTAATTGGTAAAAAAAACAAACCCAGCGGAGCTCACGCCCTTGAGTAGCACGATGCGTTGCGAGGGCAGGCCCTGCTCGTCTACACAAGCCAGGACCATCGCGGTAGGGTCTAGCAGCAACGATTGAGAGGCCTGCTCAAACCACTGCTCAAACTGCCTGATCGGGCAGGCGTCCAATGCGGCCCGCGACAACCCGCCTGCGGTATATTCTCGTCGAAAATCCTCGTATCGCACGGCTTCTCCGCCTCCTTCATAGCGCAGTCCCTATCATAACACCCACGCCATAAGATTGGCCGTACCTGCCCTTGCGATGCGCGCAACCCGAGGCGCAGCGGCGCGCAAAAAAGTGCGCTACAACAGCAGGTATACCCGGTGCCAGACACTGCCAGCAGGGGGACCCAATACCGGGTAAACCTGCTAGGCTATGGCCACGCCTTTATCGAGCACAACCTTGTCGTGGCCGCAAGCAAACCTGCAAAACACCCGCCAGTCATTCGCAATGGCACATCGGCGGACATTGAAACGCTGGTGACCATCCTCGCGGACGGTTTTGCCAGCGACCCCATGCTGAACTGGGTGATTCCACCAGTGAAGCTGTACCGCGATTACTTCAGGCTGTTACTGCAGGAGGTCTACCTGCCGCGTGGCATGGTCCACCTTGAGAACAACGGCAACGCAGCGGCCCTATGGTTGCCACCCGAAGAGCGCTTTCAGATGGCACCGCGACGCTCGCTTTTGAAACTGGTCTTGCGCCTATTGATGACAGATGGGCTGCGCGGCCTGCGTCGAATGCGTGAGCAGGGGGCAGTTTTTACCCGACAGCAACCCACTGAACCTCACTACTACCTGCAGTTCCTGAGTTGTCGCAGCGCAAACCAGGGTCAGGGAATCGGCAGCGCGTTGCTGGACCATGGCACACGCATCTGCGACGAGCGCGGTGTACCTGCCTATCTTGAAAGCTCCAACAGCAAGAACGTGCCGCTGTACGAGCGATTTGGTTTCGAAGTTATCGCCAGCGAGACGGTCGGTAGGGCCGGCCCAACGGTATGGTTTATGTGGCGGGAATGCCAGTAGGCCGACCTAGTCCCTAGTGCTGGGAAACACCGGCGCGCGCTGCATGCGCAGGGGGATCTGCGGGAACGGATAAAAGTCCCGCCAGTCGTCGCCGAAGCTCTGGGCCAGGGTGGTTTTGCACACGGCACTGTAAGACTGGTTAAGTAACTGATCGAGCGACTGCTGGTCTGCAACACCCGCCAGCACGGCAGCCTCCAGCAGTCCCTCAGTACGCAGCAAGGTCGCCGGAGCGACGTCGTCGCCGGCATGCAATGTCCGGTACATCTGCTCCAGACGCCGGATAATCTCCGCCTGTAATTCGTTCACCTGGGCCTCCGTTGCGTATTCCCGCCCGGGAGTATGCGCTGCGCTGTAAAACAGTTAAAGTCTCAGATCACTTCGCAAAGGACGTTTTGATTCGTGACCGCCCCCCGCCAACTTATCCTTGCAACAATGCTACTACTGCTGACCGGCCCCTGGGCCAGCGTCGCGGCCACCGCACAAGACAGTGCAATTGCCGATCCGGCGCAGAACACGGTGCCCATCATCGACTATCAACAACGCTTTCTGCCCACCGTGGGTCGCAATGGCATGGTCGTCGCACCAGAGAAAATTGCTGCAGAAGTTGGTCTCTCGATACTGCAGGCCGGTGGCAACGCCGTTGATGCGGCGGTGGCAACTGGTTTTGCACTGGCCGTTACTTATCCACGTGCAGGCAATCTTGGCGGCGGCGGTTTCATGCTGATTCACCTGGCCGCAGACAACAAACAAACCTTTATCGATTACCGTGAAACTGCACCGGCTGCCGCCAGCGCCGACCTGTTCCTCAATGACAAGGGCGAAGTAGACAAGATGCGTGAGTACTTTAGCCACCAGTCTGCCGGGGTACCGGGCACTGTGGCGGGCATGCTGCTGGCGCAGGAACGCTACGGCCTGTTGTCGCGCGAAAAAGTGCTGGCGCCGGCGATCAAACTGGCCAGCCAGGGCATCGCGGTTTCCTATGCGCTGAACTTCGAACTAAGCGCGCGTGCCGCCCAGTTGCGCCGCAACCCCGAGGCGGCGCGCCTGTTTCTCGACGCCGACGGCAACGCACTAGCAGTGGGACAAACCTGGAAGCAGCCCGAACTGGCCTGGACCCTGACGCAAATACAGGAGGATGGTTTTGAAGGCTTCTATACCGGCCCTATTGCCCAGCGCATCGCACAGGAGATGCGCCGTGGCAATGGCCTGATTACCGAAGCTGACCTGGCAGGGTATACCGCAGTGGAGCGCGAGCCCGTGCGCGGCACTTTTCGGGAATACGCCATTGTTTCGGCACCACCACCCTCCTCGGGAGGCATTCACATCCTGCAGATGCTGAACATTCTGGAGGGCTTCGATCTGGCGTCGATGGGCCACAACTCTGCCGCCTACCTGCACCACCTCACAGAAAGCATGAAGCTGGCCTACGCCGATCGCAGCGTCTATCTCGGCGACCCGGATTTTGTCCAGGTGCCTACCGCAAAGCTGATTGACAAGGATTACGCCGCACGCCAACGCAGCACTATCAGTGCCACATCCGCGCGGCCCGCAGACGATATTGCGCCCGGCGCAGAACTGGCTGAGGGCGGCACAGAGACGACCCACTACTCCGTAGCGGACCGGTTCGGCAACGTCGTGAGCAACACCTACACCTTGAATTTCAGTTTCGGTTCACACATCGCCGTACCCGGCACAGGTATGTTGCTCAACAACGAGATGGCAGATTTTGCCGCACGGCCCGGCTTTGCCAACGCCTTCGGGCTCGTTCAGGGGCAGGCCAACAAAATAGAGCCAGGCAAACGGCCGTTATCGTCCATGAGCCCCACGATTGTCATGAAAAACGGCGCACCGTGGCTTGCCACTGGCAGCCCTGGCGGCAGCATTATTATCAACACCGTGTTACAGACGATTCTCAACGCGATGGAATTCAACATGAACATTGCCACCGCCGCCGCCGCGCCACGTATTCATCACCAATGGATGCCCGACAAACTGCGTGTAGAGCAAGGCATCAGTATAGACACCCTCAACCTGCTTATCGCCATGGGTCACCCGGTCGAAGTGGGGGAACGCACACAGGGCCGCACCAACTCGCTGGTGCTCGAAGGTGGCTGGTTGTACGGAGCCACCGACAGTCGCCGTCCCGGCGGCTGGGTCGCCGCGTATTGACCGGACGGGTGCTGCGCGCAGCACAGACTCGTCAACGGGGTTTGGGAATACGCAACTTTGCAGTTTGCCGACTCAGCGCGACCAGTGTTCCCGACGCATCCCAATACTGACCATCCTCTTCCAGTACACCAGCGCTTACATGCCGCGTCTCCAAACGGGCCTGAATGGGCCCGGGTGACGGATGGGCACGCACTTGCACCGTCAACTCAATGGTCGGCACCCATCCCACTGGCCCAACGACGCTGAACACCGGAGGGGGCAGCGCATCGGCAAACATCAACAGCGAGATCACATCGGGCGGGGTGGCATCCCTGTGCTGCATCCAGCCATCAAAAACACCACTGCCGTCGGGCTCACGGCGGGTAAACACCTCTTTGCCCGACACCAGTCGCAGTTCGACACGTTGGCGCAATTCGATGCCTTTCTGTGGGGAAGGCTCGCAAGCCTCCCAGGGTGGAAATTCCGGCCTGATCACGTTCGTCCAGCTCTCGCCCTGCAGGTTTTCCAGATCCGTATAGGCCGCCGTCACCTTGACCTTCAGTTGGTCGTCCTGGAACATGCCCACCTCGGCGAAACTTGTACTGCCGCCCACGCGCAAGATGTCGATCCGGCAATCCACCGGACCCAGGGTGGTGGGCGACAAGAAAAATGCGTTAACCGTCAATGGATCCTTGTGCGGTAGGGCCGCGCGTAACACTCGCCCGGCAATACCCAGCACATAACCCCCGTTCGGCACCTCGCCAACGCGCCATCCTTCATGCACCTCGCCGCGATACAGACCGTCATCGACCTTTACCACCGCAGTATCCTGTTCAAACTGCCCCATGAACTCCCCTGACATACAGTTGGACAATGTTAGGGACGGTATTTTGTCTGCCCGCCCTGTGAATGTATATACTGTTGGGGTGTCTGATTGAACGAATGTGCCGCTGTCAACAGTGGTAAGCAGGTGGTCATTGCAATGACTGGAATCTGGCTGGTAGCACTCGCTGTGATCGCAATCGCACTGCCCTGCCAGGCGCAGGATGCAGAGCTTGTTGATTCCTATCTCAGCATCATCGACGAGATCGAAGCCCGTGACGGCGCCTATGGGGCGGATCTGTCAGAACCACTGCTGGGCCTCGCCACCGCCCTCAACGCGCGCGGCCAGTTCGCCGACGCCATTCCCATGTTCAAGCGCGGCGTACACCTGGCGCGCATCAACGATGGCTTGTACAGTGCTTCCCAGCTGCCACATCTCGAAGGGGAGATAGCCGCACACATCGGCGTAGGCAATTATGCAGAGGCCGACGAGCGCTATCGCTATCTCTACAGGGTGCAGAAACGCACGCTGGGTAATACCGACGCCTACACGCGCGCACTGCTCGACCACGCCGACTGGGACTTTCGGGCATACCAGCTGGGCCTGGATGACGACCCTTATGCCCGCCTGTTAAGAATGCAAAAGCGCTACGACCAGGCGCTGGCCAATATCAGCCAGAACGAACAGGCCAACGCGGAGTCACTGCTGGCGCCGATGCGAGGCCTGCTGCGAACACGCTACCTGATCGCCAATTATGATGGCGAAGCGATGCGCCAAACGCTGTACGCGGACGAATTCACGCGCCAACAACGCTTGCGTGAGTTTGAGATGAATCAACTGCGCAACTACGAGTATGGCCGTGATTTGATCCTGCACATGTACAAACTGCAGCAGGCACTCGTTGAACACCAGGGCTATGATGCAGCGACGCCTGCCCAAAGCCTGGCTCGACTGGGAGACTGGCACTTGTACCACGGCAAGCGTTTTGCAGCACTGGAAGCCTATAACGCTGCCCTTGCGGAACTCGCCGCACTGGATGATGCCCAACAACAGACGGCCCGGCTCTTCGCAGAGCCGGTAGCGCTGCCCAGCATCGATGGGCTGTTGGCACTGCCGCAGCGGCTCGACAGCACTACAGGCGACGTCATGATTGAGTTCAGCGTGAGCAGCCGCGGGCAGGTCTACGATATAGAACGGATAGATGACAACAAGGCGTTTGATCGAACGGCGTCAAGCCTGACACGCCAGTTGCGCAAAACCCGGTTCAGGCCGCGTTTTGCCGACGGCCAACCCGTGGAAACAACTGACATTGTTTATGCCTACGACATCCAATAAGCCGCCCCTTTGGCGCATCGCCGCAGTCGCACCACTGCTGGCAAGCTGCGCCCTGCTCATAGGCTGCCCGAGCGCAAGCACGCCCACCAAAGAGTCGGGCGGCGCGCCGGCCATGCCCGGAGGTGGCGCCGTCAGCATACCCGGTGCCGGTTCGCCGGCGGGTAGCCCGGGTGGAATGCCAGAAGCGATGCCTGGCGCATCAGCCGGCACAGGCACAACGCCAGGCATGCCCCCAGACGCTTCCGCGCAGACAGGTTCTGGGGGCAGCTCCGCAGGAACGCCTGACGGCATGCCCAATGGCGCGCAGGAAGGGCGTGCTGGCGGTGGCAGTAGCGATGAAACAATCGCGGGCGCTGCCGCCGGAAACGACGGTTCAGCATCGGCGGCTGAACCTGGCTTCGAGCCCACAAGGCAAGGTGAACAGAGCCTTCCCGATTTGCGCGATAATCCCAGACGCGGCCAGAGCGGCCCGGCCTTTCCGGGCGCTACCGCCCAGGGTCCCGGGGCCATGCCGCCCGTGCACAGTCCACCGGTGGGCGACGCGGCTCAACCGGACGCAACAGCCGCAGGCGACCCTGGCGCGGCGCCAGTAGGCGGAGTTGGTCAGGGGCCCCTGACGAACGCTGAACAGGTAGCCATTCTCGACGCGGAGTTAGAGCGCAGTACCGGCGATTTTGACGCACTGATTCTCGAGGAACAGGCACAACAGCGACAGCGGGATCGCGAACAGGTTGAGCGCGCGCCTGCCGAAGAAGATGACGCTCAGACCAGCACGTTCCCCGGCGGCACAGCCAGCGCGCCACGCGCAGCCGGCTATGACGGTCCCGTTCCAGGCGGCAGTGCCGGTGGCGGGCCGCCCGCTGACCCCGCCAAGTATCCGCCACCGAAAGACATCCCGGCCGGCGATGATGACGACGTCGTCGCCCGCCAGCTGCGCGAGGCCGCCATGCGCGAGCCCGACCCGGCCGTGAGGGAAAGGCTCTGGGATGAATATCGCAAGTACAAGGGCATCAGCCAGTGAGCGCACTGCGCCTGGTACTGTGCATACTGCTGATGCTGGCCACCGGCTGCGTCAATCACACGGTGCGCAGCACGCAGGTGCCGGCCATCAATGTGCCTGCCGCCCCCATCCCTGAAGCATTCCTGCTGGATGTCGGTATTGTCGCATTCGACCCGGGCATCGATGACCACGACGAAGACGAGGACATGCCCATCTACCCCGAAGTACGCCGGGCAGAGTCACTGTTCCTGCCTAACCAACTGGCGGCGGCACTACAAGAGAGCGGCGCCTGGGGTGCGGTGCGTGTACTGCCCGATGAAAGCCAACTGACAGACCTCGTCATCACGGGGAAGATTCTCCATTCCGACGGAGAGAAGCTGCAACTGGCCGTGCGCGCCAGCGACTCACGGGGCGTCACCTGGCTGGACAAGACATACAAAAGCCACGCCAGCGGCTACGCCTACACCGTCACCGCTCGCAGCTCACAGGATCCATTCCAGGCCATTTTTAACCAGATTGCCAATGACCTGCTGGCCGCGCTTGAGAAAGTTGAACTGGGCGAACGCCGCGAGGTGCGTCTGGTGACCGAGCTGTTGTTTGCGCAGAGTTTTTCCGAAGAAGCTTTTCGCGGCTATCTGGTCAGGGGCAGCGGCAAAACCTACAGCATCGTCAGGTTGCCCGCCGAAGAAGACCCCATGCTCAACAGGGTGCGCAAGATCAGGGAGCGGGACCACCTGTTCATCGACACGCTGCAAGACTACTACGTGACCTTCGATGAGCTTATGAGTGACCCGTATCACGAGTGGCGACGGCTTAGCTATGAAGAGGTGATCGCCATTCAGGAGCTCAAGGCCCAGAGCAGGCAGCAGCTCATCACAGGAGCCATTGCGGTGCTGGGCGGAATAGCGGCGCAGGTAGAGGGCGACCACGAGGCCAGCCGAGCCGCCGGCAGAATCGCGGTGCTCGGTGGCGCCTATATCATCAAAAGCGGCCTGTACAAGCGCAACGAAACACAAATCCATGTTGAAGCACTGCAGGAACTGGGCGAATCCATGGAGATGGAAATCGCCCCCAAGGTCATCGAGTTGGAGGATCGCACCATCACACTCAGCGGCAGCGTCGAGGATCAATACGCACAATGGCGCGATCTTCTGGCAGAGATCTACCGCAAGGAAGTCGGCGATCTGCAGCCTCTGGAAGCCGTCGCCAGCGACCCTGCTACACTGTAGCACCGCAACCCCAGCGCCTGACCTGTACCGCCCAATGCCCGAGCACAACCAACCCCTTGAACCTACGCCCTTTGAGCCAGCCAGACCGCAACCAGGCAGCCAGCGTACGGCGCATCACGCTGCGTCTACATCACGGCTATCTGGCGCCTGGCTGCCAGCAGCCCTGGGTCTGCTCATTGGTGCAGCGCTGCTGGTTTTTTTCTGGTTACCGGACAACGTCCCGGCCGGAGCGGCAGGCGCCAGCGCACCGGCCAGCGAAGAACAGCAGGCCGTGGCAAAGAGCAAAGCATCAGCCACGCCTGCGACCACCGCACCAGCCGCCGCGGTGCCAGAGCAGTCGCCCTGGGCCGATGCACAGCAAGCACGCTTGCGACTGGCAGCACAGGACATTCTGGCGGACCTGATCGACCTGCAGTTTGCGCTGGAGGAGCAAGGCGTAGAGCAATGGGCACCGGACGCCTTTGCTGCGGCCGCCGAACTGGCAACAAAAGGAGACGGTTTTTATCGAGCGCAACAGTACACCGAGGCGAGCGAGCGGTATCAGCAGGGTTTGCAGATACTGCGCGAGACTTCGGAGTCAATACCTCAGAGAATTGACGCGCTGGTGCAGGGCGCCAACACAGCGATAGACGGTGCCGACCTGCCCCGGGCAACCGATGCGGTGACGTTGCTCGCAGTCATTGATCCCGACAACAGCGCACTGACTGACCTGCAAGCGCGGCTGGCCACGCTACCTGCGCTGATAGCCGCACTGGGCAAGGCGCGTCAGCACGAGGAGCAAGGCGAGCTGACGGCTGCCGCCAACGCGCTGGAGCAAGCGGTAGCCCTGGACCCACTCCACCGAGGCGCAGCGCAGGCACTGGATCGTGTCAACGCAAACATCACTGAGCGCGATTTCCAAAATGCCATGAGCCGTGGCTATGGCAAACTTGGCAGTGGTGAACACGACGCCGCTATTGCAGCGTTCGAGGCGGCCAGGGCACTTAAACCCGGTTCAGCGGAGGCCGCCAGCGCCATCACCGAGGCCCAGTCGTTGCGCAGCGCAAACCAGTTAATCACGCTGAAGGATCGCGGCCTTGCCCACGAATCGCAAGAACAGTGGCCGCAGGCCGTGGCCGTCTATGAGACTGCACTTGCCATAGACGGCAGCATACTGTTTGCGCGGGAAGGCCTTGAGCGCAGCACCGGGCGCGCCGCCATTGCCCGACAGTTTAGCGAGATCATGGCAGACCCGGACCGACTGACCAACACGGTGATCGCAGAACAGGCCCGCGCCTTTTTGCGCCACAGTGAAGGGATCACGCCGCGCGGTCCCGTGCTGCAAGCACAGATCAGCGACCTTAACGAACTGTTGCAGCGTTATTCCACGCCGGTCTCGGTGACCGTCAACTCTGACGGACAAACCGATATCGTCATCTACAAGGTTGGCAAGTTGGGCAGTTTTGAGCGTCGCACCCTCAAACTGCGACCAGGCGCGTACACCGCCGTTGGCTCCCGCCTGGGTTATCGCGATGTTCGCAAGTCATTTCGGGTGAGCCATACGGAACCGGAATCAAGCGTGACCGTCATTTGCACAGAGCCCATCTAACATGACGCCAAACGGTCACAAAACGCCAGAACCTATCCGGCCAACCGGATTCAAACCACTAGGCACTGCACACACCGCCAGGCCGGCGCGCGCGCATTTGCGCCACAAAGTGTTGATTGGCGGCGGCGGCGTCCTGATGCTCTGCGCGCTGCTGTTCCTGCTAACTGCTCGTGCGGTCCAGATCGATGCGATCGCACAGGCCAGGGCCAGCGTGTCGGTGAAAGGGCTGGCCGTACCCCTGGGCAGCCGCTACCTTCTGCTTCCAGGCACTTATGAGGTAACGGCAACGGCACCGGGCTATCTTGCGCTCAGCACTACTGTTGAGGTGAGCAAAGCCAGCAGTCAACGTGTTGAACTTGTCCTGCAGCCACTGCCTGGCAAACTCACTGTGCGCAGCTCGCCCGCCGGGGCAAAGTTGTTCATCGGCGGCGACTTTGTTGGCGAGACGCCTGTGCTGGAAGCGTCACTGCCGGCCGGTGTGCATGAGCTCGAACTACGCGACCCCCGGCATCTCCCACTGCGCCAATCCGTAGAAGTTACCGGACGCGCCGTGCTACAGGAGCTTGAGCTGAGCCTGCTGCCCGCGTGGGCAAGCGTGTCGATCGCCAGCAAACCTGACGGCGCAGAGATATTGGTGGACGGTGAGCCGGCCGGCGCCTCACCGCAACAACTGGAGTTATTGCAGGGCGAGCGCCAGTTGATGCTGCGCCTTGCGGGCTACGCAGACTGGCTTGAGACGTTGGACATTGCTGCAGGGGTATCACGCGATCTCGGAGTCATCGAACTGCAACCCGCACCGGGGCAGCTGCAACTGAATACAGAGCCCACTGGTGCCAACGTCACACTCAACGGTGATTTTCTCGGACAAACACCCCTGCTCATAGACATGGCTCCAAACACCCAGCACACGTTGGGCATTCTCAAACCTGGCTACCAGCCCTACACGGAAGCGCTACAACTGGCGGCTTCCAGCATGCGCCAGAAAACCGTAACACTGACGCCGCGCCTGGGCTCGGTGCGCGTGCGCGTCAATAACCCTGCCGCAGAGGTCCTGGTAAATGGCAAGCCCGTTGGCAAGGGCAGCCGAGTTTTGTCGTTGCCTGCGGTCGAGCAGCGTATTGAAATTCGCCTTGCGGGCTATGCCTCGATCGTAAGGCGTATTACGCCGCGACCGGGCCTTGAGCAACTGGTCGAAGCAGAGCTCAAAACCAACGCAGAAGCGAGGTTGGCGCGCATCAAACCGCAGGTCAGCACTGGCGTTGGCCAAACATTGCTGCTGTTTAACCCATCAGCAACAGGTTCTGGCCAGTTCACCATGGGCGCCTCCCGACGTGACCCTGGGCGCAGATCCAACGAAGTGCTGCGCCCGGTTGCATTGCAGCGCATGTTCTACCTGCAGGAAAAAGAAGTCACCAACGCCCAGTTCAGGCGCTTCCAGGCAGATCACAAGTCCGGGCAGGTACAGGGCAAGAGTCTCAATCGCGAAACCCAGCCGGTAGTCAACATTAGCTGGCAGCAGGCCGCTTCATTTTGTAATTGGTTGAGCCGGCTGGACGGGCTACCGCCCTTTTACACTGAAGACCGTGGCATCATTACCGGCTTTGACCCCGCATCCATCGGGTACAGGCTTCCCTCCGAGGCCGAATGGGCCTGGGTTGCCCGCGTAAAAGGTGATGCACTGCTGCGCTTTGCCTGGGGCGACAGCTTTCCGCCCAGAGAAACGACCGGCAACTATGCCGACAGCGACTCGGCATTTATCAACGGCCGCGTCCTCAACGATTACAAGGACGGGCATGTCGTGTCTGCACCGGTAGGCGCTTACCCGCCCAACCACAACGGAGTGTACGACCTCGACGGCAATGTGTCCGAGTGGGTACATGACATTTACAGCATTCCGGTGTCCAACAACGCTACAATCACTGACCCGCTGGGCGAGCGCAGCGGTGATAACTATGTTGTCAGAGGTGCGAGCTGGAGCCATGCAAGATTGCCCAACTTGCGACTGAGCTATCGCGATTATGGGCAAGCCGGGCGCGATGACGTAGGATTCAGAATCGCACGCTATGCAGAGTGAGCGGAGCACATTATGCCAACTCGTCTTTTTATGATTGCAGGAATGCTGCTACTGGTTTTTTTCTCCGGCCGGGCGCTGCCGCAGCCACGGGATGACGCAGATGACGCGGGCGCTCCAGCAACACTCCCCACCGCGCAACAACAAACACAGACCGAGGCAGTGCAGCCTGCTACCGTCTCACCCGCCTTGCCAGAAACAGCACCGGCCGACAGCGAAAACACTGCACAACGCTCACCTTATGACTATCGTTCGTCGGAAGAAATTTCGGAAGATCGCTCGGTGTCATTCCCCACCGATATATAGGATCCAGCATGAAGCAGAGAATGTCTTCCGAGTTTATCTTCCAGGTATTTGCGCTACTGATCACCGTGGTCGTCGTCCATGCGATCTATGTAGGGGCTATCCGACCCAGCGCCGATGCACAGCTACAGCAACAGGCCGAACAACAGGCTGCGGGGATGGAGGTCACCTCCAATCGAAGTATCGTGGTTGTGATTCGTGACTTTGAGCAGGAAGCCTGCTTCATTTTGCTGTTCTGGGCGCTGGCCATCATGGGCTATAAAGGCCGCAAGACACTGCGAGAACGCGAGCTACTGGAGCGCAGCCTGCTGGATATTCCCGAGGGGACCAGCGTATTGCCCGAAGATGCCCGGGAGTTTAGCCGCACACTAGAGGCACTACCTGAGCACGAGCAGGATTACCTACTGCCGCGCACCTTACTCAGTGCGCTGCAGAGATTTGCTACCACCGGCAGCATCCAGGCGGTGTCTGATACCGTGAAGGAAAACTGCGAAGCGGAATCCGACCGCCTGGATTCTGAAATGTCCATGGTGCGCTACATTGCCTGGGCTATCCCCTCAATTGGTTTTATCGGCACTGTGCGCGGGATCGGGGATGCGCTAGGCCAGGCCTACAAAGCCGTGGAGGGCGACATCTCCGGTGTAACGGCGAGCCTGGGCGTCGCATTTAACAGCACATTCGTGGCGCTAATGCTGAGTATCATCATTATGTTTTGCCTGCACCAGTTGCAGCTATCACAGGAGCGACTGGTACTTGATTGCCAGCGACATGTTGACAAAAAACTGATGCGTTTTCTGGTAGCACACTGATGACCCCTGCCTTACTGGACATTCATGACCCCAACTTGCAGCTCTGGCACGGCGATACGCGCGTGCAGAGCCCCGGTTATGCGCTCATGGACGGCGACCACTATGTCTTTGGCGAACCGGCTCGGGCCGCAGCAAGAATACACCCGCGCGGCATTAATACCCGGTTCTGGTGGCAACTGGGCACCGAGCCCCTGCAACCCGCTCTTGGCCCGGCGCGACACACGGCGGATCTGGCTCACGCTCACCTGCAGCAACTCCACCTTGAAGCAAACAAGCCACAAAGCGTTATTCTGACAACATCCAGCAGTATGCAGCGCGCACAGCTGGCACTGCTGCTGGGTATCGCCCAGGAATGTGAGTTTACCGTGGCTGCACTGGTCAACCGCAGCGTTGCGCTGGGTGCATTGCATGCAACGACGGGTCGCACCTGGCACCTTGAGCTGCAGCTACACCAGGCCTGCCTGTCCGAACTGATACGCACCGATGGCCAGGTTGAGCTGGGCAAGGTAGTACCGCTGCCCGGCAACGGGCTGCTGCAAATGCAGGAAAATCTGGTAAAACGCTGTGCGAAAGCCTTTATCGAGCAAACCCGGTTTGACCCGCTGCGCAAGGCTGTCAGTGAACAGCACCTGTATGATGCACTGCCCCAGGCACTGCGGCGGCTGCAAACACGCCAGGAAACCAATCTGGACGTCGACGGCTACCAGGCGCGAATTCTCAAAGCCGACCTCGCCACGGTGGGAGACAAACTGATCAACAGTCTCGACCAGGCGATCAGCCGCGAAGCGGGCACATTGCTCATTGACCCGGTTCTGACACTGCTTCCCGGTTTCACACAGGCGCTGGATAAACACAACGGCGAGATTCGCAGTGCGGCCGCACAGGATGTCTGCACCGCCCTTGGCCAACATGGCAGTGTGGTGATACAACGCGACGGCGAACACCTGCATCATGTGGTGTCACTGCCCTGCCTCGCCCCAAAAGCCCGCGTGACGCAGACATCTGCAGCCCCGGTAACGCCAACGTCGCCCGTGAACAACCCTGCTAAGCCAACGCACCTGCTGCGCGGTGGGCAAGCATGGCCACTGGCGACTCACCACACGGCATTACCTGCGGGCTGGTGTCTGCAAGAAGCCAACGGACATTGGCAGTTAAACCCGGGAACAGGTGTTGCCATCGTCAACGCTACAACGCACTCAAGCGCGACACCGGTGTTTGCGGGTGACACAATCAGCATCGGGGAGCAGCCAGTGATTACCCTCATTAGGGTCGAGACCTAGACAACATGGCCCGTCGCAAGCGCAGCTTCAACACATTCAACCTCAGCTTTCTGGACGTGATGTCCTGTGGCTTTGGTGCAGTTGTGCTTGTGTACCTGATCATGAATCACGCCATTGAAGATGAAAGCCTCAAGCTCAATGAAAACCTGCTCTCAGAGGTCGACATGCTTGAGGTGCAGATGACTGAAGGACAGGCGGGCCTTGTGCAGTTGCGCAACACCCTGGCAGATGTCGATATGAAAATCGCCGATGCTCAGGGACGCGCCTCACGCATTGCGCAAGAGCGCGACGAGTGGGAGGCCAGAATTGCCGCAATCCGGGCGGATGGATATGCACAGAACGATGACATCGAGGCGCTAAAGGCCCAGCTGAACGTACTGGAGACGGAACTGGAGCAGCTGCGTGCCGCCAGCGAATCCAATAGCGGCCAGAGCGCCCGGCGCTTCATCGGTGACGGTAACCGACAGTATCTCACCGGACTCAATCTTGGCGGTCGACACATTGCCATACTGGTCGACACGTCTTCAAGCATGCTCGCAGAAAAGCTGGTGCAGATTATCCGTTTAAGAAACATGGACGAATCGGTACAGCGCAATGCCCAGAAATGGGTGCGCACGCTGAACACAGTAGATTGGATAACTTCCCAACTTCCTGTTGCTGCCAAGTACCAACTACTGGCTTTCAATACGCAAGCCTCCTATGCACTGGAGGAGACGCGTGGCAAGTGGCTGGAAGTCGCTAACCGCAGCCAACTTGACAGCGCCGTTAACAGTCTTCGAAAAAGAATTCCCGCCGGCGGCACCAGCCTGGAGAACGCTTTCCTGGCACTGCAGGACCTGTCGCCGCCACCGGACAACATATTCCTGTTGACCGACGGGTTGCCAACCCAGGGAACCTCACCGCCAAAAAGCAGCAAAGTCAGCGGCAGTGACCGGGTCAAGCTGTACCGTGAAGCCGTCAAGCGGCTGCCAACCAATGTGCCAGTGAATATCATTCTCGCGCCCATGGAGGGAGACCCAATGGCCGCTTCCGAATTCTGGCAACTCGCTACGCTTTCTCGCGGGTCATTGCTTAGCCCTTCCAGGGACTGGCCCTGATGGCTCGCCGCCGCGCACGCGCGCCGGAAGAGTTCTCGCTGTCGTTTCTGGACGTCATATGCTGCGGCTTCGGCGCAGTGATTCTTTTGCTGATGATTACCAAGACTGTTGAGCCGCAAATTATAGAAGCCTCCACCGTCAACCTGGAGGGCAGGCTCGCGGCACTGCAAGAACAGGTATTTAGCATTCGGGGCGAGTCGCGCATTCTCAATCGCGACCTGAACGCAAAGCAAGAGCAGTTGTCAGAGTACGACGAGCGCATAGCGATTCTGCGCGGGGAATTGGCCGCAGCCAGGAGCCGTCACGACGACACCCTGGTGGCAACGAGCAGCAACGCTGTCATTACCGCCGAGCTGGCCGATGCCAAGCAAAGCCTCACTCTGGAAATGGAGAGGCTTCTCGGCCAGCAGTACCGCGCAAAAAATCAGATGATTGGTGGCATACCGGTAGACAGCGAATACATCATTTTCATCATTGACACCTCTGGCTCAATGCGCAGTGCCTGGCCTCGCGTGCTGCAAGAAATCGAAGCGACGTTGAGTATTTATCCAGAAGTGAAAGGTATACAGGTCATGAATGACATGGGTAATTATCTTTTCAGTCGCTATCGCGGGCGCTGGATTCCTGATTCGCCCAGTCGACGCAAACTCATCCTGCAAAATCTCGCCGGATGGCACGTATTCAGTAATTCCAGCCCGGTAGAGGGGATCACCTCCGCGATCAGTACGTTTTACGAGCCCGGCAAGAAAATCAGCCTGTACGTTTTTGGCGATGAATTCACCGGCAGCTCGATCGCACAGGTCATCGACCGCGTGGACGCCATCAACCGTGAAGATGCCAACGGGAACCGGCTTGTACGCATACACGCCGTGGGGTTTCCCATTGTGTTTCTGGCCTCAAACCAACAGCAAACCGGCATACGCTTTGCCACACTGATGCGCGAGCTGACCTATCGCAATGGAGGCACGTTTGTTGCGCTGGATAACATTCGCTAGCAGCCGCCCATGGGGGCGACGCGTTGCAGGTGCGCTTGCAATGTTGTGCCTGCTGAGCGCCTGTGGGCCGACGCAAGTCCAGGTACAGGGCAACTTCCCCTCACCGCTACTGGACCCGCTACCGATAACCCTTGGCGTATGGTATTCGCAGGAGTTTCGGGATCACGCATTTTTTGACGAGGCAAAAGGCCCTGGCGATTCTGAATGGGTGGTGCGGACCGGACAGGCGCAGGTGCAAATGTGGGACGCGCTGCTCAACGGCATGTTTGAATCCATCGTCTATCTCGATACCGCGCCCGGGAACGACATAGCACCGGCCGGCATCGATGGCATCCTGGTGCCAGCGATAGACGAGCTCCAGTATGCGATTCCCACACATACCAATATCAAGGTCTATGAGATCTGGATGCGCTACCGTTTCAACCTGCTGGACCCTCAAGGCCAACCCATTGCCGAATGGGTGATGAGCAGTTACGGCAAAACACCCACGGCGTTCCTGCAAAGTGATGAGCAGGCCGTCAATCTTGCGGCAGTGATGGCGCTGCGGGATGCGGGAGCGCACTTCGCCACAGGTTTTCAACGCGTACCGGTGGTCGAACCCTGGCTGCTGCAGCACGGCGTACTGACACGCGCAGCTCCGGTGGCCGCACCATGATGCGCCGGCTTGTCACTTGGGGATTGTGCACAGCGGTGCTATTGCTGTTGAGCGCCTGCGTGACCTCGAAGGTGGATGAGATGGTTTTCAATGAGCCTACCGAGGGCATTGGTGATGCCAGTGTGGTCATTCTCGGACGGCGTCATGCCAGTGACTACGACACGGAGCCAGAGTTTGTGCGCTGCGTTGGCGATTATATCCAATCCCGCGATGGCTCTATTCGCGTCATTGAGGAACTGGAGTTCCTGAACTCGCTCTATCCCTGGTTTGAACCGCGCACGGCGCCGCTCAAGCCCGACAACCTCAGAAAAATGTTAACGCATGACCTGGTCGCGAAGCGACTGGCGGAATTAAAAACGCACTATATTATCTGGATTGATGGCACAACCGTTCGCTCAGGTTCTGGCGGTACAATGTCCTGCGCTGTAGGGCCAGGTGGCGGTGGGTGCTTTGGCTTTAGCACATGGACCAACGATTCCGATTATGAAGCCACCATATGGGATTTCACCGAACTGGCGGAGGTGGGGCGAGTCAATACGACCGCTACCGGCCAATCCTATATGCCTGCGGTCATCGTGCCCATCCCGATTATTGCGCCGGTGCAGGGAACTGCCTGTGACGGCATAGCGGCCCAACTACTGGAATACTTGTCCAGCGAGTACTAACCATGCGCGCGACACTCAAACTGTTCACCCTGCTACTAGCCTGTGTGGCGTTGGCATCTACGTTGCCAGGTTGCGCTGCTAACCCGGCAACCGGAGGCGCAGATGTCGTGCTATCCAGCCGCGATGGGGAAAAGAGCATCGGTAGCGAGCTGCATGAGAAAATGGCAGGTGAGGGCTTGATCTACGCAGACCCCCAGCTACAGGCCTATATCGAGAGCGTTGGCCAACGACTTGTCCGCAACAGCGATATGCCCGATGCGCAGTTCCAGTTTTTCGTTGTCGACAGCCCGGACATCAACGCCTTTGCCGTCGCGGGTGGCTATATTTACATCCATCGCGGCCTGTTGGCGTATCTCGACAGCGAAGCCGAGCTGGCAGGCGTGCTGGGACATGAAATCGGGCACATCACTGCGCGGCATTCTGGTCGACAGCGCACAGCCTCGGTCACCAATTCTGTGCTTGCAGCGACCGTCTATATCCTCACCGGCAGTGGCGATCTGGCCGATGCATCCAACATCTATGGCGCAGAGCTGCTAAGTGGTTACGGGCGGGAAATGGAACTGGAGGCCGATGCCCTGGGCGCACGCTATATGCACCGATCCGGTTACGATCCGGAGGCCCTGCTAGAAGTTATTGGCGTGCTGAAAAACCACCAGCAGTACCAGCGACTGCAGGCCAGGGCGGCGGGGCGCGAGCGAGCCACCTACCACGGGCTGTTTGCAACACACCCGCGCAACGACAAGCGGCTGCGCACCGTGATACAGGCGGCCAGCGAACTGGACCTGGACACCTACATCGAAGACCCCACCATTCCAGGGCAATTCAAGCGCCATATCGACGGCATGGTCTGGGGCGATAGCATCCGTGGCGAGCGCGCCGAGAACAGGTTCTACCACAATACGCTGGATTTCACTTTCGAATTACCACCAGGGTGGAGTGTGGAGACTACTGCCAGTGACATCACCGCGCGAGCACCAGACAATAGTGCACGTGTCGTGCTCACTCTGCGTGCACGTGATCGCGAGTACTCGCCGCGTGCGCTGTTACAGGGCAATGCCCGCGGGGAGCTGAGCAAGGAAAGCAAGCTGGAACTCGCCGAAATAGAAGGCTACACCGCGGTCGCCACCAGCGGGGAACGCAGCAAGCGCCTGGCCGTGATCGACCACGGAAGTTTCAGCTACCTGTTGGAGGGTGAAGCTGCACAGTTCGAAAGCGCAGACCCCCAACTACTGGCCATCATTGAGAGTTTTCGACCGATTTTTGCCAGCGAGAAAAAGGTGGGTCAGGGGCAGTTTATTCGGTATATCCAAGTCCCTCGTGGCGCAACAATGGCCTCCATCGCGGCGCAACTGAGCATACCTGATGCCGAGAACCAGATACGCCTGATAAACGGTTTCTACCCGCGCGGTGAACCACGCACCGGTGACTGGATAAAAATCATTGAGTAGACCGGGGCGGGCAATGCCTCATAACGGGGTCGCTGCGCTGCCGGACCCAGTCCGCGAGGGCTACTGTCAACGCTGGTCTCCTGTCGACGCCTGATCAACGAATGCGCATCCTCAGGCCGGCTACGGCACAGGTCGACCACACTCATTTACCGCCATTCTACCCCGCCTGCTGCTAACGAACCGCGTCCACTTCCTGCACAAGCACCCATGGAGGTGCCACCACCGTCCAGAGTACGGCCCCTTCCTCATACCATTTCAGGGCCTGCTCCGCAGTCACGCCAGCAACCATACCCTGCTCAATCCATTGCTGGAAAACCTCGGTGTTGTCCAGCCCAAGCTGTACAGCCACGTCCACCAGGTCACAACGCTTTGCGACCGCAATCACGGCACCACGCGCGTAGTGCACTTGTAAGTCTGTCCAGGGGAGCTTGGCGGTCTGGCTATGGTACTCCTGGCGCAGTTGCCCGGCGCGATCAGCTGTTGGCTCATCCATAACGTGAATCGGCGACAAACGGATTGGTTTGACGTTCCTGACCGAAGGTGGATGTCGGGCCATGACCTGGAATAAAGGTGATATCGTCTCCCAGGGGAAAGAGGCGCTGGCGAATACTGTCTACCAGTTCCTGATGGTTGCCCCGAGGGAAGTCCGTGCGCCCGATTGAACCCTGAAAAATAACATCGCCCACCCAGGCAACCCGCTGGGGCTCATATAGGAACACCACATGCCCGGGCGTGTGCCCGGGACAATGCAAGACTTGCAGTGTTTGTTCGCCCAGGGTGACGGTGTCGCCCTGGTCCAGCCAGCGATCAGGTACAAAGGGTTGCGCCGGTGGGAATCCGGCCATCTGACAGGCCTCGGGCAGAGCCTGCAGCCAGAACTCATCTTCTTTATGCGGGCCCTCGATCGGCACCTCGAGGCGCTGTCGCAGAACATCCGAGGCTGCGCAGTGGTCCATATGGGCATGCGTGAGAATTATCTTCTCGACCGTTGCCTGCATGCTTTCGACCGCGCCCAGAATGCGGTCTATATCACCACCGGGATCGACGATCGCAGCCTTTGAAGTGGCGTCGCACTTGATGATGGAGCAATTCTGCTGATACTGCGTAACAGGAACAATCGTGCATTGAATCGACATAACCGGTCGTGGCCTTCACAGCTGCTGATAAAAACGCCGCATATGCTATCACAGGCTCGGCTTCAGGCCGCCTTCTCTGCCCCTTCTGCTTCGATCTGGTCGGCATTGGGGTTCAGGTAGACCTGCTCGTCAAACTGCTTCTCTGAATTAGCCACGATCAGGGAGACCGTAGCATCGCCTGTCACGTTCACCGCCGTACGCACCATATCGAGGAGCCTGTCCACGCCAATAATCAACGCAATGCCTTCCACGGGAAGTCCGGCCTGCTCCAGTACAAGAGCTAGCGTTATCAAACCCACCCCGGGAACGGCCGCAGTCCCCACCGAGGCCAGCGTTGCCGTGAGGATAACCGTGATAAAGGCTGTCATTGAAAGATCAATACCATACACCTGGGCAATAAAAACGGTAGCGACACCCTGCATGATCGCCGTGCCGTCCATGTTGATGGTTGCCCCCAACGGCACGGTAAAACCGGCCACCGTATTGTGAACACCCAGTCGCCGTTCAACGGTACGCAAAGTGACTGGCAGCGTCGCACCCGAGGAAGCTGTACTGAACGCAAACGCCCAGACGGGCCGCATCTTCAGGATAAGGATGCGCGGCGAGAGGCCGGTCAGAGTCTTTAGCAAAAGGCTGTAAATCACCAGGCCATGCACCAGAAGCACCGCCAATACTGTAAAGAAGTAAGCAGCCAAATCGGCTATCGCACCAATTCCCATGTTCGCAAACAGCTTCGCAAGCAACGCAAACACGCCGTAGGGCGCGAGCTTCATCAGCACATCCACCATGCGCATCACTACGACTTCCAGGTCGCGGAAGAAGGCCGAGATGCGCCTGCCCGGCTCCCCGGCATGGGAAATGGCATAACCGAGCAGCAGCGCGAACACGATGATCTGCAACATCTTACCCTCGGCCATCGCGCGCACAGGGTTGGAGGGAAAGATATCCACAAGCACATCTGCCAGCGGTGGCGGAATGGTTGGCACAAACGCGACATCGGCCACCAGCTGAACGTCGCTGCCTGGCTGCAAAATCGAGGCAAACGCCAGCGCAATACTCACCGCGATTGCCGTGGTAGCCAGGTAAAAGACCATGGTCTTTACAGCAATGGGGCCCATTCGACTGCCCTCACCCAGTGAACTACTGCCACACACCAGGGACACAAACACCAACGGCACAACCAGAAGCTTCAGGGATGCTACGAAAATCCTGCCAACGACATCAAAAACGCCGCCGATAACGTAGTCTTGCAAGATGGTCTGAAACCCTGCCGGCGCCGCCGTGCCATTGAATATGAGGTTGCAGATCGAGCCCAGGGCCACCCCTGCAACCATCGCGAGCAGTATGCGATTCGTGAGACTCATTCAGCGCACTCGCCGACGGTAACCGCCACCACCTGATCATCGGCACAGGCGTTGCAAGGCGAGGAGTAGTTCCTGAGTTCACCATCGCCACGCTGACCGCAGGAGGGGTTATATTCCAGCGTGCATACCTGCGGCCTGGCCTCCGGGCAAGGGGTTGCCGTGCTCTCGGGCTGTGCGGCACACGCTGTGAGCACTACTGCATAAACAGGAATCCATGCGTATCGCATTGTATTCTCCCTGACCCCGGAAAGATTCCGGACTAGCGGCCAGCATCATGACAAGAAGGGCACAGACTATCACTGCACAGCAACAGGTGCATCTCCCGCCGCTGCACCGAGTAGAATCTCGCGTGCGATATCTATCGATCGCAGGTAGCTTGCAACACTGATGTATTCACCCGTACCGTGTATCGACGGCGTTTGCGCCGAGTCAACCAGCACACCGTGAAACCGGTACTGGTCTCGCGCCAGTTCGATATAGTGTCGTGTGTCGGTAGTTGCAGTCAGCAGGGATGGCACCACCAGGGCCTGCGGGTAAACCGCGGCCACCGCCTTGGCGATTACCACAAAACCCTCGCCATCCTTGTTGGCAATTCCAGGCAGGCCATCCCAGTTACCGGATTCAATAGTGACTTCCGGATCGTCAACGATTCCTTCTATCCGCTCGATCAGCGATTCTACCGTGTCTCCCGGTAGCAGCCGAAAATTGATTTTTGCCTCTGCGCGCTGCGGGACCACGTTTTCTTTCACTCCGGCGTTGAACATGGTCAGTGCCGTCGTACTGCGCACAAAAGCACTGGTTAGCCTTTCTCCCGACATCTGCGATGCGACCAGTGGGCCGGTTAACCACAGGTTACTGAATATGAAGCGCTCGGGCTGCTGGGTATACGGTGCGACTGCTTCCAGCATCGCCACTACCGGTTCAGAGAGGCGGGCCGGAAAGGGGTTGGCTTCAATACGTGCCAACGCAGCTGCAAGGCGGCCTATCGTACTAATTGCGGGTGGACTTGATGAATGTCCACCCTCGCCCGTAGCGGTCAGTGTCAGGGTCACGTAGGCTTTCTCGGCAATATTAACCAGCGCCACCGGCCTGTCCGCTACCAGTGGATTGTCGGCAACGATCAGGCCCCCTTCATCGATCATCCAGGCGAACTGCATACCACGCCCGGCCATCAGTTCGGCCATTTCGCGCGCACCCTCGCGCCCACCAACTTCCTCATCATGACCAAAGGCAAACACCAGCGTACGGCGAGGAGAAAAATGCTCTGCCAGCAATCCTTCGGCTGCCTCGAGCCAGCCCATGAGACCCTGTTTGTCATCCAGCGTACCTCGGCCGTAGATATTCTCCTGCGAGATAACGCCCGCAAATGGCGGGTGTGGCCAGTCAGGTTCTGTCCCCGGTTCGATCGGAACGACATCACTATGCGCCGTAAAAAGTACAGGCGGCAGGCTGGAATCTGTTCCCTGCCAGGTCATCAAAAGACTGTGCTCGTTGACCGCCTCAACCAGCAGCGTGTCGAAAACTCTTGGGAAGCTACGCTCCAGAAAGCGATTGAACTTTTGGAACTGCCCATAGTCAATTCTGGCCGGGCCCTGGTAGCTGATCGTTTCATAGCGTATCGCTGCAGCCAGGCGCTGCTCTGGTGACTCATCTGCCAGCGCATACAGCGAAGACAAAAACACGATTGATGACACCACCACCGCGTAAGCTCTGGACACCGACATGCAAAAATCCTCCTGAAAACTCGCGCCAAATGGCGTATCTGATCGCACGGGCGCTTTATTATTTTATGACTATCTAACGCTATACTGATGAGTCGTGACGCAATTAATGCACAGTGCATGATCAGGGGGTTACGGTCAATATCGAGGTCGGCACTCGCAGACGCCAACGGCAGGCCACCGCAAGGGTCTCGCACCGGCACACTGGCGTCGAAAAGCGCCGGATGAGGTCATCCAGAATATAGTCATACAAGGAACTGCCAAGATGCTTAGATCCGTCAATCTCAGGGATTACATGTTAACCAACCCGCTAACCGTAAAGCCGGAAGACAACGTCGTGGAGGCCATGAAAATCATTATTGACAACCGGGTGTCTGGTGTTTGCGTTGTTGACGATCAGCGTAACCTGCTTGGCGTGCTTTCCGAGATGGATTGCCTGCGCGCGGTCCTAGCGACAACTTATAACGACAGCCGTATTGGAATAGTCAGTGAACACATGGCAACTGAGAATCTGGTCGTTGCCCATCCCAACGAAGACATCGTTGACGTGGCCAGAGATATGCTGCGCATCAACAAACGGCGGCGACCCGTTGTTGAGAACGGCAAACTGATTGGACAAATCACCTGTCGACAGCTTCTTCGAGCGGTTGCGACATTCAGCGAGCAGTAGCCGACATCAACTGTACTCATCGAGCATTACGATTCACGCTGAATGGCTTAGAAGCTCAAGCTTCACAATGGCAACCTGCACTCGGTGAAACCGGGTCGGGCCGGGCGTCACTGTGGAAGCCCCTCCCAGGCCAATAACCAATGCTCCAGCGCGTCGGCCTTCATAGGTTTGGCGAAATAGAACCCCTGACCATAGTCGCACCCCAGCTCTCGCAGTGTACGAAAAGCCGACTCATCTTCTATGCCCTCCGCAACGACAGACATACCAAACTCCCGGCCGATCTGGATCATGATTTTTACCAGCTCAAACTCTCTTGGCTCCTCCAGGAAAGACTGGATAAAGCTTCTGTCGATCTTGAGCTCACTGGCAGGAATGTGCTTGAAGTAGGACAGCGACGAATAGCCCGTACCGAAATCATCAATCGACAACCGCATACCGGCATCACGCAGTTTCGTCAGATTGCTGAAGCCCGCCTGCTTGTCTTCAATAATCGCGTTCTCGGTGATCTCAACGGTGACTCTTTGCGGATCAACGCCCCAAATCGCACGTGCATCTGTTAGCAATGACACTACGTCCGGGCTGCTTACAAGCTCGGCTTGAACATTCACAGCCACACCAATATCAGTGACCGCTTGCCATTCCTTCAACTGCCTGAAAGCCTGGTGAACAATCCACTTGGTCAGTTCAAACGAACGTCCCGCCACCGCCGCAAGCGCGACAACCTTTTCCGGCGACACTGTTTCTCCCGAGTTCGTTCGCCATCGCAGCAACGCCTCGACGCTCTCGATGTTGCCCGTAAGCAGATTGACCTTGGGCTGGTAGGCCAGACCGAAGTCGTTCTCACGCAGCGCAGTGATGAAATGCTGCTCCAACTGATCGTCTTTCGTTTCATCTTCGACATGCTGGAGAAGTTGTTCCAACCCATGATCGCCACCGGCTCTGACCTGCCTCACCGAAGCCTCAGCGCTACTGAGCATTTCGAGCGTCTGGGCACGGCCTTCATGGTTGACCGCTACACCTACGTGAATGTCAACTTTCAAACCCCCAGTGGCCGACGAGAGGGACGCTCGCAGCTGTGAGTTGACCTTGTTGATCGCAAGTGCAATCAGAGCGGGATTTCCCAACTGCGGCAGGAGGAAGGCAAAGGAATGACTGCCCACTCGAAAAACCGTATCAGGCAGCTTGCTGAGCGCAAGTAGTTCACGTTGGGACGTCAGCAGAACATGATCGCCAAGCGCATAACCATGACTATGGTTGATACGCGCCAGCCCGCCGATATCGACAAGCAACATGCCCAGGTGGCTCTGCTCAGCGCGTGCAGCCGCCACAAACCTGTCCAGCGCAGACAAGCATTGCGCGCGACAAATCGCGGGGGCGGTAGCTGCATCGCTCATGGGCTACAACTGTATCGCTGTCATATCGATGCCATAGGCATCCGGTTCCAGGCTATTGACGATGTCCAGAGCGACTCTGTCCTCGGTATGCGTCTCGGTCAACAAATCGACCATCTTGAAAGTATCCATGGGAGCTTTGTCTGCATCCAGCAGCACCAATACCTTTGGACGCAGCCGCCGGGTGCGGTACTCCGCGATTACCACGGCAACCTCACCTGAAGAAAGCTCTACCAACGAACCCGCCGGGTAAATGCCAATCGCCTGAATGAACTCTTCCACCAGTTCGGCCTGAAAATCGCAATCTTTCCATTCATAAAGCAATTTGATTGCCCGCGCCGGGGGTATTCCCCTGGCATAGCTCCTGTTACTGGTAATGGCATCATAGCAATCCACTATGGCGGCAATTCTGGCAAATACGGGAATTCCATCCCCACGCAGACCCTGCGGATACCCTGAGCCATCATGTCGTTCATGGTGATGCGCAATCATGTCGATAACATCCTGGTTGATGATTCCGCTATCCTGAATCATTTCGACACCATGCCGAACGTGATCCCGCACCTGCTGAAACTCCTCTTCAGTCAGTGGGCGTGTGGCATTGAGCAGCGCTTTATCAACGCGAAGTTTACCTACGTCAAAGAGAAGCCCGCCGATGGCCAACGTGCGCAAGTCCGCCTTTGGCAAGCCCAGTTGTCGACCAAGCGCCACGGCCCATATTGAGGCACCGAGAGAGTGTTGATAGGTGTAGTGATCCTCCTGCTTCATGCGCGCCAGCCAGATACAGGCATCGGGGTTGCGCGTGATGCTCTCAATCATGGGATCAACTGACTTCTTGGCCTTGACCATATCGATGGCAGCACCATCGGCAACGCCGTCAAACATCTCGTCAATTTCAGTGGAGAGCACCTCGACCGCTTTCTGCGCCCTGGGGTACTCGTCTGTCCAACTGGACTTGTCTTCGTATTTGCTTAGCGTCCTCTTGGGGAAGAAATCCTGTGTCGGTCGACGAGGGCGGCTATTGGCCCGACGCTTTGCCAACACCGGGGCTTGCACGCTCTTGAGCGTATCGACATAGACATACTGACAATAGCGCTGCAAGCGTTCGATATCACCGCGCGTCTCCAGCACGAAGCCCTGAAGGACAAATGGCGTCTCAAGCCACGGCCGATCAAGGCTGGACACGTACATCCCCACCTCCAGATCAATTGCCGGAACTTTTACAACCTCAAGCATATTACCGTCCAGGGAAGCTTCCTGTTTCCGATTGAGGATAGCTTTTCCAGGTTGAAATGTCCCTAAATGTCATGTGAAACAATTCCCATAACAAAAAGCAAGTGCCGACAGGGCAACACCGCTTGAAAAGCCAGGGCATCGACTACTGAAGCTGCAACCATCCGATATCCCGCGCAAGCACACGCACCGTGGATGGCGTGCCCGACTCTGCAGCCGGGCGTACCCAGGGTATGAGCCGCTCCAGCAATCCCTTGCTGCTGTAGATCAGAGGAATGACCGCCACGATCGAGTCGCCCGCCAGGTTGAGTTGCAGCCTGTGCTGGGGTCGTCCGGCAGTGGCATGAATCGTCAGGACATCCCATTCAACCTTAACGCCATGCTGCCGTTGCCAGGCTACCTGATCAGCCAGTAAAACTGCTTCATTCATCACCTGGACACACAGTTCCCGCGCTCGCGTGATATTCACATCCGTGGCAAATTCGAATGTAAGGCCGCGATAACTGCACACCGGTCCGTCTGCGGTAAAACTCCATAGTGGCCTGACACTTTCTGTAGACATTCGGACAGGTTGTGCCAAATGAGACGATCCCGTGAGCTCTGCGCAGTTGATTTGCGCACAAAAATGCTCGAGCACCTGCTGCTCAAAACGTGCCTGTTCCCCAAGGCGAGGATGATTGAGCATAGTGACGCGCTGTTCAACTGCAACACTCGCCCCCGCACCGCTGTCCGTGCGCAACTCAACGGGAAAGCCATCCTCAATATCAGCCAAGAGCATATCAATCACCGCTGCATAGCGTTCGACCGCTCGAGCCCATGCCATCAGCGAGGCATCACCGCCGCCACGATCAGCCTCAAGCCGGGCGAGCGAAGCTTCTTCCTGGTAGGCCAGGGATAATTCGTACAGGGCAGACTGTGCGAACAACGCCCGAGAATCCGCAGGCTGCAACTGCAGAGCCGCCACGGTGCGCTCAAAGCGTGTTGACATAGCCGTCGACGCAGCACTAGTAAGACGATCAACAGGTACTGCGCTCGCCGGCTGCGTAACGCTCAAGCACACGACTGCCAGTAGCAGCCGGGGCAATGCCCTGAAGTTCACCACCTGCAACCCCTGTTTAGTGGAGGGCGCCAGTAGTGAAAAACGATGCGCGCAGAAAAGTGACCGGAACAAAGACGCAAAATTCACACTGCCGTTCACTAAACCGCAACCCCATGGACACAAATATGCCACATAAGCTTACTACACTGGCTCCATGGGTATATTCTACAAATTGCACGATCTAGACGCGCGACTCTTTTCGTTAATCTTTCGCCACCCGGAAAACACTCTCACCTGGATTACAGCACGCTCCATCTCACGCTCGGCTGATGGATATCTGCTTGTACTTACCCCCCTGCTTCTGGGGGTGATGAACAGTGCAAGTGCCATGCTGCTGAGCAAACTAATACTGGTCTCAATTCTTATCGAACGCTGCATATACTTGCTGCTGAAGAATGGTCTACGTCGTAAAAGGCCTGGAGAAGCGATGCCAGGACTTCGCCATGCCATACAGGCCGCTGATCGCTTCAGCTTTCCCTCGGGACACACGTCTGCGGCTTTCGTTTACGCCACTGCGCTGGTTCTCGTCTACACAGAACCTGTCTTCGCAGTGTATCTCTGGGCGTGCGCTGTCGGGCTTTCGCGCGTTATCCTGGGTGCTCACTATCCCGGAGACACGCTTGCCGGCGCGGCGATAGGAACGTCAGTTACCTGTTGGACTGCGGCTCAATTGGGGGTGATGACATGAAAGTACTGTATGGCGTTCAGGGCACGGGGCAAGGCCACCTGAGCCGAGCATATGCAATGGCCGCTGCACTGCGCGAGTATCGCGTTGATGTCACGTGGCTGGTATCCGGTCGCGACAAGAGCGAGCTCTTCGATATGCAGGCCCTGGGGGACTACCTTCATCGCCAGGGACTGAGTTTCGCGACTCACAACGGCAGGGTTCGCTACCGCAAAACGCTGGCCAAAAACTCAGTGCGCCAGTTTATCCGTGAAGCCACCACGCTTGATGTTTCACAGTTTGACGTGGTCATTACCGACTTCGAACCGGTAACTGCCTGGGCGGCGCATCTGGCGGGAGCCCCTTCAATCGGCATTGGTCACCAGTATGCTTTTGGCAAACACACGCCCAAACGCGGTATGAACCCCCTGAACGGCCTAATAATGCGCGGCTTTGCGCCAGTTGAAACCAAGGTAGGGCTGCACTGGTATCCCTACAATAATCATATCCTGCCGCCAATTGTTCACCTGCCCGAGCTACAGCCGCAAGACGGCGGTGGAATCGTCGTCTACCTGCCGTTTGAGGATCAACACGCCATTACCGGCATGTTGCAAAAGATCCCCGAAAAACAGTTTGTCCAGTTCGCCAGCTCCCTCGAAGACACCCGGAGGGGCAACGTGCAACTGTGCAAAGCCAACACCACCGGCTTCAAGCGCGCCCTGGCCCATGCCGAAGCCGTGATCTGTAACAGCGGTTTTGAACTTATCAGTGAGTGTCTGCAATGGGGCAAGCCCGTGTTGACCAAGCCGCTTGGCGGCCAGCCAGAACAGTTATCGAATGCCTATTCCCTTGAACTGCTGGGTTGCGCCACCGTGACAGCCCAGCTAAACGAACGCATCATCTGCCATTGGCTGCAAAAACCCCTGAGACATCATGCAGCTGGCTACCCGAACGTGGCAGACGCACTCGGCCGCTGGATTGCTACAGGCTGCGCAGAGTCCCCACAGGCGCTGTCAGCGCGCCTATGGTCTTCCACGGGGCCCAATCGCGAGCGACAGCGAAGGATGCCGATGGTTGCCGCACCCATGGCGTACTGAAATCACCCGCACAAGAAAGACACAAAGGCCCTATACTCAGCCCCTGCGGAAGACTCACTGGCGTTGCCAATCCAGGGCCGATAACCCCGCCTCTGACAACGCCCACCAAGGCTCTTCTGTGTTATCATCCTGATCCTCCAGTGACTCCACCTGACTGGCACAAAGCATCATGGCTCAGGCTCCCAAAACCGAAGAAGCAGTACCGCAAATCGAGGCCTATGCGCTCAGCGCAGCCCAGATCCACTACTTCGACACTTTCGGCTATCTCAAGATTCCCGGCCTGCTCAAGGATGATTTCGAAACCATCAACCAGGGTTTCGAGTACCTGTTTGGCAACCAGGAGCAGCCTGTTTGGGAAACCAGAGAGGCCCTGCATGGCGATGAGCGACGGGTCATCATTCCGGGTTTTATCGAGCAATCCCCACTTTTGGCCCCGCTGCAGCACGACCCGCGTATCGTTGGCATCGTCAAAAGCCTTATCGGGCCGGCCTACAAATGGTCGAGTAGTGACGGTAACCTGTTCTACTGCGAGAGCTACTGGCATTCAGACATGTATGCCACACCGCTACAGCACTACCACATCAAGCTTTCGATTTATCTCGATGAACTGAGCGGCGACAATGGCGCGATCCGCATCATTCCGGGCTCGCACTTCCACAACCAGACCTTCGCCCGCACCCTGCAACGCGATTTCAAGGATGCAGAAAAGATCGAGGCGCTCTTCGGTGTCAAGGGGAAAGATATACCAGCGGTTACCATTGAAAGCTCGCCCGGTGATGTCATCGTGTGGAATTTTCGTACCATTCACGCGAGCTACAACGGAGGCGAACGGCGCAGGCTCTTTTCCCTGAATTTTGGAGAGGCAGAGGCAGGAACGCATGATGGCGAAGACCCCACCGTTTGCAGTGCCTTTCCTTATCGCCAGCCTCCATCGATGTAGCGGCGTGGCAAGGCCGCTTCTGTACGCCAACTCAATCTCTGGCTTGTAGGCCCGTGAAGATAGCCCTACCCAGCCTCTACGGCATCAAGAAAGGCCTGCTGCTGCCTAGAACCTGGTTCCTCAGGCGTCGCGAGAACTTAGCTCCCGGCTTCCTGCGAAGCGCCATCGAATTGCACTACTACCGCCCTACTTTTTATCGCTGGCTCGCGGCCGTTGCGGAAAACCCCACCCTGCTCTACGAACACCATCTGACTGAAAAAAGTGTCGTGTTGGATGTCGGCGCGTACACGGGGCAATGGAGTGCCGAAGTCCTCAAGCGTTATGGATCGAAAATCTACGCGTTTGAGCCCGATCCACGCAACTTCAAGAGGCTGCAGGAAACGGCAGTGAGCCACAGCACACTTATCCCTATAGAGTATGGACTGGGCAGTAGAGACGAGACCGTGGCCATGGCACTGCAGTTCATGGGCTCTAACGTCATACTCGACCCATCAGCCCCAACCGAAGCAAAGCAAGCCAGTGTTGCGATTAAAGATGTTGTATCTGTATGGCAGTATCTCCAACTGGCGACCGTCGACCTGATGAAGATCAACATCGAAGGCGGTGAGTTTCCCCTGCTTGAACGAATGATAGAGGTAGGTTTGCAATCACGCGTCACCTGCTTTCTGATTCAGTTTCACGAATGGCACCCGGGTGCTTACCGTCGCCGCGCGAAGATCCGTCGCGCCCTGTCAAAGACACACAAACTGCAGTGGGATTACCACTTTCTATGGGAGAAGTGGGTGAAGCACTGAAGGTATGGCAGCGCCTGGCGTTTTACCCGCCGTTGATAGGGCTCACTTCTTGACACTCTTGTATTCCCGGTGCGATCATTTTTAGTTAACCCCAGAGACTACTTACACATGTCGGCAGAACCGCTGTACCTCACCATCGACATCGAGATAACCAACCGGTGCAACGCGACCTGTCATTTTTGCCCGCGTGATGCCACACCCCACCAGGGCATTATGGACGAGGAGACCTTCGACAAAGCACTGGCCAGAGCCGTGGAGTACCGGGACGTTGTGCAAGACGTCTCCGGCCTGCCTGTCACTCTGAGTCTGTGCGGTCTCGGAGAACCGCTCATTAATCGCAATGCCGTTACCTTTGTGAAGAAGGTCAAGGCAGCCGGATTCAGATGCTCAATGTCTTCCAACGGCGCATTACTCACACAAGAGAAGGCGACCCAATTACTGGACGCTGGCCTTGATGAGATATACCTGAACATCTCCGATGTTGGCGATGACTACGACAAAGTCTACAACCTGCCGTTTGAAAAGACACATGAGAACGTATCGCGATTTGCTGAAATGGCTAAAGGTCGCTGCAGGCCTATCGTCATTCTCGTCGACCACCACAATGACAAACAACATATTGCGAACATGGAAGCATTCTGGAAAGAACGTGGTATCAACCACTTCCACTCCTACAGTGTTATCAATCGGGGAGGTGCGCTGTTCGTAGAGCACATGCAGTTCGAACAATACCAGGAAATGGTGCAGGCGCGAGCGGAGTTAACGCAGGGCGGCGCGCAACCCCTGTGCGGTGCCCCCTGGGGATTTCTATTCGTTGGTTATGACGGCAATTATTACCTTTGTTGCTCTGATTGGCGCAAACAGGCCAGCCTGGGTTCTGTGTTTGACTGCAGCTTCCTCCAGATCACTCGAAAGAAACTCGAAATGGTAGTCAGTCGTGAGCCAGTGTGCAAAACCTGCAATCACGACCCTATCAATATGCTAACAGAAGAACTGCGTGCATATAACGCCGGCGAAGTGAGTGCAGAGCACGTGGCGCAGTTACGCGACTCACTCAATGCTGTCAGCGCGGAAATCAACGATAAACTCGGTGCACTGCTGCGCTACGGTGAACGCCATCCGGAGGGCCTTCTTCCTGCGAACGCCGATGTCATACCGGCTCTCGTGACAACCTGATATTAAAACCTACGACGCCCACGCAGCCGGCATACAATAAACTTGGGGAAACAAAGGGTGTACCGAGATGGATGACGCCAGAGAAATCGAAAATCTCATTTATCGCTATGCTGAATTGATCGATAGCGGGGAACTGCAAGGCCTTGCGGAACTGTTTGCAACCGGCGAGATAATCTCCAGGGAACACAACACACAGATATCTGGAACCGAAAATGTACTCAAGCTTTACCGCAATTCCTGTCGTATCTATGAATCAACAGGGACTCCGCGCACAAAGCACCTCACAACCAACGTGATTATCGAGAAGACGGGGCCAGATCACGCAGCGGCGCGATCTTACTATACTGTTTTACAGTCGACTGAGTCGCTTCCACTGCAAGCAATCATTACCGGGCGGTACATCGATACCTTTGAGAAGAGAAACGGCGCATGGACCTTCAAGACACGTGAAATGGTCATCGACAATGTCGGTGATTGCTCCGCGCACCTTCTTTATGACACAACCTCTCTGCAGTAAGCTTCGGCTAGCACTTCCGTATGTCCTGCGTGAAATCAGCTGAAGCCAGAAGTGATGAAACACACCTACACCTATGGGGGCTTGAGGTGATGGCGGAGTGACCGGCAAAGCGGCTAATCCGATCCTATTCCTTCATATCATGAAGACAGGGGGCACTTCATTCATTGACATCATTCGAAATAATATTGCCAAAGATCGTCGTTATCCTGACGCCACACTAGAAGACAAAGCCGAAATGGCAGAACGAATGGAAGCGTACCTTCACGCACCAAGACTCGTTAGAGTTGTGAACGGCTCCGCGCGTTCTTTTGACATTGTTTGCGGACACATTCCCTACGCCGCAAGGGAACTCCTCGAACTTCAGTACGATGCGGTTACGCTCCTGAGAGAGCCGGTTGAGAGGACCATCTCTTATCTCAAACACTGCCAAAAGTTTCACGTTGAGCACAAAGGCTGGCCGCTCGAGCGTATCTATGACGACACCTGGTATCAGCGCAGCTTTATGAGCAATTACCAAACGCGTATTTTTTCCATGACCGCGCAAGAATGCCTCACCGAGGCGCGACTCGGAGATCGCCAACCGCCCTTGCCGGCGAGATCAGCTTTCATTCCAGGGGCCCCAATGCCAGAGGCCGCACAATCACTTCTGGATCAAGGCGCTGCCAGATTGGCGCTGGAGCTGTTTTCACCCAGCACTGGCATTATCGAGGTCAACGGAGAGCGGCTCGAGCGAGCGAAGAAAAATCTCGCCGCGGTTGAAATTGTAGGGATAACCGAGCGCTATCAGAATTTCATTACATCTGTAGCGCTTCGATTCGGCTGGGACGTGCCGGTAGTTCCCAGTAAAAACGTTGGCGATAAACAAGACATCAGCAGCGACTTGAGAAGACGCATAATCTGCGATACCGCCTTTGACCGCGAGTTGTACGAGTTCGCAAAATCCATCGCCGCATGAACAGCGGGAAAGATGACTACGAAAGTAAACAGCGCCGATTCAGGGTATCGATCAGTGCGTCATATGATTGTCGCCAGACCTGTAAACTCCGACTCAGTTACACTAAATCATCGTCGCTCTACCAGGGAATGATCGAAAAAGCGCCGATTCGACTATCGCTAACCGTAGTTGTAGAGCTCTCTGTATTTTTGAGTGCGGCGCAATACCTCTTCAACCTGTTCGTCCGTTAAAACCTTTTTATACTTGTTCTGCTCTTTGTGGGTTTTTACACTTTTTATTGGGAAGTCAGCGTAGTCTTCCCCAATGAATTCAAATATCTGTTTCAAACCCTTCGACGGAGTACTCACGAAACTCTCATAGTCCACTTCGAGGATCCTATCCGGTGCGAGTTTCTTGAACTGGCTGAGTATTGCCATACTTTCATTCCAATAGTTGATACCCCCTCTCAGTTCCCCCTCAGGCATCACTACTCCAGTAAGCACAGAAGCAACCACATTCAAGGGGTGGCGATGGATGTGTACAAACTTGGCTGATGGATAGTTTTCACTCAGCAACAGCGTACCGTACACATTCTGAGGGGTCTTATCGAACCACCTTCCGGATGTGTTACCCGCGATTCTCAAGGTTTCCTGACCGTACCAGTCCATCAGTGACTTGCGATCCGGACAAGTCTTCAACTGGTAGAAAAAGTCGAAGTGATCGACACCATCCAACTCACGATGCTGTCGAAACAACTTCGCTCCGAGATAGGAGTTCTCGTAACGTTTCGTGCCAAGTGGATAGGACCAGCGATAAAAGTGCGTTTCTTCCGGACACTCTAGGCGTGGATGAAGACGCAGTGTGTTCCGAAGAAGTGTCGTTCCGGATCGCACAGATCCGAGTATAAAAAAGGGGGTGTTATCCATAAAAATCGGCAATGCGCGCGTTGGTTATCGAATCAGTGGTGTACGGCCAGCGCTGCGCATTGTAACCCGACGGGCTATGGAGGATGAGAAATATTGATGCAGCAAAAAGAAAAATTTTCAGGCTATAAGGCATAAAAAAACCCCGCTGCACAGTTGCGGCGGGGTTGGGTATTTAAAGCCTGGCGATGACCTACTCTCACATGGGGAAACCCCACACTACCATCGGCGATGTACCGTTTCACTACTGAGTTCGGGATGGATTCAGGTGGTTCCAGCACTCTATGGTCGCCAGGCA
>JANSYN010000005.1 GCA_024742415.1 Gammaproteobacteria bacterium
CGAGTTGATCCTGGCTGGTGTCGATACCGACGTTGATTGGGGTGCCATTTTGCGTATTCATGATAAGCTGTCTCCGCCTTGCTATTCGGGCTCGAGGCCCACATGACTATTCGAGTTGTGCCTAGAATTAGAGTTTGCAGCGCCCCTACTTGTTACCGGTCTCTTAGGAACCTTACAGGCTACGAGCTACTGCAAAAGGCCTTCGGTGGCCGCCGAAGGTGGGTCTCACTTTACCCTTTTATACAGGGAACGCCGTGATGACATTTCCTGAATTGCAACCATACAAGAAAGGCAAGCGGACGGCTTCGCCGCGACTATAGGCGCAACCATTTACAGAGGGTTAACGTATGAATTGGGATGCAATAGGCGCCATAGGCGAGATTATCGGCGCCTCAGCCGTAGTTGTTTCACTCGTATACTTGGCGCTACAGATTCGCTCGCAAAACACACAGGAAAAACTTTCTGCATTGCGTGAAATGTCGAGAGAATTGCGGGGAACGACAGCAATGTTCGCCAATAAGGACATGAGCGACATTTTTGTACGTGCTAACGAAGATTACAGTTCTTTAACCGATGCTGAGTCTGTGCAACTAATTGTTTTGGTCACAAATATTTTTCGCGCATGGGAAAACGCCTTCTTTGAAAGCAAAGTCGGGAATCTAGACGAGAACGTCTGGCAAGGGTTGTCCAGAGATTATACCCAAACAATGGGGATCCCATCATTTCAGTATATCTGGAGTCTACGAAAGCAGAATTACGATTCTGAATTTCAGAAGTACGTAGACAGCATCGATGCGCTTGAATACATCGTCAGATAAAGATAGTTCAGTAATGACGCCACACAACGAAGCACTCAAACGGGACAAAGGGCTGCTCACCTCGCCCCTTAGCTCCGCGTTATAGGTTCAGAATCGGAGAGTGAGCCATGGCAATTACTTCAGGTTTAATTGAGAATGATTTCGTTGTACTTAGTCCAGACAAAACTGCCACCCTGGAAACAGCAGACTCTTCGCTTTACGAAAGAATCGAATCGAACTACGCAGGCTTTGAAGGATGCGAGTTAGTATCTTGCCACACCTTCGATAAGGACTGGGATAGTTGGGAGATTCACCCTCACGGTGATGAACTGGTTCTGCTATTGGAAGGCGAGATATCGTTCGTGCTAGAGCTCGGAAAAGAACTCTCTAAGATTCATCTAGATAAAAAGGGCATGTTCTTGATTGTTCCGAGAAATACGTGGCATACGGCAAAAACACGCTGCAAAACCACCGTGCTGTTTATTACCCCGGGACAAGGCACAGAGCACAAAATAGAGAATGGATAACGAAGCGATTGATTACATTACAGCTGCAAGCTACCTTAGTGGGGCCCACTCCTGCGTCGTTTGCCCTTTCCCGCAACGTTACAGGGCAGCGGAGAGCCGTTGATCGACCCACAAGCAGTCTTCCAGCAAGACCGGATAACTTATCGAAAGTAGCTGCTTCTTGTTATTCGCAATACTTCTCGAGACGCTATGTTAGATCTCCGAATTGTGACCGGTGAAAAGATGATGTCTTACACTATGCGGATACTAATCATACTGGCAGTTGTACTGAGCGCAGGATTCACGCGTGATGAAAGTTGGGCTGGTGGCTCAACTGACCAAGAAACTGGCGACAACCCAGTATGCGGAGAAGCGCTCTATCGAGATGTGCTGCATTATTCTGCATCTGGAGAACACCGTACTGGTACAAACGCAGATCACCAAGCCCGTCAATGGCTAGCTAAAGAATGGGTATGAATAGTCTTATTGTTACTTCGCTTGCTGTTCTTCTGTTGATCTATGGTTGTTCCGACGGAAGTGACGACCCTGCAAATGGGGCTTCTCACACTCGGTCCGGACCACCATTCCAGGAGCTCTATAACCAGGGTGTGGATCGATATCTTGGAGAGTTCACACCCATGACTTCGGAAACCGTCGGCGGTGGTGTTATAGAGCACACGTTTGGCGCAGGCGACGGTCCGCTCTGCTTCACGGGAAACGAGTTCGCCATGTCCACGCGTGATGGTGTAAGCGATGAGCTTTTGATCTTCCTGCAGGGAGGTGGAGCCTGCGGGCCAACCAACTGCGCGGCCGTGCCTGTTGGGCTTCCCCTTTTCAATGTCGGGATTCTTGAGGCCGGCAACCCGGCAAACCCGACAACAGACTATGACCTTGGCTACATACCCTATTGCGACGGAACGCTATTCACGGGTGATCGGGACGTGGATAGCGATGGTGACGGCAACATCGACCGCTACTTCCGCGGCATACAAAACCTCTCGGCTTCGCTCGATGTCATCCGCAGCAACTATCCCACACCTGGCAGGATCGTTCTTGCGGGCAACAGCGCGGGGGGCTTTGGCATTCACTATGCGTTGCCGCTGGTGCGGAAACAGTACCCAGACGTACCCATCGAACTCATCAACGATTCCGGCATGGGCATACAGCAGCCCGGCTCCCAGGAACGCCTGAATGCCTACTGGAACTCTGATAGTTTCTTCCCGGCTAACTGCGGTACCTGTATCGGGGCAGATGGCAATCTCACGGATTATCACAAGTACCAGCTTGCCGAGGATGAAAACATTCGCATCGGTTTCATCAGTTCCACCCGGGACGAAACGATCGTGGGGCAATCTGGGATAGAGGGTGACATCTTCGAGGCGGAGCTTCTCGAGGCGGTGGCGGAGCTCGAAGACGCGTACCCCGATCGAGTCCGCAGCCTTATCTCTTTTACCGACGAGCACACCTATATTATCAAACAGTTCGACTTCGCTGTAGCTGATACCACTGTACGGCAGTGGGTAACCAGTATGCTGAATTCCAGTGACGGCTGGGTGTCAAAGAGCGACTGAGTTCGCGTAGTTTGAGCGTCCACAGCACGAAGCGAACGCAGTCGCCATTGTAATGCACCAGACAAACACGGCCCGCGCTTCTGTCTCACCTGTCAACGACGATGGAAAACTGACAGCATGCAAGTGTCCACGACACAGGTGGCGATCACTACACTGGAAACTGATCCATAAGAGCTGCAAGCTACACGCACTGGGCGACCCATTGCGCAGCCTGAATGCAATTTCGCCGAGGTAAATGTCCGTGCCCAGAATCACCCTGAAAGGCCATATGCTGGTTCCCGATGCTGATTTGGCTGCAGTCCTTGCCGAACTTCCCAACCACATCGAGCTTACGCGCAGAGAACCGGGATGCCTCACATTCACAGTGAATCAAAATCCTGAGAATGCCAACCGCTTCGACGTGTTTGAGGAATTCTGCGATCAACATGCATTCGAGCACCATCAAGAACGCGTGCCAGGCTCCAGGTGGGGAACCATCACAGCAAATGCAGTGCGGCACTACACTGTTGAGGGTCTTGCGTGAGTCGCCTGCCACCTTCGGGGCGCGAGGCCGGCGCTAAAAACAATGGCGCGCCTGGCCTGCGCCCGCTGAACCCTTCAAACGATTATGCGGCTTTCGTGATTGGTCCAGACGGCACAACATTGCGGTGGTTTGTCATGCGCCCGGGGCCTGATACGGCGGCGCTTTCGCCGCCCCGGTTTTCCAATACGCGCAATTACGCGGCGATCTGGTTTAGCACAACCAGCACGCTGTCGCGATCCAGCAGACGCGGCGTGGGGTAAGTGTCGCCCTCGGCAATGGCCAGTTTTACAATGTCCTCAAAGTCTTCCCGCTTGATCAACTCGGACTGGTCGGGTATGCCGACCTCGGTGCGCAGATCGCGCACCGCCTGAATGAACTTGTTCGCCAGCGTGCTTTCGTCGTCTCCGGCGTTGCCTAGCCCTACCAACACGGCCAGTGTGGCAAGATCAGCGCGCGCTTCGTCTTTGCAGAACTCCAGGATGTGCGGCAGCACCAGCGCGTTCGCCAGGCCGTGGGGTATGCCGTACTTGCCGCCAAGCTGGTGCGCAATGGCGTGCACATTACCCACATTCACCTGGTTGATCGCCAGGCCCGCGTAGTACGCCCCCATGGCCATGCCATCTCGCGCTTGTTTGTCGCTACCATCGTGATACGCCTTGGCCAGATTTTCGAACACCAGCTTCACTGCCATTCGCGCGTCTTCCTTGCGCGTGCCGCGCTCCCACACACCGATGTACGCTTCTATACCGTGCGTCAGCGCATCCATGCCGGTAGCCGCGGTAATATGCGGCGGCAGGCCAGCCACTAGATCGGGATCAAGCGCCGACACCACAGGTAGCAATGTACCGCCGGAAATGATGTGCTTTTCATGGGTGGCCGCGTCCTTGATCACTGCGCCCATCGTCGCTTCTGAGCCGGTGCCCGATGTGGTTGGGATCGCAAATACGGGCAGCACTTCATGCTTCAATTTGCCAAAGCCTACCCAGTTCGCGGGCGACTCATCACTGGTCATCGAGGCGGAAATAATTTTTGCGGCATCCATTGAAGAACCACCGCCAATCGCCAGAATCGCCTCACAGTTTTGCGCCTTGCCCATGGCCGCACCCTCGGCGACCTGTTCAAACGTGGGGTCGGGCAGCACACCATCATAGATCGAAACAGTAATATCGGTGGACGCCAACGCCTGGGTTGCCTGGTCAACAATGCCCAGATCACGCAGTGGCTTGTCGGTAACGATCAGCAGCCGCTTTACCCCCGTGCGCGCAATATGTTCGCACAATTGGCTGGCACTGCCGGAGCCGGCGTACACCATGTGTCGCGCGCCAGGTGAAAATTTTACGACCAGCTTTGCGATAGACAGATAAAGGCCGTGCAGGATTTTTCTGATAAACATCGGCATTGGTACATCTCCCTGTTTTTGTCCCGCCGAAGGCAGGGGGCTCAAAATACTCTGGCGGTTGCGGTTTCGCGAGTGCCAAACGACGTGCCAGGCAGCGCAGTCAAGGCAGCTAAGATAGGCAATTCAGATGGAAATAGCGAGGTTCATTATGGCCCAAAACCGGGCCAATGGTGCCAGCCAGGGCGACTATACTAGGGCCTGGACGCAGGCAGCAGCCAGGCTAACAGTATCGCCAGCAGCAGCAGGCCCGACAGCAGCATAAACATCGGCTCATAGCTACCGGTGCGATCAAACAGGTAACCGGCCAGCGGCGCGCCGACCAGGCCAAAGGGCATGAACAATGGCATCTGGGCACCAATCACGCGGCTGATAACCGACGCGTCGTAGTAGCGGCTGTTGAGATAACCCTGCATGGTGAGAAACGCACCGCCGCCGAAGCCAAGGAAGCACAGCCCGGCGATCACACCCGGCGTATTCTGTGCGCCCATCAGTAACGCAAAACCAATGACCTGCAAACCCAGCAGCGCCATGGCCAGCCACTTGGCACGGGCATTGGCCGCACTGCCCAGCCAGGCAACACTCAACTTGCCGGCCATACCCGCCATACCGGCCAATGACAGAAACCATCCAGCCTGTGCCAGTGTGTAACCCTCGGCCAGAAAATGCGGCGGATAAACCACCGCCAACACCACCGAGACGCCAAGCCCCAACGCCGAACACAGGCCAACCAGCCAGAATTCGCGGCGTCGATAGATGTCAGCGTCTACCGGTGGCTGGCCTGGTGCTGCGTCACTGGCCACAGTACCCACTACTTCACCGGGCAGGCCGGCGAGCGCGCCCGCCCACAGCGCCACGAACACCGCACCGGCCAGGGTTGCCAGCGCCGCACGCCATTCCAGGTACGACAGCAGAAAGCCCATCATCGGGGGCAAAGTGGCACTGGCCACGCTGATGCCGATAGCGGCAATCGCCAGCGCCCTCGCCTCCCTGCCCGGGTAGCACTTCACCATCAGGCCGTTGATGACCACGGGGCCGTAGAATGTCAGCCCCAGCGAAAACAGCAGAAAGCACAGTCCCATCAGCCACAGCGATGGCATGCGCGTAATCAGCAGCAGTGCACCCATCGCCAGGGCGGCGCCAAACAACACCATACGGCGCACTGGCAGCCTGTCAGCCAACTTGCCCACAAAGGGCGAGACAATGCCCGGTACCAGCAGAAGCAGCACCGGCCCCATATTCACCACCGCTGTGCTAACACCGAACTCCTGTACCAACGGGGCAACAAAAAAACCGTATACGCCGATCAGGCCGGCACCCAGGCCCAGGCACATCATGCCGCACAGCGCTGGCAGCCAGTCTTTTAATGAAGGCATAGAACGTCTCTAATCAGGCCTTACGCGTGCGGGACGCACACCAAGGGGGCTACACAGAAACACAAAAGCCCCGGGCTGCATAGTCCGGGGCTTCGGTAAGAGCTACTGCTAGCAGGTCTGGCTTATGACCGCTTCGGCCCGCCATTCTCGCCAGGCCAGCGTGAACCTGAAATCGTGTCGGCAAACGGCAGGAATGCATCCGGGTCCAGTGCACCGGCAAGCGTCATCTCGCGGTCAAGGAAGATCGGCCACCACAGATACGACTCCAGCATTTCACGCTTGGGCAGCAGGGTCGTGAGTGGGTCCCAGGGGCTGTCGCGCAGGATCAACTCGCCCTCTACGTTCTCGCGGTGTGCAGTGCCATACTTGCTGCGCACGCGCACCACGTGCGGCGGATAGTCAAAGCCCGTTGCTGGGCCACCCACACTGACCGCGCGCGAATACTTCAGCCAGAACTCGTTCTGTTCAAACTCGGGGCCTGGGTCCACCGGGCCTGAAGACACACCCTTGTACTCCACGAAGGTGTAACCCTGGTGGATACAACGCGCTGTGACCTGGGGCCCAAGGCGATAGTACTCAGTGGTGCAGGGGTACTTGGGCTGGCCGTTGGTTTCCTGGCTGACAAAAATCGCGGACTCCTGGTCGATGCCGTAGCCCAGCGTAAACTCGCCGGCCACACCGTCAAAGTTGGCGTCAACACTGGTCACAATGCCGTACTCGGGCTCGTCGGGCACGGGGAAGTTGTAAATGGTGAGCCTTACGATGGGTTCTGCGCCTGGCTCAATGCCCGGCGGCAGTAACGCCGCGACTTTGTCGGGGTCAGTCCGGTAGGCAAGTTTGAGCATGGGCCAGTTGATGATGTCGCCCGGGTTGCCCTGGGGTACCGCAGTTTCATTTGTCATAGGGTTATCCTTACTGGGTTACTACTTTATGGTTAATGCTATTTTCACCGTCAAAAAAAGAACGCCACCTAGCCCAGCATTGCAGGCACGGGGGTTGTTCGATTCAGGATCATGTCGGCACGCGCGCGAATTTTGGCATCGGTTTCCGGCGTTGTTTCCAGCAGCCAGAACGCGTCCTGCTCTAGCCCGCGTATTGCCATCTCTGCCACTTCATCCGGGTGCGTGGTTTGAATTTCGATTCCATACTCGGCCGCCATTTTCTTCATGTCGTCAACAGAGTTAATGCCTGACTCATTACCTTCGACCTCTTTCTTCAGCGCTTCGGGCCGCACCCTGCCGGAGTTGAACAGGCCCGTGTCGACCACGTGCGGGCCGGGGAACAGCGCGCTGACTTTCACCGGCAAACCCCCTGCCTGCACCTGATAATGCAGGTTCTCGGTAATGGCATGCACCGTGGCTTTGCTGGCGGTATAGATTGGCGCGTCGGGCAATATCACGTAGGCGCCGTTGCCAGAGCCCGTCACCACGAAATGTGCTTCGCGGCCGGCGGCAACCAGGCGTGGCATGAACGCGCGAATACTGTTGATCACACCCCAGACATTCACGTTGAAGCACCACTGCCAGTCTTTTTCCGAGTAATCCCACATGGCGCCTGTTTCGCCGGCGCCGATGCCGGCATTGGCAAACACGAGGTCCAGGCCGCCGAGTTTCTCGGTAGCGGCATCGGCCAGTGCGTTCAGGCTGTCTACCGAGGTGACATCACAGTGCTCAACAATCGCCTCGATGTTGGCTGCGGCAAGTTCCTCGGCAATGTGTGCCATGGCTGTTTTATCAACATCGCCAACAGCGATTTTTGCACCGCGCCTGCCCAACGCAAACGCCAGTGAGCGCCCTACTCCGCTGGCGCCGCCGGTAATAACGGCCACCTTATTGGTAAAATCTTTCATGGGCTCAGGCGATCTCCCGCTTGTCTTGTGACGTCAGGTAAAACTGCCTGACCCACTTGCGGAATGTCACCAGCGTCTCGTCGCCCTTACAGAAAACCGGGCGGCGCTTATGCACCTTGTTTGCCCAGATAGGGTAGTCGTCAGACAACCCGCTGATGATGCCCTTCATGACGTCGTCACCCACGGCGTCTTCTATTTCACGACGCACGATCAACGTCCAGCGCATGAAGGTTTCATGCTGGTTGATCGCCTGCGGGCTGTTGTACATGATCATCTCGGCATTGGGGCCATAGGTGGTGCGCACCATCGCAAAGCCCGGGCTATAGGTAATGGCATGCAACTGCGAGGGATAGTCGGCGTTGGCCATATTCGAGTGCAGATGCATGGTGCGGCCGTCATCATCGATAGTAACGCTCGATTCAGGAATAGCCATTTGCCCATGAACAAACTGGAAGTGCACCGGGTCGCAGGAGTTCTCGCAGATGTCCTGCACGTGCGCCGGTACCAGGTGCTCGGTGTAGCGTGGCGCTGTCCAGTTCGGGTCACCCAGCTCGGGCAGGTCGGGCAGGCTCCACTGTGGCGGGGTGTTTTCCGGATGGAACCACACGTAGACCTCGCCGTTCTTCTCTTCTACATGCCAGGTACGCACGCGCGCGCGCTCGGGAATCTCATCGCAATAGGGTATTTGCACGCACTTGCCATCGTCCGCGCTGAATTGCCAGCCATGGAACGGGCAGCGAATGCTCTCGCCTACCACGCGCCCCTCATGGCCCAGGTGGGCGCCAAGGTGCGGGCAGTAGGCATCCTGCAGTGCAGGCTTACCTGAGCGGGTGCGATACAGCACCATCTCTCGATCAAAAGCCGTGACCGGTTTCACCTCGCCAACGGCCAGTTCATGAGAGCGCTCTACTGAATACCAGCCCATGGGAAAATCCGGGGTGGTGTTGGTCTTTGATTCGCATGCTTCAACAATTGTCACGTTGTGTCTCCAGTGCTTTTGTCTATTTGCTGGCCAGGTCCCTGGCGTGTTTCATCTTGTCCCTGCTAGCGGCCTGCTGCGCTTCACTGCGGTTCCTTGCGGCCCGACAACAGCGCGCGGCAGGCGCATGCATCAATTGAACATGGACGCATCCGGCCCGATTTCATTGGCAACCAACTGCAGCCTGGCCCTGTCCAGGCCGTAAAATTCAATCGCGTTCTCGCCAAGGATGCGGCGGCCGTCCTCTACCGGGAAGTTGCCGAAATTATCCTTGAAATACTGCGCCGTGTTGGGCCAGCTACCCTCGGGGTGCGGGAAGTCGCTGCCCCACATGATTTTTTCAAGACCGATTTCGTCGCGCATTTCCAGGTCGGGACGCAACACGCAGGACGCGCCGATACCAACATTGCGCGCAAAATATTCGCTGGGCTTTAACGACAGGTGGCCGCGAAAATTACCCAGCTTGGCCGAGATCTGGCCCTCGGTGTAATGAAAGTCCATCAGGCGCAACCAGGAAGGAAACATAAACATCGTGCCGCCCTCAACCACCATGACTTTCAGTTTCGGAAAACGCTCGAACACACCGCCCCAGATCATGAACGTCAGCGGACGATACAGCCACCACATCACCTCAGACACATAAATGCCCATGGCGCCGGGCATGTCGTCGGCGTTGTTCTGCTCGGGAAAGCCACTGCCAAAATATTCCATGTGGGTTGCGGGGCCGGAGTGAAAGTGCACGACCACGCCCAGGTCTTCGCAAATCGCCCAGAACGGGTCGTACTTCACGTGGTGATAGGCGTCCTGGTCGCCCCATAGCGTGGGAATCATTACTGACGTCAGGCCGTTTTCGACGCACCAGCGCACCGCCTCTACCGCTTGTTGCACATCCCACAACAGGGGAATGGAAGCCACACCGATATGACGCTCAGGTGCATTGGCGCACCATTCCGCCAACCAGCGATTGTGTGCCATGGCGCCTGCCCATTGCAGCTCCGGCACCATGTCACGCGGGTTCAGCCCAAGGCCTGCACCAAAAGGGGGGGTGTTCTTCTCGGTAATGCCGTCCGGGAAAATGACCTCCGCGGCGATACCGTCGCCGGCCAGCATGTTGACGCGCTGCTCGTAATCCCAGGCGCCGGTGAGCTCCTTCTGGATCGGCGCTCGCCAGGCGTCGTTGATCTCCTTGATCAGAAAGGTGGACTCAGCCTTCTCCATCATGTCGATGGTGATGGGCACGGCCATGTCCATCATCTCGTGGTATTTCGATTCAACGTACGGTTTGTAATCTGCAATGGGCAGGCCCGCATGACAGTCGGTAGACACTACAATCAATCGTTCAGACATCGCACTCTCTCTAGCTCATGTGAGTATTGAAACCACACCGCTCGCCGCTTTGTTGCAGACAAGCACCTGCGCCGGGGCTCGCACTTGCGTGTCCCGGCGCATCCGACCAACTGGCAAGTGTATGCCCATATGAGCAAACTTGCACATTTGTATACAAAATAGTTAAATGTTGATCGCAATGCAACTGCTTTACGGAAGTTTAATGGGCGAAATAGAGACTCCTGTCGTTGGCCGGCGGGAGAAGCGCAAGCAGGAGATCCGCCACCGCATTGAAGAGGCGGCCTACACCCTGTTTCAGCGCCAGGGCATCGACGACACCAGCATCGAGCAAATCTGCGTTGAGGCCGATGTTGCCCGGCGCACCTTCTATGGGCACTTCCCCAACAAGCATGCGCTACTGGGCGGCCTGGGCATCTCGCGCCTGTATAACGAGATGGAACCGATGCTGCACCAGCTCATGACCAACCACCCGAGCACGCGCGCGCGGCTTGGCGCAATGATCGAATACATTGAAACCAGCTTCGCCGGCATGAACGACATCGACCGGCAGCTGATCGTCATTGGCCCTACCGCGCTGGCTGAAGATCGCGAACGGCAACAGGAGATTGGCAGTACCGCCATGGAAAGCTTCAAGCACATGATTGATATCGGTGTTGAGCTGGGCGATGTGAAAACCGCATTTTCAACTGAGATGCTCGCCTCGGTCGTGGTCGGCACGCTCAACATACTCACCACCACCTGGGCGCTGGACAGCCGCTACCCCGTCTTTGCCAAGCTTGAGGAAGCGCGCGTGATGTTCGAATACCTCATTTGCGCCGAAAGCCCGGATAAGCCCTGACCCGTTTCGCAGCCCGACCGGGGTCGCCTTGTGATTGCGCTGCCACAGGCACAGGCGGCATGGATTGGGCGAGGTCGGGCCGGGGCTTCTATCGAGACGCGAATTTCTTCCACATTCAGCTGCAGTTTCAGGCACAGGCTCTGCACAGTAACGCTTGCTACCCGCTCGTGACCTTGACGCTGCGTACACCTGTATAGTTTTCTACCCCCTCACGCCTACGGCGCACGAACTGGAGTGACCCATGGGACCACTAAAAGGCCTGACTATCATCGAAATCGCAGGCCTTGGGCCGGGCCCCTTTGCCGGAATGCTGCTGGCCGACATGGGTGCCGATGTCATCCGCGTGGAACGGCCAGGTGGCGGTCTGTTTGCAACCATGCAAAACCCCAGGCTGGACCTGCTCAACCGCAATAAACGCTGCATCAGCATCAATCTCAAGCACAGCGATGGCGTTGATACCCTGCTGCGCATGCTGGAACAGGCCGATGCGCTGCTCGAGGGCAACCGGCCCGGTGTAATGGAGCGCCTTGGCGCCGGCCCGGAGCAGTGCCTGGCGCGCAACCCCGCACTGGTGTACGGGCGCATGACCGGCTGGGGGCAGGAGGGGCCGATGTCCGGCGAGGTCGGTCACGACATCAACTACATTGCACTGGCCGGCGCACTGCACCCGATCGGACGGCGCGGTGAAAAGCCCGCTATACCGCTCAACCTCGTTGGCGATTTTGGCGGCGGCGGACTGATGCTCGCGTTTGGCATGGTCTGCGCGCTACTTGAAGCACAACACTCAGGCAAGGGCCAGGTGGTTGACGCGGCAATGATCGACGGCGCAGCTGCGTTGATGGCCAGCACCTTTGCCGCCAGCCAGGTGGATTTCTGGACGGACGAACGCGGCACCAACATGCTCGACTCCGGCGCGCACTTTTACGAGGTCTATGAGACCCGGGATGGCAAATACATTGCCCTGGGGGCTATCGAGCCGCAGTTTTACGCCTCCTTGCTGGAACGACTGGGGGATGACGCCGCCTTCTTTGAGAACCAGTTCGACATCGAGCGCTGGCCTGAAATGAAAGAGCAACTGGCCGCCATCGTGCGCCAGAAAACGCGCGATGAGTGGGATGCAGTCTTTGCCGGATCAAATGCCTGCTACGCGCCGGTACTGTCTATGGCCGAAGTGCGCCACCACCCGCATCACCAGGCACGCGGCACGTTTTTGGACGATGGCGACATCTGGCAGCCCGCTCCCGCACCGCGCTTTAGCCGCACGCCAGGCAGTGTGCGCCGGGACCCAGCGGGCATTGGCGAGCATTCCAGTGAAATCCTGCGTGAAATGGGTTTTGAAGAGCGGGACATCGCCGCACGACTGGCCAGTGGCGCAGTGCATCAACTCGTGCCCACCGCAGCCAGTGACATCGACGCATAAGACATCGACGCATAAGTTGTTGGTGCAAGGCCGGTGGATAACGCCGCTAAATCTGGCGCATGATATCGCGCCAGGCGTCGATGTCGGAATCCCTGGAAAAGAACAACTGGAACCCGGCGTTCCAGGCAGGCGATGGTTCACCCACGTGTCGGCACCACATCACTTCGCCGACCAGCCGAAAAGGCTCCGCGACCGCCGGCAGTTCAATCATCACTGACAGCACAGAACCCACAATCAACTCGTGATTAACGCAGACGCTGAACCCCCCGTAGGAGACATCCATCACCCTGCACGGGAGCACCTTGCCACCCCTGCCGGAGCTGATGTCGGGTGCCTCCACTTCGATAGAGACCGGTATATCGACGTTCAGGCGAGTGTGCTTGCGCTTATTCTTACCCATAACCTGCTGTGCTTTCGCGACCTTTCAATGAAACATTCAAAGACATTGGCAGCCAACATACCGTGCGTAATGAACCCTACACTACTGCAATCGTCCGGAATTGCCAATTCAACGCAGGTGGAAGTAATTTACAATGTAAAGTGTGCATCACAAGGGAAAATCATGCAGGCAACAGGAAAGCACAATGACTGATTCAGATATAAACGCAGCGCCAGGCTGCCGCTACGTTAGCGTTGACGAAGAAAGCAAAGCGCTGGGCATTGCGCGGGGGCCAATGCCTGAAGCCACAGGCGCCAACCTGCTCATCAAGGTCAGTTACGCGGGTGTGAATCGCGCAGATATCTTGCAGCGCAAGGGTTTCTATCCTCCGCCGGAAGATGCTTCGCCAATCATGGGGCTGGAGGTGTCCGGCACCGTTGCCGCGGTGGGCGATGCAGCCAGCGAGTGGCAGGTTGGCCAACGCGTTTGCGCACTGACCCACGGCGGCGGCTATGCCGACTATGCCGTCGCTCCTGTGGGGCAGTGTTTTCCCATACCACAGGATTTCTCCCTCGAAGAAGGCGCCGCATTACCCGAAGCGCTGCTCACCATCTGGCACAACGTGTTTCAACGCGGCAAATTGCAGGCAACCGATACCGTACTGATTCACGGCGGCGCCAGCGGCATGGGAACCATGGGGATCATGATGGCAACCGCCTTCGGTGCGCGCGTTTACACCACGGCGGGCTCTGCCGAAAAATGCGCACGCCTGGAAGCGCTTGGTGCGGTCAAGGCGATCAACTATCGAGAAGCGGATTTCGAGCAGGTGCTCACTGAACTTGGCCTGGCGAACGGGATCAACGTCATACTCGATATGGTCGGCGGCGAGTACATCCAGAAAAACCTGAACCTGGCTTCGCCAGAAGGCCACATTGTCAACATCGCCTATATGAACGGCTTCAAGGCCGAAGTGAATTTTGCGCCATTGCTTCTCAAGCGCGTCACCATGACAGGATCAACATTGCGCGCGCAAACCTTCGCGCAAAAAGCCGCTATGCGCAAAGAGATCATGGCGCGGGTGTACCCTCACCTGGAAAGCGGCGCGATCAGACCCATCGTCGATTCCAGCTTCCCGCTGGAACAGGCCGCTAAGGCGCAGGATTATATGCTCAATGGTGATCACATGGGTAAGATTTTGCTGGCGCTATAGGCGGCCGCTCGCGCCCGCGGCGCGCCAGCGGCCATGGCCATGCGCGCGGCGATGCACTACCGCACGGACCGGCTGACGTTCTGGCAGATCAGATACGCTGCTGTTATTGCAGCCCGTGAACGCTGCTGGTATTGCAGCCCGAGGACACTGCGGTTTTTGCAGCCCGCGAACATTGCCGTTTACGCAGCTCCTCGGCACTGCTGCTATTTCAGCGCATGAACGTTGCAGTTATTGCAACCCGAGGGCGCTGCCGATTGCGCGGCCCGTAACAGCTACTGGGGCTTGGCGGCCCCTTGCGGTTTCGCCGCCTTGCCCTGGCCGCCCGCCATTTTGCCCATGGCGCGCATCTGCAACATTTGCTGCATTTGCTGCATCATCCTGTCGATGGTAAAGCTGGCCACGGCCTGGCGCGGCGGGAAGTCGCGGAACGTCATGAGCCACTTGCCCACTTCCTGCTGTACCGGCACGAACAGCCACAGCTGATCACCAAAGAAGCGTGCATACAGGCCTGACTCCAGAGACTCTTCATACGGGTCGGAGCGCAGGTGAATCACCCGCGGAAAGTTAAACGTCTCGCGCGGGCCCGACCAGCCCTCCCAGTTCACGGCAAAATGCACTTTCCAGTCGTTCCAGCGCAGCGCATTGAGATTTGCGTTGTCGTCAAAGTAGTAAATGGTGGAGCGCTTGCCAGGGCCCTTGCCGGCCAGCAGTTCGGTCTGGTCAAAGCCATCAATGTACACTTTGAAGGTCTTGTCGCCCGCCTTGTGGCCCTTTTTGAGCTTGTCGTTAATGCCGGGCTCGCCTGCGGCGGTGAGGAAAGTAGGTAGCCAGTCCTGGTGACTGAAAATGTCATTAATAACGGTTCCCGGCTTGACCACACCGGGCCAGCGGATCATAGCCGGCACGCGAAAGCCCCCCTCCCAGGTAGAGCCTTTTTCACCGCGAAAGGGTTCCGCACCGCCATCAGGGTAGGTATTGGTCTGCGAGCCGTTATCGGTGGAATAAACAACAATCGTGTTATCTGTAATGCCCAGCTCGTCGAGCTTGTCCAGCAGCAGGCCCACGTGATAATCGTGCTCCATCAAGCCATCGGCATACAGGCCGTAGCCACTGGCGCCCTCCCACTTGGGTGCCAGGCGCGTCCACACGTGCATGCGCGTGGCGTTAAACCACACAAAAAACGGCTTGCCGTCTTTGTGGGCCCCGTCGATAAACTTCAGTGCTGCATCGGCAAACTCCTGGTCGATAGTTTCCATGCGCTTGCGCGTGAGCGGCCCGGTGTCCTGTATCTTGCCGTCGGCAAAGGAGTGAATCACACCACGCGGCGCGTAGCGTTCGCGAAAGGCGGGATCCTTGGGGTAGAAGTAGGTCTCTGGCTCTTCTTCCGCATTGAGGTGATAGAGATTGCCCAGAAACTCGTCAAACCCGTGGTTGGTAGGCAGAAACTCATCCTTGTCACCAAGGTGGTTCTTGCCGAACTGGCCACTGGTGTAACCCAGCGGCTTTAACAACTCGGCAATGGTTGGGTCTTCCGGCCGAATGCCGATGTCAGCACCGGGCAGGCCCACCTTGAGCAAACCGGTGCGCAGCGGATGCTGGCCCGTAACGAACGCAGAGCGCCCTGCGGTACAGCTTTGCTCGCCATAGTAGTCGGTAAACAACGCGCCTTCATTCGCGATGCGGTCGATATTCGGGGTGCTGCCACCGAGCATGCCGCGGTGATAGGCGCTGAGATTGGACCAGCCAATATCATCACCCCAGATGACCAGTATATTCGGTTTGTCGGTCTTGGCCTGAACGCTCACTGCCAGCAGGCAAACCAGTGTAGTGAGCAGACCGCGCAGAAGGCCTTGCTTGCGCATGCGTTTCTCCTTGAGTTTTTATCGAGACAGGAAATCGTGCCCTAGGATACGCGCTGTGGCCGGGGAAAAAATAGCCATTGCGGCCACGATACGTAGACGGTTGAGGCCGTGCAGCGCCGCCAAATACCACCGCTGGCGGGTGTCGTAAGCGCTGGAGGCAGGGCACAGGACAAAGCCTGCGACCAGATTGCGTCAACGCACTCACCTTGCGGGCACTGGGCTGCGCCTGTACTGGGCGCACGATATGATGGAAAATCAATCCTCCAGCCACCCTGGGAACTGTTCAATGCGCTTGTTTGCCGCTACCCCGGTTATGCTCTTCATGGCACTGGCGCTGTCTGGCTGCGGCGGTGGTGGCGGTGGCGGCAATGATGGCGGTTCGAGCCCATCGCCCAACCCTGTGACTCCGCCGGTCACACCACCGCCTGAGCCCACCTACTCGCTGTCTGGCACTATCAGCGCCGCTGACAGCCAGGTGGTCGACAGCGACACCAACGACCCCACCAGGGAGGCTATCGGCAACGATACCTTCCTGACCGCACAGCCCATCCCCAACCCCGTGACGATTGGCGGCTACGTCAACCGGCCCGGCACGGGTGAGCCCGGCCGTTCGCAGATCAGCGGTGATATCGATGACTACTTTGCCGTGGAATTGCTGGCCGGACAGCGCGTGACCATGCTCGTTGCAAATTTTGACGAGGCCGACGCCGACCTGTACCTGTACACCCCCGCTGGCGAAATCGTGGACTTTTCTATCGACACCGGCGAGATTGAATCGCTGTTGATCGCGGAAGACGGCGACTACCTGATCAACGCCTTCGCCTTCACCGGCGCTACCAACTACACCCTGGCCATCGGTGCACCTGCCAGCGCCCAGACCCTGCCTGAGGCGACGTCACAGCCCGTTTCACAACACAGCTCACAACAAGACATCGTGCCCTGGGAGGCGGTGGTCAAATACCGTGACAACATCAGCGTGAGCAGCGCCGCAGCCAGCGCGCGCAGCGCGGCCGTGCAGTGGGGCATGCACGAGGCTGCAGGCGGTGCCGGACGCGACCGTTTGTTGGCCATGCAGCGGGCCACGGCAGACCCGCAGCGCCTGAAGGCCCGCACCGGCAACGCCATGCACAAATCAGCGGCACTGGCGAACGACGCCCTGCGCGCGCGTTGGGAAACCCTGCAAACGATCAAACGCCTGCGCACAGATCCACGTGTGGAATTCGCCGAACCCAACTACCGCATACGCCCGTTGCTGGTGCCCAACGACGAGGCTTTCGCGCTGCAATGGCACTACCCGCTCATTGCCCTGCCCGATGCATGGAACACCACCACCGGGGATGAAAACATGATTGTTGCAGTGATCGATACCGGCGTTTTGCCCAGTCATCCGGATTTGCTGGGTCAGTTCGTTGGCGGCTACGACTTCGTGCGCGATGCAGAGAATGCCGCCGACGGCAACGGTATTGACCCCAACCCCACCGATCCTGGCGACATCCAGGGCAACGGCAGCGGCTTTCATGGCACCCACGTGAGCGGCACGGTCGTAGCGCGCGGCAATAACGGCCGCGGTGTTGCCGGCGTCGCCTACACATCAAAAGTCATGCCGCTGCGCGCACTGGGTACCGACGGAGGCACGACCTATGACCTGGGCCAGGCCATCCGCTATGCAGCCGGCCTGGGCAACGACTCCGGCACCCTGCCGACACGCAGCGCCGATATCATCAACCTGAGCCTGGGTGGCGGCGGTTTCTCACAGTCGTTACAGAATCTGTTGCAGCAGGTACGCCAGCGCGGCATCTTTGTGGTCGCCGCCGCCGGCAATGAAGCCAGTAGTGCGCCGGGCTATCCGGCAGCGTACGAGGGTGTGATTTCTGTCAGCGCCGTGGATTCACAGGGTCGCCTTGCACCCTACTCCAACACCGGCAGTACCATTGACGTCGCCGCGCCGGGCGGCAACAGCGGTGTGGATCTCACCGGTGATGGCTACCCGGACGGCGTGTTGAGCACCAGTGCCAACAGCAGTGACGGCCAGCTGAACTACGTGTATTCCTTTCTCAACGGCACGTCTATGGCGTCGCCGCATGTCGCGGGCGTGATCGCGCTGATGAAAAGCATTAATCCCGCGCTGTCGCCCGAGGATTTTGATGCAATGCTCATCGCCGGTTCGCTTACCGACGACAGTGGCGCCCCAGGCAGAGACAACCAGTTCGGTTACGGCCTGATCAACGCCAACCTCGCGGTCAACGCCGCACTGGAAAGCATCGGCAGTTCACCTGCAGACAACCCAAGGCTGGTCTCATCAGTGGGCAACCTCAACTTTGGCGCCACCATCACCGAGCTTGGCATCACATTGCGCAATGCAGGCCAGGGCGAACTTGAAATCCTCTCGATTGAAGCATCGGAGACCTGGCTGTCGGCGCGCCCGGTCAACACTGACGACAACCAGCTGGGCGACTACACCATAGCGATTGATCGCAGCGCGCTGACACCCGGCGTGTACGCTGCCGACCTGGTCGCCACCTCATCGGTGAATACGGTGAGCATACGGGTATTTGCATCGGTGGGCGGCGCAGCCTTTGCCTCAGACGTCGGCGTGCTTTACGTGTTGCTGTATGACCCTGCCACCGACAGCACAGCGGCGCAATTTGTCGCGAGCGGCCGCAACGGTGACTACTCCTTCAGGTTTGATGATGTGACGGCCGGCGAATACGAGATCATCGCCGGCTCCGACAAAGACAACGACCTGCTGATTTGCGATGCGGGAGAGTCCTGCGGTGCCTACCTTACGGTCGATCAGCCAATACGCCTGACCATCAACGCCGATCGCGTGGGTCTCGACTTCCCGGCCGAATTTGTCGTGTCACTGCCCTCGCTACAAGGTGCCGCGCATAACAGCACCACTGGCAAGACGTTCAAACTACGACCCACTGCACAGGATGACAACGACCCTGCGCGCACCAGGCAACTGCAATAGCGAGGGCAAGCCCATGTCGACAGCGCCGGGGAACCGCAGACATCGCCACAGCATGGGCGTTAGGCCATCTCACACGGCGCGCCCGGTTGCGGGCTGTTTTCTTCTGGCCATGCTGTTCATGTGCAGCGCTGCCGGCTGCGCACAGGAAGGTAATGTCGCTACGGAGAAGGCACCAGCCGTCAATGCGGTGGCAACTGGCGGCGCGCCAGGCGAAGGGCAAGACCTGCCGGAAACCTCGCCGCTCGACCAGGCTGCCGCTGGTCACAGCGCAGAAGTACCCGCTGAGACGCTTCCGTTCAAGCGCATAGCGCCGTGGCTCGGTGACCTGGACGGTATGGCAGATCGTCGCGTGATTCGCATTCTCACCGTCTACAGTGTGGGGAGATACTATCTCGATGGCGCCAAAGAAAGCGGTCTAGTGAAAGAGGCCGCGATAGCCCTTGAAGATTTCATCAACCAGCGTCTGGGCAATCCCGCCAGCCGCATCCACGTCGTTGTCATTCCCATGGCGCGTGACCGGCTTATTCCTGCACTGCTCCAGGGCAAGGGTGACATCGTCGCTGCCGGTCTGTCGATCACCGACGAGCGTGAGGCACGCGTGCAGTTCAGCATTGCCGCGAGCAAGCCGCTGTCTGAGATTCTGGTCACCGGCCCTGCCGCCTCGCCGCTTGCCAGCGTGAACGACTTGTCAGGACGCACAGTGTATCTGCGCCGATCCAGCAGCTATCGAGAAAGCGTGGAGACACTCAATGCCTCGCTGCGCAACCAGGGCAAGGCTCCGATCAGTATTGAGTACGTCTCTGAGGCACTTGAAGACGACGACCTGGTAGAGATGGTCAACGCTGGCATGCTGCCCTGGGCCATCGTCGACGATTACAAGCTGCCCTGGTGGGAAGACGTTTTTACCGCGCTGACTGTGCGCGAAGACATCGTCTTCAATTCGGGCAGGCAGGTCGCCTGGGCAATGCGCCCGGACAACCCCCAGCTCACGCGTGCCGTGAACGATTTTCTGCAAGGCCATCGCGAGGGGACACTGTTTGGCAACATCCTGCGCAATCGCTACTTTCGTGACTTCGATTGGGCCGGGAATGCCACTGCGCCCGATGTCATGTCACGCTACAGCGACTATCGCGACTTTTTTTACCGATATGGCGATAAATACCAGTTCGATCCGCTGCTACTGGCAGCGCAGGGCTACCAGGAGTCGCGCCTGGACCAGTCGGCACGCAGCAGTATGGGCGCGGTCGGTGTGATGCAGATCAAGCCCAGCACCGCCCGTGACAAGAACGTTGGCATTGATGACGTGCATACCGCGGAACCCAATATTCACGCGGGCACCAAGTACCTCGCCTTTTTACGCGAGCGTTACTTCAGCGATGAAGAGATAGACGCACGTAACCAGATGCTAATGGCCCTGGCCGCCTACAACATGGGCCCAGCCAGGATGATTCAGGTTCGCAGCAAGGCCGCTGAAATGGGCTACGACCCGAATCGCTGGTTCGACCACGTGGAGGTCGCAGCGGCCCGCCACGTCGGCCGCGAGCCGGTGACTTATGTCGCCAATATCAGTAAATACTATCTTGCCTACACACTGAATGAGCAGCAGATCGCGCAGCGCGAAGCCGCACGGGAGCGCGCCGGTATCGAACCGTAAACGCGCCGACGATTAGCCTTCACCCAGTTTTTGCGCGGTATCTGCCAGCCGGTATTGCAGCCAGTAAATCTCGTAGTCATTGCGCAGTCCATTTTTGGCCGCATCCAGCTGCACTTCCAGCGCCTGCTGACGCAGGCGCAATGCGCCCGTATTGGCAGGATCGGCAGCCAGCGCAACTTCGAGCACATGCAGTGCCTTCACCGTTTCACCGCCGTTGAGATAACCCTGCGCCAAAGCCAGCAGGCTTTCATTGCCGGCCACGCGCGCAAGATCCGCATACACCTCACTGACCGGTACCGGATACAACTCGGTTGTGCTGTCAAAATGGAACCATCCGGCATAGTAATCCCAGATGCTGCGCACCGCCCAATCCACGCGCCCGTGATTCTGCACGAGGTCCAACTCGGGCGGCAGTTTGATTTCCCGCATGAGTTGGTACACCGTTTTGCCGCTGTTCATGCCCGCTACCGTGGCGTCATGCACATACTGCACGGCATCGCGAATTTTCTGCATGTCTGCCTTGATGCGACTCGCACCGACCGTGGGATCCAGGTGGCTGGGCACCACGATCTCCGGTTCCAGTTGCAGCAGCAGATCCAGTGACTTCACATACTCCATGGGCTTGCGAATCTTCTCACCGCGCATGGTAAAAACGTTGGGAAACTGCGGAAACTGCGGCCCGAAAAAATCGCCACTGAAGAGTATTTTTTGCGCCGGTAACCACAGCACAGCGTTATCTGCCCCTTCGGCACCGGGTGTACCAATGACCTGAAATTCGACACCCCCGAGCGTGAAGCTGTAGGTCTGCCAGTCACCGACCGTTATGGTAGGTTCAATGCCGCCGTAGCGCATCATCGCGATATCAGGCCGATCCTCCCAGGCGGGCATCCAGGGGAACAGCGTGCGATTGCGCCCGTACTGGTAAGGTTCCAGCTCCGAGAGGTAGCGCTGCTCCTCTGTGAACTGTTCATGGGCAATGATCTGGGCGTCTTGTTCGGCCCAGAATTTCGCACCGCCGATGTGGTCCGCGTGCGAATGGCTCAGCACGATATGGGTGACCGCAGCATCAGAAACCGCTTTCAGCGCTTTCATCTGCTTCGCCACTTGCAGTACCAGGCCAGTATCGAACAGTACGTTGCCCTGCTCAGTGACAATCATGATGATGTTGCCGACACCGGTGGCGTAGTAAATATTCTCAGCCACCTGGCGCACTTCGACAGGACGCTTGATCAGGTCCACCGCACTGCCATGGGTGCTTTCGCCCTCATCGCCGAAATCCAGCCGCCTGGTCGCCGCGTCACCGATCACTTCCATGGTTTTGAGCTGCGCCTGTTTTTTCAGGCCGGAGCCGGCGTCATCGTCCAACAACAACCACAGCGCCAACACCGACGCGACCGCGACAGCAAAGCCCAACACCTTGCCAATGGCACCGCGCTCGGCGCCGGGAAAATAGGTGCGTTTCATTGCAACTCCTGTGTGTTCGATGCGGCACCCTGCGCCGCCAAGGGTACCGCCTGATGAGACACAAAGATCGGCGATGACCATGCGCGCTGCGACGCCGGGGCCAGACAGTCTTCATCGTCGGGAGTGCGGTAATCGCCATAACAGGGATTGACCGCAATACACTGCCCTTGCTCGTCGTACTCGCAACGCACGTTCGCGGCGTTGATCATAGTTGTCGGCTCCTGGATAGCACGCGCGTAGTAAATGCTCTCGCGGCCCGCTGCCAGGAAATCCTCATCGCTAAACACCACTTCACAACCTGCGGGATCGCCCTGGCAGGGAAAGACGCGCCATGGATCCTCTATCAGTTGATCGACCGGCTCATCGGGGCGCACCTGCGGCCGAATGCGCACGATCTCAATACGGTCAATGCGCAGACGCTCATCCGAGGGGTTATAGCATTCACCGCCGCAGAGCGTTTCCAGCCGTTCAGCGCCGAGACCATTTCTGGCGTAGTCGGGACATCCCGGCTGTTGTTTGAAATCACCGACCGCGCCCACGCGAAAACGCGGTGCTGCAGAAGACGCTACCTGTGCACCCATCGGCACACGTCCCTGGGCATGCAACAGGTCAAACCACAATAGAATTCTGTCGCCGGAGGTGGCGTACACCTCCCTGCGTTTCAGCCCGTCCCAGATCGCTTCACGATGACGACCCGCACTGTGCACTGCCACCAGGCCACCGGTCAGCCAAAACGAATTCTGCCGCTCCATATTGCGCAGGTTTTGCAGGCCGACGTTCACATCTGCAGGCACAGAGTAAGGCACCGCTTCACGTGAATCGCCACCCGAGCGCGCGGCCATGCGCGGATTGCCCGGCCCGAATGACTCCGTCATAAATTTGCGTTTTACTTCTTTGTAACCGGTGCCGGGCTGGCCACGGTGATTGTCGCTGGAGCCGATCAATCCAAAGCGGTAGTTCAATGGCGCATCTGGCTCGGAGAAATCCGTGATCGCCAGGGCGTACTGCGCCGAGGTCATCGGCCGGTGATCCATGGGCTCATTGAAGCAGTCGGGGCAGGTACCGCAATCCAGCCAGTCGGTCACCTGTTGCCCGGGCACAGTGAGGTGGCCCGAGATTCCCGCGTCAACAAAATGTTGGCGGGCGGTACGCTCGCGGGCGGCGCACTGGGTCTCATCAAGGCCGGCAGCCGCACAGCGCTCGCGAATGATTTGCCCGGCGCGCCAGCAACACGGCAGGTAATTGTCGCTGGGGGCAGGGCAGCTTAACTCACCTTGGTCATTACGCTGACTGGCGCGCCAACTTCGATACTCCTCGGCGTTACCGTGCCCTGAGTACACCTCCAAGAGGATCTGCCGGTCGGGATCATGCTGTTCGCGATTGAGCTGCTTGTCGAAACGGGTCGCGGGCGGGGTGTTCATGCCCCAGGAGTTACCGTGCGGAATAACGATGCTGTCGAAGCCCCAATCGTCGAGTTTGGCAAACAGCGTAGCGGGGTCGGGCGCAATCTCACGACAATCCGAAGGCAGCTCGCGCGAATTGACGCCGGTCGGGCACTGTGGAGCGTCGGCAATCTCATCGTAGTACTGCTGAATGCCCCAATAGAATTCGCGGTTGCCAAAATCCATGAATGACATCATGAGCTGTGCCATGCGGCCCATTGGCGCGTTTGCCAGTTGCTCTCTCGGGGCAGCAATGGCGCGCGCGGGCACGGCGGCGTCCGCGGTGTCCAGGAATAGGACGTTCTTATGGCCATAATGCTTCTCGGGCTTGAGGTCGACCTGGCTCCACTCCCAGCCAAGGAATGCGACCATGTCTGGGTTGGCCGGGTCTTGCGACATTGCGTTGCACTCGCGGATGCTGGCCCGGGTTTCTGCCCAACGCCGGGGCGTCAGACCTTCGGCATGATCGTTGATCGACCAGAAATCCAGGGAAGAGCAGTAGCGGGCGAAATCGCAGGCATCAGCCGGCGGATGCAGCCCACTGCCGCCCATCAGGGGCACCGACATAATAAAGGCGTCGGGCGAAAAAGAGGTGTGTACATGCAGGTCGCCAAAGAGAATCTGCTTGTCCGGGCTGAACATCGCGCTGGCCTGCCGCTGCACGGCCTGTCGCTCCGCAACCACCGCGGCGGGCACGGCAGGGCCGGTGATTTCGCCGCGCCCCTCGGGTTCGCCACAGGCCCCAAGCAGTGTGTAAATCAGCAAGAGCAATCCGTTAACGCTCACGCGCTGGCACTGCCTCATTGCCCTGCCACCGGTTGAGATGCAGTGCATTCGCGCCAGCAACCGTGGCGTGCGCTGTGCAGGGTCACGCGCTCGCCCGGTTGTGGCAGGTACCTGTCGCCAGGAAACGCTACAACCATCGGGGACTCTCACCGGTTGTTTTTATTCAGGGCATACCACAGCGCGCTGCTTGTATGCGGCCTAAGGGAGACTATAAACACCTGCACATCACCTGACGAGGTGCAGCCGGGCCAAAAAAGCATGGCGATTGAGACTGACAGGCAGATGGGGGAGCTGTTAACGATACTGTTGACTGATAGGGAGATATGGGCAACGTGCACCGGGATCAAGCGGTTCGCAAAGGCCCGAATCTGCAGGCTTCGGGCCCTTAAGCGAATAGCGATAGCGTGCGCAGAGCTAGCGCAGCCCGCTCTGGACGATGACATTGCGGCCCTAACACACCCGCCACGACAACACCGTCAGCACAACTGCGTCATGACAATCCGCCCATTATGCCACTGGAGCCACAACAGTGCGCCCGTCACAGGTGGCGGACGAAACCAGCGCGCGCACTGGACGACCCTAGACCGGGGCGGCTATCGGCTGAGCTGCATCGCGCCGACCGGGCCGGCGGCCTGGCCGGCGCTACCGCCTAGCTTCAGGCGGCGGCTTTCTTTTTGGGAGCGGCCTTCTTCTTCGGCGCGGCTTTGCGCTTGGCGGGAGCCGCTTTGCGCTTTGCGGCTGCCTTTTTCCTGGGCGCTGCCTTCTTCTTGACCGCTGCTTTTTTCTTGGGCGCTGCCTTACGCTTTACTGCCGCCTTCTTCTTGGGCGCCGCCTTGCGCTTGGCTGCGGCTTTCTTTTTGGGCGCCGCCTTTTTCTTTACGGGCTTTCTGCTGCGCGAGGCGGCTCTTTCAACAACACTGGCCGCCTGGTTGGCTGCACGCGCCTTGCGCTGGGCCAGTACCGCGTCGGTTTTAACGGTGACGAGCTTCTCCGCTGCCGCATAGGCCGCCTTGGCAATGTCCGCAACCGAATCGGCCAGTTCCTGCACCTGATTCATCAGGGCCTCAACTTTTTTCTGGTTGGCCGGTGTCGTGCGTTTGCGCAGATCAGCACGCGCCTTCTTCAAGCGCGCGCTGGCCGAGGTGTAGCTCTTCCTGGCTGAGCCAAGTTCACGCTTGAGTTTGCTGTGCGTCTTCTCAGTCTCGGCGACCAGCTTCTCGCGCAGCTTCTCCACGCGCTGGTTAGCCTGCTCCGCCATTTTTGTTGCCTGTGCCAATTCCTTTTCCAAAATCGCCATACCCTGTGTGCTCCCAAAGATTGATAAGTACCACAATGTTAGTGTAGGCGGATTTTCCACGGATGCGACAGTTATTTTTACCGCCCGCCCGCCTGCTGTTGTGCGCCGCGCGGCCGGCAACCGGGCCAATATCTGCGGCATCCGGGCGGAATTTAAGTTCCGGTTCGGCTGACAGGGGGGTATGATATGGCTTTACGCTGGCAGCCGTTAATCTCCACTGGTCAATTCGGTACAGGGCCCCAGGGCATATTTGTTGTCTGCGCCAGCCCAACTATAATTAGAACCGCGCTTAAGCTGACGCGTCCGCACCGACCGTGCCATCATGCAGAGCAACGATAGCGCGTAGCAGGAATGCGGAACACCCAAACGACGGTACCGAACCAATTAGCGACTCGAATCAGCAACTCACATTAACAACACGTTGAAGCACTGGGGAGCCCCGATGGAATACAACAGCGACATACACAGCGTCGAATGCCCAAAATGCGGTCACGGCATGGATGAAATCTCCTATGGCAGTGATCTGCTCATTGATCGCTGCACGCACTGCCAGGGCCTGTGGTTCGACCATGGCGAAGCGGAGCTGCTCAAAAGCAAATGGATGGGCGACGCATTGGATATCGGCAGCCCCGCCGTCGGCAAAAAATGGGATGCAAAAGACCCAGTGGGCTGTCCGCGCTGCGGCAAGGAAATGGAAAAAGCCTCTGACCCTGACCAGCCACACATCTGGTACGAAGTCTGCCGTGAGCATGGCATGTTTATGGACGCCGGAGAGTTCACTGATTACAAGCATGAAACCCTCGCCGACTGGTTTCGCAGCTTGATCAAAGGCTCTCGAAAGAAACGCAAGTAGCTACGCAACAGGCGCTGCCGGCGCTCCACTTGCAGTTGCCGGCGCGATTTTGCGTTCATCGCTAGCGCCTGACACTTCCATTCCCACGGTTCTTGCAAGTGCCTTTGCCATGCCACTGTATAACGTGCCCTGCTGCGGCATACTCCTTACACACACCGAAGAAGTAACACTATGAGCGATTACCGTCCAGGCCAGGATCCAGACTACGATCTCTTTGTTATTGGAGCCGGCTCTGGCGGCGTTCGTGCCGCGCGCATGGCCGCGGCCAGTGGTGCTCGTGTTGCCATCGCTGAAGACCGCTATATGGGCGGTACCTGCGTTAATGTCGGCTGTGTACCCAAGAAGCTCTACGTGTATGCGTCGGAGTATGGCAAGGGCTTCCAGGATGCACGCGGCTTTGGCTGGAGTGCACAGACCCACCAGTTTGACTGGACCGTGCTGCGCGACAACAAGCGGGACGAGATAGCGCGACTGAACAACATTTATCGCAACCTGCTGGCAGGTGTTGACGCCGAAGTGATCGATGGCAGGGCCCGTATCGTGGACGCCCACACCGTCGCCGTCGGTGAACAAACATTCAGCGCGCACAAGCTTCTGATTGCTACCGGCGGGTGGCCCCACATCCCGCCCTTTCCAGGCAGCGAATTGGCCGTAACCTCAAACGAAATCTTCGATCTGGCGAGCTTCCCCGAGCGCCTGGTTATTGTCGGTGGCGGATACATCGCTGTGGAGTTTGCGGGAATTTTCAACGGTCTCGGCGCCAAGGTCACCCAGCTCTACCGTGGCCCACTCTTTTTACGCGGATTCGATGAAGACATCCGCCAGCACGCGGCACAGGAGATCGCCAAATCAGGCGTTGACCTGCGTTTTGACACTAACGTCACCGCCATCGAAAAAGACGCCAACGGACTGGTCGTCACACTGACCGATGGCTCCACGCTGCACGCTGATGCCGTGCTTTACGCCACCGGCCGCAAACCCCACCTGGATGGCCTCGGCCTGGAAAACGTCGATGTCGAGTTAACGGGCAGCGGTACCGTTGCCGTCGATGACGACTTTCGCACCAGCGAGCCGAGCATTTTCGCCCTCGGCGACGTGATTGGCGGTATGGAACTCACCCCCGTTGCACTGGCCGAGGGCATGTCATTTGCCCGCAAGCAGTTTGGTGACCTGAACAAGCCCGTGGAGTACGACTTTATTCCCACCGCCGTTTTCTGCCAACCCAATATCGGCACTGTGGGCTTTACTGAAGCGCAGGCCCGCGCCGAGTTTGGTGACATTACCTTGTTCAAATCGACGTTCAAACCCATGAAGCACACCATGAGTGGCCGCGATGAGAAGACCTTCATGAAGCTGATTGTTGACACCGCCTCGGACCGGGTCGTCGGTATGCATATGATGGGGCCCGACGCCGGCGAGATCACCCAGGGTATTGCGATCGCCATGCGCGCAGGAGCCACCAAAGCGGTGTTCGATAGCACCATTGGCATTCACCCGACGGCCGCTGAAGAGTTTGTCACGATGCGGGAGCCCTGGACCGGGGGCTAGCGATGGAGTTTGAGCTGTGGCAGGCGGCGGTACTGGTCATTGTGGGGGTTGTCGCCGGCTTCCTGAATGTGATGGCCGGTGGCGGCTCACTGCTGAGCGTGCCGGTGCTGGTGTTTATGGGCCTGCCAGGGCCAGTAGCCAATGGCACCAACCGCATCGCCATACTGGCACAGAACATCACCGCCATTGTCACCTTTGCGCGCCGCGGATTCAGTGATTTCAAACTCAGCCTGACGCTGGCGGCATGCTCGATTCCCGGCGCGGTCATCGGCGCCATGGTGGGGTCACAGCTGGACGGCGTCTGGTTTAATCGTGCGCTGGCGGTGATTATGCTCGGCGTGATGCTCGTGATGCACTTTGACCGGGGCAACCAGGCGCAGCCCGAAACACACCGTCCCAGCCGCCGCCAGCTATGGCAGGGTCATGGGCTGATGGTCCTGGCAGGTTTCTGGGGTGGATTCATCCAGCTCGGTGTTGGCTTTATTCTCATGCCGATCCTCAATCGTGTGATGGGCCTTGATCTTGTACGCACTAATATGCACAAGGTATTCATCGTGGCCAGTTACACCATTGTGGCGCTGTTGGTCTATGCCAGCCAGATCCAGCTGCTGTGGATTGCAGGCCTTGCGCTGGCCCTTGGCAACTCTATCGGCGGCTACCTGGGCGCACACTTCACCATCACGCGCGGCGAAAAACTGATTCGGCTGGTGCTCAATGTCGTGCTGGTGGCATTTATCATTAAACTACTGCTTGATGTATGACGGGCAACTAGCGCACTCACTATGAACCGATTCATATTGACCTTCATGTTTCTGCTGGTTGCATTGTTCACGCTGGAAATGCTCATGCCGGTGCAAACGCACGTTATTGTGCCGTTCACTGAAATCCTGGCCCGCATCAGTATGGCGCTGGTGCTGCCATTCGACGATTCAGTCATCGCCTATGGCAAAGTACTGCAGTTTACGGACACCGGCTTTGCCGTGAGTATCGAGGCAGGCTGCAACGGCGTCGAGGCTACCATCGTGCTCATTGCGGCGGTTGTCGCTTTTCCAGCGCCCTGGAAGGCGCGCATAGCGGCTATTGCGCTGGGCTTCGGGGCCGTGCAGTCGCTCAATATTGTGCGCATTATCAGCCTGTTCTACCTGGGTGACTGGAACGCCGATATCTTCGAGTTCGTGCACAAGTTCGTCTGGCCAACCCTGATCATGCTGGACGTGCTGGTGGTATTTATCCTTTACCTTCGCTACCTCAACGGCAGCCCCGCTGGTGATGGCAACGCCCATGCAGCGTGATCACCTGCGGCAGTTTCTCATTCTTGTCTTTGCCCTGCTGATTCCCTGTTTTGGTATCTGGTGGGTGGCCAGCGCACTGCTCGCCCTGCCGGTGACCGGCTTCGTCAATACCGTGCTGACACTGTGGTTTCCCGACGTTGTGCAGGCGCTGTATACCGATGGTAGCGACACCCTGCTGATGACAGAATTTGGTGACCGCGACGGCGTGCTGATACCGCTGGACCAGGCAGAATACCGCCTGGGCTTTCCTGTCGATACGCGCTTGCTGTCGTATTCCATTCCCTTCTACAGTGCGCTGCACTTCGCCACGCCGCGCAGCGATGGCTACCTCAACTCATGGGTCTGGGGTGTGGTGATCCTTTACCCATTGTTTGCGTTGGGCATGCTTACCATCTGCCTCAAGCAGTTGATGACCGGACTGGGTGTGCACTTTCTTGACCAGACAGGCGTGTGGGTACCCGACGCCAATCTTATTGCGCTGTCGTACCAGCTCAGTGTGCTGATAGTCCCCACGGTTGCACCCATCCTGTTGTGGCTTTGGCAGGGGCGCAACACGGTGCTGCTCAAGGATGTACTGAGCCGCCTGGACAACAAACCTGCCGGCGACAGCTAGGCGCTATTGCCGATACGCTGCGGCGAGCTCAGCGGGTGAAACTCCACTACCACTGACACCGCCAGCGCGCGTCGCAGTTCATCTTCGTTAAGACGTCCCTGCGCATCGAATGTGATGTCCTGGTAGGTTGCGTCCTGTGGATACAGGGCAAGAAACTCCTCCAGCAACGGCCTGATGCGAGCCGGGTCATCTTGCAGTACCTGCGCCTTGTGGGGGATGGTCTTGCCGGCAATCAGCAGGGTGACTTGCTCCGCGTCGTTGACGTTGCGCCACCACTGCACATGCTTCGACGTAAAACACCGGACGCCGGACCCAAGTTGCTGGTAACGCACGGGCGTTGCATAGGCGCGGCCTGACTTTCTGCCCACGTAGTTGATCACCAGCAGGCTGTCACTCATCAAAAAATGCAGGGGCGAACGCAGCAGCAGTCGGGCCACCGCGTTCACAACCACAAATACGCGCTCTGGAATTTTCATAACGGGGGCAGTGTAGTGCGAATCGGGGTGAGCAATCTACAGCGCCCGGCGCGGCCGTCAACAGTGCACGTGCGCGCACGGCCAGTCGAGCGGCTGTGGATGCTAATCCTTGTACTGCGGCGGGCGCCCTTCCTTGCGCGCTTTGATAGCTTCCTCGAAATTCTGCGTTGTCATCCTGACAAACAGTTGCGCGTGGCCCTCGTGATTCATGTGTGTATGCAGGCTGCCGGCGTCTATGCCCGCCCAGAGCATCTGCTTGCTGAGTTCTACACCCAACTGACTGAATCCGCTGATGCGTTCGGCAATGGCGTAGCACTCGTGTAGCAGCGTATCTGCCGGCACCGTTCTGGAGACCATACCCAGCAACTGGGCTTCCTCGGCATCGACATCACGCCCGGTCAGCATGATCTCGAAAGCGCGGCTGGTACCAATTGCTCGCGGCAGCAAATAGCTCAGGCCGAGCTCCGCAGAGGTCAGGCCATTGTTGATGCCGGCAGGTCGGAAGTAGGCGCGCTGCGAGGCAACGCGAATATCCGTTGCCATTGCCAGACAAAAGCCGCCGCCAATGGCCGGGCCATTGATGGCACCGATCACCGGCTGGTGCATATCGACTATGGTCTTGATGACATCGTCGAGGATTTTCATGGCGCGGCGCGCGATACCAGGCACCGTCAAGCCGTCGAAGATATCCATCCAGCCGGGGTCCTCCAGATCTGCGCCAGAACAGAAACCTTCGCCGGCACCGGTGACGATCACCACACGGGTCTCATTATCGAAGCTGACTTTCTCCAGGGCCTCCTTGAACGGCACCATCACATCAAAGGCCATGGCGTTCATGCGATCGGGGCGGTTCAGGGTAATCTGCGTAATGTAGGGTGTGGGCTTCTCGACAAGAACGAATGACATTTGCACGACCTCTGCTACAGTTTGATCAGCAGGTTAGCCTTGCTGGCATCACAACACCATGGCGAGATCGGCCAGCGACGCCACCGGGACAACACCGTTCAACCAGTGTCACGCGCAGGCCAACAAGCCGGCGCGCCACGCCAGGAAGGAGACGACCGTGAGATTGATTGGGCTTATTCTCGCCCTGGGCGCGATGAGCTGGGTGCTCTATCAGGCAGCTGGCGGTGATGACGCAGAATCAGTCATTCCACAAGCGCATCAGGACGCCATGCAACAGGCGCAGGAGCTCGAAGCTTCCCTGCAGGTGTCGCTCGAACAGAAGCTGGAAGAGGCGGCGGCGCACGAGGACTGACGCCGTTCGCCTTCCACCGCTTGCCGCCTACTCGCAGGGCCTACTCGCAGGGCCTACTCATAGGAGAGTGCCGTTGTCTTGCCACCAAACACGCGGTACACATAGATTGAATACGCTGCGATCAGGGGTAGCGTGACGGCAACCCCCCAGAAGATAAACTGCAGCGAACTGCTATGGGCAGCGGCCTCAAAAAGGGTCATCCGCCCGAGAATAATGTCGGGATAGAGGCTATAGGCAAGACCGAACGCCGCCATGAGGCAGATCAGCACAAGGCCGATGAATACCGCCTTGGCATAGCCGGCGCGTAGCACATCAGGTCGACGCAGCAACCAGCCAATGCCCAGGTAGGCCGCTGCGCAGGTGACCGGTATTGGAACAAGACCAATGGCGTTGGGAAGCGTAAACCAGCGCGCCGCGATCTCGCTGCTCACCAGCGGTGTAGCAACTGATACCAGCAGCAGTCCAGCGCCCATGGGCAACCATGCGTTTTTACCCCAGCGCATGGCGTGCTCAAACAGTGCATGCTCCGTTTTTATCATCAGCCATGCTGCACCCAGCATGACGTACAGTGCCGGCAGCGTCACGGCAATCAAGGCGGCAAATGCAAGGCTCGTGGTGTTGTCCTGCAGCCCGGTGATGTAGGCGCCGAGCATCCAGCCCTGTGCCATTGACGCCACCAGCGAGCCGGCGAAAAAAGCGTTATTCCACAGTCCGCGACGGTCATCACCGGCCTTGACGCGAAAGTCAAACGCAACCCCTCGCAAAATAAGGCCAAACAACATGATAGTGACGGGGGTGTACAAGGCCGTGAGTACGATGCCGTGCGCCTGCGGAAACGCAATCAACAGAATGCCAACACCCAGCACGATCCAGGTTTCGTTGGCATCCCAGAACGGGCCGATCGACGAGATCATGACATCCTTGTGGGGCTCACTGGCAAGCGGCAACAGTATGCCGATGCCCAGGTCAAAGCCGTCGAGCACAACATAAACCAGTAGCGCCAGGCCCATGGCAAAGACAAAAAATACAGGCAGGAATTCGGTCATGGTGCCCCCTGCGCCAGCGCGGGCTTTACCCCGGGAGAGGTCATCTCCAGCGAGCGCGCCGGTTTGGTCGACAGGTAACGCAACGCATGAATGTAGGAATACAGCAGGAAAACATACAAGCCAATGTAGCCCACCAGGGTACCACTGAGTGTGGCAGCGGAATGATCCGCAACGACCTCGGAGGTTTTTACCAGACCGCGCACGATCCAGGGCTGACGCCCTATTTCGGTCACATACCAACCGGCCAAGGTCGCCACCCAGCCGGAGAACGTCATCCACGACAACGCCCGCAGCAGCACAGGGCCGGGGCGCTTGCCGCGCAGGTAACATAGCGCCACTGACCAGGACACCAGCAGCATCAGCATGCCAATACCCAGCATAACCCGAAAGGACCAGAACACCGGCGCCACCGGCGGATGCTCTGCAAAGCTGTTCAGCCCGCGCACCTCGCCCTGCGCATCGTGAGTCAGGATAAGACTGGCCGCGTAGGGAATTTTAATCGCGTAGCGCGTGCTGCGCGTGTTCTCATCGGGTAGCCCGACCAACGTGAACGCCGCACCCTCTTCAGTTTCCCAGATCGCTTCCATCGCCGCGATTTTTTCCGGTTGGTGCTGCAACGTGTTCAGGCCGTGCAAATCGCCAACAAAAATCTGTACCGGTATCACACAGGCGGCCAGCATTACCCCGGTTTTCAGCACCTTCCACGTGGCCGGCCCATCCACGCCCTGGCGCACCCGCCACGCCGATACGCCGGCCACCAGGAAAGCGCTGGTCAAAAAGCTCGCCAGCAGCATGTGGGTCAGGCGATATGGGAAGGACGGGTTAAAAATAATCGACAGCCAGCTCTGTGCGTAAAACTGTCCGTCTGTGAAACTATAGCCTGCCGGAGTTTGCATCCAGGAGTTCAACGCGAGAATCCAGAACGCCGACAACGTTGTGCCAAACGCTACCAGGAAGGTTGCAATGAGATGCACACGGTTCGACACACGCTGCTTACCAAACAGCATAATGCCAAGGAATGATGCTTCAAGAAAAAAGGCAGTGAGCACCTCATAGCCTAACAGTGGCCCGGCGATGTTCCCTGCTATCTCCATAAAGCCCGGCCAGTTAGTGCCAAACTGGAAACTCATGGTAATGCCCGAGACAACACCCAGCGCAAAGGTCAGCGCGAACACCTTGACCCAGAACGTATACGCATACTCCCAGGCTTCATCGCCAGTCAGGGTGAAACGCAGACGGAAAAAAAACAGTATCCACGCAAGCCCGATCGTGATGGCGGGAAAGAGAATATGAAAACTGATGTTCGCGGCGAACTGAATACGCGCCAGTACAAACGGGTCGAATTCCATTTGAAACCTCCATCAATGCGATGGACTGCGGCTAGCTGAAAACCACGGTGCCGCTTGCACCGGGCCTTGATGCCTCATGCAGCAGTAGAGGCATCGCTTCATTGTACCCTTTCACGCCCTACGCAACACGCACACGGTGCTGCTGTGCTGCTAGGACTGCAGGGCCTCGAGGATGCTGGAGAAATCACGCTGCCCGTTGCCCGCCTGCTGGTGGCGCTCGTACAGCTGGCTGGCAAGCTGCCCCAGGGCATTGTCAACGTGGCTGCCCTGGGCGATCTGCTGGGCAAGGCCGAGATCCTTGACCATGAGATCGACCATAAAGCCGGGCTTATAGCCGTTACTTGCCGGGGCAGAGTCCATCACGCCCGGGTAGGGGTTATACACTTCCAGCGACCAGTTGCGCCCGGAACTGGCGAGCATGATCTGTGACAGGACGGCCGGGTCGAGCCCATTGCGCGCGCCCATTTCCAGTGCTTCACAGCTACCGATCATGTGGATTGCCAGCAACATGTTATTACAGGCTTTGGCCACCTGGCCGGCACCGGCGGGGCCGGCGTGGAAAATATTCCTGCCCATGTCGGCCAGGATCAGTTTGGCCTTGTCAAACGTGGCCGCATCGCCACCACACATAAAGGCCAGCGTTCCCGCAGCGGCAGCAGCCACGCCGCCGGAAACCGGGGAGTCCATAAAGCCAATACCCGCCTCGGCTGCCGCTGCACCCACGCTGCGCGCTGTTTCTGCATCGATGGTGCTGCAATCCAGCACAGTGGTAGTGCTGTCGAGTGCTGCCAACAGGCCGTCTTCACCCAGGTAGGTTGCCGCCACGTGCTTGCCCGCCGGCAGCATTGAAATCACGTAGTCGACGCCCGCCGCTGCCTGCTGCGCAGACTCCGCCACGCGCGCGCCGAGGTCGCGCATGTGCGCGCATGCTTCACTGGACAAATCAAACACGGTGACGGCGTGCCCCGCAGCCAGCAGGTTGCCCGCCATGGGGCCGCCCATGTTGCCCAGTCCTATAAACGCTACCGTTGCCATACTGTGATTCCTGTGGGCTGTGCTACAAATCTGCCAGTGGGTTGGTCGGCCAGGGCGCTGTGAAAAAACCGTCCAGTACCTCGGCAGGTACATCGCGCGATGTGTTGTACTGCCACTGCGGGTTACGGTCCTTGTCGATCAACAGTGCGCGCACTCCCTCGGCAAACTCCGGGTGACGCACAATGTTGGTCACCAGCTGGATCTCGGACTGAAAGACTTCCTTGAGGGAATGGTGCCGGTTGTCCACCAGTTGACGATCAATCCACAATGCGGCCAGCGCTGAACCGTGCGCGAGGCTTTCACTGGCGCGGGACAGCCACGCATCCTGCGTTTGCACACCGATAATGTTATCGATCACTGCGTGAATACTGTCGCCATCACACAGGGAATTGATGACAGACAGGTGCGGCTCTACCTGGCCTGCGGGACACGCCTCAGCGCTTTGCCCGGCAAAGGGACGCAGGACACCTCTTACCAGTGCATGGTTTTCCGCCGTGCGGGTTGACCATGCCTGTGCGAGCAACTGCTCCATCACCCGGGCCTTGTGTTCATGGCTGATAAAACGGTCAGCGATGCCGCAGTAGATTGCATCCGCGGCGTTGATTGAAGCACCGGTCAATGCCAGAAAACGGCCGGTGCTCCCCGGCATATGGTTCAGAAACCAGGTGCCGCCGACGTCAGGAAACAACGCAATGGTTACCTCTGGCATTGCGATTCGTGTCTTTTCGGTGACCACGCGATGTGTGCACCCTGCCATTACACCAAGGCCGCCGCCCATCACGATACCGTGACCCCAGCAGATAATCGGCTTGGGGTAGGTATGCAGCGTATAGTTCATCCGGTACTCGCGGGCAAAAAAGGCCTCTGCGTACTCGCAGGGTCCACCGGGCGTTTTTACGGCAGAGGCATGCAGTGCCTGCACATCACCGCCGGCGCAAAATGCTTTCTCTCCAGCGCCGTCGATCACGATGGCGGCCATGCTATCGTCGTTACGCCAATGATCGAGCCGGGCCTGCAACAGATCGACCATTTCCAGCGTTAGTGAGTTGAGTGTTGCCTCGACACTCAGTGTTGCGTGGCCTATCTTGCCGGATGCGGCAGGCAGCTCTGCAAATATAACGGGGGCGTTTGTCATGCAGTATCCTCAGGCGTTTTTCCATTCGGGTTTGCGCTTTTCGAGGAAGGCGTTAACGCCCTCACGCTGGTCCTGGGTGGAAAACAGTTCCACAAAACGATCACGCTCACCCTGCAGGCCCTGGCTGATCGCACTATTGCGTGCGGTATGAATCAGATCCTTACACAGGCGCACCGACGTGGGGCTCTGTTGCCCTACTTGTTCTGCCAGTGCAAGCGCGCGCTCCAGGGCCTGCCCCGTTGGCACGGTCTCTTCGACCAGGCCTATGCGCTCTGCAGTGGCCGCATCCAGGCGCTCACCACAGAGAATCACACGCTTGGCCCAACCTTCGCCCACCAGCCACGACAGGCGCTGGGTGCCGCCCGCGCAGGGTAGCAAACCCACCTTCGCTTCGGGCAGGGCCATCTGGGCCTGTTCCTCAGCAATGCGAATGTCACAGGCCAGCGCCACTTCCAGGCCACCGCCCATCGCAAAGCCATTGATCGCCGCGATCGATACGCCGCTAAAATCCGCCAGTGCCTCAAAACCCTCACCAAAGAACCGCGCCATTTCTTCAGCGGTTTTTGGGTCGCCGTCAGCAAACAGCTTGAGGTCGGCACCGGCGGAGAAAAACTTGTCGCCAGCGCCGGTGATGACCAGCGCGTAGATGGATTTGTCCGCATTAAGTTTTTCGATGACGTCGCGCAGTGCCGGCAGGCTTTCTACGTCCCAGGTGTTGGCGGCCGGGTTGTCCATGGTCAGCAATGCCACATTGCCCCTGATCTCAACCTTTAGCTTGTCCGATGTGCTTATGCTCACTTGATGACCTCCAATGCGCCTTCCATTAACAATTTGCGCGATACGATAACGCGCATGATCTCGTTGGTGCCTTCCAGTATCTGATGCACGCGGGTATCGCGCACATGTCGCTCCATGGGATATTCGCGAATATAACCATAACCCCCAAACAGCTGCAGTGCATCGTTACAGACTTCAAAGCCGACATCCGTGGCAAAACGTTTGGCCATTGCGCAATAGGTAGTGGCCTGAGGATCTTTGGTGTCGAGCTTGTAGGCGGCCAGGCGCACCATTTGTCGGGCCGCTACCAGCGAGGTCAGCATGTCGGCGAGCTTGAACTGGGTCGCCTGAAAGTCGGCAATGGCAGTGTCGAACTGGCGCCGCTCCTGAACATAGGCCGTGGCCTCTTCCAGCGCCTTTTGCGCGGTGCCGATGCTACAGGTTGCAATATTGATGCGGCCACCGTCCAGGCCCTCCATCGTAATGGCGAAACCCTGCCCTTCGTCACCCAACCGGTTACTCACGGGCACGCGCACATTGTCGAAGGCGATCGCGCGGGTTGGCTGGGCATTCCAGCCCATTTTTTCTTCTTTTTTGCCATAGGTGATGCCAGGCGCATCGCCGGGCACCAATACCGTGCTGATCCCCCGCGCGCCCTCGCCGCCGGTGCGCAGCATCACCACCAGTGCGTCGGTATCACCGGCACCGGAAATAAACGCTTTGCTGCCATTGATGATGTAGTCGTCTCCCTCCCGGGTTGCGGTCGTACGCAATGACGCTGCATCGGAACCGGAACCTGGCTCGGTCAGACAATAAGAGGCAAGCTTCTGCCCCGTCACCAACTCTGGGCACCACTGCTCAACCAGGCTGGGGCTTCCGTATTTGCCCACCATGTAGGTGGCCATGTTGTGAATGGTGACGAAGGCCGCTGTTGCGGTGCAGCCCCTGGCAAGTTCCTCGACGATCACACTGGCATCCCGGCGACTCATGCCCAGGCCACCGGCGGACTCCGGCGTGTACATGCCCATAAAACCCAGCTCACCGGCTGCACGCAATGCATCCTTGGCGAATATCGCGTCGGCATCCCACGCCGCCGCGTGGGGCGCCAGTGCACCGTCGGCAAAGGCACGCGCGCTCGCCGCAAACGCCTGCTGATCTTCTGACAATGAAAAATCCATAAGAGGCTCTTATCAGCTCGCTGCAGGCAGCTTGTGAATAACGCGGGCAAACAGCTCCTCGTCCGGCGGTATCACCTTGGTTTGCGCCAAGGGCTTTGACACCCAGGTCTCGTTGATGAGGTCGCGCCACGTAATGTTGTGGTTAATGCTGTTGCCGCCCCAGGAGCCACAGCCCAGCGAGAAGGTCTGGCGCATGCCGTTCCACAGGTTGCCGCTGTTGGAAGCCGCCTGCGGCTGGTTGACCATGACGCGCGATGTGCGGGTGCCCTCGGCAAGCTTCATGATGTTGTCGTCGTTGTACGAGTAAATACCGCAACTATGGCCCTGGCCCTGGTATGCCTGGATGGTGTTGGTCAGTGCAATGGCCTCGTCGATGTCCTGCACGCGGTACAGCGCCATGGTGACCGTCAGCTTTTCACCCGAAAACGGGTGCTCCGCGCCCGCGCCCGTTTCCGGGATGATCAAAAACTGCTTGCCCTCGGGCACGTCAAATCCGGCCTGGCCGGCAATCACCGCCGCCGGTTGTGCAACAATCCGGGCGTTGATGGCGCCGTCTTTCCACAGCACCGCCTGCAGCTGTGATTTCTCCTGTGGGCTGATCACGTAGCCGCCCTCAGCTTGCAGCTTTTCCAGAAACGCGTCGTAAACGGCGTCAAAAACCAATACGGAATTATCTGAAGAACACGACGCGGCCAGATCAAGCGTCTTGGAGATACGGATTTTCTCTGCGGCTTCGTCGAGATCGGCTGAGTCGTCCACCGTGATGACGGCATTTCCTACGCCCACGCCCAGCGCCGGCGTGCCGGATGAGTAGGCGGCTTTCACCATGGCACCACCCCCGGTGGCCAGTATGCGATCGCACTGGCGCATCAGCTCGTTGGTTTTCTCCAGGCTGGGCACATCGATACTCTGGACGAGGTCAGCCGGACCACCCAGCGCTACGATGGCCTCGCGCATGTAGTCACAAATTTTCTTGTTGGTCAGTTTTGCGCGCGGATGTGGCGCGATAATAATGGCGTTGCGGCCCTTGACTGCAGAAATGGACTTGATAACCGGGGTAGCTTCCGGATTGGTGGAAGGCGACAGGGCACCCACGACGCCCACCGGCTTGGCGATTTTCACGATGTTGCGTTCATGGTCTTCTTCGATAACACCCACTGATTTGTCGTCGATGATATCCATCAGTGTGGCGCGCGTCTTGCGATGGATCTTTAAATACTTGCCCTCGTAGTTGCCCAGCTGCGTCTCTTGCACGGTGAAACGGGCGATCTCCTCGGAACGCCCTTCCTGCGCCACGGCCCACACCATACCGGTAATCAACTCATCGACCTGCGCCTGGGTGTAGTCGGCAATTTGCGCCTGCGCGGCCCTGGCGCGCGCCATCATCGCGCTGATTTCCTGGCGCGCTGCAATCAATTCAGGGGTGTCTTGCGGTTGCTGTTCCATGGTGATGCTCTCCGAGTTTGTGGCCATCGGTGGCTAATTATCATCGCTGCGCTGCTGGGCGCATTGCTGTTCAACCCTGCCGGCGACAGCACAATCGAGCGCGCTACAGAGTAGCTGCGCCCAGCAGGCGCTCCAAGGGAGGAAGTTGCGCAATATATGGACTATATTGTTGACATAAACACAGCCGCCAACCGCCCGGAGAAGCACCGATTCATGAGCGCACCGTCAAAATGGCCACTGCCGGAAAACGGCATCCGCTTTCTCACGCCAACGTTCATGCTTAACGAACTTGCGCGACACCCGCTCACACGTGAGTGCTACCCCACCGCCATGGGCTATTACCCACAAGCCAGCGAACATCGCATGGAACGCCAACGCCATGATGACAACCTGTTGATTTATTGCGTTAAAGGTAAGGCCAGTGCGGAGGTCGGCGGCTGGTCGGGCACCGTGGAAGAGGGCGACCTGCTGCTCATTCCCCAGGGGCTTGCGCACCGCTATGCCGCCGACGACCAGCAGCCATGGTCAATCTATTGGGTACACTACCAGGGCAGCGCAACGGCGACCTTCAATCACTACCTGGGCTTGCAGGGTGCATCGCGACCGGTAAAACGGTTGGGCCAGTCGCCACAGCTGGTGGGCCGATTTCGCGAGCTGCTGACAGTGCATCGCACGGGGTACAGCACGCGTGCGTTCATCAATGCGTCCAACCTGCTGCGGCAGATGCTCACCCAGATTGCACTGGACATGCGCGCCGCACAAGGCAGAAACCAGCGCGGGTTTGACCTGGAAGCGGTACAGAGCTACATGCTGGAGAATCTCGACCGCCAGCTTGACCTGGACACGCTGGCAGCGACCGCCAAGCTCTCCAAGTATCACTTCAGCGGGAAATACAAGGCGCTCACCGGGTATTCACCCATCAAGCACTTTTTGAACATGAAAATGGAGCATGCCTGCCACCTGCTCGACACCAGCGAACTCAGCGTCAAGGGGGTTGCCACGGCGCTCGGCTATGAAGACCAGCTCTACTTCTCGCGCCAGTTCAGCAAAACCGTGGGGGTATCACCCCGCGCCTACCGCCGATCCGTCCGACACTGACGATTTCGGCGGCGCATCGGCCTTCACCAGCTCCGGCGAGCTGGACAGGTGTTTCATCAGCATGGCGCGCATCCATTGGTGTGGTGCACTGCGGGAGGTTCGAGTGTGCCGCATCAGTGACATCTTGCCGCGGTTACCGCTGTGGGTGTTACGAATCATGCGCTTGAGCTCGGCGGGCATCTCATGCCCGAGAATACGCTCCCGGTAGAGTCCGCCCTCCTGGAATCCAGCGTTGGCCACCAGCAGCGAATCGGTGCGGGTGAGCACACCCACCGCCGAGGAAAACTGCGTGGTTTCCAGCACGATGCTGCGGTGCACGCCATACTGGCCCAGCACATCGTCCACCATGCTGGTGTTCTCACGGGTAAGGCCGGGCAGATACAGCCGCAGGTGCGGATAATCCAGGAAGTCCTGCAGCGTCATTTCCTTGTCAGCCAGCGGATGGCCGATACGCATGTAACAGCGCGGGGCTATCGCCGCGATCGGTTCGGCGAGAATGTCGCGCTCGGTCTCCAGGGCCACGAACGCGGCAAAATCGGCCTCGCCCTTTTTCAGTTGATCCTGAAAATCCGGCGGTACTTCCGCCATGATGATCTGCACATTCGGCGCGACCTGCGCCAGTTCTGCCATCAAGCTGGGCAAAAGCGATTCACACAGGATCGGCGGCATCAGCAGCTTGAAGCTGCCGGCGTAGGTATCGGGACTGAATTCGACATCGCCCAGCACATGTTCCACCGTCTCGAGCAGGCCCGGCAGTTCATTGCCCAGTTCCTCGGCACGGGGCGTGGGCACCAGGCCGTGTGCGGTCCGCGTGAACAGTTCGTCCTCGAAAGAGTCGCGCAACTTCTGTAGCGTCTTGCTCAGGGCGGGCTGCGACACAGACAGACGCTCCGCTGCACGCGTAACATTGCGCTCTTCCAGGAGGATCTGGAGCGCCACCAGCAGGTTGAGGTCTGTTCGTATCAGTTTTCTGGAGATCATCCGTCCACCTAGAAATAACTTATGGTTATGTTCAAAATGCTAACAAAGAGTAACTGTCAAATCACCGGGCAAAATTACAGGTAATATTACCCGCTGGCGCGCCAGAGCTGGCCTCTGGACGACCGCACAGCACAGGCATAACCGGGCAAGCGCCATCGTCCGCTCCACACCAGGGACGCACCTGGCATGTCGCAGAGCTGGCGATGCCCTGCTACCATGCGCTGAACGACCGGGTTACACCCCCAACACTATCGAGGGATCACATGGGCATTCGAACACTTGCTGCCAGGCTTCTCAGGAGCGCCATTGCGGTATCGGCATTGGCAGCTACCCTGACCGCCTGCTCCGGTGTCGAGATACAGACCGACTCCGTGGATGCTTTCGCCAGTCACGGCTACCAGTACTACAAGTGGCGCACCGCACCCCTGCCCGCCACGCGGCATACCTCGGATCCGACGTATGCACTGGACCCGGTCATGCGCAAGGAAGTGAATCGTATCCTGCAGGAAAAGGGCTATGTGCTCGACCCGGAAAGAGCCCAGTTCAGTGTGGACTACCTGTTCGCCACCGGCTTGCGAGATGGCGCAAGCCCTGAACAGGCCAGCAACATTTCGCCCATCCCCAGCGCCACGATGAACCGCCAGGTCGACCAGGCCAGTGTGGACAACGCGATCGCGCTTGGCGGCGTGAAAGAGACCAACAATATCGTGCTGCAGTTCAACGACAGCGCCAGAAAAAGCGTTGTATGGAGGGCGATGCTCACCAATATCGTAGAGGACGCCAATCGCAGCGAGAAGCAGCAGGACATCGACAGCAAGCTACAAAACAACCTGGCGCGCGCCATGAAAGACCTGCCCGCAGCGGGCTCGCGCTAGTGCATCGAGACCACCGCAGGGGCAGCCGTCTGACCGTATAGGGCTTCACGAGAGTCGTTCGAAGAGTCGTTCGAGAGGGTGCTTCTCAACCAGGCTTTGAGGCCAGCCCTGTTAACTGACCTGCACAACTGATCCCTGGAACCGGTCTTTACAATCTGCCTCTACAAGCAGTCTCTACAGCCAGCCTCTACACTCAATTACACTCAATCGCTACCGCCAGCCTTTACAGCCACTGCCAAAAACACGACTGCGACCCGGGGCTTCAAGCCGGCGGGGGTGCACCCTCATAGACCTGGGGGTTTGCACAGTAAGGCATCTGCCTGCTGGTCACCGCCGCCAACGCGTTGTCCAGCGCCCGGGTGACCATCGCCCTGCGCGTTGCCGCCGTGGCGCTGCCGATATGCGGGGCCAACACCACGCGTGGGTGCGTCAGCAAAGGGCTACCGGGCGACAACGGCTCGCTGTCGTAAACATCCAGACCGGCGGCATACAGATCGCCGCTATCCAGGGCCCGCGCCAGGGCCTGCTCGTCGACAATACCGCCGCGTGCGGTGTTGATCAGCACCGCGCCCTTTTTCATTTGCGCTATGCGCGCAGCGTCCAGCAGGCCCAGCGTCTGCTGTGTGCGCGCAACGTGCACGCTGACGAAGTCCGAGTTTGCCAGCAGTTCTTCCAGGGGCACCGCAACAACGCCAGCCACCGCGCGCGGCGTACGATTCCAGCTCAGCACGCGCATGCCAAAGCCCGCTGCGCGGCGCGCCACTGCCTGGCCAATAGCACCCATGCCAATCAGACCCAGCGTTGCACCGCTGACATCCTTGCCCAGGAAGAAATCCGGTGACCAGGCATTGTCAGCCCGCCACTGCCCGGCGCGCACGAAGCGATCAGCCTCGCCCAGGCGCCGCGCCGCGGCCAGCAGTAACGCAAAGGCAAGGTCTGCCGTGGCATCCACCAGTACGCCAGGCGTATGGCCCAGTGCGATGGATCGCGCCGTCAGGGCGTCAACATCAATATGATCGACACCTACCGAGATACTGGATACGAACTTCAGCTGCGGCAAGGCAGCGACAAGGTCGGCGTCAATCTGGTCAGTGAGCAGGCAGATAATCCCGGCACAATCGCGCACTTCCGCCGGGAGGTTGCGACTGGAAAGCGGTGCCTCACCCGACGCAAGGCGCAGCTCGCAGACCGCAGCCAGGGCTGTCAGGAGTTCCTGCGGCAATGGCCGCGTCACATAGACGGTGGCGCTCATAAAACGCTCAGGCCAGCGCCGCGGGCACCAGGCCCAGGGTTGCCGCCAACTGCGATTGCATGTCCAGTAGCTGTTCAGTGGTGTGGTGCCCGTCGCCAGCGTGCACAGCGGGCAGGTTGCCCCATACCGGTTGGGGCCAGCATACGTCCCCGGCATTGCGGCCAATAATGTGCAAGTGCATTTGCGCCACCACATTGCCCAGGCCCGCAAAATTGGTCTTGCGATAGCCCAGCGCACTCTTCAGGAAGGCGGACAGCGCGGCGCAGTCGGCGATGACTGCATCGCGCTCTGCAACGGGCAAATCGAGAATGTCACCAAGCGTGGTGTTGGGCACCAGGATAAACCAGTGCAAGGCTGCGTTGCGGTTGAGCAGCACAGCACCGCTGGCAAGCTGCCCGAGCAAGTGACAGTCGTCCAGCAATCGCGGGTCAATGGTTACTGCGTTCATGGCGGCTTCCTGGTTGGAGCGCATGTGCGTTCAGATGGTCATGCCGCCATCCACAACAATGCACTCACCATTGGTGTAGGAACTGGCATCCGAGACGAGATACAGCACGGTTCCGGCCATCTCATCAGGCTCGGCGTGCCGGCCCAGTGGGATGCCCTCAACTGCAATTTTGTAGATGTCCTCGTTCTCAAACAGGGCGCCTGCAAACTTGGTTCGGGTTAAACCCGGTAACAGCGCGTTGCAACGTATACCAAACCCACCGCACTCCTTGGCAAACACCTTGGTCATGTTAACCACTGCAGCCTTGGTAATGGAATAGATGCCCTGCATGGGGCCCGGCTGCAAGGCGTTGACAGACGCAGTGTTAACGATTGCACCCCCCCCCTGCTCGCGCATCATTTTGCCGGCTTCAATGGACATGAAAAAATAGCCGCGAATGTTCACTTCGACCGTTTTGTTGTAGGCGCCGAGGTCGGTATCAAGGACATGGCCAAAGTACGGATTCGTCGCGGCGTTATTAACGCAGATGTCCAGGCGACCGTGCGTTGCACTGATATGCGCAAAAAGCGCGGCGATATCGTCGAGGTTGCCCACGTGGCAGGCAAAGGCTTCTGCACTATTGCCCTGGGCATTAATGGCGTCGGCTACTGCGCTGCAGTCATCGAGCTTGCGGCTGGACACGATCACATGAGCGCCGTACTCGGCCAGCAGCCGGGCGATGCTCTCACCGATACCACGACTGGCGCCACTGACCAATGCCACCTTGCCACTCAAATCAAACAGATTACTCGTCATAGGGTTCTTCCTGGTTCAGTCGGGGGAATTTTGGGGGCCGCTGCCTACTCACCGCTCCAGCGCCGCACCTGGTCGCTGTGCAGGTCGAACAGGTCGAGCGCGCGTCCGACGGACTGTGTGACAATATCGTCCACGGTCTCGGGGCGTGTGTAAAAAGCAGGCACCGGCGGGGCTATCACGGCGCCCATCTCACTGAGCTGCGTCATACTGCGCAGGTGGCCGGTATGCAGCGGCGTCTCACGCACCATGAGCACCAGGCGTCGGCGCTCCTTGAGCACCACGTCGGCGGCGCGCGTGAGTAGCGTCGAGGTCACACCACTGGCAATCTCCGACAGGGTCCTGACCGAGCAGGGCGCAATGATCATGCCCGCCGTGGCAAAGGATCCACTGGAAATTACCGCGCCTATATTGCCTGGCGCATGCACCTGCGTTGCCAGCGCTTCGACCGCATCGTGGCTGATGTCCATCTCGTAATGCAGCGTGAGTCGCGCGGATTTGCTCATCACCAGGTGTGTCTCCACCTGCATTTCGCGCAGCAGCTCCAGGGCGCGCACGCCATAAGCGATGCCAGATGCGCCACTAATACCTACGATGATCGGTTTGGACATTGGCTACTCCCAGGCTGCAGGCGCAAATACTACGGGATGCGCACTATGGCGCAAGGCGGACAGGGCCAAAGTGCATCAGGCGGCGCCCTTAGCCGAAAGCTGTTGCAGCATTTCGCCCATCCTGGCGTGCAACAGGTTGATCGCCTTCAACGGCCGCACCATCACCTTGAACTCGGTGATGCGGCCGTCCGCGTCGAACGTCATGATGTCTACCCCATTCACATGAATACCATCGATCTCGCAGGTGAATTCAAGCACGGCATGCTGCTCGGTCACCACTTCTTTGACATAAGTGAAACCGTCGTTGAGCACTTGCGCTGCACCGGCCAGATACAACCTGGTAAGCTCGCGACCCGCCTGCGGCGTGTGCACAACGGGCGATATAAACACGCAATCCTCGGCCAGTATCTCGTCCAGGCGTGACATGTCTTTCTCGCGTAAGATGTCGTGCCAAAGTTGCAGCGTATTCATGGGGCTCTCCTGCATATCCAATGCTTGTGTTGTGTTCGGGCTGGCATCATAGCACCGCAAGCGCGGCAGGTTGTGCTACAAATCGACCTCCCGCAGGTACTCGTCCTCGATGCGCTGCTGCAACTCATAGCGCGTGACGCCGGTGCTGGCAGCAGACTCTGTCAGGCGCTGTCGATAACGCTGCGCTCGATAGTATTTGACCAGGCGGGGAAACCGCTGCGCCTCGATCTCCCCGGCAATCAGCGCCTCGATAAACGCAATATCAATGCCCACCCGATACGCGATTCGACTGGGCCTGATCTTGTGCGCATGGTATTCAGCAACTATGTGCATCTGCTGCTCGGGAGAATGGGTGCACTGTCGGGAGTAGCCATAGGGCGGCGAAGGGGTGCGATTATCCAGGGCTTGTTGCTCAGAACTCATACGCAATTATTAGCAGTTCCCCGTGGTCTTGCCAAGTTGCCTGCACTCAGGCCTGTGCCTGTCCAAATATAACCTGCGGTAGTGGTTAAAATTCCACCAATGCAGGTCTATAATCATTCGTTACCAGCAGCCCGCCTACTACCGGCGGCTTCATCCCATGGCGAGGATATTGCAATGAACGCACCGGAACAGCTCACCCCCCAGGCCGATATCGAAGAACAAATGCAGGCCACGCTGCAGATGCAGCGCGATGCCTATCTCAAGGAAGGCATTGTCACGGCCGAAACACGGATCGATCGCATGCAGCGCGCTGTCGATGCCATGATAAAGCACCAGGATCGCGCGGTAGAGGCATTGAACAGCGATTTTAGCTGCCGTCCGCGCGAAATTACCTTGCTGACAGATCTCGGCGCCGGCATCGCCCCCATGAAGCATGCCATCAAGCATGTGCGCAAATGGATGAAACCGGTAAAACGGCCAACAACCTTTCCCTTTAATCTGATCGGCGGACGCTCTCGTATCGAGTACCAGCCGCTGGGCGTTGTGGGTGTTATCGCACCGTGGAACTTCCCCATCAATATGGTGTTCGCTCCACTGGCGCAGGTTCTGGCGGCGGGCAACCGCGCCATGATCAAGCCCTCGGAATTTACCCCTGCAACCTCCGAGGTGATCAGCGACATGATCACAGAGGCCTTTGCGCCTGAAGAAATCAGCGTGTTCACAGGCGGAGCGGAAGTCGGACAGGCGTTTTCTTCACTACCGTTTGATCATATGATTTTCACCGGCGCGACCTCGATCGCCCGGCACATCCTCACCGCCGCAGCCAAGAACCTGGTGCCTGTAACGCTGGAGCTCGGTGGCAAGTCGCCGGTGGTGGTCTCGCGTTCGGCCGATATCGAGAAAACCCTGAGCCGCATCATGATGGGCAAAACCATGAATGCCGGCCAGATTTGCCTGGCACCGGACTACCTGCTGGTACCTGAAGAAAAACTCCATGAGGTCATTGCTGCAGCGCAAAGCGCGGTAGAAGAGATGTTTCCGACCCTGTTGAACAATCCGCAGTACACATCGGTGATCAACGAGCGTCACTTCCAGCGGCTCAACGGTTACCTGGCCGAAGCGGCAGAGCGCGGACAGAAGATCATTCCAATCAACCCCGCCAATGAAGATTTTGACAACCAGCAGGGCACCTACAAGATTCCACCAACGTTGATCCCCGAACCCGCCGAAGATCTCAAGATGCTGGAAGAGGAACTGTTCGGGCCACTCTTGCCCATTCGCACCTACAAGAACTTTGACGAAACCATCGATTACATCAACAGCAAGCCACGTCCGCTGGCCGCGTATTACTTCGGCGAAGACAAGACCGAGGAAGAGGCCCTTACCCGGCGCACCACGTCTGGCGGCATGTGCATCAACGATGTCGTGATGCACGTCGCCCAGGAAGAACTGCCCTTTGGCGGTGTCGGCCCAAGCGGCATGGGGTCGTACCATGGCTATGAAGGCTTCAAAACGTTCAGCCACGCCAAGTCGATCTATTCGCAATCCAGGCTCGATGTTGCCAAGCTGGGCGGCCTGAAACCTCCCTTTGGCAAATCCACAGAGAGCACCATCAAGATGCAGCTCAAGGGTTAGCCTGCCGCCCGGCGATGCATCGCCAACGCCGTAAACAAGGGGCCTAATAAAGGCCCCTTTTTACATTTTGAGCAATGCGTGTTGCAGGCACCGCGTCGATGGCACTGAACAGTGACGCAGCGCGTTCGATGAACCGCACGCGTCCGGGTAAGGTGCAAGCAGCGCATCAGCCAGCGGGCTGTATCAGCAGTGTGGGAATCCCAAGGCAGTGACTTTTTACCGATGCGACGCGTGTGCCAGGCTTGCGTCCCTCACGTACCGCCGAGCACTGGACTGCTCGAGACTCCAGTTGGCTGCGCAATGCGCCGATATCGGGGTGCTGCAAAGCGATGCCCCAGAAGTGACTGCCCGCCACGCGCTCTTGCTCGGACTCAATCACCTCCAGCGTCAATTTACCTGCGCGAAAGAACAGCATGCGCCCACCCCACTGCGGTACCGTTTTATCCAGTGCCAGGCGAATACCCATGCGCTGGGCAAAAAACGCAACGCAGGCATCGGCGTTGTCGCTGCGCAAGACGAGGTGATCCACCCGCAGGACACTGTTGCGCAGGGGCAGTTCTGCCATGAGGCTGCCGTCACACGTTTCGATCTGCAGCCCAAGTGGGTTTTCCACGGTACGGGCTGCACGCGTCGCACTGCTGTCGCGCAATACCAGGCCCTCGATAACCGCCTGCTCAGCAGCCACCTGGCGCAGCTCCAGCGTGGTATTGCCCAGGCCAAACCTCACCACCGCTTCATTGCCAGACACACTGTGTAATGCAGGCTGGCCCAACAGGGCTTCGTAATCACGCGCGGCTGCCGCCAGCTCGGGCACGCCCACAATTATTGCGTCAAAACCCTCTACCATGCCATCGTTCCTTGAGTGCCTGAGCCCCATCATAAAAGGTTTTGGCAATCAGGGTCACACCGTCTTACACTCATTACCATCACTAGCAGCCTGACCTCGGAGTAAATGCGCATGCGTTCTCTCATCTATCGCCTCACCCTGATTTGCCTTCTGGCTATTCCTTCACTGCACGTGCAGGCGGGCGATAGCCTGCAAAGAGTCATCGACTTCAAAACACTGAAAGTGGGGATGTCGGGCAATCAGCCGCCTCTGACGATGATCGACAAAAACGGCGCACCTATGGGGTTTGATGTGGATCTTGCAATGGCGTTGGCAGTAGCCATGCAGGTCAAGCTGGATATCCAGGTCATGCCTTTCGGTGACTTGCTGGATGCGCTGGAAAAAGATGAGGTCGACATGGTGATTTCCGGCCTGTCGATCACGCCGCAGCGCACCGAGAGCATTTCCTTTGTTGGACCCTACATGATGTCGGGAAAATCCATCCTGACCAAACGCTCTGCCCTGGGCAACGCCGCAAGTACGGATGTTTTTGACAACGAGAACGTCACGCTGATGGCGTTGGAAAACTCCACCAGTGCTGCCTTCATCCGCAACAGCGCGCCCAGGGCAACACTCACGGAAGTTGAAAGCTATAACCAGGGAGTCAAGATGCTGATGGAAGACAAGGCAGATGCACTGGTTGCCGATATGCCCATGTGCATACTGACGGTACTGCGCTTTCCCGATGCCGGCTTCACCACGCTTGAGCAACCCCTGACCGTAGAGCCCATTGGTATAGGCATCAGCAAGGATGACCTGCAGTTCCAGAATCTGGTAGACAACTACCTGGATGCCTATGAAAAAAGCGGCTTGCTGAATAAATTGCGCAAAAAGTGGTTTGAAGATAGCAGCTGGGTATCACGCCTGCCCTGAGGACACGCCAATGGCGCTCAAGCGACCCATCGTTATTGCCCACCGCGGTGCCAGCGGTTACCTGCCGGAACACACGCTGGCCGCCAAAGCCATGGCGCATGCCATGGAGGCCGACTTTATTGAGCAGGATGTTGTTCTCACGCGCGATGCGGTACCCATTGTTCTGCACGATATCGTGCTGGACAGCACCACCGACGTTGCACAGAAGTTCCCCGGACGCGCCCGCAAGGACGGTCATTTCTATGCCATGGACTTCCTCCTGGAGGAGGTGCAGCAGCTGCGCGCACATGAGCGCCGCACGGCAGCCAGCGGCTACCGTAGCGCCGCATTTCCCGGGCGCTTTCCTACCGGAGCGGCGCTGTTTGGCGTGCCGACACTGGCCCAGGAGATCGACCTGATCGAGGGCCTGAACAAGAGCCGCAATAAAAAAGCGGGCTTTTATATCGAGTTCAAGTCGCCAAACAAGCACCTTGAAAACAAGCTCGACGTGGTCGCCGCGGTGCTGGACGTACTGCAGGAAAAAGGCCTGGCACAACAGGCTGATCGCGTCTATCTGCAGTGCTTTGATGACAAACCACTGATACGGCTCAAGCACGAGTTTCAATCGCCGCTACCACGCATACAACTCATTGCCGACAACAGTTGGGGAGAAGACAGCGCGCTGGATTATGATGTCTTGCGCAGCACGGCAGGCCTGGATCACGTTGCCACCTATGCAGACGGCATTGGGCCGTGGATCTCTCACATCTACCTGGGCCGTGACGACCAGGACAGCCCGCTGGTTGACGACCTGGTTGCGCGGGCACAGGCAAGCGGTTTGCTGGTACACCCCTATACGTTCCGCGACGATAGCCTGCCTGGAGGCATGACCACTACCGCGCAGTTGCTTGAGCTACTCATTCACAAGCTGGGTATCGATGGCCTTTTTGCAGATTTTCCCGACACCGTCGTTCAGTTTCTCGACCGCACCACGTTATAGCAATGGACTACGAGCGCGCACGCACCTACCTGCTACTCAAGCCAGAGGCTGTTGAAGACTTCCCCTTCGGACCGGACGTTGCCGTCATGAAAGTACAGAACAAAATGTTCGCCACCCTCTCATATCACAACGGCCTGGCAACCATGAACCTGAAGTGCGAGCCGAACGAGGCACTGCTACTGCGCGACATGCACAGCGCCGTACTTCCCGGCTACCACATGAACAAGCGCCACTGGAACACGCTGCTGCTGGACGACAGCATTGCGGCAAGCGAAATAGAAAGGATGATCGATGCCTCTTTTGCGCTCGTGGTCAAGGGCCTGAAGCGGGCCGAGCGCACCGCACTGGAGATACGCCACGGCAAGGATGCACTTTATCGCGGTCAGATTCACGTTTGATCTGCACGGCAATACCGCACTGGCTACGTTACAATACCTCGCACAATTCTTTGGAACGCAAACGTGACACCCAAGGTTATCAGACGTACTAAAATCGTTGCCACGGTCGGGCCTGGCAGTGACTCCAGCGATATGATCGCCAGACTCATCAGCGCCGGCGTCAATGTCTTCAGACTGAATTTCAGTCATGGCACGGCTGCCCACCATGCCAAGGTTGCCGCGCGCATTCGCAAGCAGGCAACGATCGCGGGTAACTACGTTGGCATCATGGCTGATCTGCAAGGCCCTAAAATCCGCATTGGCGTCTTCAGGGAAGAGTACATCGAGCTAGACGCCGGAGACCCCTTCCGGCTCGACCTCGAACTGGCTGATGGCGAAGGCGATATTCGGGGTGTTGGCCTGGAGTATCGTGAACTGTGCAGCAGCGTCAGTCGTGGTGACACACTGCTGCTGGACGATGGCCGCATCCGCCTGCGCGTAGACGAGGTTGAGAAAACCGCTGTTGAGTGTACTGTCCTGCAGGGCGGCAAACTGGGCTCACGCAAGGGTATCAATCGCCTGGGCGGTGGGCTGGCAGCACCGGCACTCACAGCCAAGGATCTCACCGACATCGATAGTCTGGCGGAGGTCCACCCAGACTTCGTTGCCGTATCTTTCGTGTCTTCCGCTGACGATATCCACCAGACCCGCGAACTGCTGCAACAGCATGATCTGAACCCAGCTATTATCGCTAAAATCGAGCGCGCAGAAGTCGTCGCGGATCGCGAGACGCTAAACGGCATCGTCATTGCCTCTGATGGCGTCATGGTGGCCAGGGGCGACCTCGGTGTAGAAGTGGGTGATGCACAACTGATCGGCATCCAGAAAGAACTCATCTCGAAAGCGCGTCGTATGGATCGCGTGGTCATCACTGCGACCCAGATGATGGAATCGATGATCGAAAACCCCATGCCCACTCGCGCAGAAGTGTTCGACGTGGCCAACGCCGTGCTCGACGGTACTGATGCGGTTATGCTCTCTGCCGAAACCGCAGTGGGCAAGTTTCCGGTTGAGGTGGTGGTGGCGATGTCAGAGGCCGCCCTGGGGGCAGAGCGCCAGGCCGTGACACGCACGTCGCGATTCCGGGAGAACCGCGAGTTCTCCAGCGCGCAGGAAACCATCGCCATGTCGGCCATTTACGCGGCCAACCACTATGACAATGTTCGGGGAATAGCCTGTCTGACGCAGTCGGGAAGAACGCCCCTGTTGATGTCACGCCTGAGTTCCGGTCGACCCATTTTCGCTCTCAGCCATGTCAGTGAAACCTTGCAGAAGTTATGCCTGTGCCGCGGCGTAGTACCGCTGTTCTTTGACGCAGAGGCTTTCGATAGCGATAACGTCGAGCCCAGCGCTATCGAATTTCTGCTTGATGGCGGCTACCTGAGCAAAGAAGATTCGATTTTGCTGACCCGCGGTGAACGCATGGGGACGGCCGGTTCTACCAATATCATGAAGATCCTGTCGGTACGCTGACCAATGACACGCGCTGGACTGGCGGGCAGTCGCCTGGTTGGCGATGTGGGTGGCACGAATACGCGCCTGGCTTTGTTCCACCCCGACACCCGCGCTCTGACGCATTTGCAGCGCTACAAGAATAGTGCGTTCAACTCGCTGCAGGAGGTCATCGAGCAATGGCTGCAGGCGCTGCCGGAACCGGCTCCCCGCGCTGCCTGCCTGGCCGTCGCCGCACCACCGTGCGGAGACGACGTCGCCCTGCTCAATGTTGACTGGCAGTTCTCAAAAAGCGCCCTGCAGGCGCAATTCGCTTTCGCACAACTGCGCTGTATAAATGACTTCGAAGGCAATGCCTACGCACTACCGCACCTGCTACCTGGCGACTACACGGCATTGCGCGGTGCCATCGATCTGGCCAAGCCACAAAAGCTGGCAACGATCGGGCCGGGCACCGGGCTTGGCGGCGCGACCTTATCCCATGAGCCGCTTGAGGGCGCGACGCCGGCTGTGAGCGCGAGTGAGCCAGGCCATATGGGGCTTGCACCGTCCACCTCGCTGGAATACGCACTGTTCCAGATGTTGCAGCCTTCAGGCGGAGAAGTATTTGCCGAGCGGCTGGTCTCGGGGCCTGGCCTGTTGACGCTGTACACCACGCTGGCGAGCCTGCACGGCGAGCGGGCCGTACTCGACACGCCAATAGCAGTGACCACAGCGGCGCAGGCACAGCGCGACCCGCTCGCCTGCGAGGCGCTGGAGGTGTTTTGCGCCCTGCTCGGCTCCATCTGCGGAGACTATGTACTGGCAACTGGAAGTTATGGCGGCTTGTATATTGCCGGTGGCATCGCTCCCCAACTACTGTCGACGTTGCGCCACAGCCAGTTCATGACGCGCTTCTCCAGCAAGGGCGCAATGCAGCAGCAGTTGGATGCCGTTCCCATTCGGGTTGTAACAACGCCCGTTCAGGGTCTGATAGGCGCGGCGCATGCCCCACTTTAGTCATTGGGCCATCGTTTTGGGCTCCAAACGCCACTGACCGCTTACTATTGCCGAAATTGGCCCTTAACTTTCCTGTTAATCTCAGTTTTAACTGCTAGACTTTAGACGCTGGGCGGTTCCAGCAATATTTATGCGCGGCTCGAAACTCATAGCAGCTCTCGGAACGTTCAACATAAATAAACACTCTAGTAAGAGGCACCTAGACATGGTGTCGCTAGCAATACAGGTAATGAATATGTCTAATACAACCGGTACCGTTAAGTGGTTCAACGAAACTAAGGGCTTCGGCTTTATCGAGCGTGAGGACGGACCCGATGTCTTCGTTCACTTTAGCGCTATCCAGGGCGACGGCTTCAAAACACTGGCTGATGGCCAGAAAGTAGAATTCACCGTCACTGACGGACAGAAAGGCCCACAGGCAGAGAACGTTGTTCCTGTCTAGGTAAGTCTGGTCCACACAAAAAAAGGAGCCTTACAGCTCCTTTTTTTTACTGAGTTTTACCGCTTTTTCGTTATTCGAGAAGCGTCCAGTGCCTTATCGCTCGGTACTCTGGATGTTCTTCCCTAACTTCTGGCCTTGCTGCCTGCTGAGCAGATAAGCCCAAGGCGCATACCACCTCTTTGCTGGCTGTGTCTGCCCTCTCTCATTCTGCCCACTGCCCACTGCCCACTGCCCCGCGTTCGCTGCGTCTTCAGAGGGTGTTGATCGAGCGCCTGGAGCCTTCCTTACCCCTCTTCGAGCTGTTTTTGACGGGCCAGCTCAGAATCCATGTAGTTAATCCACTGCTTCGCATACTCGGCAGAACGCTCGTCCTTGCCGGCTTTCTCGAACGCCGCCCTGGCGTTGTCGTATTGCTTGAGGTTGAAGTAGGCCATGCCCATCACCAGTTGCGCGGTATCGGGACGGTTGACGCCGCCGCGCTTCAGGCCTTTCTTAAGGGCACTGATCGCCTTTTCATACTCATCGCCATCCAGATAGATGTTACCCAGGCGCGCATAGAGCTCGCCCTTGTCCGATTTGGCCGCCGCGTTTTCCATCGCGGGTATTGCCTTGTCAATTTCCTGCGCCTGACGCCAGCTATTGCCCGCCAGTTCCCAATCCTTTGACTTGCCTTCTATTGCCTTGGCCTTGAGGCCCTCGTCCATCACCTTGGCAGCCTTGTAGGGCACCTCGGCATTCAGGTACAGGTACGCCATGGTGGTCAGCTCTGTGCCCTTGTCCAGCATGTCCTGCACATAGGCGGTCTCCATCGCGGAGAGCTGCTGCCAGTCTTTCTTCTGCTCACCGTACATGTGGGAGATCTGCACCCAGTACTGCTTCTTGGGGTAGTGCGTCAACAACTCTTCCAGGACTTCAACCGTCTTGTTGGTGTTGCCCTTCTCGAAATACAGGAAACGCGCCAGGTTGTACCACTGCTCCTTCGGCACATTGCCCTTTTCCTTGTACATGCTGATCGCCTTCTCTACGTTGGCGAGCGCCTTGTCGTAATCCTTGACCTGGTAATAGCCCTGGGACAACAGCACATACGCGTTGGCATTGGGCGTATCGGTCATGTTGAACCACAGCAACAGCGCATCGATACCCTTCTGCCACTGCTCCTGCACGAAGTAGAGCTGGGCAACGGTAAAGCGTGTGTTGATCTCCATCGCCAGGGGAATATCGGGCTGGGCAATCACCTGCTCGTAGGCGCGCAGCGCCTTGGCGTAGTCCTCGCGGCTGTAATGGATAAAAGCGTACAGGTTGTAAACGTTTGCCAACTCGTAGCTATTGAGCGCTTTTCCCTCGCGCTTCTGGGCGATCATTTCATCCAGAATCGCAGCGGCACCGGCCAGATCTTTTGCCTCAGCGGCAGCCTGGGCGGCAGCGAGTTTTTCATACACGGCGTTACGCAGTGCCGGAGTGCGGCGAGTCTCACGCGTGTCTTTTTTCTGCTCCTGGGCAAATGCTGCCCCACTGGCGGAAAGGCCAAGCGTCGTCTGCACTTGTGTCAGGGCAATCTGCAGCGCAAGTACCGGCACCGCCAGCAGCCCCGCACGAAGTATCAATCTGCCTCCAATGACTGCGCCGGCAATGACTGCGCCGGGCTTTGCAATCGGCGCCCCTTCGGGCATGCGAGTTAACATCACCATGGTCGTTTACTGCTCCAACTCATAGGTAAATTTATTCTGTACGCCAGCAACCTCAATGGCCTCGCCATCAACAACCCTGGGCTTGTACTTGAACTTCGTCGCGGCTTTGACCGAGGCGGACTCAAACACGCCCGAGGGCTGGCAGTCCACCGCCTGGGGATCACGAATCGCTCCTGACGTTGTTACGGTGTACTCAACGATGCAGTAGCCGGTAATGCCGCGGGTCTGGGCGCGTCGTGGGTAAATTGGCGCAACCTTCACGATCGGCAGGTATTCGCCGTCACCGGTGGCCATACCTGAACTGGCAATGGAGATGTCTACCGAAGCCTGGGGAGCGATGTTGACGACTTCAACGTCCATGTCCATATCGACGTCCGGCGTATCGAACTCCGGCGGTGGCTCCTCCGGATCCTCCACCTTCTCGACCTTTTCCTCGATGTTCGTCTCGATCTCGGTCTCGGGCATGTGAATGTCGGCGAGCTTGCGCTGCTCTTTATCATCGATATCGGGATCCGCTGAGGCGATCAGGTACTGCATGATAAAAAACAGTCCGCCAGCCACTGGTATGGCGAACGCCAGTCCAAGGACAAGTCTGATGATATTGCGATTCATAGTCGGCTATTTTTCATCCGTGGACAGTGACACGTCATACACACCCGCTTCACGGGCGGCGTCCAGAACAGCGGCAACCGTTTCCGTATTGGACAGGTTGTCCGCCTGAATCACCACGGCACCCTTGGGGTTCTCTGCGTGCAGGCGTTCGATGTTAGCCCGCACCGCACGCACATCGATGCGGCGATTATCCATCCAGATTTCATTGTTGGCATTGACTGCGACCAGAATATTCACGTTATCGACAGGATTAGACGTCGATGCTTCGGGTCGGTTCACTTCAACACCCGCTTCCTTGATGAAAGATGCGGTAACAATGAAGAAAATGAGCATGATAAATACAACGTCCAGCATCGGCGTCAAGTCGATCTGGGCTTCTTCTTCGGCAGCTGCCTGATTATTCCTGCGCATTGCTCTTGCTCTCTTAGTGATCGGTCGTCAGGTTGTCTTTCAAAAACGCGCTCTCGCGCTGGGCAGCCCGCGTAATGTAGGTATTGGCGAATACTCCGGACAGCGCGGCGACCATGCCGGCCATCGTTGGAATAGTGGCTTGCGATACACCGCCGGCCATCATCTTGGCGTCGCTACCGCCAGTCACCGCCATGATGTTGAACACTTCAATCATGCCGTAGACGGTGCCTAACAGCCCAAACAACGGACACAGGGCCACGAGGGTCTTGATGACCGGAAGGTACTGATTGATCTGCATCCTCGCCTCAGAAAGAAGCTTCTGGCGAACCTGCTTGGCATTCCAGGATTTACGTTCAGCACGGCCTTCCCAGGTGGCAATGATACGGGCCACGTCTTTCTTCCAGCCGACTTTGAAATACCAGAATCGCTCGAAGATCAGCGTCCACATCACCAGCAGCAAGACCGCAATGCCGTAAAGCACCGGCCCGCCCATATCCATAAAGCGGGCAACGGACTCATAGGCGCTGTCGAACCAGTACATATCAGCTCCTGGACTCAGTGTGCTCGGCAATAATGCCGGTAGTCTGCTCGTTCAGCGTGTGAATGATGCGCTGTGCGCGGCCGTTGACGATGGTGTGCAGCAGCACGGTCGGGATGGCAACCAGCAGACCCAGAACCGTTGTCACCAGAGCGCTGGAGATACCGCCGGCCATAGCCTTGGGATCGCCTGCACCAAAAATCGTGATCGCCTGGAAGGTAATAATCATACCTGTCACCGTACCCAGCAGACCCATCAGCGGGGCTACTGCTGAAATGATCTTCAGTATAGTCAGACCGCTCTCGAGCTTGGGAGTTTCCTTGAGGATACCTTCCGAGAGCTTCAGCTCCAGTGTGTCCGGATCCATGGTCGGGTTGTCTTCGTGAATCTTCAGCACGCGGCCAAGCGGGTTGTTCTCGTTGGCCTTGTCGTTCTTGAGCTGCGACTTGACGCGTGCGCCAATGCTCGTGAGGGCCAGCAGGCGCCAAATCGCCAACAAGAAGGCAAACGCACCTACTGCGGTAATCGCGTAACCTACATAGCCGCCCTGGTGCCAGCGCTCAACCAGCGTCGGGCTGTTGATAATCGCCGCCAGGAATGAACCGCCACTGGGCCCTGTTGGGTCGATACCAAAGCGGTGCATGCCATCAGCAGAGTTGGCCAGGTCTGCCGCCCAGCCCTGGTAAGGGCCAGAGGGCTGGCGAGCCAGCTCTTCCAGTGAGCCCTTCTCCGGCACGTACGTCAGGTACTTGCCGTCTTCGGAGACCACATTGAACGTACCAACACGCGTAACACGTTGTGCGACTTTCTCGCCATCGGGCCTGGATACTTCAGCGTCAAAGGATACCACCTTGCCAGATTCAACCATCTCGCGATTAAGCTCATACCAGACGCGCTCGATTTCTTCGATAGTGGGCAGCTTGGAAGACTGGCTCATTTTCTTGATGAGGTCTTCGAGAAAGACTTCTCGATCAGGGTACTGAGAGCTCACCAGCGACAATTCAACATTGGTTGCCAGGTCACCGGCCGCAGATGTCAGATGGCCAAACAGTTCGGCCAGTGTTCCCAAACGCTCCTTCAGCTGCTTCTGCTTCTCAGCGACCAGCAGCTCGTTTTCTTCGTAGGTGTTTTCAAGTTGCGTGCTCAACGCTTCCTGACGCGCGCGCTCTTCTTCTGCGCGCTTGAGTTCAGCAGCCTGGTTTGCTTTGTTGCGCGCAAAACGCTGCTCGCGCTCACGATTTTCCCTGGCTTCGTTCACCTGGCCTTTCTTGATGAATCCCAGCAGCTCGTCGAGGCTCTTGGCTTCCTGCTCTTGCGCCTGCAGGGTGCCCACAGACAGTGCCAGCGTGCCACACAGTGCGAGGGCGGCGGCTTTAACTAGTTTCATTTTCATTACAGGGCCTCCGGCGATGGTACGGGCATGTTCAATAGATCAATCGATGCCTCTTTACGCGCAATGCGCAGGCCTTTCATGATGGCGGTGCGGTACTGGCCGCTATCCAGTGGCTGCCAGGCGCGGGCGTCAGCGTCCCACGCCAGTGACGTTTGGGTGTCTGTGGTTTGAAACAACAGGGCGACGCGGCCAACGCGGAAGAAATTGCCGTCGCGGTCAACGCCGTCGATTTCCAGGCTGCCCTTGTAGGAATCAATCTTGCGGCCGTATTCGTTTTCAATCTTGTAGGCTTCGAGCACCTGGCGGAATTTTTCGGCAACGCTGATATCAGAGCGGTCGAGGTTCGAGCGCAAAAAAGCGACCCTGCGCTTGCGTTCTTCCTCGTGAAACGGCACGTCCAGTTCAATAAACTTTTCCAGGCCGTCAATCATGCGAATCACCAGCGGTGTCATCTGGCGCTGAATGACCGTGGTCTGGTCAATCGATGTTTCGATTTCTTCAATGCGCATGAGCTGGTTGTCGATCTGGCTTTGCAGGCGCGCGTTGTAGACCTTGAGGCCATCGATCTGCTTGCTCACAGTTTTGTAGTCGGTCAGCAGGTCGCGCGTCTCGTCCGCGAGGCGATCTATCTTCGCCTGGGATTTGCGCGCGGCGTCGTTCTTGGCCTTACCCACCTCCAGAATGGAATCCAGGGTATTGGCTTGTACCGCAACGGCAGCGCCGGCAAAGGTGCCTGCGCAGACCAGGGCAGCGATCAATGCCTTCTTCAATCGATGCGTAGTCATGGGGAGTGTGCTTCCTATTAAGTCCAACAGAGTGAAACGAAGCTAATGGATAGGCTCGTATTCTATTAATGTGTTCTAGTTATATAGTGGAAAAACCAGCGTCGGTAAACCGAGGCAGCAAATTTAAACCAATTAGGGGTACCTTTTCAACGAATGGCCCACGGGCGCGACGCAAAAGAATGTCGTGTGTATTTAGGTTACACTTTTTTGAGGCTGCCGCGCCGCAGGTAACATCGCCCGCAGCCGCCTCAAAACCTCCTAAGGCGCTTTCTCATACACCAGGAAAGTGTAACTGTAGGGGTTGGGTGCAACCGCTGCATGATGCTCTTGCGAACATTCCCGCCACTGCGACCAATCAATTGCCGGCAGAAGCACATCACCCTCCACTTCGGCATGCACGCGGGTCAGGTAAATTCGATCAACGAACGGCAGCGCGCTGGCGTAGATCTGCGCACCGCCTATCACTACGGCCTCGTCGGGTCCGGTCGTATCGTCCTTGTCAGCCGGGAACGTGCTCTTGGCCATCTCGAGGGCGCTTGTCAAGGAATTGACCACACTGATGCCCGGCGCCGAATAGCCCGAGTCTGTGGAAATGACAATGTTTTTGCGGCCAGGCAACGGTCGGCCGATAGACTCGTAGGTCTTGCGGCCCATGATGATGGGCTTGCCCATCGTGACTTGCTTGAAATACGCCAGATCCTTTGGCAAGTGCCAGGGCAGGCTGTTGGCGCGGCCGATCACGTCGTTTTCCGCTGCAGCGACAATCATGGCAAGGCGCAAGGCCAAGGCGCTAGACCGCGACCGGCGCAGCAATATGCGCGTGCGGGTTGTACCCTTGAACTTCAAAATCTTCAAAGCGGTAGTCGTAAATCGTGTCCGGCTTGCGCTTGATAACCAGCCGAGGCAGAGCACGCGGCGCACGGGAGAGCTGCTCAGCAACCTGATCAAGATGATTGGTATAAATGTGCGAGTCACCCGTGGTAATGATGATCTCACCCGGTTCCAGATCACACTGCTGGGCCAGCATGTGCGTCAGCAACGCAAGACTTGCCATGTTGTAGGGCAGGCCAAGAAACGAGTCACTGGACCGGATCAGCAACTGCGACGATAGCCGCCCGTTAGCGACATAAAACTGGTACAGCAGATGGCAGGGAGGCAGCGCCATACGGCCTGCCTTCACGTTCTCCTGTGGGCTGAGGCGCTCATCGGGCAGGTACTCAACGTTCCAGCCGTGAAACAGAATGCGCCGGCTGTCCGGGTTGTTGCGCAGGCAGTCCACCACGTAATCAATCTGGTTGAGCGTGCCGCCATCGCGCGTTGGCCAGGCCGTCCACTGCGCGCCGTAGATAGGGCCGAGGTCACCTTCCTCGGTGGCCCACTCATCCCATATCGATACGCCGTTTTCTTTTAACCAGCGGGTGTTGGTGTCGCCATTGAGAAACCAGATCAGCTCGTTGACGATGCTCTTCAGGTGCAGTTTTTTGGTCGTGAGAAGCGGGAAGCCCTCGGCCAGGTCGTGCCGGAACTGGCGCGCAAACACCGAGATCGTGCCGGTCCCCGTGCGATCACCCTTGCGCACGCCATTGTCGAGAATGTCTTGTAGCAGTTCGAGATATTGCTTCATTTATTACGCTTACCTGTACTTTTTTGCGCTGAGGCCGCAGCCACTCCCCGATAGGAGGACCACAACAGATACGCCCCCAGGGCAATCATGGGCAGGCACAGCAGTTGTCCGCGCGTCATCCAGCCCAGGACCAGGTGCTGGATATGACCGTCGGGCTCCCGGAAGAACTCCACGAAAAAACGCAGGCAACCATAGCTCAGTGCAAACACACCAGACACCGCCCACACCGGACGTTCGCGCCGTGAGTAAACCAGCATGATAACCAGTAGCAGCACACCCTCAAGGGCAAACTGGTAGAGCTGCGACGGGTGACGTGCCATCTGCAGGGGATCTGCAGGAAACACCATCGCCCAGGGCACGTCTGTTGGGCGCCCCCAAAGCTCCTGCCCGATAAAGTTGCCAAGGCGACCCAGCCCCAGGCCAACGGGCACCAGTGGTGCTACGAAGTCCATCAGGGAACCAAAGTTGATGTCGTGGCGCCGGCCAAACAGGAACATCGCCAGGAGTACACCCAAAAAGCCGCCATGGAAGGACATACCGCCTTCCCAAACGCGCAGCAGCCACATGGGGTCCTGGGCAATCTTGTCGGCGCCGTAAAAAATTGAATAGCCGAACCGGCCACCGAGAATAATCCCCAGCGCCGCGAAGAAAATGAGGTCGTCCAGCTGCTCGCGGCGCACAGGCGACCACGCGCGCCGACAGTGCCGCGTTGCCATCCACCAGGCGATGCCTATGCCTGCCAGATACGCCAACCCATACCAGTGGACTTTTATCGGCCCCAGAGCAAGGGCAACCGGGTCTATTTCGGGATAGGGCAGCATGGGTGTATTGCGCTAATCCTTTGCGTTGGGCTTAAGAGCAAGTAGAGTGCGATGCGAGGCGATGTCGATTCAACACTGTTACGCAAGACGTAGCAGCGGGTCAGGTACCCTCGCGACGACGCTGGAGTATAAGCCACAATTATCATGTAGCGGTAAATCATGCACAAATCTTTCGCGCCAGCGGCGCAGAGCAGTCGATCATGTGTCTTATTATCTTCGCGCACCAGGTAAGCGCGCAGTTCCCCCTGGTGGTCGCGGCCAATCGCGATGAGTTCCATGAACGGCCCACCGCACCGAGTGCGTTCTGGCAGGAACACCCGCAAGTGCTTGCCGGGCGCGACCTCGAGCTGGGCGGAACCTGGCTGGGCACGACACGCACGGGGCGCTTTGCGGCCGTCACCAACTTTCGCGACCCGGATCGCACAGCGCCTGCGCCATGCTCACGCGGCGCGCTGCCGCTGGACTTCCTGCTAGGCACCGCGTCACCACAGCGCTACCTGCAGGCTGTGGCGCAGCGCGCCCATCAGTATGCAGGGTTTAATCTGCTGGTCGGCACGGGCGATGCGCTGTGGTACCTCAGCAACAGCCCCGGCGAACAACCGCAGCCACTGGCTCCGGGGATTTACGGACTGAGCAATGCGCGCCTGGACACACCCTGGCCGAAGGCCGAGAAAGGTAAAGCCAAGCTGATGCAACTGATGGATGCCGCCGAACTGTCCCACGAGTCGCTGGCCGAGGTCGTTGCGGATCAGGCACTGGCTGAACGGTCTGCCGCAGACGCGGCGCCGGTGATATCACAGATGGACCATTTGCTTTCCGGGCAATTTATTGTGGGGCCGCACTATGGTACCCGCTGCACCACCACGCTTTGGAAGACCGCACAGTCGCAACTCCACTGGCAGGAGCTCAGCTTCGACGCCGAAGGACAGGCCAGTCACTGCCAGCGCCAAACGTTTAGGCTCTCTGCCAAGACCTGAGCAACGGTTCAGGCCACCGGAGCGTGCACAAAATTGCCCATGCCGTGCGCTTTGAGAAACTCGGACAACTTGCTGTATACCTCGGACGAGCGCTCCATCTCCATTACCTCGTCCAACAGCTGGCGGGCCTCGTCAACGCGCACGTTGCACAGCGCTTTTTTCACCCGCAACAGGCTTGTGGAATTCATCGACAACACGTCGTAGCCCATTGCCAACAGCAATACCGCTGCACCGGGATCACCGGCAAGTTCCCCACAGATGCCGATAGGCACGCCCTGCTCGGTACTCTTTTGGGCTACCGTGCGCAGCGCACTTAGCACCGCCGGGTGCAATGAATGGTAGAGCTCCGCCACGCGCGCGTTGTTCCTGTCTACCGCAAGCAGGTACTGCGTGAGATCGTTACTACCCACTGACATGAAATCAACCCGCCGGGCCAGCGCCGATGCCTGGTACACAGCGGCAGGCACCTCTACCATCACCCCGATGGGAGGCAGCTCCAGGTCTGTTCCCTCCTGCACGATCTCGCGATGACAGCGGTGTATCAGCGCCATGGCTTCGTCGAGCTCATCGACGTTGCAGATCATTGGCAGCATGATGCGCAAATTGCCCAGGCCCTGGTTGGCTTTGAGCATGGCGCGGATCTGCGCCAGGAAGATTTCCGGATGATCCAGCGTCACACGAATACCACGCCAGCCGAGAAAGGGGTTGTCTTCCTCGATCGGGAAATAAGGCAGGGCTTTATCGCCACCGATATCCAGTGTGCGCATGGTCACCGGGCGTGGCGCAAAGGCCTCGAGCTGGCTGCGATAAATCTGTCGCTGCTCTTCTTCGCTGGGGAAACGGTCACGCAGCAGGAAAGGCACTTCGGTGCGAAACAGGCCAACACCCTCGGCACCCTGTGCCAGCGAGCGGCTGATATCCGCCATCAGCCCGGTATTGACCCACAGCGGCATGCGCTGGCCATCGAGCGTGATGCAGGGTTGGTCGCGCAGCACCTCCAGATCCTGCGACAGCAGACGGTCTGCATCGACGATTTCCTGGAAGCGCTTCCTGATGGTGGGGTCAGGGTTGATGTAGACTGCCCCGTTGTAGCCATCAATGACCAGTTCACGATCGCGCAGCCTGGTATAGGGCAGATCAACGGCCCCCATCACCGTAGGCACACCCATAGCCCTGGCCAGGATCGCTACGTGCGAATTACCGGAGCCGCGTACCGAGATAAGCCCCGCGAGCTTTTCCCGCGGAATCTCGCCCAGGGAGGAGGCGGTTAGTTCCTCGCCGACGAGAATCGTCTGGTCGGGGTAAACGACGTCTTCCTGGTTCTCGGCCTGCAGATAAGCCAGCACTCGGGTGCCCAGGTCTTTGACATCGACCGCACGCTCTTTCAGGTAGCTGTGCTCCATGCGTTCAAAATGCCGAATATGCTCAATCATTACCTGCGCGAGCGCACCTTGCGCCCACTGGCCGTCTTTGATCAGTCGCACGACCTCGGCGCCGATCGTGGAGTCATCCAGAATACTGAGGTATACGTCAAACAAGGCGTGGTCTTCCGGGCTAAGCTCTGACCCGAGGTTGGCCGACACCTGTTTGATATCTTCCTGCACGCGACCCAGCGCTTCGCGGAAGGCGCGCACTTCCTTGCGCCGGTCTTGCGCCGGCCGCTCCGGCACGGTGTAGAGATCTGCGCCAGGTGTGACGATTACCACCTTGCCGATGGCCACACCGGGAGCACCGGGTATGCCGCTGACTTTCGCCTGGCCAGTGCCGCTCTCGCTCTCTGCCTCGACGGCGCCGGTCACCTTGGCGTGGGCGATGACGCCTGCCAGCTGCGCGGACATCGTGACCAGAAAGGCGACTTCGCTCTCATCAAAGCGTCGGCGCTCGCCCTGCTGCACGACCAGTACGCCAAGGACCTCACGTTGATGGATGATGGGGACGCCCAAAAAGGAGTGGTATTTTTCTTCGCCGATGCCTTCAAAAAACTGGAAGCGCGGATGTTCTGAGGCGTTGTCGAGATTGACGGGCTCTTCGCGCTCGGCGACCAGGCCGACCAGACCGTCTCCGGCCGCCAGGCTTACCTCACCTACCATGTCCTGGTTCAACCCGCGCGTGGCCCGAAAAACATAACGCCCTGAGGCTGAGTCACGCATGTAAACGCTACAGACCTGCGTATCCATCGCAACACGCACGCGGTCTACAATGATTTCCAGCGCCTCGTTGAGCCCGCGCGCTGAGTTTACCTCCTGGACGATCTGGCGCAGAGTTTCAAGCATTGTGAGCTAGCGCCTCCCCTGGCGATCGGTCATCCGCCACAGTGGATGAGAGAGTTCTTTCATTGCGCGCCGATACACCTCGCGCTTGAACGTGATCACCTGCTCCAGGGGGTACCAGTAACTCACCCAACGCCAGTGATCAAACTCAGGCTTGTCGTTCATATCCAGGCGCACGGCGGAGTCGTCTTCAAGCATTCGCAGTAAAAACCACTTCTGCTTTTGCCCGATGCACACGGGGTTCTGGCCTTTGCGGACATATTTGCTGGGCAGGCGGTAGCGCAACCAGCCGCGGGTGGAACCCACCAGCTCTACAGCTGCGGGGGTCAGGCCGATCTCTTCCTGAAGTTCGCGAAACAGCGCATCCTCAGGCGTTTCACCTGAATTGATACCGCCCTGGGGAAATTGCCAGGAATTGCGACCACCCACGCGTCGCGCCCAAAGTACCTGGCCCCGATCGTTGGCCAGCATAATCCCCACGTTCGGTCGAAAGCCGTCTGAATCGATCACTTCGCCGCGCCATGCATTATTCGAACGGGCTATTGTTCCACACTTTACAGAGACTGAGAAATTTACTGTGTGCAGTGCACTCGCTATGCTGCCCCCAACGGCTGACCGCACACACCGCGCATTATGAGGCAAACATTGTGACACTGGCGATCTTCGACCTGGATAATACGCTCATTGGCGGCGACAGTGACCACCTGTGGGGGCAATTCGTTGACGAGAACAACCTGGCGCCGACCGCCAACTACGCAGAGCAGGCGGATGCCTTCTATCACGACTACGCCCAGGGCAATCTCGACATTATCGCCTACCTTCGCTTCGCCCTGAGTCCGCTCAAGGGTCAGCCAAAAGCGGTGGTCGACGGCTGGCACGAGGCGTTCATGCGCGAAAAAATTGCCCCCATCATGCTGCCCAGGGCTCGGCAGTTGCTGGACGAGCATCGCGGCAAGGGCCATACGCTGCTGATTATCACCGCCACTAACCGCTTCATTACCGCCCCAATCGCCCAGGCACTGGGCGTCGAACACCTCATCGCCTGTGAGGGCGAGGTTATTGAAGGTGTCTACACGGGCGAGCCCCTGGGTGTGCCGTCGTTCCAGGCCGGAAAAGTCGTGCGCCTGCAGCACTGGCTACAGGGACGGCAGGAACAGTTGGAGGGCGCCTTCTTCTACAGCGACTCGCACAACGACCTGCCGCTGCTGGAACAGGTTGATCACCCGGTGGCGGTTGACCCGGATGACCGGTTGCGTGCGCATGCCGTCGCGGCAGGCTGGGAGATTCTGTCTTTGCGCGATTGAGGCCCAGCGCTAATCGTGCATACGGCGCACAAACACCGCTTTGAGGTATTCAGTTTCAGGGATTGCAGGGTGTACCGGGTGATCAGGCGCCTGCCCGCCCTGCTCGACAATTTGCACTCGACACCCTGCACGCACCGCCGCCTGGGCAATCGCGCCGATCAGGTCAGCCCGGGCAAGATGCATTGAGCAGGACGCAGACACCAGCAGGCCACCGGGGTTGAGGAGCTGCAGGCCAAGTTCATTGATGCGTCGATAGGCGGCAATGCCTTTTTTGCTGTCGCGGCGACGCTGTATGAACGCCGGCGGATCAAGCACCACCACATCGAAAGTCTTGCCGTCATCGCGCAACGTTGCCATGGACTGTGGCGCAGAGCCGCGCAGCGTCGTCACCTTGTCGGCAACGTCATTGAGTTTGGCGTTTTCCAGCACACCAGCCAGCGCCTGTTCGGAACTGTCCAGGCAGAGCACACTGCTGGCACCGAACACGGCCGCCTGCACACCCCACCCGCCGATATAACTGTAGACATCAAGCACCGACTTTTGCGCCACCCATCCGCGCAAGCGTGCTCGCGAGTTGCGGTGATCATAGAACCACCCCGTTTTCTGGCCACTGTGCACTGGCGCCTTGAACACTACGTTGTTTTCCTCCAGCAGCACCTGCGCTTCCACGGACCCAAAGATCACTTCGTTGGCTGACGCCAGGCCCTGCTCGCGGCGACTGCGGCTGTCGCCACGCAGCAGCACGCCACTGGGGGCGCAGGTTGCCAGCAGTGCAGCAAGAAAATCTGCCTGGTAGCGCTCCAGCCCAGGCTGGTTGAACTGCACCACGAAAGCATCGCCAAACCTGTCCACTACGATGCCCGGCAGGAAGTCGCTGTCACCGTAAATGAGCCGGTAAAAGGGTTTGGGGAAACAGGAAGCGCGCATCTGCAACGCTGTGTCGAGGCGTTGTTGGAAGAGTTCACGACACAGGGGCACCGCCTCCGGGCCCGGCGCATACAGGCGCGCGCATATAAGCGCATTGGGTGCCATGTAGGCGCTGCCCAACGCCTGGCCACTGCTACTGCAGACCACGACGCAGTCGCCCGCGGTAAACCCGGTCAGCGGTGACTTTGTGTTGTCGACCTCATTGGAATACACCCAAAGGTGCCCCGCACGCAGGCGGCGCTCTGCACCCTTGCGCAGGAACAGCTCTTTCACAAGCGCGGGTATCGCGAAGTGGCGCTACTCACTCTCACACTGCAGGGCGTAGTCTTCCGCTGACATCAGGGCGTCCAGCTCGTCGATATCGGCGGGCTTCAGGCGGTAGAACCAGCCATCGTTGTACGGGTCACTGTTGACCATCTCCGGCTCGTTCTCGAGCGCGCTGTTGACCTCAATCACCTCGCCACTGACGGGCGCGTAGATGTCGGAGGCCGCCTTCACCGATTCGACAACCCCTGCTTCGTCACCCGCATCGAAGCTGGTTTCCAGCTCGGGCAGCTCAACGAATACAACGTCGCCCAGGGCATCCTGCGCATGATCGGTAATGCCCACGGTGACGGTACCATCTTCCTCGAGACGCGCCCATTCATGGGTCGCGGCGTATTTCAAATCACTGGGTGTCTGACTCATAACAATTCCTTTGGCCTGGGCTGCGCCGCATGTTCAAGCGGCCCATTCTAACCAGCCATGAGTGAAAAACAATCATGCGCACGACCGTGCTTGCGTCGCGCAGCGACCTATCCCATACCCATTGCATGGCGCATTAACTGTTGCTTGAGTGGCAACATGCGATCAACGCGACGCATCCCTTCGTTGCGTAACCAGCGCACGGGCAGCGCAGGCTCTTCGAACAGGCGCTTGAAACCATCCATGGCGGCCATCATCAGCAAGTTTTCTCCCTTGCGCTGCCGCTGGTAGCGCTGCAGCAACGCCAGTTGACCGGGGTCGATACCGTTTGCCTGGCCTTTGAGTATTTCAGCAGCCAGGGCTGCGACATCCTGCAGCGCAAGGTTAACGCCCTGTCCGGCCAGCGGATGGATCGTGTGAGCCGCATCGCCCACCAGCGCAACCGATGGCTGCACGTAATCTATGGCGTGTCGCTGGCGCAGGGGAAAACCGGCACGGCGCGAGCACGCCAGCACGGCACCCAGGCGATGCTCAATAGCAGCCGCCAGTTGTGTACAAAACTGCTCTTCCTGCAGGGCAAGCAACTCGTCGGCCAGCTCATCGTGCGCCGACCACACAATGGACGCAAAATGCTGCTGCCCACTGCCAGGCAGTGGCAGGATGGCCAACGGCCCGCTGGACATGAAGCGCTGCCACGCGGTGTTTTCATGCGCGTGCTCCAACTCAACAGTGGCAACCACGGCGCGATGGCCGTAGTCCCACTCACGGGTCTTGAAATCCAGCAGCGAGCGTACTTTGGAGCGCGCGCCATCGGCCGCCACCAGCAGGCTGCAGCTTACGCTCTCACCACGGGTCATGGCAGCCCTGATACCACCGCCGCTGAGCGCCTCACAATGGGCAAGCCCGGCACCGGATATGACTTCTACATTGCGCTTGCGCAGCAACGGCGTGAGCAATGCGTTCACAACACAGCGGTTTTCGACGATATAGCCCAAGGCGTCGGTGCCCACGTCAGCGCGATCAAATTCAATCTGCCCGGTCCCCTGGGCATCCCAGACGGTCATGTGTGAGTAGGGACACAATCGGTAATCCGCGATGTGCTGCCAGCAATCCAGTTGCTGCAGGTAGGCGCGTGAGCGCGGCGTGAGTGCACTGACCCTGGTATCGAATGCGGTGACGCAGACCTCATCGGGCAACTGCGGCAGCTCCACTGGCTGCGACTCCACCAGGGCGATACGCAAATCGCTGTCTGCCAGGGCCAGTGCCAACGCAGAACCGGCAATGCCCGCGCCCACGATGGTGACGTCAAAGTCGTGCGTGCTATCCATGGGAGGAAGACTCCATCGCGGCCACGCCCGCCGCCTGGCGCACAAATGCGGCCTTGAGCGGCGGGAGTATATCCAGGCCCAGCAGCGCAATATCCCGGCCCACTTGCAACAGGGGATCTTTGCGCATGAAGAGGCCCGGTACCTGGTCACTGAAATCGATCGTGCGGTCCTGGTCTTTGTCCTGGCGCTGTTGATAACGCTGCAACAGCGACAAGTCACCGGGATGCAGGCCCTGCTGCAAGCCTTCCTGCAGCGTCTTGCCCAACTGCACAACATCGCGCAGGGCAAGATTAAAGCCCTGGCCAGCCACCGGGTGCAACGCATGTGCCGCGTTGCCCATGACCACAACACCCTGCCGCACCTGCTCCGTCGAACGCGTCAACGACAATGGATAACTTGCGCGTTCGCTCACTTTGCGCAGGCGGCCCAGCCGGTAACCAAAGCGAGCCTGCAATGCATGCGTGAACGCCGCCGCAGAACAGGACATCATTGCGGCGGCGCGAGACGGCGGTAACGTCCACACCAGCGCGCAGCGATGCTGAGCTTCAACTGTGCCCACCAGCGGCAACATGGCCAGTGGGCCCTCGTCTGTAAACCGTTCGAATGCGCAACCGCGGTGCGCTTGTGACACCGCAACATTTGCCACTATGGCGTGTTGTCCATAGGGTTTGTTATGGGTGGTCATACCCAGTTGACTGCACAAGGTGGACTGCGCGCCATCGGCTATCAGTAGCAGTCCGGCCCGCACCTGCTGCTGGCCGTCAGCCCCTGCAATGGCCAACTCGACGCCGGCAGTACACTGCAGCGCCCGCTCAACGCGCGCGGGGCTGACCACGTTCAAGCGCGCGCGGCGGCCAAGGGCACTTGCCAGACAACGACCCAACCATGCGTTCTCAACCACATAACCCAGGGCCGGCCAGCCATAGTCGTGACCGGCAAGCACCGTGCTACCAAAATGGCCCTTGCTGGAGACATGAATAGTATCTATGGGACAGGCCCATTGTTGCAGTTCATCCCACAACGACATGCCCTCATACGCTGCACGCGAGCTGTAACTCAGGGCGGTTGAGCGTGCGTCGAACGACGGGTGATAACCATCGGCGCTGGCTTGTTCGCCACCGGGCAGCGCATGCCCCTCGACCAGCAAAATGGATGTTTCTGCAGGCAACAGGGAGTCCAGTTGCAGGGCCAGGCTGATGCCCACCATGCCGCCTCCGGCTATGACGATGTCATAGGCAGCGTTCATGTCAGGCCTCCATCAGGGCTTCTATTTCGTGCACCGTGCGGGGAATGGCCGCGGTCAACACCTCGCAGCCGCGTTCGGTGACAACCACGTTATCTTCTATACGAATACCGATTCCGCGCCAACGTTTTGCTACCCGTGTGTTGTTCGGCGCGACATAAATCCCCGGCTCCACCGTCATTACCATACCCGCTTCCAGTGCACGCCATGAACCTTCTACCCGATAGTCGCCCACGTCGTGCACATCCAGGCCAAGCCAGTGGCCAACGCGGTGCATGTAAAAGTCGCGATAGGCGCCGTCTTTGACCAGCGCGTTGACGCTACCCTTAAGCAAACCGAGTTCGACCAGCCCCTGTGTGATCACCTTGACACTGGCCGCGTGCGGGTCATCCCAGTGATTGCCCGGTTCGATGGCCGCTATGGCAGCCTCCTGCGCGCGCAGTACAACGTCATAAAGCGCGCGCTGTTCTTTGGAAAACCTGCCATTGACCGGAAAGGTACGAGTAACGTCCGAAGCATAGCCCTGTAACTCACAGCCGGCATCAATCAACACCAGGTCGCCGTCTCGCAGCTTTGCGTTGTTCTCGATATAGTGCAGGATACAGGCATTCGCACCGCCACCCACAATACTGGAGTACGCCGCGCTTCTGGCGCCGTGGCTGGCAAATTCATGCAGCAGCTCCGCTTCCAATTGGTATTCAAAAACACCAGGGGCGCAGGCACGCATGGCACGCTGATGGGCCTTGCCGGTGATTTCGGCGGCCCGGCGCATGATCCGCAACTCCGCAGCGCTCTTGAACAAACGCAACTCATGCACCAGGTGATCAAGGTCGGTAAACTCACCTGGAGGAACAGCACCGCTGGCTTCCTTGCCGCGGATGGTATTCACCCACTCCATAATGTGGCGGTCAAACTCTGCACTGCGACCCATAGAGTAGTAGACCCGGTCGCGACCCTCGATGAGCCCCGGTAAAATGTCGTCGATGTCGCCTATAGGAAAAGCATCGTCTGCCGCGTACCGCTCCACCACGCCCTCGGGGCCTGCGCGGTAGCCATTCCACAACTCCATGGTGTGGTCACGTTCACGGCAGAACACAACACATTGGCCGTGCCTGCGACCGGGTATCAGGACCAGCACTGCGTCCGGCTCACAAAAGCCCGAGAGGTAGAAGAAGTCGCTGTCCTGACGGAACGGGAAATGCGTATCGCGACTGCGCACCTGCTCTCGCGCAGACGGGATAATGGCGATACTGTTCGGCTCCATCAGCGCCATCAGGTGGCGGCGGCGGCGCGCGTACTCTGTCTTGCTGATCCCCATTGCGGGCTCGGCTCCTTTAGCTAGCTAGTGCAGGGGATCTGAAGGGCCGCGGTCGAGCTCGACAAACCCCTCCCTGGTGCTGTTCTCCAGGAAAAGATTGAGCACGGCAAAGCGCAGGTACTCGTAAATTTCCATGTAGTTCTCTTCGGATTCGTCCTCATCCAGGTCTTCATCAACCGTCGCCTGCGCCAGCGCGCCGATGTCCTGCAGTATCTCCTTGCCATCGCTGGACCAATCCGCTGGCGGACTGGCGCCCTGCGCGCCGGCCTGTGCCAGCCCAGCGAGAAAACCGCCGCACCAGCTGGCCAATGCCACTGTGCGTATTTCGATCTGGGCTTCGTCTTCGGGTAGCAGTGGGAAAAAGCTGAACTCTTCGTCCCGCAACGCAGCGTCTGTCACGACGTACAGTTCCATGACGCGATCGGCAAGCTCGCCATGCGGTACAACATCCAGCGTTTGCATCATTGCGTCGAGGCCGCGCTCCGCCGTCCCCACCAGCCCGCCGGTCAACAGGCCTGTGAGGCAGCCGTGTATCTCGGCCGGCGAGAACTCGGACCCCTGTTCCACAAGATGATCCGCCAATTCATCGAAGTCAAAAACCGAAACGTTCTCGTCGCCGTCAAAGTACATCTTTTACTTTCCTCTTGCCTTTACTTGTAGAGGGTTAACCCAGCGCCAGGCGCGGTTTTCGGCTGGCAGGCACATGGCTGCGCTGCGCGTTGACCTCACACATCGGCATCACTATAGTAGTCCCCTGATAAGACCACTCCCAGTATACCCCGATGGCAGAAAATCAACTGAAAACGCTCGAAAAAAAGATCGACGAGCTGATCGCGCTTTGCCAGGACCTGGACCGGGAAAACCAAGCACTCAAAAACAGCCAGGCGGGATGGCGCCGCGAGCGCAAAGAGCTCATTGATAAAAACGAACTCGCGCGCAGCAAGGTAGAAGCCATGATTGGACGTCTGCGCACCCTGGAGCCATAGCGTGAGCCAACCCAATACTGTCACCGTAAAAATCCTGGACAAGGAATACCAGGTTGCCTGCCCTGAAGATCAGGAAGACAACCTGGCAACATCGGCCAAGTACCTCGACAAACAGATGCGCAAAATCCGCGAGACTGGCAAGGTCATCGGTGTTGAGCGCATTGCTGTCATGGCGGCGCTGAACATCAGTTATGAACTCGTGGAAGCGTCACAGGGCGGTGGCGCAGACAAAACCAGCCTGGACGCGTTGAACCGTCTCAACCGCAAACTCGATGAAGCCCTTTACGACCTTCGCCAGATGGAAATCAGCTAGGCTCCTCCACAGGCGCCGCTCGTTCACCGTTACCTGCGCGTCGAATGCGCTACATCGATCACAGTTCTGTCCACTTTTACCGGCCTGTCGCCTGTTGTCGGCTTGCTTCTGCGTTATACTGCGTGCGGGTACCTGGCGTATTTGCCAGACAGACAGTCCTCGAGCCGATATTTTTACACCGGGGGTTGCCAGCTACTGTTGGTGTGCATGTCCGGGCTTAACCGGAAAGCCTGATACAGTACGGGAACCGCCACCTTGAACCATCGGGTTCAAGGGCAGCTCTGTCAGCGGTATGCCGGGACACCCCTTCATGTCTATCTCTCCTGACGACAAACAAAAGCTGCGCCGCAGGCTACGCGACCTGCGCCAGCACTTGCCGGCCGAACAACAAACCACAGCGGCTACCCAGCTCGTACACAGGGTACGCCGGCTGCCGCTATGGCAACCGGCGCGGCGCATTGCGCTTTACATCGCTGCCGATGGTGAGATTGACCCGGGACCACTGGGCTCAGCAGCGCGCTCCGAGAACAAGCAACTTTTGCTCCCGACCGTTCTGCAAGGCAACGCCATGGCGTTCGCGCGCTGGGACGCCGACACTCCCCTGATTCACAATCGCTTTGCCATTCCACAGCCAGACGACAGCGCGCAGCGCGCAGCGTTAAGCACTATCGATATCGTATTTTTTCCGGTCGTTGGCTGGGACAGATTCGGTGGGCGCCTGGGCATGGGCGGAGGCTTCTATGATCGCGCCTTACAGGCATTGCCGGCAGACCCAGCTTCAAGGCCGCTACTGGTGGGGCTGGCACACGCCTGCCAGGAAGTCGACCGGGTGCCAACCGAGTCTTTCGACGTGAAGCTTGACTATGTGGCTACCGACAACGCCCTGATTCACTGTCGGGGCGCCGGAAATCCACAAACAGGTTAATCGCGGATAATAACCCCGGCATGCAACTCGGAGGCAGGGGCAGCCACCGTTTTGTTGGCGGCGGTGGGCAGTAACAGCGTTAACAGCACACCAAGGCCGAACGCGGCCACAAGAACTACTACCAGATCAGGTTTACGTTTCACCACTTACTCTCTCGCTTGATAACGCCCGGGCTATCTGCGCAGCCCCTTGCCCTGACGCCCACTACAACGTCACGGCTTGTTGTCGCCAACTCATTTGCAGCTCTGCTGCTCCTTGCGGCGTTCTGCCCTGCAATCACCGGCCACTCGCTGCACAGTGCCCTGGGAAAGCCCGCTTTGCGCTTTCCCGCATGACCGCTGCTACCTTATCGAATGCATGCCTTGGCGCACTGCCCGCACTGCAATGAGGCGCCAATACTCGCCGGTAACGTGCCAACTTGCGCCAGTTTGTTATTATTTCACAAACCACGCAAATCTTATCTCAGCATTTTGCAAAATAAAACCCTGTACCAGGCCCTGCCTGCCCACCTACCCGCGCCGAACAAAGGGCCTCGTGGGCACACCCGCTACCGCGCTAGGTTCCAACCCCACCAAGATACAACTGATAGGCCCGATTGCCGGTTTCTTCCCAATAGCGGTATTTGATTGCGCCCAGTAAATCCTCGAACGCTGCTTGCTCATTCCCGGGCACCTGCACACCGAGCAGGATACGGCCATAGGCTGCCCCGTGATTGCGATAGTGAAACATGGAGATGTTCCAGCGCTGACCGAGGCTGTTGAGGAACTTGAGCAGCGCGCCCGGTCTTTCGGGAAACTCGACACGGTAGACACGTTCGTCAGTGAGGCCTTCGGGGGCATGTCCTCCCACCATGTGACGGATGTGCAGTTTGGCGACTTCGTTATTGGTGAGGTCTTCGGCGTGATAGCCGCGCCCATTGAGCTCGTTGATCAGGCGGGCCAGGTCGTCACCGCCGGGAATAACTGATAAACCGACAAAAATCTGCGCCTGCGCGGCATCCGCGTATCGGTAATTGAACTCCGTGATATTGCGACGTCCCAGCGCCTGACAAAAGCGCTTGAAACTACCGGGCTTTTCCGGGACGCTCACGCTGATCACCGCTTCGCGATGCTCGCCAATTTCGGTGCGCTCGGAGATGTAGCGCAAACGGTCAAAGTTGGTGTTGGCACCGCTGACAATTGCCAGCAGGTCCATATCCTGCGCATTGCTTTGCTCCACGTACTTCTTCAGGCCGGCCAGTGCCAGGGCACCCGCCGGCTCGGCGATGCTGCGCGTGTCTTCGAAGATGTCCTTGATGGCGGCACACATCTCGTCGGTCGATACGGTGATCACGTGTGACACCGTTTGGCGAATGATCCGAAACGGCTCCTTGCCAATCTGCGCCACTGCGCAGCCATCCGCAAACAGGCCCACCTCCGGCAGGGTATCGCGCCGACCGCGCTGCAGGGCAAGCTGCAGGCAGGCCGCATCCTCGGGCTCGACGCCAATAATCTGGGTGTCTGGCCACACGTATTTGACGTAGGCGGCAACACCGGCTACCAGGCCACCACCGCCAACGGGCACAAAAAGCGCGTCCAGAGGCTGCTGCATCTGCCGCACAATCTCCATACCGATAGTGCCCTGGCCCGCGATCACGTCCTTATCATCAAATGGATGCACATAAGTCAGGCCTTTTTCCTCCACCAGCCGCAACGCCTGCGCTGCGGCCTCCTCAAAGGAATCGCCATGCAATACCACGCGGGCACCACGGTCACGTACCGCATCAACCTTGATCTGCGGCGTGGTGCGTGGCATCACGATGGTGGCCCTGGCGCGCAGCTTCTGGGCCGCCATCGCGACGCCTTGCGCATGATTACCGGCGGAGGCGGCAACCACGCCGCGCGCAAGCTGGTCAGCAGACAGGCGGCTCATCTTGCAGTAGGCGCCGCGCAGCTTGAATGAGAAGATCGGCTGCAGGTCCTCGCGCTTCAGCCACACGCGATTGGCCAGACGTCGCGACATGAGTGTCGCCTCCTGCACCGGTGTCTCGCGCGCCACGTCATAAACACGAGCATCAAGAATGCGTTTAATGTAAGACTGTGGCATGAGGGTCGTCCGTACTGGCAAGGTGAGCGTTTGATACTAATCGACGGGGCACTAATTTACAGCCTGTGCAAGGCTCGCCCGGAACGATTAATCTGCGCAATCGCGCGCTGCCACTACCGCCGCTCAGCGCCTTCCCTATAATGAACCCACGCGCTGGCGCAGAAACCGCTCCACCCAACACACCCCCAACAAAGGAAAGCCGGCATGACGCAAGATGAACTAAAGCAGGCCGTAGCCGATGCAGCTCTGGCCTACATACGACCAAAACTGGAAAACAACACCGTACTGGGCATCGGTACCGGTTCCACCGCCAACCTGTTCATCGATGCACTGGCCGGCATCAAGGGGCTGATCAATGCGACTGTTGCCAGCTCCGAAGCATCGGCTGAGCGCCTCAGAAGCCATGGAATCCCCGTGTACGAACTCAATACCGTGGACCAGGTGGACTTCTACATCGACGGGGCCGACGAAAGCAATTCGGCGCTGCAGCTGATAAAAGGCGGCGGCGCGGCGCTGACGCGCGAAAAAATAGTCTCCGCCGTGGCGCGCGAATTCATCTGCATTGCCGACGAAAGCAAACTCGTACACACGCTGGGGCAATTCCCGCTCCCGGTTGAGGTGATTCCCATGGCGCGCAGTTACGTAGCTCGGGAGCTGGTCAAACTGGGCGGAGACCCAGTCTACCGGGAGGGCGTTATAACCGACAATGGCAACGTAATTCTCGACGTTCACAACTTTTCGATACCACAACCGCTGAAAACGGAAGAGAGGATCAACAATATCACCGGTGTGGTGACCAATGGCCTGTTCGCACTCAAACCGGCCGATGTGCTACTACTCGGCACCGCCTCCGGCGTGCAAACGCTGCGCGCCGATGCCTGATAGCCGCTGCCGGGAAACCCGCTGATCAGCGGGTCGCCCGCTTCAAGGGGCACAGGCCGGGAACGGGAGCGCAGCCCCCGAATTGCCCATGAGGGCCAATTAGAAAAGGTCTTTTCATTCAATCATTTGCCCGCGATGCAGCGGTACTTTTACGCAACTTGAGGCGTTTCAGCCCATGCCGCAGGAATGATAAATTAACACTCGGGTATATAAAGGTGGATCAATCGCTCCGCGGCGGATCAACAACACCTGACGACACTGATCGCATGGGGCAGGAATTAGGGAAAATTCCATGACGTCACTGTGCAACACTGACAAACACTAGGGGCAATCATGGGAACCAAAACCTTCCAACTTTCCGCGCTATCAGCCGCCATCGCGTCGACTCTGATGACAGGTACCATTCCTGCGCTCGCACAAGCGCCAGCACTGCTAGAGGAAGTCATCGTAACCGCAACCCGCCGTTCTGAATCGATTCAGGACATCCCGATCAACATCACGGCATTGAGCGCCGACCTTATCGCGCGTGAGCGCTTGCAGGACCTTACCGATATTGCACGCCGCGTGCCGGGCATGACGGTTATCGACCAGGGCTCACGTTCGGCGGATGTCATCACCGTTCGAGGCCTGAATGTCGACGCCATACAGCCAACCGATGGCGACAATGACGGTGGCGACAGCGTGGGAACCTACATCGGCGAGATTCCGTTCTACGTTGACCTGCGCCTGAACGACATGGAGCGTCTTGAGGTTCTGATTGGCCCCCAGGGTACACTGTATGGCGCGGGCACACTGACCGGCGCTGTGCGCTACATGCCCAACCGCCCCCAGAGCGACGAGTTTACCGTGCAGGCGCGGGGTGATGTCTTCGACCTGTCACAGTCCAGCGACCTCGGCTACGAAGGCGGCGTCACGGTCAACGTACCAATTATCGAAAACACATTCGCCGTCAGGGCCTCGCTGGACTACTACGATGACCCCGGCTTTATTGACTACAACTTTCTGGTTCGAGAGCCCGGTGTGTCTCGCCCCCAGCCCGACTTCACCAACCCGGATGACGTTAACGCCAATCTGACGCGGCGCGCGGATGCCAATGACGAGCAGGTGCTGTCAGGCCGCCTTGGTGCGCGTTATACCACCGACATGATCGATGCCAACCTGACCTACTACTATCAGGACAGCGAGAGCGGAGCACGCCAGATCAATCATCAGGCGGCATTTGGTACGGGCAAATACGAAGCGGCACACCGCTACCTGGAGCCCCTGGAGCGCGAAAACGAATTACTTGCGCTGGAGATCGTCGCAGACCTGGGCTTCGCGGAGCTGACCTCGGCGACGGGCTTCTCCAAGTACGAGGAAGAAGGGCAGCGCGACCAGAGCGATCTGCTACTGAATTTTGAGTACGGCTATGAAACCTTCCCCAGTTTTGCAGCCTTTACCCGCGATACTGCCGAAGAGGAAGCCATCACCCAGGAATTGCGCCTGGTATCGACCAGCGAAGGCCCCCTGTCATGGATCGTTGGTGCGTTCTACAACGAGTTCCAGCTGGACAGCCTGAGCCAGGAATTCACGCCCGGCTTTGACCAATGGGCGGTAGACAACCTGGGCGGCGTGCAATTGCGCCCCGACGCACTTGAATACTATGAAGTGCGTGAACAGGAAACAACCGAGATGGCCCTCTTTGGCGAACTGGGCTATGACATCACCGATGCCTGGTCTGTCACTATCGGCGCGCGCTGGTTCAAGTTCGAAGACGAGCAAAGCGGCGGCTTTGCCCTGCCCCTGTCAGACACCGTTTTTGGCGGCGCCCCGCAGGACCTCATCGACGTCGCGCTGGATGAAAACAAGGTCGATGACGATGACATGATCTTCAAACTCAATACCTCGTACCAGATCAACGATGACGTCATGGCCTACTTCACCGTCAGCGAGGGCTATCGCCTGGGTGGTTTGAACTCGGTTCCCGAGTGTCCGCCCAATCCGGATCCGAATGAGCAGAACGTGTGTGCGTTGCCTGATGAAGTTCTCATCAAGTCAGACACGACCACCAACTACGAGTTTGGTATGCGCACGCAGTTCAATGACAACCTGCTCATCAACGGTTCGGTGTACTTCATTGACTGGGAAGATGTACAGGTCGCCAGCGTTACTGCGAATGGCGATATCCCCATCACCTCCAACGGCGGCTCCGCTGAAAGCTATGGTGTTGAACTGGCCTCTCGCTATTACATCACCCCTGAGCTTTCAATCGCTGCGACGTACGCCTATAACAAGGCCGAGCTGACCGAGGACGCACCCGGGCTGGTAGACGGCGAGGATGCATTTGACGGCGACCGCCTGCCTGGCTCACCAGAGCACCAGTACTTCCTGTCGGCCAACTACTCGATGCCCATGGACAACGGTGCAAGCCTGGATTTTGACTGGTCCATGACCGGTCAAAGCGATGTCATTACCAAGGTCGGAGAGCGCGCTAACGGCGAATCCCTGGACGGCTACATCCTGCACAACGTGTCCGCCTCGTGGATAGAAGACAGTTACACCGTGAGCCTGTACGCCGACAACCTGTTCGACGAGTTCGCGGAAACCGGCGTGCGCCGCGACCGCAGCTTCATACGAGCAGTGGATCAGTTTGACCTGCGACGCTACTACAACGACGTGTTGCGTCCCCGCCAGGTGGGCCTGCGTTTCGTTTACAACTTCGCAAACTAAACCTTCGCAAGTCGTAGAAAGGGCGCCCATGGCGCCCTTTTTTCTTGCCGGGCGTACTCTGGGCACAACCATTCGCGCATCACGCTCAATACAACTGACGCGCCAGACTATCGCCGGCAGTATGAGTCGCCCTACAATGGCGCGGTAATGGCAGCATCACAGCAACAGATCACCACCTGGCACAGTCAGGCCGTCGCCGCCCTCAAGCAGGGGAAAGGCCGCGAGGCCCATCAACTGTGCCTGGCAATCCTGCGCGAGAACCCACAGCATGCCGACGCGTGGTTTCTGTGCGGTGTAATTGCAGGGCAAAACGGCCAGACCGCCAAGGCTATTGAAATACTGGGCAAAGCGGTTCGGCTCGACAGCCAGCAACCTGAATACCTTGCCGAGCTGGGTAAGCACCTGTTTGCCAGCGGCGAGCACCGGGCCGCACTGGAAACCGCCCATCGTGCTTGTGCGCTTGAACCACGCGATATCCCCACACTCAACACCCTCGGCACATTGCTCAGCCATTGCGGTGAACACGACATCGCGGTCCAGTGCTTCCGCAGTGCAGTGCATGCGCTGCCAGACCGCAAGACTGATGGTCGCGGTTTCTCGAGCGAGTTTCGCAGCGAGTTGCTGTTTAACTTCGCGGCGTCTTTGCACTTTGCGGGCGATTTCACCGGCGCTGAAGCGGCCTATGAATCAGCCATCGCTTTGCAACCGGCCCTGTTCAAGGCGCACTCAGCGCTCGCTACCCTGCGCAAACAAACACCCCAGCGCAATCATCTCGATCGACTAAAAGCACTGCAATCGAGCGTGACAACAGCAGCGGACCAACTCCACCTTGGCCACGCTATGGCCAAAGAGCTGGAGGACCTGGAAGACTATTCCTCAGCGTTCCAATCGCTGCTGTGGGCGAAAGAACGACAGGCGGCAAAAACCGGCTACAACAGCGCAGACGATGCCGCATTGTTCGCAACGGCCAGGGCAGCAGGGCGCGTTGGCAACGCGGAGGCCACTGACGCCACCGGCTGTGGCAGCAAAGAACCGATCTTTATCGTTGGCCTGCCGCGCACCGGTACAACACTCATCGAACAGATACTGGGCAGCCACCCGGATATCTTTGCAGCCGGTGAGTTACAGAATTTTCCCGCCCAGGTGAAGCGGCTCACGGCGACCACTTCACCGGATAATCTCGACATCGAGACGCTGCAGGCAGCAGAGCATCTCGACATGGCGCAACTGGGCGATCAATACGTTGCGAGCACGCGCCCACGAACCGGGCATACGCCTCATTTTACCGACAAACTGCCGCTGAATTTCATGTACGTTGGCCTGATCAGGCGCGCGCTGCCCAATGCAAAAATCGTTTGCCTGCAGCGCGATCCTATGGACGCCTGCCTGAGTAACTTTCGCCAGCTGTTTGCCACCAACTTTCGTTACTACTTCTACAACCTGGATATTCTTGACTGCGGCCGCTACTACATCGAATTCGATCGTCTGATGCAGCACTGGCAGCGCACACTGCCGGGCGCTGTTTATCACTTACAGTACGAGCGTCTGGTCAGCGAACCTGAAACGCAAATTCGCGCACTGCTGGAATACTGCGACCTCCCCTGGGAAGAGGCCTGCCTGAATTTCAACCAGCGCAAGGGCAGTGTCGCCACGCCCAGCGCCGTGCAGGTCAGGAGCGGTATCTATACCGGGGCCATTGCGCGGTGGCGTCACTATGCCGATGAGCTGCAACCACTGTATGCACTGCTCAAGGCCAACGGCTACTACCGCTGAGTCACCGACACTCGAAAACGCCGCGCTCAACCAGATACCCGGCAACCAGGTTGAGATAGTGCGCGCGGGTTGCCGGCGTCTCGTTAGCCAACTGGTGCCCCGCGCCCTCGATCATCTCCACCGCCGCACCGGGAAACAATTGCGCCATAAACTCGAGGTTGTAGCGCCAGTCAACCGTGAGATCCCGATCCCCCTGAACGATAAGTGCCGTGCCGACACCCAGATCTTCGCGCGGCAGCTCCTTGAGCCAGCGGCGCAAGGCAGACACCCACGCCAGTGGTACCTCGTGGCACTGCAAAGGGTCGGTACGAACAAAGTCGAGGAACTGCAGATTGCCCGTATTTTCGGCAAAGGTGCGCGGAATACTTCTGACAAAGGAGCGCAGCAAGGTATGGGCAACGCGCACACCGTTCCAACCCGCAGGCCTTACCAGCGGTGCCAACAACACCGTTGCGGCAAACGGCCAGGGGCTACCAGAAGAAATGCGCGCATACTCCACGATCGCCGCGCCACCTGTGCTCTGCGCCATGGCAACAAGCGGCAGTTGCGGCAACCATACTCGCTGCAATACGGCATCTATGGCCCGGCCATAATCAGAAAAATCATGAATGACGGCCGGAGCGCCCGTCGATAAGCCATGACCCGGCAGATCAAAAATAACGACGTTACACCGATTAGCCAGACCCCACTCAACGAGGTGGCCAAAGAGCCCGGTATGATCGTAGTAGCCATGAACAATCAACAGATTGGCCTGCGCGTCCGGTTGGCGCCAACAGTGCAGTGCCAGGCGGAAGCCACCTGACTCTACATAGCCAACAAGATGCTCAAGCGCTGGAAAGCGCTCAGTGAAGTTTATGCCGTAGAACCGGCAGAACGCGTGCATCTCCTGGGAGGGCCTGGCTCCCTCGCCAAACGGAGGGAGCTGGTAGCGCAGGATACGCAGTTGCTCCGGCGACAATCTCTGTACTCTTTAGTTGATGTGAGGCTTCAGCTCACCTGCTTCGTAGGACTGGTACATCGCTTCCAGCGTGCGCACTTTGATCTTGTCAGCGTTGCCGGCGGTGCCAAAGGCTTCGTAGCGCGCAATACAGATGTCCTTCATTGCGGTAATGGTGTGGGCAAGGTACTTGCGCGGGTCAAACTCAGCAGGGTTCTGCGCGAGAAACCGGCGAATTGCACCCGTGGAAGCAAGGCGCAGATCGGTATCGATATTGACCTTGCGCACGCCATGTTTAATGCCTTCCTGGATCTGCTCAACCGGCACCCCGTAGGTCTCGGGAATATTGCCGCCGAACTCATTGATAATCGCCAGCCACTCCTGGGGCACTGACGAGGAACCGTGCATGACCAGGTGCGTATTGGGAATACGCGCGTTGATCGCCTTGATGCGGTCAATCGCAAGAATGTCGCCCGTGGGTGGGCGCGTGAACTTGTAGGCGCCATGACTGGTGCCGCAGGCAATGGCCAGCGCATCAACTTCAGTTGCCTTGACAAAGTCTGCGGCTTCTTCCGGATCAGTGAGCATCTGGTCGTGCGTCAACGTGCCTTCAGCGCCGATGCCATCTTCTTCACCGGCCTCGCCCGTTTCCAGTGAACCCAGACAGCCAAGTTCACCTTCAACAGATACTCCGCAGGCGTGAGCCATCTCAACGGCCTGGCGCGTAACCGCAACATTGTAGTCGTAGTCCATGGGGGTTTTGCCGTCGGGGCCCAGTGACCCGTCCATCATGACCGAACTGAAACCGAGCTGGATGGAGCGCTGGCACACTGCCGGCGTTACCCCGTGGTCCTGATGCACCACCACAGGAATGTGTGGAAACTCATTCATGGCCGCGTCCATCATCGCTTTGAGGAACGGGGCGCCGGCGTATTTACGCGCGCCGGCAGATGCCTGCATGATGACGGGTGAGTTCGTCTCGCTGGCCGCTTCCATAATGGCTCGCGTTTGCTCGAGGTTATTGACGTTAAATGCCGGTACGCCGTAGCCGTTTTCGGCGGCATGATCCAGAAGTTGCCGCATGCTGATTAATGCCATGAGAAATATCCTTTATGAGTGACTGCCAGACCCGCTAGTGGGGACCTTTCCCCTTACGCTGCTCCAGTACTGCTACAGCGGGTAGGGTTTTTCCTTCAACGTATTCCAGAAACGCTCCGCCGCCGGTCGATATGTAGGAAACCTTATCTGCGATGTCGTACTTGTCAATGGCTGCCAGCGTATCACCCCCACCGGCAAGAGAAAACGCGGCGCTTTGCGCAATCGCATGCGCCAGTGCCTCGGTGCCGCCGGCAAACTGGTCAAACTCAAACACACCGACCGGACCATTCCACAGTATCGTGCCTGCTGCGGCGACCAGTTCTGCAATCTGTTGGGCTGACTGGGGGCCGATATCGAAAATCATATCGTCTTCAAGAACGGCGTCTGCGCTTTTCAGCTCGGCCGCTGCATCTTCTGCAAAAGCCTTGCCGGTCACTACGTCGGTGGGTAGCGGTATATGGGTTTTTGCCATCAGCGCCCTGGACTGTTCGATCAGGTCATGTTCACACAGTGACTTGCCCACTGGCTTTCCCGCTGCCGCGAGGAAGGTATTGGCGATGCCGCCGCCCACGATCAACTGATCGACTTTTTCGGACAAGGCTTCCAGTACGGTCAGCTTCGTTGAGACCTTCGAGCCGCCAACGATGGCCAGCATGGGTCGCGCCGGGTTGCTCAGCGCCTGCTCCAGGGCTCGCAGTTCACCTTCCAGTAGCGGCCCGGCGCAGGCAACTGGCGCAAAGCGCGCAACACCATGCGTAGACGCCTGTGCCCGGTGGGCCGTGCCAAAGGCATCCATCACAAACACGTCGCACAGCCCCGCATAGGCGCGCGCCAGGGCCTCGTCATCGCTCTTTTCGCCGGGATTGAAACGCACGTTTTCGATCAGGGCGACTTCACCATCGTGCAAATCAACACCAGGGCGCCAGTCCTGCACAAGCGTCACCGACTGGCCAAGCAATTGAGCCAGGTGCGTGGCAACCGGGGCCAGTGAAAACTGCTCGTCGAACTCTCCCTCTACGGGGCGTCCCAGGTGGGACATCAGTATGACCTTCGCACCGGCAGCCACCGCGCGTTGGATGGTCGGCAGGGCCGCACGTATTCGCGCGTCCGAGACGACCTCGCCATACTTGACGGGTACGTTAAGATCTTCACGGATCAGCACGCGCTTGCCTGACAATTCAAGGTCGGACATCAGGTCAACGTTTAGTGTCATAGCCAGCGTTCTCCTTCTGCTATTGTTGCCAGCATCGCCTCGCGGCATCCAGGCTAGGGCTGCGCCTGCCAGTAACGCGCTACATCGAGCATGCGATTGGCATAACCCCATTCATTATCAAACCAGGTAAGCACCTTGACCATACGCTTGCCACTGACACGTGTCTGGCTGGCGTCCACAATGCTTGAGCGCGGGTCATGATTGAAATCACAGGATGCCAGAAGCTCCTCGGTGTAGCCAAGCACGCCATTGAAACGAGACTGTGACGCATCTCGCAAAATACGGTTCACGGCAGCAGTGTCGGTGTCTTTGGCGGTTTGGATGGTCAGGTCCAGCAAGGACACGTTCAGTGTAGGCACACGGAGCGCCTGGGCGCTGAAGCGACCGGCCATGTCCGGCAAAATGCGCTCTACACCACGTGCCAGTTCGGTATCCACCGGGATGATGGATCCAAACGCCGCGCGCGTCTTGCGCAAATCAGTGTGGTGGTAGGCGTCAAGTACTGGCTGGTCATTCATCGCGGAGTGTATTGTGGTGATCGTACCCGTCTCGATACCCAATGCATCATCCAGTGCGGCAATTACCGGCACAATGGCGTTTGTGGTGCACGATGCATTGGATACTATCTGGTGCGCTGCGGTTAACGCCGCGTGATTGACGCCAAAGACCACCGTGGTATCAACGTCCGCCTGCGCCGGCTGGGAAAACAACACACGCCGCGCGCCCTGCTGCAGGTGCTGTTCTGCGGTGGCCCTGTCCGAGAAAGCGCCGGTGCACTCCAGGACGATATCGACATCGAGATCACCCCAGGGCAGGTCACTGATACTTTCGCTGTTGGACAGCGCGATCACGTCACTGGCAACGCGCAGCTCCCGCTCGTTACCGTCAAGCGCCACGGGAAACCTGCCGTGTGTGGAGTCATAGCGACTCAGGTGCAGCACAGTGCGCGCATCCGCCAACTCATTGATCGCGACGATACTGACTTCGCGCTTTAACGGACTTTCATAGAGCGCGCGCAGGATGCTGCGACCTATACGGCCATAGCCATTGATTGCTAGTCGCAACACGGGGGATTCCTAGAAGAGGAGGTCTTCCGCAACGGACACAACGTTCTCGGTTGTGAACCCGAAGTGGCGCATGAGCTCGGGGCCAGGGGCAGACTCTCCGAAGGTGGTCATACCAACGATGCGCCCGTCGAGCCCGACGTACTTGTACCAGAAGTCTGCATGCAGCGCCTCCACCGCTATACGCGCCGGCACGTCGCTGGGCAAGACTGCTTCCCGGTAAGCGGCGTCCTGGGCTTCAAAGAGCTCTGCGCAGGGCATCGACACCACGCGAATACGCTTGCCCCTGGCAGTCAGCGCGGCGGCGGCTTCAACCGCCAGCTGCACTTCGGAGCCGGTAGCGATAAAAATCGCATCCGGTGTGCCATCGCATTGCACCAGTACATAGCCACCGCGCACGATGTCTTGCACCTGCGCATCGGTACGCGCCTGATGCGGCAGACCCTGGCGCGAGAAGATCAGCGATGACGGCCCATCGCGACGCTCGATGGCACTTTTCCACGCAACAGCGGATTCAACCGTGTCACAGGGGCGCCAGGTGTGCATGTTGGGTGTGGCGCGCAATGCCGTGAGCTGCTCAACCGCCTGGTGCGTCGGGCCGTCTTCGCCCAGCCCGATAGAGTCGTGGGTAAACACAAAGATACTTTGCTGTTTCATCAACGCCGACATCCGCACAGCGTTGCGCGCGTACTCCATAAATATCAGGAAGGTAGCACCGTAGTTGATAAACCCACCGTGCAGCGCGATGCCGTTCATGATCGCGGCCATACCGAACTCGCGTACGCCGTAATAGATGTAGTTGCCACTGGCGTCATCGGCCTGCACTCCCTGGGAGCCGCTCCATAGCGTCAAGTTGGAACCGGCCAGATCAGCGGAGCCGCCCAGCAGCTCTGGCAGTAATGGGCCGTACGCATTCAGGCAATTTTGCGAGGCCTTGCGCGAGGCAATAGTAGAGCCTTCTTCCTGGCATTGGCGAATATACGCATCAGCCTGTGCACTGAACGTTTCCGGCAGGTCTCCGGCAAGGCGACGGCGCAGTTCAGATGCCAGTTGCGGGTGCGCCGCTGCGTAGGCCGACATCGCCTCGTTCCAGGCGGCCTCGCGCGCGGCGCCGCGCTCCAGCGCACTCCAGCCACTATACACATCGTTGGGGATCACAAATGGCGCATGCTCCCAACCCAGGGCGGCGCGCGTTGCCGCCACCTCGTCCTCGCCCAGGGCAGCCCCATGGCAGGCTTCGGACCCTTCCTTGTTCGGCGCCCCTTTGCCTATGATCGTCCGGCAGCAAATCAGCGTGGGCTTGCCCTGCTCGCCGCGAGCCGCCTCAATTGCGGTGCTGATCGCATCGGGGTCGTGACCATCCACGTCGCGCACCACCTGCCACCCGTAGGCCGCAAACCGCGCGGGTGTATCATCAGTAAACCAGCCCGCGACGTCACCATCGATCGAAATACCGTTGTCATCGTAGAATACAACGAGTTTGCCCAGGCCAAGGGTTCCGGCCAGCGAGCAAACTTCGTGGGAAATACCCTCCATCAAGCAGCCATCTCCCACAAACGTGTAGGTATAGTGGTCAATCACTTCATGACCGGGGCGATTGAATTGCGCTGCCAGAACCTTCTCGGCCAAGGCCATACCCACAGCATTGCTCAGGCCCTGACCCAGGGGGCCGGTGGTGGTCTCAACGCCCGGGGTATAGCCGTACTCGGGATGGCCCGGTGTTTTCGAGTGCAGTTGCCGAAAGTTTTCGAGTTCTGACATTGGCAGGTCATAGCCGGACAGGTGCAGCAACGCGTAGATCAGCATGGAGCCATGCCCATTCGAGAGCACAAACCGGTCACGATTGGACCATTTGGGGTTCGCAGGGTTATGGCTGAGGTAGTCATTCCAAAGGACTTCGGCGATATCCGCCATGCCCATCGGGGCGCCGGGATGGCCGCTATTGGCCTTTTGGACGGCGTCCATACTGAGGACGCGAATGGCATTAGCTAGCTCTTGGCGGGGGGACGACATCGGGTTCTCCAGGGGATTTCAGGGGTTGGAGCGAGGCGGCGCCCCGAACGGCGGCTATTTTCGCGTAACTGGCGTCCAACAGCAATCAAATCGGCGAAATAGGCGCTGCACAGGCGCAACAGTGAGGCGTTGGACAGCCGCTACCGTGCCGCTACGGCGGGACCGCGGCCGTGCTATCTGCGAGGGAGTTCACAAGCTATATCAAAATATTTTGATATAGATTAGGGGCCCTGCTAGACTTCCGCCCCATGCTCACGCCATCCACCGCCCTCAAGGCCGATGACTCACCGCCACTGGCTAACCCTGAAGCGCACATTGCCGCGCTCACCAGCCTGTGCAAGGCCAGCGCCGATACGCTGCGCCTGCTCGTGTTGCGCGTGTTGCGCAAAGATTCCTTCGCGGTGTCTGAACTTTGCGCCATTTTTGACATGCGCCAGCCTGCGCTTAGCCACCACTTGAAAGTTCTGGCCAATGCCGGCCTGGTCGCCGCCAGGCGCGAGGGCAACACCTTCTTTTACCGCCGGGCGGAACTGCGACAGTCAACTGAGTTGGAGCCGCTGCAGGATGCGCTGTTTGACACAGTAGACCGCATGGAACTGCCCGTCGACATTGCCTGTCGCCTGCACAGCCTGCACGCCCAGCGCGAAGAAAACTCGCGCAATTTTTTCCGCGATAACGCCGGCAAGTTCCAGCAGCAGCAGGACCTCATTGCCAGCTACGAGCAATACGCGGATGTCGTCGCCAGCATGTTGCGTGATGCGCCCGTGTCAGCACGCACAACGGTATTGGAAGTCGGGCCGGGCGATGGCTCCTTCCTGCTTGAGTTGTCACCGCAGTTCGAACGCGTTGTCGCTCTCGACAGCGCGCCCGGGATGCTGGAGCAGGCCCGTCACAAAACAGCAGCACTTGGCCTGCACAATATCGAGTTCGTCGATGGAGACACACAGCACCCGAGACTTGCCGAGCTGCGTACCGATTGTGTTGTTATCAATATGGTGTTGCACCACACGCCCCACCCGGGCGAAGTGCTGCAGGACATTGCGCGCACACTCAACCCTGGCGGCGTCGTGCTGGTGACTGACCTGTGCAACCACGACCAGGGCTGGGCGCGCGAAAACTGCGGCGACTTATGGCTGGGTTTCGATCCCCAGGAGCTCGCGCAATGGGCCGACGCCGCCGGCCTGCACACGATTGCCAGCGAATACCTGGCACAGCGCAACGGATTTCAAATCCAGGTGCGGCTGTTTGGCCGCAACTGAACAATCAATAAAAGGAACAAACTTATGAGCGAATATTCAATCTTCACGTCGGAATCGGTGTCTGAAGGCCACCCGGACAAAATGGCAGATCAAATCTCAGATGCGATTCTCGACTACATCCTCAAACGCGACCCTGATGCGCGTGTGGCGGTTGAGACCATGGTAAAAACCGGCATGACTGTGGTCGCCGGAGAAGTCACCATGCAAGGCAAAATGGATCTGGAAGAGACCATACGCAAAACCATCACCGGCATCGGCTACGACAATTCCGATGTGGGTTTCGATGGTCGCTACTGTGCTGTCCTCAATGCCATTGGCCAACAGTCTCCCGATATTTCGATGGGCGTTACCGAAGGTGAAGGCGCACACGAGGAACAGGGCGCGGGCGACCAGGGCCTCATGTTTGGCTATGCCACCAATGAAACTGACGTGCTCATGCCGGCGCCTATCTATTATTCCCATCGCCTGGTCGAAAAACAGGCCGAGCTGCGCAAGAACGGTACATTGCCCTGGTTGCGCCCCGATGCAAAAAGCCAGGTAACGCTGCGCTACGAAAACGGCAAGCCGGCCGCAGTGGATGCCGTCGTGCTATCTACCCAGCATGACGACAACATCAGTCAGGCCGACATCCACGCTGCCATCATGGAGCATGTGATCAAGCCCGTCCTGCCGGCCCAGTGGCTGCATGCCGATACTCTCTACCACATCAACCCAACCGGCAAGTTCGTGATCGGCGGCCCCGTGGGTGACTGTGGCCTGACCGGCCGCAAGATTATCGTGGACACCTACGGCGGCATGGCGCGGCACGGTGGCGGTGCATTTTCGGGTAAGGACCCCTCCAAGGTCGACCGTTCAGCCGCTTACGCGGGGCGCTATGTTGCCAAGAATATCGTCGCTGCTGGCCTCGCTGATCGCTGCGAAATACAGGTGTCTTACGCCATTGGCGTGGCCGAACCGACTTCGATCTCCATCGACACCTTCGGCACTGGCAAGCTGTCCGATGCGCGCATCGCTGAACTGGTTCGCGAGCACTTCGACCTGCGCCCCAAGGGCCTCATCGAAATGCTGGACCTGAAACGCCCGATCTACCAGAAAACCGCAGCCTACGGTCATTTTGGCCGTGAAGACGCAGACTTCACCTGGGAAAAAACCGACAAGGCCGACGCGCTGCGAGCTGCTCTGTAACGCACCGGAAACCCGGAACCAGTTTCATCACACATCACTAAAGACTTTATCGAGGCAAATGTAATGAGCACAGCAGAACAACTGACCGAACAGCAGGACTACAAAGTCGCGGACATCTCCCTGGCACAGTGGGGACGGCGCGAACTGGACATCGCCGAAGGTGAGATGCCCGCACTGATGGCAATGCGCGAGAAGTACGCCGCAAAGCAGCCGCTCGCCAATGCAAGAATTCTCGGCTGTATTCACATGACTATCCAGACAGGCGTGTTGATTGAAACGCTGATCGCACTGGGCGCAGAAGTGCGCTGGTCATCGTGCAACATTTTTTCGACACAGGATCACGCCGCGGCCGCCATAGCTGCCGCGGGCATCCCGGTGTTTGCATGGAAGGGTGAAACGGAAGAAGAGTACGACTGGTGTCTGGAGCAAACCATCCTCAAGGATGGCCAGCCCTGGGACGCCAACATGGTACTTGACGACGGCGGCGACCTGACCGCAATGCTGCACGAAAAGTATCCCGAGATGCTGGACAAGATTCACGGCATCACGGAAGAAACAACCACCGGCGTGCACCGCCTGCAGGAAATGCTCGAGCAGGGCACACTCAAAGTGCCGGCTGTCAATGTTAACGACTCGGTGACCAAATCCAAGAACGACAACAAGTATGGCTGCCGCCACAGCCTGAACGATGCCATCAAGCGCGGTACGGACCACCTCATGGCCGGAAAGAAGGCGCTGGTGATCGGCTACGGCGATGTCGGCAAGGGGTCCGCCCAATCCTTGCGCCAGGAAGGTATGATCGTGAAGATCACCGAGATCGACCCGATCTGCGCCATGCAAGCGTGCATGGATGGTTTTGAAGTCGCATCGCCTTACATTGACGGCGTTAACGACGGTACCGAGGCGTGTATTAATCGCGACCTCCTGCAGAACACGGATCTTCTCGTCACAACCACTGGCAACTACAACGTGTGTGACTCCAATATGCTCAAGGCACTGAAGTCCGGCGCGGTGGTTTGCAACATTGGCCACTTTGATAACGAAATCGATACCGCCTTCATGCGCAGCAACTGGGAATGGGATGAAGTCAAGCCGCAGGTCCACAAGGTGTATCGCGATCGCGCCAGCAATGATCACCTGATTCTTCTTTCAGAGGGCCGTCTGGTGAACCTGGGCAACGCCACCGGCCATCCCTCGCGCATCATGGATGGCTCTTTTGCCAACCAGGTACTGGCACAGATCTACCTGTACGAGCGTCGCTTTGCCGACCTTGAGCCAGAGATGAAGCCAGCAGCACTGAGTGTTGAAGTCCTGCCGAAAAAACTGGACGAGGAAGTGGCCATGCACATGATTGGCGGATTTGGCGCAACGCTGACCAAACTGACTAAAGACCAGGCTGACTACATTAACGTTTCCGTTGATGGGCCGTTCAAGCCTGACAGCTACAAGTACTAGGACCAGCAAGCCCATGGCAGACCAAAAAGCCCGTATCAGCTTCGAGTTCTTCCCGCCTAAAACAGAGGCGGGCATGGACAAGTTGATGAACGAGGTCAATCCCGTACTGAATGCGCTGAATCCGGCGTTTTTCTCCGTGACCTATGGCGCCGGTGGCAGCACACGCGACACAACCCTGGGTATTGTGTCCGCCATTCGCGCCAACGGCATCGATGTCGCCCCTCACCTGAGTTTTGGTGGCGATGACGAGAGCGCCGTGGGCAATCTACTGGACACCTACCGCGAACGGGGCGTCAACAGGTTGGTCGCCCTGCGCGGTGATCGACCTTCCGGTATTGGCCGCTCTACACACCTGGTTTATGCCAGGGAGCTGGTGGAGTTCGTGCGGCAACGCCATGGCGATCATTTCAATATTGAAGTCGCCGCGTACCCGGAGATTCATCCTGAAGCAAAAAGCTACGATGCGGACATACAGTATCTCAAGGGTAAGTTTGACGCTGGCGCCAACAGTGCCATTACGCAGTATTTCTTCAACGTTGAATCCTACTTTTATTTTCTGGACCAGTGTGCCGCCCAGGGCATCACGCAACCGATCTACGCCGGCATCATGCCGATCACCAACTTTGCAAACCTGCAGCGCTTTTCCGTCAACTGCGGTGCAGAGATCCCGCGCTGGATATGCCAGCGCATTGCGGCCTACGGTAATGATCAGGAAAGCATCCAGAAGTTCGGCGTCGAGGTCGTCACGCAGCTTTGCCAGACACTCCTGGAAAGCGGTTGCCCAGGCATTCACTTCTATACTATGAACCAGGTCGAGCCTACGCGTGAAATCCACGCCAATCTGGCGCTGTAGCTTCTTTCCAACAGCGCGAGGTAGTCGTCCGCACGCCCCGTCTGGCTTTGCACTGCATGCAAACCTCCTGATGATTCTGTCTACAGGTGTCTCGGCCTGTAGTAGGATGCGACTATGCGCGTTCCAAGAATCTTTACCTCACAGCGACTGAGCAGCAAGGCGGTCATTGCACTGGACCCTCAGTCCAGTCGGCACCTTGCGCGCGTGCTGCGCAAAAAAGTTGGCGATGCAGTCATCGTTTTTGACGGTGAAGGTGGCGAGTACCAGGCAACCATTGAGGACATCGACAAGCAACGTGTGCTTGTACAAGCAACGCAATGGATGCAGGACGATTTGGAGGCACCGCTTGCGATACACCTTGGTATCGGGCTTTCCAGGGGCGAGCGCATGGACGTGGTCATGCAAAAAGCCACCGAGCTTGGGGTGCGCGAAATAACACCGCTGTTCACCGAGCGCAGCGAAGTGAAGTTACGCGACTCACGCGCAGAAAAAAAACGTCTGCACTGGCGGCAAGTCACCATCAGTGCCTGTGAACAATCTGGTCGTAATCGCATTCCAGTCGTTCATCCGCCCTGCTCACTGGCACAGTGGGTGGACACGGCCGGGGCCGATTGCAAACTCGTGTTGCACCATCGCGCAACAGAACAGGCCGCGCTGCCTCCACCGCAGAGTATTGCATTGCTGGTGGGGCCCGAAGGCGGCCTGAGCCCCAGCGAAATCACGCACGCCGAAGACGCCGGGTTTCTTGCCTTGAAACTGGGGCCGCGAGTACTGCGCACGGAGACTGCGCCGCTAGCAGCCATCGCCATACTGCAGGCGCGCTGGGGCGATATGGCGTTCTAGCAGCCCGGCGTCGCTGCTGCCAGTGCACTCACTTGCACACCTTGCCGTGCGCCGCAGCCAGACGCCGGCGCCCGATGCATCAGCGCAAAGACACCCAGCGGGCATGCGCCCATTCCAGGAAGTCACCGACGGCGTTAACCGTGTGATCGGTGCGCACCGAATGAAAAATCTCAAAGGCGTGCTGCGCACCTGGCAGTTCAGCGTAAACCACTGGCTGCGCTGACTCGGCCGACATGCGCGCGGCGAAGACCCTGGCTTCTTCAACCCAGACCAGCGAATCATGCGTCCCCTGAACAATAAACATTGGCGGCGCAGCGGCGCTGACGTGATTGATGGGCGAGGCGTTGTGCCAAAGCTCCGGATCACTCTCTGGCGAACACTTAAGTACCTTCTCGGCCAGAAAGTCCGTCATGGGCATGTCCGGCCGCACTTTGTTGCCATCCATAAAATCGTACACGCCATAGAACGGCACTGCGGCCTGTATCGATGTATCTGCCTGTTCGAAACCGGGCTGCCATTCTTCCCGATTTGGCGTCAGGGCGGCCAGAGAGCTCAAATGGCCACCCGCTGAACCGCCGGTAATGGCAATGTAGTCAGGGTTGCCACCATACTCTGCGGCGTGTTCACGAATCCAGGCAATGGCTTTTTTGACATCGATGATATGGTCGGGGAACGTATCACGCGGACTAAGCCGATAATTGATCGCAAAACACAGCCAGCCGCGCTCGGCCTGGTGATACATCAACGGCTTGCCCTGCTCTTCTTTATTACCAATCATCCACGCACCGCCATGCACCTGCAGGAGAATGGGGAAACCATCCTCGCGGGGAGTCTCTGGCTGGTACACATCCAGCAGGTTGCGCTTACCGGCCTCGGCATAGGCAATGTTCCTGGTCACACGGACGCCGGGGCGTGAATAGTGGAATGGCCGCAACCACTGCGCGCTAAGAACATGATCGCGCAAAACGCCTTGTCGCTGCCGCGGAATATCCAAACGATAGTCATCGCCCAGTCCGGCGCGCAGCGCCTGGCTCAGGGCAGCGGGCGTGTCGCAGGCCTGGCAATGCAGATACAGCAAACCCAGCCAGTTGAGCGCAAACAACGCCAGGCCAATCTGCGGAGCAGGTTGCGACAACACACCGGCAAAGCCCAGTGCAGCTGTTAATCCCACCTGCCAGAAGACATGAATCAGCGCCAGTTCGCCGGTAAGCCACGCCGTGAGGAAGTACAGCGGCATACCCCAGTACAGGCGGCGTGCCTGAACAATCGCCGTCCAGGTGAATAAAAGGCTGATGACAGCCAGCACTGTGTAAAAAGTCGCCATGAGAAGTCTCGCCCTGCTGGTAAGTGCCCGGTCGGTGGGCGCACAGTCTAAACGAATCTGGCGCACCCCTTGAATGCCTAGTGTAAATGGCTGCGCTTGCACAGGCTATGCCCTTTGCGTAAGTTACAGGGCCTGCCGTTATTCTCGGAAGCTGCCAATGACCGTCAAGCTGGGCGTGGTGATGGACCCCATCGCCAACATCAATTACAAGAAAGATACCACCATGGCAATGCTGTGGGCGGCCGAGGCAAAAGGCTGGTCATTGTTCTATATGGAGCAAAGCGACCTGTACCTGCTGCAGGGCGAAGCGCGCGCAAAGGTTGCGCCGCTTGAGGTATTTCGCGATCCAGACCACTGGTATGAGTTGGGCGAACCTGCCGATATCGCGCTGGAAGAGCTCGATGTAGTGCTGATGCGCAAAGACCCTCCGTTCGACAACGAATACATCTACAGCACCTACATACTTGAGGCTGCCGAACGTAAGGGCACATTGATCGTCAATCGCTGCCAGAGCTTGCGCGACTGCAATGAGAAGGTATTCGCCACGCAATTTCCCCAGTGCTGTCCTGCGGTGATGGTGAGCGCCGACATGCAGCGACTGCGCGCGTTTCATGCACAGCACGCGGACGTAATCTTCAAGCCGCTCGATGGTATGGGCGGCAGCGCCATCTTTCGCGCCCGGGCAGATGACCCCAACGTCAGTGTCATTCTTGAGACCCTGACCGAACACGGCCGCAGCAGCATTATGGCGCAAGAGTACCTGCCCCAGATCAGTGACGGAGACAAACGCATTCTCATGATCAACGGCCAGGCCATACCTTACTGCCTGGCGCGTGTGCCGTTAGCCGGGGAATCCAGGGGGAATCTCGCCGCCGGTGGCAATGGCATACCGCAGCCTTTGACCAAACGTGACCAGTGGATTGCCGACCAGGTTGGCCCCGCCCTGAAAGAGAAGGGCCTGATTTTTGTGGGGCTTGACGTGATCGGCGACTACCTGACGGAAATTAACGTCACCAGCCCCACCTGCATTAGGGAAATTGACGCAGGTTTTGATCTGGACATTGCCGGCCAACTGATGGAATGTATTGAGGGGGAATTGGACAACAAATAACCAAGGTCGCTATGTACGATCTGTTACTGGGGCACGATGAACAAACACGTTTTCGCAATGCGCTGGTCGTTGCGCTGGTGGCGCACGCGGTTATCATTTCCAGCGTTTCGTTCGGTACTATCAAGGGCGAGTACAAAACGCCCCAGATAGAAGTCACGCTGGCCACCCAGCCTAACGACCAGCCCCAGCCCGATGCCACAAAGATTGCCGCCGCAAACCAGGTCGGTAGCGGCAACCTGGACGACATCACCGAGATTACCAGCCGCGACAACCTTCCACTTGCCGCGCCACTGGAACAACAAACACCCCGGCTGCAATCTGAGGACCACAGCGCCAACTACCAGGACGCCGTTACCACGGCCGCATTGAGCCAGCGGCTGGTGAATACCGACATCGCCGAACGCGACAAGCAGCCCATTGACCTGGACGGTATCAGTCCGGAGGTCGACCGACTCAATCGTGAACTGGCCAGCCTGCAAGCCGAGCTGGACCAGCAAACCAGGAATTTTTCCTCCCAGCCGCGTGTTCGTCGGCTCACCGCCGCCAGCGCCAAGCAATCAGCAGACGCGGCATACCTGTTGGACTGGCGACAGCGCCTGGAGGCGGTGGGCAACAAGTACTATCCTGAGGCTTCCGTTCGCTACGGCATTTATGGGGACTTGCGCCTGCTGGTTGTCATTCGCTCTGACGGCTCGCTGGAAGACGTCAGGGTACTGTCCTCGTCGGGCTATGCCGTTCTGGATGAAGCCGCCATCAAGATAGTCCGTATGGCAGCACCCTATTCCCCGTTTCCTGCAGAGCTCAAAGCCACCACGGACAAACTGGAGATCGTTCGCACGTGGCAATTTCAGCAAAACCAGCTAAGCTCAAACTAGGGCCAGCGGCAGCGCGCGCAGCTACTGCGGGTCACGTTGAACGACACCACTGATAGCGAGATTACCTGACTGATGAGCGTACGGTTTGCCGTTAATGCAGCAAAAAGCAGCGATTGCCTGAGAGATCATTTCCTGCTGGCGATGCCTTGCCTGTCGACAGGAATTTTTTCCCAGAGCATTACTTACATCTGCGAACACGGGGAAAGCGGTGCCATGGGCATCATTATCAACCAACCGCTGGATCTCAACGTTAAGGAAATTTTCGAACACCTGCAGATTGCACCGTGCAGGGACTTCAGCCACGAGCCAGTCATGGCCGGCGGCCCCGTTCAAATGGATCACGGTTTTGTGCTGCACCGACACTGTGACACATCCTGGGAGGCCAGCCTGAAGGTCACCGCGGAGATCACCCTGACCACCTCGCGAGACATCTTGCGCGCCATTGCCAATGACGAGGGCCCACAGGATCGCCTCATCGCTCTGGGTTACGCCGGCTGGGCACCGGGCCAGCTCGAACAGGAACTCGCGGCAAACAGCTGGCTAACCCTGTCGGGAGATAGCGATATTATCTTCGCCACTCCGGCGCAGCAGCGCCTCAATGCCGCGGCCGCCTCACTCGGGGTTGATATGAACCTGATTTCCGCACAAGCCGGCCATGCCTGACGCACAGCGTTTGTGAGCAATCACTCAGGCAGCGTTGTAGCATTCGACTTTGGCCTTAGCCAGATTGGCGTGGCAACCGGAAATGCCCGTTTTTCAACCAGCCAGCCGCTGCCAATTCTCAAGGCAAAAGATGGCATACCTGACTGGCACGCCGTGCAGGCACTGCTGGCAACCTGGCAGCCCGAAAAGCTGATAGTGGGCGACCCCATCAATATGGACGACAGTGTGAGCGAATTGGCAGAACGCGCGCGTAAATTCGCCCGGCGTTTACACGGCCGTTTCGGGCTGGAGGTCATAATGGTAGACGAGCGGCTGAGCAGCCAGGCGGCCAAATCGGCGCAGTTTGAAGGGGGTCACAAGGGTGACTTTAAACGCCATCCGGTGGACAGTTACGCAGCCGAACTGCTACTCCATACCTGGTTTGAGGCAGCGCGCAGCGAAGAAGACACGGGTTGAAGCCGCAACAGTACCGGGCCGCTGGATCAGGCGAAACTAGCGCCCGAGGAAGCGCCCCTGATCTTCCTCTTCGCCGAAAGACAGCCCCAGATCCTCTACGCCGCCCTCGCCCCGATCGTGCATCTTGATCTGCAGGCGCACATCGTTTGCCGAGTCTGCGTAGCGTACCGCGTCTTCCTTGGAGATGAGTTTTTCCTTATAGGCTTTCACCAGCGACTGGTCCAGGGTTTGCATTCCCAGTTCGGTTGATTTGGCCATGAGATCCTTGATCAGGTGAACTTCGCCCTTGCGGATGTAGTCGGCAACCAATGGTGAGTTCAACAAGACCTCGACAACCGGCACGCGGCCCTTGCCGTCAATGCTGGGAATAAGTTGCTGGGCCACCATCGATTTCAGGTTCAGCGACAAGTCCATCCATACCTGCCGATGCAACTCAGCGGGGAAAAAGCTCTGTATACGATCCAGCGCCTGGTTGGCATTGTTGGCGTGCAGCGTGCACAGGCAGAGGTGTCCGGTTTCAGCGAAGGTCAGTGCCTGCTGCATGGTCTCCGCGCTACGCACCTCACCAATCAGGATGACATCCGGCGCCTGGCGCAAAGTATTCTTCAAGGCGACATCAAAGGACTCGGTGTCCATACCCACCTCTCGCTGGGTGATAATGCACCCGGCATGCTCATGGATGTATTCGATCGGATCTTCAATACTAATGATATGCCCACGGCTGTTGCGATTGCGGTACCCCACCATTGCCGCCAGTGATGTGGACTTACCGGTACCAGTGGCACCAACAAAAATCACCAGACCGCGCTTGGTCATCGCCAGATCTTTGATAATCGCTGGCAGACCGAGGCCATCGATGGTCGGGATTTCTGTATTGATGCGTCGCACAACCAGACCGCACTGACCTCGCTGCACAAAGGCGCTCGCACGAAAACGGCCGAGGTTTTCAGTTGAAATGGCGTAGTTGCACTCGTTGCGCTGCTGAAACTCAGCCTGCTGTGCTTCACTCATGGTGGAGAGCACCAGCTCACGCGTTTCCTCTTCAGTCAGGGGCTCTTCGGCCATCGGAAAAATCTGGCCATCTACCTTGATGCTTGGCGGCGCATCCGCTGCAAGAAAGCCGTCTGATGCGCCTTCCTTTACGATTCGCGCCAATAAGTCTTCTATCTTCATCTCGCCCGCCCCCTGTTATTCTCGTCGCAGGAACACTTCGTCCCAGGCGTTGCTAAGTGCAACGCGCGGCTGTGAATCTAAAAATTCTCCGGCATTCTGGCTTTTTCACGCGCCACTTCACGGGTAATGATGCGCTTCTCAACCAGGTCTTCAAGGCACTGGTCCATCGTCTGCATACCCAGCGCGCTGCCCGTTTGAATGGCCGAGTACATCTGTGCCACCTTGTCTTCGCGTATGAGGTTACGGATGGCCGAAGTGCCTCGCATGATCTCATGCGCAGCAACCCGCCCGCCGGCCGCGCGCTTCATTAGTGTCTGTGCAACTACCGCCTGTAATGATTCTGACAGCATGGAACGCACCATGGATTTTTCGGCAGCTGGAAAGACGTCGATCACGCGGTCAATCGTCTTGGCCGCTGAAGTTGTGTGCAGCGTGCCAAACACGAGGTGTCCGGTTTCTGCAGCGGTCAAAGCAAGGCGGATAGTTTCCAGATCGCGCATCTCGCCAACCAGGACGATGTCCGGGTCTTCACGCAGCGCCGAGCGCAAGGCTTCAGAAAACCCCAATGTGTCACGATGCACTTCACGCTGGTTGACCAGGCACTTCTTGCTTTCATGAACAAATTCGATCGGGTCTTCAATAGTCAGGATATGTTCGTATTTGTTGTCGTTGATGTAATCGACCATCGCCGCCAGCGTGGTGGACTTTCCCGAGCCGGTGGGCCCCGTTACCAACACCAGGCCGCGCGGCATCATGGAGATATCACGAAACACCTGGCCCATGCCCAGGTCTTCCATGGTCAGTACCTTCGAAGGAATCGTACGGAACACGGCACCGGCGCCGCGATTCTGGTTGAAAGCGTTCACACGAAAACGCGCAACTCCCGGCACCTCAAACGAAAAGTCGGTTTCAAAGAACTCTTCGTAGTCCTTGCGCTGCTTGTCGTTCATGATGTCGTAGATAAGTTCGTGAACCTGCTTGTGCTCCATAGGCGGCAGGTTGATACGGCGAATATCGCCATCAACACGAATCATGGGCGGCAATCCCGCCGAAAGGTGTAAATCCGATGCGCCCTGCTTGGCACTGAAGGCCAACAGTTCAGTAATGTCCATAAGTCCCCTCCCTCTGACGGTTTGCAGACCGACAGCTCCCTAGCCGGGAAGCAATGGTGACGATTTGGTTACCGCCACTTCGTTTTATTTTAAAGTCGCCGTTCCACTGCACAATGGGCTACCATTTGCGCGATGAGCAACAATCAGCTTAAAGACAATATAACAAACGTTCTCGAAAGGGTACGGCGGAAGTCACAAAAACGCCAGTTTGGCAATAGTGACATTCTTGTACTTGCGGTGAGTAAAACCCGCCCGGCCGAGGATGTTGCCGCGGCACACGTTTGCGGGTTATCAGATTTCGGCGAGAACTATCTCCAGGAGGCCTTGCCCAAGATCACCGCGCTACAGGCACTGCCACTGGTCTGGCATTACATCGGCCCCATCCAATCCAACAAGACGCGCGCGATTGCAGAAAACTTCTCCTGGGTGCATACCGTGGATCGCGAAAAAATCGCGCGGCGCTTGAGCGAGCAAAGACCGCCACACTTGCCGCCGCTGCAAGTATGCCTGCAGGTCAATATTTCCAACGAGGCGAGCAAGTCCGGCATTGCACTGCCTGAACTGCCCGACCTTGCCAGGGCAGTCGCTGGCCTGCCACACCTGCAGCTGCGCGGGCTCATGTGTATACCCGCACCGGAGCCGGCCGGGGCAGATCAACGCGCGCCCTTTCGCAAGATGCGCGAAAACCTGGATGAGCTTCGCAAACACTACCCACAGATGGATACGCTATCGATGGGAATGAGCGCCGACATGGATGCCGCCATTGATGAAGGCGCAACGATTATTCGCATCGGGACCGCCATTTTTGGGCCTCGCCTAACCGGAGCGGCCGCTCGGGCAGACCACTGACCGCGCAGAACCGACGCACTCTTGCACAAGCCCGCAGCGTCCGGCCCCAGCGCTTACATCACACCTGCAACAGATGATTTTAGGCCCGCCCGGCGTGTATACTGTGCGACTGTTTTTTTTGGCTTTCACACTGAGCGGGTGGTTTCTGTGGGCGCTCCAAGGATCGCGTTTATCGGCGCTGGCAACATGGCCAGCAGCATCATCGGGGGCCTGCTGGAAAGCGGTCATCCGGCGGCCGCTATTCGCGCCGCCGATCCATTCCCGCAAAGTCTGGAGCGCATTGCCAGTCTGGGCGATATCGCCACTTTCTCCGACAACAACGAGTGCGCGACGGGCATGGACGTCATCATTCTCGCGGTGAAGCCGCAAGTCATGGGCGCAGTCGCCCAGAGCATCGCCGGCGCTGTCCAGGCTTCATCGGGACTGGTCATTTCCATTGCTGCAGGTATTACGATCGAGAGCCTGCAGCGCAGGCTTGGCAAGACCGCCGCCATCGTCAGGTGCATGCCCAACACACCGGCGCTGTTGGGCTGTGGCGCCAGTGGCATGTTCGCCAACAGTGCTGCCACACCAGCGCAACGCGCTCATGCAGAGCACATCCTGGAGGCGGTGGGGATCATTCAGTGGGTAGACGACGAATCACAGCTCGACGCTGTAACCGCGCTGTCAGGCAGTGGTCCGGCCTACTTCTTCCTGTTCATGGAAGCCATGATCGAGGCCGGGTGTGAACTCGGCCTGGACCGCGCCACCGCAGGCACACTTGCCATGCAAACCGCGCTCGGTGCCGCGCGCATGGCACTTGAAAGTGATGTTGATCTTGCGGAACTCAGGCGCCGCGTTACCAGCCCCGGCGGAACGACTGAGCGTGCCATACAAAGTCTTACCGATAGTGACTTACAAGCAACGGTCCGGCGTGCCATGCAGGCGGCGTCGGACAGAGCGGCCGAGATGGCCCGGGAAATGGGATAGGAGGGTGCAAACCCCATGACGGCAACCGCAGAAATTCTGATCTACCTCATTCAAACCGTGCTCTCACTGTACATGATTGCGATGTTACTGCGCTTTTTGCTGCAAGTTGTGCGCGCTGATTTCTACAACCCTATCTCGCAGTTCCTGGTAAAAATCACCAACCCGCTGGTGTTGCCCGTGCGCAAGTTTGTTCCCGGACTTGCCGGCATTGACATGGCATCCCTGCTGCTCACATTTTTGCTGCAGATGCTGGCCATTATTGCGACTTTGTGGCTCATCGCCGCGCAGCTCCCGCCCATACTGCCACTGCTGATCTGGGCGGCGCTGGGCGTGGTGGGCTTACTGGTTAATATTTACTTCTTCGCCCTGCTGGCAACCATCATTCTCAGCTGGGTTGCACCTGGCAGCCAGAATCCGGCGATATTCCTGCTACACCAGATTACCGAGCCGGTAATGGCGCCTTTTCGCAAGGTATTGCCGGCAATGGGCGGCATGGATTTCTCTCCCATTCTGGTATTCGTGCTGATCAACGTCATCCAGATTGCGTTGCGGCATATGGCGGGCAGTGTAGGGCTGAGCCCCGCACTGGTTATTGGCCTGTAGATTCCCACCATGCCCACAACGCACAACAGCGCATCCGTTGGCATCGTGCAGCCGCAAACGGCGGTTTTCGACCAACCACTGACCCTGGCCTGCGGCCGCGTGCTTACGACCTATGAGCTGGTTTACGAAACCTACGGCACCCTCAATGCCCAGCGCAGCAATGCCGTTCTGGTGTGCCACGCACTTAGCGGTCACCATCACGCCGCCGGTTATCACAGCGCAGAAGAAAAAAAACCCGGGTGGTGGGACGAGTGCATCGGCCCGGGCAAACCCATAGATACCAATCGCTTTTTTGTGGTGAGCCTGAACAATCTTGGCGGGTGCCATGGCTCTACCGGGCCCAGCTCAGTCAACCCGGCAACAGGCAAGCCCTGGGGGCCTGGCTTTCCCCCTGTACGCACGCGCGATTGGGTAGAGAGCCAGGCAAGACTTGCGGATTACCTGGGTATAGCGTGCTGGGCGGCCGTTATTGGCGGCAGCCTGGGCGGCATGCAGGCCATGCGCTGGTCCATCGAGTATCCGCAGCGCATCAAGCACTGCGTCGTTATTGCCGCGGCACTGAAGCTCAGTGCACAAAACCTGGCGTTCAATGAAGTGGCTCGCCAGGCCATACTGTCTGATCCGGAGTTTCTGGAAGGTGACTACCAGACGAGAAACACCGTCCCCGCACGCGGCCTTGCACTGGCCAGGATGATCGGACACATCACGTACCTGTCTGATGACGCAATGGCCAGCAAGTTTGGCCGCGATCTACGCTCCGGCAGCCTGGGCAGGGGCAGCGAAGAAAACGTTGAGTTTCAGGTGCAAAGCTATTTGCGCTACCAGGGCAGCCAGTTTTCAGAGAAGTTCGACGCCAACACCTATATCCTGATGACCAGGGCACTGGACTACTTTGACCTGGCACTGGAGTATGGCAATGACCCGGTCGCTGCGTTTCGCAATGCCACTTGCGACTTCATGGTCATTTCCTTTTCTACCGACTGGCGGTTTTCGCCACAGCGCTCGCGGGAGATCGTAGAGGCACTGATCGCAGCAGATCGGCAGGTCAGCTATGCAGAGATCGACGCGGACGAAGGCCACGACGCCTTCCTGATGCCAATCCCTAGATACCTGGATGTCTTTCGCGCCTATATGCGGCGCGTCGGCGAGGAGGCCTGATGCGCCTTGACCTGACGCATATTCAGCGCTGGATCGCACCGGGTTCGCGCGTACTCGACCTCGGCTGCGGCGATGGGGTATTTCTTGAGTACCTGCGCGACAACCTGAACGTGCGTGGCATGGGCCTGGAAATCGACCACGACTATATTACGCAGGCCATTGGCCGCGGCCTCAACGTCATCGAGCAGGACATGGACGAAGGGCTGGGCAACTTCCCCGACCAGAGTTTTGATACCGTTGTGATGGCGTTGGCGCTGCAGGCCGTGAACTATCCCGAAAAAGTCCTCGAAGAGATGCTGCGCATCGGGCGAGAGAGTATTGTGACGTTCCCGAATTTTGGCCACTGGCGCTGCCGGCTACAGCTGGGACTATTGGGAAAAATGCCGCGTTCGGAGTTTATGCCCCACACCTGGTACGACACTCCGAATATCCACTATTGCACCGTGCAGGATTTTGAACAGCTCTGTCATGACAAGGGAATAAAGATACTGGCCCGGGATGTCATAGGCAGCTCCGACGACAAATCGATGTTCGCCAACCGCTGGCCGAACCTGTTTGCCACCACCGCCATCTATCACATCACGCGTTGAACTATGCCAAAGTCCTTTGCTAAAGCGTTGATACTATTGCTTGCCGGCGTACTGCCCATGCTTGCTCATGCACAACAGTCGGAGATGTTCGACAACTACGAGCTGCACTATACCGTCGTGAACTCAACGTTTGTCGCACCGGAAGTCGCCGCCAGCTATGGCATTACGCGTGGCAAGAAACGTGCGTTCCTGAATCTTGCTGTTCGCGAGCACAACGGTGATACCGCCGTTACGCGGCCAATGCTGTTGCAGGGTCGCACCTGGGATCTCATACACGGGCAAACCTTTGAGTTTAAGGAGATCCGTGAGGGTGATGCGGTGTACTACATTGCCGAGTTCAAGTTCATCAACGAAGAGTGGCGTTTTTTTGAGATTGACTTCCGTCCCGAAGGCGCCAACAAGACCTACACGTTCAAGTTCAAACACCAGCTGTACATCAACTGATGGCAGCCGGCCCTCCTTCCAATACAGTTGTTCTGGCCAGCGGCAACCCGGGAAAGCTCAGGGAACTGCAACAGGTTCTTGGGGCACTGCACCTGAACCTGCTGCCCCAATCGCAGTTTAATGTGCCCGACGTGGCAGAAACCGGCTTGACCTTTGTTGAGAACGCCATCATCAAGGCCCGCGCCGCAGCAGCCTGCACAGGGTTGCCCGCCATTGCCGACGACTCCGGCCTTGAAGTTGATGCACTGCAGGGCCAACCTGGCATTTACTCGGCACGCTACTCCGGCAGGGGTGATGCCGCCAACAATGCCAAACTGCTCGAGGCACTGCGGGGCGTCGAACAGATCGACCGGTCAGCACGCTTTCAATGTGTGCTGGTGTATATGCGCCATGCAGAAGACCCAACACCGGTTATCTGCCAGGGCACCTGGGAGGGCCGCATCCTGGAAGATGCACGCGGCCATGAAGGCTTTGGCTACGACCCGCTGTTCTTCGTTCCGGAACACCATTGCAGTTCCGCCGAGCTTGATCCAGGCGTGAAGAATCGCATCAGTCACCGTGCACAGGCCAGCGCATTGCTGTACGAGGCGCTTCGCCAGCGTCAATGATCCTGCCTCCCCTTAGCCTCTATATCCACTTGCCCTGGTGCGAGCGCAAGTGCCCCTATTGCGATTTCAATTCCCATGAAACTGACAAACTGCCAGAGGCAGAATACTTAGCAGCACTGGTCGCTGACGTACGGGCCGATGCGCCAATGGCTTACGGCCGTACCGTGCAAAGTGTTTTTATAGGTGGCGGAACGCCCAGTTTGTTTTCCAGCGCAGCCATCGCCCGGCTGTTGGAAGCCGTATCAAACCTGCTGCCACTGCAGACCAACGCCGAAATTACCATGGAGGCGAATCCCGGCAGTGCCGAGGCCGGAAAGTTCCGCGGCTTCAGGCGTGCAGGCGTCAACCGGCTATCGCTTGGCATTCAGAGCTTTAGCGACAGGCATCTGCAAACATTGGGCCGCGTGCACACCGGTGCGCAGGCGCGCGCGGCAATCGAAATGGCACACCGCGAGTTTGATAACCTCAATATAGATTTGATGCATGGCCTGCCTGGCCAGTCGACCGATGAGGCCCGCAACGACCTGGCAACGGCCATAGACTGTAGCCCAACACATTTATCCTGGTACCAGCTAACGATTGAACCCAACACGCGCTTTTTCAACAACCCGCCGGTACTGCCCAGAGATGACACATTGGCTGACATACAAGCCTGTGGCGAAGCACTACTGACCACAGCAGGGTACTCCCAATATGAAGTGTCAGCCTACAGCACGCTCGCCAGACGTTCGGCGCACAACCTCAATTACTGGACCTTTGGCGACTACCTGGGAATTGGTGCAGGCGCACACGGCAAGATCACACACCCCGACGGGCGCATCGAACGCTACTCCAAGGTAAGGCAACCTGCGGATTACCTGGCGAGAGAGGCCGGCAATTTTATTGCCAGGAAACAGGCAGTGCCGCTGCAGGATTTACCCGGCGAGTTTGCAATGAATGCACTGCGCCTGCGCGAGGGAATCGACCCCGAGCTTTATTCCCAGCGCACCCGCCAGGATAGCCAAACGTTCATGGCAACTGCCCAAAGGCTGGCAGACCGCGGCTTGTTGCTGCTGGAAGACGGCCGCATGCGGGCGACGGCGCTGGGGTTCTTGCATCTGGATAGCGTCATTGCCGAGTTCTTTCCTGACGCGCCTCGATAATACTGCCCAGCAAAAGCTTTAACTTTAGGCCGCTGCTAACACACTTTAACGAAGATAAGATCCCAGACCCCGTGGCCAAGCCGCTCGCCGCGCTGTTCAAATTTGGTTAGCGGTCTTGAATCGGGGCGCGGGGCATACTGGCCAGCGCCGCTGCGGTTACTGTAACGCGGCGATGCAGTGAGCACCTCCATCATCTGCTCGGCGTAATGTTCCCAGTCGGTCGCGAGGTGGAGCTCTCCGCCATCAGCAATTTTATCGGCAAGCTGGTCAACAAACGCTGGCTGGATAAGCCGGCGCTTATTGTGGCGCTTCTTGTGCCAGGGGTCAGGAAAAAATACCTGCACGCGATCGAGCGCACTGTTGTCGATACACTCGCGCAGCACCTCAACAGCATCGTGGCAGTAAACACGAATATTGTGCACCTGCTCATCAGCCATACTGTGCAGCAAGCGGCCAACACCCGGCTTGTGGACCTCGATACCGATAAAATCGCGCGCAGGGTCAGATTTTGCCATCTGCACCAGGGACTGGCCCATACCAAAACCGATTTCCAGCGTGACCGGCGCCTTGCGCTGAAAAGCCTGCTGCAAGTCGAGTCGCCCTGCGTCGGCATCCAGGCCCCAACGCTCCCAGTTCTCGTCAAAGGCGCGCTGCTGGCCTGCGGTCATACGGCCACTGCGCAAAACATAGCTCCGCAGCGGGCGTCGCTGGCGTGTTTCTTCGCTCACGTTACCGGCTGCCGCCTACTGACGCAGCCCGAACGCTGCCAGGCACATCCAGCCGCCAATAAAGGCCAGGCCGCCAAGCGGGGTGATCGCACCCAGCCAGCGTAATCCACTTACACTCAGCAGGTATAAACTGCCGCAGAACACCACGATACCCAGCGTGAAGAGCCAGCCACTACTGCGCAGCAGCTCCGCCTGGGGTTGCTGCACGGCCAGGATACCCACCGCCAGCAAGGCAAGCGCATGATAGAAATGATACTGGACAGCCGTTTGAAAAACGCCCAGCGCGTAATCATCCAGTCTGTTTTTAAGGGCGTGGGCGCCAAAGGCCCCCAACATGACCGCCAACAGACCGTTGACGGACGCTAGCGTGATAAAGAGTTTTGTCATGGAGGATATTCTAGCAGGAAGGGGCGGCGAGTCGCGCCCCCCACCCCCCACCCTGTATCCCCTGCCGGTTGCAGCAGGGCGTGGATTATGCGGCCAACGCCGAACGCAGTTTCTTCATGGCAGCTTGCTCGATCTGCCTGACACGCTCAGCTGACACTGAATACTCGGCGGCCAGCTCGTGCAATGTTGCCTTGTCGTCGGCCAGCCAACGGCGTGTGAGGATATCCCGGCTGCGCTCATCCAGCTCCGCCAGGGCCTGATGCAGCTGCGCCTCGCTGTTTTCCTGCCAGTCACTGGATTCAACGACCTGCGCGGGATCAGCGCTGCGATCCTCCAGAAAAAACTGCGGCGATTGCCAGGCATCGTCATCATCGCTATCGGTGGGCTGGTCAAAACCGAGATCGCGGCTGCTCAGGCGGCCCTCCATGCGCTGCACTTCCTGCACATCGACTCCCAGGTCATCGGCGACGGCTTGAGCCTCTTCCCTGGTCAACCAGGCGAGGGTCTTTTTTGCGCTGCGCAGGTTAAAGAAAAGCTTGCGTTGCGCCTTGGTAGTCGCGATTTTTACGATACGCCAATTCCGCAAGATGAATTCGTGCATCTCAGCCTTGATCCAATGCACCGCAAACGATACCAGGCGCACGCCCTTCTCGGGATTGAAGCGCTTCACCGCTTTCATCAACCCGACGTTACCTTCCTGGATCAGGTCGGCCTCTGCCAAACCGTAACCGGAATAGCTGCGCGCAATGTGTGCCACAAATCGCAGGTGGGACATGACCAGCTCACGGGCAGCATTCAGGTTGTTGTTGTAATAGAGATCCTCAGCCAACTCGCGCTCGCGCTCGGGCGTCAGGATGGGGATACTGCTGACCGCCTGCACATAGGCCGCCAGATTGGCGCCTGGTACCAGCTGGTCTATCGGTTGCAGTGTTGTGCTCATCGCAGGATCCTCCCTGTGGTTCTTTGCCAATTTTAGCACTCTTTGCATTAGAGTGCTAATTCCACAAAAGTTCCATCCTGCCTGTGGAAAAGTCGTATTATTTATTGTTTTTCAACATGTTACCTATGATGCCGTCGTCTAGCGAGGCTCTATTTTCGACAAATGCCGCGTCACGGCCAGCCAGGCACCGGCCAGGCCAAGCAGCCCTCCGAGAATCACCAGATTAAGGACACCCATCACACCGGGCCCAACAACAGAAAAGTTGCTTTTGTAGAGAGCTGCCAAGCTCGCCACCGGCTCATCGACAAACCACAGGGCCGCCGCCACCAACAGGCCCGCACACAGACCGCCACCCACTCCATACCACAGCCCGGTATACAGGAAGGGGCGGCGTACAAATGCGTTGCTGCCCCCTACGAGCTTGACCACGACTATTTCATCGCGACGGCCCTCAATGGCAAGCCGGATGGTGTTGCCCAGAATGAGAATGACCCCCAGCACCAGCATGGCTCCGATCATCAGCACCGCCCGGCGGCTCAATTCCAGCAGTGACTGCAGGCGCTGCAACCAGGCCATATCAACCACGACCTCGTCGACATCCTCAAGGGCGGCCAGTTCGTCGCGCAGGGCTGCCACCGCTTCACTGGCCAAATCGCGTCGGGGCGTCACCAGCATGACATCCGGCAGTGGGTTTTCCTGCAGGCTCTCGATGACATCGGCGAAACCGGAAAGCGCCGCAAACTCACTCAGAGCGGCCTCGCGCGATACAAAGTTGACACTATCGATCTGGTCGTGCTGCTGCAGTGACGCTGTCATGGCAGCGGCGCGCTGGGCATCCACATCTTTTGTCAGAAAAATGGACATCTGTGCGGGGCTGTCCCAACCAGCGCCAAGGCGATCGACATTGTCCAGCGCAACGCTAAAGCCCACGGGAAGCGCCAGGGCAATACCAATGACCAGCCACGTCAGCATACTCGCCGCGGGTCGTTCCAGAACCTTGAGCAGGCTTTGCGCGGCAGACAGGCGATGGTGCTGCAGCCATCCACGCAACTGGTGCGATACCTGCGCGCGGCTCTGGCTCGCTCCCGCCCGACCAGTGGATTTGCCCGGCGCCTGATGGTCAGCGACGCCCATCAGGCGCCACCACCCGCAATCAGCCGGCCTTCTTGCAGGGTCATGATGCGATGGTGCAGGCGTGAAATCAGCACCAGGTCATGACTGGCAATCAGCACCGTGACGCCCACCTGACGGAAATCCTCAAACAAACGCATAATCTCGGCCGAAAGATCCGGATCCAGGTTACCGGTTGGTTCGTCCGCGAGCAGAATTTTTGGCTTGCCTACCACAGCCCTGGCGATCCCCACCCGCTGCTGCTCGCCGCCTGAGAGTGTTACCGGCATGGCACGCTCACGGGCCAGCAGCCCGACCTTGTCGAGGGCGGCCCGCACCCTGCGGCCGACTTCACGATGGTCGTAGCCGGCGATGATCAAGGGCAGGGCCACGTTGTCAAAGACTGAACGATCGTACAACAGTTGATGATTCTGGAAGACGACGCCAATCTTGCGCCGGTGGTGAGGGATGCCGCGTCGCGACACACTGTGCAGGCCGGTCTCGTCCACGGTCACCTGGCCGCGCGTGGGACGATCCATGAGCATGATCAGACGCAACAGCGTGCTCTTGCCAGCACCAGAGTGGCCAGTGAGAAACACCAGCTCGTCTTTTTCTATGGTAAAACTGACTTCCCGCAGGGCATCATGCCCTTCTTCGTAACGCTTGCTGACCCGTTCGAAGCTGATCATGCAGTATCGTCGTGGCCGGCGAAGAGCGCATCAATGAATTGCGCAGCCTCAAACGGGCGCAGGTCATCTACCGCCTCACCCACACCGATGAAGCGAATCGGCAGGCCCAGTTTTTTGGCAATCGCGAAAATAATACCGCCCTTGGCTGTGCCGTCCAGCTTGGTCAGGGAAATACCCGAAACCCCCACCCATTGCCCGAAGTTCTCCGCCTGTGCCAAAGCGTTTTGCCCCGTGCCGGCGTCCAATACCAGCATCACCTCATGCGGAGCATCCGGGTCCAACTTGCCCATCACGCGCGTGACCTTCTTCAACTCTTCCATGAGATTGTCTTTATTGTGCAAGCGCCCGGCGGTATCGGCAATCAACACATCAATACCCCGCGACTTCGCCGCCTGCAAGGCATCAAAGATTACCGAGGCGCTGTCGGCGCCCGTGTGCTGCGCCACAACGGGCACATCGTTGCGCTCCCCCCACACCTGCAGCTGTTCTACCGCCGCGGCCCGAAAGGTATCACCAGCGGCCAGCATCACGGAGCGGCCCTGCGCCATGTAGTATTTTGCCAGCTTGCCGATCGTTGTAGTCTTGCCAACGCCGTTCACACCCACCATCAGGATGACAAATGGGCTCTTGCCTGCGACATCCAGGGGCGCCTCGCAAGGCTTTAGCAAGGCCAGCAATTCTTCTTTGAGTGCCGCCTGCAGCGCGTCGGCCTGCGTCAGCTCTTTGCGCGATACGCGTTGCGTCAGGCTGCCCACAATTTCCAGCGTGGCCTCAACGCCGACATCCGCCATCAGTAGCTGCGACTCCAGCTCTTCCATCAGCTCGGCATCAATCTCCTTGCGCCCCAGGAACAGCGTGCCCACGCCCTCGACAAACGTATTGCTGGTGCGGCCCAGACCGCGGCGCAGGCGCTGGAAGAATCCTTCCTTTTCTACGCCTTCACCATCAGCGCTTGTGCTGTCTGCCACGGTCGGTGCTGCTGTGGCCGGCTCGGCGGCGGCCTGTTCCGCAGCCGATGCGGGGCCGGGCGCAGGGGTGTCCACTGGCTCTGCAGCAAGTTCGCCCGCGAGGCTTGCGGAATCGGTGGCCGCAGCACTTTCTTCGACCGGCGGCGCGTCATCCGCGGCTTTTCGACGTTTAAAAAACTTCATACGTGTTCTGTTAGAGTGTGGGCGGGTGCCTGCAAAGGCGTTTATCCTATCACCCTTTAACGATACCCACGAAATAGTTGATGACAACGAGATGGCGAAATCCGGTTCCCAGCGCTCGCGTGGGCAATTACGCATCATTGGCGGCAGCTGGCGCGGGCGCAAGCTGCACTTCACGCCGATGGAAGGCCTGCGCCCAACGGCTGATCGTACGCGCGAAACACTGTTCAATTGGCTAGCCCCGACTATCGGCAACGCTCGTTGCCTGGACCTGTTCGCCGGCAGCGGCGCGCTCGGCCTTGAGGCCCTCTCGCGCGGCGCCCGCTACTGTGACTTTGTTGATCGCGCACCGACCTGCACCGGGCAAATCAGCCAGCACCTGGCGTCCCTGGACGCCAGCGGTCGTGCCGGTGTGCACGCCACCGAGGCAGCGCGCTTCCTTGCAACGGCCAGTGAACCCTATGATGTCGTTTTTCTGGACCCGCCTTTTGAGAAGCAGCTATTGCAACCTGCCTGCACGGCACTTGCCGAGTCTGGACTGCTGTCTACAGGAGCGCTGGTTTACATTGAGATGGGCGCCAACGAAATCGCGCCAGAGATGCCGCAGGGATGGCAGTTGCATCGGCAAAAAGCCGCCGGTGGTGTCAACTACCAGCTCTACACCCTACCGCAGGTGCAGGCTTGACCCCACCGGCCATGCAGGCGCGTTGTCCGAGTGTGGTAAATTGTTTAGCATCTGACCCCCGTCGCTACGACAAGGCTATCGCCATGCGAACCGAATGCGTTATCTACCCCGGAACGTTCGATCCCATCACCAATGGACATGTTGACCTGACGGAACGCGCCTCGAGTATTTTTGACCGGGTGGTTATTGCCATCGCCTACAGCGAAAAGAAAACGCCCCTGTTTTCACTGGAAGAGCGGATCGCGCTATGCGAGGCCTCCTTGAGCCACCTCGACAACATTGACGTCATGGGATTTAGCAATCTGCTGACGGACTTTACCCGCAGCCAGGGCGCGCGCTGCGTGCTCAGGGGCTTGCGCGCCGTGGCAGATTTTGAGTACGAGCTGCAGCTGGCCAATATGAACCGCGCCATGTTCCCCGAGTTCGAGAGCATCTTCCTGACGCCATCGGAGCACCTGTCGTTTATCTCATCGACATTGGTGCGGGAGATCGCGTCAATGGGCGGCGACATCTCGCCGTTTGTGCCAGAACCTGTGGCTCAGGCACTCACCGCGAAATTCGCCGACCGTTAACTGGCCGGGAAGGTCGTTACTGGGCAGCTTGCTCTGCCGCTGCGGCGGCGGCTGCCGCTTCTTCTTCAGCCTTCTTGCGCTTGGCAAACTCCAGATCCTTGTCCGTGTAGCCGGTATTGCGACAGCCAAGACAACGCATGAACGTGGACTCGACCGGCCCTGCGATCAGCGTATCGGCAGCCTCACCCGCATGGCCTGACAGCAGGGTAAACGGCAGGCTAACCAGCCACACCGCCGCGCCACCTGCGACCATCACCAACCCTATAGGACGCGCGACGAGCAAGTCGCCGACCATCGCAAATTCATTGGGACTTTCGTCGATGGCATTCTGAGCAAGAAGAGTTTGCGGCAGCATCATGATGGTTATCAACGCAACCGCCAAAGCGCGCCTGGCGCCAGCTATTATTTTCATGGTTACACTCCCGGGTTTGGTACCCGTTTTTTAATCCCCTATGGCCGCCAGTTTAGCCTGTTCAACGCTGGCAGGCCAAGCAGAAGACGCTGCTGCGCTGCCCTAGGCGAACCTCTCGCAACACGCCTCCACAACGCTTGCAGGCCTGTCCCCCACGGCCATAAACGAGCAGTTGCTGGGCAAAGTATCCTGGCTTGCCATCTCCCCCTACAAAGTCCCTAAGTGTAGTTCCACCCTGCTCTATAGCCGTAGTAAGCACTTGCTTAATATGCTGTGCAAGGCGCTCGTAGCGGGCCAGCGAAATACGACCGGCGGCACGATCAGGGCGGATGCCGGACAAAAACAGCGCTTCGCTTGCGTAAATATTACCAACACCAACTACCACTTTTCCGTCCATTATGAAGTTCTTCACTGCACCCTTGCGCCCCCGCGCGCGCGCGTAGAGCAACTCTCCATCAAATGCGTCAGACAACGGCTCTGGGCCCAGGTGATCCAACAGCGGCGCGGGAGCACCAGGCGCCAGCCAGTGAAAGGAGCCAAACCTGCGTGGGTCGTTAAAGCGCAGGCAAAGGCTGCCTTCCAGCACAATATCAATATGGTCATGCGCTGCCGGCACCGCGTCAGGCGCAACGATACGCAGCGAACCCGACATGCCCAGATGAATCATCAAGGTACCGCGTGCCGTGCGCATCAGCAGATACTTGGCGCGGCGGTCTATTGCCTGCAGCTGCGCGCCCACCAACACCTCGGCCAGATACGCCGGCACAGGCCAGCGCAGGCGGCGCTCGCGCACGACAAGGTCACGCACCTGTTTGCCCCGGCAGTGAGGTTCTATGCCGCGTCGCGTTGTTTCAACTTCGGGTAATTCGGGCATGCTGTCGGTTTCTTGTCGGGACCCTGATTAGCGTGTTGCTGACACAATAGCGCACGGGCACAAAAAACCCCGGTCAGTGCCGGGGTTCCAAGCGAGCCTGTCAGCCCACTACTTGATTTTGCCTTCCTTATACATCACGTGCTTGCGCACGACCGGGTCGTACATTTTCTTCTCAAGCTTGTCAGGTGTAGTGCGCTTGTTCTTGTCGGTGGTGTAGAAATGGCCGGTTCCAGCGCTGGAGTTCATTCTGATCTTGTCTCTCATCGTTCCTCTCCTTAAACCTTCTCGCCGCGCGCGCGCATTTCCTGCAGCACGTTTTCAATGCCTTTTTTGTCGATAATGCGCATGCCCTTGCTCGAAACACGCAGGCTTACAAATCGCTTCTCGGACTCCAGCCAAAAACGGTGCTGATGCAGATTCGGCAGAAACCGACGACGGGTGCGGTTCTTTGCGTGGGATACGTTGTTTCCAGTTACGGGGCGCTTGCCGGTAACCTGACAGACTCTAGCCATGTTGCTCTCTCTCCCAAAACTTTGGGCTTTCCCAAAACCGGGGGAAAATCTATTAAAAATGAAGTAGCTAGCGGCGTTTTTCGGCCCACCAGCCGCGCAGAGCGCGACTTTATACCAGAACACCCCCGGCATGGCAAGGGTGCAACCGGCTCAGAGCAGGCCCTGCTCAGCAAAGGAAAACTCACAGCCGGTGCCAACAATAATGTGGTCGAGCACCCTGATATCAAACAGGGCCAGTGCTGAGCGCAGGCGCTCCGTGATGCGCTTGTCTGCCGCACTGGGCTCCGCCACGCCGGAGGGGTGATTGTGCGCAAAAATGACAGCGGCTGCACTGAGTTTCAAGGCCCTCACGGCGACTTCCCTGGGGTAAACGGCGGCGCCATCCAGCGTGCCAAAAAACAGATCCTCACAAGCCAGCACCCGGTGCTGGCTATCCAGGAACAGGCAGGAAAACACCTCGCGCTCACGGCTGCCCAGGTGGTACTGCAGGAAGCGGCGAGTATCGGCGGGGCTGCTTAATACGTCGGTCTCGTTCAGCCTTTGCAGCGCCTGGCGGCGCGCGAGTTCCATGGCCGCGACCAACTGGGCAGACTTGGCTGGACCCATGCCTTTTTGGCACATTAAAGTTTCATGACCCGCCCGCAACACAGCGCCAATATCGCCAAAGTGGTGCAGCAAATCACGCGCGAGCTGCACAGCACTGCACTGCTGATAACCGGTTCCCAGCAACACCGACAGCAGCTCAGCATCAGACAGCGCGCTGGCGCCACGCGTAAGCAGCTTGTCTCTTGGGCCCTCGCCAGACAACAACATTGCCAAACTCATCACGCTCCTCCTTGAGCCCCGAGTTGCAAGACTGCGACCGCCGGTGTGCAAGGTTGGCGGTCGGTGGTATCTTTCGACATCGTCTATCGTCCCAGTTTGGACCGCCAAATGGCACATCTTTTCAATCGCAATGTTCTGCTCGGTGTGAGCGGCGGTATCGCTGCTTACAAGGCGGCAGAAATCATTCGCGCTCTGCAACAGTTGGGGGCGACCGTCAGGGTCGTCATGACCCACGGTGCCCAGGAGTTCATCACGCCACTTACCCTGCAGGCGCTTTCGGGCAATCCGGTGCATACCCAACTGCTGGATGCGGAGGCCGAGCTGGGCATGGGGCACATAGAGCTCGCACGCTGGGCCGACCTCTTCCTTATTGCGCCGGCCACCGCCGATGTACTGGCAAGGTTGGCAGCCGGCCGTGCCGATGACCTTCTGACCACCGTTGCACTGGCCACACCCGCCCCGCTGCTGCTGGCTCCGGCCATGAATCAGCAGATGTGGCGGGATGCGGCGACTGTAGAAAACGTGGCGACCTTAAAGGCACGCGGTGCTCACCTGGTAGAACCGGCCGAGGGCCTGCAGGCCTGCGGCGACGTCGGGCCAGGGCGCATGGAAGAACCCACGCTGATTGCCCAGGCTGCATCTTCGCTGTTCCAGAGCGGGCTCCTGGCGGGCCGACGCGTGGTCATCACTGCCGGACCAACGCGCGAGGCGCTGGACCCGGTGCGCTATATCTCCAACAACAGTTCCGGAAAGATGGGGTTCGCGCTGGCTCGGGCCGCGGTTGACGCCGGCGCCGTGACGACCCTGATCGCCGGCCCCGTGCAACTGGCAACACCTGAACACGTGCAACGCATCGACGTTGCAAGTGCGCAACAGATGCTTGAGGCAAGCCTCTCAGCGCTGCCCCAGTGCGACATCTTTATCGCCTGTGCGGCGGTGGCTGATTACCGACCGGCGGCAGTAAACGCACAGAAAATCAAGAAAAGCGGCGAGGAAATGACCATCACGCTGGTGCGTAACCCCGACATCGTGGCCACCATCGCCGCGAAGCCCGACGGGCCCTATACCGTTGGATTTGCCGCCGAAACCAACGACCTCGTTGCCTACGCCAGCGATAAGCTCAGGCGAAAATCACTGGACATGATTATCGCCAATGATGTCTCTGACCCAGAAATTGGCTTCAATAGCGACAGCAATGCCGCCACGGTGCTTTGGCCAGGTAACGGGCGCCAGGACCTGCCACGGGCGGGCAAAGCCACGCTGGCCAGGCAGATCATCCAGCTTATTGCCCAGCAGCTGCCGGTAGCAGAGTAATTCCTGCAGGGCGCCAGCCCACCGCCGGCTGGTGCAAGCGGCGGCCCAGCCCGAATCGGCCCGCGCCCAATGGGAACTGGTTCACAGGAAACCGCGCAAAGTAGACGCAAGCTGCCGTTTTCAAAGACTTTTCCCTGGCTGTAAAAATGTGGAGAAAAGTTCACATGTTCGTTTTAGCCGCGGGTTCGATGTAATACTATTTTGGAAAGACCTTGGGGCTAAAGCAGTGAAACTGACTTTAAAGAAGAAAAAACAAGGGGCGGATAAGGGAAATGGCAGCTCTGAGCCCGCGGCGACACCGCAGGGCATTAGTGCCAGCTCGAACGTTCTCCACAAAATCGCGCTGACAGCCGCACTGGCCGCGCTCGTGCCTGTGCTGCTTGGCTTCGCTTACCTGCTGATCATGCGCGAGCCCGCACTGCAAGCGCAGCAGCTGGATCGAGTCGCCTCGGCGTTTGCCACGCAAAAAGCTACCAGCATCGATCGTATGCTGGATCGTCTCAACGCACGCCTTACCAACGCGGCCAAAACACCCGCAGCACTGTCGGCCATTGCCAGCCCCACCCTGGACAACCTGGTAAGGCTGGAGCGCGACATGCTCGCTTACTTCCCCGAGGCCCGCGGCTTGAGAATCGTACCCGTGGGCGAGCTCGGCACCGCCGATTTCACCAGTGGCGAGCGCGGTCTGCGCAACCATATCGAGGTTGACCTGGTACGCAAAAGCAGTGAAGACAAGACCGTCCAGCCTGAGTCCTACCAACACGACAAGACCTGGCTGACCTCTATGGTCAGTAAAGTCACCCACCCGGAGTTGCCCGGCCGCAGTGCCGTCCTCCTGTTGACCCTGGAAAACAACCAGATCGGGCGCCACCTGAATTCGCTCTACATCGATGCGGGAGAGTTTGCACTGGAGCAAACGCATATCGCCGTTGACTCCGGCAAAGAGAAAACCGTGACCATCGCCTCACGCGGCGAAAGCGCCGGCAAGGAGCGCTGGTTCGCAGAAGTGCCCGACACTTCCTGGCAGGTGGCTTTCACCCCGTCAAAAACACTGATCAATGACCTGAGCGCCAGCAAGCTACCGATCTACCTCGTGCTGGCCCTGGCTGTGCTGGCCGCATTGGCATCTGTGGCTATCTTCCTGCGAATGGTGCCACAGGCGTTAACCAGAGAGATTGACCGAATCATAGAAGCCTCCAGCCGACGCTCACAGCTGAATCTGGCAATACCCGAACTGGTGACCATCGCCAAGCAACTGCGTCGCGCCACGCTGCGGGTGCTCAGGCAAAGTGAAGGGCAGGAGGCCACACCCGCCACGGCAGAGGCCGAGACCGAGAGAGCCGCGCCTGCCGCGTCTGAGGCAGCCGGTATGGCGAGCACGATGTTCCAGCCTACCGATATGTCCGATATGGACGACGAGGAACTGGACCTCGACCTCGACCTGGAGGCAGCGAACGCGCCTGCAAGTATTGTCCGCGAGCAACCGGACCCACCGCCAGTTTCAGACGATGGCCTGCCCGGACACATTTTCCGCGCCTACGATATTCGCGGCCACGCCAAGGATGAGCTGACCGACGAACTGGTGGCAAAAATTGGCGGCGCCATCGGTACCATGGCTGATGAAATCGGCGAACAGGCGTTAATCGTCGGCTGCGATGGCCGCTCATCCAGCCCACGTATCAAGGCTGTGCTGGTCAAGGCCCTGATGGAAGCGGGCAGGGATATTATCGACATCGGGGTGGTCCCCACGCCGCTGTTGTACTTCGCGACACGCCACCTCAACTACCGCTCCGGCGTGATGATCACCGGCAGCCATAATCCGGGACAAGACAACGGCTTCAAGATTGTACTCAATCAACAGACCATCGCGGCAGGAGGCATCCAGTCCCTGCGGGAAAAAGTTGCCAATGGCAAATTTGTACAGGGCAACGGACGACTGATTCGCGAAAACGTAGTCCCTGCGTATATCGACGAAGTGTTGCACGATATCGCTATTGCGGTACCGCTGAAGGTCGTCATAGACGCCGGCAACGGCGTCACCGGTGGCATCGCCCCGGAACTGTTCCGCGAACTGGGCTGCGAAGTCGTGCCCATGTACTGCGAGATCGACGGCTCGTTCCCCAACCATCCGCCGGATACCAGCGACGAGAAAAACCTGGCGGACCTGGCGCGCGCGGTCAAAGAACACTCCGCTGACTTTGGCGTGGCCTTTGACGGTGACGGCGATCGCCTGGCCGTTGTTACCTCCAGTGGGCGCATCGTGCGCACCGACGTATTGCTCATGCTCTACGCCGAGGATGTCGTATCGCGCAATCCGGGCGCTGACGTGGTCTTTGACGTCAAATGCAGCCGCAATCTCACCACACTGATTACCCAACATGGCGGTCGACCCGTACTGTGGAAAACCGGCCATGCTTTCATGAAAGAAAAAATGCAGGAAACGGGCGCGCTGCTGGGCGGTGAGTTCTCCGGACATATTTTCTTCGGTGAACGCTGGTTTGGCTTTGATGATGGGATGTACGCCGCGGCTCGATTAGCGGAAATAATGAGCACTCAGGGCGAGAGCCTCGATGACGCCATTGACAAGTTTCCCGTCACCGTCAACACTCCCGAGATCATTATTCCCGTGGCTGACCACTACAAATTCGACCTTGTTGACAAAATTGTCAGCAATGCAGATTTCGCCTCCGGGAAGGTGAACACAATGGACGGCATCCGCGTTGACTTCAGCGATGGCTGGGGGTTGGTCCGCGCTTCGAACACAGGCCCGGCGTTGACCGCACGGTTTGAAGCAGACTCCGCTGAGCATCTGGAACATATCCAGGAGGAGTTCAGGGCGCAAATCGCACTGATTGATCCGGAAGTCGAACTTAGATTCTAATCTGGCGCCCCTGCACAGGGGCAGCAATCAATGCAGGTAACACCATGTCACTCGACCGTGAGGCAGCCCTGAACGTCGCCGAGGTTCTGACCGAGGCGCTGCCCTATATCCAGCGCTTCACCGGCAAGACTATCGTCGTCAAATTCGGCGGCAACGCCATGGTTGACCCCCTCCTGCACGAGAGCTTTGCACGTGACGTTGTCTTGATGAAGCTGGTCGGCATGAATCCTGTCGTGGTGCATGGAGGAGGCCCACAAATCGGCGCGCTGCTGGAAAAGCTGAACATCAAGACCGAGTTCGTCAATGGCATGCGTGTCACCAATGCCGAGACCATGGACGTCGTTGAGATGGTGCTGGGCGGCAGCGTGAACAAGGAAATCGTCGCCTCTATCAATAACAGCGGGGGCAAAGCGCTCGGTGTCACCGGCAAGGATGGCCAGCTGATTCGCGCCCGCAAACTCCAGGTCAGCCGCATGAGTCCGGAACTCAGTGCCCCGGAGATCATTGACATCGGCCACGTAGGAGAGGTGGAGCAAATCGACACCTCCGTGCTGGATCTGATACTGAACAGCCATTTCATTCCGGTCATCGCGCCCATTGGGGTCGGACGAGACGGCACCACATACAATATCAATGCTGACCTTGTGGCAGGCAAGCTCGCGGAGGTTATGCAGGCAGAGAAGCTGATGCTGCTGACAAACGTTGCCGGCCTGCTCGACAAAAACGGCACCACGTTGACAGGACTGAGCACCGAACAAGTGGACGAGCTTATCGCAGACGGCACCATCACCGGCGGCATGCTGCCCAAGATTCGTTGCGCACTGGACGCGGTCAAGGGAGGCGTGACCAGCGCCCACATCATAGATGGCACCGTACCGCATGCTGTGCTGCTCGAAACATTTACCGATGACGGCATGGGGACGCTAATCAGCAACCGCCGTTAGAAAAAATACTGAATATTTAGTCTGTGCGCGCTTACTTTTATTGCAGCCCGCCCGGGTAGCAGCTAGCATTGGTTACAACGCTCACCCCGATGGATCAACATGCCTCCGAGAAAATCCCAACGGCGCCAGCAGATACTCGAAGCACTGGCCCAGATGCTGGAGGCCAATCCCGGCAACCGCATCACAACGGCAGGCTTGGCCAAACAGGTTGGCGTATCTGAAGCTGCGCTCTATCGGCATTTCCCCAGTAAATCAAAAATGTTCGAGGGACTTATCGAGTTCATCGAAGAGACGCTGTTCAGCCGCATCAACCTCATTCTCAGCGAAGAGACTACCGCCGCCAGGCGCTGCGAGAAAATGCTCATGCTGTTGCTTACCTTCACCGAACGCAACCCGGGCATTACACGCATCCTCACTGGTGATGCACTTGCCGGCGAAACCGACCGCCTGCATCAGCGCGTCGCCCAGCTATTCGACCGTTTCGAGACGCAATTGCGACAGGTCATACGCGATGCCGAAATGCAGGAGGGTCTGCGCCCGGTCGCACCGCTGCCGGTCGCCGCTAACCTGCTATTGAGCGCAGCGGAAGGCCGAATATCCCAGTATGTGCGCAGCGGGTTCAAGCGCTCACCAACGGCAGACTGGTCAGCGCAATGGGCGCTGCTGATCGACGGCTTTTTCAAGGATGCCGTGACACAGCCACTGGGCAGCCAGACCGCCAGCTACGCCAGCTGATTTTCTCTGTTGCCCTGAACAGGGCGACTAACTCCGCGGCGCACGCACGCGCCGGGTGCGGGCACGCACAGTGGCTTTGAGGCCTGGAGGAAGGGGGCGGCCGACTAGGGCTTCTCGCCGTGTGTTCTGCGCAGGTCTACCATGTCCTGTAGCTGCTCAAACCGTTCGATGTCCATTTGAAAGCTCTCTGCGAGTTCTTCCATCTCGCGCTGGCGATCGGCGATGGCTCTTTCGGTAGCGCCAATCTCCTGCTGCATGTCGCTTATGGCCTGCAGGCGTTTTTTGTCAACCTCGCGGCCAGACCGCTCTATCTCCGCCGCCTGGGCCTGGTAGTTTTCGATCTTCTGCTTCAGTGAACGTCGATTGCCCTTGAGAATACTCATGCGAATGCGCAGGTTATCCAGGGCGCGCTCCCTGGCCGCCTCGATATCCGCAGACGTGCTGTAGCGCAGCAACAGCGATTCGTCCCACTGCCGCAGGCGCTCTTCCTCTGCCCGCGCTTCTTCTTCCAGTTTTCGCTGGATTTCAGCCGCTTTCTTTTCTTCCGGCGTCAGTTCCCTGGGAACAATCTCCAGCACAACGCCTTCGTCATTAATGACCTCGTAGCCACCACTGACGTACTCCGCCGGCACGCGGTAATCAACCACCACATTGCCCTCGGCGTTACGGTATCGGTACAGCTTCTCAGCGGCCGCTGTTGCAGCGGTAGCCGTTAGCACAACAATTAATAAACCTGCCAATCGTTTCATTTGCTTCCAAGCTTCCATGCCATTAGCAAAGCGGCCGGTAAGTGGTCACTCACATCAAACTCCATAGCGCTCGCGATATTCACGCATATCAGCCAGAGTACCCGAAGGGCCCTCTCCTGTCGTTTCAAGATAATCAATAATATGACACATCTGGACAATACCGCGTACAGGCACGCTCTGGGCCTGGCTGAGCTCTCCCACCGCCGACAGCTCACCCTCACCGCGCTCCTGGCGATCGAGGCCTATCACCACGCCCGCCAGATCAGCACCGGCGGCATGGATCATTGCTATCACTTCACGTACGGCTGTGCCGGCGGTGATGACGTCATCGATCACCAGAATGCGTCCCTGCAACGGCGCGCCGACCATCGTACCGCCCTCGCCGTGCGCCTTTGCCTCCTTGCGGTTGTAAGCGAACGGCACATCGCGCCCATGTTCATTGGCCAGGGCAATCGCAGTGGCAGCCGCCAGGGGTATTCCCTTGTAGGCAGGGCCAAGTAAGACATCGAACTCGAAACCGGCATCAATGATGCAACTGGCATAGCACCTGCCCAGTTGTGCCAGCGCTTCACCGCTGGCAAATGCGCCCGCATTAAAAAAGTAGGGGCTGACGCGACCGGACTTTAGCGTGAACTCGCCGAACTTCAGAACATCGTAGCGCCGCGCAAGCTCGATGAAGTCGTTCTGGTATGTCTGCATCCGCTCACTGTCCCTCAAACAAGCATTGAATTTGCTATTTTTGGCTATAGAATAGCCGAAGCCGGTCCCTGACGTTTTTTTATAAAGTGCTCGCTGCTGCCGCCTCTTCGAGCAGCTCAGTCAGCCAATAACTTGTTGTCGAAAAGCCCGGTCTGATTCACTTCGCAAGTAATACCCGGCGCTCCGGCGACCGACCTGGTTGGACGCTCCAGCGACCGACACAGGCTGTACATTTTTACACGTAACAGGCACGCCGGCTCGCGTTCCGGCATGATACACGCTCTCATACCAAGGGGCCACGAATGAGAATCATCAGCTTCAGTGCTGACGGGCTACAAGCCGCCGCAGAAAAAGGCTTCTACGACTGGCTCAAGGATCAGGATGCAGATTTCGTGTGCGTGCAGGATTTGCGTTGTTCGGAATATGACCTGCAGGACAACGTGTTTTTCCCCGAGGAATATAACGCGTACTTCTTTGACGACATTAATGGCAAGGCCAATGGCGTTGCGATTTACTGCCGCCAGTTGCCCAAAGCCATCATGACAGGGCTCGGGTTTGCTGACTTCGACATGGAAGGCCGCTACATCCAGGCTGACTACGAAAACCTGAGCGTTGCCTGCCTGCTGGCCCCCTCGGCGGAGCCTGGCAACGGCGAGCAACAGGCGCGCAAGAACGAGTTCTTTGCACTGCTGGCACCACATCTGCAAAAGATTCGTAACAAGCGTCGCGAGTTCATCATCTGCGGCAACTGGCAGATCGCCCATACCGCGATAGACGTAGAAGACACCGCCAGCAACAGCACCGTCTCGGGATTTCTGGCTGAAGAGCGCCAGTGGATGGATGAACTGCTGGAGTCCGGCTACGTCGATGCCTTTCGCGAGATCAACTCTGACCACGACGAGTTCAGCTGGTGGCCTGATGGCGATCGCGAACACAACGGCTGGCGCACCGACATGCAGATTGTCTCGCAAGGCCTGAAGTACAGTGTGGACTACGGCGCAATCTACAAGACCAGGGCATTTTCGTCACACGCCCCGGTCATCATGGATTTTGACATCGAACTCTAGCCTGGTCGCTCGCAGGCCACCAGGCGTGCCGGCCTAAGCTTCCGCTAGCGCCGCTTTTTGCTTTTGTATCAGCTCCTCGATGCCCTGCGTCGCCAGGTCCAGCATGTTATTGAGCTCGGCGCGCGAGAACGACGCTCCCTCCGCGGTACCCTGCACTTCGATAAGGCCCCCTGACTCATCCATGATCACGTTCATATCTGTATCAGCTGCAGAATCCTCCGGGTAATCCAGGTCAAGTACCGGCACACCCTGGTACACACCTACAGACACTGAAGCGATCATCTGCAGCAGCGGGTCCGTCTCGATTCGCTTGCTGCGCTGCAACGTATTGAGCGCATCTACCAGTGCTACACAGGCGCCGGTGATGGATGCCGTGCGGGTGCCGCCATCAGCCTGGATGACGTCGCAGTCTATGACGATGGAGTGCTCACCCAGTTTTTTCAGGTCGACGGCGGCGCGCAATGAACGGCCTATCAATCGTTGAATTTCTACGGTGCGCCCCCCTTGCTTGCCGCGCGCTGCCTCGCGGCCCATGCGGGAATCGGTAGATCGCGGCAACATGCCATACTCTGCCGTGACCCAGCCGCTGCCGGTGCCCCGTAAAAATCGCGGCACGCCCTCTTCGACAGAGGCCGTACAGATCACCCGGGTATCACCGAAACAGACCAGCACGGAGCCCTCCGCGTGTCGCGTGAAATGACGAGTAATGCTGATATCGCGTAACTGTGAGGGGGCCCGGCCGCTGGGTCGCTGCATGTATAACTCCAAGTAGTGAACTATATTCGCGCCACAGTATACGCGAGCCGGGGCCGGTAATCGCAGCCCCTGCTGTGCTAATTGCGCAGCCGCCGTGGCTCTATAAGGGCCCGAACCAAGCTGCTACACTCGTGCCACAGCATCCAACCAGGTTCCTTTTCTTCCATGATCCAAAGCATGACCGCCTTTGCCAGGGAAAGTATGCACACCTCCGGGGGCACGCTCACCATAGAACTGCGCTCGGTGAACCATCGCTATCTGGATTGCAGCCTGAAAATGCCGGACTCGCTGCGCGCCCTGGAGCCCGAACTGCGCGAGGGGCTGGTATCGTCACTGGCGCGCGGCAAAGTCGAGTGCTTTATCAAGATGCAGGCCAACGCAGCTGAACCAGAAGAGATGGCAATACACGAGCCACGCCTGGCGGCCCTGATCGCCGCCACCGAAAGTGTCAACGCGCGACTGGACAGCGACCGCGTGCCCGATGCACTGTCGCTGCTGCAATTCCCCGGCATTTACACTGCGCGTGAGGCCTCAGAAGACGCACTGCAGCAGGACACGCTCGCCCTGTTCAGGGCCGCGCTGGCCAACCTGCAACAGGCACGCAGCCGCGAGGGCGCAAAACTTGCCGAGCTTGTTACCGACAGGCTGGTTCAGGTAGAGACCCAGGTCGCCGCAACCCGCGCCGTCATGCCAGAACTGATGCAACATCAGCGCGCGAAGATTACCCGGCGCATTGCCGAGCTTGAAGTAGAAGTCGATGAAGGCCGCCTTGAGCAGGAGCTGGTCTACCTGTCGCAAAAAGCCGATGTCGATGAGGAACTGGACAGGCTCGACGCGCACATCGCAGAAGTCAGGCGCACGATCAAAAAGGGTGGACCATGTGGCAGGCGCCTGGATTTTCTCATGCAGGAGCTCAACCGTGAGGCCAATACGCTCTCTTCCAAATCCCAATCGGCCACAACCACGCTGGATGCCGTGGAATTAAAAGTGCTCATTGAGCAAATGCGCGAACAAATCCAGAATATTGAATAACCCACTCAACGCCAACACCGGAACGACCAATCCATGAGCAGAGGAATTCTCTATACCGTATCGGCCCCATCGGGCGCGGGTAAAACAAGCCTGGTCAACGCGCTGATCAAGGACAGGGACGACCTGCTGGTGTCAATATCGCATACGACTCGCCCTATTCGCCCCGGTGAGGTCAACGGGGTGAATTATCATTTTGTCGACGAGCGTACTTTCCTGGACATGCTTGAGCGCGCTGAATTTCTGGAACATGCCACGGTCTTTGGCAATTTCTACGGCACCTCTGCGCCCTGGGTTGAGGAACAGCTCGCAGCCAATCGGGATGTCATCCTGGAGATTGACTGGCAGGGCGCACAACAGGTGCGACGACTTATACCTGAGACCAGGGCCATCTTTATCGCGCCGCCCTCGCGCGCCGCCCTGGAGGAGCGCCTCAATTCCCGTGGGCAGGACGATGCCCAAACCATCGCCAGGCGCATGAGCCAGGCCGTGGAAGAAATGTCACACTACGTGGAAAGCGACTACCTGGTCATCAATGAGGACTTCGCAACCGCGCTGGAAGAACTGCGTGCGATTGTACGGGCAGAACGCCAGCACACCCACCGGCAAGAGGCGATCCACAGCCAGCTGCTGCAGGAATTGCTCAGCTAACCCGCTCCGCCCAGGCGCCCTTGTGCGCAGTAATTACGCTGGACGCAGACCGGGGGTGTCGGGCTATAATGCGCGGTTCGACAAGGGGCCTGCGTGCACGCGCCGGGCTGTTCGGAACCACCCGCGACAGCCACTGCCCGACAACCACGGATTACCTGTACCAGGGGTACAGTCAGTCTACTCACAGGAAGTAAACACATGGCTCGCGTTACAGTTGAAGATTGTCTTGAAAACGTTGCTAACCGCTTTGAACTGGTTATGGTCGCCAGCAAGCGCTCACGACAGTTGGCAACCGGCGGCAAGGACCCAATGGTTCAGGAAGAATCCGACAAACCCACGGTTATTGCCCTGCGTGAAATTGCAGAGGGCTTTGTCAATGCTGATATTCTCACTCGCGAAGACCAGATCGAAGCGGAAGACGAGCTCGCAGAGGTCATGGAATCCAGCGAGCCCATGTAGTTCGCGGGGCATCGACGTTACAGGCAAGCACCTACGCCATGCAGACTATTGATGCCCTCAACCACACGCTTAACAGCTACCTGAAGCCCGACCAAACCAGCCAGGTTACCCGGGCTTACTATTTTGCCGAACAGGCCCACTACGGCCAAATCCGCCGCTCTGGCGAACCCTACGTCACCCACCCACTGGCAGTAGCCGGCATTCTTGCCGACATGCACATGGATCACCAGAGCCTGGTGGCCGCCATGCTGCACGACGTCATCGAAGACACCGGCATTGAAAAGTCTGCTATTGGTGAGCAGTTTGGTGACACCGTTGCCGAGCTGGTCGACGGGGTCAGCAAACTCACGCAGATGGAGTTTGAATCCCTGGAAGAGAAGCAGGCAGAAAACTTCCAGAAAATGGCGCTGGCTATGGCACGCGATATCCGCGTTATCCTGGTCAAACTCGCAGATCGACTCCACAACATGCGCACACTTGGCGTACTGAGCACCGACAAGGCAAAACGCATCGCGCGGGAAACCCTAGACATCTACTCACCCATCGCAATGCGCCTGGGCATGAACAATGTGCGCATGGAATTCGAGGATCTGGGTTTCAGCATACTCTACCCCATGCGTGCCCGCCGCATCGATGCGGCAATCCGCAACGCCCGCGGGCACCGCAAGGAACTGGTAGAGAACGTGCGCAGCCAGATTGTCGCGACCCTCAATCAGGAAGGGCACGATGTTCGCGTTATTGGCCGCGAGAAGCACCTGTACAGCATTTACAAAAAGATGAAGTCCAAGCGCAAGTCCTTTGCAGAGATCATGGACATCTACGCCTTTCGCATCATCGTCGACTCAGTCGATACCTGCTATCGCGTCCTGGGTTGTATACACAGTCTCTACAAACCCGTACCCGGCGAATTCAAGGACTATATCGCCATTCCCAAATCCAACGGCTATCAATCGCTGCACACGGTGCTAATGGGCATGCACGGTGTACCGATCGAAGTACAGATTCGCACCCGCGAAATGGAAGACATGGCCAACAATGGTATTGCCGCGCACTGGCTATATAAAAGTGATGACCAGGGAGCCAACAGCAGCCAGGCACGTGCGCGCCAATGGGTACAGGGTTTGCTGGAAATGCAGCAAAAGGCGGGGGATTCGCTGGAATTCATCGAGAGCGTAAAGATTGATCTGTTTCCCGATGAAATCTACGTGTTCACGCCCAAGGGTCGCATACTGGAGTTACCCCGTGGCGCAACGGCTGTGGACTTTGCCTATGCGGTACACACCGATGTGGGCAACAGTTGCGTGGCATGTCGCATCAACCGCCGTCTTGCCCCTTTATCCGAGGCACTGGAAAGCGGCCACACCGTCGAGATACTGACGTCTTCAGGTGCACGACCGAACCCCTCGTGGCTGGACTACGCCGTGACCGCGAAAGCACGCTCGAACATACACCACTTCCTGAAGCACCAGACACGAGATGATTCTGTTGCCCTGGGACAAACGCTGTTGAACAAGGGTTTCGCAGATTTTGGCACGACGCTTGATCAAGTCGATCAGGACCAGCTCACAGAGTTCTTGCAGGAACATCACTACACGACCGTTGAAGACCTGTTGGTAGACGTGGCGCGCGGCAGCCGCCTGCCCGCCATCACCGCGCAACAGATCTTGAGCGAGCATGTTGCGGGCACGGCCACGGCGGGTCGCGACGAGCCCGTGGCGATCCGCGGTACCGAGGGCTATATGGTGAGTTTCGCACGCTGCTGTCACCCCATTCCCGGCGATGCTATTGAAGGCTACCTGAGCTCTGAAAAAGGCGTGGTTGTGCATCGCGACCAGTGCAATAACCTCGCCGATATGCGCGAGAACAGTGACCGGCTGGTTGCGTTGCGTTGGGACGATGACGTACAGGGCGACTATCCCGTTGAACTGCGAGTAGAGGTGGAGAACCGGCGCGGTATGATTGCGGTCATGGCGACACGCATCAACAGCATGGGCGTAAACATCGAGAAAATTTCAACAGAGAACAAGGACTACCAATTCACATTTGTGAACATGGAGATGCATGTTGAAAATCGCGTCCACCTGGCGCGAATCATGAAACGACTGCGTGATGTGAACCATGTGCGCAAGGTCGTGCGCGTTAAGAATTAATCCTCGTATTCCACCGAGCGGAGCAACCTGACAGTGACAAACCGTGCCATCATTTCCACCCCGGACGCGCCCAGCGCCATTGGCCCTTACTCACAAGCGGTAAAAGTCGGCGACACCGTCTGGCTGTCCGGGCAAATCCCACTGGACCCAACAAGCGGAGAGCTCGTTACAGGCAATATCAGCGAGCAGGCTCGCCAGGTTTTCAGTAACCTCGCGGCTGTGGCAGAAGCGGCTGGTGGGAATTTGAACAATGCCGTAAAAATCAATATCTCGCTGACCGACCTGGGCGACTTCAGCGCAGTCAATGACGTCATGGCGAGCTTCCTGAAGCCGCCCTTTCCTGCGCGCGCCTGCGTACAGGTAGCAGCACTACCCAAAGGTGCGGCCATCGAGGTCGAGGCGATTCTGACGCTGTGATACACACAGCGCGGCACTAGCGCAACAACGCCGCGTAACCGGCACGGTAATCCGGATACAAAAGACGATAACCGCTCGCGCGCAAGGCCACATTGCGACAACGCTTGTGCCCACTGTTGTGCCGCACTGGTTCGTTATCCGTATGTGGTAGCGGCGTTGCTCCGAGCTGCTCCGCCAGCCAGCTTTCCACCTCGTAGCGAGGCGCAGGGTAGTCGTCAACACCAATGTAGACGCTCTGGAGGCCATCGCCGGTGGCTGGTTGACCCGGTGCCGCTTGCTGCTCGGCTTTCTCCAGCAGGTGCACCAGAAATCGGCTGCAGTCCTGCCGATGAATACGATTGGTAAACCGCACCGGTTGCGGCGGCGCAATCTCTCCACGACTGACGCGCGCTATCAGCCGGCCACCGGGAATACCGTAGATGCCTCCAAAACGCACTATCGAGGCACGGTGACCGGATGCCAGCAAGCGCTGCTCCGCCTCGATAATTGACCGTGCCCATGGGTCCGATTCACTCAGGGCGCTGGACTCATCCACCCAGCCGCCGTCTGCCTCGGCAAACACACGCGTGCTGCTGGACATGAGAATCCTTCGCGGCCGATGCGCACCCAGACCAGCCAGGAGATTATCCATCGCCTGCACAAAACCGCGCCGGTACCCCTGGTCTGAGCGATCAAACGGATTAAACGTTGTTATCACATAATCGGGCTGCAGTGTTTGCGCAAAGTCCAGGCTGCCTGCCTCGGTATAGTCCGCGGCATGCGCAGCAAAACCCGCCGGCAGGTTCTCGATACGGCGCCGTACCCCGGTTACCTGGGCTCCCAGCTTCAGAAGCTGTTCACCCGCACGAATCCCAATATCGCCACAGCCGACAAGTAGGACAGTTCTGCTCTTCATAAAGGGTTATCTCACTGGTTACACTACAGGTACTATTGCTACAGACTATCAACGGACACACATACCCATGACCCTGACGGAACTGCGCTATCTTGTCGCCCTATCGGAGACAGGCCATTTTCGCAAAGCGGCCGAGCAGTGCAACGTCAGTCAGCCGACCCTCAGCATTGCAATCAAGAAGCTGGAGTCAGAGCTGGGGGTCAGCCTGTTCGAACGGTCCCGCCACAAAGTTACCACAACACCCACCGGAGACATGATCGTTGACCAGGCACGCACCGTTTTGCAGGAGGCGCAGAACCTGCTGCAACTGGCAGAGCTTGGCAAGGACCCATTGGGTAGCATGCTGTCTGTGGGGGCAATCTACACGGTAGGCCCTTACCTGTTCCCCAGGCTGGTGAGCAACATGCAGCAGATTGCCCCGCAAATGCCGCTCTTTATCGAGGAGAACTACACGTCCAGCCTGCGCGGCAAACTCACACGCGGGGAACTGGACGCCGTCTTTGTCGCGCTGCCGTTTACCGAAACCGACGTTGTCACCAAGCCGGTCTATGACGAGGAATTCGTTGTAGTAATCCCTAACAGGCACTCGCTGGCAGAAAGGCAAAGTATCGATCCGGCAGAGCTGGCCAGTCATCGTGTGCTCATGATGGGCGAGGGGCACTGCTTTCGCGACCAGGTACTGGACGCCTGCCCCGGCCTGCAGGAGGCAATCCGGGCCGGACACGCAAAGGGGCAGGCTGTTGTTGAAGGCAGCTCACTGGAAACACTCAAGCACATGGTGGTTGGCGGTCTGGGCATTACCGTACTGCCAAAAACTGCTGCCGATGTCTCCACTTACGGCGAAAGCGCACTGCAGGTCAGGCCCTTCACGAGTCCGGCACCGAAGCGCACGATCGCTCTGGCCTGGCGCGCCAGCTATCCGCGGCCGCAGGCGATCGACACACTGACCGGCGCGATCGGGCCTCAGTAACGGTTTCTGTCTGCGATGGACGAGATCGCAAAAATACCTGTTCGCGAGCTTCGCGGAGTTGGGCCCAAACTGGCCGGAAAGCTGGCGGACTATGGCGTTCGGCATCTTGAAGACTTGCTGTTTCACCTGCCGCTGCGCTATCAGGATCGCACACGTATTACACCGATTGCGGCGGCACAAGACGGCACTGATGTCGTTATCGAGGGCGAAGTTCGCGCCGCAGACGTTGTGTTCGGCCGCCGTCGCAGCCTGGTGGCCCGTATCCAGGACGGTAGCGGTACTCTCACACTGCGCTTCTTTCATTTTTCAGCCGCGCAGAAAAACAACTTGAAGAGCGGTGCGCGACTGCGCTGCTTTGGACAGGTCAGGCGTGGGTCCAGCGGGCTGGAGATGTACCATCCCGAGTACCGTATGCTGGACAGTGACAGCGCGCCTGTTGAAGAGGCCCTGACCCCAATCTACCCAACCACCAGCGGCATAGGCCAGCACCAGTGGCGCAGCCTCTGCGCGCAGGCCCTCACCTATCTGCGCAAGGCCGGCATCGAGGAATTGATGCCCGAGTGCGGCTCCTACCCCTATGCACTGACGCAGGCGCTGATCTATCTGCACAACCCACCGCCCGATGCGGCCCTGGACGCCCTGCGCGAGGGCCTGCATCCGGCACAGCTGCGACTGGCGCTGGAAGAACTGGTAGCGCACAACCTGTCACTGTTCAGGTTGCGCGAACGCCAGCAGCGCGAAGGCGCGCCCGAGCTGCCCGCGCGGGACCACGAACTGAACGCCTTTTTGTCCGCCTTGCCGTTTGCGCCCACGCAGGCACAGAAGCGCGTACTGGCCGACATCGCCGCCGACCTGGCCCGGCCGGTGCCAATGCTGCGCCTGGTGCAGGGTGATGTGGGCTCAGGCAAAACACTGGTTGCGGCAGGCGCTGCTCTGCAGGCGATCGCCAACGGCTATCAGGTCGCCCTGATGGCACCCACAGAACTGTTGGCCGAGCAGCACTGGCAGAACTTTCAGCAGTGGTTCAAGCCTTTGAATATCACCATGGAGTGGCTCAGTGGCCGTACGAAGGGCACAAAACGCAAAGATGCCCTCTGCCGCATCGCGGCGGGCGAGGCCATCCTGGTGATCGGAACGCATGCCCTGTTTCAGGCAGACGTTGAGTTCAGCCGCCTGGGCCTGGTCATCGTCGACGAACAGCACCGCTTCGGTGTGCACCAGCGGCTGTCGCTCACCCGCAAAGCCGGCAACATTGCCGGTCGGCCGCACCAGCTGGTCATGACCGCCACGCCAATCCCGCGCACGCTGTCGATGGTCGCCTATGCCGACCTGGATTGTTCGGTAATAGACGAGCTGCCACCGGGCAGAACGCCCGTGGCAACGGCACTGGTTGACGCAGGCCGCCGTGATGAAGTCGTCGCTCGCGTCGCCGCAGCCTGCGAAGCCGGCCGTCAGGCTTACTGGGTGTGCACGCTAATCGAGGAAAGCGACGCGCTGCAGGCGCAAGCCGCCGAGGCAACGGCGCAGGAACTGCGCGCGGCATTGCCACAGCTGGGTATAGGCCTGATTCACGGGCGCATGAAACCAGCAGAGAAAGAACAGGCAATGGCCGCCTTCAAGGCGGGTGACACCGCGTTACTGGTGGCCACAACCGTGATTGAAGTGGGCGTCGATGTGCCCAATGCCAGCCTGATGATTATCGAAAACCCCGAGCGCCTTGGTCTTGCCCAACTGCACCAACTGCGCGGGCGCGTCGGCCGCGGCGCACAGGAAAGCCATTGCGTCCTGTTGTATCAACCACCGCTTACCATTAACGGCAAACAACGTCTGGGAGCGATGCGCGAGAGCAATGACGGCTTCTATATTGCCGAGAAGGACCTCGAACTGCGCGGCCCCGGCGAAGTGCTGGGCACGCGACAGACCGGCCTGCTGGAGTTTCGCGTTGCACAATTGCCGACTCACGAACACCTCCTACAAGACGTACAAACACTCTCCGACACCATCCGCCGCGAGCACCCCAACAACGTAGAAGGCATTATCAGGCGCTGGACTGGCACCAGCGAGGAATTCGCCAAGGTGTAACAACGGGCTGTCGGGTAAGCCTGTTTTGCGCGTATAGTGCCTACGCAGGAGCAAATCCACCGAAGCAACCGTGAGCACCCGGTAAGGCGCAAGGCTCTATGAAAGTACGAAACATTCTACTCATGGGTATCAGCCACATTGGCATGGCACTGTTGGGTTTTGCCGCAGGCATTTACACACTGCCGATCCTGATTGCACCTGATGCTCCGGCCAGCGCGGCTGTCGCAGCGGCCGCAGCACAGAGCACCTACATTGGTGAATTCTCGCGGGAGCGCGCTGATAGCGACGCACTGCACTGGGGTGAGGGCCAGATTGCAATAAGCACAGAGACGGTATCCTTCGCTGGCAAGCTCGCTCCAGGGCCAGACTACAAACTGTACTTTTCGCCGAAGTTCGTAGAAACAGAAGCCCAGTTCAATGCGCTCAAGGCCAGTATGGCCCTGGTGGGAGACGTCAAAACCTTTGACAACTTTGTCGTGGCAATACCCCCGAGCATTGACCCGGCAAACTATGAAGCGGTGATTGTCTGGTGCGAGTCTTTCGGGCAATTCATCACTTCAGCCCGCTACCAGCTCAAATAGGCCCTGCCAGGGGAATGCTGCCGGGCCTTGCACCGCAGGCCTTCGACAGCGCGCACAAAAAAGGGGCTCGAAAGCCCCTTTGTTGACCACCAGTTAAACGACCTCAAGCCATGATCGGCGGCAACTGCTTCTGCAGTGCCATTTTTTCCTTGATCGCCTCTCCGGTCAGCGCAAACCCAAGCAGGTTGCCCGCGCTGTCGTGAAACAAACCTTTCACGTTACTGCCATCCTGTTCGATCGTCCACTCACCCTGCGCGCCATGCGCTGGCGGAGACACCACCACCGGACAGGCGGGCGTCTTGATGGTAACTGGCATCGCCGGGTAGCTCACCTCGGTGGGCTCTCCTGCCAGGGTTTTACCCAGCGCCTTGGCAGCTGCCATTAACGGAGCCACGTAAACCAGTACATTGCCATCTACCTCGGCACAATCACCCATAGCATAGACATTGGGCGCACTGGTTTGCAGGAATCGATCAGTGATGATGCCGCGATTGGTGCTAATACCACTGGCCTGGGCCAAATCGATACGCGGCCGCACGCCGACGGCGGAGACTACAATATCTGCGCTGATGGCGTCGCCATTGTTCAGAGTGACACTAACACCATCAGCGGCCTTGTTCACTGCGGTCACAAGCGGGCCGAAATGGAACCTGGCGCCCTTGGCTTCCAGGGCGGCCTGAACGGCCTTACCCGCCGCTTCTGGCAGTAGTGTCGGCAGGCAATAACCCAGCGGATCGACTGCTTCGACTGCAAAACCGCCATTGATCAGGTCATTGGTGTATTCACAGCCGATAAGACCGCCGCCGATGATGCAGACTTTCTTGACGTCATTTTTGGCGATCGCTGAGCGGAAATCGGCGTAGTCTGCCAGGTCGTTCACCGAGTAGACCAAATCCAGCCCATCGCCCTGGATAGGCGGGCGAATGACGTCGGCCCCCACTGCCAGCACCAGCTTGCCGTAGTGCACGGCGCTCTGTGCATCACCGACCTTGATCAACTGGTTCGCGGTATCTATCTCACTCACCTTGGTCATCGTCCAGACGCTGGCCTTGAGTTGACGCGCCATGTTGCCCGCGTCCATCTGGGCGAGGTCGTCGGCGGACTGGTCACGCGTGTAGCCCGTAGACAACATGGGCTTGGAATAAGAGCGGCCGTCGTCGGAGGTGATCAATATCAGGGGTGTTTCTGTATCGTGCTTGCGGAACTCCTTGGCCACACCGTAGCCGGCCAGGCCTGTGCCCAGAATCACGACCGGGGCATGGACCTTGTCCACCACCGGTTCATCGTGGTGCGGGGTATCGTCTACCGGAGACTCCTCCAGCAGCTCGAAGTCCTCCTTGCCTACGCCACAATCGGGGCAGAGCCAGTCCTCGGGTACGTCTTCCCACTTGGTACCGGGCGCAATGCCATCGTCGGGCCAGCCTTCCTTCTCGTCGTATACCAGGCCACAGACAATACATTCCCACCTACTCATAATTTCTCTCGCTGTTGAGTTCGTCTCGATAAAAGCCCATGAATCCAATGGCTTGCGTTGTACAAACGCTTGCAGAGCGGGCTTAATTTCCGGACGCATCACTATAGAGTTGTACGATAATTGTGCAAGGGTTTTCTGGGTAATGCAGTCTGGCTATTTAGGCCGGATGGTGGACAGGGCTTGCCCTGCACCGCGGGCAACGGGGCTTGCAAGGGCGGTTAAGATCGCTCATTCTCGCCTCTCCCTCTACTATGGAACCGCCGTTTTTGCGCGCTACCCGTCCTTCCAGCAACAGCCATCGCCCGGCCAGCCGCGAACCTCGCTGGCGGCCCCTGAAACGCTACACCAGTCAGGAGTTGCCCGCCGCGATCAGGCCCTGGCTTACCGATGACGGTTCTCTCACGGACCGGCTGAGCGGCATGAAGCGGGGCGCTTTTCGTGTACAGCGGCTCTTTCAGGGCTGGGCTGTACCGTCGTTGTCGGAACGACGGTCGCTAGAGGTACCGCTACGCCAGCGTGCAATGATCAGGGAGGTGGCGCTGATGCTGGACAACACCCCGGTGGTCTTTGCACGCAGCGTGTTCCCGGTGCGCAGCCTGGCCGGTGAACTCGGGCACCTGCGCAGGCTACGAAACAAGTCGCTGGGTGCCATTCTATTCCAGCACCCTGGCATGCTGCGCAGCCCATTTGAGTTGGCGCTCGTTCCCGGGCAGAGCCACTACCTTCCAGGCGAACTGCGCCAGCGGCAGACTGCCTGGGGCAGGCGCTCACGGTTTGATATTGCAGGCAAGCCGCTGCTGGTCAGCGAAGTGTTCCTGCACACTTTCGTTCCGTGGCAGACCCTGTTGCCCGTGCACCGCTCGCAGCGCGGCCGTGTCAGCGCTGCATTACTCTCGGCAACCCAGTAAGCTGTCTGCATGACCGAGGCAACGCAACTGCAGGCCTACCTGCAACTGATCCGATTCGATAAGCCCATAGGCACTTTGCTGCTCCTGTGGCCGACGCTCTGGGCATTGTGGATAGCCGCAGAGGGCGTTCCGGATGCCAGGCTGCTGGTGATCTTCACGCTGGGCACCTTCCTCATGCGTTCAGCCGGTTGCGTCGTGAATGACCTGGCAGACCGCAACATCGACGGCGGCGTCACGCGCACCCGGTCGCGGCCATTGGTCACAGGCGCTGTCAGTGTTAAACAGGCCCTGGCGCTGTTCTTCGCGCTGTTGTTTGCGGCCTTGTTGTTAGTGCTGATGACCAACCGCTTAACGGTGCTCTTGTCCGTTTTTGCGGTACTGCTCGCCTCTTCCTATCCGTTTATGAAGCGCTATACACATCTGCCGCAGATTGTCCTGGGTGCAGCCTTCTCGTGGAGCATTCCCATGGCTTTCGCTGCGCAAAGCCAGGCATTGCCGGCCGAACTCTGGCTGCTCTATGTGGGCAACCTGCTGTGGACTGTTGCCTATGACACCCAGTACGCCATGGTTGACCGGGAGGACGACCTGAAGATTGGCGTGAAGTCGACGGCGATCCTGTTCGGGCGCCACGATCGCAACATCATCGCACTGCTGCAGGTGGGTGCGCTAACCGCTTTTTACGCTGCGGGATCCGCTTTCTCGCTCGGGCCGTATTATCAGGTAGGCCTGATCATCGCGGCTGCGTTCTTTGTTCATCACCAGGTGCTGATACGCAATCGCGACCCGGCTTTGTGCTTCAAGGCCTTCCTCGATAACAACCGGGTCGGGGCGGCAATCTTTTTGGGCGTTGTCGCCCACTATGCGCTCGCCTGATACCAGGACAGGTATGACTGATTCAGCAGCACCGCAATACGACATAGAATTTATCGCCAGCCTGGGTGCCATCACGGCACAGCAGTGGAATGCCGTCACCGGCACAGACTATCCGTTCATCCGCCATGAATTTCTCCACGGCATGGAGGTCACAGGCTGCACGACGGCGCAGACAGGGTGGCAACCCTGTCACCTGGTGATCCGTGATGGCACCCGCGTGGTTGCGGTTGCACCTATGTACCTGAAGTCTCACTCCTATGGCGAATACGTCTTCGATTGGTCGTGGTCAGACGCCTGGCGACAGTCAGGGCTGGACTACTACCCCAAGCTGCTCACTGCCATTCCCTTTACCCCGGCCACAGGCCCGCGATTCTGCGTGGCCTCAGGCACGAGCCAGGAAGCGGCATTGGGGCTTGCACATCAGGGCATCTGTGAGTTCGCGCAGCGGAACAGCCTGTCATCCTGGCACGTGCTGTTTCCACAGGAGAACCTCAGCGACCAGCTGCTGGCCAGGGGTATGCATCGCCGTGACGCCACCCAGTTCCACTGGTTCAATCAGGGCTACGACAGTTTTGACGACTTCCTCTCCACGTTTAACAGTCGCAAGCGCAAGTCTCTCAGGCGCGAGCGGCGCCGCGTTGCGGAGCAAGGCATCACCCTGCGGGCCTTTACCGGCGCCGAGATACAGGAAGAGCACTGGCAACAGTTCTACCGCTTTTACCAGACCACCTACGCCAAACGCAGCGGTCACAGCGGTTATTTGAGTCGCGAGTTTTTTCTCCAGACTGCTGCCAGTATGGGCGACCAGGTCGTTATGTTTCTGGCCTTTAAAGAGAATGCGGCGGTCGCTGGCGCGCTGTGCTTCCGCTCCAGCGACACCTTGTACGGACGCTACTGGGGCTGCGAACAGGAGTTCGATTGTCTGCACTTTGAAGCCTGTTACTACCAGGGCATCGACTACTGCATTGCCCATCGACTGCAACGCTTTGATCCGGGCGCGCAAGGCGAGCACAAGATCCAGCGCGGCTTTACGCCCATCACTACTTGCTCTAACCACTGGATTGCTGACCCGCAGCTATCCGCGGCTGTTGGTGATTTCACGCGACGCGAAGCGCAGCACAATGCGCAGTATAAATCCGCCGCCGCCGACTTCCTGCCATTCAAGGTGGGCAGCTGAGCGCGTTGCCTGCGTTGAACGGCCGAGTTCTAAAAGAAGCGCCCGCCTGGCAGGCCGCGATACGGTGCGAGCTGCTGCGCAGATTAAACGGCCTTCCACACCAATAGTCGGTTGTTAGCGGGCAGGGCATTGTCGGCCAGCAAGGCCAGTCCCGCCTGTTCTGCCAGGGCATCGACTGCTTCAAAGTCACGAATCGCACTGTGCGGATGCTGCTCGTGCAGCCACTGGTCAAAGCGGGCATTACTTTGGCTGGTGTACTGGCCGCCATAATTGAACGGGCCGTACACAGCCATCGTGAAATCTTCGGGCCGCCCCGTGGCCAACCGCGCGAAAAATGCCTCCACGGAGGTCCACGGCATAATGTGCAAGGTGTTAGCGGTAAACAGCGCGTCAGGGATAGCTACCGGCCACGGCTTGGCGCACACATCCAGTGTTTGTTCCGGCAGCAGATTACTACCCTCATAGGCGGCACAGCGTGGCCGCAATACCGTGCGATTCTGGGCCAGCTCAGTAGGCTGCCAGAGCAAGTGTGGCATGCGCGCGGCGAAAAAGGTCGCGTGCTGCCCGGTACCGCTGCCCACTTCCAGCACTTGCCTGCGATCGGCAAACACGCTGCTCAAAACGTCGTATATCGGGCCCTTGTTATTCTCGCAGGCCTGTGAAAAGGGCAAATCACCTGATGGCAACATGGTGTTCAGGTGCTGGGAGGCTTGTCTCGCGTAAAGACTAGCTCACGAGCGCTGGATTCCGCCTTGTTGTACCTGTAGCCGTCTTTTCTGAACTTTTTCAGACCCTCCGGCTCGTTGAGTGCATGATCAATAATGTATCGCGCCATCTGCCCCCGCGCTTTCTTTGCAAAGAAACTGATGACGCGATACTTGCCGCCCTTGAGATCCTTGAATACCGGCGTTATGACATCGGCATCCAGTGCGCGCGGCTTGACGGACTTGAAGTATTCATTCGATGCAAGATTCACCAGTACAGGTGAACCCGAACTGGCGATGTGGCGGCCCAGCGTCTCGCTGATAGCGTCTCCCCAGAAATCATAAAGATTCTTGCCTTGGCTGTTGGCAAACTTCAAGCCCATTTCCAATCGGTAAGGTTGCATCAGGTCCAGGGGTCTCAGAAGGCCATACAGTCCGGACAAAATGCGCAAATGCTTCTGCGCAAACTTCAACTGCTCGCTGTTCATCGTTTCTGCTTCGAGCCCGGCATACACATCGCCCTTGAAAGCGAGCACCGACTGTTTGGCATTGTCCAGGCTGAAAGGCAGGCCCCAGTCCATAAATCGCTTGTGATTGAGATTGGCGATGTTCTCGCTCACACCCATCAGCGTCTGTATGTCTGCCGGGCTCATGCCGCGCGCCTGCTCAACCAGCTGGGCTGAGCGTTCGAGAAACTCCGGCTGCGTCGCTCTGCGTGTTGTGGGTTTGGTATCGAAATCCAGCGTTTTGGCGGGCGATATTACAGTTAACATGGTGTTATCCCGTTCTTTGGCCGGAGTAATATCCGGCCATCATTACTTTTCACCTGAAGCAGCACGCTATGATACTCTGACGACCAATAATCAAAAAGACCTACGACCAGCTTCTTGACCATGCCCACACTGCACGCCCTTGTGCACTCCATTGATACGTTCACAGAGCGCACAGGCCAACTCCTGGCCTGGCTTGCCCTTGGCATGGCCGTTGCGACCGGGGGCGTCGTCATTTTACGCTACGGATTCGATATCGGTTCTATTGTGGCGCAGGAGGCCGTTATCTACATGCACGGGGCGCTGTTTCTCCTGGGCGCCGCCTACGCGCTGAAACACGGTGCGCACGTACGCGTTGATATCTTTTATCGCGACTTTGGCCCGCGCGCCCGTGCCTGGGTTAACAGCCTTGGCGGTATCGTTTTTTTGATGCCACTGTGCGTGTTCATTATCACCAGCAGTTTTGATTATGTGTCAGAATCCTGGTCGATGCGCGAATCCTCACCCGAACCTGGCGGCATCCCCGCCGTGTTTTTGCTCAAGACATTGATCCCCCTGGGAGCCATCAATCTGGCCCTGCAGGGCATCGCTGAGGTACTTCGATCCAGTCTCGTATTGTTGGAAGGCAGGGATCACTGATGGAATTCATTGCCATCTACCTGTTTCTGGCCGTCTGCCTGGTATTGATGCTGGGCTATCCCGTGGCCTTCACGCTGGCCGGGACATCGCTGGTGTTTGCCGCAGGCGGTGTTATTTTTGGGGTTTTCGATGCGGGCTTTCTGTCGGCGTTGCCAGGTCGCATTTTTGGCACGATCAACAACACTACGCTCATTGCAGTGCCGTTGTTTATCTTGATGGGCACGGTGCTGGAAAAATCACGCATCGCGGAAGAACTGCTCGAAAGCATGGCGCAGGTGTTTGGCGGGCTGCGCGGCGGACTGGGTATCTCCGTTGTCGTGGTAGGCATGTTCCTGGCAGCCAGCACCGGAATCGTGGGCGCCACGGTTGTGACCATGGGGCTTTTGTCATTGCCTTCGATGCTGCGTAATGGTTACAGCCCGGCGTTGGCAACGGGCACCATCGCGGCAACCGGCACTCTGGGCCAGATTATTCCCCCGTCCATTGCGCTGGTTCTGCTTGGCGACATTCTCTCCAATGCGTATCAACAGGCACAGCTCAATATGGACATCTTTAATCCCAAAACGGTGTCGGTGGGCGATCTTTTCATTGGTGCATTAATTCCCGGCGTGATTCTGGTCGCACTGTATATCCTGTACCTGCTTATCTATGCGCGGCTGCGGCCCGAAGCAGCGCCACCGGCAGAAACCGAATCTGTGTCTGTTGTGAGCATACTCAAGGGCCTGCTTCCTCCCCTGGGGTTAATCGCCGTTGTACTCGGGTCCATACTGGCCGGCGCGGCCACGCCGACTGAAGCGGCTGGCATCGGTGCCGTGGGTGCCATTGTGCTGGCCATCGCCAAGGGACAGATGAGCATCCAGCGACTGCGGGAGGCCGCGCAGAGCACCCTTGAAGTGACCTGCATGGTGTTCATGATTCTTATTGGTGCCGCTGTGTTCTCACTGGTTTTTCGCGGATTCGGTGGAGAGGAACTCATTCACGAGTTTTTCCACTCGCTCCCGGGCGGTGCCATGGGTGCGACCCTGGTGGTAATGCTGGTGATCTTTTTGCTTGGCTTCATCCTGGATTTTATCGAGATAACCTTTGTGGTTGTGCCGATTGTCGGACCCATACTGTTGGCGATGGGGCTGGACCCGGTCTGGCTGGGTGTCATGATCGCCCTGAATCTACAGACCTCGTTTCTCACGCCGCCGTTCGGCTTCGCCCTGTTTTACTTGCGCGGCGTCGCACCTTCTTCAGTTGCAACGAGTGCTATCTACCGCGGCGTTATTCCATTTATACTGCTGCAACTTTTGCTGCTCGTGGCGCTCTGGTTCTGGCCCGAGATGGCAACATGGCTGCCCGAGAAACTAAAGAATTCTTGAATAACATTCAGCGACGCACCCGCGCCGTCTAACGCAGGTGCAACAGCCCTAGGAAAAACTCATGAGCGATATCGACGACACACCCACACCACGCGGCACACTCGCGCTGCAAACGGTCGCAATGCCCAAAGACACCAACGCCAATGGCGATATCTTTGGCGGATGGTTGTTGTCACAAATGGATATCGCAGCACTGATTACCGCAAGCCGGGTGGCCGATGGCCGCGCAGCAACGGTAGCGATCGACAGCATGGCTTTTCTCACACCCGTGCACGTTGGCGCCGTGGTCTCTTGTTATTGTGATGTCCTGGAGATAGGCCGCAGCTCGGTAAGGATTCTGGTCGAAGTATGGATCAATTCAAAACACGATGGCGAACCACTCAAAGTCACCGAGGGTGAATTCGTGTTTGTTGCCATTGATGAAAACGGACGCACGCGGGCTATCAAGCAGTCCTGAACGAATAGAGAGTCCTGAACGAATAGAGAGTCCCGAACGAATAGAGAGTCCCGAACGAATAGAGGGTCCTGAACGCATAAACAGTCCCGCACAAAACCACAGTGTTCAACGCACTTAGTTTGGCACCCCAACATCAGCCCCTGAGTGTGGAGGCCTCCGCGTATTTCATCTGGCTAGTAATCTTCGTCACCGAGAACGTCATCGCGAATATTGATGTACGCCTGTTCAGAAATGTGGTGGTAATTGCGCACGCCCTTGTAAAACTCACGATAGGACGCGTACACCTTCGCCGCTATCGGGTCTTTTTCCACCAGGTCATCCAGCGCCTGACGCGTGCCACGCCACAGGGCCATCAGCACATCGTCTGGCAGCTTTCGTAGTTCCACCCCGTGTTCATTGATCAGGCGCTGCAGGGCGGCATTGTTACGCGCTGTGTACTCGTCCAGCATTTCCTGGTTTGCAGCCCTTGCCGCGTACTCAACGATCGCCTGCAAGTCCTGCGGGAGCGCTTCCAGCGATTCCTTATTGACGATAAATTCAAGCATCGCCCCAGGCTCATGCCAACCAGGATAGTAGTAGTACCTGGCCACTTCCTGAAAACCAAACGCCAGGTCATTGTAAGGGCCAACCCACTCCAGTGCATCGATCACACCGGTCTGCATGGATGTGTACAGTTCGCCGCCGGCAATGCGCACAGCTGTGCCACCGGCCGAGGCATATACTTCACCGGCCAGGCCCGGGATGCGCATCTTCAAGCCCTTCAGATCTTCGATCGAATCTATGGGCCGGTTATACCAGCCGGCCATCTGCACACCCGTACTACCGCCAGTGTAGGGTACAAGATTGTACGGGGCATATACTTCACGCCACAGCTCCAAGCCCCCACCGTGATGCAGCCAGCCATTCATTTCCTGCGCATTCATGCCGAACGGCACCGAGGTAAAGAATACGGATGAGGGAATCTTGCCTTTCCAGTAGTAGGCTGCACCATGGCCGGCATCAGCGACTCCCTGTGATACCGCATCGAATACCTCCAGCGCAGGGACAATTTCGCCGGCGCCATAAACGCGGATAGTGAGACGGCCGCCGCTCATTTCATCGACATAGCGCGCCAGGTTCTCGGCGGCCAGGCCAAGGCCGGGAAAGTTCTTTGGCCAGGTGGTGACCATCTTCCACTCGTAGCGGTCCTGCGACTGGCTTGCGCCTTGCGAGGCGTCACCTGCAATCCTGGAATGCTGCGCGCTGGTGAGCGCTGCTTTTTCCCTGGCCCACAGGCCAATCGTCAACACCAGCGCGGCAACGAGTAAGAGTATGATGATGGGTGCGCTGCGGCGCTCCATGGATGCGTCGGGCATGCGGCTTCCGTCCGTATTTCTTATAAAAGTTGCAGGTTGGCATACTGCAGCACCAACCATTTCCCGCCTTCCGAATCGAAGTTGACTTCAACGCGGGCGCTGGACCCACGGCCCTCGAAGTTTAGCACGACACCTTCCCCAAACACCTGGTGATAAACACGCTGCCCCAGGGCCAGCTCTGTATCGGGCACCGCGGCCTGGCTTAACGCGCTCAGCGGTTGTGTAATCGTGCCGTGCAGCCGTACCTCTTCGACAAGCTCCGCGGGGATTTCCCGCACAAAGCGGGAGGGGGTATTGTAGTTCTCACTGCCGTGCAGTCTGCGGCATTCCGCATAGGTCATTTCCAGGCGCTGCATGGCGCGCGTAATGCCCACGTAGCAGAGCCTGCGCTCCTCCTCCAGGCGACCAGGCTCTTCTACAGACATACGGTGTGGAAAGAGGTTCTCTTCCATGCCGGCCAGAAACACCAGCGGGAACTCCAACCCTTTTGCAGAGTGCAGGGTCATGAGTTGTACGCTGTCCTGGTGTTCTTCTGCCTGCGCATCTCCGGCGTCCAGCGCGGCATTATCAAGAAACTGCTGTAGCGGTGACAGTTCGGACTCCTCCGGTTGAAACTGCTTGGCCGCGCTCACCAGTTCTTCCAGGTTCTCCACCCTTTGCTGGCCTTTCTCACCTTTCTCCTTGCGGTGAAACTCAATCAGGCCCGATGCCTGGGTTACATGGTCCACGAGCTCCTCCAACGTGAGTTGGTCAGTGCCGCTATCGAGTTCATTGACCAGAATCGTGAAGCTCTCCAACGCGCCCAGCGCTCGGGCGGGCAGCAGCTTTTCCTCAACGACTGCGCCAATGGCTGACCACATCGGGATTTCTCTGGTGCGGGCACACTCGCGCACCACGTCCAGCGTTTTACTGCCAATCCCCCGGGGGGGCGTGTTCACAACGCGCTCAACAGCGGCATCATCCACGCGATTCAGGACCAGCCGCAAATACGCCAGGGCGTTGCGTATCTCCAGCCGCTCATAGAAACGCTGGCCGCCGTAGATCCTGTACGGCACGCCGTTACGCAACAGGGCCTCTTCCAGCACGCGCGACTGTGCATTTGAACGATAGAGGATGGCACAGGACTGGTACGCATTGCCCTGCCGTGACCAATCGTCAATCTGCTCGACGATATAGCGTGCCTCATCGTGCTCGTTGTAGCCGGCGTAAAGGCGAATAAGGGCGCCTTCATCGCCTGCCGTCCACAGGTCTTTGCCCAGTCGGCCGCTGTTGTTGGCAATCACGCCATTGGCCGCGCGCAGTATCGTCTGGGTGGAGCGATAGTTCTGCTCCAGCCTGACTGTCCTGGCGTTGGCAAAGTCTGTTGAGAATCGCTGAATGTTTTCAATTCTCGCGCCGCGCCAGCCGTAGATCGACTGGTCGTCATCGCCTACAGCGACCACCGGAATCTGCCCACCCGACAACACCCGTAGCCATGCATACTGGATCGTATTGGTATCCTGAAACTCATCTACCAGAATCTGGCGGAACCGGCCCTGATAGTGTTGCAGAACGTCCGGGTTATTCAGCCACAACTCATGGGCCCGCAACAACAACTCCGCGAAATCCACCAGACCGGCGCGCTCGCACGCGGTTTCATAGGCGAAGTAGACCTGCACCATGGTCTGGGCGAACTGATCTGCGGGGTTCACTACCACATGCCGCGCACGCAAACCCTCGTCTTTCTGGCCATTGATAAACCACATGGCCTGCTTGGGCGGCCAGCGCGATTCGTCAAGGTTGAGTTCACGACAGACACGCTTGACCAGTCGCAGCTGGTCGTCTGCATCCAGAATAGTGAAGTTTTGCGGTAGCCCGGCTTCCTTCCAGTGAGCCTTGAGCAGGCGATGGGCGAGGCCATGGAAGGTTCCGACCCACATGCTTCGGGTGGGCACACTGAGCATATGCTCTATTCGACCGCGCATCTCCTTGGCTGCCTTGTTGGTGAAGGTCACCGCAAGTATCGACCAGGGCGCAAAGTCCTCTGCGCGAATAAGCCAGGCAATTCGGTGCACCAGCACACGTGTTTTGCCACTGCCGGCACCGGCCAGCACAAGCATATTCTGGCTGTCGGCAGCCACGGCATCACGCTGCGCATCGTTCAGGGGAGAGAGTATGTCTGACACATCCATCGCGGCATTCTAACGGACTGGGCAGAGCGAAGTCAGGCTTTACTTGGCTGGCCAGCAGCACGTACCGGGGCCCCGACGGTGATAGGCGAAGAATTCCACAGTTTATGTCCAAGATAATACTGGACTTGTTTGCTATGATCGGCCCGAATAGTCCAAAAAAGCAGGTGCAATCGGCCATGAAAGAAGACCAAGACGATCACGCCCGCAGCACCGCCAGGCCACGACCCGGCTTCGACACCAACCCCTTTGACAAGCACTTATCCGATGCCACCTCGCAATCATCTGTGACCTCCGACTGGCAGGACAATGACACGCAATACTTCTCTGGCATGGATGAAGACCTCGATCCCTCCTACGAGGAGACCGATAGAGACACCGATTTCGCGCCTGCGTTGCACGATGACGCGCTGGATGAAACCGCCCAGGCGCTTGCTTTTGATGAGCTGCTGCCCGAGGACCTGCAAAGTAAAGATGACGACCTGTTCGCCGAACAGGAGGCTTTTCTGCACAATGAAGCGGGCAACATTATCAAGGAAGAGCACAACGACAAAGGCCACTTCTGGAGCGCTGTTGATCAATCCGACGACCGCTGGTTGGACGATGACGATTCCGAAGAAACGCGCCACGACAGACACCCCACCCCGGCGAAAACGTACGATATGCAAAACACGCACGAACAAAAAACCCTGCAGCCCGAAGCGCTTTGGCTAAGTGCCACCGCCGGCATGAACAACGATGAAGAGGAAGCCCGGGACGACGAATGGTACGACGACGAGGAAGAGTACAGCGACGAGGAGTTTGAATCTGAGCGTTGGCCCATCAGCCTCATTGTTATCGGTTCACTGGCACTATTGCTGGTGATAGCCGGCGTCTACGGTATCGTGCAGGACCGCTCCGCTACGCAGGATCAGATTCGCCAGTTGCAGGCCAGCCTGGCTACCGCCGTCAGCCCGGAGGAAGTAGCCTCGAGTCGCTCTGCCTTGCAGGACGCAAACGAGCGGGCCCGCGAACTCAGCGCACAGGTCTCCAGCCTGCGCTCGGAGAACCAGCGCCTGGCTGACACCGTGGCAGGACTTGAGGCACAGGTCGCTGCACTATCTTCTCCTGCCAAACCCGCCGCCGATGACAAGCCCGTGGCGCCCAAACCGGCCGTTGCCAGCAAACCCGCCCCCGCGGCCCCCAAGCCTGCGGCGACAGCGACAAGCGAAGGTTGGTTCGTTAACTTCGGCTCCTACGGTGACGAGACTATAGCCAGGGACTGGGCGAACAAACTCAGCGCAGAATTCGGCGACGTTATTGTTGCTCCCAGCGCCAAAGACGGACGAACCTACTATCGCGTCCGGGTTGTTGGGCTTAGCAGTCGTGATGCTGCAGAGGCTACAGCGAAAAAGCTCGAAAGCGCCTATGGCTTGTCCCGGCTGTGGGTAGGTCGCCAATAACGCGAAACCCTCGTTACAGCTCGACTCTTGGCAGCGAGGGGCTGGCCTGTTAATGTTTTCCTCCTATAGCAATAATGGAAGGAAACCCTCATGCATAATCTGGTAAAAATCGCGGCGATGGGACTGCTCCTTGGCGCCACCGGCACAACCGCAGCCGACTGCACAGCTCCCGACGTCCCGACCATGCCAAGCGGCTCCACCGCCAGCATGGAAGAAATGCTCAGCGGACAACAAGCCGTTAAGGCTTTCCAGGCTGCCAACCTGGAGTATATGGGCTGCCTCGACCCAATGATTGCCGCAGCCAAGGCAAAAGCCGATAGTGAAGAAGCCACCAAGGATGACCTAAAAACCCTGAAATCGCTGGAAGAGCAGTACAATGCGGCGGTGTCAGAAGAAGAAGACCTGGCCGGCAAATTCAACGCACAAATACGGGCCTACAAGGAAGCGAACCCTGGTTAGGGCAGCCCTGTCTCGCCAGTCACAGGTTCAACATGCCAGGGGGCACAGCGGCCCCCAGGCGCTTTTACTCAATGCTACGACCACAATGTATGTCGCCACAACCAGCGCCATCAACCATGCCGTTATCCGCTGCGCCTTGCTCTTTCCAAGGCGCAATGCAACCAGCCCCAGCGTAATGTAGAAGAGCAGCGCGATGAGCTTGGCGATCAGCCAGGGGCTATCCACCAGTGTGATGGGCAGCCGGTAAAGCATGGCCAGGGCAGAGCCCAATAGCAGCGTATCAACCACATGGGGCGCTATCTTCACCGCGCGGCGGTGCAACAGGTCGGAACCGGTTGCCATCCAGTAACCGCGCAGCGCAAAGCCTGTTATCGACAGCCCAGCGCACACCACATGCGTCAGGTAAAGTTCGTACACGGCACACCCTGTAAACTGATCTTCATGCCGGGCATGCCATGCCCTGGCCCTGTATTCACGATTTCTTCAGCGCCTTGTCCAACAACCGCCTGATCTCGAAAGACACCGGATGGGCGGTCACAAAAACAAACAGCAGCCAGAGCACGAGGGCGATCACCCCGGTAACCAGCAGCAGCAAGAAACTGCCACCCCCGGGAACAACCAACGAGCGTGTTGCAACCGTACTCAGAACCAGCAAGCCGGCCACCATAACAGCGGGCAATACAGCGCGCGTAAACCCACCGATATCAAGCCCGAAGAATTGCCTGGCCAGGCTTACCACGAAAGCAACCCTGGCAAGAAAGCCAACAATCAGCGCCAGCGCTGCCGCCTCCAGGGAGACCCAGGCCAGCACAGCCAGCGCACCAAGACGCAAACACTGCGAGAGCACGACAAAGCGCATGGCCTGCCCAGGACGACCGTTGGCGATCAGCATCTGCTCAAAAAACAGGGTCGGAGCAAAGAGCGCCCCGGCTACACACATGACTTGCAGGACAGGTGTAGCGGCGCCCCATTGATCGCCATAGAGTAGTGCGATCACCTCGGCCGCATTTACCCCCATGTACGCAAAAAAGGGAATCGCAAAGATAGACGTCAATGTAAGAATCTTCAGGTAGATGTCCCCAAGATCTTCGTTGTCGTGTTTCGCGCGCGAAAGAAATGGCAGCACCACTGGTCGAATGGTTTGCACAAAGGCAAACTCAAATAATCGGAAGGTGCCGTAGGCGCGCGAATAGATCCCCAGATCGTGCAAGCCATGCGCCTTGCCGATCACCAGTTCGGTGGCTGAGTCTGTGCCGCTATTGGACAGATCCATGGCCCCCACTTTCACACCAAACGACAGCACGTTGCGAAAACCCTTTACGCCGGGGAGCCACGGCGTGCCTGCTGGCCGAAACAATAGCGTTACCATGATAGAAACAACCGTACTGGCGTTGCTCGCCCAGGCAATCGACAGGTAGCTGGCACCCATAAAAGCTGCCGTAAGACCAACCACCATGGCAGTAACCGCCGCGGAAATGTCGATCACCGCTATTTTTTCAAACCGCATCTCTCGTCGTAGCAGGGCGTTAGTCACCGCACCAAACGGCAGGAGAAAGAAGTTGAATGACAGAAAGTAGAGAACCAGGGAAACCCCATCCTCTGCATAGAAGCGGCCCAGCGCTGGCGCGATCGCAACAAGCAGCAAACCTATAGTCCAGGAGACAAAAAGCGTAACGGCGAACGCCGCGCGCAGCATTTCATCAGTAACATTCGCGGCCTGTACGATGTACTGCCCAACACCGAAGTTACGAAACAGGTACCCCAGCAGTACCACCGAGGCCGCAATACTGTAGATGCCGAAGTCTTCAGGAGTGAGTAATCGCGCAAGAACGATGCCCGAGAATAACGCCAGGCCATGCTCTACATATTTCGCAACGAAATTGATGCTGATAGAGCGTCGTACGTTCACTGCTGCTGCCCGCCGGCCCTATTCAACGGTTACGGACTTGGCAAGGTTGCGCGGTTTATCAACGTCGGTGCCTTTCTGGACGGCAACATGGTAGGACAGCAGCTGCAGGGCAACGGTATACACGATGGGAGCCAGCACATCGGGGCAGTGCGGCATTTGTAAAACACGTATGCGGTTCTCGCTCTTGAAACCCGACTCACGATCAGCAAACACAAAAAGTTCACCCCCTCTTGAGCGTACCTCTTCCAGGTTGGATTTGAGCTTCTCCAGCAACTCATCGTTGGGGGCAACCGCAACAACCGGCATGTCATCATCCACCAGGGCCAGCGGGCCATGCTTGAGCTCGCCCGCTGGATAAGCCTCTGCATGTATGTAAGAAATTTCTTTGAGTTTTAGCGCGCCCTCCATGGCCACCGGATACTGGATGCCGCGCCCAAGAAACAGTGCATGGCGCTTGGCGATAAATTCCTCTGAGAGTTTTTCAATTGCAGGGTCGAGTTCGAGAGTCTGCTCAACGTAGGTGGGTAGCTCGCGTAGCGCGGACAGAATCTCGCGCTGTTTATCTTCGGGCAGGTCACGACGACGCCCCAGGACGAGCACAAGCATCAATAAACCCAACAGCTGCGTGGTGAATGCCTTGGTGGATGCAACACCAATCTCAGCGCCTGCGCGCGTCAGGAAAACCAGATCACATTCACGCACCAGTGAACTGTTATCGACATTGGCAATCACCAGGCTGCCGATAAACTCGCCCGATGCCGCGTTGCGCAATGCAGCAAGCGTATCTGCCGTTTCACCGGACTGCGAAATAGCGACCAGCAAAGTTCCCTCATGCTGCACGCGCTTGCGATAGCGAAACTCGGATGCAACTTCAACTTCACAAGACACACCGGCGATCTCTTCCAACCAGTAGCGAGCAACCATACCCGCATGAAAGCTGGTGCCACAGGCGACGATCTGGATGTTCTGCACTTTATCGAAAATCTCAGCTGCGCCCTCGCCAAAGCTGCGCTCCAGCTGCGCATAAGAGGCGGCACCCGCCAGCGTTGCCTCCAGCGCTTTGGGTTGCTCGAAGATCTCTTTAATCATGTAGTGGTCGAAGCTGCCCTTGTCACTTGCTTCAACCGCTTCAGAGATGCGTGTGCGCGGCCGCGCTACGGCAGAGCCATCCTGGGCATAAACCTGCAGGCTGCCGGGCTTTATCTGAACAAAGTCACCTTCTTCAAGATAGATGAATCGGTCGGTCACCTGCCGCAGTGCCATTTGATCCGATGCAAGGAAGTTTTCTCCTATGCCAATCCCCACGACGAGCGGGCTACCACGACGGGCTCCCACAACCTCGGATGGGTGCTCGGTATCAACCGCAGCCAGGGCATAGGCGCCATCGAGCCTTTTTACCACGCTCTGCATGGCTTCTATCAGCGTTTCACCCTGGTGCAGATGGGCATGAATCAGGTGAGCGATAACCTCGGTGTCTGTCGCTGAGACGATATCGTAGCCCGCCGCCATCAGCTCTTCTCGCAATTCGCTGTGGTTTTCAATAATACCGTTGTGCACAAGTGCAACCCTGCCGCCGGACGTATGGGGGTGCGCATTGACGCGCGAGGGCTCACCGTGTGTTGCCCATCGGGTGTGGGCTATACCCGTGTTGCCATAGAAAGGGTCATCATCCTGAGCGCTCTCCAGCTCTGCGACTTTGCCCTGCCGTTTGTGAACATGCAGTTGCGCATTGTCATCAATCAAGGCCATGCCAGCAGAGTCGTAACCTCTATACTCAAGACGGCGCAAGCCTTCCAGCAATATCTCTGACACTTCGCGCCGTGCCGCGGCTGCTACAATCCCACACATTGTGTTTAATCCTCGGAGCGTTTTTTCGCGGGCCTGTCCCAACCAGCGATATTGCGTTGTCGGGCACGACCAACAGCAAGCTCGCCAGCCGCTACTTTTTTGGTGACTGTTGAACCTGCGCCCACGAAGCTGTTGACCTCAAGATCAAGTGGAGCCACCAGTGTACTGTTGGAGCCGACAAACACTCCGGAACCAATCGTGGTTCGGTACTTGTTAACACCGTCGTAGTTACAGGTAATCGTGCCCGCACCAATATTGACGTCGCTACCCATATCGCAATCACCGATGTAGGTGAGATGATTCACCTTACTGCCAGCGCCAACCTGTGCATTCTTGGTTTCCACAAAGTTTCCAATGCGGGCCTTGTCTGCCAGTACGGTGCCTGGGCGCAGGCGCGCAAAAGGCCCGACACTGCAAGCAGTACCGATCGTGGCACTATCGATGTGGCTCATAGGGTTGATAACCGTGTTGTCGCCGATCACCGCGTTACTGATCACACAGTTGGCACCGATCTTCACACCACTGCCAAGTACCACGGTGCCTTCAAAAACAACGTTAACGTCTATCGATACGTCCTCAGCGCAAGTTAAGGACCCCCTAACATCCAGTCGGGATGCATCGGCAAGGCTGACACCGGCCCGCATGAGTGCCTCGGCCAATCGTCGCTGATATTCGCGCTCGACCTGGTTGAGCTGCACCCGATCATTAACGCCCAGTATTTCAAGTTCGTTTTCAGCACAACACGAACCAATGGTCTTGCCGTCTTCAACGGCGAGGGAGAGTACATCCGGTAAGTAATACTCTCCCTGCTTGTTATCGTTCTTGACCAGTGGGAGATAACGTTCAAGGTCCGCACAAGGAGCGGCCAGCAAACCTGTGTTTATCTCGCGAATCTTACGTTGTTCTTCGTTGGCGTCCTTGTGCTCTACAACGGCGACCAGGTTATCGTTAGCATCCCTGACGATACGACCATAGCCCTGGGGGTCTGCCAGGTGCGCGGTTAGCAGCGCCGGGGCTTTCTCGGCCAACGCTACCAGTTGGCGCAACGTCGCCACCTGTGTGAGCGGTACATCACCGTACAACACCAACACGACACTCTCGGGAGAGACTGCAGGCATCGCCTGCATCACTGCGTGGCCGGTTCCGAGCTGTTCTTCCTGCTCTACCCATTGAAGTCCGGGGTGCTCTATGCTCCTGCGCACCTGATCACTGCCATGCCCGGTTACCACATGGATGGCACTGGGATTGAGCTGCGAAGCGGTGTCTACCACATGTTGCAACAGGCTTCTTCCAGCGAGGCTGTGTAACACCTTGGGCAAAGACGATTTCATGCGGGTGCCCTGGCCCGCGGCAAGAATGATGATTTCCAGTGACATAGAGCGTCCCGTTGTGAGCTGACTCAACGTGTGAATTATCAGTTATTTTTTGACACTACAGGGTAGTTAATTGCATATTAATCTTGGACTTTTGAAGCGCAACGCATTTTGTCATTAAAATTGTGACAACGAACACGCTAGAATCGCTGGGCCAGTTGGGCCTTGACCAACGCCAGGTGCGCATTTACCGGGCGCTGCACAAACTCGGCCCGTCATCCATCCGCGACGTAGCCTCTGAAGCCGGGGTAAATCGGGGCAGCACCTACGAAACACTCAAGGATCTTGTCGGCATGGGTCTGGTGAGTTATCTCCCGAAAGGAAAGCGGCGAGTGTTTCAGGCAGAGGATCCCGAGCGCCTTCTGATGCTTGGCGAAAGCAAGCAGCAGGCATTGGCGCAAGCGATGGAAGACTTGCGCAAAGACATCATCCCTACGCTGCGACAATCGCGCACGGCCTTTACCCCCGGCAACGTGCGCTTCTATGAAGGTGATGATGGTGTCGAACTGGTGCTTCGGGACATTCTTGATAGCACCGCCAAAGATCCGAACAAGTGCTATTCGGTCATCTCAACCAAAACTCTGCGCGAGCATCTTTACCGGCCGTTTCCGAATTTCACGCGCACCCGTGTTCAGCGCGGCATCAAGGTTCGTGTTCTGGCGGTTGGCGAGGGCGGCGACGATGCCGAACTGGCGGAGCGAAAGTGGCTGCCCGCCAGTGCGGGCGCAGACGCATCGTACATTGCAATCTATCCACCCAAGGTTGCAATGATAACGCTCGCCGAGGGTAACTACCCGGTAGTGGTTATCATCGACTCCAGCGCAATAGCCTCCACACAACAACTGCTATTCAACACGTTGTGGGGCCTGTTGTAACTCAAAGCGCTATGACTTGGTCGGTGTGAACTTCTCGCTGAAATCATCGAACTGGCTTTCGTACATCACCGGGCTGGAGACTCGCTCCGGGGCCAGTAAAAGCATAACGCGCTCGGCATCCGGCGCATCCATACCCTCGGGCGGCTCTATACCTCCAGACACCTTGCGAAAATGTGCAGTAAATAATTCGCGCGCGGGATCATCGACAATTTGCACTGTTCCACGAACCTCTACATAGTGCATCGGATCCTTACCAGAGACGACGCAAAGCGTAGCCTGCGGGTTTGCCACGAGATTCTTGTATTTCATGCGCCCTTTTAACGTGCTGATTTCAAACTCAGCGCCGTTCCAGAGAAAGCTGACAGGGTTGGTCGATATTTTTTGGTCGTTATGCCGCAAGGTGCTAAAGCACCCTATGACCGTCGTGGCCAATATCCGTTCATGGTGGGGTTTGATAAGCGAGGCATCGTTCGACATTTCGGTTTTCCTTGTCTGGAGCGGTGAAGCGCTTTTTTCAGACTATGGCACAGTGCAATTCACTAACCTACCACCGCCAGTTCACAGCGCTGCGACGCTCTTGCAAAAAAAACCCCGGCCGTTCAGGTGGCCAGGGTTTTGTCGGGTCTTTTTCTTGTCCAGGCCTGCGCTTAACCACGCCCCGCGCGATTCTTCAGCTTTCGCAAGGTTGCCAGTTGCGCCGCTGCCTCTGCCAGCTGGGCAGACGCGCGGCCATAATCAAACTCGCCGGTTTGATTGGCCAATGCTTGCTCGGCTTCTCTGCGTGCCTCTTCGGCGGCGGCTTCGTCGACATCGTCGGCACGTATTGCTGTGTCTGCCAGTATCGACACCACGCCCGGCTGGACTTCCAGGAAGCCACCTGAAACGTAGAACACTTCCTCGCTGCCGCTTTGTGTCACAACGCGAACCGGGCCGGGAATCAGCGAGGTGAGCAAGGGCGCATGACCATAGCCCACGCCTAGCTCACCTACATCGCCTGTTGCTACAAGCATCTCAACCAGACCAGAGAAAATTTCTTCTTCAGCGCTGACGATGTCGCAGTGGATGGTCATTGCCATAATTTTTCTCGCTATTGCCTATCGGCGTTACATCTTCTTCGCTTTTTCGACAGCTTCTTCAATGCCGCCAACCATATAGAACGCCTGCTCTGGCAAGTGGTCGTACTCGCCGGCAAGAATGCCCTTGAATCCGGCGATCGTATCTTTCAGGGAGACGTACTTGCCAGGAGAGCCGGTAAACACTTCTGCCACCGCGAACGGCTGGGAAAGAAAGCGCTCGATTTTACGCGCACGATCCACGGTTTGCTTGTCTTCTTCCGACAGCTCATCCATCCCCAGGATGGCAATGATGTCCTTGAGCTCTTTATAGCGCTGCAATACTGTCTGCACGCCACGGGCGGTCTCATAATGCTCATTGCCAATAAGCAGCGGGTCTAGCTGACGCGAGGTTGAATCAAGCGGATCAACCGCAGGGTAAATACCCTTGGCGGCGATATCACGAGACAAAACAACCGTCGCATCAAGGTGGGCAAACGTCGTTGCGGGTGAGGGATCGGTCAAGTCATCAGCGGGTACATAGACCGCCTGAATCGAGGTAATCGAACCCACCTTGGTAGAGGTGATCCGTTCCTGCAGCACGCCCATTTCCTCAGCCAGCGTTGGCTGGTAGCCCACTGCAGATGGCATACGGCCCAACAATGCTGATACCTCGGTTCCCGCCAGTGTATAGCGGTAAATGTTATCGATAAACAGGAGAACGTCGCGCCCTTCATCGCGGAACTTCTCCGCCATAGTCAGCCCGGTCAACGCAACCCGAAGACGGTTACCCGGTGGCTCGTTCATCTGGCCATAGACCATGGCCACTTTGGAGTTAGAGAAGTTCTCTACATCAACTACCTTGGATTCCTGCATCTCGTAATAAAAGTCATTACCTTCACGAGTACGCTCACCAACACCCGCGAACACAGAAAGGCCCGAGTGCTCCGTGGCAATGTTGTTGATCAGCTCCATCATGTTTACAGTCTTGCCCACACCGGCGCCGCCGAACAGACCGATCTTGCCGCCCTTGGTAAAGGGGCACACCAGGTCGATCACCTTGATCCCTGTCTCCAGAAGCTCTTCAGCCGCCGCCAGCTCTTCATAGGTGGGCGCATCACGGTGAATGGGAGCGCGTTCCTTCTCGCCGATGGGGCCACACTCGTCGATCGGGTTGCCCAACACGTCCATGATGCGGCCCAGCGTTTCCTGGCCGACCGGAACGGCAATCGGTGCGCCGGTGTTCTCAACATTGAGGCCGCGGCTCAAACCTTCCGAGGAGCCCAGCGCGATCGTTCGCACAACGCCATCGCCAAGCTGCTGCTGCACTTCCAGGGTCGTGTCTTTCTCGGTGATCTTTAGTGCATCGTAAACCTTGGGTACGCTCTCGCGTGGAAATTCCACGTCGATTACGGCGCCGATAATTTGTACGACTCGTCCGCTGCTCATGTTCGGATCCTCTATCTCAAAGTGCTGATCAAAATTCAGTTGTTGCTGCGCAGGCAAATCGCCTTGCGCTGTTTGGTTCTTCATCGGGTCGCTAGCTGATCGCAGCCGCCCCGCTTACAATCTCGGACAACTCTTGGGTAATCGCCGCCTGGCGCGCCTTGTTGTAAATCAGCTGCAAGTCGTCGATCAAATCGCCGGCATTGTCCGTTGCATTCTTCATTGCCAGCATCCGCGCCGCCTGCTCGCAAGCGCTGTTCTCAACTACGGCCTGATACACCTGTGACTCGATATAGCGTGTCAACAGGCCCTCTAACAGTTCTTTTGCATCCGGCTCATAAATGTAATCCCAGTGATGCTTCATTTCCTCGGACTCGTCTGCCTCCAGGGGCAGCAGTTGTTCAACCGTGGGCAGCTGCGTCATCGTATTGACGAATTCGTTGCTAACGAGAAACAACCGGTCGATCTTTCCGTCTTCGTATGCATCCAGCATGGTCTTTACACCACCGATCAAATCGGCAAGAACAGGATCTTCACCGAGATCTCGAACCGCGGATATAACATTGCCACCGTAGCTGTTGAAAAACGCTGCCGACTTGGCGCCCACAAGACACAGGTCTATTTCAATGTTTTTGTCGGCCCACTCTTTCATCGCCTTGATGGTGGTTTTGAACAGGTTAATGTTCAAACCGCCACAGAGACCGCGGTCGGTAGAAATAATAATGAATCCAACGCGGGTGACTTCGCGCTCCTGCATGTAGATGTGGCGATACTCAGGTGCAGAATTGGCAATGTGGCCAACAACAGAACGCATTCTGCGCGCATAGGGCTTGCCGAGCTGCATGCGCTCTTGTGCCTTGCGCATTTTGCTCGCCGCCACCATCTCCATCGCACTGGTGATCTTCTGAGTGCTTTGGATGCTGGAGATTTTTGTGCGTATTTCTTTTCCGGCTGCCATCGACTGGTCCTCGGGTTACCAGGTCTGCGTTGACTTGAAGGTTTCGACTGCAGACTTGATGGTTTCGAGTACCTCGTCGCTATACGCTCCGCTCTCCACGAGACCCTTCATGAAATCGCCATGCTCGGCATGCATGTAGGACAGAAGCGCGGACTCAAAATCGCCAATCTTGTTCACTTCAACATCGGCCAGGTGGCCTTCGTTTGCGGCATACAGAACAACACCCATCTCGGCAATCGACAGCGGTGAGTACTGCTTCTGTTTCATCAACTCGGTCACGCGCTCACCGTGGTCCAGCTGCGCCTTCGTCGCGTCATCCAGATCAGAGGCAAACTGTGAAAACGCCGCCAGCTCGCGATACTGCGCAAGCGCCGTTCGGATGCCGCCAGACAGCTTGCTCATCAACTTGGTCTGTGCAGCACCACCCACACGAGACACCGAAATACCGGCGTTCATCGCAGGGCGGATGCCTGAGTTAAACATGTCGGCTTCGAGGAAAATCTGGCCGTCCGTGATCGAGATAACGTTGGTAGGAACGAATGCAGAAACGTCACCCGCCTGAGTTTCGATCACAGGCAGTGCAGTCAGCGATCCGGTCTTGCCTTTGACTTCGCCATTCGTGAATTTTTCAACATAGTCGGCATTCACACGCGCGGCGCGTTCCAGGAGGCGCGAGTGAAGATAGAACACATCACCGGGATAAGCTTCTCGACCGGGTGGGCGGCGCAACAGCAGCGAGATCTGGCGATAAGCCCAGGCCTGCTTGGTCAGATCATCATAGATAATGAGAGCGTCTTCGCCGCGATCGCGATAGTACTCACCCATGGTGCAGCCAGCAAACGGTGCCAGGAACTGCATTGCCGCTGGGTCAGAGGCGGTCGCGGCAACGACGATGGTGTGCTCCATCGCGCCGTGCTCTTCCAGCTTGCGCACAACCGCGGCCACCGACGATGCCTTCTGGCCCACGGCCACGTAGATACATTTAATCCCGGAGCCTTTCTGGTTGATGATTGCGTCCACCGCAATCGCGGTTTTACCGATCTGTCGATCACCAATGATCAACTCGCGCTGGCCCCGGCCAATAGGCACCATCGCATCGATAGCCTTAAGGCCAATTTGCACGGGCTGGTCAACCGACTGGCGAGCAATAACACCCGGCGCTACCTTTTCAAGCGCGTCGGTCATCGCAGCATTCACCGGGCCCTTGCCGTCGATCGGCGTACCCAACGCGTCTACCACTCGGCCCTGCAGTTCCGGTCCAACCGGTACCTCAAGAATACGGCCGGTACAGCGGCAGCTCTGACCTTCGGCCAGGCTCTTGTAATCACCCAGGACAACGGCACCAACAGAGTCTCTTTCGAGGTTAAGTGCCATGCCGTAGACACCCCCTTCGAATTCGATCATCTCGCCATACATTACCTCGGCAAGGCCGTGGATACGGATAATTCCGTCACTGACCGATACCACGGTACCTTCATTGCGAGCCTCCGAGCTGACATCGAGCTGGTCGATGCGTTGCTTGATAATCTCGCTGATTTCAGATGGATTCAGTTGCTGCATGCTCTGTTCCTCAATCCTAAAGCTAGGAATTCATTGCCTCGGCCAGCTTGTTCAGCCGACCGCGGACTGAGCCGTCGATGACCAGGTCGCCGGCTCTGATTAATACTCCGCCAAGAAGGGACGCGTCCTCAGACGTAGTCACCTTCACTTCGCGCTCCAGCCTGCGGCGCAACACGCCTGCCAGCTTTTCGGTGAGCGCGTCTTGCAATTCGAACGCCGACACGACCTCGACATCGACCGTCTTTTCCAGATTCGCCCTTAGCAGCTCGAACTGGGAAAGAATTTTCGGAAGCAGCTCAAGACGCTTATTGGTTGCCAGTATCGTGACGAAGTTTTTCACCGGTTCATCAGTAGATGCACCGCAAAGCTCATTCACCAGATTCGCTTGCTGCTCTCCGGTCAGTGCCGGATTGTCCAGCACAGCACTGACGCGTTCATCGCTTATCACAGCCGCACAGGTGGACAATTGCCTGGCCCAATCCGCTAGCGCGTTGGCACTGCGGGCATATTCAAATGCTGCTTTGGCGTAAGGTCGCGCAAGAGTGCTTAATTCAGCCATGTCGCTCGCCTTAAAGCTCGGAAGCCAGTTTTTCAACCAGCGCGTTGTGCGCCGACTGGTCGATTTCGGCGCCCAGCACTTTCTCGGCACCGGCCAATGACAGGGCTGCTACCTGCCCGCGCAGGGTTTCGCGCGCGCGGTTGGTTTCCTGCTCGATCTCTGCCTGTGCCGCCGCCTTTACACGCTCGGCTTCTACCAGGGCTGCATCCTTGGCTTCTTCTACGATTTGATTGGCGCGCTTATTCGCAGAGTCAACGATTCCCGCCGCCTCTGTCTTGGCTTCCTTGAGTCGCTCTACGGCTTTTTCCTGCGCCAGCTCAAGGTCGTGGCTGGCACGATCGGCAGCGGCGAGCCCGTCAGCGATCTTCTGCTCGCGCTCTGCCATGGCCGCCAGGATCGGTGGCCAGACATACTTCATGCAGAACAAAACGAAGCCTGCAAAAGCGAGCATCTGTCCGATCAGCGTCAAATTAATGTTCACGCTTTCTCCCTCACAGAATAGTAGGGCTTATTACGCCCTGGTTTTCGTTCCCGGGTTTTACGCACCTGCGCCAGGCGCTACTACGAAGATCAGGTACATCGCAATACCAACACCAATAATGGGGATCGCGTCTACCAGGCCTGCGCCCAGAAAGAACGTGGTCTGTAGCTTGGGTGCCAGTTCCGGTTGGCGAGCAGAGCCTTCAATGAGCTTGCCGCCCAAAAGACCAACGCCGATAGCGGCACCAAGACCGCCCAAGCCCATCATGATGGCAGCAGCAACAAAGATCAGTTCCATGGTTTTCTCCTAGAGTTGAGAACGTACGTTAGGGTTAATTAATGATCTTCATGGGCCATGCTGAGATACACGATCGTCAGCACCATGAAGATAAAGGCTTGAAGGGTAATAACCAGGATGTGGAAAATCGCCCAACCAATTTGCATCAGACCCGCCGGAACCATCCACATCAGGCCTGCACTGAATAATGCAGCTATCAAAATAAAGATCATTTCACCGGCGTACATATTGCCGAACAGTCGTAAGCCTAGTGAAAAAGGCTTGGCCAACAAACCAACGACTTCCATAAAGAGGTTTACGGGAATGAATGCCCAGTGATTGAAAGGGTTCATGGTGAGCTCCTTGACGAACCCAAAACCCTTGATCTTGATCGAGTAATACAGCATGAGTATGAAAATACCCAGGGCCATGCCCATCGTGATATTCGGATCGGTCGATGGCACGATTTTGTGATACTCAACACCCAGCAGCATCAGGGTGTAGGGAACGAGGTCTACCGGAACGAGGTCCATCAGGTTCATCAAAAAGACCCAGACAAAAATTGTCAGGGCCAATGGTGCCACCAGTTTGTTGTGTCCGTGGAAAGTGTCCTTGACGGTGTTGTCGACAAACTCCACGATCATCTCAAGTGCGTTGACCAGGCCACTGGGAACGCCGCTTTCGGCCTTCCTGGCAAGCCCGCGAAACAACCAGCAGAACACCAGGCCCAGGCCGATCGACCAGATCATCGAGTCGACGTGTATGGCCATAAAACCCATCGCTGACGCTTCAGCCCCGCCATGTGCCATCGTCCACACACCGCCATCAGGCACAACACTGCCGTCGTAGCGTTCAAATCCGCCAGGCAACTTGCCATAGGTCAGGTTGGTCAGGTGGTGGACAATATATTCGGAAATGGTCTGGGTTTCGCCTGCAGCTGCCATTTGAAAGAACGCTCACTTCTGTTTCAGTTAGCCGACCATCGCCGAAGCAACAGCCAACTGCCAGTAATTTGCATTGCCAGCATCGCAATAAAGGCTACGAATACTGCCATTGGATTTAACGGGTGTACCGTCGAAAACACGACAGCGAACCCTGCTGCGGTAAGGAGAAATTTTCCGACTTCTCCAGCATAGCCACTGCGCGCTACGGCATCTGCCGAACGCGCTCCCCGCTTGCGAAACAGCCTGGCAGCAAACCAGGCCTGGGGACCAACAGCGATCAACCCGCCAATCGCCGCAGAATACGCCGCTGTCACATCAAACATTGCCACTACGGTGCACACCACCACCAGAACAGCGATCTGTGCAAGAGTAATGCGGTGAACCGGGGGGCGCTTAATGCTGGCGCCGGACTGCTTCAACATTTTGTGCCGCTGGCCTGCGCAGCGCTAGCGCGTCTCAGCGTTTCCGTCCTCGGTTCGGGCGCGCGCATTATAGGGGGATTGAGGGTGGTATTCAACCGAGATCGTGCGGTGAAGTTGGCGGTCATTGGGCGCTAATGGCCGCACGATCGGTGCAGGTTTGTGAGGTTTTTCCCCAGACTCACGCGCTCCGACGAACCGTGGCACCGTATATAGTGCTGCTTGCCACTTGTCACACTACATCCTGTAGTTTGCTGCACCTTCAGCGCGCCAATCGATGCGCTACTTGATGTGTTTCAGAATACCGTCGAGCTCATCCAGCGAGCTGTACGGCAATACCAGCTTGCCCTTACCATTGGCCCCGTGCTTGATCTCCACACGGGTGCCCAACCTTTGCGACAGGTCGTTCTGTAAATGCCGTATGTTCGGATCCTCTGATCTGGCCGGCCGGGAAGCGCTGCCACTGCCCTGTTGCAGCTGCCTCACCAGCGCCTCTGTTTGCCGCACCGAAAGGCTCTTGCCTACCACAGTGCGCGCCGCTTGTGACTGGCTCATGCCCTCCAGTGACAACAGCGCTCTGGCATGGCCCATTTCCAGGTCGCCGTGCTCGAGAAGGCGACGCACATCATCTTGCAGGCTCATAAGCCGCATCAGGTTGGTGACCGTGGAACGCGATTTGCCCACGGCCTGCGCCACCTCCTGCTGAGTGAGCTCAAACTCCTGTTGTAACCGTTGCAAGGCCATTGCCTCTTCAATGGGGTTTAAGTCTTCACGTTGGATGTTCTCAATAAGCGCCATGGCAATGGCTGCGCTGTCGTCAACATCGCGCACCACCGCAGGGATGACATCCAACCCGGCCAGTTGCGTCGCTCGCCAGCGACGCTCGCCGGCAATGATTTCGTACCGGGTGTCGGATATCGGTCGAACCACAATCGGCTGCATCACTCCCTGGGCCTTGATGCTGTTTGCCAGCTCCTGCAAGGCCTCAGGTTCAATATCGCGGCGCGGCTGGTATTTGCCTCGCTGTATCAGGTCAACCGGAAGTTCTTTGAGATCACCGTCAGCAGCACCGGAGACGGACGCTTCCGGGACCTGACCGGGGTTGTCAGTGGCACCTTGTGAGTGAGCACTTAGTAACGCGTTGAGTCCGCGCCCTAAACCTTTTTTCCTGCCAGACATGGTTTCTCCCACTCCCTTTTTCAGGCCGTCGTCACCGGCGCAGGGCCGCCGGACGGCACTGTACCAGCTTGCTCTGCGCGGCGGATAATTTCACCGGCCAGGGCCATATATGCCTTGGCGCCACGCGAGTACCGATCATAGTACATCGCCGGCACACCATGACTGGGGGCTTCTGCCAAACGGATGTTGCGTGGGATGACCGTACGGTACACCTTGCCCGCAAAATGCTCATGCAGTTGCGCTGACACCTCGGTCGTAAGACTGTTTCGCGGGTCGTACATGGTTCGCAAAATGCCCTCTATCGCAAGCCCGGGATTGGCTGTTTCGGCAACCCCCTGAATCGTCTCCACCAGGGCCGACAAGCCTTCCAGGGCGAAGTACTCGCACTGCATGGCAATAATGACCGCATCGGCGGCAACCAGCCCGTTGAGCGTCAGCATATTCAGGGAGGGCGGACAATCGATCAGCATATAATCGTAATTCGGCGCGACTTCTATCAGTGCGCTACGCAGGCGACGCTCACGATTTTCGATATCGAGAAGCTCTATCTCGGCTGCGGTCAGGTCGCCATTGGCAGGCAGCACCTGGTAGCCGCTATCCCCCGCGGCACAGGCCACCTGGCTGACCGGCGCCCGGTGCACCAGCACATCATAGATGCTGCGCTGCACACCCCACTTATCGACCCCACTGCCCATCGTGGCGTTGCCCTGGGGGTCGAGGTCCACCAGCAGCACTCGTTGCTGCATGGCGGCAAGCGAGGCCGCAAGATTGACGCAGGTTGTTGTCTTGCCAACACCGCCTTTTTGATTCGCTATTGCGAGAATCCTGGCCAATACCGTGCCCCTGTTTTATAACGCGACTACTTGCGGATGAATCTGAACCAGATGTCGGGCCTCGTCCAGGCCAGGTACTAACAGCTGATGCACTTTCACACTGGCTCCCTGGGCTGGCAACATCGCCAACTCTTCGGCTGGGTACACCCCCTTCATGGCCAGGAAGCAGCCAGCGGTATTGAGCAGGTGTTGGCAGCCCGCCACCATGTCCTGCAGTGATGCGAAGGCCCTTGAAATGACGGCGTCGTAGGTCAAGGTGCCCTGGAAAGACTCAACGCGTGCCTGATGGATCACCATATTATCCAAGCCCAGAGCCGTTTTCACCTGAAAAAGGAAGCGCGTTTTCTTGCCGTTGCTGTCCAACAGGTGCCATTCTCTGTCAGGAAACATAATCGCCATGGGCACCCCGGGCAAACCGGCGCCAGTGCCGACGTCGATGAAACGTTTTCCGGTGATGTAAGGCGCTATCGACAGACTATCGAGCAGGTGTCGAACCACCATCTGGTCGCGACCCCGGATCGCGGTCAGGTTATAGGCCTTGTTCCACCTCTCCAGTAAATCCAGGTAGGATTCCAGTGCCGTATGTTGTCGCTCAGACATCTGTAAACCAAGCGTATCGCATCCACGGGGCAACAACCGTGCATTTGGCCCGTGGGTGTCAGGCAAGCTGGCGCCGCCCATCGGCCGTAGCCCCTTCAAGGGCGCCGCGCTTCTTCAGGTAAATCAATAGCAGGGATACCGCCGCCGGCGTAACACCCGGGATACGAGCCGCCCGCGCCAGGGTGTCCGGTTGTGCCTGGTTCAGCTTCTGCTTCACTTCGTTGGAAAGCCCATCGACTCTCTCGTAGTCCAGCCCCTGGGGCAGCGGCAGGTTCTCATGCCGACGCAGTTTATCGATATCGTCCTGCTGGCGCTCAATGTAACCGGCATACTTTGCCTGAATCGCGACCTGCTCTGCGACCTGCGGGTCGTCACAGCCGTGACCGGTCGCGTTTGCGATATCGTTGTAACCGATTTCCGGGCGCTTGAGCAGATCCAGCAGCGAATACTCACGACCGAGCGGCGTTTTCAGGGTTGTCGCCAGCGACTCGGCCGCCGCCGTGTTCGGGTGAACAAAACTACTGGCCAGCCGGGCATTCTCACGCTCGATTGCCTCGCGTTTTTGCGTGAAGCGCTGCCAGCGATTTTCATCCACCAGTCCTAAACGGTAGCCCGTCTCCGTCAAGCGCAGATCGGCGTTGTCCTCGCGCAGCAACAGTCGATACTCTGCACGCGACGTAAACATGCGATAGGGCTCAAGCGTACCCAATGTGATCAGGTCATCCACCAGCACGCCGATGTATGCCTCGTCACGGCGCGGGCACCACGCTTCCTTGCCCTGTACCGCAAGCGCGGCATTCAGGCCCGCGAGCAAGCCCTGTGCGGCGGCCTCCTCATAACCTGTGGTGCCGTTGATCTGCCCGGCAAAATACAACCCTGGCAGGGCGCGCGTTTCCAGCGAGTACTGCAAGTCGCGCGGATCAAAAAAGTCGTATTCGATGGCATAGCCCGGACGCGTGATATGCGCCTGCTCAAAGCCGGCAATGCTTCGCACCAGCGCCATTTGCACGTCAAAGGGCAGGCTGGTTGAAATACCGTTGGGGTAAAGCTCGTTGGTCGTCAGACCTTCTGGTTCAATGAAAATCTGGTGCGAGGCCTTGTCAGCAAACCGATGGATCTTGTCTTCGATGCTGGGGCAATAACGCGGCCCAACGCCTTCAATCACACCAGAGAACAGTGGCGATCGATCAAGACCCGCGCGAATGAGATCGTGCGTTTTTTCATTAGTATAAGTGACCCAGCAGCAGCGCTGCTCGGGGTGCTCATCAACCGAGCCCAGAAATGACATCACTGGCATGGGCTCATCACCCCATTGCTCCTGCAAACCCGAAAAATCCACACTGCGGGCATCAATACGCGGTGGTGTTCCAGTTTTCAGGCGCTCTACACGAAAGGGTAATTCCCGCAATCGATTTGCCAGCGCAATCGACGGTGGGTCGCCAGCACGCCCACCCGAGTTGTTCTCCAGGCCAATGTGGAGCTTACCCCCAAGAAAAGTGCCGGTTGTTAACACCACGCGCGGTGCCCTGAAAGTCAGGCCCATCTGGGTAATGGCACCGGCCACAGCGCCGTTTTCAATGAGTAAATCATCTACCGGCTGCTGGAAAATGGAGAGGTTGGGTTGTGATTCCAGAATGTTGCGGATGGCATTCTTATACAGAATTCTGTCTGCCTGGGCGCGTGTCGCGCGCACTGCGGGGCCCTTACGGCTATTCAACACCCGAAACTGTATGCCCGCCTGATCGGTAGCGCGGGCCATAGCGCCGCCCAGGGCATCCACTTCCTTCACCAGGTGGCTTTTACCGATACCGCCAATCGCAGGGTTGCACGACATCTGGCCCAGCGTATCGACACTGTGTGTCAGCAATAGTGTGCGGCAACCCATCCGCGCGGCCGCAAGGCAAGCTTCCGTACCGGCATGGCCGCCGCCGACGACAATAACGTCAAATGTCTGCTGGTATTCCACAGGTTGTCACGACTCCGAAACGGACTGTACGCTTTGGCTTTTTAAGCGCCCCGCTACCCAGCGGGTCGGCGATTATACGCGCCAGCCGCAAGTTGATCAAAAAGCATGCGGTGACTTTTTACACGTCCGGTAGCCCCAGGCACGGTTGCAATGCCCTGCTTTGTAGCGAATCGTGTTCGGGAGCGTCAGCGGTTCACTTGCTGGCATCGATCTCGGCGACAAACGCTTCTATCTCTTCCCAGGCCTGCCTGGCTTCGGTTAACTCTGGATGAAAAATCTGCCAAACATGCACCACATGCGGCCACGTTTGGAGTTTGACGGAGGAGCCATGCGCCACCGCTTTATTGGCATATCGCCGGGCATCATCGAGCAGCATTTCAGCCTCACTGGCCTGCACCAGCGTTGGTGGCAGGCCCGACAGATCACCAAACGCAGGTGAAACCGACGGATCACGGGGTGTGATTCGGTTCTGAAACCACGACACCCACCACAACAATGGCCTGGGTACTTTCGCCAGCCGCCCAAATATGGGCCCGAGCATGGCATCCGTTTCCCTGTTTGTTATCCAGCTGGGAGACACGAGCGTTGCGTCAGTTAACGGGGAAAGCGCCACCGCAGCATCCGGTTGGCGCAGTGGCTGTGATCGTAGCCAGCCTGTTAGTGACAGGGTAAGGTTGCCTCCGGCGGAGTCACCGGCAACAAATATCCTGTCTGCTGCCGCGGGACCATCCGGGCCGTTGTTAACCAGCCACCGATACGCCTGCCGACAATCTGCTATCCCCGCCTTGCGTGAGTGTTCAGGCATCAGGCGATAATCAATGGCCAGCACCGCTGCCCTGGCAACACGGGAAAAGTTACTTGTGATGTTGCGGTGGCTTTTTGGGCTGCCCATCATGAAGGCGCCGCCATGGATGTACAGCACTCTGCGATCAGGGTCAGCGCCGGGAGCCAACACCCACTCAGCCGCAACACCTGAGGCATCGACAGGTTTGAATGTGGCATCCAGGTCACGACCGTCAGACATACTGTCCAGGTAGTTTCGAACCCGAGCCAGCCGCTCGCGACGGGGGCCGCCATTAAGGGCGCCCATACCTGAACTCAATTGCTGAACAACCGCCCGGTGCTCTTCACTGGGAGGCTCGCCATTGGAAAAGCTCTCACCACGAGGCCAGTCATAGGGAGAGAGGTCTTCTCCGCGCAGGTGAAACCAGGTGATCAATACAACCGCAAGTAGCAAAAACCAAAACACGCTTTCTATCTCCTGAAAAATAAAGACCAATAAGCTTTGTGCCCCGATGGCCGGTAACACTTGACGGACCACTCAGGCACAACAAACCAATCAATATACGCTAAATCGAAGGTCCCTGCGTTGCTTGTCAGCGTCTCGAATAGTGGCGTAGGATGGAGTGGCATAACAATAAAATAAACAGCAGGAGTCGTCCCATGAAAGAGTATTTAGCAATACCTCCCATGCTCGGCGCCGCAGGTTTGGTCGTCGCGTTTATCATTTACCACATCATGACCAAAGCCAGCCCCGGTGAAGGCAAGATCACCAAGATTGGTGACCAGATTCACCTCGGTGCAATGGTATTCATGAAACGTGAATACACGATGTTGGCACTGTTCGCGCTGGTGCTTCTCGTTGCAATCTTCATTTCACCCCTGGGTACCAAGACTGCCATCGCTTTTCTGGCAGGGGCGCTGTCGTCCGCAACCGCAGGCTTTCTTGGTATGTTCGCCGCCACAAAAGCCAACGTGCGCACGGCCGTCGCCGCGCATGAAGAGGGGCAGGGCAAAGCTCTTACCATCTCTTTCTACGGCGGATCCATCATGGGCCTGTGTGTTGCATCACTGGGTTTAATTGGATTGGGCAGCGTGTATTGGTTGTTTGGCGGAGATCCTGAAACCGCCCATGCCATACACGGTTTCGGTATGGGTGCCTCGGTCGTTGCCCTTTTCTCGAGAGTGGGCGGCGGCATCTTTACCAAGAGTGCCGATGTGGGCGCCGACCTTGTCGGAAAAATTGAAGCGGGCATTCCCGAGGATGATCCACGCAACCCCGGAGTGATCGCAGACAACGTCGGTGATAACGTCGGTGATATCGCAGGTATGGGTTCAGATATTTTTGAATCTTACTGTGGCTCCATGATTGCCTGTATCGCTATTGCGTCCACGATGGCGGTAGGTGTGCAGGCGGAAATGATGCTATTGCCACTCGCACTGGCCAGCATTGGCCTTATTGCATCCCTTATGGGCATTGGTGTTGTGCGCATGCGCTCGGCCGCGGCGCCTGAGGCCGCGCTGCGCACCGGAACGATGCTTGCCCCGGTGGTGTTCGCGTTCATGGCCTGGTTCTTGATAGCGGGACTGGGCTTGCCGCCCACTATCTGGTGGTCAGTGGTCAGTGGCGCGGTCGGCGGCATTGCAATCGGGTTGATCACGGAATATTACACCGGTTCAACACCAGTTCAGAAAATCGCCAAATCGGGTGAAACCGGCCCTGCGACCGTGATGATTACCGGGCTGGCCGTTGGCATGCAGTCTGTTGTTCTGCCTATCCTGTTCCTGGCGGCCATTATTTTCGTCTCTACTGAACTGTCCGGCCTGTACGGCGTTGGCATCGCGGCGGTGGGTATGTTGGCGACCGTAGGCATCACAATGGCGATTGATGCCTATGGCCCGGTGGCAGACAACGCGGGCGGTATTGCCGAGATGGCCGGCATGGGTGCAGACACCAGAAAAATCACCGACGGTCTTGATGAAGTCGGCAACACCACAGCAGCGATCGGCAAGGGGTTTGCCATTGGCGCTGCTGCTTTGGCGGCACTGGCGATTATTGCCGCATTCGTCGAGACGGTGCAGCTCAACAATGCCGACTTTTCGTTGGAGATGTCTGATCCCACTGTGCTGGTGGGGATGTTTATCGGCGGAACGATTCCGTTTCTCATCGCTTCCATCACCATGACCGCCGTTGGCGAGGCTGCCTTTGACATGATCAATGAGATTCGGCGGCAGTTTCGGGAAATACCGGGCCTACTGGAAGGCACCGCCGAGCCTGACACTGCCAAATGTGTAGACATTGCAACCACGGCCGCGCTGCGCCGCATGATTTTGCCGGGCGCAATCGCTGTTAGCGCGCCGGTAATCGTTGGTTTTGGTTTGGGCCCCTCATCCCTGGGTGGCATGTTGGGCGGTGCGCTCCTTGGTTGTGTACTTATGGCACTAATGATGGCTAACGCCGGTGGGGCCTGGGACAACGCCAAGAAATATGTGGAGAAAGGAAACCTCGGTGGGAAAGGCTCTGACACGCACGCTGCGGTTGTGGTTGGCGACACCGTCGGTGATCCGTTCAAGGATACCTCCGGACCTTCCATGAACATCCTGATCAACGTCATGGCTATTGTCAGCCTGGTCATCGCCCCGCTGTTATAAGCGTCAATGCAGATGCCCCGGCATTCGCCGGGACATCTGTATAACAACTCTTTGAACCAACCCCTGATCCTGAACCTGCCAATGGCACAAAGGCGGAGGTTTGGTCCATGATTATGCTCTGGGTTACAAGACGCATAAGAAGGTTTTAATACTCGCACCCATGCACGGTGCGATTTTACAGGGAGCAAAACTCATGGCGAGGTGGAAACGCAAGGAAATCGAGAAGGCCTTTGACAAGTATCAGGTTGCCGCACTCAAAGGTGCTCAAACCAAGGACTGGACCGATTGGGCTAACTGTTTTACTGAGGATGCCACTTACTTCGAGCATCACTACGGTCGCTTCTGGGGCCGTGAGCGGATACATGCATGGATTACTGAAACCATGAATCAGTGGCCGCCCAGCCACATGACCGCATTCCCTATCACATGGTACTCCATCGATGAAGAGCGCGGATGGGTATTCTGTGAGGTGATGAATCGCATGGAAGACCTCGGTGATGGAAAGATCTACGAGGAACCTAACATTACCATCCTGCATTACGCCGGTGAGGGCTTATTCAAATATGAAGAAGATGCCTACAACCCCCATAATATGGGCGTTATGATCGGTGCGTGGATCGAAGCTAAAAAATCGCTGGATAAGAAGGACGGTCAATAGCGTTTAGACGACACGCCCACCAGAGCTAATCCGCAGAGTAATCAGACCTTGTCCAACGCTGTGATTCCGCGCAACATTGTTTTGCGTTTTGACATGCGCCGTTCCCCCCAGAGCGAGGATTCAGAATCCGCGCGCTACAGCGCCGCTATCGATATGGCACAGTGGGCAGACAACAATTGCGTTGATGTAGTCGGGCTCTCGGAACATCACGACAGCCCCGACGGGTTTCTCAGTTCTCCCCTGTTGCTGGCAGGAATGATCGCCGCCCGCACACTCTCAATTCGCCTGAGCGTCAGTGCGCTGTTAGTGCCTCTACACGACCCGCTGCGTCTGGCCGAAGATATCAGCGTTCTGGATCTGGTAAGCAACGGCCGGTTTTCGACGACCTGCGGACTGGGTTATCGCGAACAGGAATACCAACAGTTTGGCGTTGACTGGGCGCATCGTGGCAAGATATTTGATGACAAGCTGGATACCCTGGTAGCTGCCTTGTCAGGCGAATCGTTCCTCCATAACGGCAAGGAAACACGACTTGCCCCTGCACCCCTGTCGCCGGTGCAAGCGCTGTTGCTCATCGGCGGCAACAGTAAGGCTGCTGCCAGAAGGGCCGCTCGCCTGGGCCTGCTGTTCTGCCCGGCCATCGATGACCCTGAGCTGGAAGCGACCTATCTTGCGGCCTGTGAGGAATACAACACAGGCTTTGCTATGACCATTTTTCCGAGGGAGCCGGCAACAACATTCATCTGTGAAGACCCTGACGCGGGGTGGAAGCAGTTGGGCCGGTATCTGTTGTTTGATGCTCTGGCCTATGGCGCGTGGCGGCATCCCAATCGCAGGGCCTATGCGGAATCTTTCGCTTGTGACATGGAAGCGCTCAGGCAGGAAGGCAAGTACCGTATTCTTTCGCCCGAACAGGCATTGCAAACCATAGAAGAAACCGGCTCCCTGCACCTGGCACCCTTGTGCGGTGGCGTTCCCGTTGCGCAGGGCTGGAAGAGCCTCAAGCTCTTTGAAGATAAAGTGCAGCCCTACCTCACCTGATACCTCAGCGGCAGCTCACGCTGGCGGCCTGACAAGCAACACGACAGCCGGGCCTTGCGCGCTGCATGGCTGCTACAACTACAAGGCGCACAAGGCTTGTTGGCGTTAGCGAACGCTCTTGTTCCAGCGCCCTTGTTGCTGCAACATCGCTACTGGTAGCACCGTTCACCTCTTCTAAAAAAACCATACAGAAACAGTGGGATAAACTATGAGCAGCGAAATCAATATCGGCGATCTACTGACTACCCGAACCTTTCTTAACCCGAATAAAGAAGCGCTGTACGACGACTATGCGGGCTTGCGCATGACCTACCGGGACTTGAACGAGCGCGCTAATCGCTGCGGGAATGGCCTTTTTGACCTGGGGCTCAGACGAGGCGATCGCGTTGCCCTGCTGGCGCAGAACGGACACCAGTTCGCTGAGAATTTTTTTGGTCCAACCAAAATTGGTATGGTGATGATGCCGCTGAACTGGCGGCTGACCGCGCAGGAGCTAGCGTTCATACTCAAGGATGGTGGCGCCACGGCTATCGTATTTGATGCAGAATTCGCACCTGTCATCGACGAAATTCGCGGCATGGGCGCTGCAGGTAGTGACCTGGAACATTTCATCTGCATCGGCGAAAACGCGCCGGATTATGCAACCAGCTATGAAGCCATGCTGCAGGCCAGCAGCACGGAAGAGCCCACCGAAAAAGCCGGTCCGGATGACAACCTTTTCATCATGTATACCTCTGGCACTACCGGTCACCCCAAGGGTGTTGTGCATACTCACACCACGGTCATGTGGGGTTTGCTTACCTTCAATGCAACGGCCGATACACACTTTAGTGACCGCTACCTCCTCATGATGCCCATGTTTCATGTTGGCGCACTGACGCCGCTAATCTCTTCAACGTATCTTGGGACGACCTTGGTTTTACTGCGCTCTTTTGACCCGGTGCACACGTGGAAAACTATTGAAGCTGAACGCATCACTACCACGTTGGCCGTACCTGCAATGCTCAATTTCATGTTGCAGGTACCAGATTACGAAAAATACGATTGGTCCAGCGTGCGCTATGTCGCCAGCGGCGCGGCGCCCGTGCCACCAAGCCTGATAAAAACCTACATGGAAATGGGCATACAGATCAACCAGATCTACGGCATGACAGAAACCTGTGGCCCGGCATGCATGATTGGCCCTGATGACGCGGTCAGCAAGATTGGTTCAACCGGGAAGGCGTTTTTCCACACAGGCGTTCGCATTGTCGACAGCCAGGGTAATGACCAGCCACCAGGTGAACCAGGCGAAGTGTTGGTCAAAGGTCCGCACATCATGAAAGAGTACTGGAACAGGCCTGAAGCGACGGCAGAGGCGATTGTGGATGGCTGGTTATACACGGGAGATATAGCGACCTGGGACGAAGACAAGTTTGTCACTATACAGGATCGCATGAAGGATATGATTATTTCCGGCGGAGAAAACATTTATCCTGCAGAGGTAGAAAATATCCTGCTTCAACATCCGGAGATTTCTGACGTTGCAGTGATCGGACAACCCAGCGCGCGGTGGGGTGAAAGTCCTGTGGCTGTGATTGTCTCTGAGAACCCCGAACTGTCCATCGCGGATATCACGCAGCACTGTGAAGGAAAACTGGCCCGATTCAAAATTCCCAAGGGCATTGAGCGTATCGATATTATCCCGCGCAACCCCAGTGGGAAAATACTCAAGCGCATCTTGCGCGATGAATTTCCGGGGCCGGCACCTGAATAGTAGCGGACGGTGTGAACAGGTTTTCTTGTGTTTATCAGTCTTCTACTTACTATAAATAATATATGTATAGAGATATATAAGATTACTATAGTAATAATTATTAGGGGTGCCCTTTGCTGTGGAAAACCCCTTGTTTTAAAGACTATTCAGTGGCTTGCGCGCATGATAAACCAAGGGATATCCCCTGCTTTTGACGTCAGCTATGCGTTACCAAACGGTGCATAACAAGGCCTGTGTTGTGCATGAAAAAACGATCGCCTTTTTGCCTGTGTAGAAAGCACTTTTTTATCACAAGCTAATACAGGCTATCCCCACCAGTTGTACACATTACTTTCACGCTGCTGGTTGTGTCGCTACAGCATGGTAATAAGTGTTGAATGAGTTGTGGATAGGACCGTTACAACGCGATGGATAGCAACATTGTTGTGAGGCGATCATGTGTAAGGCTTGGAAAAGCTGTGGACTACTTCCCGATACAAAAACTGGAGAAGATTTCACCCAGCAGGGCATCTGTAGACATCGCGCCGGTGATTTCCCCCAGACTATCGTGGCAGTGACGCAGATCTTCAGCCAACAGCTCGCCGGCACCTGTCGTTGTTAACTGATGCATGCCCTGTTCAAGCGCCATGATAGCGTTCTCAATGGCGACGAGGTGACGCCTGCGCGCACTGAAGTTGCCCTGACCCTCAGCATTGAAACCCATCACTGATTTCAGGTGGTCTTTTAGCAATTGCAATCCTGCGCCGGTCTTTGCAGAAAGATAGATCTTTGGGATCGTTGCTTCAGTTGACAACCGCGGTTCCAGCGACGCGGCGTCCGTCTTGTTGACAATAATCGTAACCGGGGTTGGTGCGCGCGGCCTGGCATCATCCGGCCAAAGCGCATCTATATTCAGGTCTTGCAGGGATTGAGTGGTAGCATCAACGACCAGAAGTATTCTGTCGGCGGTTTCGATTTCAAGCATCGCGCGTCGAATGCCTTCCTGTTCAACGGCATCTGCGCTGTCGCGCAGTCCTGCGGTATCTACGATGTGCAGAGGCATGCCGTCTATTTGAATGGCTTCTGTCAGCACATCCCTTGTGGTGCCCGCGATCGGCGTAACGATAGCGCGGTCTTGGCCGGCAAGTGCATTGAGTAAGCTGGATTTGCCAGCATTCGGTCGACCGGCGATTACCACTCTCATGCCCTCGCTGATCAGGCTGCCCTGTTGCGCCTGCGCCAGCACACTATTGAAGGCCTCGCGTAGATCAGACAAACGAGAGGCGACAACACCGTCAGCGAGAAAGTCAATTTCCTCTTCCGGAAAGTCGATAGCAGCCTCTACATACACCCTAAGAGCGGTGACCTGCTGCAGCAGGGAGTCAATTTTGCGAGAAAATTCACCCTGTAACGAGCGATTGGCGTTCAGTGCGGCTTGCTGGGTGGAACTATTGATAAGATCGGCAATCGCTTCTGCCTGTGACAGGTCAAGCTTGTTATTGAGAAAAGCGCGTTCCGAAAACTCTCCTGGACGTGCCAGGCGCGCCCCGCAGTGGCAGATTTCCTGCAGTAGCATATCCAGCACAATGGGGCTGCCATGACCCTGAAATTCAATAACATCTTCGCCGGTAAATGAGCCGGGCCCGGGGAAATACAACACGATACCGGAATCAATAAGGGTGTTTGAGGCAGGAAAATCGCTGTGAAACCTGGCGTAGTGGGCGACGCGAGGTACCAGCTTACGTTGCGTAATGTGTTCTGCAATTTGCAGGGATGCCGGCCCAGACACCCGCACAATACCGATACCGCTGCGCCCAGGTGCTGTAGCTATTGCCGCTATCGTATCGATGTCAGTCACTGTTCAGTGAACGTGTTCAGGCGGCGGCTGCGGCTTTATCGATTTGGCGGGTGATATACCATTGCTGGGCCATGGACAACAGGTTGTTCACTACCCAGTACAGAACCAGGCCAGATGGGAACCACAGGAAGAAGAAGGTGAACATCACCGGCATCCACTGCATGATCTTGGCCTGCATAGGGTCTGGCGGCGGCGGATTCAGTTTCTGCATAAACCACATGCTGGCGCCCATGATCAGGGGAAGCACGAAGTACGGGTCAAGCACCGAGAGGTCTTTGATCCAAAGCGCAAAGGGAGCGTGGCGCAGCTCGACACTTTCCATGAGCATCCAGTACAAACCTATAAACACCGGCATTTGCACCAGGATGGGGAGACACCCTCCCATAGGATTGATTTTTTCTTTCTTGTAGAGATCCATCATCGCCTGTGACTGTTTCTGCTTGTCATCGGCGTATTGTTCGCGTATCTCCACCATCTTGGGTTGTACACGGCGCATGTTGGCCATGGACCGATAGCTGGCCGCGGACAGGGGGTAGAAAATCAGTTTGATGAGAACGGTCAGTAAAATAATGGCCACGCCCCAGTTCACAACGATCGACTGTATGAAGGTCAGCACATAGAACAAAGGCTGTGCGATCCACCAGAGCCAGCCGTAATCAACACTCAGGTCAAGGTAGGGTGAGATCTCTTTCAGCCTGTACTGGTCTTTCGGTCCGGCATAAAACTGCGCGCTGGTTGTGCCGCTTCGACCAGGGTCTACGACCAATGCGGGGCTGGTAAATTCAGCAATGTTGAATCCACTATTGGTTTTACGTGCACTGTAGTTGTGGGTTTGATCAGGGTTTGGTATCCAGGCGCTGAGGAAATAGTGCTGGATCATGGCAATCCAGCTGCCTTGCAGCTGGGCACGGAAAGATTCTTCGGCCAGGTCGTCGAAGGTGAATTTCGTAAAGCGATCATCTGGCTGGGTGATCGCCACGCCCAGGAAAGGCTGCATACCCATCGCTGCTGTATCCTGCGCGGGAGGCAAGCCGTCTTGTCGTTTGATCTGGCCGAAAAGATTTGCCTGCCAACGTTCCTCGCTGCGGTTGTCTACCAGATACTCGATATCGATCAGGTAATCGCCACGACGCAGTGTGAAGCGTTTGGTGATCTGGACCTCATCGCTTTGTGTCCAGGCCAGGTCAATGGTCAGCGTATCGGCACCTTCATCCAGAGAAAATGTGGTGGAGGTGGTAGTAAACTGAGCGCGCCCCTGCCCATCGATTCCGTTGGGGCCCAACAGGCCGCTGCGTGCAACGTAAACCAGTTGATCATTTTGCTCCAGGAGTACAAAGGGGTCATCCTTGCCCAGTGTTTCGAGATACTCCGGCAGAGCGAGCTCAACGATGTCGCCGCCATCCAGGTCGATAACAAACTGCAAGACGTCAGTGCGAACTCGCACCAGCTTGCTGGTATCTACCACAGTAACATCGGCAACAACATCGGGCTGTCCGGTTGCCGTAGGCGGCGCGGGAAGTTCGTCGTTGTCCAGGGCGTCGTCGCCGGCATCTGCGAGGGACGACAGCGCAGGGCGGTCATCATCGGCGATGAGTCTGGAAGATTCCTGTACAACCGAAGACGTTTTTTCGTCTTTGAAAGCCACCCATTCCGTCAGCAGCATGAAAGAGAGTGCTGCGATGGCACCAATAAGGAGAGTCCGTTGCAAATCCATAGGGGTAGTTTTGGCCTAGTCAGTCTGTTTACAGGGAGGGACGGGGTCTAAGCCGCCCTCGTGCCAGGGGTGGCACTTGCCGATGCGTCGAACCGCAAGGAAGAGACCTTTGCAGACACCGTGCGTTGCGACGGCCTCTTCGGCGTAAGACGAACAGCTGGGGTAGAAGCGACAATTGTTACCCAGAAAGGGACTAAGGCATGCGCGGTAACAGGCGATAAAAAAAATGATGAGTTTGCGCATGGGATACCTGTGTCGCGACCTGTCTTCTAGTGCCCACGTTGTTGGGCGTTATGTTCCAGTTTGGACCATAGCTGCGCCAATATAGAGGATACCTGGGCGTTCTCCAACTCACCCAGGCCAGGCCGTGCAAGTATGACAACATCCAGGTTGCGCTGGCCGCTGGGTTGGTGGCGAAAAAACTCTCTCGCGAGACGTTTTATCCGGTTGCGATTGACCGCCTGGCGAACGTGCTTTTTGGCAATCACCAGACCCAGTCTGTGGTCAGGCAGGTCGTTGACGCTGCCTAGCATTAACAGGTGCTTATGAGAAGCTTTGGCGCTGGCCGTTTCAAAAACCCGGCTGTAGTCGCCAGCGTTGAGTAACCGCTTGTTCTTACTGAAGCAGGCCGAGATAGGGCCTTTCACTCAAAGAGGCTGCCCGGATCAGGCAGACAGAACCTTGCGGCCTTTCGCCCTGCGGCGATTCAAAACGTGGCGACCGCCTTTGGTTGCCATGCGTGCGCGAAAGCCATGAGTACGTTTGCGTTTGATAACACTGGGCTGAAATGTTCTCTTCATTGGTTTATTTCCGGCTGTTCAGGCGGTTGGGTCACGAAGGCTGTTCGTGAGCGAGCGCCTGTGAAAAAAGGTGGGGTATTCTATGTAAATGTATCTCGCAGTTCAATCGGCATGGCCATTATTTACTGCCATCCGTTGGTGCCAACAGCCCTGTCGGCATGGCGCCAGGCCGTGCGAAGTGTGGTGATTTCTGCCGGCACTGAGCCGGGAAAAAATCCTAATAAACACTAGGCCTTAGGGGCTTAGCACACACCTTTACCATAAGATATAAACAACTTATACACAGGATAAGCTACACACAGAAAAATTCTCAGATGGCGATCAAAAAGTGTACGAAAAACACCTAAGCTTCTGAATTAAAAGGATTATAAAAATAGGCATTTTTTGCGCCGGACTGTGGATAAGTGACTCATTGGGGAGTATCATCTTGTTCGTGGCCAGTCGTAGCAGCCACCAGATAGAACTTTTATATCATATACCGCGTTTATGTAGCCTGTATCTATTATCCGGCTTCAAGGGGATCATTTTGCCTGAATTTGCTTTACCCGAAAAAGTCTGGAAGCACTGCGTTGACAGGCTACGCGATGAGCTTCCTTCCCAGCAGTTTAATACCTGGATTCGTCCACTGCAGGTGCAAGAAGGCAACGAAGCCTTAAGACTGGCCGCTCCTAACCGCTTCATAAAAGACTTCGTTTGCGAAAAGTACGCTGAGCGCATCGTACAACTCATTCGTGAAGCAGAGCCGGGTGCCAATGCAGACTTCGTGCTCGAGGTTGGCGCCTCCAGCGATGCCTCCGCGGTCTCGCAGACGGCACCAGACAACCCACCGGTCCCAGCCAACGGGGCGCGCGAGCCTTCGCCATCAAGTATCGCTGCGTCGCACAGCCCCGCCCTTTCAGGAGACGCGGTTTCGCGTTCTGCACCGTTGGTTGGCTCGGCGATCAGTACCCGGCGCAGAAGCGCTGACACATCTTCGCTGCATCACGACCACCCGCTGGTTGGAAACTACACCTTCAACAGTTTCGTAGAGGGCAAGTCTAACCAGCTGGCGCTTGCAGCGGCGCAACAGGTAGCTGAAAACCCCGGCGACGCCTACAACCCGCTGTTCCTGTATGGTGGCGTGGGACTGGGTAAAACCCATTTGATGCACGCTGTGGGTAATGCCCTGAAAACCCAGAATCCGGGGGCGAAGATTGTTTACCTGCACTCGGAGCGCTTTGTTGCAGATATGGTCAAGGCGCTGCAGCTCAATGCCATCAGTGATTTCAAGCGCTTTTACCGCTCGGTGGATGCACTGCTGATTGACGACATACAGTTCTTTGCCAAAAAAGAGCGCTCCCAGGAAGAGTTTTTTCATACCTTTAATGCGCTGCTGGAAGGCCGGCAGCAGATGATCCTTACCTGCGACCGCTATCCAAAAGAGATCGACGGGCTCGAGGAGCGCTTGAAATCGCGCTTCGGTTGGGGGTTGACGGTCTCTGTTGAACCGCCCGAGCTCGAGACGCGAGTAGCGATATTGATGAAGAAGGCAACCGAGGCGAGAGTTGACCTGCCACCCGACGCTGCTTTTTTCATCGCTCAGCGTATTCGTTCTAATGTACGGGAGCTTGAAGGCGCATTGAAAAGAGTGATAGCAAGTGCCCACTTCGTGGGGAAGCCGATTGATATCGAGCTCATCAAGGAGAGCCTCAAGGACCTTCTGGCGCTGCAGGACAAACAGGTGAGTATGGATAATATCCAGCGCATCGCCGCGGAGTACTACAAAATTAAAGTCTCGGATATGATGTCTCGGCGCCGCAGTCGCTCTGTCGCCAGGCCTCGACAAATGGCAATGGCACTATCGAAAGAGCTCACCAACCACAGCCTGCCTGAAATCGGAGAGAGCTTTGGTGGTCGAGACCACACGACAGTCTTGCACGCATGCCGTAAAATCAAGGAACTTCGGGAAACTAACTCGGATATTCGCGAAGATTACAAAAACTTGCTACGTTCTCTTACAACGTAAGAATACAAAACCAAGTTTACAGAATCTTGGCTTTTGGGTGCATGAACCCCTCGTAAGCCCCTTTTGACAAAAGGAACCATAAGTCTATGAAGTTTAGCGTCTCGCGGGATACTTTATTGAAATCCCTGAACCTGGTAGCGGGGGTCGTTGAGCGTCGCCAGACCCTCCCGATTCTCGCCAACGTGCTTATGGTGCTTGAAGATGGTCGTTTGTCGCTGACCGGTACAGATCTTGAGGTAGAGCTGGTGGGCCGGGTTCAGCTGCCCGCTGCCGGTGACACCGGAGAGGTCACAGTCCCCGCGCGCAAGTTGGCTGACATCTGTAAATCTTTGCCAGAAGGCAGTGAAATCAGCTTTAGCGTTGCGGATGGCAAGGTGACCGTTAAGTCAGGTCGCAGTCGCTTTACCCTGTCTACCCTGCCTGCCAGGGAATTCCCCAATGTAGAAGACAGCATGGGCACGCATCAACTCACCTTGAAGCAGGGACAGCTCAAGCGGCTGATAGAGCGCACCGGCTTTGCCATGGCGCAGCAGGACGTTCGCTATTACCTCAACGGGATGCTCTGGGAGCTGCAGTCCGGCCAACTACGCGTGGTAGCGACAGATGGCCACCGCCTGGCAATGTGCACCCTGCCCGAAAAAGTAGACGTTAAAGGTGACGGTGACATCCAGGTGATTCTTCCGCGCAAGGGCGTGTTAGAGCTCGCCAGGCTGCTTATGGACGATGATGCGGATATCGCGATCGTCATTGGCAGTAATCATATTCGCGCAGTAACGGATGAGTTCACATTCACCTCCAAGCTGGTGGATGGCAAATTCCCGGATTATCAACGCGTGCTCCCCCGCTCACCGGACAAAATCCTGGTGGGCTCTCGCCTGGAGTTGCGGCAAGCCTTCACCCGCACGGCGATTTTGTCGAATGAGAAGTATCGCGGCGTGCGTCTGAAGATGACAGGGGATGCGCTGGATATTCTGGCAAACAACCCCGAACAGGAAGAAGCCGAAGAAACAGTACCGGTCACGTATTCTGGTGACGCTCTGGAGATGGGGTTTAACGTGTCTTACCTGCTGGACGTGCTGGGCGTTCTCAGTGGCGACCAGGTGAAGATGTCTTTGGCTGACCCTAACAGTAGTGCATTGCTGGAGGAGTCAGAAGAAGGCGACTCACTCTATGTCGTGATGCCCATGCGCCTTTGATGTACAAGCGGTCGCCTGGTGGAGCGCTGGGCGGATTACCAGGATTTGGGCCGTTTTACAGGCTGTTGGCCGGTTAGGGCCATCAACGCACTGACTGATAGTGGCCCTGCAAGCACTCCATATCGAGCATATTCGCAACCTGAAGGCTGTCCGCCTGGAGGGGCTGTCCCGTGTGAATGTGTTTTACGGGGAGAATGGCAGTGGTAAAACGAGTGTTCTGGAGTCGATCCACCTTCTTGGAATGGCGCGCTCCTTTCGCGGAAGCAGTATCAAGACGCTTATCACGCATGAGGAGGCGCACTGTACCGTTTTTGGCGCCAGCTCAAGACCGGGAGCAGAAGGTTTGACGCCCCTCGGGGTACAGCGAACACGGCAAGGCGAGGCACTGATAAAAATTGGCGGCCAGGTTGTCAGAACCGTAGCGGAATTGGCAGAGCACCTCCCGTTGCAGGTTATCACCGCAGACAGCTTCAGCTTGCTCACTGGGCCTCCGGGTGCCCGGCGGCGCTTTCTGGACTGGGGTGTGTTCCACGTGGAACATGAGTTTTTTGGCCAGTGGCAGAGGTTTCAGCGTTGTATAAAACAGCGCAACATGTTGTTGCGCCGTGGTAATATAGACCCGAGAGAACTGGAGGTCTGGACGAGGGATTTGGCCACGTTTGGTGAGGCAATAAACGGTTTCAGAGCCACCTATTTTGACGCCTTATCTGAACGGTTTGCCACCACGATCAAGCAGCTAGCGCCTTCGTTGGCTGGCCTTGATCTGCGGTTCAGGCGAGGCTGGGACGCGGAGCAGTCCTATGCCGAGGCCCTGCACCAGGGTCAATCGGCAGATGTGGAGCAGGGGTATACGCATGCCGGCCCGCAGCGTGCAGATATCAGGGTAATGACAGGCAAACACCTGGCGGCTGAGACGCTATCCAGGGGGCAGCAGAAGTTGGTCATATGTGCGCTCAAACTGGCCCAGGGTCAATTGATGTCGGATGCCGGCCGGGCAGAGTGTATGTATCTGATCGACGACTTGCCCGCAGAGCTGGATGAGAATCATAGCAGGCTGGTCTGTGAGTTACTGGCGAGTATGGATGCGCAGGTTTTTATCACCTGTGTAGAGCCGCAAGAGATTCGAGCCGTCTGGCCGCAGCATAAGGAATTGGCCGTGTTCCACGTGGAACACGGCGCTGTAAAACTGGCACTTGCCGAGGAGTGAGAGTGCCTGACGGCTGTTGATATAAGACTGTTGAAAGAGGGCTGTTGAGAGAGGGCTGTTCGAAAGAGGGGCGCAACAGATAGCGTGCCCAAGACCAAGACCAAGACCAAGACCAAGAGTGAGCCACGAGACACGATAGACACGATCCGGAGCCGGTTAGCAGCAGGGTTTCGTGTGCAACACAGCAGCTTTGATGCATACATAACACGCCGGATGACGAGTAACACGCACCGTATTACATGCAACGCAACCAGAGAAACCGTTGATGACCGACGAAACCGAGCACAATTACGATTCTTCCAGCATTAAAGTCCTGAAGGGCCTGGATGCCGTTCGAAAACGACCGGGTATGTATATCGGTGATACGGACGATGGCACAGGCCTCCACCATATGGTCTTTGAGCTGGTCGACAACTCCATCGACGAAGCCCTGGCAGGGCACTGTAGCGAAATCAGCATCGTTATCCACCCTGATGAATCGGTGACGGTCAGCGATGATGGTCGAGGCATCCCGACAGAGATGCACGAAGAAGGCGTGTCTGCGGCCGAGGTGATTATGACGGTGCTCCACGCGGGCGGTAAATTCGATGACAATACCTACAAGGTTTCCGGCGGTCTTCACGGTGTCGGTGTGTCTGTGGTCAATGCGCTGTCGGAAGAGCTGGTTTTAACGATTCGTCGTGAAGGCAAGATGTATGAGCAAACATATCGCCACGGCGTTCCGGATGCACCGCTGGCCGAGATTGGCACAACCGAGACATCGGGCACCTCTGTCAGATTCAAACCATCCGCAGACACGTTTACCAACATTGAGTTCCATTTTGAGCAGCTAGCGAAGCGCCTGCGTGAACTGGCCTTCCTGAATTCGGGTGTCTGTATCTCGCTGAAAGATGAAAAATCGGGAAAAACCGAGAATTATCAATATGATGGAGGTCTTGCGGCATTTGTAAACTATCTCAACCAGAATAAAACCATGGTTAGCAAGATCTTTCACTTCCAAATTGACACTGATGAAGATATCGGTGTCGAAGTGGCACTACAGTGGAATGACGGTTTTCAGGAAAACATATTCTGCTACACCAACAACATTCCACAACGAGATGGCGGAACGCACCTCGCGGGCTTTCGGGCGGCGCTCACGCGTAGCCTGAACAACTACATCGAGAAAGAAGGCCTGGCGAAAAAGGCCAAGGTCAATACAACCGGGGACGATGCCCGAGAGGGCCTCACCGCGATCATTTCTGTAAAGGTGCCCGACCCCAAGTTTTCATCCCAGACAAAAGACAAGCTGGTGTCCTCTGAAGTCAAAACAGCGGTTGAGCAGACCATGGGGGCCCAGTTCAACGACTACCTGATCGAAAGCCCGGCGGAAGCCAAGGCCGTCGTGGGCAAAATGCTGGATGCGGCACGCGCACGGGAAGCGGCCAGGAAGGCCAGGGAAATGACCCGACGTAAGGGCGCGTTGGACATAGCCGGACTACCGGGCAAACTTGCGGACTGCCAGGAGAAAGACCCGGCTTTATCTGAAATCTACCTTGTGGAGGGCGACTCTGCAGGTGGGTCGGCCAAGCAGGGCCGTAACCGCAAGTACCAGGCGATACTCCCATTAAAGGGCAAGATACTGAACGTCGAAAAAGCGCGCTTTGACAAAATGCTCGGCTCAGCTGAAGTGGGCACGATTGTTACAGCGCTTGGCTGTGGCATAGGCAAGGAAGAATTCGACCCGGATAAACTGCGCTATCACAGCATTATCATCATGACGGATGCCGACGTCGACGGTTCCCATATTCGCACCTTGTTGCTCACCTTTTTCTTCCGCCAGATGCCCCAGCTGATCGAGCGCGGTCATGTGTTTATTGCCCAGCCACCGCTGTACAAAGTGAGCAAGGGCAAGAATCATCAGTACCTGAAGGACGATGATGCGCTGGAATCGCACCTCACCCAGGGTGCGCTTGAAAACGCTTCTATTTATGTAAATGCGGATGCACCGCCAATTTCCGGGCAGGGCCTTGAGGAGCTTGTGGTTCAATACCGCGCGGTGGAATCCACCGTTGAACGGCTGAGTCGGCTGTATGCCCCCGAGGTGCTGTGGGAGATGGTATCCGGTGAGATCCTGACCCTGGAGCAAATGCAGGATGAAGCTCAGGTCCAGTTGTTCTGTGATTTACTAAGCGAGCGCTTACAAACCGTGAGCGCGAAGGAAAACAACTACTCAGTGGTGGTCAGAAAAGATCAAGAGCGCCAGCTTTTTTATCCGGTCGTGAAGCTGTTGGCGCACGGAGTAGAAAGTGAGACGGAGTATCACCACGACTTCTTTGCCTCGGGTGAATACCGCTCGATGGTCAGCCTTGGCAATACCATCAATTCCCTGATCGACGAGGGCGGTTATTTCCAGCGCGGCGACAAGACGCTGGAAACACGCAACTTTGCCCAGGGCCTGGAGTGGTTGATGTCGGAGGCACGCCGGGGTTACAGCATTCAGCGTTATAAGGGTTTGGGCGAAATGAACCCGGAGCAGCTCTGGGAAACCACGATGGACCCTGAAGTACGCCGTATGCTGAGGGTCACCATCGATGATGCCATAGCCGCAGACCAGATCTTCACCACGCTAATGGGTGACCAGGTAGAGCCCCGGCGGGACTTCATCGAGGAGAACGCGTTGTCGGTAGCAAACCTGGACGTTTAGTTCGACAGGTAGCTTGGGCGTGGACCTGCCCGGTTACTGCCCGCGGTAGAGTAAGGCCGGTAGCAGCTCATGCGTGTGCTGCAGCAGAAACACCGGGTTGAAGGGCTTGAGCTCCGCCTCGGAGCCATAGCCCCACAGAACCCCTGCCCCATCAATCGCGTGTGCCTGCGCGGCAGCAAGGTCAAAATGTCGATCGCCTATCATCAGGGTGCTGGCATTGATTGTCCCGGCGTCCAGCAGCGCCCCGATCTGGCTGGATTTTGCCACACCTACGTCTCCCCCACTCACAAACGTAAAGAAGTGCGAGAGGTTAAAGAGCTCGAGTATTTTGTGGGCAAAGTCAGCGCGCTTTGATGTACACAGCCCGATCACGACCCCGGCATGTTGGTGCAGCTCGTTCAGGGCGCTAACGATACCCGGGTACAGGGCATTTTCCCGATAGCCGATTTCTGCGTAGCGCTCCCTGTATTTGGCAATCAGTGCGCCGATGAACTCGGGGTTTCGCTCTCCGACCAATTGCCTGAAGCTGTAATCGAGTGGCGGACCAATGAATTGTGCCAGCGTGTCTGGTGGGTGTTGTGGGAGGTCAAACGAGGCCAGGGCGTAATTCAGGCAGTTGGTGATCCCCTGCTTTGGGTCGCTGATTGTGCCGTCCAGGTCGAACAGCAGGTACTGGTAATTCATCTTGACGGGCCTTTAGCGATGTCCGGCAGACGCTGATCGGCGGTGTTCATTGCCCCGGCTATGAATCAGGCCGGATGGGCTTGACGATCGCGCGGTCTGGTTCTGTGTTCTTGTCATCAGCGGTTGGGCCCGCTTGGGACTCAGGCCCAGTGCCCTCGCCCGATTCTTCGATCAGCCCTGTCAAGCGGTGAGTCTCAAGATCGTCGGCGATGGGCTCGGGGTTGGGTAGCTTGTGCTGCGCCTTGCTGGACAGCTTCTGGAATCTTTCTACCTTGCTGTGCAGGCCCTGTTTGCCGGTCAGGCTGGTGAGCGTGTCATTATAGTGGCCCTGCGCAGCGCGCAGGGAGTTGCCAAGCCTGTCCAGCCGTTCGGCAACGCGCCGTACTTGCTGATAAATGTCGCCGGCGCGGCTGGAAATCTCCCTGGCCTCCCGGTTGCTGTGTTCCACCATCCACAGGTTTGCCACCGTACGTAGAATGGGCATCAGTGTGGTGTGCGATACCATGACCACGCCTTTCTGGTAGCCGTAGTTGAATAAGTCCTTGTTGTGTTTCATGGCCTCGATATAAGCAGGCTCAATAGGCATAAACATCAGAACGAAATTGGGGCTTTCGATGCCGGGCAGGCGCGCGTACTCCTTGGAGGCCAAATCGTCGATGTGTTTGCGCACGGCGGCGGCATGGGCTGTAAGCGCTTCCATGCGCTCCTCGTCAGATTCCGCAGCAATTGCGCGGTCGTAATCGACCAACGACACCTTGCTGTCGACCACCAGATGCTTGCCATCGGGCAGCTTGATCACAAAGTCGGGAAGCTTGCGCTTGCCCCCCTCATCCCTGAATGCCGCCTGGCTTTCGTAATGTTCTCCGGGCTGCAGGCCCGATAATTCCAGTGCGCGTTCGAGTTGTACTTCGCCCCAGTTGCCCGTAGTTTTTTTGTCGCCCTTCAGGGCGCTGGTGAGATTGCTGGCCTGGCTGTTCATTTCCAGGCCTATCTCCAGCACTTTCCTGATTTCCGATTCCAGTGCGGAGTTGCCTTTTATTGACTCAGAGTGCACCTCGTTAACGCGCTGTTGAAAGCTGGAAATTTGCTCGCGAAAGGGCTTGAGCAGAGCCTCCAGTGACGCCTGGCTGGTGCTGGTAAATGCCCTGCCCTTGTCTTCGAAAATCCGGTTTGCCAGGTTCTCGAAGTCTTTTTTCAGGCTCTCTCGGGCCTCGTTGAGCAGCTGGATTTGCTCCTGGTGGCGATCCTCGCGTTCACGCTGCAGGCTTTTTAGCTCCGCATTGCTTTGCAGCGCGCCGTTGAGCTGGTGCTGCAGCCCGGCGAGTTCCTCGCGCAGCGCGTGAATGTCCGATTGTTTTTCGGCCAGTTGGGCGCGGGTTTGCTCAAGTGCCACGGCCTGGCCATGAAATTCCAGCCGGGCGGTATTGAGGTGTTCTTCTTTTTGCCGGATGGCATGATGCGCACGCCTGAGAGCGCGACGTGCCCGAAGGCTGCTCCACACGCTGACAAACAGTGCCAGGATGATAAACAAAGCCAGCGCTGCTGCGGCGAGGATGATGGCGTCGATACTAGCGGTCATACTTTCCCCCGTGAGGGTTCAGTGTACTGCATACTCTGGACCACGGGTGAAGGAACCCTGCTGGATGCAGGAGCACCCGTCGCCTATTCATACACACTGCGCGTCCCTATTTGGCGACGACCAGCTGTGAAATATCCGCGACCTCCAGGAATAAATCGCGCAGTTGTTTGAGCAGGTTCAAGCGGTTGCTGCGCAGTTGTTCGTCTTCGGCGTTCACCATCACGGCGTCGAAAAATGCGTCTACAGGCTCGCGCAGCGCTGCCAGCGAGGCGAGCCCCTGGGCGTATTCGCGTCGCTGAAAGTGTTCATTTACTACGCTTTCCAGGGCGCTCAACTGTCCAGCCAACGCCGATTCTTCTGCCTCTTGCAGTAAGTCTGCGCTTACTTCGCCAAATACATGCCCCGCTTCAACCTTCTCAAGTATATTGGAGACACGCTTATTGGCCGCGGCCAGCGCCTGCGCTTGCGGCAGGGTCGAGAACGCCTGCACCGCCATGACGCGGCGGTGAATATCCAGTGGCTGGGTGAGGCCCTTGGCGCTAACCGCCTTGAAGACCTCCGCCGGAATTGCATCTTCTTCATACCATGCGCGAAAGCGCTCAATCATATAACCCAGCACCTGATCGACGGTGCCGGGATCCAATGCGCCCTTTGGATAGCCATCGATAGCCGCTTCCAGGCAGTGACGTAAATCGAGGTCGAAGTCCCGTTCCACGAGAATACGCAGCACGGCCAGCGATGCGCGGCGCAGTGCAAATGGGTCCTTGGAGCCCGTTGGCGGCTGTCCAATACCAAAGATGCCGACCAGGGTATCCAGGCGGTCAGCCAGGCCGAGTGCGCAGGCCGTCTGGCTCTGTGGTAACTGATCGCCAGCAAACCTTGGCCAGTATTGCTGTGCAATGGCCGCTGCCACCTCTGCAGGCTCGCCGTCCTGTGCGGCATAGTAGGAGCCTGCAATGCCCTGCATATCAGAGAACTCCTGCACCATATCGGTCACAAGATCTGCTTTGCTCAGCAGCGCTGCGCGCTCGGCAAGGCTGCTGTTGCCGCCGCACTCGCTGGCCAGCTGTGCAGCCAGTTTCGCGACGCGCAGTGTTTTGTCATGCAGTGAACCCAGCTTTTGCTGGAAGACGATTTTTTCAAGGGCTGGCAGGCGATCAATCAGCGGCGTTTTGCGGTCAGTCTCATAAAAGAAGGCAGCGTCAGAGAGGCGCGGGCGAATCACGCGCTCATTACCGGCGATCACTTTGTCCGGATCGGTGCTTTCAATATTGGCCACGGTGATAAAATGCGGCAGCAGGGCACCTAAGTCGTCCACCACGTGGAAGTACTTTTGGTGTTCCTTCATGGACGAGACCAGCGCCTCCTGCGGTACTTCCAGAAAGCGCGCCTCAAAGGAGCCGGTCAGTGCTACCGGCCATTCCACCAACCCGGTGACCTCGTCGAGTAAGTCCTCATCGATAACTGCGTGCGCATCGATAGCGGCGGCTTGCGCCATTACCTGTTCGCGGATTATGTTGCGCCGTACTTCGAACGAGGCGATTACATGGTGCTCGGCCAGAATCTGTGAGTAGTGTTCTGCTCGCTCAATCGCGATTGGACCCTGGCTGTGAAAGCGATGGCCATAGGTTGTATTGCTGCTCGGGCGGCCAAGCACATTACCGGCAATGGTGTCACCGCCAAGCATGGTAACGACCCAGTGCACCGGTCGCACAAACTCCTCGCGACTGGCGCCCCACCGCATGCGCTTGGGAATAGGCAGTTTGTGCAAACTGGTACGAACGATATCCAGCACGGACTCGGCCGCATTGGCACCCTCTTTAGTGAAACGCAGGCCGAGTCGCGCGCCTTTGGGCGTGTCAATTATCTCGAGCGCCTGCGTCTTTACGCCCTGCTTTTTGGCAAAACCGACGGCGGCAGGTGTCCAGTTGCCCTGCTCATCTCTGGCGCGGTCGGCGGGCGGCCCAAGAACCTCAGTGGCCTTGCTTTGTCCGTGCAGCGTCAACGCATCGATGGTGACCGCCAGCCGTCTGGGCGTTGCAAACCACTGCACTTCGCCATGCGTTAACTGTAGCTCGGCAAAGCCTGCAACGATGCCCTGGCAAAAAGACTCGCCAAGTGACTTCAGTGCCTTGGGCGGAAGCTCCTCTGTGCCGATTTCTACCAGTAGCGTGTTAGAGGTCATGGCTTACTGTGCCCCTGCTTTTGTCTGGGCCAGCACTTCATCGCGCAGTGCCTGTGTCGCCATGGGAAAGCCCAGCGTCGCGCGTGCATCGAAGTACGCTTGCGCGACGCCGCGCGCCAGGGTGCGAACGCGCAAAATGAAACGTTGCCGCTCGGTAACCGAGATGGCGTGGCGTGCGTCAAGCAGGTTAAAGGCATGCGATGCTTTCATGACCATTTCGTAGGCGGGCAGTGGCAGGTTCTTTGCGACGAGCCGTGTGGCTTCACTCTCGCAGTGGTCGAAAAAGCCAAACAGGTATTCCACGTCGGCCTCTTCAAAGTTGTAGTGCGACATTTCAACTTCGTTTTGGTGAAAAACATCCCCATAGGTGACTGCGCCGTCTGTACCTTGTGACCAGACCAGGTCATAGATGCTGTCCACACCCTGCAAATACATGGCAATGCGCTCGATACCGTAGGTTATTTCACCGGTCACTGGATAGCATTCAAGCCCACCGGCCTGTTGAAAATAGGTGAACTGGGTAACTTCCATGCCGTTCAGCCAGACTTCCCAGCCCAGCCCCCAGGCGCCGAGCGTGGGCGACTCCCAGTTGTCTTCTACAAACCGAATATCGTGAACGGCGGTATCGATACCCAATGTGACCAGTGACTCAAGGTACAGTTGTTGAAAATCATCTGGCGAAGGTTTCATCGCAACCTGGAACTGGTAGTAATGCTGCAGTCGATTGGGATTGTCGCCATAGCGGCCATCGGTGGGCCGTCGAGATGGCTGCACGTAGGCAGCATTCCAGCTTTCAGGGCCGATTGCCCGCAGGAAGGTCGCCGGGTGAAACGTGCCTGCTCCCACTTCCATATCCAGTGGTTGCAGCACGACGCAGCCCTTGTCTGCCCAAAACTGCTGCAGTCTTAGGATGATTTCCTGAAACGTGAGGGTGTCTGCCCGGGTTGCGCCCACAGCCATGCTTGTTTGTCCGCTTAAAAAGGCGGCTATTATACAGTCTCTTTCGAATGCATAATATGCGCAAAACGCGCTCCCCAAAGGCGTTGTGCAGCAGCTTACCTGTTTCACCAAAGCACCCTAACCTGACAACTTCCGCGAATTCAGGGCGACCGATGAAGTATTTTGAGGATTTTTGCCTCGGGCAGTGCCAGCATTCCCCCAAAACGCACACCGTCACCGAAGAAGAAATTCTCGAGTTTGGCAGGCGCTGGGACTCCCAGCCTTTCCATACTGACAAGGCCCTGGCTGCGCAAACGGAGTTTGGCGGCCTTGTTGCGTCATCTACCCATCTGTTTGCGATTGCCATTGGCCTGTGGAACGACCCCGGCCTGCCCCAGCAGGAGCGCACGGCGGCGATCAGCGCACTGGGTTTTAATAACATGAAGTTACGCGCACCCGCCCGCCCCGGCGACGTATTGAAATCGGTGACAACCGTGCTGCAAAAGCGCGACTCCACTTCGCGGCCCAATGCCGGTATTTTGGTGTTTTTGAACGAGGTATTTAATCAGGCGAACGCGCTGGTGTTTGAATTCGAAAGCGCCGCCCTCTACGCCAGGCGCGAGGTGTAGAAGCACTTCCACACAACGGAAAAACCTATGAGATTTGTAGTTGCAGGTAAGCTGGTCGCAGGACTTATCGGGCTGCTGACCGGCGGTTTTATTGGGCTGGTTATTGGCCTCATCGTCGGCCATTTCTTTGATCGCGCACTGGGCCGGGCCTTTCAGTTTGTATCCCCTGAGAATATCCAGCGCATCAGGGACAGCTTCTTCGAAACAACCTTTCGGCTTTCTGGCTTCCTCGCCAAAGCCGATGGACGGGTGTCAGAACAGGAGATTGCCCATACGGAACAGGTGTTTGTGCAGCTTGGGCTCAACGCTGAACAGCGCAAACGTGCCATCGAGTGTTTTCGTGAGGGCTCCGCTGCGGATTTTGATCCTGAGGCAACCGTCAGCACCTTTGTTGCAGCCACTGCAGGACAGCGACAGTTGGTCCAAACGCTGCTGCTGTTCCTGATTTCACTGGCGCACGCAGATGGCACGATGGAGCCCCCCGAGCACGCGGTGCTGGTGCGGATATCGTCGCTGTTGGGTATCAGTGCTGTGCAGTTGGATGCCTTGCTGAAAATGGCGCAGGCACAGGGTCAGTTTCACGGCTCTGCCGGGAGGCAGCACGCCACCAGCGCAGATGCAGTTACAGCAGCTTATAGCGCGCTGGGTATCAGTAGTAGCGTCAGCGACAAGGAGTTGAAGCGTGCCTATCGTAAACTCATGAGCGAACATCACCCCGACAAACTGATTGCCCGTGGTGTACCGGAAGAGATGATCAAAGTGGCAACCGAGCGCTCCCAGGATATCCAGGCCGCTTATGAAACCGTGCAGCGCCATCGCGGACTCAAGACCTAGCGCCTGGCATGCCTGCAGTTAGCGTCTAGAGTCGCCAGAATGCGGGCGTGAACAGCACCAGCAGGGTGAAGACCTCAAGTCGTCCGAGCAACATGGTGAAACACAGCAGGCCTTTGGCAACCTCATTGATTGCACCGTAGTTTGCGGCAACGTCGCCAAGGCCAGGCCCAAGATTGTTCAATGACGCCGCCACGGCACTGAAGGCAGTAAGAAAATCCAACCCGGTGGCCATGAGCAGCAGCATAATAATGATGAAGCAGGTGGTATACACGGCAAAAAAGCTCCACACCGCACTGACCACCGAGGCCTCTACCCGGTTGCGGCCGACCTTCAACGGGATGACGGCGTTGGGGTGAACCAGCTGTTTGAGTTCACGTACACCCTGCTTGTAGATCAGCATTACCCGCATCGCTTTCATGCCGCCGCCGGTCGATCCAACGCAGCCGCCCATGAACGATGCCATAAGCAACATGATAGGCAGGAAAGAAGGCCAGGCGGCGAAATCCTGTGTGGCAAAACCTGTTGTAGTGGTAATGGATATTGCCTGGAACATGCCGTGGATCACGCTCTCACCTGGCTCAAGCGTGCGCGTCAGCATCAGGTAAGCAACGGTAACGGCGATGCAGATGAACAGTATGCTGAGAAAAAACTTCGTCTCTGAATCACGAGCATAGGCAGTAAAAAAGCGCTGCTTGCGATTGGGCGACATCCCCTGGCGCCATGCCGTGAAATGCAGCCCGAAATTAATGGCCGCGATGACCATGAAGACGCTGCTGATCGTCAGGATAACATCACTGTCAAAGTGCCCCATGCTGGCGTCATAGGTGGAGAATCCGCCGATAGCAATGGTGGAAAACGCGTGTGCAACGGCGTCAAAACCAGACATTCCGGCGAGATAATACGCCAGGGCGCAGGCCGCGGTCAGCGCCAGATACACCGAGGCCAGCGCCTTGGCCGTTTCGGTGATTCTGGGCGTCAGCTTGGTGTCCTTTGAGGGGCCGGGTGTTTCTGCCTTATAGAGCTGCATGCCGCCAATGCCCAGCATGGGCAGTATGGCCACGGCGACCACGATAATACCGATGCCTCCAAGCCACTGCAGCAACTGGCGATAAATAAGAATGGATTTGGGCAGGTTGTCCAGCCCGGTAATGACCGTGGCGCCCGTGGTGGTCAGGCCCGAAATCGATTCAAAAATCGCCTCGGTGGGTGTCAGTTGCAGTGCTTCGGTCAGCGCAAACGGCAGCGCGCCATAGAGCCCCAGCACGGTCCAGAAGAGCGAAGTAATCAGGAAGCCGTCGCGAATACGCAGCTCGTGTCGCACGTTTTTCAGTGGCAGCCACAAACACAAGCCGGAAAAAAACGTGATATTGAAGGCCCAGAGAAACCCCCTGACCGTCTGGTCGTCTTCCAAGAGCGCCAGCAGCAGTGGCCCTATCATGGCGCTGGAGAACACCATCAACAGAACGCCGAGGATTTTTATCGATACTGAAAAGTGCATGGTGCTGCGCCGGCCTAGGAGAAAAAGCCGATGCCAACGGCAAACAGCTTTTCTACAGCCTTGATTTTACTGCGATCCACCAGGAACAGAATCACGTGGTCGTTTTCTTCGACAACAACGTGGCCGTGCGCGATCACGACTTCATCGCCCCGCACGATTGCGCCGATGGTCACACCCTCAGGCAGGGCGATCTCATCCAGTGTGCGCCCTACCACCTTCGAAGAATAGGTATCGCCGTGGGCGGTCACTTCAATGGCTTCTGCTGCGCCGCGTCGCAGCGAGTGGACATTGTTGATATCGCCGCGCCGAACATGCGTGAGCAAACTGCCAATAGTAATAAGCTGCGGCGATATGGCGATGTCGATCTCCTCGCCGACCAGGTCAGCGTAGGCAGGGTTAGTGATCAGTGTGATCACCTTGTTGGCGCCCATGCGTTTGGCCAACATGGACATCATGATGTTGGACTCGTCGTTGTTTGTCAGGGCGCAAAAGACATCGGTAGCTTCGATATTCTCTGCATGCAGCAGCGGCGGTTCGGCGGCGCTGCCGTTGAGCACGATGCAATGCTTGAGTCGTTCCGACAGCATGCGGCAACGGCTGTAGGATTTTTCGATCAGTTTTACCTGGTAGCGGTTTTCAATGTTCTGCGCCAGAGTTGCGCCGATATTGCCACCACCGGCGATCATCACCCTTTTATAGGGCTTGTCAACGCTGCGCAACTCGGATGTCACCGCACGGATGTGGTCTTTTGCGGCGATGAAAAAAACCTCATCACCTGCCTGAACTACTGTATCCCCCTCGGGGATGATGGGGCGATCCTGGCGAAAGATGGCCGCGACGCGTGTATCGACTTTGGGCATGTGCTGGCGAATTTCGCGCAGCTCGTGGCCTACAATGGGCCCCCCGTAAACGGCTTTTACAGCAACCAGTTGAACGCGGCCATCGGCAAAATCCAGTACCTGCAGCGCGCCGGGGTTGGAGATCAAACGTTCAATGCTCTGCGTGACAAGCTGCTCCGGGCCAATGATGACGTCGACCGGAATGTGGTCGCGGTTGAACAGGCGATCCTGCTCTTTTAAATAGTTGGGTGAGCGCACGCGGCAGATCTTTTTGGTGGTCCCGTAGAGCGTATGCGCGACCTGGCAGGCCATCATGTTGATCTCGTCACTGTTGGTTACAGCAACAAGCATATCGGCGTCCTGCGCGCCCGCTTTTTCCAGGACATTGGGGTGAGATGCGCCGCCTACTACCGTGCCAATGTCCAGACGATCTTGCAGAGCACGGAGTTTTTCGCCGTCTGTGTCGACAACGGTGATGTCGTTTTGCTCGTTAGCCAAATGCTCGGCGAGCGTACCGCCGACCTGTCCAGCGCCGAGAATAATTATCTTCATGTCTCGGGTGGTTTATTCCTGAGTGGGGGCCCCACGTTCCCCCGCACGATAAAGAAAAGCCCCGGTGAATGTAAGTCTCGGTGGGGCGAAATAGTGCACAAGTGCTAGGTGGTTTTTTCGAGCAGGCTGTAGAACAGGCCATCGTGCGCCCCACGCGTTGGCAGCAGCTGTCTTCCACACGCTGCGGGCTCGCCCCAGGCAACGTTGATGGGTTGTAATCGGGCGTCCTGGTGAGAGTCCAGAAAATGCCGGATAACGGCGCTGTTTTCTTCGTCCAGAATTGAGCAGGTCGCATAGAGCAGCACACCGCCCGGGCGAAGCAAAGGCCACAGCCCTGCAAGAATGTGCCGCTGTTGTTCGGCAAACTGCGCGATATCGCTGTCGCGTCGCAGTAGCAGAATATCGGGATAGCGCCTGATGACGCCCGTTGCCGAGCAGGGCGCGTCGATTAATATGCGATCAAACAGCGCCGAGCCGATCGCTTTCGGCGGCTTGCTGGCATCACCTGCGATGACCGTGGCGGATAGTGACAGGCGCTGCAGGTTCTCGTGCACGCGCTTTAATCGCTGTGCGTCACTGTCCATGGCAACCAGCTCTTTGAGAGCCGGTTGCCGCTCAATGATATGGCAGGCCTTGCCGCCGGGTGCGGCGCAGGCATCGAGGATTCGCTCGCCCGGTTGAGTGTCGAGCAGGCTTGCTGCAACCTGCGCGGCTTCATCCTGCACGCTGGCCGCGCCCTTAGCAAAGCCAGGCAAGGCCTGGACATCCACGGCGTCTTGCAAATAAATGGCGTGTTCGCTGATATCACCTGCGTGGGCCTTGTGCGCTGTTGCGGCCAACTGTTGCAGATACTCGGCACGGGTTGATTGTTGGGCATTGACGCGCAGCGTCAGGGGCGGCTGTGAGCTGGTTGCAGCGAATATATCCGCCGCCCGGGCGGGCCATTGTGCAGTGACGGCGTTATACAGCCATTGTGGCTGGGCAGTTGCGGCTGCGGGTTCCAGTTCTGCCAGCAGGTCGTCCTGCTCGCGCAGGAAGCGGCGCAGAATCGCGTTGGTGAGCCCCTTTGCCCAGGGCTTCTTCAAGGCTTTTATGGCATCTACGGTTGCCGCTACTGCGGCGTGATCCGGGATGCGGGTATCCAGCAGCTGGTAAATGCCCACCATCAGCAAACCGGTGACATCGCGGTCTTTATCGCGCAGGGGTTTATCCAGTAGCTGAGCCAGAATGGCCAGCAACCGTGGTGACATGCGCAAGCTGCCATAGACGAGCTGGCGCACCAGCGGCCTATCCCGGTCACTGACGGTGCGCAGCCGCTCCGGCAGTGACTGTGCCAGAGACGTGCCGGCTAGCACGTCTCGCAACACCAGTGCAGCCGCTGCGCGCGCATCAAAACTCATGGTGCATGCATCAATACGGTGCCCGCACTGAAGAGTTCGCGTTTGGCATTAAGCACCTCTTGCGCCGCAAGGGCACGGGCGCCGGGAAGTTGCAGTACAGTGATGCGAAGCTGGCCCTGGCCACAGCGCACAGTAATGCCGTTGTTGTCCGCCGAAATGACACTACCGGGCGCTAGTGCTGAACGGGATGGCTCTGCCACGGCCTGCCAGACCTTGATGCGCAGATCGCCTAGCGCGGTAAAGCACACCGGGAACGGGTTAAAGGCGCGCACGGCGCGTTCGAGGTCGTCGGCTGAGCGCTCCCAGTCTATGGCAGCCTCCGCTTTACTGATTTTTTCGGCGTAGCACGTCAGATCGTCATCTTGAGTTTCGGCCCGGGCCTGGAACGCCGGCAGGTCAGCCAATACCTCGAGCAGCAAATCCGGGCCAATGAGGGCCAGTTCATCCTGCAGCGTGGCACTGGAGTGCTGGCCAATCGCGCATGAGCGTTTGGCCAGCATCGGGCCGGTATCCAGCCCGGCATCCATCTGCATGATGGTGATGCCAGTGGTTGCATCGCCCGCCTCGATGGCACGCTGGATGGGTGCGGCTCCGCGCCATCGCGGCAGTAAAGAGGCGTGAACATTCAGGCAACCCTGCCGTGGCACGTCCAGAATCGCCTGCGGCAAAATGAGGCCGTAGGCCACAACCACCAGCACGTCGGCTTGGTGTGTTTTGAACTGAGCGATGGCTTCGGGTGTTTTCAGGCTGGGAGGCTGGATAACGTCGATACCCGCGCTAAGTGCAAGCGCTTTAACGGGGCTTGCGCGCAAGCTCTTGCCGCGCCCTGCTGCCCGGTCAGGCTGCGTGTAAACCGCGATAAGTTGGTGCTCGCTATCAACAAGAGCTCTTAAATGCAGGGCCGAAAACTCCGGGGTGCCGGCAAAGACAATACGCAGGGGGGCGTTAGACATCAGCTTCAGGCGCGTCTACGGTGTTCTTTTTCGAGCTTTTTGCGAATGCGCTGGCGCTTCAGGGGTGTGAGGTAGTCAACGAACAGTTTCCCGTCCAGGTGGTCAATTTCATGCTGCAGGCAGATGGCCGCCAGGCCGTCCAGCTCGCGGGTAAACGTGTTGCCGTCCCGATCGAGTGCAGTGACGGCAACGCGCTGCGGCCGGCTGACGGTCTCGTAGTAGCCGGGCACCGACAGGCAGCCCTCATCATATTCACCGAGTTGCTCGTCGATGACGGTGACCTCGGGGTTGATATAGACCTGCGGGTCGCTTTGGTCATCAGAGATATCCATAACCAGCAGGCGCTGATGCACGTTGACCTGGGTAGCCGCCAGCCCGATGCCCGGAGCGGCGTACATTGTCTCAAACAGGTCGTCGATCAGGGTACGCGTCTTTGCGTCGACTTCGGCAACAGGCTCAGCCCGCGTGCGCAGGCGGGGATCGGGGAATTCGAGAATTTCCAGTATTGCCATGGTCTTGGGGCCTCATTTGGAGGCCTTGGGTGGCCGAAATTGGCTGCGTGAATTAATAACATTTGGCTTGCCAGCAATTCATACCAGCAGCAAACTGTGTCTAGTATACAACTTGTGATTATGGGGTGCCTAGCGCACAGCTCGAATGGGCGCGTGCTGCAGGTGAATCACAGGCATAACGCGGTATTACCTGGCCTACAGGGCGGGTGTCGCGGACAGGCAGGGGCAACATGCCTGCCTCCGGCCGCATTTTAAGACCAACAGGGACGCAAACAATGAAAATAAAGTCACTTTCTGTCGGGCTATTGCTGGCATCACTGTTGTTCAGTGGTTGGCTGCAGGCCGCGGTGGAGCTCAATGAGAACGTACCCGAGACTTACATCGTCAAGAAGGGTGACACCCTCTGGGGGATATCGGGCATGTATTTGCGCGAGCCCTGGCGCTGGCCCGAGCTGTGGGATGTAAACCCACAGATCGATAACCCACACCTGATTTATCCGGGCGATGAACTTTACCTGACATGGGAAGACGGGCAACCGCGCCTGCGCTTGCGCCGCGGCCGAGACGTCAAGCTCCTGCCAAATATGCGCGTCACCCCGCTGGATCTGGCCATTCCTGTAATACCGCTGGATGAGATCGGACCCTGGCTGAAGCGCCATCGTATTATGGATGCCCAGGAGCTGAATAACTCCGCTTACATTGTGGCGGCGGATCAACAGCATCTTATCAGTGCGCCCGGAGACACGATTTTTGGTCGGGGGCCGTTTCCCGAGGGTGAGCGGTCCTATGCGATCGTGCGTGCCGGTGACACCTACTTTGACCCGGTAACTGAAGAACTGCTGGGTTATCAGGCGATGGACATTGGCAACGCCAAGCTCCTGAGCAGTAATCGCGATGAGATCACCGAACTTCAAGTCACGCGGGTCACGGAAGAGGCGCGTATCGCCGACCGCTTATTGCCATTGCAAGAGCGCATCCTGGATGCGACCTTCCAGCCGCGAGCGCCGGAAGTCGAGCTGGAAGACGCCTACATGATTGCGGTTGATGGTGGCGTCACCCAGATTGGCGAGATGAGCATTGTGGTGATCAACAAGGGCAAGTTCGATGGCCTGGAAATTGGCCACGTTGTTGCAGTTTATCAGTCTGGTGATCTCGTGTTTGACAGGGTTGCAGAAGATAACGTGCAGCTCCCCGACACCCGCGCCGGCCTGGCGATGGTGTTCGAGTCTTTTGAGCGAGCCAGTTACGCGGTGATCCTCAAGGCCAGCCGCCCCCTTGCGGTGATGGACAAGGTAAAGAACCCCTAGTGCGCGCGCGGGGATAGGAGGGCCGCCCCACGACGACGGTCCGCAGCTGGGCGCGGCGGACACAACCCAGGTACAGTCAGGCACTTGAACCTGACCTGTCCTTGCGCAATGCATTGGGTGGCTTGGGCGACTATTGGCGCCGGGCTTTGCCAACAGGCACTGCACCAGGCTCAATAACAAGCCCGATAAACAGGCCCTGTTAGTCGTGTCAGACGCTACAAAAAAGGCCCAGGAACAGGCTCTTCAAACAGGGCAGCAATCACGATCTGCGAACTGGCCGCGGAAACAGGCCGCGCAGACAGGCCACGCAGACAAACCCGGCAGACAGAGACTTCGTGCCGGATGACTGCAAACGGGCGCCAGGGCGGGCGCCTTGAAACCAACCAATAGCAACAGACTAAACGTCAAGGATGATGTATGGCTGCTGTACCTGGCAACCGCGCGCAAGGCGCTGTTACTGAAATACCTCTGTGCGATGACCGCTACCCGGCTCTTTTGCGCGAGATTCATGACCCCCCCGAGGTTCTCTATGTGCGCGGCAATCCCGATTGTCTGTGCCAGCCCCTGATGGCAATTGTTGGCAGCCGCCGTGGTTCGGCGGCTGCTTTGCGCTTTGCACAGTTGCTGGCGGGGCAGCTGGGCGCAGCGGGCCTGAACATCTGCTCAGGGCTGGCGCTGGGGATAGACGCCGCCGCTCACCGCGGGGCGCTCGATGCAGGGGTTAACACCGTGGGTACAATGGCCACTGGCATTGACCGTGTTTATCCGAAACGCCATAGCGCGCTGGCAGGCGAGATTGCAAGCCAGGGCTGCCTGGTAACAGAGTTTCCGCCGGGTATGCCTCCCTTACGAGAGAACTTTCCCCGGCGCAACAGAATCATAAGCGGCCTGTCGGTAGGGGTTTTGGTGGTGGAGGCGGCAATTGCGAGCGGCTCGCTGATAACGGCGCGCACCGCGCTGGAGCAGGGGCGAGAAGTGTTTGCGGTGCCCTGGTCGCCGCTGCACACTGGTGGAGCGGGCTGCCTGCAGTTATTGCGTGATGGCGCCAAGATGGTCGCCAGCGCGGAAGATATTCTGGAAGAGCTGGGCCCCCTGTACGCGCTGGCCGGGGATGGTTGTTCCGCGCAGGACGACTCAACCGTGGCGCCACAGCACAAGCGGTTGCTGCGACTGATAGGCTATGAGATCGCCTCGTTGGATACACTTGTTGCATCCAGTGGCAGCACCAGTGCGCAAGTGATGGCAGCGCTGGCACAACTTGAGCTGGAAGGGCATATACAACGTGCGCCCGGCGGATACATTCGCACCTGACTGCGCGCTACAGCGGCCGCGTTGTTCGGCCTGTTGCCACACGCCATTGCCGGTGGCTAACGTGCTGCTTGTCATGCCGCACGTGGTTGGTTAGATTTCTGCGACGCCCGTGGCTGTGTTCTTCATGCGATAAACGCTGCCTGACCCAACTGCTCGAGGATTCAGCCGTGTTGTGCCCCCCAAGTCCGCTCCACCTTTCCCAGGCCACCACCGCCTTGCATCAGGGCGGCGTGATAGCCTGTCCTACAGAGGCAGTCTGGGGCTTGAGCTGCGACCCCTTTGATCCGCAGGCTGTAGGCCGGTTGCTTTACCTCAAAGACCGGCCGGTTGAAAAGGGCCTGATCCTCCTGGCGGCGTCACCCTCCCAGCTGGACTTTCTGTTGGATGGCCTGAGCCCTGAACAGCAGGGCACGCTGGCCGCAACCTGGCCTGGGCCGGCAACCTGGCTTGTGCCGCACAAGGGTAAGGTCCCGCCGTGGATTTGTGGCGAACATGCCACAGTTGCTGTGCGCGTTACTGACCACCCGGGAATGCGCGCACTGTGCCAGGCCTATGGCGGCCCGGTAGTGTCGACTTCGGCGAATCCCGGCGGCGCATTGCCAGCCAGGCACCGGTTCCAGGTGAGCAATTATTTTGGCAAAGCGCTGGATTATATTTTGCCGGGCGCGCTGGGAACATCAAAAAAGCCCACGGTGATCCGTGATTTGGCGAGCGGGCAGATAATACGCGCCTAGGTGAGTATAATGCGCGTCCAACATCGCTGAGGAAGTACCCCTGTGCAAGTGGATGATGTGAAGTCCTACCTGCTGGAGCTGCAAGACGCTATCTGCTCGCAACTGGAAGAGGAAGATGGCGCCGCCGGGTTTATCACCGACACTTGGGAGCGCGAGGAAGGCGGCGGTGGGCGCAGTCGCGTGCTGGCCCAGGGCGGTGTTTTTGAAAAAGCCGGCGTTAACTTCTCCCATGTCTATGGCGACTCCCTGCCTCCTTCTGCCTCGGCGAGTCGGCCCGAATTGGCAGGACGCAGTTTTGAGGCGATGGGCGTTTCCCTGGTGATCCATCCGCACAACCCTTACGTGCCGACCTCCCATGCGAACGTGCGTTTGTTTGTGGCGCGTAAGCCCGGTGAAGCACCCATCTGGTGGTTTGGCGGCGGCTACGATCTTACGCCTTACTATGGCAATCGTGATGATTGCATTGCCTGGCATCGGGTAGCGCAGGAAGCCTGCGCGCCTTTTGGTGACGAGGTCTACCCTCAATACAAACAATGGTGCGACGAGTATTTCTACCTCAAGCACCGGGATGAACCACGCGGTGTAGGCGGTTTGTTTTTTGATGACCTGAACAAGTGGGATTTTGTCACCAGCTTTGCCTTCATGCGTGCCGTAGGTGATTCCTATATCAAGGCGTATCGCCCCATCGTTGCGCGCAACAAGAACAAGCCTTTCACCGAACGCGAACGCCAGTTTCAGCTGTACCGCCGCGGTCGCTATGTAGAGTTCAACCTCGTGTTTGATCGCGGGACGCTGTTTGGTTTGCAGTCAGGCGGGCGCACAGAGGCCATCCTCATGTCCTTGCCGCCGCTGGTGAGATGGGAATACGACTATCAGCCGGAGGCCGGGTCGGCAGAGGCGGAATTGACAGAATACTATCTACGCCATCGCGATTGGCTTGCCTCGGACACGGGTTCATCAGGCGATGTCTGAAGCGCAAGCCCCCAGCCCCGGTGAGCGCTATGCGGTATTTGGCAACCCGGTCAAGCAGAGCAAATCGCCGGCGATACACCGCATGTTTGCCGAGCAGTGTGAGCAGGTGATGCAATATCGCGCCGTGCGCGTCGAGCTCGATGATTTTGAACGCGCCGCGGGCGCTTTTTTCGACAGCGGCGGCGCCGGACTGAACGTGACCGTCCCTTTCAAGCACGATGCGTTCCACTTCGCCGACCAACTCAGCGACAGGGCCCGGCGCGCGGGTGCGGTGAATACTTTGAGCAGGCGCGCAGACGGCGCAATTATTGGTGACAACACCGACGGTGTGGGGCTTGTCTGCGACATGATCGCCAATCTTGGATGGACGCTGCGCGACCGGCGCGTGTTGATTCTGGGTGCGGGCGGTGCGGTGCATGGTGTAATGGAGCCCCTACTGCTTGAGCGCCCGCAGGCGCTGCTGGTCGTCAATCGAACCGCGGAAAAAGCCGCTGCCCTGGCGCAACAATTTGCAGACCTGTTGCCCGGCGCGTTGCACGGCGGTGGTTTGGATGCGTTGGCTGACCAGCAGTTCGACGTCATCATCAATGCGACCAGTGCAGGTTTGTCTGGCGAAATGCCGTCGCTGCCCAGTAGTCTTCTGACGGAACGCAGTTGCTGCTATGACCTGGTGTATGGCCCGGAACCGACAGCTTTCATGCGCTGGTCGGCGCACCACGCCGCCTGGGCTGTGTCGGACGGCCTGGGCATGTTGGTTGAGCAGGCGGCGGAATCCTTCTATCTGTGGCGCGGGCTACGCCCGGAAACACGCTCGGTGATTCATCGCGTGCGCAGTGACATGGAACACACCTGATGCACAGCGGGCCGCTGTAACTGCGGTGTCCGTCAGGCTTCAAGCAAGGCAATGTGTTGATTTTTGAGCTGTACGTAGTTGCTCGCACTGTAACTGAAATACTCCAGCTCCTGCGGCGTCAGGGCGCGCATTTCGCGTACCGGGGAGCCCGCATACAGGTAACCGCTGCGCAAACGTTTGCCGGGAGTGACCAGCGCGCCGGCGGCGATCACCACATCGTCTTCGACGATGGCGCTGTCCATCACGATGGCGCCCATGCCCACGAGAATGCGATCTCCCAGTGTACAGCCGTGGAGTGTGGCGTTATGCCCCACGGTAACTTCTGCTCCAATAACCAGCGGCCAGCCATCGGGGTTGTAGGGCCCGGCATGGGTCACGTGAAGTACACAGCCGTCCTGTATGTTGCTGCGCTGTCCGATGGTGATGCTGTGCACATCCCCTCGTACAGCGACTTGCGGCCAGATTGACACATCGTCGCCGCAGGTCACGTCCCCCAACACCACAGCACTTGGGTCAATGAGCACCTGTGCGCCCAGTGTCGGGGTTTTGCCCTGAAAAGCTCTGAGGCTTGTGCTGGTATGGTGCTTCATTCAGGCTACGCTCCTGGTCGTGAAAGGGGCTGGGTACGCGGGTGCGATTGGCGATAACTGCACGGCAGTGTAACAATAGTGCCCTGCCTGAATAACCACCACGATAGTGCACTGTGCCGCAAAGGGGGCCGAGTGATGTCCAACACCAGCCGCAGGCGATTTATCGCAGGAGCTGTCTGCCCGGAATGTGGCGCACTGGATAAAATAGCCGTTGATCTGGACTCTGACCAACGCCTGTGTGTGGCCTGTGGCTTCAGCGAGGCACGCCCCGTGGCGCCGAGTATCAGCGAGGTTCAGACCCGTGTTAGTCGTGCATCGGCAAGGCGCGTGGAAACTGCCGCCGAACCGGTCAGGCTGGTCGACCCCAAAGCCACGGATTAAAAGTCACGAAGCCAGGCGCAGGCGCACCTCGCGCTCCTGGCGCCGGTAGAGGCGGTCTGTAGATAGCGTTGCCGTGGCGCCTGTCTGCGCCGATTGGCGCACGCTTTCCCATACGTGCTCCTTGCTCAGCAGTTGGCTGGCGGTATCCTGCACGATGCTCTCAAGGCGCACCGCTGTGGCGTCCCCCAGCAAGTGGTGTGCGATCGTGTTGGCCTCGGTCATGTCCAGGGGCAGCAGCGGTCGGGACAGTTGCTGCAGGTGATGGTCATTGACCTCCTCCAGCAGTCGATGTGTCAGGAAGGCTTCATCCAGCAGCGCCTCGACTGCGCCATTGTTGGCGATGCCGATGGGCGGCTGCAGAAAGTAGTCCAGCGCGACCTGCAGGAACGGCTGCGCATATTCATAGAACCCCTGGCGCTTGCTGACGGCGGCTACCAGGCGTAAGCCTGCAGGCACGCTTCGAATGTAACTGGTCACGAATGCCATCAGCGCGGCAACGGCGCCACTATCCGGCAACAGGAGTTGGTTGCGCAGTGCAGGCAGATTCGCCTGATAATGGGCGCGTAATTCACCTGACCGGGCCTCCTCATCGAGCGCCGACGAAATAATGTTCCTGATCCTGGCTAGTGAGGTAATCAATGGCTGGCCTGTGCTGGGCGATACCATACAGGCTAGTACAAAGTGGGCGCTTCGCTAGCCATCACAGCGCATTCGTGAATTTTTTGTCGACAGGTGCTGTGCAGGGGCTGGCGCACGTGTATTCGCTTTTTTGCCGGCAGGTGTAAATACTGGTGATAACTGCGGGTGATCACCACAAGGGCATATGCTTTTGCGCAAGACTTCGGCTATAATTCGCGCGCTTTTTGGGTGGGGCTTTAGTTATCACCCCAGAAAAAAGCATCAATTAGTTGGCTTCTTCGCGTAGTCCAAACACTCCGGTAAGCTGTGAACGTGGCTCGATCCCCGGGCGGTTGGGGGCCTGTCGCAGGATAAGTGCCTTTTAAAAGCAGGGATGACAAGGCAAACTGGACAGCACAGGTTGACAGTGGGAATCACTACTGGCTGCAACGCGCAGACCGTAGGTGACCTGGAACGTGGAGTTCAACGCGCAAGTTTCAACATAAAGGGTTCAACATAAATGGAGACACGGGAAATGTGTTTTAAAGCGAAGCGGCTTTTCAGGCTCGCGCTGGCTCCTGTGCTAATGCTGATGAGCGCCGCGGCCCTCGCGGCAGGCGGGGAAGTCAGCCAGGTCAATATGTCACCTGGCGTAACAGAGCTCGGAAAAGAGATCTACGATCTTCACATGTTGATCCTTGGCATTTGCGTGGTGATTGGTGCCGGGGTTTTCGGGGTGATGCTCTACTCTATTGTGTACCACCGCAAATCCCGCGGCGTCACACCCTCGCAGTTCCATGAAAGCACCAAGGTAGAGATTCTTTGGACAGTGGTGCCCTTCTTTATCCTGATTGGCATGGCGTTCCCCGCAACCACAACCCTGCTGGAAATCTATGACACCGACGACGCCGACATGGACGTCCTGGTGACGGGATACCAGTGGAAGTGGAAGTACGAGTACCTGAACGAAGACGGCGAAAATGTAAGTTTTTTCAGTAACTTGCGCACACCGCAGAGCGAGATTTACAACGCAGAATCCAAGGGCGAGCACTACCTCCTGGAAGTGGACGAGCCCCTGGTGCTGCCGGTCGATGCCAAGGTGCGGTTCCTGGTGACGGCCAATGATGTAATCCACTCCTGGTGGGTGCCGCAACTGGCGGTCAAGAAGGACGCCATACCAGGTTTTATCAACGAAACATGGGCGCGCACCAGTGTGCCTGGCGTGTACCGTGGCCAGTGTGCAGAATTGTGTGGCAAGGACCACGGCTTTATGCCGATTGTGGTCAACGTGGTGAGTAAAGAAGAGTACGCCGAGTGGTTGGCAGGCAAGCAGGCCGAGGCCTCCAAGATCAAGGAACTGATGGCGCAGACCTTTTCCATGGACGAGCTAATGACGCGCGGCAAAGAGGTGTACCAGCGCAACTGCCTGGCCTGTCATGGCGCCAATGGTGAAGGCGGCGTTGGCACACCCATCGCAGCGAGCCCTGTGGCCACAGGTGACCTCGGTAGCCACCTGGATATCGGCATCAATGGGGTGCCTGGCACAGCAATGCAGGCCTTCGGTGCCCAGATCAACGACGTGGAGATGGCGGCGGTGATTACCTACCAGCGCAACGCGTTTGGCAACAACATGGGCGACATGGTGCAGCCCATAGACGTCTATAACCACAAAGAAGGCTAGTTGGAGGAAATTACGATGGGCGATCATCATCACGGACCTGCCAAGGGCCTTACACGGTGGATGTTTACCACCAACCATAAAGATATCGGAACCATGTACCTGTGGTTCTCTTTTGCCATGTTCATTCTCGGCGGTGCATTCGCCATGATTATCCGGGCTGAACTGTTCCAGCCCGGAATGCAGCTCATAGAACCGGCCTTTTTTAACCAGATGACCACCATGCATGGTCTGGTGATGGTATTCGGCGCGATCATGCCCGCCTTCGTGGGCCTGGCAAACTGGATGATCCCGATGATGATCGGTGCGCCGGACATGGCCCTGCCGCGCATGAACAACTGGAGCTTCTGGATTCTCCCGCCCGCGTTTCTGCTGCTTGCGTCTACCTTGTTCATGGAGGGCGGAGCGCCTGCCTTTGGCTGGACTTTCTACGCTCCGTTGTCGACAACGTATGCGCCACCCTCAGTCACCTATTTCATCTTCTCGATCCACGTGCTGGGCCTGTCGTCGATCATGGGCTCGATTAACATCATCGCGACCGTGATGAATATGCGTGCTCCCGGCATGACTTACATGAAGATGCCGTTGTTCGTCTGGACCTGGCTGATTACGGCCTTCCTCCTGGTGGCGGTGATGCCGGTACTGGCCGGTGCCGTGACCATGATGCTGATGGACATCCACTTTGGTACCAGCTTCTTCTCTGCCGCTGGCGGTGGTGACCCGGTGTTGTTCCAGCATATTTTCTGGTTCTTTGGTCATCCTGAGGTGTACATCATCATCCTGCCGGCATTCGGTGTGGTTTCGCAGATCATTCCCGCGTTTTCCCGCAAACCGTTGTTTGGCTACGCGTCCATGGTGTACGCGACCGCCGCTATTGCCTTCCTTTCGTTTGTTGTGTGGGCACACCACATGTACACCGTGGGCATGCCCATCGCGGGCGAGCTGTTCTTCATGTACGCGACCATGTTGATCGCTGTGCCCACCGGCGTGAAGGTGTTTAACTGGATCACAACCATGTGGCGCGGTGCCCTGAGTTTTGAAACGCCCATGCTGTTTTGCATCGGCTTCCTGGTGTTGTTCACCATCGGCGGCTTTACCGGCCTGATGCTGTCCATTGCGCCGGCTGACTTCCAGTACCACGATTCTTACTTCGTTGTGGCTCACTTTCACTATGTAATGGTTGCCGGGGCCGTATTCTCGATGACGGCTGCGGTGTACTTCTGGCTGCCCAAGTGGTGCGGCAAGATGTACAACGAAACCATGGGTAAAACACACTTCTGGATCTCCTTCATCGGCTTTAACCTGGCCTTCTTCCCGCAACACTTTGTGGGCCTGGCCGGCATGCCGCGCCGTATTCCCGATTACGCGCTGCAGTTTGCAGACTTCAACATGATGTCATCGATAGGCGCGTTCATTTACGGTGCGTCGCAGATCATGTTCCTCTATAACGTGATTGCAACAATTGTTGCTGGCAAGCCAACCAGCGATGAAAAAGTGTGGGACGGCGCGGAAGGCCTGGAGTGGACTGTAGCAACGCCTGCGCCTTACCATACGTTTGAAGTACCTCCCGCTGTGAAGTAAAGAGGGGTCGCGACCGTGTTCAGAGTCAGTAGTAATCCTTCGGTAGACACGTCGATCAAGCTGGTCGGCGTGGCAATCGGCATGTTTGCTTTTGTGTTTGTGGTCATGGTGCCCCTATATGACGTGCTCTGTGATGCCCTGGGCATTAACGGCAAAACGTCCGGAGAGGCCTATACCTCGGTTCAGGCCGGCGTGGATGAGTCGCGCGAGATAACGATCCAGTTTGTTGCGACCAATAACGACGGCATGCCCTGGGAGTTTCGTCCTGATACGAATATTATGAAAGTACACCCAGGTGGCGTTAACGACACGGTGTTTTTTGCGCACAACCCACTTCCCGATGCGATGGTGGCACAGGCAATCCCCAGCGTTGCGCCATCCCGGGCAGCCCAGTACTTTCACAAGACCGAATGCTTTTGCTTTAACCAGCAGCCACTCGAGGGCAAGGGCTCGGCAGACATGCCACTGCAATTCATTGTGGACCGCGATCTTCCAAGCGATATCAAGACGATCACGTTGTCCTATACCATTTTTGACGTAACGGATATGGCGGCAAGCGGAGCACTCGCCGCGCGCTAGCATTTTGCGTGACCGGTCACCGGCACGTATACAACGGAGTAAAAAATAATGAGTAGTCCAACTTCCGGCGAATACGAAGCGTATTACGTACCAGAGAAGAGCAAGCTCGCAATTTTTGCCACTATCGGCCTGATACTCAGTATCTACGGCGCCGCCAGTGTCATGAATGACATGACCTTTGGGGACCCTGATGTTGCGACCCATTCGTGGAGCATCTTCATTGTTGGCTTGTTCGTTTTTGTTGCCACCCTGTTCAACTGGTTCCGTATTACGATCAGGGAAAATATTGCGGGCATGAACAGTGCCCAGCTCAAGAAGTCCTACGTGCTGGGCATGTTCTGGTTTATTTTTTCCGAAGTGATGTTCTTCTTCGCGTTCTTTGGCGCCCTCTTTTATGTGAGAAATCTCGTAGGGCCGTGGCTCGCAGGCGAAGGTGCCGGCCGCATGAACGGCTTGCTCTGGGAGGGCTTTGAGTATTCCTGGCCGATGATGCAAACCCCGCAGGAAGCAGTGGGCGGCGCGGGCGCGCAGCCTATCGCCAACAACGGTTCGTTTACCAGCGCTGAGACCAGCATGGCGTTCTCTGATGCGCGCGCCTGGTATGCGTGGCTGCCGATGTGGAACACCTTGATCCTGCTGTCTTCCAGCGTGACTTGCCATATCGCACACATGGGGCTGCTCGACGGTAACCGCAAGAAGTTCAATCTCTGGCTGGGCCTGACGGTCGCCCTGGGCATTATCTTTCTGGGCCTGCAGATCTTTGAATACTACGAAGCCTATGCGCATTTCGGTTTGACGCTGAACTCCGGCATTTATGGTTCTACCTTCTTCATGTTGACCGGCTTCCACGGTTTTCACGTGGCAATGGGGATGACGATGCTGTTGATCCAGTGGTTGCGCTCGGTGCGCGGTGGCCACTTCACAGCTGACGATCATTTCGGTTTCGAAGCGTCATCGTGGTATTGGCACTTTGTTGACGTGGTCTGGGTGTTCCTGTTCCTCTTCGTCTACATCTTGTAGCGCAGGGAACACGCGCACTCGACCAACGCGAGATTGGAAAGCGCCAGGCAACACTGAGGGTCCAAGCGGGCGCTTATGTGTTCCCTGGCGTTTTTGTGACGGTGGCTGCGTGCAAGCCCGGTGATCAACCATGATGCGCGACACTGCGGTATGCTTACCTTAGCCCTGCTGACAAACCGGCGACGCTGTTCATGTGCGCCAGATGAGTGTCAGAGTGGTGGTACTTGGGTGGCGGGTGGGTAGTAAATATTCGGGCAAGTGAGCGTTTGGCCATGCCGGATAGTTGCGCTCAGTGACGCCCGCGTGCGGCAGGGGCTGGACGAAAGCCCTAGGGCCCCTGATTAACGTCTGCCTGGCCCATTGGCCCGGGATCCCAGGGGTTGCGGTGGCCAAGTTGACCGGTTGAAACCCCGAAAACGATGAGCGCTGCCAGGCCAATGGCGAGAGAGAGCCGCACACCGAGCGAATGAAACAGCCGCCGTTTGGTTTTGTCTCCCTGATCTTTCATCAGATAGTAGAATCCGCTGCCCAGGCTGGCAACCAGGGCGATCATGAACAGTACGATCCCGGCTTTTAACAATGTGTATCTCCCTTTCAGACAAGCTCAAGTATAAACCAGCGACTGCTAAAGCACCCTCGCTTCGTTTATTAACCTGGGCAAGGCGTGGGCTGTGAGCACAGGATTGCAGTTTGACTATGAGTGGCGCACCACCGCGTTTGTGGTGGTTATGGTGCCGGTGCTGATTGCGCTGGGGTTCTGGCAGCTCGAGCGAGCACAAGAGAAGCGGCAGATTGCCGGCGCGTTTGCGCAGATGCAGCAGTTGCCTGCGGTTGAATTGAGCGAACTGAGGGGCGTCACAGCCGAGAATCAGCTTGCTTACCGGCAGGTGGCGTTAACGGGCGAGTTCTTGCCCGGGCGATATTTTCTGCTGGACAATCGTATGTCGAAAGGGCGTTACGGTAATGAGGTACTGGCGCTCTTTGCACTACAGGACACGAATGATCTTGTGGTGGTTAATCGCGGTTGGGTGGCAGCCGATCCGGCACGATTATCGCTGCCGGCAGTGACTGAGGTTAAAGGCCCCGTGACGATTACCGGCAGAATCTACGTGCAGTTAGGCACGCCCTACCTGTTAGGTGATGAGCCGGCAACAGCGGTCTGGCCAAAGCGCCTGCAGGCGCTGGATATCGACAAGATTCGCAGGGCACTGGGAGCCGACGGCGACCGGTTGTTTCCGTATTCGGTAAGGATCGCCCAGAATCAGCCCGGTGCGTTTGATGCTCACTGGCCGGTTGTCAACCAGAGTCCTGAAAAGCACACGGGGTATGCTGTGCAGTGGTTTGCAATGTCATTTGTGCTGGCGCTGCTGTACCTTCTGCGCAGCACCAATCTAATGGAGTTGATGCGTGGCTCGCGCCAGCGTTCGGAATGACCTATGAGTGAACTTAACAAGAACCGCATGGTACTGCTGCTGATCGCCGGCATACCACTAACGATGATACTGGCCGCAAGCTGGTTGTGGTACTTCGTGGCGAAGGGCGAGTTGGATCTGGTCGGTGCATTGGGTACGGCGAACCAGGGCACACTGGTGCAACCGCCGCGTCAGTTAGATGATTACGCCCTCTTCGAGGGTGACCTGCCCTCCTCCATTGCCGAGCTTGAACCCAAGTGGACGCTGTTAGTGCCCACGCAGGATGTAAACTGTGATGTACAGTGCGAGCGTTCCCTGTACATGACGCGCCAGATCCACGTGGCCATCGGTAAAGACTTCAAGCGCATTCGCCGAATTTTCGTCAGCGTCAGTGACGTTGATGCCATGACTCTGGATGTGCCTGAGCTCAGTGACGGCCACCCTGCCCCGCCGAATTTTGCCGCCTACCTCGCCAATGAGCACCGTGGCCTGCGCGCCTGGCGTACTGATGAGGACGGTTTCTCCTCGCTGTTTGTCGAACTGGAAGCTGACCCCACCATCTGGTATCTCGTTGATCCGCGAGGCTGGGTTATGATGTCGTATAATGCCGACATTCCGTACAAGGATGTCATCTCTGACTTGAAGTTTCTGCTGAAAAACTCCAGCAACTGAGAACCCTATGGCTGTGCTTGAACATTCCGAGCGTGCGAGTTGGCGCGACTACAAGGAGCTCACCAAGCCGAATGTCGTGTTGCTGATGATCCTGACCTCAGTGATTGGCATGTTTATGGCCGTGCCGGGAATGGTGCCTCTGGACGTTCTGATCCTGGGCAATCTTGGCATTGCGCTGTGTGCCGGTTCAGCGGCGGCGGTGAATCACCTGGTGGATCAGCGCGTTGATCAACAAATGGCACGAACCCATAACCGACCGCTGGCTCAGGGCCGCGTCGGGAATCTGCAGGCCAGTGTGTTTGCCGCGGTGCTCGGGGTCAGTGGTATGGCGATCCTGCTGGTGTACATCAACGCGATCACAGCCTGGCTGACATTGGCCTCTCTGGTGGGCTATGCGTTTGTTTACACGCTGTTTCTCAAGCGTGCCACGCCGCAGAATATTGTTATTGGCGGCCTGGCAGGCGCCGCCCCTCCACTGCTGGGCTGGACCGCCGTCACCGGTGAGATTCACGGGCACGCCCTCCTCCTGGTGCTCATTATTTTTGCCTGGACGCCACCGCACTTTTGGGCGCTGGCGATAGCACGCAAGGAAGAATACGCCGCGGTAGAGATTCCAATGTTGCCGGTGACCCATGGCGTGGCGTTCACCAAGCTGCACATTCTGCTGTACACCATCATTATGTTCCTGATCACCCTGCTGCCCTACGCCACCAGAATGAGCGGTCCGCTCTATCTGTTGGGCGCTGTTGTACTTGGCCTGGGCTTTTTGTATTGGGCGATCGAACTGATGCGCGGGAAAAACCCTGGCGCACCGATGGAAACCTTCCGCTACTCCATCATTTACCTGATGGCCCTGTTCGTCATTATGTTGGCGGACCACTACATTTTTCCGGTGAGCACGTTATGAACCAATCTCGCAGTATTGCCCTGACCGTTGCGCTGGTGCTGCTGTTTATCACGGTGATTGTGGGCGGCTTTGTGTATCGCATCACCCAGCCAAGAGTGATGACTGACGCAGAGATGCAGCTGAACGGGCTTTTTTTGCACTCTGCCCCCCGAAATTTTGGTGAGCTTGATCTGGTCGACCATCGCGGTGAGCCGTTCACACGGGCCCGCTTTGAAGGGCAATGGAGCCTGGTGTTCTTTGGCTTCACACATTGTCCGGATATCTGCCCAACAACAATGACGTTTCTGGACGAGTTTGTAGCGTCCCTGGAGGGCACAGAGGTTGAAGAGACGCAAGTGGTGATGGTGTCAGTTGATCCGGCGCGGGATACCGTCGAGGCACTGTCGACCTATGTGCCCTATTTCAATCCGGAGTTTGTTGGGGTAACGGGAGAGTTTCTCGATGTTCACCGGTTTGCCACGGCGCTTAACACGCCATTTCGCAAAGTGATGCTGGAAGACGGTAACTACACGATTGATCATGGTACCAACGTGGCGCTGGTCAACCCGCGCGGCGACTATCATGGCTTTTTCAAGTCACCACTGGATTTAGGCAAAATGAAAGTCACGTACCGGTCCGCGCGAGTTCTCTGGGATAAGGCCTATTAACAAGGCCCGCAGTGTTAGTTGCTGCTCACTAACAACTCTTTTGGGCGCATCCGCACAGTGACTTCGCCGCCCACTTCCCGCTCCAGCTTTTCATCCAGATCGCCGCTTACCTTGGCCGATATATCAATCAGCAGCTGGTTGCCCGCGGAGTAAGAGCTGCGCTGCGGCTCAATTTCCAGGGCCATTGCGGTCTCAGCAGCTCCCTGATCAGCCGACGCGGCCCCTTCCACTGCGAGATCCTCAGCGCTTGCCGATAACGCCAGTGCAGAAAGCGCCGTGCCAATGAATCCGGCAACGATGTTACTTTTCATGATGTATCCCCTTCGAGATGTTACCTAAGTGTTACATTTAGACTAGCACGGTAACACTGTGCGAGTATATACAACTCATTATCTTTCATCAGGCCGCCGATATAGCCACCTCGAATAGAATATAACTCTGACATACCATGACAAATAAGGAATAACTCGACTTTTTGGAGAATCGCATTTATGCAGTACAAGAACTGTGAACAGGTGCGCACTATTTCTGCCCAGAACGCCGCCCAACGATCGCCGAGCGCTCTTTTTTGCCGCAAATGGCATTTCCCGGGTGTTTGGGCTTTAATGCGGTGCTCACCTGTAACACCCGCGTAATGCAGTTCGGTCTGGATCTGCCTCGGTAGCTGGTAACTCGGAAGCTGGTAACTATGAATGAACAATCCACGCCAATCGTTCTGGTTGACGGCTCTTCTTATGTGTATCGCGCTTTTCATGCGCTTCCCATGTTGACCAATTCAGCTGGCGAAAACACCGGGGCAGTGCGCGGGGTGATCAGCATGCTGCGGCGGCTGGTTGCCGACTATCCCAATAGTCCGATAGCGGTTGTGTTCGACGCCAAGGGCAAAACCTTTCGCGATGACCTGTACGAGCAGTACAAGGCCAATCGACCCGCGATGCCCGATGAACTGCGCGAGCAAATAGAGCCCATTCACGAAATCGTCAAAGCAATGGGCTTGCCGTTCATTTGTGAGCCGGGTGTTGAGGCGGATGACGTCATCGGCACGCTGGCGCGCCAGGCCAGTGCGCAGGGCAGGGCGGTCGTCATTTCTACCGGCGATAAAGACATGGCCCAGCTCGTGGACGACAACGTCATCTTGGTCAATACCATGACTGAAACGGTGATGGACAAGCAGGGCGTCCAGGAAAAGTTCGGCATATCGCCGGACTTGATTATCGATTTCCTCGCGTTAATGGGCGATAAAGTCGATAACATTCCCGGCGTGCCCGGCGTGGGCGAAAAATCTGCGCTGGGATTGCTGCAGGGCATCGGTGGCCTGAAGGCGATCTATGAAAATCTGGAACAAGTGGCGACCTTGTCGTTTCGGGGCGCCAAGACCATGGCGGCAAAGCTAGAGGCCGAGCGCGATATGGCTTTTCTGTCCTACGAACTGGCAACGATTAAAACCGATGTTCAACTGGCACAGACTCCGCAGGATATCGTCAACGGTGCCCCCGACAATGAGGCATTGATAGCATGGTATACACGCCTGGAGTTTCGTTCCTGGCTCGACGAGTTGCTCGGTGGTGAAGAACCTGTTGCGTCGCCATCGTCCATTGAGACGCACTACGTCATCGTTACGGAGCAAGCGGCGTTTGATGACTGGCTGCAGAGGCTGCGCGCTGCCGAATTGTTTGCCTTCGATACCGAAACCACCAGCCTCAACTACATGGACGCGCGCATTGTCGGCGTTTCGTTTGCGGTGGAAGCGGGGCGGGCGGCTTACGTTCCGCTGGGCCATGATTACCTGGGTGCGCCCCAGCAGCTTGACCGGGATGCCGTACTAAACGCGTTAAAGCCGCTGCTTGAAGACGAGACGCGTGCCAAAGTAGGGCAGAACCTGAAGTATGACGCCAGTGTGCTGGCCAACCACAACATCACGCTGCGCGGCATTGCCTTTGACACCATGCTGGAGTCTTACGTGCTGGACTCCACGGCAACGCGTCATGACATGGACAGCCTCGCGCTCAAATATCTCGGGCAAAAAACCGTGCACTTTGAGGACATTGCCGGTAAGGGCGCAAAGCAGCTGACGTTCAATCAGATCAAACTGGAAGAAGCAGGCCCCTATGCGGCAGAAGATGCCGATATCACGTTAAGGCTGCACCAGGCCCTGTGGCCGAGGTTGTCCAAGGAGGGCGGGCTGTCATCGGTCTTCAATGACATAGAAATTCCGCTGGTGCCGGTGCTGTCGCGTATCGAGCGTCGCGGTGCGTTGATTTCCCGAGAAAAACTGGTGGAGCAGAGCGCCCAGCTCGGCATTCGCCTGCAGGAGCTGCAGTTGCAGGCCTATGACCTGGCAGGCCAGGAGTTCAACCTGGGTTCGCCCAAACAACTGGGCGAGATCCTGTTTGAGAAACTGGAACTGCCGGTGATCAAGAAGACCCCCAAGGGCGCTCCGTCCACAGCAGAGGATGTACTGGTGGAGCTCGCACTGGATTATCCACTGCCTCAATTGCTGCTGGAATATCGCAGTCTGAGCAAGCTCAAATCGACATACACCGACAAGCTGCCCGATATGATCAACCCGCACACCGGGCGGGTGCATACCTCCTACCATCAGGCGGTGGCAGCGACGGGCAGGTTGTCTTCATCTGATCCGAATCTGCAGAACATTCCTATTCGAACGGAAGAGGGCAGGCGCATTCGCCAGGCCTTTATTGCACCGCCCGGTTACAAGATCGTTGCGGCCGACTATTCGCAGATAGAGCTGCGCATCATGGCGCACCTGTCTGAAGATACAGGCCTGCTTGACGCCTTTCAAAATGGCAAAGACGTGCACCAGGCGACGGCTGCCGAAGTCTTTGAAGTACCATTGGAGCGTGTCTCTGGCGATCAACGGCGCAAGGCCAAGGCGATCAACTTTGGCCTGATTTATGGGATGTCGGCCTTTGGGTTAGCGAAACAACTTCACCTGGGCCGTCACGAGGCGCAGCAATATATTGATCGTTACTTTGAGCGCTATCCAGGCGTAGCGCAGTATATGGATCGTACCAGAGCGTTGGCCAGGGAGCAGGGCTATGTGGAGACGCTGTTTGGCCGTCGCTTGTACCTGCCTGAAATCAATGCGCGCAACAAGATGCGAGCGCAGGCGGCGGAGCGAACAGCCATCAATGCGCCCATGCAGGGCACCGCCGCAGACATCATCAAGCGCGCCATGTTGACGGTGGACCGCTGGCTGCAGGCCGAGCAGACTGACACACGCATGATCATGCAGGTGCACGACGAACTGGTGTTTGAAATTCCGCAGGCGGAGGTCGTGCCAGTGAGTGAACAGATTTGCCAGTTGATGTCGCAAGCCGCCGAGCTGGCAGTACCTTTGCTGGTCGAAGCCGGGGCAGGTGATAACTGGGACGAAGCGCACTGAGCGACGGTGATGGCCGCGATCAACAGTGTCACTGCTCGCGGGCGTTAAGGTGACCGGCCTCGCAAGGCGTTTTTTGGCGCCGGGGTTTTCGTCTACCGGTGTCCCAATGTGCGGAACTAAGCGAGCGCCCCAGAGTCTATTTAAGTGTAGCGTAAGCTACACCCCCAACGTGGCTTTTCCGTGAGCCACAGGTGTCTCTAGTTCCCAGAGACCAAGGTGTCCCGGCTGTTTGTTCCCCTACGAGCAGCCGGGTTTTTTGTGTCTCGTCAAGCCGCCGGAGCCGACTCCGTTGCCTCGGGGTCGTCTGCGTCGTCCTCATAGACGCTGGCATCGGTCAGCCAGTTGTTGAGTTGGGCGATCAGGCGTTCATGCCCCTGGTGCTTCAGGGCAGAAAACAATTGCGCGCTGACCAGTTCGCCAACCGGCCCGATGGCTTTTTCAACGCCCAGCAAGGACTGCGCCGCCGCGCCGCGTTTCAGCTTGTCGGCTTTTGTGAGCAGAATATGCACCGGCATGCCCGCAGCCAGCGCCCAATCCAGCATTTGCTGGTCAAACGGCTGCATGGGGTGGCGTACATCCATCATCAGTACCAGCCCGCGCAGACTCTGGCGTTGTTGCAGGTAGCTCTCTACATGACGAATCCACTCTTGTTTAACGGATTGTGGCACCTTGGCGAAGCCGTAGCCGGGTAGGTCAACCAGGCGTTGTGTTTCGCTGAGCTCAAAGAAGTTTATGAGCTGTGTCCGCCCCGGGGTTTTGGATGTTTTCGCGAGTTTCTTGTTGTTAGTTAAGCTGTTGATAGCGCTGGATTTTCCGGCGTTTGATCGTCCAGCAAACGCGACCTCCCAACCCTCATCCGGCGGGCACTGTGCCAATTTTGCAGCGCTGGTGAGGAAGCGGGCAGAGCGGTAGTCCGGCTGCGAAGGGCGCGCAAGGGCGGCGGAGGGTGCTTCTGGATCAGTCACGGCTAAGTTCGGCTTTTTTTGCTGTAGTGATGTCGTATATAATGCCACAGCTTTTTTTCGTCTGTTATCAAATGCTTGTGTACACTTCCGGCGTTTGGCCATTATCTGAGGAATCCCCCATGAAAAAGTTGTTCGCCGCGATAGCAATTATGAGTGCAGCCGCAACCAGTTTTGCGGCAGATGCGCCGCCCAAGTACCAGACGTCTTGCTTCGCGTGCCATTCAACCGGGGCTGCAGGCGCTCCCAAAACCGGTGACGTTGCCGCCTGGGAATCGCGCATGGCGCAGGGAATGGATGCCATGGTGGCATCGGTCAAGAAAGGCCTGAACGGTATGCCACCCACCGGGTTGTGTGCAGATTGTACCGACGAAGAATACAAGGCCCTGATTGAATACATGGCAGCCCCAGCAAAATAAGCTGCCGCTCAAACACTGGATTCGGAATTCACATGAAATACGCAGTACTTACGTTTGGCCTCGTTATGGCCTGGGCCTCGGGGGCATTTGCCGCCGAGCCTGTTCCTGTTGGCAATGCAGATGCCGGCAAAAACCAGGTCGCCGTTTGTAGCGCCTGTCACGGCGCAGACGGTAATGGCAGTGCGCCGTTTCCCAAGTTGGCGGGGCAGGGCGAGAAGTACCTCTACAAACAACTGCGCGATGTGCGCGACGGCGCTCGCTCAATTCCTACCATGGTCGGCCAGCTCGATGGCAAGAGTAATCAGGACCTGGCTGACATAGCGGCCTTTTATGCAAGCCAGGCAAGTACCGGCGGCCAGACCGACCCTGAGCTGCTGGAGTTGGGCCAAAATGTCTACCGTGCCGGCATTGCCGAGCGTAAAGTGGCAGCGTGTTCAGGCTGCCATTCGCCGACCGGTCGCGGCAATGCCCCCGCGGGATATCCTGCGCTGGCGGGCCAGCATGCCCAGTACACCGCAGACCAGCTGCGCGCCTATCGTAAGGGTTATGAAGATCCGGCAGGGCGCACCAACGACCCGAACAAGATTATGCGAATCAACGCTTTCGGCCTGAGCGACAAAGAGATCGAGGCGGTCTCCAGCTATATTGCAGGGTTGAAGTAACGACCGACGTCAAGGGCGGCCTGTGTGCCGCCTTGTTTGTCAGTATCGAACATTACGTTGTGCTTGTTGTCTCACAGGGTACGGCATAGGCTCTGCGCACGCTCTGCCAGAGCATCCCATAAGCGCTTTAGAAGTACTGCTTATATAAGTACGAAGCGATAAGCACTCATCGATAAGTGTTAGTTGTTAGGTATTAGCTGATAAGTGCCAGTTGATATGTAGTACGTGAGCACGACTTGCCAAGACGCACCATCCACTGTTTTTGGAACACTCAGGAGAAAACCATGATCAGACGCTTCTTTTTGCCCCTGGCCCTGATGCTTGCCGCCCTGTCCTGCTCCGCGCAGGAAGAGGCGCCAACGTTTACTGCGGGCAAGCACTACGATGTGATTGCTGACCAGGTAGCGCGCACCGCCGACAGGAACAAAATTGAAGTGGCCGAATTCTTCTGGTACGGCTGCGGCCACTGCTACACCTTCGAGCCGATGCTGGCGGCGTGGAAAAAAACCCTGGCAGAGGATGTCGCCTTTCGACCCATTCCGGCGATCTGGAACCCGGTGATGGAGCTGCATGCCAAGGCGTACTACACCGCTGAAGCGCTGGGCGTTTTTGATAGCGTACACCCCGCACTATTTGAAGCGATGAATGCGGAGCGCAAGCGACTCGGCTCGGTGGATGAGATCGCCGCGATTTTTGTCGCGCAGGGCGTCGCGCGTGAGGACTTCGACAAGGCTTTCAATTCCTTCGGCGTGAGCAGCCAGGTGCGTCAGGCAGACGCGGCCGCCAAGAGCGCCGGCATCAGCGGAACGCCGTCAATGATGGTAGAGGGCAAATACTTGTTGTCTGGACGAAAAGCCGGTGGCCAGGCAGAGATGCTGCAAATTGCCGACTTCCTGGTCGCGCAGGAACGCGCGGCACGCGCAGCGCAGTAAGACTGTAGCATTGTAATTCTGCAAAACGCCTGCCGGCTTGCACATCGCGGCAGCGTAGAAAAGGGACGGGGTAACTAACCTGTCCCTTTTTTTGTGTACGCTCCGGTTAGATGTCCAGCCACTCGGGAACCGGCAGGCCCTTGTTGTGCAGGAACACCGGGTTGAAGATCTTGCTCTGGTATCGATTGCCGTAATCGCACAAGATAGTAACGATGGTATGGCCGGGCCCTAGTTGCTTTGCTAGATGCACTGCCCCCGCAATGTTCAATCCAGAGGTGCCTCCAAGGCAGAGGCCCTCGTTGCGCAACACATCAAATACGTAGGGCAGAGCTTCTTCATCACTGATCGTGTAGGCGTAATCCACTCGCGCCTGTGCGGCGTTACCCGTGACATGACCAATGCCCACGCCCTCAATGATCGAGCTGCCCTGGCTGGCCTCGATTTCGCCCTTGCTGAAATAGCTGCAAAGTACGGCGCCAGCGGGGTCTGCCAGCGCAATCTTGATGTTGGGGTTTTTTTCTTTCAGGGCATTGGAAACACCGGCTATGGTGCCTCCAGTGCCTGCGGCACACACAAAGCCGTCAACGGTGCCATCGGTTTGCTGCCAGATTTCTTGTGCTGTGGTGCTCGCGTGAATGTCCATATTTGCCAGGTTGTCGAACTGCCTGGCCCAGACTGCGCCGTTGACTTCTTCGCTGGCAAACTTCTTTGCCAGCCCCTCGGCGATGTGAATGTAGTGATTGGGATCCTTGTAGCTGGTGGCAGGAACCAGATGCAAGTCGGCACCGAGCAGTTCGAGAGTGTCGATTTTCTCTTTGCTCTGGGTAATTGGCATCACCACAGTGCTGGTGTAGCCCATGGCGTTGGCGAGCAGTGTTAGCCCGATGCCGGTGTTGCCTGCGGTGCCTTCAACGATGCGCCCGCCGGGTCGCAGCTCGCCGGCTTTCTCGGCGGCGCGAATAATGCCCAATGCCGTGCGGTCTTTTACCGAACCGCCCGCATTGAGGAACTCCGCTTTGCCCAGAATGGTGCAGCCGGTTTCTTCTGAAACCCGCTTGAGTTTCAGCAGGGGTGTATTGCCAATCAGGCCGGTGACATCGTTCGCGATCTGCACACTGCTTCCTCCGGAAATCTGTACAGAGTATGCCACAGCGGGCTCTGGCGGGTCAGTCGTTTATGCCTTGTGGGTGGTGTTCTGACTGCGCGTGCACCAGCGTGCTCAGCACCAGTGCAATTGCGGTAATAAAAAACATGAAGTACAGCATCGGCTCGGGCGTGTCTTTAAGAAACACCCCGACGGCGGCAGTGGCCAACGACGATAGACCCATCTGGATAAAACCGAGCAGGGCAGAGGCGGTGCCCGCAATGTGCGGGAAGGGACGCAGCGCAACGGCCATGGCATTGGGCAGCACCAGGCCCATGCCGGCGGAATAAAACACCATGGGTGCAAGAATAGCGGTAACGCTAAGCGGAAACAGTTTGCCGCTAACCAGCATGGTCGTGCACGCGCCTGCCGCAAGCACGCTGCCCAGTAATACCGTTTGTTCCGGCTGGTAGTGCCTGCTTAATCGCGCGCTGAGACCACTGCCCATCATGTAACCGGCAACTGATGTCAGGAAGATAAAACCGAAGTACTCCATGGGCACTCCCAGCATGTCAATAAAGACAAAACTGGAACAGACGATGTAGGTCATCAGCCCGGCATAGACCATGCTACTGGCAAAGGTGGAGGTCATGAACAGTCGATGCCGCAATAACTCTGCGTAATTTCGGGCGATAGCAACAGGGTGAAGACTCTGTTTCATTGGTATGGATTCAGCGAGAAACACCTGAATCAGCACGATCATGGCGACGCCGTAAAACGCAAGAAACATGAACAGCACGGGCCATGGCAACCATAACAGCATGACAGCGCCCAGCGTAGGTGCAATCGCCGGTGCCAACGCCATCAGCATCGCAATCAGCGACAGTGCTCGCGCGGCGCGCGTTGGCCCAAACACATCGCGCGCCACCGTGCGTGCCAGGGTTGGGCCCACGCAGGCGCCGATGCCCTGTATAAAACGGTAGACGATCAGTTCTTCAACGGTTGTGGACTGGCTGCAGCCAATACACGCGGCGACGAACAGGACCGTGCCACCCAGCAGCACGGGTTTGCGGCCGATGCGGTCTGCCAGCGGCCCGCAGGCCAGGTGGAACAGGGCGAAGCCGGTAAGGTAAACGCTCAGGGTAAGGTGGATGCGGCTGATGTTGGTATCGAGTGCGTCGACCATCATCGGCATGGCCGGCACATACATATCGACACTCAGCGGGCCAAGCGCCACGAGCGCTGCCAGCAGGGCCAGCAGCCAGGGAGAGTCAGGGTGTAGGTGTCGGCGCGTCATGGGCGGGCGATGCTATCCCATGCACCTGTGCAAAGCAAAACTGCGCGGCGGCGTGGGGCCGGTGGTCGCCCGCCTATTTTTCGAAGTTCATCACGGTCTTCCACCAGAGGCTGGGGAACAAGGTACGCCACAAATACAGCAGCCGCGCCTGGCCGGGATAAATAATGTCGCGGTCCTTGCGCAGGCCCTTTTCAATGGCGTCTATCATGGCTTCCGGGTCTGCCAGGCGGCCGGTTTTTTTGGCCTCGATGATGCTGCCCGGCGTGTCGGAGGCAATCGTCTGGTCGACCAGCGGCGTATTCACCGCAGGCGGACAAACCAGATGAGCGCGCACCCCTGTGCTGCGAATCTCATTTTGCAGGACCTCCATGTATGCATTCACGGCCGCCTTCGTTGCGCAGTACGCGCCCATCTTGGGCACCAGTGCGACACCGGCAATGGAGCCAAACACAACCAGGCGGCCGCTACCGCGCTCGGTCATGGCCGGCAGTACGGCGCGCACCATGTAAGTGGTGCCGAAATAGTTAATACGAAAGAGGCGCTCCATATCTTCGTGGCTATGCTCAGACAGCTTGTGGCCGGGCATCAACGCCGCAGCGTGCATCAGGAGTTCGATAGGCCCCAGCTCCTGCGCGACCTTTGCGACCTGGGCTGTTACCTCCTGCAGATTTGCGATGTCGCAGCGGTAGGCGTGCATGTTGTCGAACTCGGCTGCCGTCGCCTGCAGGGCCGCTTCGTTAACATCAAAGATCGCGACCTTCGCGCCCTGGCGCGCCAGCCGCCGCGCGGCGATCTGCCCCATGCCACTGGCGCCCCCCGTTACCAGTGCCACCTTGCCTGCCATTTCGATCATATTGACTGCTTCCCTTGGGGGTGACTGCCACGTTGGTCAAAGCATGGCAGGCGCGTTTGCTTGCGGTATCGCTGCCGTGCAGCGGAGGCGCTCATACTGTGCCTGTGCCGCCCTTCCTGCAAGCTCCGAACAGGCCAGCGAAAGTGACGGATTTGTGCGCCTGCTTTGCGCGGCTGGTTATTCCTCGATGTGATCCAGTGGCAGTTCGGTGCGTTGCACCACACGCCGCAGCTCGAAGCTGGAGTGTACGCCCGCAACGCCCTCGATGCGGGTGAGCTTGCCCAGTAAAAAACGTTCGTAGTAGGCCATGTCCGGAACAACCGCGCGCAACAGGTAATCGGCACTTTGCCCGGTTACGACTGAGCAGGCGGTCACTTCCGGGTACGTTGCAACCTCGGCTTCAAACACTTCGAAGCGATCGGGAGTGTGGCGATCCATGCTGATGCTGATGTAAGCGGTGAGCTTCAGGCCCAGGGCGTCCTGGTCAAGCAGGGTGACATGGCCGCGGATGATGCCGGATTCTTCCAGGCGCCTGACGCGGCGCGAACAGGGCGTGGGTGACAGGTCGACCAGCTCTGCCAGCTCGAGATTGGTGATTCGGGCGTTGCATTGCATTGCCTGCAGGATCTTGCGGTCGATTCGGTCCAGTTTCATAGGCCGGCCTGGTGCTTGCAGCAATGAGCTGCAGTGAGTGAGACAGAAATAGAGTATATCGCTAATAAAAGTAACAAAATAAGAGAAATTATGCAGATAGAAGGCCTATATGAGCCATATTCGCACACATTCTCTCGCGCGACGCGCGTATACTACGCTCCGTGTTGTGTATCACCTGCAGCATCCCGCTCCGGCGCAGTGACTCCCTGCGTCGGCGGCCACTGGCATCACAAGTGCGATTGAGCGCGCGGGTCTGCAGGTGAAGCAACCAGCGGGGAGCGGCCGTCGTATTGGGCGCCAGCCGAGAACGCGCACAAAGCCATTAATATCTGCTGAATCTTCAGCATCAATGTCAGGTACAGAACAATGAGCAGTTTCGACCACAGCAAATACCAGCCTTTCAAGCCTGTTCCCATGGCCAACCGGCGGTGGCCAGACAAAGTCATCGAAGCGGCGCCGCTGTGGTGCAGCGTGGATCTGCGCGATGGCAACCAGGCGCTGGTGGAGCCTATGACGGCCCGGCAGAAGTCGCTGTTGTGGGATCAGCTCGTAAAGATCGGCTTCAAGGAGATTGAGGTCGGATTTCCGTCAGCGTCCAGCCATGACTATGACTTTGTGCGCGAGTTGATCGACAACAATCGCATCCCCGATGACGTGACCATCCAGGTCCTCACCCAGGCCCGCCCGGACCTCATTACCAAAACCTTTGAGTCACTCAAGGGCGCGCGCAGAGCCGTGGTTCATGTGTACAACTCCACCTCGACGGTGCAGCGCGAGCAGGTTTTTGGGTTGGATAAAGCCGGCATTATCGAGATCGCAGTGCGCGGCGCCACGCTCGTCCAGGAGTGCGCGGCGCAGCACCCGGACACCGAATGGGTCTTTGAATATTCCCCCGAGAGCTTCACCGGTACCGAGCTCGATTTTGCAGTAGAGGTGTGCGATGCGGTGACGGAAGTCTGGCAGCCCACGCCCGAGCGCCCGGTGATTATCAACCTGCCGGCCACGGTAGAGATGAGCACGCCGAACGTGTACGCAGACCAGATCGAATGGTTTTGTGATCACGTGGCCAGGCGCGACAGCCTGTTGATCTCCCTGCACACCCATAATGATCGCGGCTGCGCCGTTGCGGCTGCCGAGCTGGGTGTGTTGGCCGGAGCCGATCGCGTCGAAGGCACGCTGTTTGGCAACGGTGAGCGCACCGGCAATATGGACATCGTTACCATGGCGATGAACCTCTACAGCCAGGGTGTGGACCCAAAGTTGGCGCTGGCCAACATGGACGAGATTCTGCAGGTCAGCAAAGACTGCACGCAGCTGCCCGTCCACCCACGGCACCCTTATGCCGGTGAGTTAGTGTTTACTGCGTTCTCCGGCAGCCATCAGGATGCCATCAAGAAATGCCTCGGCAAGCGCGATGAGAACGCCGTCTGGGAGGTGGCTTACCTGCCGATTGACCCGGCGGATATCGGGCGCTCCTACCAGGAGGTGATCCGCATAAACAGCCAGTCTGGCAAGGGTGGCATTGCCTACGTGTTGCAGCGTGACTACGGCCTGGAGCTGCCGCGCTGGCTGCAGATCGATTTCAGTGCGGCGGTGCAGGCGTATGCCGAAGCGCGGGAGTCCGAGGTCGGCTCTGCCGAGATCTACCAGTTGTTCCAGGACACCTACCTGGCAACCCAGGGCCGCTACCAGCTGGGCGACTACCAGGTGAGCCGTGAAGACAAGGTCGACAAGTTGCAGGCCCAGTTAACGCATGCCGGCACCCAACACAGCCTTAGTGGTTCCGGCAACGGTGTGGTGGCCTCTTTCGTGGATGCCATGGAGCGCTTCACCGGCAAGCAAATCGTACTGGTGGAATACAATGAGCATGCCCTGGCCCAGAGTGCCGATGCCGAGGCTGTGTGTTACATCCAGCTGAATGTTGACGGTGAACGCTTCTGCGGTGTGGGCCGTAGCCACGATATCATCCAGGCATCGCTGGACGGCATCCTCGGCGCCATCAACAAGGCCTCCGGTGAAGCGCACAATGCGGCGGCCTAGGGGCCGCCCCGATAAAACTGCCGATTGAGTCCCATAATCTCCAGTTTATGATGGTGTTCCCCTGGCTGCGGCGCTAAGGTTTGGTTAAATAAAAGTGCATCTTTGGGGGCCGCGCGGTACGCAGTGACGGCCGGGTCCGGGCGATGAACAGTAACGTCACCACAAAGCAGGAAAACATCTGGTCGCGCCTCAAGGAACACTTCACCGAGGCCTTTTCCGGAGAAATGCTTTCGCCCAGAAGCCCGGGCGATGCACAGCACGATGACGAGTGGCGCGACCGCCGCCGCCGCAATGCCTACCGCTATATCCTGCTCGTTCTGGCCGCCGTACTTGCGCCGATATGGGCGTTCAATGTTTATACTGAGTCCTGGCTGCTGGTGGCTGGCATGTCCTTCCTGCTGCTGGTATTGATGGCGGATATTGGCTTCCTCAGCACCGGGCACGAGAGCAAGGCCTCACCGCTTCTTATCATCTTGATCAGTATTGCCCTGGGCGTGCTCGCGTACTACCAGGGTCAGCAGTTTGCCCTGTTTTTCCAGTTTCCATTGCTCGTGTTATTGCCTGTGCTGACCAAGCTGCGCTGGGCCGCCATCGTGGGTGCTGCCACCGTGTTGCTGCTGGCGCCGCGTGTGATTGAGCAGTTTGGTGTGACCTCGCTCATTGTGATGTTGAGCCTGGCTGTAAGCTGGCTGGTGAGCGCCTGGATGATGTTTGCGGTGCGCGAGCAGGCCAAGCGGTTGACCGGCATGGCCATTACGGACCCATTAACCGGCGCGCACAATCGGCGCTACATGGAGCTACAGGCGTCGCGAGCGCTGCAATCCTGGGTGCGCTATAAAACTTCGGTGTCTTTGTTGCTGATTGATATCGACCACTTCAAACGCATCAACGACAAGTATGGTCATGCCCTTGGCGACAGGGCCCTGCAGGAAGTCGTCAACCGCGTGCGCGAGCGGGTGCGCGAGTCCGACGTGTTGTGTCGTTTTGGCGGTGAGGAGTTTGTGCTGCTGCTGTCCGAGTCGAATGACCGCAAAGCCGCCAGTGTTGCCGAGGCCCTGTGCAAGAGCATTGCCAGCTCGAATATTCTGCCGGATGGGCCCATGACGATCAGCGTGGGCATCTGCGACGTTTCACTGGCCAAAGATGTTGAGCACTGGTTTAAACTGGCGGACAATGCAATGTACGTGGCCAAGCACAACGGCCGCAACCGGGTGGAGATCGCGCGCGATGACAAGCCTAAGGTGGTCCCCATTACCAAAACGGTTCCTGATTGGCGCTAACGTTTGAAAGCAAAGCATGTACGTGTTTGCACGCTGGCTTGCCTCAGCTTCCTGCTGTGGGGCTGCAGCAGTGCGTCGTTTTTCTATAACCGCCTGGATTTTTTCCTGCCCTGGTATGTGGATGGCTACACCGACCTCAATGCCGAGCAGGAGTCCTTTCTGGACGAGCGCTTGCAACCTTTCCTGGACTGGCACCGCGGCAGCGAGCTGCCGTGCTACGTGGCGCTGATAGACCAGGCCGAAGCGGCGCTCGCGGAAGACCTGACCCAGGAAGAAATAACCACGCTGTCGCGTCGGTTCGAGCTTGCCTGGTATCGTACGCAGGAAGAAGCCCTGGATTGGCTGCTGGAATTGGGAGAGCAGCTCGATGACGGACAGATCGAAAAATTCCTCGAGGAGACCCGCGAGAAACAGGCGGAGTACGAAAAAGAGTACCTCGAGCGCAGCGACGCCGAGTTTGTCGAGGATTCCTACGAGCGCATGGTGGATACCTCGCAGGATTACCTGGGCCGACTGCAAAAAGAGCAGCGCGCTGTGCTGCGTACCGCCAGCGAGAAGCTCACACGTTCCGACACCCTCTGGCTCGCAGAGCGAGCGAAGTTCATTGCCGCACTGGAGGGCTTGCTGGCCAGGGAGCCCGGTTGGCAGCAGCAGGTGCGAGATCTGATTGCAGCGCAGTCGCAGGCGCCCTCACCGCAGTATCAGCAGGTTCTGGATCACAACCTGGACATCATGCAGCAGGCGACGGCAGAGATCGTCAATACGCGCACCGCAAAGCAGGACAAACACCTGCGCGACGAGTTGCAAGACCTGCGCGCAGAATTACATCAGCTCGCCGCCGCGGCCAGCCAACCTGGCAGCTGTGAAGCAGAGTTTCTGCAGGCGTCGTCAGAAGGTGCGCTGTAACGCCGCCACCGGTAGCTGAGCCATTACCTGTACCGTGCGCGCAGCACTTGAGCAGTGCTGCGCGACGCTCACGTTAGTGCTTGATGTCTTTTGGACGGATGAACTCGCTTAACGCAAACGTCATTCGGGCGATGTCTGCCCAGGGGCGGGAATCGTGGGTGGTGAGCTGCGCGTAGGCGCAGGTGGGTATGTTTGTAAGTTTTGCATCGCTCAATTCGTTGCATAAATCGGTGAGTGCGGGGTTGTGGCCAACGATCACCAGCTCGTCGAAGCCAGCCTGGCTTTGGCCGCTGCTAATTGCAGCGCGGTCCGGCGCACATTCCTCGAACCATTGGTACAGGCTGTTGCTGTCAAAACAGTAGAGGTCGTCCACCGTGAGCCACTGGATATCCAGCGTGGGCAGGCTGTCGCGCAGGCCGGCCAAAGTGGCCTGTGCCCTGAGCGCTGGGCTGCAAAATGTGTTTGAGAAATCACAGCCTGCTGCGGCAATAGCAGGGCCCATCAGCGCGCAGCTTGCAACACCCCGGCGATTCAGCGGCCGCTCGATATCGTCAAGCTGGGGGTCTTCCCAACTGGATTTTGCGTGTCTTACCAGGTGCAGCTTTTTCATTGTTGCGTTGTGCTTTAGCGCTGTTACCAGGGCAGGCCCTGGTGCCGGTTACAGACCAAGATTGCGAACCAACACCTTGGATGAGGTAATAATGCGTGTGGTCCGGTAGAGCTCCGGGTGTTTCTCGTCGTCTTTGAAGCGCATGGGCTCGCCTGATGTCGGGCTGACAAACCACGAGATTTCCGGCCTTGGGTCACCAAGCTGTTTTTTCAGTGCGTGCGGGGTAATACCGATCGCTTCGGCGGCCGCGTTATAAGTGCAGCGTGTTTTCACCTCGTTGATGTAATCAACCACCCGAGTCGTCTTTTCTTCCACGGCTTGTTGCTCCTTGTTGGGTTTACGCGGGTAGCATCAGCGCCATGGCGATGAAAGCCAGGTTGCAGCTGGTGTGCGACGAACGTTAATGCCCACCCGGTATTAGCGGGACAGATACCTGCAGTTTAGCACTAGGGTGTGCTGCCCGCCGGAGAATTGTCAGAATCGATCGGCTGGGACGCTTCGCCCTCGCTGGCTTTGTTTCTCTTGTTTTGCAGCTTTTCTTCGCGTTTCTTCTTTTTCGCGAGTTCCTTTTGACGTTTTTCGAAAGAGTAGTTTGGTTTTGCCATGGGCGGTGTCTCTTGTGTTGTTGTGGATGGGGTTCGGGCTACACACTACAGGCCCTGGCCAGTGTGACACAGCAGCTTGCGTATGCCGGGCAGTTCAGGCGCAGCTGGCCAGGCAATACCTCATTATCACCATAGTGAATACTGGCCCAAATAGCCAATGACACAGCCCAATGTGCGTGAACCGACGTGGTGTGGGGGCAGGGCGCTTGACCGCCTCTCGCCTAAATTCTTCTTGTGTAAGCCTGATTCCGTTTTCTACCCATGTTGACCACCTCTTTGTTGAGTATAACTTACAAAGAGTGGCTACTATCCGTGGGGAACTTGGACTGCTAACGCACAGCGCACAGGCGAGGCACGAAGTGCCGAGTCCAGCCGCCGTAGGTGGCGATGTGCCGCTGCTTGTTAATTGCCCCGAACATCTCGGTCTTCGAGTATGAAATTTCGGAGTTCACGCTCGCTGCGCATTACGTAAAGAATGAGAACCTCTCCTTTGGAGTGGCGACAGAATACGCGACATGGACCACTTACCACCTCACGATAGCGAGTGCCTTTTAGCTCGTCGGGTACTTTGCCAGAGCCTGGATGCCGCTCAAGGCGCTCTACGGCGGAGAACACGCGCTGCACCAAAGATCGCGCTGCTAAGGGATTTTCAAGCGCGATGTATTCCGCAATTTCATCTAGGTCCGATAAAGCTGGCTCCGTCCAGATTAGCCGAGCCATTTCTTCATTTTGTTCTTGGCTTCCTTGTGGCTCAGAGTCCTGCCTTCTAGGGCAGCAGTCTCACCGCGAGCAATTCCCTCTAGAATCTGCATTCTACGCTGGAGGGATTCAAAATCTTCAAAATCAACGAGATAGGCTGAAGGCTTCCCGTGCTCAGTGATAAGTACAGGCTCTTTAGATGCGTGAAGCTCTGACAAGATTTTGGTCGCCTGACGCTTCAAAGTTGTCACTAATTCGGTTTTCATAAAAGTGATACTATTCTATCACTCGATGTATGACAAGGGGCTATCAACGCTTCAAGCTGGGGCGGCCGTAAGGCCGTCCCGGCGCGAAGCGCCCTTGCAGCGTTGACTTGTTATTGGGCCTAACCCTTGAAGCAGCCATGTTGGTCTTCTTCTACGATTTCAAAGAACTCCTCGAGCGTGCGCACCTCTGGCATTGGGTCGTACCCGTGCCACTTTAAGTCTGCACGTTTCCAATAGATTTTCCAGGAACGTGTCTTTTTGACATAAGTTGTCTTCGCAACGGACTCTTCGATCTTCGCTGATGGGTCATTGTAACGAGGACGAATTTCAAAGAGCTCAAGACTTTGGTCGGACACACGAAAGCCCAAGTCGAGCTGATCTCGAATGTGAACTGGCGGGCGATTGGCCTCGGTGTAGTCCGAAGCGAGTTTTTCCACTCTTTTGGTTTCGAATTCGCTTATCGCCATCTTCGATCTCCGACTAGGCCCTATAACGCCTGCGGCAAAGGCGCGCACTGTTTGCGCGTCCTTTTTGGCCGTTCTTGTTATGCGGCTGCATTCTCAAGCTCCCAGCCAGGGAACACGAGTACTGCTGGGTGGCAGTTTAGCGCCCTAGCCAATACCTTAGCCCGCTCGATACCCAAATTCACACGACCGTTCTCGATAGCGGATATAGTTGACTGCGGAATGGAGGTAAGAGAGGCCAGTTGGTTTTGGCTTAGCTCTTGGAGTTCCCGAAGAATTCTGACCGAATCACCAACTGAAACCTCAATCGTCTTCTTTGCTTTTCGATAATCTTTCATTCTAGTTTCTCCTGTAATCATGTGGAGTCACTTTCTCAACTTGAACATAGACATTCTCACGATCAATTTTGTAAATCACGCGATATTGAAGGCTTAACCTGGAGGAACGATGTCCCTTCCATTCGCCTCTCAATGGCTCATCATTGAACCCTCGAATCAATCTCAGCCCTTCAGGGCCGGAAATTCGAACAATGTCTTTCCATTTTTCATAGCGTTGCAATACATCTCCGGGGAGACGAGCTGTAATTCTTGCTACTCGGCGATGTTCATATACTTCCCACATATTACATAAAGTATATATAACATATATGGTATGTCAATACTGTTGGTCGGACGCATAACGAGCCTGTAGAAAAACGTTGCTACAGCCCAAATCTATTGTCTGTATTTTCTCTGTCATCACTGATCAATATAGCACCAATGCGTTGAACATAATCTCCATACGGCGCAATGTCGCGCATGGCCTGTGGATACCTCTGTGGTTAAGTCGTCATCTCGCCGTATCGCATCATCTTCTCGATATTGTGTACCAGGCAGAACAAGCGCCATTGGCCCTGGACTTTCTCTTTGCCCCGTAACGAGAAACGATTGAGCCGCTTATTCGTTCCAATGTTGCCAAACACCGGCTCCACCACCGACATACGGTGACTGTAATTGTATTTACCCACGGCGCTGTCAACGCGACGCATCATCCACTGAGTCGCTGATCGACCGGTCGATACCGTAAATGATACCTGTCGACCGTGACCGGCTCGGGTATCTGCCGAGTCCGGATTGCGCATACACGCATGTTTTTTTGTGCAGTGGCGACAGTCCGTCAGCTTCCCCTCGAACGCGAGCTTTAATCTGCCTGCACCGTGGCTCGCCTCGCTGCTCAGCCACATGGTATTGCCCGCCGGGCAGATGCAGGTCTTGTTGCGGGGATCGAATGAGAACTCACTGGCCGGAAGGACCGCCTGAATACCCTTCACTTTATCCTGGTGCCGCTTGCCGTGTTTGGCTTTCTGGTCCTTGAACTTCGAGTCGCGTGAACGGAAATGCCTGTCGGGAATATACGCATTGATATGTGCGTCTTTCAAATACGCATTATTGCTTTCGTTGGAGTACCCGGTGTCCGCGGTCACAACGATGCCGTCGGCGTAGATGTCCTCGTTAATGCCTGTTCGCTGGTAGCGGTCCTTCACCGCTTCCAGCACAGGCCGTAACGTATGGTATTCCTGGCCCTCGCCAAACACTTGTGCATCCACAATGATCTGATGCTTTCTATCCACAGTGGCAATACCGTTGTAGCCCTGTATCGTGCCTTTGCTGGTCGTCATCTTGGCCGACTCATTGTCGGTTATGTTGCTTTTTACTTCTTTCGGTTTTTTACCCTGCCCCATCCTTGGGGCTGCCGTCTTTAGGAATTGGTCAATCTTCTTGAAATGCTTATCGAGCGACGCCAGTTGTTTCTCCAGGCGCTCCTTACGCTCGCGCTCTCGGGGTTTGCGTTTATCAAGTTGTTTGTGTTGTTTCATGCAATGGGCGATACGTTGGCGAATTTTTTCCCGCTTGCGGGAGAACTCGTTCAAGGTACCAGAGTGCTCCTTCGCCGCGTTGGATGACATCTTACAGCCATCGATGGCCAGCAACTCGTGGCCGAGCAGCCCCTGTCTATCACACGTCAGTAACACTTGCTCAAACACTGACTCAATCGCATCCGGATGAGCACTGATAAACTTGGCGATGCTGGTCCAGTGCGGGACACTATCGCAGGACAGCGCTTTGAAAATAGTATTGTGTTCACACTGCCATTGAATATCACGGCTGGACTGTACGCCTTTGGAATAGGCGAAAAGAATAATCTTAAGCATGATGGATGGATTGTAGGCAGCACGACCGCCACCATCGTTTTTGTATTTATTGTAGAAAGCCGAAAGATCGATGCAGTTATCAATAAGGTGATGCAGGGTAAGCGCGAATGGATCGAGTGCTAGCTGATCCTCGAAATTAATGACGACCATTGTGGATTGAGTGTAATCGTCGGGCTTGAAATTCGGCATGTCACAGGTCCTTTGCTTGGTGCCTTATTCTATCAAAATATACTATTTTTTAAGAGTTTTTATACAGCCTCAACGCTTCAAGCAGGGGCGCCGGTTACGGCGTCCCGGCGCGAAGCGCCCTTGCTGCCTTGATTTGTTAAGTGGCCGAACTCTCGACTCGAAAGTCGTTTGCAATGACATAGTTTTCACCAGCTAGCATTAGTTTCTTGATACCACGAGGCTTTTGCCCAGGCAACAAAGTAAAAGTTACACCGAATTGCAACAGAACCACTTTTGCCAGTTGAGCTAGCGTCTCAGGGGCAGACAGAAATTGGCCATACCCTTCGAGTAGCATGCGCTTTGGTCCCGTTTGTGTCATGTAGTCGAGGGGAGACCTCCAACCGGCAAGATCATTTGCCCAAGCGAGTGCTATTTCATTCAATAAGTCGTCTGGCTGGGCTACTACGCTTGAAATATACAAGTTCAACCATGGTGAGTGATAACTTAAAAGCAATGGGTGATCTTCATGAAAAGAGAGGATTTCGAATTGCGAGTCTTGGTAAAAGAATTCCTCTTTGCCTATGAAGTGTACTCTGGCTCCACCCTCAGGTGTGTTTAAGTCCCAAAATGTTGTTTGTCTATTGGTGATTTCAGAGGACAAGGCTAGGCCACTTAACGCTTGCCGCAGCGGCGGCGAAACCGCGCAGCGGTTTTGACGTCCGGCCCCGTAGGGGCGCACTGCCGGTTTTTGTTATGTGTCATTGTCGCTCTCCAGGTGATTAGGAGATCGCTGCTCAAAAGCTCTGACAATAACGTATGCAATAAGCGCGAATACGAAAAAGACCAACAGAAGCCAAGCGATAGACTGCAAAGATTCTATTATGGTCCGGTAAACTTCGAGAACCCACCGCTCTTGAGTCAAATCTGGCGGAGTGAAGTTCTCTGCGGCTGGACGGAGATAGCTTTCTAGTTGGTAGATGTTAACTCCACCAGATATTCCCACAACATAGATCGCAAACTTCATGTACTTCGCCCATGCGTATGCGATGTCGTTCGCGACAATCCTTTCGAGGATTCCGTCAATTGGTTTTTCAAACAGTGCGGAGACTATAAAGCACACGATTGCAGATATTGTCAGTGTTGCGATAAGCAAAGTCAGAAACATCACTTTCTCCGATGATTAGTGAGACACATAACGCCAAGCGAACGGGCAAGTTGCGAAGCAACTTGTCCCCGTTACGCTACTTGTTATGTTTTGTCTCTTCATAGATCCTTTGTGCTTCAACGATTTCTGTATTTAGCATGTTCCGGAAATCTTCATTCGGTGCTTTCGACTCCCAGTACTTCATCTCTTCAATAGTTTCATTAAGGTCTTTCAAAGCAAACTCAAGGAAACCTTCGACTGGTTCTCCGTTGGATATGGAAGTAAGCATCTTCACTTTAAAAGAAGCCGCAATCCAACGCTCCATTCTCACGCCATACTCGTTAGCGAAAACATGCCTCTCGATTAGCTCAGTTTCGTCGATTTCTGGGCTCCGAGCCCAGTCGTTTGTGAAATAGCCAAAAATGAAAGCAGAACTGACCAATACCGAATAGAAAAGTGCGACTGAAGCCGGCTTACTCATAAAACTCTCGCGAAACATAACGCCTCAAACACCGGCTTGGTGAAGTTGGCGGCTTTTTTGGAACAAAAAAGGTGACAGCTTTACCAAGTCCGCGTGCTTTGACTTGTTAACCCTTTGCAGAAAAGGATTCATGATAAGTAACGATTCCTTGAGGTAAATCCCCTTGAAATAACAAGGCTTGAAAATACTCCGGCGGTACACCTGGAAGCACCAAGCCCTCTCTAGGCTTGAAGCCAAAACGATGATAGTAGTTTGGGTCTCCGAGCAATACACAACCTTTAGCTTTTATATTCTTTAGCTCTTGAATGGCTGCATTCATAAGCTTCGAGCCAATACCTTTACTCTGATTATTGGGAAGAACTGAGATTGGGCCCAGACCATACCAACTATCTGCACTGTCGGAAATAGTGACAGGAGAAAGTGCCACATGACCAACGATATTGCCTCCATCTTCAGCAACAAGGGAAATCGATAATGCACCTGATTCACGAAGTGCTTTAACTATAAACTGCTCCGTATGATCGGTATGTGGTGCCTCAAGAAATGCAGCTACAGTAACCTCATAGATACTTTGAGCATCGCTTGATTGTTCTTTTCGGATACTAATACTCAATCGGATATCTCCTTGAGGGTTAACGCCAAGCTTTGGGGCGGACCACGCAGTGGGCCGTCCCAGCAGCCGAAGGTTGCGACAACAGCGCCTTGTTATGCATTTTTACCCACTATTTTAGATAATCTTTCTACGGCCACTTTTGAACCGAAACGACCACACTTAATGTAATCAGGCTTCTCCGCATCTTCATCAGAACAGACTTTGCCCAAAACTTCCTCGGCTATTTTCTCGTGAAATAGGATACGTTGCTCGTACTTGTAGAGCAATGCTAATTCCTCCTCATCGGCTTCGTGACCATCTAGCGCGTAGTAATAAAAGAAGTTGTTGTACGCTTCACAGAACTTCCAAAACTCTAACTTTCCCGAGGCACAATCCCGCACAAGCTGATCATGTAAATCCAGCTTCTCTACAATATCTTGTTCGGACTCAAAAATTACCATATGACTCTATGTGCATAACGCTGCCGGCACGGGCGAGCGGAACGCAGTGTAGCGAGTCCAGCGCACGCAGTGCGCGGTGTGCCCGGCCTTGTTATATTTTCACTCACCCGAAATGAGCTTCTTGATTTGAGAAATTATAAGGTCTCGACCTTCCTTCGATTTAGCTATTGATACGGCTATATCCACAAGCTTATTGTTGGTTATCCTTGCCCATAATCCTTTCCGCATAACCTTTGCGGAGCTTTTGAACCCATCCATATCCTTTTTGATTCTGGTGAGTTCTTCTTTAGTAATTTTGCTTTCTTCCTCTAAAGTCTCAAACTTTGACAATAGCGCATCGAACTTCGACTCAATTTTTGCGATTTCATCAGCATCAAATTTTCCATCAGGATCATCAATCGTTTCTTCAAACTTGTCTTCAATTTCTCTACGAAGATCGTCAAAAGACGAGTCAGCTTGTTCATCATGGGATAGCTCAGAATATAGATAGTGGCACCAGTTACGAAGATGTTCAGCTGCATCGCCAATATCGGCAATTTCGATCTTGTCTGTCTTCTTGTACTGGCCAGGCGAGTGAATCACATACACCGCGATCGATTTGTCTTTCCGCTCAGTTGAACCACCCATAACGGCTGTCAGCGCATTGCGCTGCGTGATCAGGTCGTACACTTCCTCTTCCGTAATCGTAAACTCGAACGATTCGTCATATTTGAAGTTCAGTCTGCACAAAATCTTCCCTTTTGGTGGAAAGGTAAAAGTGAAATCATTTGCTGAAAAATGCGTACTCCCGAACCCTTGCTTAAGTTCTTCTATAAATGTCTTATTGAGTTGGGCCATAGGCACTCCATTGATTGAAAATATAACGCCGCCAACAAGGGCGCGCGGTATGCGCGTCCCGCTGCTTGGCCTTGTTAAGTGCTACCGAGCTATAACTATACACAATGAAACCAGCGACAAAGGAATAACAACCCAAAATATAGGCGATTTATAGAAAGTGAGGCTCGTCTCAACTGGGGCTAGGACTTTTATGGGCACCAGATAGGCATACATAATCCACAGACCAGCAGATGCTATGAGAGTCCAAGCGATAACCGGCGCCAATGTAAGCGCCTCTCGAAAATAGACTATAGGTAAAAAGTACAAGACTAATAGAATGCACGAATACAGGAGTACATGTGGAATACTAAATCGAAGAGGCGCAGAACAAGAAATGCAACCCTTCTCCTGCTCATCTGGTGGTGTAGATAGCATATTCTTCAAAGAAGGCATTGAGCGCGAACTACAGTTGGGGCACTGAAACGGAGTCATGCACTTAACGCCTGTGGCTGCGGGCGCGCAAACCGCGCAGCGGTTTGGGTGTCCGGCGACCGAAGGGAGCGTACAGCCCACACTTGTTAAGGTGCTTGCTCGACATTTAGCACCATACCCGAAACCATGTAAGTTGCCTTTATGGGTTTTGCACCAACGTCCATTGAAAACTTGCGGCCGGCAACATTTAGATTTAACCGATTGCTGCCAACATAATGATATTCAATTGGATAAGGCTCACCAAGATTGAGATTGCTAACAAGCGCAGCTTGTTCAGTGATGTTGCCGGGCTGACCAAATGAGTAAAATGCAGTTATGCCCTGTTTGCCATCTAGCTTGATGATACCCACACTAAAAAATATGGCGTCATCACTGGTGTAAAAATCTATTTTTGTTGTTGGCGCATAAGTGGGGTCACTGTCGTTTAACGAAAGGATCGTGACCTTTAAATTAGAGGCCTCTGCGGATAAATCTCTAATCGCAAATTCACCAGCTTTGACATCAATCTCCGTGGCCATAGTCTGGCCACAAAATAGAATGACGAGAATTGAGACTATCCTTTGCATGCCTTGCACCTTAACGCTTCAGGCTGCGGCACGCGTAGCGTGTCCGTAGCCCTGACTTGTTATGTGATTTTCTGTAGTCGCTTCTTCGCTTCATTGGCTGTCATCTCAGGCCTTTCGCATTGATGCAGTTCGACAACTTTGTTTCTGTACTCAGTTTTGATGGTTTTGGGCTGCTTGGATGATGCGCTTGCCAACTCATTTGCATACACATCTTCAAGAAGATGATACGACTCAACTTGTTTGAGTAGCTGGCTAATGTTTCGTTTGTTCGATTCATTTTCATTTTTAAGATTCTGAATCTGGGCACTCGAGCGACCGGCAAATATGGTGAGGAAACCAGTAATCAGAACTGAGGCTAGTAAAAATAATCCATTTGTAATTTCTGGGCTCATAGCATGGTGCTCGCTAGATCACATAACGCCTTGGTTTGGGGCGCGGAAAAGCGCAGCTTTTTGGCGTCCCAGCAACCGAAGGTTGCGACAACACCACCTTGTTATGTGTTTCTTGCGCCATAAGCTTCTCTACTACCAAAAGCATGCCAGTTAACGATAGATTTCCGCTGAAGCGTCTATCTCATCGACGGGTAATTGCGCCACAAACGACTGAAACTCCTTGGTGAAGTACTCGCTACGCTGGTTCCAATACCAAGTAAAACCCGGCGCCGGCACCGCCGCTTTCATCGCCGAGGACATAGATGTGTACATCTCCTCATCCAATGTTCCCTCCTGCCCTAAGAAGTACATAGTCTGGTAGATCAACATAACGCTATGAACTGCCATCATGAACTGCACTGCTTCATCCTTCGTCAAGCTTTCCGGCTCACTCATACCTTTACGCCATATCGCCGAAGCTTGGGCGCTCACACCTAATCCGTTATACCAACTCTGCAAACCCGCGGTTACATTATGAGCGGTTTCTGAACGCACCTGCTTTGAGTTTTCCGATAGCTGCAATCCCACAAAAATAAGGGACAGTATGATGGCAACGCTACCTATAATTTCCGCCAAGTGGGCCCAGTCTTGGAGAGAGCGCCTCATAAGTGTTGCTCCTTCCTTATCATTGTGGATGTACTCATATCTTTCACCAGATTAAGGTACGAGATTTTCCGTACGACTCAAATTTGAGCGGCCCATTCGGAACTCGGCACATAACAGCCAAGTATATGTTGTAGGTAAGTGTAGACATAATGTTTGAACACAGCCACAACTGTCTTACTCCGGAAACAAATGTCTATTTCTGGAAACAACCTCCCACCAGACTAGATCAAACTGATGTCTACATCGGCACATCGCTCTGCCAATCCCGGAGTGACTCGGCTCTGCAATGCCAGGGTTTCGGCGGCCGAGTATCGCATCACCCATACGCGTTGCTGTTGGCTCCAGCGTGCACCAAGTTTCTTTGCCGCCTGACGTAGTGCAACCTCATCCCAATTGATGGTTACCGCTACTGGCTGCTGTTTTTTGTAGGCTTGCACAGCATTTAGCGAGACATTTTCAGGCGGTATATCGCGTGTATCTACAATGATCTCTATGGTGGTGTAGATCTCTCGCCTTGCGCGATCCTGTCGGTAGCGTACGGCTACCAGCCGGTCACCCCAGTGTCGTTGGAATCTTTTGCTGCCGGGCTGGCCGGGTTTGATGGTTCTTGTAACATCCATTCGGGCAGGCCTGTTGCTGCTAGTGCGGCAACACTAGCATGCGGTGGCAGGTCTGTTCGTGAATGGGTTGTGATTGATGTGGTGTGAACGCTTTTGATGAAGCCGTGCCATCAAATCGATTTGAAAAAAACCTTGGAGTTTCGTTGCAGGTTGTACAGCGCTTTCTTTTCGCTGGGTAAATCATTCTGCGAGCTTTCTACAAAACCCTGTTCGATAAACCAGTGAGCGGTTTGTGTGGTTAACACAAACACGCGGGTCAGGCCCAGCCTGCGGGCCTCTACTTCCAGAAGTTTGAGTAGTCGCTGGCCGCGCTGGCCGCCGCGATAATCCGGGTGCGAAACAATGCACGCAATCTCGCCGCTGCCTTCTTCGGTGAAAGGGTACAAGGCGGCGCAGGCAATGATGCGGCCGTCTCGCTCCAGTAATCTGAACTGTGAAATTTCCTGCTCCAGCAATTCGCGTGAACGCTTCAGCAGGATGCCTTCCTGCTCCAGTGGCTCGATAAGCTCGAGAATGCCGCCCACGTCATCAATCTGGGCAATGCGGGATTGCTCGTAGTCGTCGTTGGCAACAAGCGTGCCGCTGCCGTCGTGGGTAAACAATTCTTCAAGCAGGGCGCAGTCATCTTTATAGCTGATGATCTGGCAGCGCGGCACGCCCTGCTGGCAGGCGCGTTTGGCCGTGTCCAGCAGCTTGGCCTGTGCATCGTTTGCCAATTGCAGGGTGTCCGCCTGCCCAACGGCGCACTGGCGAATCAGTTCACCGGCTTCATCGAGCAGGCCCTGTTCGCTACCAAACAGAATTAGTTTGTCGGCGTTGATGGCTGCAGCGCAGTGCACGGCTATGTCTTCCAGGGCCAGGTTGAAGATTTCTCCGGTAGGGGAGTAACCCAGTGGCGATTGCAAAACAATGGAGCCGCCTTCCAGCAACTTGTGAATGCTGGCGCTGTCTACGCGGCGCACTTTACCGGTGTGATGAAAATCCACGCCGTCTACAACGCCAATGGGTTTGGCGGTGATGAAGTTGCCCGAGCACACGCGAATTCTGGCGCCCTGCATGGGCGAGTTTGGCAAGCCCATTGAAAGCAGGGCCTCCATTTGCGCTCGCAGCGAACCGGCCGCATCCTTCACGTGCTCCATGGCGGCATTGTCTGTGACGCGTATGTTGTTGTGCACTGCGCTTTCCAGACCCGCTTTCGCCAAACGCTGCTCAATTTGCGGGCGTGAACCATGGACCAATACGAGCTTCACACCCAGGCTGTTGAGCAGCGCTATGTCGTGGATGATATTCGGGAAGTTGTCGTGTTGCGCAGCCGAGCCCCCCAACATCAGCACAAAGGTCTTGCCCCTGTGTGCGTTGATGTAGGGTGACGTGTTTCTGAACCAGCGGATGTGGTTCCGGCCCTTCGTCGTCACGGTATCTTCCAAGGTATTGATTATTGGCGATAAAGATTACAGAAAGACGCCCCCTCGCACTAAGGCAATAATGCACACAGTGCGGCGTTTGTGACCGGGCCGGCGTTCGGCGCTGCGCGATTACCCTGGACGTCAGAGGCAGTAGTGGCGAATAAACTGTTGGAGCAAGCGAATGGCCGGCCGAATCTGCTCGGTTTCAAGGTATTCGTCGGGCTGGTGGGCGCGGTCGATAGAGCCCGGGCCCATGACTATCGTTTCCATGCCCAGCTGTTGCAGGAAGGGGGCTTCTGTGGCAAACGCAACGGACTCTGCAGTGTGGCCCGTGAGTTTTTCAGCCAGCTGCACCAGTTCGCTCTCGGCTGGTTCTTCAAAAGGAGCAACATCATTAATGAGCGGGTTCAGTTCTACCTGCAGGCCGCGCTGGTCGCCGATGGCGGTCAGTCGCTGGCGCAACTCGTCGCGCGCAGCCTCGTTGTTGCCGCCAGGTACCATGCGCAAGTCAAAGTGCAGTTCGCTGGAGGCGCAGATCCGGTTGGGGCTGTCGCCGCCATGGATGCAGCCGAGGTTCATCGTCGGCGTGGCAATGTCAAACAGGGGGTTGTGAAAGCGCTGGGCGAGCTCGCCCCGGTAGGCCAGCAAATCGCTGATCACCGCATGCATGCCTTCGAGCGCGTTATTGCCAAGGGCAGGGTTGGATGAATGTCCAGAGCGCCCGGTGACTCGCACCGACTCCATCATTATGCCCTTGTGCATGCGTATGGGTGTGAGCGAGGTGGGTTCGCCAATGATCGCCGCCCGGCCCAGCGGACGCCCTTGTTGTGCCAGTGCCCGTGCACCGTTCATCGAGCTTTCTTCGTCAGCCGTGGCCAGAATGATGAGCGGCTGTTGCAGTGTGCTATCGGAAAAAGTGTGTGCTGCGGCCAGTGCAACAGGAAAAAACCCCTTCATGTCAGTGCTGCCCAGGCCGTACAGGCGGTTCTCGCGTTCGCTCAACGCCAGTGGGTCACTCTGCCAGCGCCCTTCATCGAAGGGCACGGTGTCGGTGTGGCCTGCAAGCACCAGGCCGCCGGGGCCGCTACCGCGCGTTGCGATGAGGTTGGCCTTGGCGCCACCGGCAACGATGTCCTGGATCTCAACATGAAATCCCATCGCCGCCAGCCAGGTGCCGAGGAGGTCTATCACGCCTCGATTGCCCTGGTCCCAGCGCGGGTCGGTCGAGCTGACTGACGCCGACCCCACCAGCTGGCGCAGTTGGTCGAGTAGAACCTGGTCCGTAGAGGGCATGGTGGAGTCACCGCTTGTTGGCTGATGGGCTGGCGCGCCGCGCACCGGTGTGCTGGTTTGAAGCTGCTAGCGCTTGTGCATTACACAGTCTAGCCATTGCGCAGCACAAGGCCAAGCAAAGCCCGAGATTAGCACCGTCGTGCTGCGCCTGACGGGCGCAGCAATGGCAAGCCTGTGCGGTCTTGCGTCCGTTGGTACTGGCGTTAGCGCGTTAAACAGGCCAAAAAGCGCTATAAAGTCGGCACTTGTGCTGATGTAGCACCTTTTCACTTTTCAGCCGCGCTGTTGTGGTGGCATGATCAAGGGCCGCAAAGCCATAAAATCAGCGGTCAAACAGAAAAGGTTATGCACATCGAAGAGCACAAAACAGAGGAGCGCCTGACGCTGGCGACCCTGGTCAGGGGTCTGCAGGCAGATGGTCGCATCGGCGCAGAAGATGCCTCACGGCTGGCGCACTCGGCAGGGTTGCGCGTGCACCCACTGGTTTTTTTGGCGGAACTGGGCGTGCCCGATGCGGCGAACCCCGGTGCGTTGCTGGACATGCCAGCGCTCTTGGCCTGGCTGGGCAAGCGCACCGGCCAGGACGTGTACCGCATTGACCCATTGAAAATCAACGTGAGCACGGTGGCTGATGTCATGTCTCGCGCATTTGCTGAGCGCCATCGGATTCTGGCGGTAGAAGTCAACGAAAGCGACGTCGTGATCGCCAGTAGTGAACCCTACATCAGCAGCTGGGAAAGCAACCTTGAGCATGTGCTGCGCAAACCGATTCGCCGCGTGCTCGCTGACCCGCGCGATGTCACGCGCCATACCGCTGAATTCTACAGCATGGCGAGTTCGGTGCGCGGTGCAGGGTCTGCAGACAAACTGAACGTAAACTCCAAGCTCGGCAATCTGGAACAGATGCTTGAGCTTGGCGCCATGGGCGAGCCCGACGCCAATGACCAACACATCGTCAACGTGGTTGATTGGCTGTTGCAGTATGCGTTCGAGCAGCGCGCCAGCGACATCCACGTAGAGCCGCGTCGTGACCAGGGCTTCGTGAGGTTTCGTATTGACGGTGTGCTGCATAACGTCTACGAACTGCCCGCGCAGGTCACTGCTGCCGTGTGCAGTCGCGTAAAAATACTGGGTCGCATGGACCTCGCGGAAAAACGCCGCCCGCAGGATGGCCGCCTGAAGACGCGCAGCCCGCAGGGCAATGAAGTCGAACTGCGCCTGTCGACGCTGCCAACAGCCTTCGGCGAAAAACTCGTCATGCGGATTTTTGATCCGGATGTACTGCAGCGCAGTTTTGAACAGTTGGGCCTGGCCGAGCAAGACCTGGCACACTGGCACAACATGACCGGTGAGGGCAACGGCATTGTCCTGGTGACAGGCCCAACTGGCTCTGGCAAAACCACCACGCTGTATTCAACGCTGCGCCTGCTGGCCAAGCCCGAGGTGAACGTCTGTACCATTGAAGACCCGATTGAAATGGTCGAGGGCGCGTTTAACCAGATGCAGGTCAACCATTCAATCAAGCTGGATTTTTCATCTGGCGTGCGCGCCCTCATGCGCCAGGACCCGGACATCATCATGATCGGTGAGATCCGCGACCTTGAAACCGCCAACATGGCGATTCAGGCGGCACTGACGGGTCACCTGGTACTGTCAACGCTGCATACCAATGATTCACCCAGCTCGGTGTCGCGCCTGTTGGAACTGGGTGTGCCGCCTTACCTGGTGAAGGCAACGATTCGCGGGATTATGTCGCAGCGTCTGGTGCGTATGTTGTGCGCTAACTGTAAGACGTTCCACGCAACTGACCTCGATGCCTGGAAGCAACTGACGCAACCGTGGGACATAGACCCACCACAACAGGTCGCCCGGCCGGTAGGGTGTGCTCAATGCCGCGACACCGGCTATATTGGCCGGCAGGGTATTTATGAAATACTGGTCAATTCACGCGCCGTGAAAGAGCAGATCAAGTCCGGCCTGGATATCAACGAGTTGCGTAACGTGGCCATGGGCGAAGGGATGCGCACCTTGCGCATCAGCGGTGCCGAGCGTGTAGCGCGCGGCGAAACCACCATCGAAGAAGTGATGCGCGTTGCACCGCCCCTGGCGGTTTAAGCGCACAGTGTAGCTGGTTCCGTGATAACCCTTGAAACCTCGTCCCTGCCTGCGCTGCTGGCGCACGAGGCCGCGACCGCCTGGGCCAACATACTTGAGCACGCGCACGACGGTTTTGTCGATGCACTGCATGCCTGCGATAAGCCGCAGGATTTCGCCAACCAGCTTGCACGTGTTCTCGCCTGCAGTCCCTTTGTGGCAGAGACCTTACGCCGACAGCCGCAGCTGCTTCTCGAGCTTCTGCAATCCGGCCAGCTGCACTCGTCGATAGCACTGGGCGATGTCCGTAAAGAACTCTTGCTCGCGTTGACCGACCCAGGTGCCGAACTGCTCGCGGTACTGCGGCGCACGCGCCAGCGCCATATGGTGCGTATTGTCTGGCGAGATTTCTGCCGTATTGCCATTACCATGGAAACCGTCCGCGATACTTCACTACTGGCCGAAGCGACGATTGACGTGGCCCTGCAGCAGGTGCAAGCGGAGCTGGAGCAGCGGTTTGGCCAACCGGTGGGGGCGCGCAGCGGGCAGGTACAAAAACTGATTGTGCTGGCCATGGGCAAGCTGGGGGCGCGTGAACTGAACGTTTCCTCAGACATCGACCTTATTTTTACCTATGCCGAGGCAGGCGAAACCGACAGCGCCACCAGGCCCATTAGCAACGAAGAGTTTTTTACCCGCGTCGGCCGGGCCCTGATCAGCGCGCTCGACCAGCTCACCGCTGACGGGTTTGTATTCCGGGTAGATATGCGCCTGCGTCCCTACGGCGAGAGCGGCGCACTGGTGCACAGTTTTGCGGCGCTGGAAAGCTACTACCAGGAACAGGGCCGCGACTGGGAGCGCTATGCACTGATCAAGGCCAATCCCATTACCGGTGATGCCGCCCAGGGCGCCGAGCTCATGGCGATGCTTAAACCCTTCGTTTACCGACGGTACGTCGATTTTGGCGCCATCGAAAGCCTGCGCAACATGAAGGAGATGATCGCCTCCGAAGTACGCCGTCGCGGGTTGCACAACAATGTGAAGCTTGGCCATGGCGGCATCCGTGAAGTGGAGTTTATCGCGCAGTGCTTTCAACTGATACGCGGCGGCCGCGACCGCCTGCTGCAACAGCGGGAACTGCTACCGGTGCTGCATGCGTGCGGTGAACTGGGCTGCCTGCCCGACGGCGTGCCGGCGCAGTTGACGCAGGCCTACTTGTTTTTGCGCGATACCGAACATGCCATTCAGGGCTATCTCGACAAGCAAAGCCAGGATTTACCCGACAGTGAAAAACACCGTGCAGCAATGGCCTGTTGCCTGGGTTTTGATCGCTGGGAGGCTTTCGCCGAGGCCCTGGAAGGCCATCGAGCGACGGTGGCAGAGCATTTCAATGAACTGATTGCAGCGCCTGATGAAGATGCACAAGCGCGCGAAGACACCCAGCACTGGAACGAGATGCTCTCTGTCACAGTGCTGGCCGAGCTGGGTTATCAGGTGCCACAGCAAACGCATGACACACTCCTGGCCTTCAAGCAGCATTCGCGCGTCACATCCCTGCAGTCGACGGGCCTGGAGCGCCTTGACCAGTTTATGCCGATGCTGCTGCGCGCCTGCGCCGAGGCACCGGATCCCGATCTGGCACTGGCGCGCGTGCTGCCCCTGGTGGCGGCGGTGGTGCGGCGCAGCGCCTACCTGGTGCTGTTAATGGAAAACCCGCCCGCGCTGGTGGAGCTGGTAGCGATGTGCGGCGCCAGCCCGTGGATTGCCGAGCAAATGGCCAGTCATCCGGTACTGCTTGACGAATACCTCGACCGCGCCAGCCTTTACAGCGCACCCGACAAAGACCTGCTGTACGAGGAGCTGCAGCAGCAGCTGGTGCGCATACCGCTGGATGACCTGGAAGCGCAAATGGACGGTCTGCGTTATTTCAAGGCGGCGCATGTGTTGCGGGTCGCGACTAGTGAACTGGCCGGGCGGCTGCCGCTGATGAAGGTCAGTGACAAACTGACATGGATCGCCGAGGCGATCCTCGACCAGGTTATTGCCCTGGCCTGGGACGATTTAACGCGCAAGTATGGCGAGCCGCAGCGCGACAGCCAGGGCAGCGGTTTCTGCGTTTTTGCCTACGGCAAGATGGGTGGGCTGGAACTGGGTTACGGCTCAGACCTGGACCTGGTCTTCATTCAGGATAGTCAGAAAAACGGCGTCACCCAGGGCGAGCACAGCATCGACAACGCCGTGTTCTACACGCGTTTGGGCCAGCGCATTATCCATATTCTCGAGGCACGCATGGCCATGGGGCAGCTCTACGAAGTCGACATGCGCCTGCGCCCCTCCGGGGAATCCGGCATGCTGGTGAGCTCCGTCGCCAGCTTCAGTGGCTATCAAGGCAGCTCGGCCTGGACCTGGGAACACCAGGCGCTGGTGCGGGCGCGCTACGTGGCCGGCGATGCAACAGTGGCCGAGGCGGTTGCCCAGGTGCGCAGCCAGACCATCTGCAAGGCGCGCGATACAGCAGAACTGGCGCGTGATGTGGTGAGCATGCGCGAGAAGATGCGTAAGCACTTACTATCAGAGGAAAAGACTGGCGAAGGGGAATTTCACCTAAAACAGGGTGAGGGTGGTATCGTCGATATCGAATTTATGGTGCAATACGCCGTCTTGGCGTGGTCCCATCGCGAGCCGGAACTGGCGCGCTGGTCCGACAATGTTCGCATTCTCGAGACCCTGGGCCGGAAAGGCCTGTTCGAGCAGCAAGAGTGCGACGCATTGACGCAGGCGTATATCGCCTACCGCTCCGCTGCCCACCAACTTTCCTTACAGCAGCAGCCCGGCATTGCGTCGGCAGCCAACTTTGCTGAGCACCGCGAGGCGGTAATGGCGAAGTGGCAGGGGTTGTTTGCGCCGTATATTAACGAAACTGAGCAAGAAGAAGCAGGAGTGTAGTGATGAGTCTGGCAGATCGCGATGGCCTAATCTGGATGGACGGTGAAATGGTGCCCTGGCGCGAAGCGAAAGTGCACGTGCTCACCCATACCTTTCACTACGGCCTTGGGGTGTTTGAAGGCGTGCGCGCTTACAAGACGCCGGAAAAAGGCACCTGCATTTTTCGCCTCAAGGAACACACCGATCGCCTGTTTCGCTCGGCGCATATTCTGGGCATGGACATGCCCTACGACAAGGCAACACTGAACCAGGCCCAGCGCGATGTGGTGCGCGAAAACAACCTGGAGGAAGGCTACCTGCGCCCGATGTGCTTTTATGGCTCTGAAGGCATGGGCCTGCGCGCCGATGGCCTCAAGACACACGTCATGGTGGCCGCCTGGGAGTGGCCCTCGTACATGGATCCGGCCGCCCGCGATCGTGGCATCAAGGTACGCACCTCGTCGTATACGCGGCATCACGTCAATATTTCCATGTGTAAGGCCAAGGCAAACGGCAACTACATCAATTCCATGTTGGCCCTGCGCGAAGCACTGGATAGCGGCGCAGAAGAAGCGCTGCTGTTGGACAACGAAGGGTATGTGGCCGAGGGCAGTGGTGAAAACGTGTTCATTGTGCGCAACAACAAACTGTACACGCCGGAACTCACCTCCTGCCTTGAGGGCATCACGCGTGACACCATCTTTACGCTGGCGGCTGAGTTGGGCTACACCATTGAGGAAAAGCGCATCACGCGTGACGAAGTGTACGTCGCTGATGAGGCCTTTTTCACCGGCACCGCAGCGGAGGTCGTGCCCATCCGTGAACTGGACAGCCGCACTATCGGCAGTGGTTCCCGCGGCCCGCTGACTGAAAAGCTGCAGGCGATGTACTTTGACAGTGTGCGCGGCAACCGCAGCCAGAATACCCAGTGGCTGGACCCGGTCGCCTGACAGTGAAATAGACGATAACGCATGCAACTCGCCCTTGTTCTTGATGGCTTTGCCTCTTATGGCGGCCAGCAACAACTTTGTTACGGGTTGATCCAGGCGCTGTCATCTCGCGGCCACGGCTGTCGCCTCTACGCGATAGGCCCTGCCGCAGAATCGGCAACCCGGGCCGACCTGCCTACCGCAGCCCAGCTGTGCCCTGTGCCACCGAGGGGCCTGCATGACGCCGCGCGCCAGCGCAACGCCTTGGCATGGGTGCAACGCCACCTGCAGACAAACCCCGTCGAAGCACTGGTGGGCTTCAGCCCGATGCCTGGCCTGGACGTGCTGCTCTACGGCGGCGGTTGCTACGCCGCCGGGCAAGATCGCGCAAGCGCCGCGCTAAGCACGTTCACCGGCCGTCATCGACAAATCCTGCAGTGGGAAGCCGCTGCGTTTGGCGCGCTGCCTTCGGCCGAGGCCTGTGCACGAATTTTTCTTCTGGATCAATGCCAGGCGAATACTCTGGGCAAACACTATGGTGCCAGCGCGTCGCGTCTGCGTGTGCTGCCGCCGCTGGTAGCCATGCAGGAACCGACCGCCGCATGGCTGCACGAACAGCGTCGCACAGTTCGACCCGCAGCCAGGGCTCAACTGGGCCTTGCGGAGGGAGATTTTGCGCTACTGCACCTGGGTGCAGTTGACGACACCGGCGGTATTGACCGAGCACTTGCCTGTCTTGCGCAGATCCAAAAGGCGCAGCCAAGCGCGAATACACGCCTGCTGGTTAGCGCCGGCGAAGCCTCTCCCGGTGTTCGCCGGCTTGTGAAGCAAATGAAACTGGTTGACGCCGTGCGTTTTGTCGGCAGTGATGTAGAGCATCAGGCGCTGCTGCTGGCGGCTGATGTACTGCTTGCGCCAGACCGCGACGGTGCATGCGGCAGAGCGCTGTTGGTAGCTACAGCCGCGGGCCTGCCGGTGGTCGCCACCCAGTGCAGCGCCTATGCTGAACTGGTGCGCGCGGCGCGCAGCGGCATTGTGCTCCCCGAGCCCTTTGCACAGGAGGCCTTCGACCGCGCGGTCATGCGCTATATCGACGGCATCTTTCGCGCAGACAGCCGCGACAACGCGCTGGACTACGCTCGCGCTCAGCAGCTGTATAACCTGTGGGCCCTGGTTGCCGATTTGATTGAAGTGAAAAGTGCCGCGCAATAGCTGCCCCTTGCTTGCTGGTCGTGCCTGCCGGGCGGGAGTATGATCAGCGAGCAGTCTGTCGCAGTTAGGCTGACCGTGACAATTGCCTGGACTAGCAGCCTGATCGTGAAGTAAACGCGTACGTGCCTGGCTGTATGTGCCAGCGCCTGTTGGGGTGTGCGCGTAATTGAGTGCATGTTTGTGTGCATCGTTGTGCGCGTAGGTGTGTGCGTAGTTATGTACATAGTCGTGTACATGGTTGTACGCGTAGTTGCCCGCAAGCAACACGCCAGGGAAAATAATTGATAAATCGAGCAATCGTCATTCGCGGTAAAACGTGGGGCGCACGGCTGCAGCGGCGCCTGAACAAACCGCCCGTGGGGATTACCCAGTGGATTGAGCAGCACACAACGTCGTTACGTAACGAAGGCGGGCGCTACCTCGGCCATTATTTTATGCGCGATATGTCCTGTTATTTCAAGTTCTACCCGCGGCGCTACTACCTGCATGTCATTCCAACGCTGTTGCGTCGTGGCTTACCGCTGCGCACCTTCGATACAGCAATGGACCTCGCGGCCAATGGCGTGCCGGTCTCGCGTGCGCTCACCTGTGTGCTGGTCAGTAGCGGCGTCATTGTTGTATCCGAAGGCCTCTACGAGGGTGGCAACTATCACGAGGTCTGGCACAGCAGCCCCACTCAAGAACAGGCGCGACTCATGATGCACGAGGCCGGCAACACCCTGGCGGCAACACACAATGCGGGGTACGTGCATCGCAACTGTACCTGGAACAGTCTGCTGTGGAGCGAGCAGCAGTGCTTTCTGGTTGATCTTGAGCAAGCGCGTAAACCGAGATTCAGGCGCGCGCGGCATCGTGCCTATGATCTGGCCTGCGTTGCGGTAGAGGCGGAATCGGCCGCTGTGCCGGTGGAGGTATTTGATGAGTTTGTTCAGGCCTATGTAGAGCTGACCAAAATCGATCGCGCTGCCGTGCTGGCAGGTGTGCAACCTGTGCTGGAGAAACTAAGGGCACGCTATCGCGCACGAGGGCGCAACCTGGCACAGCCGGTGCTTTGACGCTGCGCGTATTGCGCCGCTGAATCGGTTTGTTGTCAGCGTACTGCGCCGTAGGCCGTGTTAACGGCGTGCATCAAGTGCACGCAGCATGATTGCCACATCCGTTGCCGACAAGTGCCGCATCTGCAGGCGCCAGGCGTGCAGAAACCGAAGCCTGTCGGTTGTACTTATGCCCGGAAGGATAGCCGTGTGCAGCGCGCGCAGATCCTGTAGCATTCTGCGCCCCGCCAGGGGCACCTGCCGCCTGCACTGCTCGATGTTGATAAACGCAAACGTGAACCGGTCTTCTACCTGGCGAGTGATGATGTGCTCGGCACTGGGGTTGCCATGAGCGAAGCCGGTAGCATGAACGCGCCCAAGAAATGTCCCCAGATCTTGCAGCAGGCGGCGCTTGTTTGCCAGCAGGTGTTGGGGGTTGGCCTCCAGCGCCTGCAGTTGCTCAAAAAGATTCAGCCCGGCAGCCGTTTGCATGAACAGGTACTCTCCGCCGCGCGGGAGGGTGCCGTAGAGCACCGTCTGTGGCGCATCGATGCCGTAGCGCGTTAATAACACACCGTTTTTGGTGGCGTGCAGTAAACGGCTGTTGCGTAGTTTGCGTTTGATGGAGCCAGTTCTACTGCGCGGGAAGTAGGTCTTGCAGTACAGGTCGCATTCGCGATTGCGTGCCACCAGACTCTGGCCAGAGCTGGATACATGTTCCCACGGCTTGGGAATGCGTTTCTGTGCCAAATCGTGGGCCCAGTCGCGCAGGATTGCTTCAGACACGTCGCTCAAACTGGTTACCACAGGCAGGAGCCTGAATCGGGCACAGGCAACGCCTGCAAAAGTGCGCCGAGCGCACAGCGGTTGCCTGTGGTTCTACTATCATCGCCGTTATATCATAGCGCCGCGCACATCTTCGAGAGATAAAGTTGGATATAAAAGCATTGATAACCGGTGCCAGCGGTCAGTTGGGTCAGGAACTGCTCGCAACGGCACCTGCAGGCGTGCAGTGCGTGGGTCTGACGCGCGCAGCGTTGGACATTGCCGACAGCACCGCCGTGCAGCGCTGCCTGCAACAGGAGCAACCGCAGGTAGTGATTAACGCCGCTGCTTACACTGCGGTGGATCAGGCCGAATCCAGTGCCGGGGCCGCGCAACGAGCGAACGCAGCAGGGCCGGGCAACCTGGCCGTTGCCTGTGCCGAGACCGGTGCAAGGCTTATTCATATATCGACGGACTTTGTTTTTGATGGCAGTGCCGATTGCCCCTATTGCCCTGACACCACTCCCTCGCCGCTGGGTGAATACGGACGCAGCAAACTCGCCGGGGAGCGCGCGGTGCAGGCAGCATTGCCTGATGCGCTGATAATACGCACCGGCTGGGTTTACTCCGCCTATGGCGCCAACTTCGTAAAAACCATGCTGCGCCTGATGGCCGAACGCGAAGAGTTGGGCGTAGTGGCTGATCAGTTGGGCACGCCCACCTGGGCGCATGGGCTGGCGCAGCTTTGCTGGATTGCCGTGAGTATGCCGCAACTGTCTGGCGTGTATCACTGGAGCGATTCGGGCTGTTGCAGCTGGTACGACTTTGCCGTGGCGATTCAGGAAGACGCAGTGGCCCTGGGCCTGTTGGAAGAGCCGGCAACGGTTCGGCCTATCACGACCGCAGAGTATCCCACGCCGGCGCAACGTCCGGCTTACAGCGTATTGGAAAAATCCGATACCTGGCGTGATTTTCAGCATGAAGGCGTTGACTGGCGCGACCAGCTGCGCGCGATGCTTGCCCAGCTAAGGGAAATGCAAGATGCCTAGATCACTGTTAGTGACCGGCGCGGCCGGTTTTATCGGCGCAAACTTTGCCCACTACTGGCTGCGCCAGCACCCGCACGATCACCTGGTGGCTTTTGATGCTCTCACCTACGCGGGCAATCTGGAAAGCCTTGCCGCACTGCGCGATCACGCGCGGTTTGCTTTCGTGCAAGGCAACATCTGCGATTACGACCTGGTGCTGAATACCCTGTCGCAGTACAACGTAGACACTCTGGTTCACTTTGCGGCAGAGAGCCATGTCGATCGCTCCATCACCGGGCCTGATGCATTTATCGAAACCAACGTGGTGGGCACGCATGTTCTGTTGAAGGCGGCACGCAACTACTGGTTGGGTGCCAGCGCAGAAACCCCGCACCGTTTTCATCATGTCTCGACTGACGAAGTCTACGGCTCGCTGGCCAGCGACGCGCCCGGCTTTCACGAGCAACAAAAGTATGAGCCGAATTCACCCTACTCGGCGAGCAAGGCCGCATCTGACCACCTGGTGCGTGCGTATCAACACACCTATGGTCTGCAGGTGACAACCAGCAACTGTTCCAATAACTATGGGCCTTACCATTTTCCTGAGAAGTTGATCCCACTGTGCCTGACCAACGTTTTGCGCGGGCGTCCGCTTCCGGTATACGGCGATGGCAGCAACATTCGCGATTGGCTTTATGTAGAGGATCACTGCCGTGGCATAGAGCTCGTGCTTGAGCAGGGCAAGGTGGGCCAGACGTACAACATTGGCGGCAACAATGAGTGGAGCAATCTCGATATCGTGCAGCTGTTGTGCGCGCAACTGGATCAGCGCTTTGCGGCTGACCCCCAGCTCGCCCGGCGCTTCCCCGATGCTCCCGCCGCCAGGGGCGCGCGCGCCGCCAGCCTGATCAGCTTCGTTGAGGACCGTGCCGGCCACGATTGGCGCTATGCGATCGATGCGTCAAAAATCACTAAAGAACTCGGATACGCGCCGCATGAAACCTTTGAGTCGGGCCTGGCGCTGACGCTCGACTGGTATCTCGACAACGAGGACTGGTGGCGGCCGCTGTTATTGGACTGAACCACACCCGTTTTGCGCACAGGCCTGCAATCAGGTCGTTTCGGTGTTGCGAAGGCTTCAAGCGTTGCAGACAGCACGGTTGCTTGTGCTCAGGTGGGTCAGCGGCTGAAGCAGCGGCCAGGGCGGCAGCTATGGATTTTGCCTGTGCCGGTCAGGGAAATTTCGGTACCTCTGCCCAGGTCATTGCGGCCTCGTCTTTTGCCGACAGCGACGGCGTCTGGCCCGCGTCCAGCGGCCAGTCTATCTGTAGGTGTGCATCATTCCAGGCGAGGCTGACCTCGCTGCCAGGATCATAGAAGTCGGTGCACTTGTATTGAAAGTCTGCGCTGGCCGACGTCACCAGAAAGCCGTGTGCAAAGCCCGGCGGAACCCACAGCATGCGGTAGTTGCTGGCACTGAGCGTGACGCCGACCCACTGCCCAAAGGTGGGCGATGAAGCGCGCAAATCAACCGCAACATCGTACACTTCCCCCTCGGTGACCCGGACCAACTTGCCCTGTGTGTTTTCAGTTTGGTAGTGCAACCCGCGCAGCGTGCCGTGCGACGAGCGGCTGTGATTGTCCTGCACAAAATGCATGTCCAGGCCATGGTCACCGAAGGTGTTGGCGTTCCAACTCTCCATGAAAAAGCCGCGCTCATCACCGAATACCCGGGGCTCGATGATCAGCACGTCACGCAGTCTGGTTGTTATGACGTTCAATGGTGTCTCCTGGTGGGTGGATCGTTGGCGCGTCTTCGGCACCTGGCAGGGCTGGCTTAGCGCTGCAGTTGTGCACTTGTGTTGGCGTTTGCGCCTGACAATGCTTACGCAAATACCACGCCGTCTTCCTTGAGCAGGTTTTGCAGGTACACGCCGTAACCGCTTTTTTCCAGCGGTTTGGCCAGTTCCAGCAGCTGCTCGGCGCTGATGTAGCCCATGCGAAACGCCACCTCCTCCGGGCAGGCAATCTTCAGACCCTGGCGCTCTTCAACCACGCGGATAAAATTTGCCGCATCCAGCAGAGAATTATGCGTGCCGGTATCCAGCCACGCGGTGCCGCGGCTCATTACTTCAACGTTCAGATCGCCACGTTTGAGGTAGGCTTTGTTGATGTCGGTAATCTCCAGCTCACCGCGAGCAGAAGGTTTGACTTGCTTGGCAATCTCGATCACGTCGTTGTCGTAGAAGTACAGCCCTGTGACTGCGTAATGCGATTTCGGCTGTGTGGGTTTTTCTTCGATGTCCTGGGCGACACCGGCCTTGTCGAAACTCACCACGCCGTAGCGCTCCGGGTCCTGTACGTAGTAGGCAAACACGGAAGCGCCGCTGGCCCTCTTGGCCGCACTGGCCAGGCGCTGGGAAAAGCCGCCGCCATAAAATATGTTGTCTCCGAGCACCAGGCTGGCAGGGGAGTTGCCGATGAACTGTTCGCCAAGGATAAAGGCCTGGGCCAGTCCATCCGGACTGGGCTGCACGGCATAGCTGAGGTTAATGCCCCAGCTGGAGCCATCACCGAGCAAATTGGCAAAGGCCGCCTGGTCACGCGGCGTGGTGATGACCAGGATGTCGCGGATGCCGGCCAGCATCAGCGTGGCCAGCGGATAGTAGATCATCGGTTTGTCATAGACCGGCATGAGCTGCTTGCTCACGGTGCTGGTCAGTGGATGCAGGCGTGAGCCCGAGCCGCCAGCCAGGATAAGCCCCTTGTGTGCGGGTGATGTCATTGTGCTTTGTCCATGCGCTGTTGCACGCCCTGTATGATGATTGTTATTGCGCTTGTGCGCCGCTGTTATGTGCCCCGCCGCCAGGCTCAAGTCGCCATCGGCAGACCAATGGCGCGGTATGAAAGCCCTGACCAGCCCGGATTCACCGCGTGAATGGGGTGCGCCGGAAGCTTAAATGGGGTGGATTTTTGACCAGTTGCTGATTAAAATCTAGCCCCTTTTGCTGCGGTGTTTGTTGGCGCTGGTGAAGGCCACAGGCTGTTATTGACGCTCACCGCCCGCATTGCCCTATGTTAACACCCTTACCCGGATACTAAAGAGGACGCCGTCATCAGGCATCTTGGCACAGCTCAGGCGAAGACCGACGCGCTCGCAGGTTCAGAGCAAGGCTGCGCCCCGCAGGCGGCACCGCGTCCGCTGCGCATTGCATTGTTGGGCTATCGTAGCCAGCCGTTTGGTGGCGGGCAGGGTGTCTATATGCGATTTCTGAGCAAGGCCCTGGTGGATGCCGGGCACAGTGTGGATGTGATTTCAGGTCCACCGTATCCGCACCTTGATCCGCGTGTGCGCCTGATCCAATTGCCCAGCCTGGATTTATTCGAGCACGGTCTGGGGTCACTACGCCCGCATCACTTGAAGTCCTACACCAATATTGTGGAGTGGCTGGGTAAACTCACGGGCGGTTTTGCCGAACCCTACGCTTTTGGGCGGCGCGCCGCCAGGTACCTGCGTCAGCATGGCCACAACTACGACCTGATCCATGATAACCAGTGCCTGAGCTACGGTATGCTGGACATCCAGGACATGGGCCTGCCGCTGGTCACTACCATACATCACCCGATTACCAGTGATTTGCGCATTGCCCTGGCCGCCGCGCGCAACTGGCGCGAGCGGCTGTTCATCAAGCGCTGGCACTCGTTCCTGAACATGCAAAAGAAGGTGGTCAAGCGGCTGCATAATATTGTGACGGTGTCAGACTGCTCACGACAGGACATCGCGCGTGATTTTGGCCTGCAGCCAGCCAGCATCAGTGTGGTGCATAACGGCATATGTACCGAAGAGTTTCGCCCCCTGCCGCAGGTGACGCGCCTGCCCAACCGGTTAATGGCGACCTGCTCGGCAGATGCACCGTTAAAGGGCGCACGCTATCTTTTTCGTGCCTACGCGAGGCTGCTCGAAACATACCCAGACCTCGAGCTGTTATTGATCAGCAAGCTGAACCCGGGTGGTGCAACAGAAAAACTCGTGCGTGAACTGGGCATTGAGGATCGTGTACAGTTTGTCAGCGGCATTACCACCGACGAGATGGCGCATTACTATGCACAGGCAACGCTGGCGATTTGTCCGTCGGTGTATGAAGGCTTTGGCCTGCCGGCAGGAGAGGCCATGGCCTGCGGCGTTCCTGTTGTTTCCAGCGACGGCGGAGCTTTACCAGAGGTGGTGGGCGATGCCGGGGTGCTGGTTCCCGCCCGGGACGTCGATGCGTTGGTAGCGGCAATCGATGCACTACTGCAGGATCCAAAACGCCGCGATGAACTCGGCGCCAAGGCAAAAAAACGGATAGAAGACCACTTCTGCTGGAACGTCTGCGCAAAGCAGATGACCGATTACTATTATCAGGTGCTGGCTAATGAAGACCGTTGATTTCCAGCGCCTGCCCCTGGAGCGTGGCGACCTGATCCTCGATTTGGGCTGCGGCGAAGGGCGCCATGTCATTTCTGCCTACGTAGAAGGCGATGTACATGCCATTGGCGTGGATCTGTCGCTGGATGATCTCAAGGCCGCCAAAGCCAAGTTTGCTGAATTCGACGAGCCGGAAAACCGCAACAAATCGTTTGGCCTGTCTACCGCCAATGCCCTGCAGTTGCCATTTGCCGATGACACCTTTGATAAGATCATCTGCAGTGAGGTGCTTGAGCATATACCCGAATACGAAGGCGCCCTGGCCGAGATTGAAAGAGTGCTGAAGCCGGGCGGCCTGTTTTGCGCAAGTGTACCGCGGCGCTGGCCGGAAAAAATCTGCTGGGCGCTGTCAGAGGGCTACTACAATACGCCCGGAGGCCATGTGCGAATTTTTCGCGGCAATGAACTGCGCGCGGAAATCGAAGGCCTGGGATTCAGCCATTACGCCCGACACTGGGCCCATGCGCTGCACTCGCCGTTCTGGTGGTTGAAATGTTTATTCTGGAAAACCCGCGACAGTAATTGGCTTATCCGGCAATATCACCGGTTGCTGGTATGGGATTTGCTTGAAAACCCGCCCTTCACCCGAATTCTGGAGAAAAGCATGAACCCGATTATGGGCAAGAGCGTGGTAATGTATTTTCGCAAGGAAGTAGCGTCATGAGTGGACTGTACCTCAGCCGCGGATTGTTCCCGGAAGAGTTCCTGCGCCCTACGGTCGAGTTCATTCTCGATTGCCAACAGGACAGCGGCGAGATTCCCTGGTTTGAAGGTGGCTACACCGATCCCTGGGACCACGTTGAATCCGCCATGGGTTTGTCTATCGCCGGTGAAATCGAAGCGGCACATCGTGCCTATCGCTGGCTTGCCGGCATGCAACTGGAAGACGGTAGCTGGTGGGCGTCCTATCGCGGCGCCGAGATCGACAACACCACGCGCCGCGAAACCAATTTTGTTGCCTATATCGCGACGGGTGTCTGGCACCATTACCTGATTACACAGGATGACGACTTTCTGCGCGAGCTTTGGCCCACCGTAGATCGCGCCATGGGTTTTGTGCTTTCCCTGCAATCCGAGCACGGTGAAATAGACTGGGCCGTTGATGCCAATGGCAAGCCCAAGGGCGATGCGCTGGTTACCGGTTGCAGTTCGATCTATAAAAGCCTGGAGTGCGCGCACAATATTGCCGTCACCCTGGGTGAAGACCGCGCACACTGGCGCCTTAGTCGCAAACGCCTCGGCGATGCCCTGCGTCTCAAGCCCGGTCGGTTTGATCGCACCTGGGCGCCCAAGTCACGTTACTCCATGGACTGGTTTTACCCGGTGCTGACCGGCGTCATCCAGGGCAAGGAGGCGCGTGCACGGCTGGCCTCGCGCTGGGATGAATTTGTTGAAGATGGCCTGGGTTGTCGCTGCGAGAAGCAGGAGCCCTGGGTTACGATTGCCGAATCCTGCGAGTTGGTAATGGCCCTGCTGGCCGCCGGTGACCATGCGCGAGCCGTCAAGGTCTACAGCTGGCTGCAACAGTGGCGCTGCAAAGACGGCTCGTACTGGACCGGATACCAAATGGTTGAAGACCTGCTCTGGCCTGATGAAAAGCCCACCTGGACGGCGGCAGCCATACTGCTCGCCGCAGATGCCCTGACCGAACACACGCCCGCGTCCCGGTTGTTTTGCAGCGTGCAGTTACTGGATGAAGCCTCTGATGAGGCGCGCGAGCGTCGCGTACTGATTGATTAGCCTGAACCTGCCTTGCCGACCGCTCCAGCGGTCGCCGCTAGCGTCTTCGCAGCAGCGCCAGGCTATTCACCTGGCCCAGATCCTCAAACAACCCCGCAGCGCGTGCCATCTGGTAGATGGCGTAGGGCGCCTGCCCGCCGGCATGGGCGTCTTTATAGATATCATGAATTGCCAGCACACCGCCGCGCACTATGTGTGATGCCCAACAGCGATAATCGGTCAATGCGGCCTCCAGGCTGTGGCCGCCGTCAATAAACACCATGCCCAATGGCGTTTGCCAGTAGCGGGCTGCGGCCTCGGAGCCGGCAACGATGGGTACAACGACATCCTCCAGCGCGGCCCGGCGGATATTGCGACGAAACTCACGGAAGGTGTCCATGACGCCCTCGCCCTGGTCGTACAGGTCGGGGTCATGAAAAAACTCACCCTGTTGGTGCTCTTCCGAGCCGCGATGATGGTCCAGCGCAAACACCAGGCCGCCTGCCTGTTTGCAGGCAAGCCCGAGGTAGATGGTGGATTTGCCGCAGTAGCTGCCGATTTCCAGAACGGGGCCCAGCGCGGCGGTGGCGGTTGCATGCTCATACAGGGCCAGCGCTTCGTCGTCGGCCAAAAAGCCCTTTATGCTGTGAATATCCGCGGGAAGATCGGGGATCATTTCTGCCTGGCCTCGCTATCGGTGGGCATCCGTGTTTTTGACAATTCGGCATGGCGTTAGCAACACGTTGCCTGATTGTCTGATGGGTCGGTTGCCTGACTGGATGGGCAAGGTAGCGGGTTTGTGCAAGTGACGCAATAATGCGCGGCCTGCCTTGCCCTTGGGTGCCCAGGCAAACGGGCAGTACCGGTAGACCCGCGTGCGTATGGCTTGGCAGAAATTCTTGGCAGCAGGCGTTGGCGCTCGTTATGCTGCGCTGCAACCCTGCTGATCGGTAAATCCTGCATGCGCTATGTTTACAGCGCGATCCTGTACCTGTTGCTGCCCCTGGTGGTGGCGCGCTTCGTGTGGCGTTCAATACGCGAACCGGCCTATCGGCAACGCCTTGGCGAGCGCCTTGGCTGGTACAGCGCGGATCTGCCCGGCGCTGCAGGGCCCGTGTTGTGGGTGCATGCGGTGTCCCTGGGCGAGGTACAGGCGGCGGTTGTGCTGGTCAGGGCGTTGCTTGGGCGGTATCCCAACCACCAATTGGTGGTGACAACCAGCACACCTGCAGGGTCCCATCAGGTGCGCCAGCTGTTTGGCGATCAGGTGATTCATGTGTATGTGCCGTGGGATCTGCCGGGCGCTTGCAGGCGTTTTCTTGCGCGATTCCAGCCGCGGGTACTGCTGCTACTTGAGACAGAACTCTGGCCTAACCTGATAACGCTGAGCACGTGGCAGGGCTGTCGCTGCCTGCTGGTTAATGCGCGGTTGTCGGCAAGGTCGGCACGCCGTTACGCCTGTGTGCCTGCGTTTACTTCACAGGTCATGCAGCAGCTGTGGCACGTGTGCTGCCAGACTTCGCAGGACGCGGAGCGTTTTGCCCGTGGCGGTGTACTGCCTGCCAAGCTCAGCGTTGGCGGTTCGCTGAAGTATGAGGCATCCTTTGACGCGTCGCTGCAGCAGCACGCACAGCGCTTGCGCGCTGAACACGCTCTGGGCGAGCGCCCGGTACTACTTGCTGCCAGTACCCATGAAGGTGAAGAAGCACTGCTGTTGCAGGCCTTCGCGCAGTTGCGCCGGCAGTTCCCTGACCTGCTGCTGGTTCTGGCACCGCGGCGCCCTGAGCGCTTTGCAGCAGTGGCCGGACTGTGCATGGCGCACGGGCTGGATGGCACCCGCCGAACCAGCCACTGCGCCGTGGCCGCTGCGCACCAGGTATTGCTGGTAGACACCCTCGGTGAGCTCGCCGCTTTTTTTGGGCTAGCGCATGTAGCCTTTATAGGCGGCAGCCTGGTGCCGCATGGAGGTCATAACCCGTTGGAGGCCGCACTGTGGTCGGTGCCAGTAATCAGCGGCCCCCACGTGCATAACTTTGCCGATGTGTACGCGCGCTTGCGAGCGGCGCGCGCTGCGCTTGAGGTCACTACCGCCGAGCAGCTGGCATTGGCGGTGAGCGAACTACTGACGGATGACGCCGCGCGGCTTGCGCGGGGTCGGGCAGGGTGTTTGACCGTGGAAGAAAACCGGGGTGCGCTGTCAGCAACGATGGCGTTGCTGGAGCAAACCCTGCGTAACTAGCACCGGGCGCATTGGCCTGCGCGGAACGGGACGGGACAGGTTGCACGGGAACCGGGCGGAAGATGCCGCGTCACAGCCTCCCGCGTGGTAATCAGGGCGCAAGCCCCGCCTGCTCTGTGCCACTTGCGGTAGGCGGTGGCGGCGGTTCGAGGTAGGTGTCCAGGCGAATGACGTCATCGGGGCTGAGCAACCCTGCCTGTTCTTTCAGTTTGAGCATATCGAGCACATAGTCATAGCGACTGTTGGCGTAGTCGCGCTCAGCACTGTACAGGGCGTTCTGTGCATTGAGCACATCCACCACGTTGCGCGTGCCAACCTCGTAACCTGCCTGGGTGGCATCCAGTGCCGAGCGGGACGACAGGATGCTTTGCTTGCGCGCCGCCACGCGCGACACGTCACTCAAAACTGTCATGTGCAGCGAGCGTGTGTTGGTTACAGTATTGCGCGTGAGGTTGATCCTGTCTTCGCGGGCGGCGTTGAACTCCTGCGCCGCCCTGCGCCGATTGGCGCTGATGGCGCCACCGGAGTACAGCGGCAAGCTCAAGGCAATCTGCCAGGTCTGGTCTTCGGTATTGCTGTTGGGCTGCGGAGTGATGCCGTTATCCGGCATCACGTTGACGGATCCGTCAGTGTCGAAGTCCGAGTACTCGATGCCACCGGTAATTTTCGGCGCATGCTCCAGGCGTTTTGCTTTTGCCGTCTGGCGTGCGGCTTCTTCGCGGTAGCGCGCAGCGGCCAGCTGAAAGTTGTTGGCCAGCGCGAAATCCACCCATTCGGCGCGGTCCAGAGGTTCTGGCGGTAGTATGTCGATTTCATCCTTGAGCACGAACAGGTTCTCGTGCCGTTGGCCGGTGAGCACAGACAGGCGCTCCTGAGCGACCAGTACGTTGTTTTCGTCAACAATGCGCTCGACTTGCGCTAGGTCTCTGGCGGCCTGGGCCTCGTACACATCGGTGATGGCAATCAGGCCGACTTCAAAACGCTGCTGGGTTTGCTCCAGTTGTCGCTCAAAGGCGCGCTCCTGGGCCTGCGATGCGGCGAGGTTGTCCTGTGCGCGCAGTACGGCCAGATAGGCTTCCACCACCCGCACAATCAGGTTCTGCTGATTGGCGGCGAAGGTTGCCTCGGCCTGCCTGGTAATCTCTTTACCGGATTTGAAGCCAAACCATGCCGGCAGGTCGAAGATGGCCTGGTTCAGCGATACACGGTAGCCCTCGGTGTCGATATCCCGGCCGGTGAAAACGTCGCCGAAGGTGATGTCGCCGCCACTGGGGTCGAAGATGGGGCTGACGGATTCGTCGTCAGAGTCTGAGTTTTGTACCGAGTAGGAGCTGGTAACCTGCGGCAGAAGCTGTGATCTGCCCAACACCTCGGTCTCGCGCGCCGCCAGGTAGGTCGCCTCCTCTGATTTGAGCTGGGCGTCGTTTTCCAGGGCAAGTTCGTAGATATCGCGCAGCGATGCAGCCTGTAAAGAGACAGATGTGAGAGATAGTGCCAGCGTCGCCAGCGCGGCTATCCTGATTTTCATGCAATAATCCTCTGACCGTACTGCGGCAATTCAATGGTGGGCAGTTTAGCAGTCTACAGCAGCAGGTGCATGTTAAAGATAATCAAGTTAGGTCTTTGTAAAGGGTGAACTTGAGCGGTGTTTGTGCCATCGTTAGCATTGTTGTGAAGAGTATGAGCAGCGGTGTTGCAGGCGCAACGGGTGCTCTGCGTGACGCAGTTGCTGCGGTAACAGGGTGGTTGGTTTGTTCGGACAAGGGCAGAAGAAGGGTCGTTTCAAGCTCAGCTTGACGGAGTTGCACGGCCTGTGTGAGGCCAACTATGCGCGGCTGTTACGCTTGTTTCCGGAATACGAGAATAGCAATCACCGTGAGCTCAAAGTCGGTACCGCGAAAGTGCGCCTGGAGGTCATTGAGCGCTGCCGTTACACCACTATTTTTCAATTACACCAGCAGCATGCCGAGTCGCGCTGGTTGGGTAAACTGCGCATTGAGGTGCGCGCCTACCATGATGCACGCATGCTTGAAGTGGGCATGTTTCAATCCCACAAGAGCGTCGCAGCGCGTTATCAGTACCCGAACGACAAAATGTTTCAGCAGGATGAAAAATACCAGCAGAACCGCTTCCTCGCCGATTGGCTGGAACACTGCCTGCAAAACGGTTATGTCGCCGCTGCCGTTTCTCGCTCCACGCCTGGCGTGTAGCGGCGCAACTCCCTGCGATGGCGGCCGATCAACACACACCTGTAACCCTTGATCCTCGCGATGAGGTGGTGCGTGTTGTGCAGTTGACAGACTCGCACCTGGACGGCGAGCCCGGCGGCAAGCTGCTGGATATGGACACCGACCACTCGCTGCAGGCGGTGATTACGCAGGTGCTCGCACAGCGTCCACACAATGATCTTGTGTTGGCGACCGGCGACCTGGCCGATGGCGGCGCAGCGCCCGCCTACGTGCGACTTGCGGGGTATCTTGAGCGCTTTTCCTGTCCCAGCTTCTGGCTGCCGGGCAATCATGACGTGCGCGAAGCGATGGAACGCGGCTGCAGCGGCCAATCGCGCATGGGTCGCGAGATTCTTATCGGTAACTGGCAGATACTCATGCTGGATTCACAGATTCCCGGCGCGGTGGGTGGCGGCCTGGGCACTGAAGAGCTGGCCTTCCTGGAGCGCTCATTGCAAGCGGCCACTGAACAGGGCCTGCATGCGCTGGTGGTGCTGCACCATCACCCGGTGCCCATGGGCAGTGAGTGGATTGATGAACAGGTCGTGGTGGATGCCGACGAATTTTTTGCCGTGACGGATCGCTACCCGGCGGCCAAAGCCATTCTTTGGGGTCATGTGCACCAGGAGCGCGACGAGCAGCGCAACACCGCGCGCCTGCTGTCTACCCCCTCCACGTGTGTGCAGTTTGCGCCGGGTAGTGTGGACTTCAAGGCCGACGACAAACCCCCGGGCTATCGATGGCTGGACCTGCATCCCGACGGCCGCATTGAAACCGGCGTTGCGCGTGTTACCGATGTGCATTTTACGGTCGACCTGCAGCGCGGGGGCTATTTGTAGCTCGCCATCTGGCAGCGGCAGGGTACAATGGGGTGTAGTTCAGGGGATCGTGGGCAAGCGTTAAAACATGAGCAAATATACCGCCGAAGACATCGAAGTCCTTACGGGGCTGGAGCCTGTGCGCAAGCGCCCAGGCATGTATACCGATACCACCCGGCCCAATCATCTCGCCCAGGAAGTCATCGATAACAGCGTCGATGAGGCGCTTGCCGGTCACGCGAGCGAAATCAGCCTGACCCTGCACAAGGATGGTTCGGTCACCGTGGTTGACGATGGCCGCGGCATGCCGGTAGACCTGCACCCGGAACAAAAAAAACCCGGTGTCGAGGTCATTCTCAGTACGCTCCATGCGGGTGGCAAGTTCTCCGACAAGAACTACCAGTTCTCTGGTGGGCTGCACGGTGTTGGCGTGTCGGTAGTCAACGCGCTGTCCAAAACCCTGCAGGTCGATATCCGCCGTGATGGCCAGGTCTACCGAATGACCTTCAAGAACGGCGAGAAAGCCTCTGACCTGGAGGTAGTCGATACCTGCGGCAAGCGCAATACCGGCACTTCGCTGACCTTCATGCCGGATGCCAAATACTTCGACTCGGTCAATTTCTCGGTGTCGCGCCTGACGCATCTGTTGCGTGCCAAGGCGGTTCTGTGTCCGGGGCTGCGGGTCAAGTTCAAGGATGAAAAGAAAAAAGAATCGCAGGAATGGTATTACGAGGATGGGCTGGCAGATTACCTGGCCGACGCCACCATCGATTTTCCGGTTGTTCCCGAGGCGCCGTTCGTCGGCAGTTTTAGTGGCAACCACGAAGGTGTTGAGTGGGCCGTGCAGTGGTTGCCAGAGGGCGGGGAGGTTATCGCGGAATCCTATGTGAACCTCATACCGACCGCGCAGGGTGGCACCCACGTGAACGGCATGCGTACCGGGCTGCTCGAGGCCATGCGTGATTTTTGTGAGCTGCGCAGCCTGTTGCCTCGTGGTGTGAAACTGGCCGCTGAGGATATCTGGGATCGCTGCTGTTACATCCTGTCCTCCAAGTTGAGTGACCCACAGTTTTCCGGGCAGACCAAGGAGCGTCTGTCTTCGCGCGAGGCCGCGGCATTCGTCTCGGGTGTCGCCAAGGATGCCTTCAGCCTGTGGCTCAACCAGCACACAGAAGAAGCAGAACGCATCGCCGAGATGTGCATCAACAATGCCCAGGGGCGTATGCGCCTGGCAAAGAAAGTCACGCGCAAGAAGATTGCATCCGGCCCTGCGCTGCCCGGCAAGCTGGCAGACTGCTCCGGCGATGACCCAGCCCAGGGCGAGCTGTTCCTGGTAGAGGGCGACTCTGCCGGCGGCTCGGCCAAGCAGGCGCGCAATCGTTTCAACCAGGCCATCCTTCCGCTGCGCGGCAAGATCCTCAACACCTGGGAGGTGGACTCGCAGGAAATTCTTGCCTCACAGGAAGTGCACAACATCTCTGTTGCGATGGGGATAGACCCGGCCAGTGATGACCTGTCCGGTCTGCGTTATCACAAGATCTGTATCCTGGCCGATGCCGACTCCGACGGCCTGCACATCGCCACCTTGATCTGCGCGCTGTTTGTGCGTCATTTCAGGCCGCTGGTTGCAGCGGGGCACGTGTATGTGGCCATGCCACCGCTGTACCGGATTGACGTTGGCAAAGAGGTTTTTTACGCGCTCGACGAAGCCGAGAAACAGGGCGTGCTTGATCGCATTGAAGCCGAAAAGAAACGCGGCAAGGTGAACGTGCAGCGGTTTAAAGGGTTGGGTGAAATGAACCCGCTGCAGTTACGTGAAACAACCATGGATGCCGACACGCGCAGACTGGTGCGCCTCACCCTGGATGCCGGCGACGACACCAATAACATGCTCGACATGCTGCTGGCCAAAAAACGCGCCGGCGATCGCAAGGCCTGGCTGGAGACCAAGGGCGATCTGGCGGAGGTCGTGGCCTGACGCAAGCCTGGCGAGGGTCGTCAAGCCCCTACGCTCGTCACACCTCAACCACGCCCATAAGCACCGCGCAGCGGCGCAGTCAGAATGGGCCTGCTTCTACCGAAACCAGTGTGTCAGGGCTGACTCTTCAAAGTCGCACTTCTCAGGGCAGACAGCGATCAGAACAGGAAGCACAGTGACAAATGCGCCAACCTTGTCACCTGGCGCCTTACCTGCTTTCCAGTCGCGAGTGCTACTGCTCTGCTGCCAGTAGTTTGTCGCCTTGCAGGTAGACCTGCAGCGCCTGGTTGTAGCCCCGGGCGGCGCGTTCGGCATTGCTCACCAACAGGTTGTGCCTCTGCACGCTGATGATTTGCGCGCGACACTGCAGATAGGTCTCGATGCCTGCCACGTACTTGCGAGTCCTCTCTTGCGCCTCGAGCATGTCTTCCATGGTCGCGCTCTGTGGGTTGGGTAGCAAAGGTTGTGCGTCCAGTGTTTTCCCAGGGCAGGCAGCGTTGGCGCCAGTGGCCAGTGCGACAGACAGCGAACAGACGGCGATCAACTGCGCTGACAGTGAGGCTATGGATTTAGGAGTAAGTTGCGTTGTGCGTTGGCTTGCAAGTGCGGCGCTCGGGTTCATTGGGTGTACCTCCGAAAGTGGGCTTTAAAGGCATCGCGTTACTGCGATGTGTTACCAACATACACATAAACACCCGGCAGAAAAAAGCCTGTGTGGTGAACATTTTATGAACTTTATACTACTGATATTTAAGCATTTAAATGGATCATGCGCGGTTTTGTTGCACCAGGAAATCGACTCAATGGGGCATTGGCGGTAACACATGAGTGCTTTTTGCAAAAACTGCACAGGCGCAGTGCGGCGTGCCTGCCTCCTTTCGCGCTGTAACGGTGCGCTGGCTAGAAAATGCACGAATGCGGAATGCTCCCGCGCCTTTGTGTGGAAGTGTCGAGCACCATAATGGATGCGAAAAACGCGACTTTTGCCCCGCCATCCCGTACTTCCGGGTTGCAAAAAGTATTGTCAAAACCCGGTCAAGACCCCGCGGTGGTCCGGTAAATTTGCGCGGGGAGGGCCTGTCAGGTCACAATCATGTCCGCTGCGCGCTACACCTGCTAATGAATTTCACGAACAACCCGGCGTGCACTCAAGGAGACCGTTGCGATGAACGTGTTGGAAAGATTTGGCCGGCTGCGGGTCTGGCTTGCCCTGCTGGTGGTGCTGGCGCTGCCGGCGCAGACAGCCCTGGCCCAGTGGGAACTCGATAGCGACAGCGCATCGATAGATTTTATCTCGATTAAAAATGGGGTTGTCGCAGAAGCGCATCGTTTCAAGGCGGCCTCGGGCAGTATTGGTACGTCTGGTAGTGTGCAGGTGGACATCGACCTCAACAGCGTAGAAACGCTGATCGACATTCGCAACGAACGCATGCGCGAATTGCTGTTTAAAACCGCACAGTTTCCCACTGCCACCGTAAATGCACAGATTGATTCGGACACCCTCGCGGCGGTTGCCGCAGGCGGCACGGCCAGTGTCGAAGTGCCCGTCACACTGGCGCTGCACGGCGTTGAAAAAACATTGAACGTAGCGCTGATGGCCATTGGCAACGCAGAGCGTGACATCCGGGTCTTTACTGTGCGTCCGGTGTTGGTCAGCGCCTCGCAGTTTGGCCTCGATGACGGCATTACTGCGCTGCAAAAAATAGCCGGGTTAAACGCGATCAGTACGGTAGTGCCGGTTACGCTCAACCTGGTATTCACGCATACCGAGTAACTGACCCCCTTTGGGCGACGCCCCGGAGCACCTTACCCTCGACGCCAACGGCATTCATCTGCACCTGGCGGTGATGGGTGAGGGGCCGCTGGTGGTGTTGTGTCACGGTTTTCCGGGCCTCTGGTTCAGCTGGCGACACCAGTTACCGGTGTTGGCCGCGGCGGGCTACCGCGCTGTGGCTCTGGATATGCGTGGCTATGGTCAGAGTTCGCGCCCGGCGTCCGCAGACGCGTATGGCTTTGACAGCACAGCCGCCGATGTACTGGCGGTGCTGGATTATTTTGGTAGCGCGCGTGCGGTGCTGGTAGGGCACGACTTCGGCGCCAACCTTGCCTGGCACATGGCAGTTCACCATGCACAGCGTTTGCGCGGCGTGGTAGCACTGTGCGTGCCTTACGAGATGCCATTGGCCGGTGGCAGTGACGTGCTGCCCTCAACGCTGTACGCAGGCATTGCGCAGCAACATTTTTTTCACATGCATTACTACCAGCAGGTGGGTCTGGCCGAAGCCGGGTGTGTGGGCCGTGAACGTGAGTTTCTGCTCAAGCTGTTCTGGGCATTGTGCGCCCAGGGCGAGTTGTTGAATTGGGAGCAATTCCCGATGCAGGGCACGCGCTATATTGATGTGCTGGCGCAGCCGGAGCAGTCGCTACCCTGGTCGTGGCTGTCTGGCGCGGACTTCGAGTACTACTATGAGCAGTACATGGCAGCCGGTGCGGCGCTGGCTTTTGCAGGCGGCGCCAACTCGTATCGCGCGATGGATTACAACTGGCGCCTGTTTCGCGCATCTGCGCATGCCGATGTGCATTTGCCAGCGGCCTTCATTGGCGGTGCGGAAGACCCAGTGGTTCAATTGGGCAGTGCGGCGGAGTTTACGCACATGCGCAAGCACGTGAAAGATTTGCGCATCGACACGCTACTGCCGAACGCCGGACACTTCGTGCAGCAGGAGCAACCCGCGCCGCTCAATGCACTATTGCTGGAGTTTCTCCAGGGTCTGAGCTGAAGGTGGGTTGGCGGAAGCTTACACCGTCTGTGCGCAGCCAGTGCCGCTATTGCGTCAGCTGCTGATAAAGCTGTTGATAGTTCGGATTGCCCGGCGACAGCTTGATCAGTTGCTGTACGTAGCCGCGTGCGCGGTCGCGCTGGCCTTGCGCGGCGCTGTAGTTGGCCAGTGCCAGTAGTACTTCCTGGTTGTTCGGCGATGCGCGCAGTAATGCCTGCAGCTGTTCGATCGCTTTACCGGGCTGCCCCAGATCATGCAGGGCAATGGCGTAAACAAAGCGATGACGCGTGCCGGTCGTTTCCACGGCGGCAGCGCGCCGCAGGTACTCCAGTGCCAATGTCTCGTCACCGCTGCGTGTTTCGAGCAGCCCCAGCGCATGCAGGGCCGCGCCGTTGTCCGGTGCAACCTGCAGAGCCTTTTTCAAAAGGCCCCGTGCTTCATCTTCGCGCTCCTCGCGGCGTAGCAGGTCGGCGAGATTGAGATAGGCAGGAATAAGCTGGTAATTGAGAGCGATGGCGTCGCGGTAGGCTTTTTCAGCACCCACCGGGTTGCCGCGCGCGAGGCGGAAGATACCCAACTGCATGAGTACGCTGGGCATGTCTGCATGCATACCCATGATGCGCTCGTACTCAGCAAACAGGGCAGCTAACTGATTCGCCTGTGCAGGAGCGATCTGCTCCAGGGGTACCGGGGCCAGGGCAACCGCAACTTCCAGGCGCACTGCGGTAATTGGGTCATCCAGCAACGGCGTTAATAATTGCAGGCGCTGCGGCGGCGGCAGAAACGCGAGTGAGCGTACAGTGCTGGTGCGGATCAACGGGTCGTCGTCATACAGGATTGTCGCGACGGTTTGCATGGCGTCGCGCCCGCCAACGCGCCCCAGCGCCTCCATGGCGGTCGCCCGCCAGATAGGCGGGCTGTTGGTATCCGCGGCAATTTCAGCCAGTTTTGGAATGGCGCGATCGTCTCCGGATTCGAAACTGTGAAAAGCGCGCGCCGGATGCGTTGCTGTGTCGCGAAAGCGCACACCCCACTCGCGCAGTGCCGCCAGCGACCAGTTCGCGTCTTCTTCCTGATGACATTGATTACAGGCGTTGGGTACGCCAATAACCATGCTCAGGTCAGGGCGCGGCACGCGCATGCTGTGGTCGCGCCGCGGATCGACACCCATGTAGGTGGTTTCGGGCATGTGACAATTGGCGCACAGTGCGCCGCTGCTGGTTACAGGGTGATGGTGGTGTGCAGGTGTATCGTAGGTTGCCGGTGCATGGCACTGGCTGCAGACGGCGTTGTCGGGCAGCCGCAGTTGCATGCTGTGCGGCTCATGGCAATTGCTGCATACCACGCCGGCCATGTGCATCTTGCTTTGTACGAAAGAACCGTAAACGTACACTTCATCGAGAATCTGACCGTCCGGGTGATACAGCGGTGTTTGCGGCAGGGACAAACGATGCGTGTCCAGCAAGTCCGCTCCGTAGTGGTAATCGCCCAGGGTGCCGCGTCTGGAATGACAGCGCGCGCAGTTGTCGATCTGTGCGTCGGAGTCAAGCGGCTGTGTGCGCCTGGCAATCGGGTCATCGCCCTGGAATGCCCAGCTGCCGCGTTGGCTGAGGTCGGTGGGAAAGCCACCATTGGCGGCACCATCAAGTTTGTCGGCTGTCACCAGCTCGATGTGTTGCTCACCGGGACCGTGGCAGGATTCACACCCTACATCGATTTCGTCGAAGGTGGTTGTGAATGATGCGGTGATCGCGTTGTAGTTTTTGACAACGTTGGTGCTGTGACATTCGGCGCAGCGCGTATTCCAGTTGTGATAGGGGCCGGTCCAGTGCAGCGGGTCGTCGGCGACGATGTTTTCTTCCGGGTAAAGGTGGTACCAGCGTTGCCCGCCCGCAGCTTTTGGCCGCGCATCCCAGGCGATGTTCAGTGCCTGCAGTCGACCGCGTGAGAGCGGCAGCAAATACTGCTGTAAGGGGTAAACGCCAAATACATAGGCGACTTCGAAATTTTCCAGCGCACCACTCTCGCCGTCTGTGCGCACCATAAACTTGTCGCCATCGCGATAGAACGTGCTGGTGATGCCGTTGTACACAAACCGGGCGTTGTTGAAGTCACCCAGAACGGTGTCTGCACTGGGCAGCTGCATCGCCAGATCATGATGCGAGCCTTGCCAGTTCTCGTACTCCTGACTGTGACAATCCCGACACGCCCCGGAGCCGACGAAAGCGGCGCTGGTGTTGGCTGTGGCTAGTGCAATGAGTACGGCGATAAAACGAAAGTAGTGCACGCGTGCAGCGACCTGGTCAACGAGCTGAAACTCTAAAGGCGTCACATTAACAGCCCGTTGCCAGTATGGACAGGGCCAGGGAAGCTTCCTAGAATTGTGCGCCCCCATTGCGGGCGCAACAGTGGACGTCAGGCATGAAACTGGGAATTTTAAAAACCGATGCGGTGCGCCCGGAGTTGGTCGGGCAGTACGGCGAGTATCCGGACATGTTTGTTCGGCTTTTGTCGGAGGCCGGCGCCGATCTTGAGTTCATGGTCTACGACGTGGAGTGCGGTGAGTATCCACAGCACATCGATGAAGCGGATGCGTACCTGATCACCGGCAGCAAATCCAGCGTGTACGACGACAAACCGTGGATTCATACCTTGATGGCGTTCGTGCGCGAGTTGCACAGCCAGCGTAAGAAGCTCATCGGGATTTGCTTTGGCCACCAGTTGGTCGCCCAGGCACTGGGTGGCAAAACCGAAAAGTCGCCCAAGGGCTGGGGGGTGGGAATTCACACCCACCACTTCAGCTGTAAACCAGCATGGCACGATGGCGGTGCCGAGGAATTACAGATCATGGTGAGCCACCAGGACCAGGTCGTCCAGCCGGCTACCGGGGCGCAGGTGCTTGCCGGCAGCGCTTTTTGCGAAAACGCGGTGACCCAGCTGGATGACCATATCCTCACCTTCCAGGGGCACCCGGAGTTTGTGGAAAGCTACGCCCGTGCCCTGCTCGAATTCCGGCGTGATGTATTGGGTGATGCCGCGTATCACGGTGCGATGGCCTCGCTTGCAGGTGAGCAGGGTAGTCAGAGCCAGCGGGTTGCCGGCTGGATTCGGGCGTTTCTTGCCGCCTGACGACAGCCGGTCGAGGCGCGTGTCCGATTCACTGATAGCGCTTTGCGTCCGTATCTGCGCGGGAACACAGTGGGGGTGTTAGCATCGCACGTTGCATGTCGCGCAGGCTGTGCCAGAATCAGGGTTAACCCCCAGCGACCAGGCAGGAGTCACCCATGGCAATAGGAAAAGTCTTGCGCGCCAGCGTGCCCGGCGTTCTGCTCAGCTGGGGCGCCAAGCTGCGCTTTCCGTACCTGTTTTTGCTCACCGCAACAGTGTTCGTGGCAGACCTGTTCATCCCCGACGTCATTCCCTTCGCCGATGAAATTGTGATTGGCCTGGTGACCTTGCTGCTGGCCAGCCTGAAGAAAAAGCCAGTGGCCGCGCACAGCGCCGCGGACCCGGACGACATCAACGCGCGCTAGGCGCGACTATCGTTTTGCTGGCCACCCGGGGTACCCGCCATTACCAGGTGCCCGTGTTTTCCATCGATAACCAGGGCTCCTGTGGCGGCAGCGCGTCGCCTGCCTGTAGCAGTTCGATGGAGATGCCGTCAGGAGAGCGGACAAACGCCATGTGGCCATCGCGCGGGGGGCGGTTGATGACGACGCCCTTATCCATGAGGCGCTGGCACAGTGCATAGATATCATCCACGCGATACGCCAGGTGGCCGAAGTTGCGACCGCCATCGTATTCCTGCGCATCCCAGTTCCAGGTAATTTCGACTAACGGGCTCTTGCCTTCCCTGGCCTGCTCAACATCGCCCGGTGCAGCGAGGAAGACCAGCGTGAAGCGGCCCGCTTCGTTGGCATAGCGCTGCACCTCAACCAGGCCCAGTTTGTCGCAGTAAAAATCGAGTGTTTCATCGAGGTCGCGTGCGCGAACCATAGTGTGCAGGTATTTCATGGGGTACCTCCTGAGTTTGGGGTAGGCCTGGCGCCGATGTCTTTTGCTGCGCCGCGTTGTGGGGGCGCGGAAGTTACGGTTGCGCCCCGATGGCATCTTTATCGCGCGCTGGTGCCAGTGACAGCAAAAGACAGTGCGGCATCACTGGCCGGTGGTTCGCGTCAGTGCCCTGTAGCGCCTGGCCCCGGTGCTAACTCAACAGGTGAGAAACAAATTCTTCAACCAGTGCGGCGGCGCTCCATGACAATAGCGGTACCAGCAGGTAGACCGCAAGTCGAAGGCGGGTATGCTGCCCCGCAGGCCACTCCGGTATGGCCTGGATCTGGCTGCGAGTACTGAGTATGGCGGCAACGCGCTCGGGATTGTGGCCGGCGAGTGATCCCGCACTATTGGCGGAGGGCAGCAGTAGCGTGAGCTCTTCGCTCAGGCGATCCTTTTTGCTGTGGATGTGCTCGCGCACACCCACTTGTGGAAAGATGAACACACCGACGGACAGGCAGATATAGCCGGCGACCATCAGCATGCCGACGATGAGGGTGGAGTCACCCCACTGGATGCCCACAAACGTACTGATGAGCACCAGGCTGATCGCCCACAGGGTCATCAAGCCCACGGTAGCGCCTGCCAGGTGCAGGCCGTAGCGTGAGAACGCGGCGAGTTTGTCGATGCGCAGCAGGTCCACATCGATGTAGTTCTTACCGAGCTTGCGCATGGCATTGGCATCGGCGATAACCAGTGATGCTGCAGACAAGCCAAGGCCCCAGGTCAGCCAGGCAGCCAGCACGGTCCATAGTTCGCCCAGCGCGAGGTCCGGATTGCTGATCCATAAACTGAAACGACTGAACTGCGCTTCCTGCATGACAAAGGTAATCAGGGCGCCAAGCGGCAGTGTCCAGGCAAGTCGTGGCAGTCGATGGCTGCTAAAGCGCGCCTGGTGGGCTAACAGTTGTTCTGGGTCCAGACTCAGCAGGGGAGTGATTTCATCGAGGCAGCGTCGCCCGTTGCGCCGCAGTCGCGGCACGATGGCGATGTAGTAGCCCACTTGCAGGAAGAGCAGCATGACAAAGACGCCATCGATATGCGCGGTGTTGGAGGCACCGCCCAGGGGCGCGGCAATGGACTCCAGCACAAACCAGAAGGCAGTACCCAGCAGGGCCAGCAGTGCAGCACTGACCAGGGGAGATTGCAGTAACGAGCGGTGTGGCAAGTCAGAAGGTGTGGTCACGGAATCCATGTTCTACTCAAACATGCCGAATCGGGTGTCGGCACCATGCGCTATCTTAGCACCCACCTGCCCGGTGGTGTCACGGCGCCAGCGCGCTTAATGACCGGCCGCTTGTCGGCCGGCCAGCCTGCCTGAGAACGTGGCGTCGCCCACGGACATGCCACTGGAATAGCCTTCAGCTCTGCGCACGACACCACAGGCGGTTCTTCCTGCCGCGTACAGGCCAGGTATGGTGTGTCCGTCGCTGGTGATCACCTCGCCGGTGGGTAGAGTGTCCAGCCCGCCCAGCGTGAAGTAGGGTACGAAGGCGCCGCGTCCAGGGGTGATGTCCAGTGCCACCAGTGGCGGCTCCAGAACTTCCAGCCACTCGGCCGCCTTGTGGTACTGGGTATCTTCACCCTGCGCTGCATCCTCGTTGTACAGCTTGATGGTCTGCTGCAGCGTGCCGGTGCGCAGCCCAAGTTCTGCTTCCAGCTCTGCGACGCTTTCGCCCGTCCCCGCGATGCTCGCGCCGAGAAAGTTCATCTTTTCATAATCGCCGTATTGCTCAACGGTCAGTATGAAAAACAGTCGGTCAGATTCCTGGCGCAGGGCGATATCACCAAGTCGCCCGTGATAGACGTCTTCGTTGATAAAGCGCTGGCCCTTGTCGTTGATGACGATACCGCCGGTCATTGTGGCCGGTGGATAGTAGGGCAGGCTGATGAACCCCTCGTGCATGTTGACCGCTGCCGCGCCGACCGCCATGCCCATCTGTATGCCACTGCCGGTATCGCCCGGGTTGCCGATGGCCTGTGTGCCGCGACTGAGCTTGGGGGCATATTTCTTGAGCATGTCCTCGTTCATCACAAAACCACCCGCACACAGGATCACGCCCTTGCGCGCACGCACGTTCAGCTCCTGCTGATTCTGGCGCACAACCAGGCCCACGACATGGCCGTTGTCGTCCACAATGAGGGTGAGCGCGCGGGTTTCGTACTCCACGGCAATGTTCTCGCGTTTTTCCACGTTCTCGGTCACGATTTTCATAAAGAGTGGGCCGCCGTTGTCACCCTCGATGTACAGGTTGTGTCCGCGCGGGCAGGGCTTGGCGTGCTGTACATAGGGGTAGGCTTTTTCCGAGCCCGTGTAGAGCAGACCGTCGTCGGTCAGGCACATGATGGCGCGCTCTTTGTGAAAGCTGTCCTTGAACGGCACGCCCAGGGTGTCAGACAGCCAGTTGAAGTGCTCTACGCTGTTTTCGCAGTAATTGCGAATTTTCGCCTCGTCTGCCTGCGGGCCAGCGGCCATCATCATGTAGGTGAACATGTCTTCGGTATCGTCTTCAAACCCGCAGGCTTTCTGTACACGGGTGCCACCGCTGCCACCCATGTAAATCTCGGCGCTGGACAACGCCGTAGAGCCACCGCTGGCACTGGCCAGTTCAAAGATGATGACCTGGGCACCGCTGTCAGCCGCCTCTATGGCGGCGCAGCCGCCGGCACCGCCAAAGCCCACAACGGCGATATCCGTTTCCCTGTCCCACTGGCTCACGTCGCGAGCATAGCGGGGCTTGGAGGGGACTGTTTTGTCGGACATAACGGGCCTCGTCGATTCACATTCAGGGGTAATACGTCGACTGTGGATTAAAGCCGTTTCCCCATTGGCTGACAACGACATGGGCTTAATATGTTGTACATGGTCTGCTTTTCCCGCCGGATGGGGGGAAGGGCTATCCTTGTTTAGCGTTGGCCACTTGCCGTGTGCGGCCTTTCCCCGGGCCTGGCGTGGGCTTGTCTCGACTTTCACTGGTCTTTCGCGGCCAGCGCTGGGGCTTTACGCCCGCGCTGGGTTACAATTCGCCGCTTTTCCTGCGGGCAGAATGTTTTATGTGGTTCAAGAATCTCCGGGCATATCGACTCACCAGCCCTTTCACGTTGTCTGCTGAAGAACTCGGCGACAAACTGGCCGCGCGGGTGTTTGAACCCTGCGCCAAATCACAGTCGCAATCGATGGGCTGGGTGCCGCCACTGGGCGAACCGGCACAGGAACTGGTGCACGCGGCCGCGGGACGCTTCCTGCTCAAGCTCAAGCGCGAAGACAAACTGCTGCCTTCTACGGTGGTGCGCGAACAACTCGATGAAAAAGTTCAGGCCATCGAGGCGGAACAGGGGCGCAAGGTGTATCGTAAAGAGCGCCTGAACATGAAAGACGAGATCGTGCAGGATTGCCTGCCGCGCGCCTTCAGCCGCTCTTCACATACGTACGCCTATATCGATACACGGGCAAACTGGATTTTTGTGGATACGGTCAGTGCCGCGCGTGCAGAAGAGTTGCTCAATCTGCTGCGCGATGCCATCGGTACCTTTCCGGTGCTGCTGCCGCAGGTCAAGGATGCGCCAATGGTCAGTATGACCCATTGGCTGTTGCATCGCAGCGTGCCGGAGGACGTAGAGCTCGGCACCGAGTGCGAGCTGCGCGAGCCCGGCGAGGAGGGCGGCATTGTGCGCTGCCGTGGCGTTGATTTGTTGAGTGAAGAAGTAGAGACTCACTTGCACGCCGGTAAACAGGTCGCACGCCTGGCCATCAGTTGGGACGAGCGCGTTGCCCTGGTGCTGTCGGAAGACCTGTGCCTGCGTCGCCTCAAATTCGCCGAGGAGCTGATGAAAGAAAACGAGGATATTCCCGAGGCGGACCACGCCGCCCGACTGGATGCAGACTTCGCCCTGATGTCTGACGCCGTCACCAGCCTGCAGGAGCGTGTGCTCGCGCTGTTCGGCGGCGAAACACAGTAGCAACGCCGTGTCAGCGCGCAATGTCATAGGGGATTATCGCGCGCTGTTTCTGCAACATACCGCGATGATTGATTTGCGCGCCCCGGCAGAGTTTGCCCGCGGTGCGTTTCCCTCGGCATGCAGCCTGCCCCTGATGAGTGACGATGAACGCGCCAGCGTCGGTACCTGCTACAAGCAGCAGGGCCAGGACGCGGCGATTGCACTGGGCCATCGCTTGGTCGCCGGTGAACGCAAGGCGGCCAGGCTTGCGCGCTGGCAGGCATTCGCCGAGCGCTATCCGGCGGGGGCCCTGTACTGTTGGCGCGGCGGGCTGCGCTCGCAAACGGTGCAGCAGTGGTTGGCCGAGGTGGGCATTGACTATCCGCGGGTAGAGGGCGGATACAAAGCTATGCGGGGCTTTCTGCTACACAGCCTGCAGGACAACGTCGCGCACTTGCCCATTATCCTTGTGAGTGGCCGCACCGGCACTGGCAAGACGCGCGTCATCGAACGACTGGCCAGAGCGGTAGATCTTGAAGGGCTGGCCAACCATCGCGGCTCCAGTTTTGGCCAGTTGCCCAGCCCGCAACCGGCGCAGATCCAGTTTGAGAACAGCATCAGCATCGCCTTACTGCGCTTGCGTAATTCCAGCGACGCACCTGTACTGCTCGAAGATGAAGGCCGGCTGGTGGGCCGCCTGTCACTGCCGGAGCTGCTGCGCGCGAAGATGAAGCATGCGCCGATGGTGATCGTCGATGAACCGCTGGCCAGTCGTGTGGATGTTGTATTGCAGGATTACGTGGTTGATCTGGGCAAACGCTATGTGCGTCTGCACGGCGCGGCAGGCTTGCAGTTGCATGCGGAAAAGATGCTCGCTGACCTGGGTAACATCAGGAAGCGCCTGGGTGGTGATCGCTACGTGCGCGTGCACGCCATGATGCAGGAGGCCTTCCGCCAACAGTTGGATAGCGGTGTTACCGAACTGCATCGCCAGTGGATTACCTTTCTACTGCAGCAGTACTATGACCCGATGTATCACTACCAGCTCGAGCGGCGCGAGGGCAAACCGTTGTTTGCAGGCAGTCGCGCGGACGTACTGGCGTGGGCGAAGGCGCAGGAAAATCGTGCAACCGGTCGCTGAACTGACACGCGACCTGGTGCTGGTGGGTGGTGGCCACAGCCACGCCATTGCGCTGCGCAGGCTGGCTATGCGGCCGCTGGCCGGCGTGCGCATAACGCTCATCTCGCCCTCCAGCCACACGCCTTACTCGGGCATGCTGCCCGGGCTGGTGGCAGGGCACTACACCTTCGAGGAAACCCACATAGACCTGGCGAAGCTTTGCCAGTGGGCGGGTGCACGGTTTGTCTGTGCGCAAGTAACGGCGCTGGATCCGCACAATCAGTGTGTCTCTGTCCAGGGCAGGCCCGCCATACACTACGATGTCATCAGCCTCGATACAGGCTCCGAGCCAGAGCTGGACAGCGTACCCGGAGCGCGCACTCATGCAACACCGGTGAAACCCGTGGCCCGGTTGTGGCAGCGATGGCAGGCATTCGAGGCACGCATGGCGGCACTGCACGAGCGCCCCGCGCGCATCGGCATTGTCGGTGGGGGTGCCGGCAGTGTGGAGTTAGCCCTTGCCATGGCCTACAGGGTACAAACCCAGTCGTCACCGTCGCAGCTGCGACGCAGCGCACAGGGCGGGCCGCCCGCGAGTTCGGTCAGCGCGCCATCAACAGGCCTGCAGCAGGCGCGGCACACCGTGCAGGTGGAACTCTGGTGCGGCGCCGAGGACATCCTGCAGGCGTATAATATGCGTGCACGCCGTGCGGTGAAACGCGCATTGCATGAAGCGGGCATCGTGCTCCACACGCAAGCCCGTGTAGTGGATGTGCAGGCAGATCGCCTGACCACGGCCGATGGCCGTCAGGGAGAGTTTGATGAGCTCTTCTGGTGCACTGGCGCAGCCCCCGCACCGTGGGTTGCGGCCAGCGGCCTGGCAACGGACGCCGCCGGTTTTCTGGCCGTGAATGAAATGCTGCAATCGCATGACGATCCTGCAGTGTTCGCCGCCGGTGATATCGCCGCGTTTACCGCAGACCCAAGACCGAAGGCGGGTGTTTATGCAGTGCGCCAGGCACCGGTGCTTGAGCACAACCTGCGCGCCCTGTTGGAGGGCCGCACGCTGCGACGCTATCGTCCACAGCGCAGGTTTCTGTCGCTGTTGTCTCTGGGGGAGAAGCGCGCCACCGCGGAGCGTGGCCGGTTTTCTGCGACAGGCGCCTGGGTATGGCAGTGGAAGGACCGCATTGACCGAAACTTCATGGCGCGGTTTTCGGCCCTTCCCACAATGTCGGTGCCTGCGACCAGCGCTGCCGTGGCGCAACAGCCGTGCGGGGGTTGCGGTGCCAAGGTCGGTGCCCAGGCGCTGGCTGCAGTGTTGGCAGAACTGGCGACGCTGTATCCAGAGCACTGTTCTGCCGCCGTTAATGACGCAAGTCCTGTGCCTGTAGCACCTGGGCAGCGCATCGTGCAGAGTGTTGACGTGCTGCGCCAGATCGTCGCCGACCCATGGTTGATGGGCCGTATAGCGGCTAACCATGCGTTGAGCGATTTGTATGCCTGCGGTGCGCGCCCGGTTTCTGCCCTGGCAGCGGTAACACTGCCCTTTGCCAGTGCGCGCGTGTTACAGCGCGACCTTTTCCAGATTCTGGCCGGTGCCATGGCTACGTTCGCCGCTGCCGACTGCAGACTCAACGGCGGCCACAGTATGCAGGGGCCTGAGTTGCAGCTTGGTTTTACGGTTAACGGTGTTGCCATGGATTGCTCGGACGACAAGCCAGGACTGCTGGGTAAAACCGGCGCTGCAGCAGGCGATGCACTGGTGCTGACCAAGCCCCTGGGTACTGGCGCGCTGTTTGCGGCGCACATGCTGCAGGCGACCGATGGGCGTGACATCCAGGCCGCAATCGCCATGATGCTGGCCAGCAATGCGCGTGCCGCGCAGCTGGCGTTGTCGCACCGGGCAACGGCCTGCACCGATATCACGGGCTTTGGCCTGCTCGGCCACCTTCTGGAGATGTTGGCCGACGACCAGGGTGCGCAACTGGAGGCCAGCGCTGTGCCCCTGCTGCCCGGTGCGATGTCTGTGGTGCAGGCGGGAATGGCGAGCACGATGGCGCCGAGTAACGTGGCCAGCTTTGGTGCGCGATTGCGCAGTTCCGCCGACGCGGTGCGGGCGCAATTGTTGTTTGACCCGCAGACCAGCGGCGGCTTGTTGATCGCTGTGCCCGGTGCGCAGGCTGCTGAACTGTGCACTGCGCTGCGCCAGTCAGGCTACACGTCGGCGGCCGTGATTGGCCGGGTATGCGCCTGTGACAATCCTGCCGGTGTCAGGGTCGAATTGCGTTAGGCGCCTGGCACGGTGCTGGCAGCAGCAATGGCCGCGCCGCCTAGTTCTCGTTCCAGTAGCGCGACATCTCCAGAAAGAGAAACGACGCTGTCCAGGTAATCAGGATCAAACCGGTGAGTGATTCCAGGCCGGTCAAAAAGCGCAGGGCACCGAACGGTTCGATGTCGCCAGTGCCCAGGGTGGTGTAGGTGGTGAATGAAAAGTACACCGCGTCCAGGAAACTGCCGTCGAAGTTGCCCTGCAGGTGACCCCAGTTGTCGGCGTGATGCATGACATAAAACGACGCCGCAAACAGCCAGACCTCAGCAACGTGCGCACCAAAGGCGATAAACACGCCAATCACAACGCGGTACTTCTGGACGCTGCTGATGCGCGGGAGCAATACGGTGGTGCGGCGCAGCACCTCGTAGTGAATCAGCACAGCAAGTGCTATAACCAAAGAATTTATCAGGAATACAACAGCCATGTGGCGCTCCCTGCAAAGGCGAAGGCGCTAGAAAATCGTGATTCTGGTCGCCGCTTCGCGCAGCGCAGGCCACGCTTCAAGGGCATCTGCGAATGCGCGAAGGTTACTGCGCAGCGCCGCCCACAGTGCGGCCTCCGGCGTGTTTTCAGCAACGCCACCAAAGCGCACCGGTACGCCATTGCGCCCGATGGCCTTGAAATAGCGGCGACGCCTTGCATCCAGTAACTCGCGCCAGGGCGCGTGGTCTTTCGGCGCCTTGCGTAGCTGGTCAGTTAACTGGTGCACGGCGTTGGCCTGGTCAATCGCCAGGGCGCAGCGAAACTCGCTGGACAGTTCTTCGTCAGATTTTTGAGCAATGCTGCGCAGCAGGTTGATCAGGTGCGCCGTGCGATCTGCGCTTGTCATGCTGCGATCATCAGGGCGTTGCGACACGATGTAGTTTTCGATCAGCGCAATGCCGGCGACTTCCGGGGTCACGTTGACATGGCCGTGGCGTTCCTCGAACGGCACATGGGGCACCGCCCAGGGATAGTTCAGCACCATGGAGTCAGGGTAGATATAGTCCACCATTGCCCCAAATAGCTGGTCTTCACCCCGGAATGCCGGAAAATAGGGCGGCAGTAACGCGGTGTTATCCAGGCCGGTAACCTGTGACATGTTTGCCTGCCCGGAGAAGGTTGGCTGTGACCACCCCATCCAATACTGGCGCGTAGCGATTTTTGGTTCCAGCGTTGCCGGATCCTGCAAGAGCCTGTTCAGCGAATCGCCCGTAAGGCCAAAGCACCAGGCGGTGTCCTGGGTGCCCGGGTCGCCGAAGGTGCCGTTTTGTGTAACCAGCACGGTACTGTTGCTGGTCACGCGCTGCAGGATTTCCTGCTGGCTGCCCTCGAGGTCCTGCTCGGTTACATCCTGCAGGCCAAGCCTGGCCAGCGCGTCGCCCAGTTTGAGCCCGAGGCAGTGGAGGTGGCCGCGCAGCGGATCTTCGTCGCGCTTGACGCCACGAGTTTTCCAGGCTTCTTCCGATGGATAAAATTCTGCTTCGCACATGCCATCATAGAAGCGCACACCCTCGCGCAAGAAGGGCCCGTCGATGGCACTGCACAGTACATCGTCATCGAGCATGATGGCTCGATAGCCGGTTGAAAGTAGCAGGCAGAGCGTGCGCGACAGCCCAAAGGTTTTCTGGCCTTTCCAGTGCTTGTGATCAAGCAGGAAGTCGATTGAGCTTGCCGCTCCGGGGACGTGCTCGTGCAATCCGCTAATTAGCGCGGCGCGTTCGGTAGCGCCAACGTACTGCATATTTCTTGGGCTGCTGAGATTGAAGTTACTGACCAGTTCGCGGTTTACATCTGCGTTACTGGTATCGCGCGAATCGTCGATCAGGTACAGGGATTCATGGCGGCCGATTTCAGCGCCGCGCAACATCGATTCCAGCAATCGCTCAACCGCGGCAGGTCGGTCGCAGGTGATCACGAAAACACGGGATTCAGCCAGCGAAGTGCTGGCCTGTGCGGCGCTCCTGGCAACGGCAAGGCGGTCATCTGCCGCTGTCAGCAAGCCCGCATCCCGTACGGTGCCCAGCACCTGTAAAACGCCGTCGACGTCGCCGCCAAGCTCGGGCATGTAGGCCGTAAGAAACTCGGCGTGGCCCTGCAGGGTGCGGAAGGTTTTGCAGTGTTCCAGTGCAATCGCCACATCCCTGGTCACGACGCTCTGGCACGGTTTGTCTTTGCTGACCAGAAGCACGGTATTGCTGGGCAGGTTGATTTCTTCACAGGCCCCGAACGCGTAAAGGTGGCCGTCATCGACCACCGGTTCACGGGCTTGCGGTTCCGCAGCCGGGCGCTGCGTCTTAGTCTTGCCCGGCTGGCCCACGTTATAGGAATAAGAGATGTTATAGTCGCTGCTCATTAGCGGTAGATCCGGACGTGAAGGTTGTTTTTGCTGAGCGAAACGGTGCTTCCCTCAGAGCGCGCAGCATAGCATTTGGTGCTGACAGCGGCCACCGGCCCCCGCGCGCGGACGTGGCCTCCATTCCCATGGGAGAGTAAACATTGCTAATGCAACGCAGCGCCCTGATGGTGTATGCACTGCTGGTTACGGCTCTGTCACTGCAGCCCGGTGGTGTTGCCGCGGTGGGTGCCTATGACAAACTGGCGCACTTTTTTACCTATGCCGTATTTGCCTGCCTGGCATGGCATGCACTGCGAGTAAAGCGCAGTTACTGGCTGGTGTGCCTGGCCATTCTGGTTTATTCCGGTGCACTGGAAGTTGCCCAGTCGTTTATCCCATTGCGCATGATGTCGATGCTGGACTTACTCGCCAATGCCGCTGGCCTGGTCGCGGGCATGACGGCGATGTATTTTCTGAACAGGCGTCGCAGCCACGCATAAGAGCGCTGACGCGCAGCGGCCTGGTGCCATGTCGGCTCTGGTGTTACCGCCAGTGCTGTGGGCAGCCTGTGCGGTTACTGACGTCCCGTTACCTGCGCGTCAGACGCAGTCTGGCGGGTTCCTGCGGTCTTGATACGCCCCCCATTTGCCGGACGGAGGGTTGCGCGCTGCCCGTATAACAGGTTGACACCGAGAATCGCGAAACCAGCTGTGTGATCACCACCTTGGCCATATGCAGCGAAAACCGCTGTGCGGGGCACGCATGCTTGCCGTGGCCAAACGTGCTGATGGTTTCCTTGCCCGCTGGTTGCACGTTGGCCGCGAGCTTGTTGCCAACGTAATGATCGGGGTTGAATTGCGCCAGTTGCGGCGTTTGCGTATTGGTGACCGAGAGCATGCTGGTAATGTAGATGCCGGGACGCACCGCATAGGTTTGCTCGCCGTCATCGAACTCAAGTGGCGCCATGACTTTGCGCAGTGTCAGGGAACGCTGTGCGAGTCGCACCGACTCCATCGTGACCTGTTCGAGCAACGTCATACTGTTGAGCGCCTCGGTGCATTGCAAAAAACCCGCGCCGTGCCGTGCGCGCGTGGCTGTAATCTCATCGATGACCGCTGCCTGCAGTTCACTGTCCTGAGCAAGGTGCACGCAAACCCAGGCGACGGCCGCGTACAGGTTCGAGAGAAACCCCTGGTTGGCATTGATCACGTTGTTGAGGACTTTGGTTTCGAAGTCGTCTTCGCCGGCGAAGTGTTCGCGCAGAATATCTGCGCCAGAATAATTCCTGTGAGGATGCGCATCGTGCTCAGCCAGAAGCTCAGGGATCAACTCGTACAGCGCGCGTGCGGCGGCTTTCTCTTTGGCCTTGTGCGTCTTGATGGTCTCCAGTGTTTTTGCCGGGTCGACGAATGCGCTCTCCTGATCCAGCACATCAAAGTGCAATTTCAGTGCCTGCCAGCGTCCCTGGGCTGCGGCAGCCTCGCCAATCCATAGGCCATAGCCCACCCGCTGCTCCAGGGTACGGATGGCATCGAAGATGTCGATTTCGCGGGAATCGCCCCATCGGTTGAGTTCGAGGTCAACAACGCGGTTCATGGTTTGCAGGTAGCCCGGCATATGCTTGTGCTGCAGGAGACGGTAGAACAGCCGGGCATCAACATGGATAAGAATCTCGATCGGCGTCTTGAAGCGGATCATGTCGAAAGTGGCAGCGTGAAAGCTCGCCTGCTCTTCCTCAAACCGGTACAGCGCCTCCAGGCCCTTTGCCGAGAACGTCATCAGCAGCGGATAGCCGAAAACATCTACAATGAAAGTATCGCCGTAACTAGCGCGCAGTTCCTGCAGATAGTCCGTGGGGCTTTCGATAAAGCGCAGGCCGCTACCAATGTGTTGCAGTTCTTCCTGGTGCACGGGTGGCAGCGGCGACACCAGTTGTGCGATAACAGAAGTATCAGTCATAAATAAACCCCGACTGCTGGCAACTGTAGTGCAGCGGTTGCCTGTTACCGCGGATTGCGCTCACGCTTGTTGCCGGCGCGCGTGAAAGGCGCGTGTCGAAGCGGGGCGGCTTATAGCGCACCGCCGTCGCGCAAGCGCGTGATATCTTCTTCGGCAAAGCCCAGTTCACCAAGAATCGCTTCAGTGTGTGCGCCCAGTGACGGGCTGGGCGGCGCGCACCCTGATGGCGTCTTGCTGAAATGTACGGGATTCTGTGGTTCCACCATGGGCCCTGCCACCGGATGGTGGCTTTGCACAAACAGGCCATTGGCCTGCATCTGGGGGTTGCCTGGCAGTTCTTCCAGCGCATTGGCCCTGGCACAGGGCACACCGGCCGCTTCAAGCTTGGCCAGTGTCTCATCGACGTCGAGCTCCAGCGCGCGCGCAAACACCTGGTTGCTGATGTCCACCACCAGGTGATTGTGGGCAGAACGGTCCATGATAGTTGCCAGGCCCGGGTCGCTGGAATCGACATCGAAAGCGGCACACCAGCCGTGAAAATCCGCATCCGAAACTGGCGCGGCCTGCGCGTAGCCGTTCTTGAATTTCAGCAGCCTTGGGTCGGCCGACGGCTGCAGGCCGCCGTGCGCGTCCTCGGAGGTGAACTGCGCCGTGCCGGATTTATCCACCCATAAAAAACTGGCTACGGCGTCAACCATCGCCAGTTGCACATGTTGTCCGCCCGCACCGCGCTCGCGCGCAAACAGCGCCGCCGTGATGGCCTGGCAGGCCATGTTGGCGGTCAACTTGTCGGCAAAGAGCTGCTGATACTGTGAGGGTTCGCCAATGCGTTTGTCATTCTGGGTCATGGCAACACCGGCGAAGGCCTGTACGACATTATCATAAGCCGCTTTGCCGGCCATTGGCCCTTCATGTCCGAAGCCGGTAACGGACAGGTAGATCAACTGCGGGTTGAGCGCCGAGAGCGTGGCGTAGTCGGCCTGCAGGCGCTCGGCGACGCCGGGCCGGAAGTTATGCAGGATGACGTCCACTTCCCTGATCAGGCGGTGCAGCACTTCTACCCCGCCTGCGGTTTTCAGGTTCAGGGCCAGGCTGCGCTTGCCGCGATTGACGTTCTGGTAAATCGCGCTGACGCCGTTACAACTGGCCCCAACGTAGCGCATGAGGTCGCCGATGCCGGGCGGTTCGATCTTGATAACCTCGGCGCCCTGGTCGGCCAGAATGCCGCCGGCTAGCGGTGCGGCGATCATCGTACCGATATCGAGAATTTTGATGCCCGCCAGCGGGCCGTCTATTGTTCGCTGCGCGCTGTTGTTGCTGTCGAGATTATTCATGAAGCGACTTCCTGTTAGCGTCTATGCATGTTGTTGCTTGGCTGACTTACCGATCGAGGCCGTTCGGCATGCTGCGTCATGCCGGGTTTTTACGCGGCAGCCTGACGGTAGCCTTGCCGGGGGTGGTCACACCCACCTGGTCGTTTTCCATGAGGATGTTCAGGTCGACCAGTGCGCGGTCATCTTCCATGCGCTTGTCAGTCACGGTGGCATGGACACGCACGGTGGCCCCGGCACTGTTCATACCGCGCATCTGGAAGCTGAGTTTTTCGACCCAGCCGCTGCGCCCTGCCCAATCGGTGAGCAGGCGCCCGAGCATGCCAGTGGTCCAGCCGGTGTTGTAGAAAATTCCCGGCATGCCGCTTTCCTGCGCGAAGTCGCTGTCGTGATGTACCAGGTTCCAATCCTGTGAGCCGCTGACCTGCAGCACCATTTCGGTCCAGTTCAGTGTCTTGCTGAAGCCGGGTAACTCGTCGCCCACGGACACGTCCTCCCAGTAGCGCTCCTGTGCATAATTGATGGCACTCATGGTTGTTTTCCTCCAGAAACATTGCGTTGCGCGTCGCTGGCGACCTGCTCAGGTGACCGGTGAATCAGCATCGTATTGCGCCACCTGGCAACGACCGTATCGTGTTGATTGAAGAACGCTGTTTCGGTAACGATCCAGATAGCACTGGGGTCGAGGCTGATGGGCTTGTTGAACACATCGGCGATGCGCAGTTCCAGGCGCAGGGTATCGCCGACGCGAATCGGCTCGAGATACTCCCAGGCAACCTCCATATTAATACCGCGGTCGCCCGGTGTGGGCACACCGAAACTGAATACGGCGGTGGTCTCTGCGTCGGTGCCCGCTGCGGCCGTTGGTGGCCAGGGGCCGTCTGCGGCGAAATAGGTGGGTAACATTGATGGCGGTACGATAACGCCGCCGTGCGGCCCTTGCGCGGCGATCTCTGGGTCGAGAAACGCCGGGTTTAAATCGCCGACCATATGGCAATGGCGGCGAATCGGATCAAACTCAACAGGGTAGCGACCGCGCGCCTCACTGATGAGTTTGCCTATCCATTCCTCTTTTATGGCGTCCAGGTCGTAGTCGTCAGGGTGCATGGTCATCAAAAGCCCTCGGTGATCTGTATCGGCGTATGCGCGCCAGCGTTGTTGCGTGTGTGACACCTTTCAAGCGGCAGTAATTCGCACCGTCGCAGACAGTGCTGATGCGCCGGTCCCGTCTGCTTGCGCCGCAGCGCCAGTGAGCGGTGCTACGGGGTGCGCCGCAGTCGAAGCGTGTCTGGTCTGCTGGCGCTGGCGTACACAACCGGAAGTCTACACGCTCCGCTGCACAGTGCGCGACAATGGCGCTTCCCAACGCGCTCGATGCAGCGCTTTCTGCGCAGCGGCTTTACTTGTTATACCCCTACGCTGCATAGTCATGGCATGGCAGCCAACCGGGCAATCCTATGCGCAAACCGCAGTGCGCCTTGCCGTGACTAACGCGCGCTTGATGGCGATCATGGCTGCGCTGGTGGCGTTTACCCTGGCCCTGGTGATGCTGCTGGTGAACGCGGTCTCCATGAATGATTCTGCGACGATCGAGCAGATGCTGGCGCCGCAGGATCAGGCCCAGTTGGAGGCGCACCGCGCGGCGTTTGGATGGGCGTCCGACCCGATTCTGATCGCCATTAACACACCCGCATTGGTTGACCCCGAGCGACTACCGCTGCTGGAACAGGCACTGCGCGATCTGCCCTTTGTGGCAGCCACGCTTTCCTCCACGGAATGGGCTGGCAAGGGCATAACACCTGCCATGCGCATCTCCCTGCCCGCAGGCAGCGGCTTGCTGGTGGTTTTCTTGCATGGCGGCTCGTCACAGTTGCAGCAGGCGAAAGCTGTAGCAGCACAGATCGAAGACACCGTGAATGCTCACCTAGGTGCACAAGCGTCTGCCCTGATAGTGGGCGTGCCGCAAATACGCGTCGCTTCCTGGCAAGTCAGCCGCACGGATATGTTCACTGTGCTGCCTTTGCTGTTGTTGGGCACCGTGCTGGTAACGTGGGTTTTCTTCAAGGGCCTTACGGCCGTCCTGCTGGCATTGCTGCTGACCTCGCTGACCACCGCGACCTGCCTGCTCCTGCAGTTTACCCTGACCAGCCAGCTCAGCACCTTGATGGTCGTGGCGATACCCGTGATCTGGGCGATTGCAACCCTCGATGCCTTTCACCTGTTTAGCCGCGCCGCGCTGCGATCACGGCAGCGTCATCCGCAGCCGGTTGAGGCGGCCTGTGCAGAAATCTGGCGGCCCTGTCTGCTCACTACAATAACCACGGCAGCCTGTTTCCTGACGCTGACCGTGCTCGATACCTCACCGTTGATTGTCAGCCTGGGCGCGTGGGGCGCAGTGGGGGCCTGTATCGCCTTCGTGCTGACCTTTACGCTGGGGCGCTGGATACTGTTGCAGCATCGCTTTGCCACGAGGCAGAGTCGCTGGCCTGCACGTGTGTGCTACTCAATGGTGTGCTATTCGGAGCAACATCGCCGCCTGGTGATTGGTGCCTGGGCACTGTGCGTGTTTGCCGCTGTGCTGCTGTTTCCGCGTCTGCACATTGCCAGTGTGTTTCCTCAGGTGTTTTCTGCCGATACGCCAATTGCGCGCGATATTGTGGCGATGCAGCGCGTGACGGACACGGATCTCACCCCGATTGAGCTGATGATCGTTGCCGACGATGCCCATGGTGCGCAGCCTCAGCGCCTGGCCTCTGCGGCGTTGCTGACCAGCCACTATCTCACCACGCTGGTTGAAACTCGCCTGGTACTGCCGATTGCACTGCTCGACGCCGCCGCCCTGAGTCGTCTTGCCGATACCTTGGCAGGGGGCAGTGCGGCGGATGTTACCCATGCCCAGTTGGGCGGGGTGCTTGCTCACTGGTTCAACTCGCAGCGTGCAGCGGCACGAGTGCAGTGGCACGCTGCGCCCATGCCACTGTATAGAAAGCAGCAACTGCTGGATTGGATAGCGCACTTTGACGCCACCATGCTGGAGCATCATTCCATTGGTTTGTCTGGTGCAGGCTTCGCTTACCCCGTCACCGAACAGCGCGGTGCCCGCAGCCTTGCGACCAGCTCTGTACTGTCGCTATTGATAGTTGGCCTGACGCTGCTGTGGATCACGCGTTCGGGGTTGGCAGCCATCGTCGCGCTGTGCGGCAGCGTGGCGCCGGCCATGGTGCTGGCCGGTTGTATGGCTGCGCTGGGTTGGCCATGGTCGGTGGCGCTACTGGCGTTACCGGTGGTACTGCTGGGACTGATGAACGACGATACGATTCATATGGTGTGGTCGTCGCGCCTGCGGCGCACAGCAAAGCGGGCGAGCTTGCCGGAAGGTGTTACTTCGCCTGTCCGCAGCGGGCAGGGCCACCGTGTACAGCACTATCATGCACAGCGCCGCTATCGTCACAATGCCATCGTTGCCGGCCCGGCGCTGCTGGCAACCACCTGGGTGCTGGCCGCTGCCGTGGCCACCTTGATGCTCACCAGCATCCGGACCAACCAGTACCTGGGGTTGCTGATTCCCCTGGGTTTATGGCTTGCCTTCGTGGCTAACCTGACCCTGCTGCCGGCGCTTAGCGCTTGCTTGCGCAGATCAACTCGATTGCCACGCTGAGCACGCTCGGCCCGCCCGCTGTTTTGCTGACGTCCAGCGTGACGGCCTCGCCATTGGTGGCAACGGCATTCACTATGGCCGCAAACACATCGTCGTGCGCCGTTACCGTGCCGTTGACCTTGTATTCCAGTGTATTTTCGATATCAGCAGGCACGCTGATGGACTCGGCGACAAACTCGTTGCCTGCCGAACTGCCGCTCACCGTACTGCGCAAGCGCAGGTGCCAGCTGGAGGGCCCGCTGGCCACTTTGACTTCGGTGCGGTAGGTGCCTGCTGCCGGCAGGCCCTGGATGTTGCTGTTTGGCATTGCGCCATTCGCGCAAATGCCCGCATTGCCGTTACTGAACAGTTGCCCGAGCGTAATGGCGGTAATTCCAACGTTTGCCGGAGTGACGTCATTGATATTGTTCGCCGGATCCCAGAATGTTTCGAATCCGCACTTCTTTTTGAAGTTATCGGGATCGGAACTGTCAAATGGCACGTCGCGAAAGGTCAGTGCCCCGTTGAGCAACGCCTCCTTGAGTGCGGCAAGCTCCGCAGCATCAGTGAGAATAGCCTGCTCCGGACAGGGCGATACGCTGTTTCTATCGGCGGCGGTCAATGGTGGTGCACTGCCGGGGTCCGTGGGGCCAGGATCAGTAGGCCCGGGGTTTACCGGGCCGGGATCGACAGGGCCGGGATCAACAGGGCCCGGGTCGACGGGGCCGGGGTTCATGGGAGCCGGATCATCGTTGGAGTCACCGCCACAGGCAACAAGCGTTGCCGATGCCAAACACAAGAGAGCGATACGCAGCCATTGCATGGAGACTCTTCCTTCTTTCTTGAGTGTGAAAAAATTATAGAAGTGGCTATGCGCCTTGGCAACCGGCGCTCCCGGGCCGTTGCGGACGGCGTCAGTCAGACCTGCCGGCGCAGGCATCTTCGGTGGTTTCCCCGTGCGACCGACCCTCAGCTGCCCACTGTTGCAGGCAGCGTGCTCGATCACCGGCATCAAGCCCGGCAATTGTCGAGACCGCAGCGTAAAAAGCGCTGAAATCGCCACCATGGAAGTCGAGCAGATTGAGAAACGCCGTAACGTGCGTGGTATACACCGCAAACAGGCCAAGTCGCGCGTTGTTGAACCGGGGCTCGCCCGCGTGGGCAGGGGGTTTGTCGGGAGGGCCTGCGAGCGCAAGGTACTGGGCGTCCAGCTGGAGCAGCAGTTCGCGTTTACGTGCGCGCTTGTCGGTTGGCGCCAGGGGCAGGGCATACAGCTCGGCCAATGCGCGCCGGGTACCTGCGGCTAGTTCTGCAACCACCTGCCTGCGCTCCAGGTAGCGGTGATAGTTGTCTAGTTCCCGGGAATTGCTGGCGCCCTGGTAGTACCTGGTCATACCCGCGCGCTCTACCGCTGTTGCGAATGACTCGTTAAATGCGGTGTCATCCTTGATGTAGAGCCGCTGGTGTGCGAGCTCATGGAAGATCAGCCCCACCATGCGGTAGTTGGGAAGGTCAGTGAATGTGTTCAGCACCGGGTCGTCAAACCAGCCAAGGGTGGAGTAGGCGGTCACCTGGCCGATGTGGGTATCATACCCGTGCTCCCGAAGGCGTTTGTCGTGCGCCAGCAGCATGTCTTCATCGAAGTAGCCGCGGTAGTTCGCGCAGCCGATGACCGGATAACACCAGCGTTTGAGTTCGGTGGAAAACTCTTCAGCCGCATAGAGGTTCTGCAGGGCATAACCTCGCTGCAGGTCGACAAACTCCCGATAACTGTTGTTGGCCGGCAATAGCAGCGTGTGCGTGGCAAACTCGCGCGCGCGTGCAATGGTTTGCAGCTTCATGCGCAGAGTTTCATCCACGGCCGGCTCAGCAAGCAGTGCGGCTATAGGCCGGGCACTGTGAGTGATGGCCAGGTGGCCGAGCACCGACTGCCGGTAGTAGCCCAGTTCGGCGCAACCTGCAACGAATACGATGCACAGGATCAAGAACAGGCGGTGTTTCACATCAATGTCCCTGGCAAATCTTTGGCAGTGCATAGCGCCAGCGCCCTTAGTGTACAGCCACTATGCTGCGCGCCCCCCCGACGCTGGTGCTGCAACCCGGTATGGGTTTACCCCGGCACCAGCAGAGACCCGTCCGGGCGGGCTTCGTTAGACAGCACGGCCGCTTGCAACGGCACCCGGGTTGCAGCACTGCAGTTCGTGTTGATTCGATGATCTATGTCAGTGTACACGTGTTTCCAGGCGCTTATAGTCAATGACACGACCCCCTGATGACAGGGCACCTGTGAAAAGCCCCGCCCGTAATGCGCTGCGCAACACCTGTTCGGTATTCGAACGCAGAGCCGGCGGTGCCTGCCCTGGTGCAGGATGCAATGCTGCCGGTGCAGATGAACGATCAGTGCGACGCATCTTCGCCCGCATGGCCTTGTCGTGTGGCAGCAGGCGGTAAACCTGGAACTTTCGATCGGGCTGACTCGCAACGTGAATAAAATAATCGCCAGACTGTTTGGATCAATGCTTGGCAGCCTGCGGGATCTGCTGCCGATCCTGCTGGTTATCCTGTTCTTCCAGATGTTCGTGCTGCAACAGCCGCTTCCCAATATCGGTGAGATGCTGATTGGCGTGTTGTTTGTGGTGTTGGGTCTGACATTTTTTATCCACGGCCTGCAGCAAAGCCTGTTTCCCATCGGTGAATCCATGGCGCATGCACTGGCGCGCAAGGGCAGTGTGTTTTGGCTGTTTGTTTTTGCCTTTGCGTTGGGTTTTGGCACCACAGTGGCTGAGCCGGCATTGATTGCCGTCTCCGCAGAAGCGGCCCAGGTCGCGGCAAACGGCAATATGATCGAAGCCACGAGCGAGGCCCGGAAAAAGTACGCAGACGGCCTGCGTTTTACCGTCGCGCTGTCAGTAGGCATCGCTATCGTGATCGGTGTGTTGCGCATTCTCGAGGGCTGGCCCATACAGTGGCTGATTATGGGTGGCTATGTCCTGGTGGTGATTATGACGATGTTTGCGCCGCAAGAGATTATCGGCATTGCCTATGATTCCGGCGGCGTCACCACCTCGACGATCACTGTACCGCTGGTGACCGCCCTGGGGGTTGGTCTTGCGGCGTCGATCAAGGGCAGAAACCCCATGATCGATGGTTTTGGCCTTATCGCGTTCGCATCGCTGACGCCGATTATTTTTGTCATGGCTTACGGCATGATGATCTGATGGAGCTGTTGTCTGAGGTGTTTGCCACCGCGCGGGCGACGGTAACCGACGTCATGCCGATTGCAGTCATTATTCTGGGCTTTCAGCTACTGGTGATTCGCAGGAGGCCCGCCAACCTCTTTGAGATTCTCACCGGCTTCGTCTGGGTCCTGATTGGGCTGGCGTTGTTTTTGCTCGGCCTTGAAAAGTGCCTGTTTCCGCTGGGCCGCCTCATGGCCTCGCAGCTGACGGATCCGGAGTTCATCCAGGCGTCGAGTATGGGTCTTGCTGCCGTGCAAGCGTCCGGGTCGGTGCTGCCGTCGATACACTGGCAAGACTATTACTGGGTTTACATCTTCGCGTTCTGCATAGGATTTAGCACGACCATCGCCGAGCCTTCCCTGATCGCGGTGGCGATTAAAGCCAATGAAGTCTCAGCAGGTGCCATTGGCGTCTGGGGCCTGCGGATTGCGGTCGCCATCGGAGTGGCAGTGGGCATCGCGCTGGGTTGTTACCGTATCGTAGTGGGGGATCCGATTCACTGGTACATCATTGCCGGCTACCTGCTGGTGGTGCTGCAAACTTCCGTAGCCCCCAAAATGATTGTGCCGCTGGCCTACGATTCAGGCGGTGTAACGACCTCTACGGTGACCGTGCCACTGGTGGCCGCGCTTGGCCTGGGATTGTCGGAAACGGTACCCGGTCGTAACCCACTGATCGATGGCTTTGGCCTGATCGCCTTTGCCAGTTTATTCCCCATTATGTCGGTAATGGCCTATGCACAGCTTTCCCACGCGGTAACCCGAGTGGCCCGCAACAGACATCGCCAGGAACGCGAGCAGCGCACTGACATGAACCAAGAGGATTAACCCATGCGTTTTAAACTGATAGTCGCTTTTACGCAGGACGAAAAAACCGATGACATCACTCGCGCCGCCAGGTGTGCGGGGGCCACCGGTGCAACCGTGGTCAGCAATGCCAGGGGCGAGGGCCTGAACAAAAGCACCACGTTTTTTGGTCTGTCGTTGGAAACGCAGCGCGATGTTGTGCTCTTTCTGGTTGAAGAACACCTCAGCCGGGACATTCTGGAAGAGATCGCCCGGGTTGGAGAGTTTGACGAGAAGCCCGGCACCGGTATTGCCATTGTGTTGGATGTTGAAGACGCCGTGGGTATTGCCCATCAGGCAAAAATGCTAACCCGCGAAGTGGAGGGCCTGCTGTAATGGACAATAAATTTATCCCCGTGAGGGACGTGATGCACACCAAACACATCGAGCTGGACGGGTTGGCAACCGTGAAAGAGGCAATAGACGCCATGCGCGCTGACAAGGCAGAGGTGGTCATTGTGAAGAAGCGCCACGCGAACGATGCGCTGGGCATGGTGCTGCTGTCTGACATTGCCAAACTGGTGTTGGCGAAAAATCGCGCGCCGGAGCGCGTTAATCTTTATGAGATTATGTCCAAACCGATTATCACCGTTGAGCCGGACCTGGGTGTGCGCTACTGCGCCAGACTGTTTGATAACTTTGGCCTGGGCAATGTGCCGGTGGTAGAAAACGGCCTTGTGATCGGCATTGTCAGTTATCCAGAGCTGGTTTTTGACGGGCTGTGCAAGATTGCCGAGTGATGCCCTGGTCAGCCGCTCGGTGCTTTGCGTGCATCACGGCAGCGTGTCCTGACCGCAGGCGAACGGCACACTGTTGTCACGTGAACTCTACACAGTAGCGCTGTGCGAAGGCGGCCCGGGCGGCGCTGTGGTCAATCTTGCGGCCCCAGTTGAGAATCGTGCTGCCACTGTTTTCCAAAGTGGCGATGTCCGGTATGGCACCTTTGAATATCGAGGTTCGAAAGGTGTTGTCCAGCTCGTAGTGCTGTCCGGTCTCGTGCCAGTAGCGCAACAGGTAGGTGGGTTCAAACAACAGTCGTTGTCGGTTCCAGTTGCCGGGTATTTCCCTGAAGGCATCGCGTCGGATAAGTCTTGGAATGTGCAACACCGGGTTTGGCGCTGGTATCGACAGGTTCTCAAGAAATCCCAGGGTGTCCCACAGTGCGCAGTTCCATTGCGTGAGCTTCTTGTTTGGGCGTGGCTCGGGCGCTCGGCGCACCAACGGCCGTGAAAATTCCAGGGCCGGGGACGTCACCCCACGCAACAGCAACATATCGTCATGCCACCAGATCCAGTGCTCAAAATGGGCAGCAAAAATTTCCTGGTGCTCCCACAGGCGCAGTGTCTTGTTGGCACCTGCGCTGTGCGACCAGCCCTTGATAACGTCTATGCGCATCTGCTGCAACCAGTCGGTGGGCGGAAGGTGTTGAGCCTCGGCCAGAAGCACAATGGGCCAATCGCCCAGGAAGCGCCTGATCGCCTGCACCACCACGGGTAAATAGTCGTGGCTCTTGGGGCGATAGCTTATGGCGATAGGGGCTTCTTTGCTCACAGTGGCGGGTTCTCTGGCCGGCGGTTTCTGCCGGGCTATTGTCAGTATTCGGGCAGGTCAGGGTCACAACTGACCAATCCATACACGCTGTGCAGCCCATTGAAGACGACAGCGGCGCACCGGGCAAGAGCAGTGACCGCATAATAAGTGTTGACATCACCCGATAATTGGGAATATTATCCCAAAAATGGATTCTCCGGTAAACAGTGCGCTCGAAGACGTCATACTCAAGATACTCAGGCCCCTCGCTCGTGTGCTCCTGCACCATGGGGTGGCGCACGGTACGTTCGAGCAGCTGGCGCGCAAGGCCTTTGTCGATGCGGGCTTTTCCCATCTGCAGGGCTCCGGTTTGAAAACGACGGTGTCCGGGGTCTCCGCACTTACGGGTCTAAGCCGTAAAGAGGTAACGCGGTTGCAACGGATGCAGTCGTCGGGTGAAAACCAGTCACTCCAGCGCTACAACCGCGCCGTGCGCATTATCAGTGGCTGGGTCAATGACGCGCGCTTTCTCGACAACGGCGCTCCGGCTGTTCTGCCCATTGATAGCGGTGAGCGCAGTTTTGCCGAACTTGTGCGCGCCTACAGTGGCGATGTGCCGGTGGTCGCGCTGCTGAATATGCTGCAGGACAGCGGTAACGTTCGTATTGCCGATGGGTCTGTGCACCTTGTCAAGCGCTCGTACATTCCAATGCAGACCGAGCCCGACAAGCTCAACATTCTTGGCACCGATACTGCTGAACTGATCGAAACCATATCGCACAACTTCACCGCGCCGCCTGAGCAGCGGTTTTTTCAGCGCAAAGTGTCCACCCAGTTACTTCGGGCTGATGCCACGGAGGCATTTCGCGACTTCTCCAGAGTCCGGTCCCAGCAACTACTTGAAGAACATGACGCTTGGCTTGCACAACATGAGGTCAGTGACGTGGACGATGAACCATCGGCCTACGTGGCAGTAGGTATTTACTACAGCGAGCGCGTTGAGTGAACGCGCAGCAGGAGGAATAAGTATGCAAAGCTTCAAAAAGAAAGTTCTATCAGCTGCTGTCGTGGCTGCCACGGTCTCTGCCTGCGGCGGCGGCGGGGGAGGGGGCCTGAGTATAGGGGGTGACATCGCTGGTATCGGCGGCAGCGGAGGCGCAACCAGTACAGGCACGATCGACGGCTTTGGCAGTATTTTTGTCAATGGCGTAAGGTTTGAAACCAGTAGCGCAGACGTTTTTATCGACGGCAGCCCGGCAACCGAGGATGACTTGCAGCTTGGCATGGTAGTGAGTGTCAGGGGCACGATCAACGATGACGAAGCCACAGGTACTGCCGAGACTGTGATTTTCGATGACGAAATTCAGGGCCCGATCACCGCAATTGAAACAAACGCAGATGGCGACGCCAAGATAGTCACCGTGCTGGGCATTACCATTATTGTAGAGCGCACAGGCACGGTGTTTGATGACGTTGGTTTTGCCAATCTTGCGGTGGGCGATGTAATTGAAGTATCCGGCTTCAGGGAATCCGCAACCCGGCTGCGTGCTACGCGCGTGGAAAAGAAATCCAATTTCATCCCCGGACAGTCCGAGGTCGAAACCCAGGGCGTGATCAGTAACCTGTCGCCCACACGCTTCAATCTTGGCAGCCTGGTGGTTGACTACAGCGGGGCACGGTTTGAAGACATTCCCGGCAACACTCTGAGCAACGGTTTGCAAGTTGAAGTATACGGTGTAGTCGAGGACGAGCTGGTGCGCGCCACCCTGATCGAACTCAAATCCGGCGTTCGCGACATCTTGCAAGATGACGATGATTTCAGCATTCAGGGCCCTATTTCAAGCTTCAGTGCCAATAGCTTTGTTGTTAACGGCGTGCCGGTGGATTTCTCCTCCGCGGTAGTGTTGCCGCAAGGCTTTATGCTCCGCAACGGCGTGGTGGTAGAGGTGGAGGGGCGCTGGAACGGTGCTCGCCTGATAGCGCAAGAGATAGAAGTGCGTCGCGGGCGTGTTGAAATCGAGGCGGCTGTTGGCTCGGTAGATGGCGCCGTTATTGAGCTGACTTTGTTCAGCGGCTCCATCAGGGTGCAGACTGATACCAGAACCCTGTTTGAAGATGATATCGATGACAGGCGCAATTTTGGCATTGCGGATATTCGCGCAGGAGATTTTCTGGAAGTCGAAGCAGTGCGCGTCGGCAATGACCTCCTGGCGACCCGTGTAGACCGTGTTGAGCGAGGCGATGATGTTGTTCAGGCGCCTGTATCGGCGTTTACTCCGGGTGTAGACGTCACTGTGCTTGGCATAACGTTCAGTACGCTTGGCGCCGAATTCGAGAGCCGGTCAGACGATGATCTGGAAGCTGAAGATTTTTATGGCCAGCTACAGGTTGGCGACCTGATCAAGGTTGAAGACGAGTTGACGGCTGATGGTGTTGCCGATGAAGTCGAGTTTGAAAGTGAAGACTCGCTCGATGGTGGCATACGCTTTGAAGATGACGATGATTCGGACGACGACGATGATTCAGATGATGATGATTCAGATGATGATGATTCAGATGATGATGATTCAGACGATGATGATTCAGACGATGATGATTCAGATGATGATGATTCAGATGATGATGATTCAGATGATGATGATTCAGACGATGATGATTCAGATGATGATGATTCAGACGATGATGATTCAGACGATGATGATTCAGACGATGATGATTCAGATGATGATGATTCAGATGATGATGATTCAGACGATGATGATTCAGACGATGATGATTCAGATGATGATGATTCAGATGATGATTCAGACGACGAGTGACAACCGCTCGACGTGGCAGGAGCTGCTTTGCCCATGGCAGCTTGGCTGGCTGTTATCAGTCAGGCGGCGAGCCGTGTCTTGTTGCCCCTGTAACACGATCTGTTGCAATGTTATTCAGCAATGCGCCGGGCCCTCTCCCGGCGCTTTTGTTAGCGGCGCCTTGCCTGCTGTCTCGCGTTAATGCCTGGGCCGGGTTTGCAGTCGCCTTAGCCGTGCCGTGCGAGCATTTCGCTCTGCGCGGCGTGGGACACTTGCGCTGTAAGCGTTGTCAGGCAGGAAGCCTTGTGTGCAAGGCTCTGTTAGAGCAGGGGCCCGTAGTCGGCGTCCAGCTGGTCGAAGTTGAGTTGTGAAATAAACCGGGAAAAACTCATCCAGGTGGCGAGCCCCTTGATATCGGACAGGTAAGGAGGAAGAAAGCCCGGCGCCACTACGGTCCCCTCCTCGACGAGCTGTTGATACGTTTTGATGTCCTCCAGGGTGATCTTGCCGCAAAACAGCAAGGGCAGGCTGTCCAGCTTGCCCTTGCTCATGCACAGGCGCATGAAATTATAGGTTTGGACGAAACCGCGCATGTAGGCGAGGTCTTTTGTGAAGGGCATGCCCGTGGGTGTACTGCCGCGAAAAACACGCACCGCCAGGGAGTAGCTATCCTGTTGGCTCAGGCCGCGACCACACAGGTAATTGAAAACGTCGAGAAAATTCGCGCCTTCTTCAGCCAGCGTGATACTGCGTACCCGGCAAACCAGTTTATACAGCCGCCCCGGGCTCGAACGCAGTGTGAGAATTTCAGTCAGCACCGCCAGGCCTTCCTGGGTCGTCGTGGAAGAAGGCGGCCCCTTGCCCAGAAAGGTGCACCACGGCTGCGCCATACCGTTGAGCGTGGTGCCCAGGTGTACCCAGCCCTCGTGCACCTCGAGCACGTCGATATCCAGCGCGTTAAACCGCGCGTCGGATCGAATCTTCAGGTAGTCCGACCCTGCGGCAGCGTCGGCCGTCATGGTGTCATCCAGCAGTACGCGAATGCCTTGCCCGGGAAATGTGCTCTCAAAACGATGATTGAGCAGCGCCACCGCGTCCTTTGCAGAGATATCCTTACTCTCTTCTTTCATGGATGCGTTCTGTAGCAGGCTGGTGAGAACAGACTCCATCTGCGTGCCAAGGTCGGCCAGTGTGAGCTTGCCCGAATGGAATACATCCGAGGCAGAGCCATATAGCTGTTGCGAGATGGCTGCAAACTCGGGTGTTCCGCGCGCGGCCAACATTCTTATCACCTGGCGGTATTCTCGACAGATACGCTGCATGATCATTGCCAGCGGGGTGTCCTCGCCCAGTTTGCGCAAGATATCGTATTCGAGATTGAAGAACAGGTTGCTCAGTGCGTCCGGGTTGAAGTCCAAAGGCGTTAGGCGCTGGTAGTAACGAGCATCAACATCGGGCAGCGTTTTGCAGCCACTGGCAAAAAATGCGGATCGTGTTTCGCCCGACCACTTGATAGAGTTGAGAATGCGGATCGGGCGCTGGGCATCAACGATACGATCAGACAACTGCCGTACGAGGTGCAGATACTTTGCGTTGGGTTGGGTCATGTCAGTTCTTGTTGTTTGCAACGTTGTCAGCGGCAGGTTATGCGCCACTGCCTCTATTGCGGCACAATGACGCGCCGCTGCATGTTGGGGTAAGCGTAAAAGTACCATCGAATCAGCAGCCAACGTTACCATTTGCACCGGGAAAAACCCGGTAACTTTGCGCTAAACTGGCCTGCACGCAAGAGGCGCCACCGCATGACCAGGACCTACCAACTGCGCCAATTCAGGCGCCCCGGCCAAACGCGCACGCTGGCTGTGCGGGTGCTCAATGCCGTCGGCAAAGTGGCCCCGGGTTACCGCCAGCCCGACGCTGACGCGCTGTGGGCCGATGCGCGCAAAGCGCTGTGGTCCGGGCAGGGTTTGGAGGTAGCAGCAGATGCGCACGCGCGGCAAGCCCTGGCGCAGTTGATCGATGCCATCAACAGCACCGCGCAACTCAATTTCGTTGGCCGCATGGCCGCGTTTGATGACTCGCGCCGTATGGCGCTGAACCATCTTCGAATCCAGGCGCTGCTCGAGTCGCAGCCTGCCATCGTGGATACTGTTTTGCCCGCGCCGATCTTCGTTATTGGTATGCCGCGAACCGGAACCACCTACCTGCATACATTGCTTGCGCAGGATCCGCGTCATCGCAGCATTCCCTATTGGGAAAGCTTTGACCCGATTCCTCCCGCCAGCGGCCCGGACAGGCGCAGCGCGCGCCTGGCTAAAATGCTGGCGCAGATGGACCAGCTAGCACCCAACTACCAGGCGATTCACCCGATGACGGCGCAGTCGACGGAAGAGTGCGTTGCGCTGTTCATGAACAACTTCCGCACCCTGCAGTTTGATATCCAGTATCGCGTGCCGCAGTACGTGGCGTGGATTCAGGCCCAGGACGCAGCGATTGCCTACCACGGTTACCTGCAGCAGCTGAAGATCATTCAGCACTTTCGTCCCGCAGGAGAGCGGTTTGTGTTGAAGGATCCGGCGCATACATTGCACCTGCGCACTATCTTGCAGGTTTTTCCCGATGCGAGGTTTGTTTTTACGCACCGTGACCCGGCGAAATCGGTGTCTTCTATCTGCAGCCTGTATGCCAATACACGCGCCATGTTCAGCGATGCGGTTGATGCCGGGGCCATTGGTGAAGAGGTGCTCAATGGCTATTGGCCTGCGGGTCTGGCCCAGGCAATGGCGATTCGCGAGTCGCTGCCACGGTGGCGCTATGCGGACGTGCGCCAAAGCGATTTGAGAAACAAGCCGCTCGACACCATCAGTAGCGCCTATGCGCAGTTGGGTCTGGCGTTTGATGACATCGCACACACAGCGTTGCAAAGGCACCTGGATGCCGCCGCGCAGCTACCCAGGCACAGGCATGAGCATAGTCCGCAGGGGTTTGGATTGAGCGCAGCCGGCATAAGGGAACGCCTGCAGCCTTACGTCGATGCTTTCGATTTATGAAGTCGCGGTGTGCAAGTGCAGTTACCGCAAGAGTGCAAGGCCCCATCGTATGCTGACCACTATTCTATTAGCCACGACATTTGCGCTCTACGCCCTGATGGCGCTGCGCGCTTTGCAAAGCGCCAGTTTCTGGGATCGGGTACTCGCTGCTGCCCTGGTGGTTGGGCTGGCCCTGCTGGTGGTTCTGCCCGGGCCGGTCGCCTCGGCCTGGTTGCTGGGTTGTGCACTGGCCTACCTGGTGAGTCAGGTCAACACAGGGGCGCGGCCGCTCAGCCGTGCCTTGCCGGTGGTGGCAGGATTGCTCGCAGGGGTGTTGGGCGCAGCATATTGGGTGTTGGATTGACCACGACTGGCGTCGCGCGAGCAGCCTTCAGCGGCGGCCTCTACGCATTAAACTGTAAATATTGCAGGTGTATGTGCAGCCTCTGATTCGGTAGTCTGTGCACGGTACGTATTAGGCACTCGCAAGTGTTGCTACGACAAAAAAACAGATAACGAGAGCAGGTAAAACGATGACTACAAACCAAAGGTTCATTCCGCTAAAACTCAGCCCGCTGGCAGTCGCAGTTGCGCTTTCTGGTGCAGCGCTGGTGAGCACTGGCAGCCAGGCCCAGGAATCCAGCGCCCGCGCTTCTTCTGCAATGTTGGAAGAAGTTGTGGTCACGGCGCGAAAGCGCGAGGAAGGCGCTCAGGAAGTACCGCTGTCGGTCACTGCCTATAATGCAGACCAGATCGACGCGCTGAAGGTGCGCAGCCTCACCAACCTCTCGATAGGCATGCCCAACGTGTCGCTCGAAGATGTGGGCACCACCCGAGGCACCGCCAACTTCTCCATTCGTGGTTTGGGCATCAACAGCTCTATTCCTACCATTGACCCGACCGTGGGTGTGTTCCAGAACGGCGTCTACGTGGGAACAAACCAGGGCATTCTCTTTGACATGTTTGATGTTGCCAGCATCGAAGTGCTGCGTGGGCCTCAGGGCACACTGTTTGGCCGCAACGTAACCGGCGGCGCGGTGTTGGTGAATCACAAAAAGCCCGGCGACGAGTTTGAAGCATCCTTACGCTACGCCCTCGAAACAGGCGACATCGGCGGATACAACAGCTATTACATGGGCTCAGTCGGCGGCCCTATCACCGACACCCTGGGCGGTCGCATTGTCGCTTACTACAACGATGACGAGGGCCAGTTTGAGAACGACTTCACCGGAAACGATCACGGTGAAATCGAGCAGCAGATGGTGCGCGGCACACTGGTATGGGAGCCTACGGATACTCTCGAGTTTGTGCTTCGCTACGAGTACGGCGACGTTGAAGGAGACGGCCCCGCGGCGCAGTCACACACCAATGGCACGGGTGTTCCCGGCCAGCCAGTGAATAATGACCGTGACAGCTTTGATTTCTCGATCGACGAGACAGGCTTCCAGGAAAACGAGACCAACTTCATCACCGGCGAGGTGAACTGGGACGTTGGCTTTGGCGACGGCACAGTGACGAACATCTTCGGCTATCGCAGCTACGAGGCGACCTCGTTGAGCGATATCGACGCCCAGCCTGTCTGGTTGTTCCATGCACCGGCATGGCTGGAAACAGAACAAGTGAGCAACGAACTGCGCTATACCGGCCTGTTCGCTGAAAAGGCCAACGTTACGGCCGGTGTTTATTACTACCAGAACGACCTCGACTACCACGAGCGTCGCGAGTTGCTGGGCTCCCTGACGGGTAACGTTGGCCCTGCACTGCAGCTTGACGGCGGTGGCACGCAGGAAACCACCAGTTTCACGGCCTTCGCGCAGGTAGATTACGACCTCAACGAATCCTGGACACTGACTGCCGGTGTGAACTACAGCTATGAAGAAAAAGAAGCCGAGCTTGCATCGCTGATCGAAAACCAGAACTCGCCCTGTAACATTGTTGAAGGCCCGGTTTGCCCCTATGACTTCGTCGACGACGACGACTGGAGCAACATCGCACCGAAGCTCGGCGCAACGTACAACATTGATGATGACTCGCGAGTTTATACGTCATGGACGCGCGGTTATCGCTCAGGTGGCTACAACCTGCGTAACACGTCTGCGGCGAACAAGCCGGAAGTGTTCGACGAGGAAGAAGTGAACAACTATGAGGTTGGCTACAAATCCAACCACGCCTGGGGCCGCTTGAATGCCGCAGTGTTCTACAACGAGGTCAGCGACATGCAGCGTGAACTCAACTTCCCGAACGAAGGTGCCGGTACAGTGCAGTTTATTCGTAACACCGCTGATGCCACCATCTTCGGCGCTGAAGTTGACGGCGTCTTCCCGGTTACCGACAACTTTGTAATTCTGGCATCGATCGGTTACATCGACGCTGAGTACGACGAGGTAAGCGAAGATCTCAACGGTGATGGCGTGGTCGACGGTGCTGATAAAAGCCTGGATCTGCCGCGTGCGCCCGAGCTGACCTACAGCATTGGCGGCACCTACGACATCGAAATCAGCAACTGGGGTTTCATGACGGCGCGCCTCAACTACGCCTACCGTGACGAGATGGCATACACGGACAGCAACCTGGGCTTTATCAATGAAGTCGATATGCTCGATGCTGGCCTGGACTTCCAGTCCAACAGCGGTGAATGGATGTTCTCGCTGTATGGCCGTAACCTGCTGGATGAAGTGTCTCACGGTGGTGATACCCAGCTGCCAGACACCATCGGCCCTGTGCCCACCGGCGGTACCTTCTCGCCGCTCACCCCGGGCATTCGCGTTGGTCTTGAGGTAACTTACAACTTCATGTAAGTCACACCGGCACTACCGATAAACCCCCGCTGTTCTGCAGCGGGGGTTTTTTCTTGCGCGCTTTTGAGATATGAGGCAATATTTGTCTCATGTCTCAAAACGGTCTTTCCCATGCCTGATACCGGCGCCAAGCATCACATCATTCTCAATGCGGCCAAATCCTGCTATCTGCGGCTGGGTGTGGCCAAGACCACAGCGGCAGACATCGCCAGGGAGGCGGGTGTTTCCAGGGCGACGCTGTATCGCCGCTTCCCCAGTCACAATGATATTTTCCTGGCAGTGCTGGCGCGTGACTCCTGGGAGATGGTGGAAGCCTGCGCGGTGACGCTCGAGGGCATTACCGACCCGGCGGAACATGTCGTCGAGGGCATCCTGTATGTATTGGACGAAATTGTACGCCGCCCGCTGCACGCACACCTGTTTTCACAGGCGGATGAGTCCTGGGCCCTGGCGCAGGTACTGGGCACGGACGACATGCGCGATCTTTCTGTGCAGATGATTCTTGCCATGCCCGGAATGCAGACCTCGCTGGATGCCCAAACCAAAGAGCAGGTTGCCTTTCTCGGTGAATGGATTCTGCGCATTCTTATCTCGTACGCGGCAGCGCCCAGTCAGCTGGCGCGCAACCGCGACGAGATGCGCAAACTGTTGTACACCATGCTGGAACCCACCGTTCGATCTGTACTGTCGCGTGCCCAGGCATCTGCGTCTGAGGTGACCTACATACGCTGAGTCAGCGCAAGCACACGCCGGTTGCAAATAAAAATCAGGAGAACCGCCATGAAAGCACTGCAAGCCACACGCAACGGCCCCCCCGCCGAGGTACTGCAAATCAACGATATCGATGTGCCGGCACCGGGCCCGGGCCAGGTATTGATCCGGGTAAGCGCCGCTTCCCTGAACTTCAACGATATCGACCGCTGCTACGGCCGGCGTATTTCGGTGCCGCTTGAGCCACCGTTTACGTTGGGCATGGATGTCTGCGGTGAGGTAGAAACCTGTGGTGAAGGCAGTGAAGCCTGGCAGGGCAAGCGCGTGGTTGCGCTGACACAAATGGCGACAGGCGGCCTGGCGGAATTTGCGCTGGCCTCTGCCGATGCCGTGTTTGCAGCACCGCCTGGCATGACAGACGCGGAAGCGGCGTCGTTTATCATTCCTTTCCATACTGCCTATCTGGCTATTGTGCGCCGCGCAAAACTGGCTGCCGGAGAAACACTGCTGGTGCACGCAGGCGCCAGTAGTGTGGGTGCGGCGGCTATCCAGATTGGTAAGGCGCTGGGTGCCACGGTGTTTGCAACGGTGGGTTCGGATGAAAAAGCCGACTACTGTCGATCACTGGGTGCTGATCGCGCCATCAATCACCAGACGGAAGCGTTTGATAAAGTTGTGCAGGCCGAGACATCACACGCCGGTGCCGATGTGATTCTTGACCTTGTTGCCGGCAGTTTTGTTGAGCCGTCCTGGCGCTGTGTGGCGCGCGAAGGGCGCTACGTTGCCGCCGGTTTTGCCGACGACGACGAAAATGGCTTTACGGGGAGGCCGCTGCGCCCGCTGTGCTCGGCGAATTTTTCCATACTGGGTGTGATGCTGTCTTACATCGCTCACATGCCGCCTGAAATCAGGGAGTTCGGATTCAACATGTTCACCCGCGATGTGGGTGATGAAGTGCACGCTGCACTGCTTGGCCTGGCCGCCAGCGGCGCTATCAAGCCCGTGCTGAGCCGCACGGTAACGCTGGGCGAGGCGGCACAAGCGCTCACCGACCAGGAGAACCGGCAGACCAGCGGTCGCACCGTCGTCACCCTCCCTGCATAGTGCGAACCGTGAGCCGCGCTTTCCAGGCACGAGCACTGGCGTCGCGATGAGCGCGCCGGTGTACACCTTTCGTGATGCACGCCTGCGCTCGCCGCTAATGCGCAGCGTTAATGCCCTTGGTGCAGGGCTGGCAGGGCTTGGGCTGCGCTACCCGGCCATGCAGGAGGGCAAAATCATCGCCGCTGCGCAGGCGCGCTCCGGTACTGATCAACGCCTCGACGCAGATGCCATGGAAGCGCTGCATCGGTTTGTAGCGTCGGCTGAAGCAGACGCCAATCTCAATACCTTTGGCAGGCTCGCAGTAAAGAATATGTTGGTGGGTGCGCTTTCCTCTCGTTTCGCCGTGCAGGAATGGCACCAGCAACACCCTGCGCTGGCTGATGAGCAGATCACACAGCCGTGGATTGTCATTGGCCTGCCCAGGACGGGCACCAGTATTCTATCGATTCTATTGGGGCTGGACCCGATCAACCGCCCCATCTTGCAATGGGAGGCGCGTTACCCCGTGCCACCTGCCGGGCTTGCCGGGGCGAGCGAAGATGCGCGGATCGCGCGGCTGTCAGGCGAAATGGCGCAGTTGCATGCGCTGAACCCGGCCATTGCCACGATGCATCCCTTTGGCAGCACGCTGGCCGAAGAGTGCACCGCGATTTTTACGTACTCCCTGAGAACCATCGGCATGGAAACCATCGCCTTCACACCGGCCTACGGCGATTGGCTGGATCATGCTGATATGACACCGGCCTATGCGATTCACAAGCAGACTTTGCAGGCCTTTCAGTGCGCGCAGCCCACCGGCCACTGGGTGCTCAAAAGCCCGAATCATCTTTGGTGTTTGCCGGCACTGCTGGCAGCCTACCCGGATGCGCGCATTATCTGGGCCCATCGTGACCCGTCGCAGGTGCTGCCCTCGCTGGCCAGCCTGAACTGCGCGATGCAGATGCAGTTCACCAAAGTGCTGGACCCGCCGCGCGTGGGTAACTACTGGGCCGACAAGATCGACACGGCGATAAGTGCCGCGACCGCGTTTGACGATGCCCAAACCTCTGCCTGGTGTTACCACGTGCAGTACGAAGACCTCGTGGCAGACCCCGTTGCAACATTGCAGAACATCTACGCCAGCTTCGGCACCACAACGACAGCGCTGCACCAGCAGCGCGTAACCACCTGGCTGCGCCAGAAACCACAACACGCTGAAGGTATTCACTCTTACGACCCTGCTGATTTTGGCTGGTCCGCAGCCTCGTTACAGCAGAGGTTTCAAACCTACCGGGAACGCTATGTGAAGCACCGGTAATCCGCACCGGGCCCGGGCCCGGTGCCATTAACGCTCACTCAATGGAGGTGAACGATGAATAATAAAATGATGATAACCATGAACACCCGCTGCACCCTGCACAACAGCCCACACCGTGCCAGGCAGCCCGATGCCGCAAGGGCACGACACCCCCTCGCGCGCATGATCAACGCGCTGGCCTGTTCGGCGCTGCCGGTTGCCCTGTGTGTGCCGCCGGCCAGTGCGCAGGTGCTTGAAGAGGTTTTCGTGACCGCGCAGAAGCGCACTGAAAACATTCAGGAAACGCCCATTTCGATCTCCGCCTTTCAGGGCGATGCGCTGGATGCTTACCGCATCACCAGCTTTGACGACATTGCGAAGGCCTCCCCGAGCATCACGTTCTCTCCTTACCCGACATCGAACAACCTGCTGATCATGTTCATTCGTGGGCAAGGGGTTGGGGACCCTGCGCAGATCACGATTGATGGTTCTGTCGGTATCTATCAGGACGGTTTTTACATCTCCAGGCCGCAGGGCTCGACCTTTGACCTGGCTGATCTTGAACGGGTTGAGGTTCTGCGCGGTCCGCAGGGTACTTTGTACGGACGCAATACCACCGGCGGTGCCGTCAACCTGATCAGTCGGCGACCTTCCGGAGAGTTTGGCTTCAAACAGGATGTCACATTCGGCAGCCGGGATGAATTCCGCTCGTTATCGATTGTAGACCTGCCGCAGTGGAACGGATTGTCTGCCAAGGCTTCAGTGCTGATGAGCACGATAGACGGCTTTGTTGAGAATCCCGGCGCGGGTGAGGATTTTGGTCTGGAAGAACAACTGGCAGGACGCGTTGACCTCAACTGGCAGATTTCCAGGACGCTGACCGCTGACCTGCTGTGGGAGTCCGGTAATCTCGACTCATCACCGAATTACTACCAGAATCCGGCATGGAACGGGCGGGAAATTACCGCCGAGGGTAGCACCAACACCTATCACGAGGATGCCGGTGAGCGGCGTCGTGTTGCCTATCGCGAATTCGACCTCAACAAGAGCACAACCGAGTACGATACCTACGGGCTGACCTTGAACTGGGATATCAACGATTCACTAACGCTGAAGTCATTGACCGGTTATCGCGAGCTGGAATGGCGCGCGTTTCAGAACTTCGCCGAGGCTCTGGGTTTTATCTCCACGACTGACCCGGACTTTTTCCTGCAGCCGCTGCCCATTACGTTCATCTCAGACAACGGCGTTGAGGGCGACCAGTTCTCACAGGAGTTGACGCTCATCGGCAACCCCGATGATTCTTCCATCAGCTTTGTCGCCGGCCTGTATTACTTTGAGGAAAACAATGACTCGCGTGGTTTTGGCGAACAGGCGGCGTTGGGTACGTCAAACATGATTAGTCGCTTTGTGACGGCAGAGTCGGAATCTTACGCCGCTTACGGCCAGGTGACCTGGACGCCATCAATCGTTGAGGAGAGATTGAGCGTTACCGTCGGCGCCAGGTACACGGCCGATACGCGCAAGGCTACGCGCGACCTGTTCACGGTAGTGGACGGCGTGCTCGATGAAAGCCGATCACAGGAGGGAGCCTCCAATGATGATGACTACGACAAGTTTAACCCTTCGCTGACGCTGGCATTCGACTGGACCGATGAAGTGAATGCCTACCTGCGCATTGCCACGGGCTACAAGGCTGGTGGCTCCAGCGAGTCAGCACCGGTGGATCTGTTCGACGATACGGTTGCACCTGAGAATGTGGTGTCTTATGAGCTGGGTATGAAGTCGTACTGGTTTGACCGTCGGCTGCGTGCGAATCTGGCGGTCTTCGAAAGCCAGTTTGATGACATGCAGTTCGCGTTTGCGGTTGATCCTTCAGATGCGTCAATCGTGCAAAGTTACAACGCCGGCGAGGCAACCATTCGCGGGCTGGAGGCCGACCTTGTTTTTCAGGCGTTGGATAATCTTGCGCTGAGTGTGCAGTACGCGTATCTCGATCCCGACCTCGAAGAGGTAGAGGCCCTGGCGGGAACAATTTTTGATCCGGCGACAAATCCGGCGGCTGAGGGTTTTTCCGCTGTGGGTGACAACATTGCAGATTCTTTCACTATTCCTTATGCGCCGGATCATAGCCTGCTACTTGCGGCGGACACCACGCTCTACAGTAGCGGTAACTTGACGGTGCGCGCGCACCTGGATTACCGCTACCAGTCCGCCACCTTTGCCGGCACGACCGCAGGCGACACTGTTCCGGGCCGCAACAACCTGAAGATTGATTCTTACGGCGTATATAACGCACGCATCGCTCTTGGCTATGAATTCGAGCGCGGCGATATGCTGGAGATCGCCCTTTGGGGCCAGAACATCTTCGACGAGAAGTACCCCGCACAGGTGATTGGCCTGGGCAGCATTGCGCCAACCCAGAACCAACTCGGCGAGGTGATCTACGGCTACGTACAACAGGCAACAATCTGGACCGAGCCCGCGCGCTTTGGAGTTGACCTGAGTTACCGCTTCTAAAACAGCGCGCGGGGTACCCCCCTAAAAGGGGTCCGGTCTAAAAGGGGTCAGAGCCCTTTTCGCGAAACGGAATAAAGGGGTCAGATACTTTTTTCTAAAAAGGCTCTGACCCCTTTTTAGCCGTTCAAGGTTAAACTAGCATCTAGGGTGAAGGCGTGCGGTAAAAGAAAGCTCCATGAGCCGGAAATGCCTGGTTGTAGAGGGGATCTATCGAAGAAAAAGTGACCACGCGGCCAGGTGATGACGTCGCGACCCATTGGACTACGCCGGCAGTACCGCCGATCTCTCGGTACATCGCGGAAAGAGAATATCCACCAGTAACTGGATCAACGAATCCTAAGAACCCCGCATCTAGAGGCGCACGAGCCCAGGGCTGGAATGTACTGAAATTGAAGAGGTATGGCTCCGGACCCAAGGGCGCGCCGGGGATAAATGAATTAAATAGCGCGGTAATGTCAGCGAATGACGCGAAGGTCCAGCCGGACATGGAATAACCTTGCAGCGAGCCGCTACAGACGCCGCCGGCGGCCTCCGGGCAAACGGCAAAAATCTCGCTAGCCCATGCGTTGTTGTCGAGGCCCGATGGACGCTGGAAAAGACTGGTCTGAACCCACTCCTTGCCATCTGCGATGACGATGTCGGTAATCTCCAACTGATCAGTGAAAATTGGCATCAAGTATACGTCCTGATACTCATCAATGGCGCTATCGCTGATAAAACCTGCCAACACTGAGGAATCGACAACACAGACGGGATCGGTAGAATCCCCGCAGAAAAAGTTTGCACCGGAGTTCCAGCGAACAAAGGAAAAGTATTGGGCGGGAACTGCCGTGAATGTCTCAGTGTAGGTGGTGTCTGAGATATCATGAACGCAGACAGTTTTCTCCAGGCAGGTACCTGAGGCCACTGACTGCACCTCGCCGCCTCTGGGTGAGATGACGTTGAGCTTACAGCTCGCTACAGTAACGAGTATTAAAGTCAGGAATGCGATTTTTGTCATGGTTGGTTTCCAAGTGCTTAAGCCCTTGAGTTGAGTATTCAGTGTAGGTAACACGCGCGTTTGCACAAGTATTATCTTCCGCCCTGGTTTTTGAGGGTCGCAGGCGAGCGGCAAGACGGGTGTATGGAGCCAGGATAGAGCTGCAGACACCATACAGAAAAGCCAGCTCCCCTTTTTTGGATAAGGGCGACTGATGGGTTCCAAAAATGGGGTCAGAACCCTTTTCCACCAAATTTTTGACGCCCTCTAAACACCTGCATCTAGATCCGCATCGGGTCATGAGCGCTGTCCTCCTGTACTTCAGCACACAATCTTCCCTACACTTCACCCTGGCAGGTATAGGGCCTCTACAGCGGGCATGCACCCGGACTGGAATCGATTGCTATGATCGCAATGCCATATCTCAGCGCTTTTGGTGGATTGCTGCTAATCTTGCTGGCGCACTTTTACGCGAGCTCGATACTCGGCAAGCACCGTTACCAGCCGCTGCTCCTTGACATCATCGCGGGCATCACCATCGCTTATGCTTTTGTCGATGTTTTTCCGCATCTGGCTAGAAAGCAAGCGACGATGGAGTCTCTGTCGCTGGGTCCTTTCACAACGTATCTTGCCCACCACGTTTACCTGATGGCACTGCTGGGCTTCAGCGTTTTCGTGGGAATTCGTGCGTTCAATACGATAGAGGTAGACCGCGCGCAGTCTCGCATCGCCTATCTTTTGGTTGTCGCTTCCATGTGCTTCTACGCGCTGCTCATTGGCTACATGCTGGCGGAACAACCACTGTATCGACCCGAGCCCGCGCTTCTGTTTGGCCTTGCAATGGGCGCTCACTTTCTCGGCCTTGATCACTCGCTATCGCAGGAGCGGCGCACCGCGTATGACGACAGCGTTCGCTATCTTTTGATCGGCTGTACGACACTGGGTTGGCTAGGTGGATTTTTCTTTACGATTTCCCAACCGGTGTACGCGCTGGTGTTTGCCTATATCGCCGGTGGCATTGTCGCTGTTGGTGCGATTACTGACCTGCCGCGCGTGAAATCCTCACGCGAATTCGCTGGGTTCATCGCAGGCGTGATTGTTTACAGCGCGGTACTCTTGCTGTTGGAAGCTTTTCGCTCTCAGGGTTCCTGACCAATGCAATCGTTAGCTTCTTTGGAAAAAGTGAAGCAGGCTGCGGTCAATCTGTGCCCTAAAGGGATCTGACCCCTTTTAGTGGACCCCTTTTAGTGGACCCCTTCTAGTGATTCTTGGCGCGTTTTTTTGTTTTCCACACAGGCGTTCATCACTGATGGCTGCCCAATCAGGGTTCAGAAGGTAGATCGCTTGGCCATCGGAAGGTCACCGCGCCCCGTGATGGAAATGAGAAGCTGAAATGCTGTTCGTTGTATTCAACGGAAAAAGCGGTCGCTTCGTTCGCATGTACGGTCAGAACGATCCAGCCATCGGTATTGATGAATGCCACATTGTCCGGCGCGTCGCCGCCATGGCCTGTGGACGAGATGCGGTATGCGCCAGGATCTACAAACTTGCTGACGTGGCCAAGGATGTAATACTCCACGTTGTACGTGACTGCACCTGTCGCCTGATCAATAGTGACTACACCGCGACAATCCCGGCAACCGCCATTTTGGGGACCGTCGTTTTCATCAAGCGCGAGATTCCATAGCAGCAGGCTGTTCCCCCAATTGCGAAAGTTGCCGATTACAAGGTTGCGCATGTTCCAGCCTAGGTTGTCGCCAAAGTTGGTGGCCCATCGGCCGCCTGAACACTCCGTGAACCATATGCCCTTTTCTGGATGTGATTCATGTAACAGTGTTTGACTGGCAACATCACCACCGTAGCAGTGGAAGGCTACACCGTCCACGTACCGTGCCGTGGCGGCGTCCGACAGTACCTCTAGCGGGTAGTCTACTAAGTCCCAGTTGTGATCGAACGCAACGATCCTGGTACTCAGGTTGGCATCTCGAAAAGCGGGACCCAGATAATCCCGGATCAATACCTGTTGTTGCCGGGGCTGCATAAACATTGTGGGGTAGGTTTCGCTCCAGTGCAGGGGCTCATTCTGTGGAGTGATGGCGTCAATAGGCAGGCCGGCATCTGCGTACGCCTGCACGAACTTCACATGATATGCAGCAAACGCCCGATAATAGTCCCGCGACAGCAGCCCCCCGTTCAGGGAGCCGTTGCTTTTCATCCAGGCCGGCGCGCTCCACGGCGTACCCATGAAGCGTAGCTGCGGGTTCATGTCGCGGGCAAGTTGCAGCGCAGGAATGATGTAGGATTCGTCATAGGCAATAGAAAACTGCAGAAGATCAGGATCAGTCTGTCCGGGGGGCAAATCGTTGTAGCTATAGCTTTGCAGTGCAAAGTCAGAAGCCCCCATCGGCACTCGCAGGTAACTTAGCCCGATACCGTTTGCCTCTCGAGTGAACAGATTCTGCATCAACTGCAGACGTTGATTGTGGTCCAATCGATTCATTATCAGCCAGGCCGATGAATCACTCATAGCAGCACCAAACCCTTCCATCCTCTGGAAACGTTTTGTGGGCTCTATAACAATGGCGTCGTTGACAGCACCCGGCCCGGATTGCCATGTGACATCGGCCTCACGCTGTAGCTTTTTGCTGCCATCGCCCAACGTCAGCCATACCTGGACTGGGTTATTTACCGCGGCTTCATCTCCTGAATCGGCACAGCCGGCGGCTAACGTGAGAGCGAAAACCAAAGTGGGAAGTACCGCGCTTTTGCAAGTGATGCAATTAACAGATCTCATGCCGGGTCAGGTGTCAGTGAACTGTAAGGGAAGCATAGACGATGCCTCAGACACCCGTCAAAGATGTAGGTAGTCCACAGTCAATATACGGACAAAGCTGGATTCCGCCCAAGCATGACCGCGCCGATTCAGTTGTAGCAACGGTTTGAACATGATGGGTTATCAGGCGAAAGACGCAGCTTCGTAGCATCATAGTCCCCGCGAGTTCTGGAGCATTGTTTTGGGATCTTCTCCCTTTATATGTTCCTTTTAACCCGAGCCCTAAAAAGGGTCAGATCCCTTTTTTGAGGATGCGGCTTGTCGTGGTTGGCTTTGGGCACTTCTCTTTCTCGGGAGTTGGTGGATTGCTTAGAGAATAATCCCTCCATCCCGTTTGCTAGATAAAACGGGGCAGACCGCAGTCAACCTATACCCTAAAAGGATCTGACCCCTTTGTAAAAAGGATCTGACCCCTTTGTGTGGGTCAGCCTGCGGTCAATCTGCGCCCAAAAGGGATCTGACCCTTTTGTGTGTGACCCGTTTCATGGACCCTTTTTTTGTGTGCTTCTGGTAAAACGGGTTTTAAAAGGGGTCAGATCCCTTTTTGGGGATGCGTGTTTTCTCAAGTGTGCTCAGGCCCCTCTTTCTCGACCCATCGAGATGAGGTCGAGAGCTTAGAAGATAATGCCACCGTCCCGCTTTCCGAAAATAATCGCTCCGTCGCGTATTCCGGCCCGTTTTCTTCCGTCCCTTTTCTCTTCTGGCTAACTCCTTCAGCTAAGGTTCACCCGATCTGCTCAAAGCCACAACAGTACGAGCATCAGCGCGCCGCTAACCATGGTGGCAACGGCCGTTCGAATGGCGTTCCACCGGTTCCAGCGTTTCTCAAAGTCGCATCGAGCCGCGCTTAGCGCCCCCGCATCCATTGCATCGATGTCCAGTGATTGAAGCCTGTTGTTGAGCGGCACGTTTATTCTGAACGTGGGCATCTGGACGCCGAAGCCATAGGCGAGTGCCGACAGAACAACGAGTGCGCGCTCCATGCCCGCAAGTTGCACAACGCCCATCACAGCGGAAATCACCAGGGCGACCGAAGAGCCCAACCAGATCAATCCAAAGACAGGCTGCCCCGCCTGTATGACGCCGTCGATAACCTGAAACGCCCGAATAAAATCCCTGTCTGCCAGCTTGCCGATTCCAGGCATCACAACCGCTGCGAAGGCAAATGCGAAACCTGCTACTAACGCGCACAAAAGGGTCGCGAGGATCAAAACAACGTCCAGTGAACTCATGATGGGGCCTCCAGTTCAAACGATAACAAATGTGAAATAGGGCCGGGTGTGCGCTTGAGCAGCACCCACCCTGGCTCAGGCCGCGTTGCTCCAGAGGCCGGTTTTGGCGATCTCTTTGGCGTAGTCAGTAAAGTCTTTTGGTTTGCGGCCAAGCGCGCGTTGCACGCCGTCTGCTATATAAGCATTGCGGCCATCCAGTACCGTAGCGAAAAGGTAGTCGAGCATCCATACGACGTCCTGTGGCGCACCGGATTGCGCAACACCTTCGACGAACGCCTCGTGTGGTACCGGGAAGTAGGCGATAGGCCGATGAGTTGCCGCAGCAAGTTCTTCAGCAATGTCCGTTAGCGTTAGCATACGCGGCCCTGTGACTTCATAGAGTTCTCCTGCGTGGCCTGGCTGGGTGAGCGCAGCAACCACGACGTCCGCGATGTCGTCGACATCCACGTAGGGTTCTGGCGTTGACACATCAGGCAGGGTGAGACGTCCGGCCTGCACCATCTCCACGAATGCACCCTCCGAAAAATTCTGGTTGAACCAGCTTGCCCGGACGATCGTCCAGTCGACACCGCTATTTTTGATTACTGCCTCGCAGGCCTGTGCCTCTTCTTCACCGCGTCCGGAAAGCAGTACTAGGTGCTTTACACCCGCCATCCGTGCCCGGCGGACAAGTTCCCCAATAGCGTCGGTGGCACCTGGCATGGCCAGGTCTGGCGCGTAGTTGATGTAAACCCTGGTAACGCCTGCCAGGCAGGCATCCCAGGTTGACGAGTTGTTCCAGTCAAACGCGGGTGTGGCAGTTCTTGAACCGCTGCGCACCGGCACGCCCAGGTTCTGCAGCGAAGAGACAATACGGCGGCCGGTCTTGCCGGTTGCGCCCAGCACCAGTACCAGTTCATGATTAGGCGTAGCGTTGTCGTGTGTGTTCATGTGATAGCTCCAGTAGATTGGTTAACAGGCAAGCCTATGGTCGCGGGTCATCGAATTTCTTTCTTGACGGGTTCTGCCAACTTTCTGGCGCTGGGCGCCAAAAAGCTTCTTCCGCTGCAATCTCGCGCGCTCCCGCCAACGAACTGATATCGACTGGGTGTAATGCAGGTGCCAGGATGAGCCAGATAACCTCGTTGTACGTCTATAAAGCTGTCGCACAGGCCAGCCCCAACATCGAGACCTCTGACCTGTTCGAACAGTTGGGCCTGAATCCTGACGGCCCGATTGATCCTGCGGTGCTGGTTTCATCGACGCAATACTATGATTTCTTTGCCGCACTGGCAGACCGGGATCCCAACGGCGTTGCCTTGCCGCTGCGCATCGGCGCCACGATGCGCAGCAACGACTACGGCGCCTTTGGCCTGGCATGGAAGTCCGCCCCGAACCTGCGCGGTTCCTTCGCACGCTCAGAGCGCTACGGCCACGTGCTGGGCACGGCAGAGACCTACTGCGTTGAGATGGCCGCCGAAGGTCTGTTCTTTTGCCTTGAGAAGGCCGGCGATGGCCGCCCGGGTATGTTGATGTCTAACGAGGCGAGTATGTCCGCCGTGGATACTATCAGTCGGGAAGTGAGCACCGGGAAGTTCACTCCGCTGGCGGTGTATTTCAAGCATGCTCCCAGGGGTGACCGCGCTATCTACGAGGCGCATTTTGGTTGTCCTGTACGTTTTGAGTCCGGACGCGATGCGCTATTGGTCAGCGCAGAAAGCGCAGATACTCCAAACCGGCTCGGCGATGAAACCATCGCCAGTTTTTTTGATGCCCACCTGGAGCAGCAGCTGGCTTCGCTCCTGCAGGAAGGTCACCTGGAACTTCGGGTCCGTCGCGCCGTTGCCAATGTGCTCAGTGAAGGGGTGCCTACGGTATCGGCCATTGCCTCTGGGTTGGCTATGAGTGCTCGAACCTTGCAGCGGCGACTGTCGGAACAGGGTCACTCGTTTCAGGGGGTTGTTGATGCTTCCAGAAAAGAGCTTGCGCTTCGCCTGTTGTACGAAACTGACTACAGTCTTGCCGAGGTGGCATTCCTGACGGGATTCGCCGAACAGAGCGCTTTTACCAGAGCGTTCAAGCGTTGGTCTGGCCAGACGCCTCGTTCGTATCGATTGACCGCCCGCGCTTCACAGTAGTCGTGCGCGTTGGTGCGCGCTATCTGGGCCGGGGGTTGTGCACAGGCGCCACGGTTGTAGCGCGATGCGAGCGGACTACTGCTGTCTGGTGGTGGGAGCAGCGCGCTATGCTAGCGCGACAGCAGCCGGCAGGGCTGCCTGCAGACACTCTTTCAGTGCCAGTACGGGCGCGGTAAATCCGCTTCGTCTGGGCATCACGAGACTGAGGTTTGCCATGCCCGCATGCCACTGTGGCAGCACCCTGAGCAACTGGCCTGATGCCAGCTCATTGCGACAGGTGTAGGCGGGCAGCGCAACGATGCCCAGTCCTGCGCTTGCGGCCTGCTTGAGCGTGGCCATGTCATCACTCTTGAACCTGGGTTTGACTTGCAGGTCTTCCCGGGCACCAGAGGTGTGCTGCAGTTTCCAGTGGTCGTTGGGTGTTTGCCATCCCAGCGCGAGCGTCGCATGGTTTGCAAGGTCTGCGGGTGTTGTGATGGGCTCTCGACCGGGGGGATAGCCCGCGGAGGTAAACAGGCCCCACTCAACCACCGCCAGCGTGCGCTGTATTGATGTTGAATCGGGCAGGGGGCCGGTATGCCCGCGAATCGACATATCAACGCCAGCGGCAATCAGATCGATGTTCTGGTTAGTCACTTGTTGGTGCACGGTGACGTCGGGGTGCTCCTGCATGAATCCGGTTAGCAGTTCTTGCAGGGCAAACTGTGCGACCCCAACCGAGCAGCTCAAAGTCACCGTGCCGGATAAGGCGTTCTTTTTCCGTTTCAGACCAGTCTCGGCAAGCGCGACATGATCCACCGCGGCGCGAGCGTGTTGGTAGAATACTTCGCCCAGCTCCGTGACCTTGAACTGGCGCGTCGTCCGCTGGATCAAGGTCGCATCCAGGCGTTCCTCTAGCTGCGCGATATGCCGGCTGATGCGGGATTTGGGTATTCCCAGCGCCTCGGCGGCACGCGTGAATCCCCCTTTTTCAACCACATTCACAAAGTAGTAGTAGTCGTTCAGGTCGATCGATGCCATCGTCAGGCTACCTTTTTGTTCCGAATATAGAATTATAAGTATCGAAACTGGCTCTACAACAGTTGATTGTCCTGTATTTATACTTCCCCCGTACTCCATTGAATAGCAAGAGGTGACGGTATGAATCAGGCAAATATAGTGAATGAGTGCCCGGGCGGTGCTGTGGCGCAGGGCACGGCGGCAGTCTCTGAGCCATTGGTGGGTGCAGACCTGTCCATTGGCAATGGATTTACCGCCCATAGCTTCCGTGCGACAGAGATTGGGCCGTTGATGGATCCATTGGTCATGGTCGATCACTATGTAATGACACAACCGACTTTCGGCATTCACCCCCATGCCGGAATGTCTGCCGTTTCGCTATTGTTTGATGACAGCGAGGGGCATTTTCACAACCGTGACTCACTGGGAAATGACTTCGATCTGAGACCTGGAGACCTCTATTGGCTCAGCGCTGGCAGCGGTGCGGTTCATGATGAATCTCCTCGGGCGAATGCGCGGATCCACGGATTACAGGTATTCGTCAACGTACCGCAAACTCAGCGATTCGAAACACCCACATCGCTCCTCGTACGATCAGAAGCGATGCCGGTAATTAACAATGCAGGCGCTCGTGTGAAGGTCGCGCTGGGTGAGTCGAATGGTATTCGCGGTGCAACCTCTCCCTCTACCCCAATGACAATTCTGGATGGCGCGATCCAGGCCGGTGGCCGCTTTGTGCATGAGTCAGTTGGCAATCGAGGCATATGGGTTCAAAGCGCCAAAGGAAGGCTCGACGTCATTGCTGGTGGAACAACACGGCGCCTGGCCCCCGGTCAAGCTGTTGCAATCAGCACGGACGCCAGCACCAAAATCAGCCTTAATAACGCATCGTGTGAGCCTGTTCACTTTGCCCTGTTTGACGGCGCGCAGGTCGCCGAGCCCTATGTTCAGGACGGCCCGTTCGTGATGGGCACCCTAGAGCAAATTGCAGCTATCAAAGCGGCTTATGATGCCGGTCAGTTGGGAAGCCTTCCAAACCATCAATGAGTAAAACGCATTTCATACAAAGGAGAGAACTATGAAAGAACATTTGCATAACCCGGAACCATTGAATTCCGAGAACGCTGCGCTGGTTCTCGTTGATCACCAGGTCGGCCTTATGACCGGGATTCGCGACTACTCAATCGCTGAACTCAAGCACAACGTCGTGGGCCTGGCAAAGGCAGCGCGCGCACTCGACCTCCCCATCGTAACTACAACGACTTCTTCCGAAACCATGTGGGGCCCCGCTTTTTCAGAGTTGCAAGCCGCGCTTCCCGGGCAGCGTTTCATCGATCGAACAACGGTGAATGCCTGGGACGATCCGCGTGTGGAGGCCGCGATCCGGGCAACCGGCCGCGACAAGCTGATCTTTGCCGGAGTTTCCCTGGAAGTTTGTGCGGCATTCCCGGCAATGCGTGCGGTAAGAGAAGGCTTTGAGGCTTACGTGGCGGTGGATGCAAGCGGAACCTTCAATGCGACGAAACGCCAAACCGGCATTGCCAGATTGACACAAAGCGGCGTGGTCATAGCAGATGCCTCCAGCCTGATCGTTGAAATTCTTGGAGACAACGCTTCGCCCAAGGCCCAAGAGGTATACACGGCTCTTGGAATGGACTGGGCAATTCTGGTTGGTCAGGTCCGCGAGAGTGCGGCCGCATAGATCATTGTGACCTGAACAGGGATTCATGAAGAACAGCACCGATCCGCAATAGAGGGAGATTTCAATGCGCACCGGTAACAGAGAACCGATTCAACGCTGCCTTAAGCCAAGACGCCACAAGCTGGCACTATTGACGTTTGCCGGTCTGCTTGCTCCGGTCTACTTCATACCACCTGCGCTAGCGGCGGTGATAAATGGTCCTCGTCTATTGACCGTCGGCGTGGCGGTGGCGGGGATTGTGGTGCTGATGACGTACGTCATCATGCCTTTACTTTCACACTTGGCCGCCGGCTGGCTGTTGGAGAAGTCCAGTAGCAAGTCGCAGGTCTGTGGAGAATGAGACCACATCACCACCTTTAGACAAAAGGTTAGAATGGGACAGCTAAAAGAGTTAAAAGAGTTAAAAGAGCTGAATGAGCTGAAAGAGCTGAAAGGGCTGAAAGGGAGTGGACTTCCCAGACTTTATGCCAGTGAATACCACGTTCCCCGACCAGCACCATGGCGCTCAAGATGCCCATTCTTATGCAGAGATTTTACATGATCTTTGATTGTTCCACGGCTAACGCCCGTGGTGGTTTCAATGGCATTGATGGTCACTCTGCCGTGCTCACGAGCGATTTCCAGAATTTGCACAGACAGTTCTGGTAAGTCACCCAGAATTAAGCGCTCCCGCTTCATCTTGGCGTCCAGCTTTTCCTTTTGCTTGTTAAGTGCTTCCAGGAAGAAAATGACCCATGGTTGCCAGTCGGGAGTTTCCGTTCTGATCGTGCCCTGAGTTTGCCGCAGCGCAAGATAGTAACCTTCCTTGTTGGCTTCGATCACACTTTCCAACGAGCTATACGGGACATAGGCGTATCCTGCTTTTAGAAGCAGCAATGTCGTCAATATGCGTGACAGCCTGCCGTTTCCGTCCTGGAACGGGTGTATCTCCAGAAACACCACTGTAAAAATCGCAATAATGAGTAGGGGGTGTAAGGACTTCTCATCGAGGGAAGTATTCGTCCAAGCGATAAGCTCGTCCATGAGACGAGGGGTATCAAAAGGCGTCGCCGTTTGAAAAACCACGCCCATGCTTTCACCCTCTGCGTTAAATGCCTCGACGCTATTGGAGAGCGTCTTGTACTGCCCACGATGGCGTACATCCTTCTCGGAGTATTGAAGCAACTGGCCATGAAGCTGCTGAATGTAGTTGATCGTTAATGGAATCTCTCCCGCGTGCTCAAATACGGTTTCCATGACGGAGGCATAGCCCGCGACCTCTTCTTCGTCTCTACTGGCGAAGGATTGGCTCCCAAGGTTGGATAAAAGCCTTTCGACTTCACGATCCGTCAGCTTAACGCCCTCGATCCGTGTGGACGATCCAATGCTTTCAATGGTCGCCACATGCCGCAAGTTCGATAGGCGCTCAGGCGCTATTCGTCCGATAGCTTTCCATGCGCCCTTGAATTCATCTTGCTCAGCAATGAGCTGCAAAATCGTGTTCGTTATCTTGAGAGTGTCTACATTCATCAATTCATCCGCACTTCCATCCGTACTTCCATCCAATTATCCATCCGTTTCCATCCATTTAACGATGGCGCATTCCCATCCGTTTGTCCAGCCAATTCCATCCATTTTCTGAGTTGCATGCTGAGGGTTATCCGCCCGGCGGAAAAAGTCTGATGAGCGCAGATGCCAGAAACCTACCGCAGCATTGCCAGGCGCTACCTCCCCAATGCAACGATTGTCGCAGCCCGATTCCATGTGGTTCGCTTGACCAATCACCACTTTCTGAAGGTGTGGCAACGGCACGATCCAGAGGGTCGCAAGAATCGGGGCTTGCTCAGTCTGATGCGCCGGCATGACTGGCATTTGAAGCCGCCGCAACACGCTAATCTCATGACTTATCTGGCGGACTATCCGGTGTTGCAGGCACTCTATGAGGCCAAGCAGGAACTCGTTCGTTTCATGCTTCTGAAGACCCTCACTGCCCGTCGTATGAGGGCGAAACTACCACGGTACTTCGACCGGCTTGAGCAGCTGCGCGAGAGCCCGTTGCGAGCACTGGCAACGACACTGCCAAGTTGGATGGAGCCCATCATCGCGATGTGGCGTTCTAGCAAGACGAACGGCATCATTGAGGTCGCGTGTGATTTCAATGTATTTCAGCACCGCTTTGATCTCGGTCCCATTCTAGTTAGGATTAGCTGATCTTGGATGTTTACTGTTCCCGAAGGCAGGCAACTGGACCCCAACCTAACTCGATCACACGCTTCCTCACCTAAACATCTCGAGATGTGCCATGTCTTCCAGAGATAACCGCAATAGCCGCCTTGATGTTTTGGAGTTGGAGCAAATAGGAGAATCCAAGATAGGCAAGGCCACCTGAGGCAACCATGACGACCAAACGATAAGCAGAACCTCCCAATGGCAATAGGTAGCCAATGGCAAGCACGACGACGTACATGAGAAAGGACACAATCACCGGTTTTGCCAGATCGGCAAGATACTCTACCCCGAAAGGCAACAGCAACTTTCGCGGAAACAGAAAGTAACTGACAAGTAATACACCGGCCTGCACAATCAGTAGCAATACAGCGATTTCGAGTATCGTCGTACCACCGATCGATGCCAGGTAGATGGTGAGCGGCAGTAATGCGCACATAAAGGCATTCCAATACAGCGGCCACTTATACTTTCCTCTAGCAAGAATGAGCCCGATGTTAATGTTACCAGCGGTTCTAAGCAGCGCATAAAGCGCAAGCACCTGGGATATCGCGATGGTGGGTTGCCAGTTTGAGCCCAAATACAACGGAATCAGATCCGGTGCAACGGCGATGTACCCGATCAGAAGCGGCGCGTTCACGAATAAGACCATTCGCACGCCCATGCGATAACCACGCAGCATTCGGGGGATGTCGTTTGAAATGCTGGCAAAAATTGGAAACGATACGCGAGAGAGGATCGGTCCAATCTTTTGAAAGGGCTTCATCGCTATACTGTGAGCCATATTGTAATAACCGAGCTCAACCGGGCCTAGAAATCCAGCTATCGCCATCTGGTCGACCCTGTTGCTAACATTGTTCAAGAAGGCTGCGCCAATTCGGTAGGCGCCAAACCGAATAAGCTCCGTCGCTTCTTGCGGTACAACGATGAATGAGGGCAGCCAACCTTTCCGGTAGGCCTGGAATAATAATAGTCCCGAGTACGTCACTTGTGCACCTATGGTTGCTGCAACGTATCCCCAGATATTCCAGTCCTTGTTGAGTGCCGCTATCAGCAGGATAAGGCCGATTCCTGAACGCAGTATGCCCAGAATAGCTAGAAGCCGAAAGGCGAGGTCTTTGCGGAGAAGGGCTTCGAACTGTACCGCTAAGGCACCCACTATCAGGGTCAGGCTGATTGCGCGTACTTGTTCGGGAAACGATGGCACCGTGACGAACTTGGATAAGTAATCAGCAGATATCCAAATCAGAGCGTACGCGGTAACGGCACAAAGGATGTTTAGCCAGTACAAAGTAGACAACTGGCGGTCACCTAGATCCCGGATGGCAATAACGCTGTCTGAGAATCCCACGCGCACGAACACGTTCGCAACACCCAGTAACAGGGTGAGAATTGCAATGGCTCCGAACTCTCCTGGATGGAAGAAATGCGCCAAAATTGCGATCTGCGCAAACCCAATGAGCAAATCCCAAGTCGTTAACGCCGTTGTCCATCTAACCGAGTGGGCGGTCTTGGAGAAGAGGCTCATCGTCATCTACTGCTCAAGCAGATACCCTTGAAAATTCCACGGGTCAGTTCGGGTGTCAGTGTATTCGTAGATTTTTTGTACTTCCCACGCTAACTCTTTTCTTATCCAGTCTTCCATTGCCGTTTCCAGAACGGGTAGAACGATCTCTCTGCCGGAGAATCGGTTCAGAATGGCGCCAATTGAAGATGTGACAGATCCAGGCACAAAACTCGCTAGCCGCGCCGGTACAATGCTAGATAACCTGGCCGTCAGCGGATTGTACATAGCCTTGCCTTCTCGTGAATTTCGCTCAATAGCCGCCGTATTCAGAGTAAATGTATTGGGTAGGTTGAGGAAGCCAAACAGGTCCTGCATCACACTTTCTGGTTTCGTAACCAGGTCTTCAAAAAACAGGACGCGTATCTGGTCACGAGGAAAACGTTCCAGATAAGCGCTCAAATGCGACCAATAACGGGTTGCCTCAAGCAAAGGGGGGTATTCAACGATCGCACGCGAATACTTCAGCGGCATAGGCCGACCGTAGTCACCGGCCTTTGACCAATGTCCTGTGCTTTGAGCCTGCACCCAAACCGATGCCAGCCGTGCAAGAGGCTCACGAACAATATAGATAATTCTAGCCGACGGATTGTACGTGTACAGATTCTCCACCGTGCAAGGAAACACACTCGTCTCGGAATAGTTAGGACTAGCCTCGCCGTAATAGACTGCGTCTGCGAGGCCATCAAAAAGTAGTTCGTAGGTTGATAACTGCTCAAGGCAGTTGGGCTGCTGAAAAAACCGTGGCTCTTTGGTGCGGCACATACTGATTTGCGGGTGCTGATCCAAAAGGCCATGCATAAATGTCGTGCCGCACTTCGACGCTCCTACAACGAAAAGATTTACCCGATGCGATAACACAAGCCGCCGCTCAATCAGCCTTAGCCGCAACAGTTGGCTGAGCGGAGGCTACAGCAATCAACTGAGCAGCCGGTAACTGACGCGAAAGAGGAATCCAATAGGTCTTCACTCAAAAACCCGCTACTCGTTTCACAGCTCGAACAACTTTTGCGGCAAGCGTTCTTGAGCGCTGGGTAATAGCTGGATAGGTCAACCCTGGCTGAAAAATTTCCTGCGTTGAAAAGGAAATTGCGGGCTTGCCTGACAGCTCAGCAATTTTTCTTGCCTGCTCTCGATCACTCTCAATAAAGAGCACGGTATCTGTTAGCTTCCGGTAGATCGCTGCTTTAAATGTTGCATGACACCCCATCTGTCGACGTGTTTGTGCGTCAGGCAGATCCAGCATGTGCAGTTTCGTATAGATTTGCCCATGCTGTGTCAGCCACTGTTCAGTAGCAGATCGATAACATTCGAGCCGACTTGTTACGAAATGCCCTACGGGATAAGAAGGAAGTGCTAATGGTCGTGCAGACTGCAAGAAAGCGCTATAACGCGCGCCATCATCGTTCTCATCGTCTGTGGGATCAACACAAAGTACGCCATCAATGTCGACACAAAACCGCGACAGCATCGGTCGATGCAGGGAGTTCCACTCGAACGTTCTGGGATCACCAAGATGTTCAAAGTAGATGTCCACGGCGCTCGTTTCAATGGTAGAAACATAGACCGCGCAGTAGGTCACTTGCTGCGCGCGTGCGAGTTGCTCGATTCGGCCCTTGACCTGAGCCATGGACTTGCCTGAGGCCAGGCTGTCGTCCACGACCAAAACATGAGCCGCCTCGCTGGGTAAGGAAAACGCGGAACGTTGGATTCTTCGAGTGTTACTTTCGACTAGCGGCCTATCTGCACAGTATCCCTCTACGTCGGTCATCTTCAGGTTTAGCCCCAAGGCGATCATATTGGCAACTAAACTTCCGCTACGAGGCACACCTACCACCAAATCTATGTCTGCGGGCAATTTATGCAGGTTCTGGCGAACGCAATAGGATAGATCAGCAATAGAACGATAGTTCATGGCCGAACACCTCGAACTCCCAGATTGATCCAACCATGATTATGGCCTAACACGTGCTCGTCTGATAGTCGGTGTATCTGCTCCAGACCTGCACGTTGAAGCAGGTGGACGAGGTAACGTTCTGAAAACAACGCCAAGTGCCAATTCGGATCACCCACTCGCCCCGTCCCATCACCGTAGGAGAAAACTCGACCATTGGCCCAAACACACGGATCTTTGTCCGGGTTAAACTTCCACCAAGCGTCCTCGAGAAAGTCCGTATTTTCCCCGCTTTCTGCCGCAACGAAACTTTTTGCTATCTTCAGCCCGTTTGGGACCCAAACATCCAGATTTCCGCCAGGGGCGAGAATTCTTACCCACTCTTTGAGCACTTCTTCATGCCTGTACCAAGCGGTATGCTCGAGAACATGGCTGGCATAGATACTGCGGAAGGTCGCGTCCCGAAATGGCAGTTTACGAGAAGCGTCGGCCACATAATCCACATGGCGGGCCCAAACAACATTAACTGTCTCGTATCCCTCGATGCGTTGAGGGCCTGGACCAATTTCCAGCATTCTTACGACTTTGGAGCCATTTTGATGCAGCTTGATCGGTGTTTTCACAAAGCGACCGTAGGGATGTGCCACAATCTTGGCGAACCGCCGGGCGCGGATAACGCTGCGCTCCAATGCCGACCAGCTGCGCTCAGATAAACGACTCCGAAGAAACTGACTGATTGATTTTTTTGCGCCCACGACCCCAAAGCTCATCACTGTTTTTAGTAGCCACCCCCAAGCTGCGAAAGGAGCATTTTAATATAGACCCGCACTGACGCAATACTACACCAAAGCTGTAGCGGACGGTGATTTTTGACTCGAATCATTCTTTGGGATCACCATGTCTGAATCAGAGAAAAAAATCCTAGAGACGCTCGACGCGCTTCACACCCGATTAGAAAGTCTCGACACTCGGTTCGATTCGCTTGAACAGAAAATTGAAGAAGAGGTGGCAGGTCTAGCGACCTCAACCCAGCGACAGTTGGACTATCTCAAGCGGGATTTGCGCTCCGAACTAGCTCTCCACTACAAGAAGCTAGATGGACGGCTAGACGGTCTCCAAAGGAGACTCGATGCCGTAGACGACTTCGCGCGAAGTCACGCACATTAGAAAAAGAGAGGCAACTGCCTCTCTTTTTTGTAGTCGCTTCGATATGTCGGCTCGACATATCGAAAAAGCGGCTTCGCCGCTTCATTGTCAACGTACTATGCGCTTTGGCCCGATAGTGTCAGTCATGGCGCGCTGCGCCATGATCGCCAAGCCAGAAGTGATTTACTTACCTGCAATTCACAATGTCAACGTGGTGACTACAAATCGCCACTGGGCGATTTGTAGTCAATACATGCCTGCACTATTTAAATGCTTCAACTATCTTCTTGGGTTTAAGGATTAAGTGTGTTGCTTCGGCATTATAGGAAGTAGTAAGCCAGTCATGTGATGAAGTTCCTTCCGTAACTTCAATATTCCCGTTTGCCTGCGAAACTTTCAGAACGAATCGTTTCGTCTCAGGTGGGAGATCAAAGCTCTTCTGCTTACCCCAGAAAACATCCCCGCTCATTTCGGGAAGCGCCTTCTCGACCGTTTCGTTGCATATGTAATCCCCCCGAAAAACAGTCGAGGTTTTGAGTAGAGACTTTTATGATGAAGATCACAGGAGTTATCTATGAAACCATCACGGTTTACCGACAGCCAGATACTGGCGATATTGAAGCAGCATGAAGGCGGCGTGTCCGTTGCGGATCTCGCCAGAGAACATAACGTGAGTACTGCCCTGATTTACCAATGGCGCTCCAAGTTTGGCGGGATGGACGCTTCGCTCATGAAAGAGATGAAGGAGCTACGCGCCGAGAACGCCAGGCTCAAGAAGATGTATGCCGAAGAGCGCATCAAAGCGGAGCTGCGCCAGGAAGCCCTTGAGGGAAAGCTGTAGCGCCGTCTCAACGTAAAGAGATGGCGCGAAAGGTAGTTGATCGGGATGGCATCAGCATCCGGCTAGCCTGCGTAGTATTTGGTATCAGTGAGAACTGCTATCGCGACCAGGCAAAGCTCAATGGCGAAAACGCTTTGATAGCGGATTGGCTGCTACGTCTAACGCAGGCACATAAGCGCTGGGGCTTCGGCCTCTGCTTTTTGTACCTTCGGAATGTGAAGGGCTATGGCTGGAATCATAAGCGCGTTTACCGGATTTACAGGGAATTAGAGCTGAATTTGCGCATCAAGCCCAGGCGGCGAATAAAGCGAGCCTATCCCGGTGAGCTGACGGTGCCGACGGCACTGAACCAGGTTTGGTCAATGGACTTTATGAGCGACCAATTGATAGATGGCCGAAGCTTACGCACCTTCAATGTTATAGACGACTACAACCGCGAAGGCCTGGGTATTGAAGTGGATTTATCATTACCTTCAGCGCGTGTCGTCAGAGCCTTGGAGCAGGTAATCGAGTGGCGTGGTAAGCCGGCGGCGATTCGCTGTGATAACGTTCTACATAGGGAAGTCAAGCAGCCGCCAGGCAATAGCTCTCCATTCGCGCAAAACTCGTAGCGCGAGCGAGATCCTCACGAATTTCCAGGCGTCCATCTGCCCTAAATTGGAGAGTTCTCGCCCATAGTC
>JANSYN010000023.1 GCA_024742415.1 Gammaproteobacteria bacterium
AGGGGTGCCCCCGTGTGGCGGCGCGTACCGCCGAGGCCCAACCCAAAGCCCGTTAAATAAATACTCGGTGCTGGCGATCGCTGATCTGGAGCGTTACCCGGGGACGGCAGCCACACCGGGCTATACCCCCTGCGCTCGAAAGGCTGAGACACTCGCTCCGGTGGCATAGCCCGGTGCAGCTGCCTCATGATTGGATTCAACTAGCGTTACGATTGATGAGCAACCGTCAGGCTCCAACCCAGCACCTGACTGCTCGCTGTGCTTCTACTGCGCCACCTCCGCGCCTAACCGTACCTCGCAGTCATTAACCGCCCAAGCGCTGTCGCACGGGGGCACCCCTGAAGTGAGTATCTTAGCCCTTCGAACGTAAGGGGTGCCCCCGTGTGGCGGCGCGTACCGCCGAGGCCCAACCCAAAGCCCGTTAAATAAATACTCGGTGCTGGCGATCGCTGATCTGGAGCGTTACCCGGGGACGGCAACTGCACCGGCCTATACCCCCTGCGCTCGAAAGGCTGAGACACTCGCTCCGGTGGCATAGGCCGGTGCAGCTGCCTCTTGAGTGGATTCAACTACCGTTATTGTCAGTGAGCATCACACGATCTATCTGTTACTCAGGTGAGTTCGTACTTGATGGGTAGTGACTTCAGGCCGCCGACAAAGTTCGCCTGGATCCACTTGGGCTCGCCCGCCAGTTCTACGTGCTTCAGGCGAGGCAGCAGTTCGCGATAAAAGCGCGCAACTTCCATGACGGCCAAATGCATACCCAGACACATATGACTGCCGTAGCCGAAGGCCAGGTGCTTTTTGGGATCGCGGGTGATATCCAGCGTGTTGGGGTTGTCGAAGGCCCTTGGATCACGGTTCGCGGCCGGGAACCACAACGCCAGTGCATCACCGGCACGGATGTGCTTGCCACGCAATTCAAAGTCCTCCGTCGCGGTGCGCAGCATGTGCCTTACCGGAGACACCCAGCGCATCAACTCCTTGCTGGCGCCGTCGTCAAGATCGGGACGTTCGCGCCACAGCGCCATTTGTTCGGGTTGGTCGAGCAGCGCCTTCATGCCCGCGCCCAACACGGCAGAGGTGGTGTCATGGCCGGCAGTAGCGGTGATGATGAAATAGCTCATCTGGTCGAGCTCATCCATGGGTTCGCCATCGATGGTGGCGTTGGCCAGAATCGTCGCGAGATCGTCGGTGGGATTCTTTTTTCGATCGGCCACAATCTCAGTGAAGTACTGGCTGAGTTCTACCAGTGTGCCCATGGCGTCTTCGTTGCTGGCATCGGTGCGTTGCAGGTCAGGGTCCTGCGGGCCGAAAATCTCCTGGGTCAGTTTGAGCATGGTTTCTTCGGATTGCCTGGGCAGGCCGAGAATGGACATGATGATGCGCAGCGGGTAGAGCAAGGTAATTTCCTTCACGAAGTCACACTCGCCGCCCATGTCCTGCATTCGATCAACATACTCCTTGCACAACGCCTGTACCTCAGCGTCCAGCTTTGCTACCGAGCGTGGCAGGAACCAGTCACGGGTTACCCGGCGCATTTTCAGATGTTTGGGTTTGTCCATGTGAATCAGCGTTTCCAGGCCGTTGCGCGTGCCGAACTGCGCCTCCAGCATGTCCTCGCCTTCTGCGGCAAGCAGTACGGTTCGTGGGGCGTTGAGGAATTTGTCGTTCTGGCTGCCAATGCTCTTGATGTCGTCATACATGCTCAGCGACCAGAAGGGGCGATAGTCAGGATGCTCCACCCAGGCGACAGGATCATGCTCGCGCAAGTAGTCGAAGAGTCCGTGCATGGTTGTTTCCGGGCCCATGATAGTGGTGTCCAGAACGTCTGCGGCTTTGTACTGGTGTGCCATAAGATTTCCCTTGGGTTGACTCAATAAATTGCGTTGGCCTGCTGGTGGCGGCGTGGGCGCCACGCAATATGCCAGCCGGCAGCGGTCGCGTCAAAGGCTGCACGGCGCAGCTGGCAGGTACCCTTACTCAACCGGTGAGATTTTTATGATCCCGCCGTTTTCTGTGAGTAAATAGAGGTTGCCATCAGGGCCCTGCTTCAGGTTGCGCGCACGAAAGCGATAGGATTCCAGCAGGCGCTCTTCATCAGTTGCGCGATCGCCTTCGAGCGTCACGCGACTGACAGAAAAAGAGCGCAGCCCTGCCGCAAACAAACTGCCTCGCCATGCGGGGAGTGCATCGCCGTCGTAGTAGGCAAGCCCCGCGGTGCCGATGGAGGGAACATAGTAGTAGATGGGCTGCTCCATGCCTGGTTTTTCCGTGCCCTCACCAATCGCACCGCCGCCATACTCTTCGCCGTAGGTGATCACTGGCCAGCCAAAGTTGACCGCCGGGCGCAGCAAGTTGATTTCGTCACCGCCCTGGGGGCCGTGCTCTAGCGCCCAGATGCGCCCGGTTTTGCGGTCGATGGCCAGGCCTTGCGGGTTGCGGTGGCCCCATGAATAAATGCCAGGTAGCGCTCCTTTTGTGCCCACAAAGGGATTGTCGGCGGGAATGCCCCCATCATCATGCAACCTGAACACCTTACCCAGCGAAGTGCCAAGGTCCTGGGCCAGGTGCCGCTGACGCCGATCTCCCATGGTGATAAACAGGTGGCCGCTGTTGTCGAACAGCAATGCGCTGCCAAAGTGAGTGTTGGATTTCACTGCAGGTGTTGCCTCGAAAATCATCGTCGCATCGGACAATGTGTCGGCATTAAGGCGATAACGCACGACCCGCGTCGTTTGCAGTGCGTCACCGACCTCAACAGCAGCACTGAGGTAAACCCACTGGTTGCTGGCAAACTCTGGGTGCACGAGCACATCCAGCAAGCCGCCCTGGCCCTTGTAATACACCGCGGGCACGCCTTTTATGGGGGTAATGTCGCCGTTGGACGGGTTCAGTAGAACCAGCCGGCCAGGCCGCTCAGTAATGAGCATTTTGCCGTCCGGCAGAAAGTCAAAGCCCCAGGGAAACTCCAGTTCGTCGGTAAGCGCCGTAATGTTGAAAGCCTGGGCAGTCGTTTCGACCCGCTCCGTGCCTTCGTCGGCGTCCAGACCCTTCTCTACCGCCATGTACGTTTTCAGCGCCTGGTGCTGCAGTGCGTCGCACCCGGCCAGCACCACACAGAGCAGGGTGGTCAGTATCGTTGATCGGGTCATGCCAGAGATCCTCTTTGAGTGACTGGCACAAGAATAACGGCGCGCGGCGATGGTGATAAGCAGTTTTGACCAGACGCGGTAAAAAACCCAGTCGTTCGCTGAACAAAAAAAATAGTGCATACTCAAAACGTTGTCGACATGAATTGGGAGAACACAATGGAAATGGATGCCCTGAGGGGTTTTGCAGTGGGCTTTCTGGAGATCAGTTCGCTGCTGCTGGCGCTGGCAATCGGCATTGGCATCCTGATTGTGCTCGTCATGTATATTGTTGATATCACGCAAACCACGCATACCATCCGCCGCAACTACCCCGTGGTGGGGCGTTTTCGTTACTTCTTCGAACATATGGGCGAATTTTTTCGCCAGTACTTTTTTGCCCTGGACCGCGAAGAACTGCCTTTTAATCGTGCTCAACGCTCCTGGGTTTATCGCGCGGCGAAGAACGTGGACTCTACCGTGGCGTTTGGCTCAACCAACCCCTTGAACGAACCGGGCAGTTTCATTTTTCTCAACGGTGCCTTTCCGCCCCTTGAGAACGAACCGCACGCCAGTGAGCCTATCGAATTTGGCCATGGCTACGCGGCAACGCCCTACACGACCTCATCGTTTTTCAATATCTCTGCGATGAGCTTCGGCGCCTTGTCGGCACCGGCGATTCGCGCGCTGTCGCACGGCGCGAAAGAGGCGGGCATCTGGCTGAACACAGGGGAGGGCGGCATCTCGCCCTATCACCTTGAGGGAGGCTGTGACATTGTTTTCCAGATAGGCACGGCCAAGTACGGTGTGCGCGACGAACATGGCCATCTCAGTGATGCCAGGCTCGCGGAAATCGCCGCGCATGAGCAAGTGCGTATGTTCGAGATCAAGCTCTCGCAGGGCGCAAAGCCCGGCAAGGGAGGCATTCTACCTGGCGGCAAAGTAACCGAGGTGATCGCGCGTACACGTGGCATTCCTGTGGGTGAGGATTCGATCAGCCCCAACAGGCACATTGATGTTGCCTCGGTCGATGAATTGCTGGACATGATTCACCGCGTGCGTGAAGTGACGCGCAAGCCCACCGGCTTCAAGGCGGTAATTGGCCAGGCGGAGTGGCTGGACGAACTTTGCCAGCGTATCCACGCGCGCGGCATGGCGTTCGCCCCCGATTTCATCACCGTCGACAGCGCAGATGGCGGCACGGGTGCGGCGCCCCAAAGCCTGATGGATTACATGGGCCTTCCGCTTAAACGCAGCTTGCCGCTGGTGGTGGACAAGCTGGTTGAGTATGGCTTGCGTGATCGTATTCGGGTGGTTTGCTCGGGCAAGCTGGTGAATCCCGCCGGTGTTGCTGCGGCACTGTGCATGGGAGCAGACACGGTGAATTCTGCACGCGGTTTTATGTTCGCCCTGGGCTGCATTCAGGCCTTGCAGTGCAACAAGAACACATGCCCAACGGGCATTACCACGCACGATAAGGATTTGCAGAAGGGGCTTGATCCCACCAACAAGGCGCACCGCGTTGCCAGCTACGCACGTAATATGCTGCATGAGGTAGAAACGCTCGCCCATTCCTGTGGTGTGGCTGACCCACGCCTGTTTCGCCGCAGGCATGCACAGATGATCAACGAGATTGGTGTGCCTGTTCCTATGGCAACGCTGTTTCCTCCGGTAGAGACGTTGCCGCAGTACCGCGGGGTGGGTCGGATTTAACTTGCTTCGTTGATCCTTGGTCTGTTTGGGCAATCGGGGATAGATGCATTGTAGCTTTCTGCAGGCCGGCGGCTTTGGTTGAGTTTTGGCTTCGTGATGCAAGCTTTCATGGGTGTTTATGTCGGGACTACAACTGCACCGCCTTGACCAACCTAGTTCCCGTTCAATCAGTACTCGAAGATTGCGATCGCTGACCTGGAGCGTTACCCAGGGGCGGCAGCTGCACCGGCCTATACCCCCTGCGCTCGAAAGGCTGAGACACTCGCTCCGGCGGCATAGGCCGGTGCAGCTGCCTCTTGAGTGAATTCAACTAGCGTTACGGTTGATGAGCAACCGTCAGGCTCCAACCCAGAACCTGCTGACTGCTTGTTGTGCTTCTACTGCGCCACCTCCGCGCCGAACCGTAAGCCGCAGTCAGTAACTGCCCAAGCGCTGTCGCACGGGGGCACCCCTGAAGTGAGTATCTTAGCCCTTCGAACGTAAGGGGTGC
>JANSYN010000015.1 GCA_024742415.1 Gammaproteobacteria bacterium
AGATGGTGATGCCTGGTGACAATGTGCAGATGGTCGCGACGTTGATTGCGCCGATTGCGATGGAAGAGGGCTTGCGTTTTGCGATCCGCGAGGGTGGCCGTACGGTAGGCGCGGGCGTCGTCGCCAAAATCATCGAGTAGCGCACTTCCTCCGCCAGGGGGTGTTTATAGCCCCCTTGCTTGATAAAAAACCCGGCATTCATGCCGGGTTTTTTGTTTGGAAGTGACTTGATCGATTTTCGATATGCAGTGCGTTTGCGGCTGCTGTCAGTAGTCCTGGTTAATCTCCGAAAGCTGTTTATTCAGCGTCAGGTAGTCATAGAGCACGCCAAGCATTACCAAGCCTCCGGTGAGAAGGTACAGTATGCCGGTAAAGATCTTTCCCATATAGAAGCGATGAATGCCCAGTGGGCCAAGGAAGGTGAGGAGGATCCAGGTCAGGTTGTAGTTCACGGGCCCAGGGATGAACCGGTCTCCTGCCTCGCGATCCATGGCCGGGATCAGGAACAAGTCGATGATCCAGCCCACGAACAGTAGGCCCAGTGTGAAAAACCAGATGACGCCTGTTACGGGCTTGCCGTAATAGAATCGGTGGGCGCCCATGAAACCGAATATCCATAGCAGATAGCCCAGGAGTACAGAGTGGCTCTCGCGCTGTGTATTCATTGTGGGTAGTCCCTCCGGATTCGGGCTGGAGTGGTGCGTGTGGCATACGACCGAGGAGGCCCCAGTTTACTCTACCCGGCCGGGCTTTTGATACATGGGTCTCCATTTTCGTGTGGGCCTTGCGCGACGTTTGGGTGGCCAGACTCTGCAGGTATCGCTGATTGGCGTCCTGCGGGGTTCACCGCCGGCTTCAGGGCGCGGCTCCGCCAAGATTGTTGCAGCGTATGCTTGACAGCGATAGGGGCGATCATTAGACTTCGCGTTCCTTTTTTCAGGGGGTTCCCTCGCGGGCCTCTGGTTTTTTAGCGTTTGGAGTAAAAGTCTGGTGCAGAGTCAACGTATTCGTATCCGCCTCAAGGCTTTCGACCATCGACTGATAGACACATCTACTCAGGAGATTGTCGAAACTGCGCGCCGCACAGGTGCTCAGGTCAAAGGTCCCATCCCTCTTCCTACTCGAAAGGAAAAGTTCACCGTGCTGGTCTCTCCGCACGTGAACAAGGACGCCCGCGACCAATATGAAATACGGACTCATAAACGCCTGCTGGATATCGTAGAGCCCACAGAGAAGACCGTGGACGCCCTTATGAAGCTCGATCTGGCAGCTGGCGTGGAAGTGCAAATTAGCCTGGGCTAACGCTGCAAACCAAAGAAAACCTGCCTGAGGGCTCTTCAAGGAGTTGGTCAGGTGTGTAACGTCTCGCAGGAAGGCTCCATCGGGACGGCCATAGAGGGTGTAGCCCCGTACACTGTAGAGGTTGTAAAGATGACTATTGGCTTAGTCGGCCGCAAATCCGGTATGACGCGTGTGTTTACCGAAGACGGCGATTCAATTCCAGTAACCGTAGTGGAGGTTTCTCCAAACCGCGTTACTCAGATCAAAGATACCGATAGCGACGGCTATCGGGCTATTCAGGTCACTGCGGGTAGCCGCAAGGCCTCAAGAGTAAGCAAAGCTGAAGCTGGACAGTTCGCCAAGGCGGGTGTCGAAGCGGGCTCCGGATTGTGGGAATTCCGTCTGGAAGACTCAGAAGCGACCCCCGAAGTGGGTGCCGAGCTAACTGTGAGCAGCTTCGAGGCAGGCCAAAAGGTCGATGTTTCGGGTAAATCCAAGGGTAAAGGCTTCCAGGGTGGCGTAAAGCGCTGGAATTTCGCAATGCAGGATGCCACCCATGGTAACTCCTTGTCGCACCGTGCTCCGGGCTCGATCGGCCAATGCCAAACTCCCGGACGCGTATGGAAGGGAAAGAAAATGGCCGGCCACATGGGGTCTGCGAACGTGACAACCCAGGGTCTTGAGGTGGTGCGCGTTGATGTGGAGCGTAACTTGTTGTTGATCAAGGGCGCAGTTCCTGGCGCGCCCGGTGGGAATGTCGTTATTCGTCCCACGATCAAGGCTTAAGGTAGGGGGTCTGCGACGTGGAATTGAGTGTAATTAAGCCCGGTGGTGCTGAAGCAGCTACAGTTTCTGTATCTGATTCAACATTCGCCCGCGAATACAACGAAGCTCTGGTTCACCAGGTGGTCACAGCCTATCTGGCGGGGGCTCGACAGGGAACCCGCGCCCAGAAAAATCGATCTGCCGTGAGCGGTGGCGGCAAGAAGCCGTGGCGTCAGAAAGGTACCGGCAGAGCGAGAGCCGGGACAATCCGCTCGCCAATATGGCGTAGCGGTGGTGTGACCTTTGCGGCTAAGCCGCAGGATCATACGCAGAAAGTGAATCGCAAAATGTATCGCGCGGCGTTGAGGTCAATTTTCTCTGAGTTGGCAAGACAAGACCGCCTCATCGTTGTAGAGAGTCTTGAGATTGAGCAGCCCAAGACCAAGCTGCTGTGCAAGCAGTTGGAGAGCTTCGGTGTCGAGAACGTTCTGATAGTGTCCAGCGAGGTGAATGAGAACCTTTACCTGGCCGCTCGCAATCTGCACAAGGTGGATGTGCGTGATGTTGAAGGTATCGATCCCGTGAGCCTGGTGGGTCATGAAAAAGTAATAGTCACCGTGGATGCGGTGAAGAAATTTGAGGAGATGTTGGCATGAACCAGGAGCGAGTATTCCAGGTCCTTGTTGGTCCTCACGTCTCTGAAAAGGCCGCTGTTGTAGCTGACGAGAACAATCAGTACGTGTTTAAGGTTGCGGTCAATGCTACCAAGTCCGAGGTAAAGCGCTCTGTAGAGCAGCTCTTCAAGGTAAAGGTGGTCAACGTGAATACATTGAAAGTTAAAGGCAAGGTGAAGCGCAATCGTCACGGCTTCAGTACCAAGCCCACATGGAAAAAAGCCTACGTAAGACTGGAGCAGGGTCAAGATATTGACTTTGCCGTTGCGGAGTAAGGAGCAAAGATCAAATGGCAGTATTGAAGAGTAAGCCAACGTCTCCGGGTCGTCGCCATGTCGTGCGGGTGATTAGCCACGAGTTGCACAAGGGCGAGCCCTATGCTCCTCTGCTTGAAAAGCAATCACGCAACGGTGGGCGCAACAGCAATGGTCGCATTACTACGCGGCACATCGGCGGTGGGCACAAGCAGCATTACCGCAAGATAGATTTCAAGCGAACCAAGGACGGTATTCCGGCCAAGGTGGAGCGCTTGGAATACGATCCGAATCGCACGGCCCATATAGCCTTGCTTTTGTTTGCAGATGGTGAGCGCCGTTACATTATCGCTCCCAAGGGTGTATCGGCGGGCGATGTATTGCAGTCAGGCTCGGCGGCTCCAATAAAGACAGGCAACTGTCTGCCGCTGAGGAATATACCGGTGGGTTCGGTTGTGCATTGCGTTGAGCTCAAACCCGGCAAGGGAGCGCAACTGGCGCGTTCTGCTGGCGCCTCCATGCAACTGGTTGCGCGCGAAGGGCAGTATGCCACTTTGCGACTTCGCTCAGGCGAGATGCGCAAGATCCTGGGTGATTGCCGCGCAACTTTGGGCGAAGTCTCCAATTCAGAACACAGTCTTCGCAAATTGGGTAAAGCCGGAGCGGCGCGTTGGCGCGGCGTCAGGCCTACCGTACGCGGTGTGGCGATGAACCCCGTTGATCACCCGCATGGTGGTGGCGAGGGCCGAACTTCCGGTGGCCGCCACCCTGTAAGCCCTTGGGGTACGCCAACCAAGGGTTACAAGACACGTAAGAACAAGCGTACCAACAAATTGATCGTTCGACGCCGTGGTTCCAAGTAAGGCGCCGGGTAACTCAAGGATTTTAGAGGAAAGACATTGTGCCGCGTTCACTGAAAAAAGGGCCTTTCATCGACCTTCACTTAATGAAAAAGGTCGAAGCAGCCGTCGAAAGTAACGACCGACGTCCCATCAAGACTTGGTCGCGCCGTTCTATGGTGTCACCGGATATGGTCGGCTTGACCATTGCTGTTCACAATGGTCGTCAGCATGTTCCGGTATTGGTTAACGAAGATATGGTGGGTCACAAGTTGGGTGAGTTTGCGGTGACCCGTACTTTCCGTGGCCACATCGTGGACAAAAAGGCGAAGCGCTAGCAAGCGCTGCGTAACGAGGAAGAGAAAATGGAAGTTGCAGCGAAGCTAAAAGGCGCGCAGATATCAGCACAGAAGGCACGTCTTGTTGCTGATCAGGTGCGCGGTATGCCGGTCGAAGAGGCTCTGAGTGTTCTTGAGTTCAGTACCAAGAAAGCGGCTCACATTGTGAAGAAGCTTCTCGACTCAGCGATAGCCAATGCTGAAAACAATGAAGGTGCTGACGTAGACGAGCTGAAAGTCTCCACCATTTTTGTCGATGAAGGCATCACGTTGAAGCGCTTACGTCCGCGAGCAAAAGGCCGTGCCGACCGCATTTTGAAGCGGACTTGCCATATTACCGTAAAAGTAGCCGACAGCGACAACCAGGCTTAGGAGATTATTCAATGGGTCAGAAAGTACATCCTACCGGTATCCGCCTCGGCATCGTTAAAGATCACAATTCGATCTGGTATGCCGACAGCAAAAACTACGCCAAGCAGTTAATCACTGACCTGGAAGCGCGCGCCTACATCGAAAAGGCCCTTGAGAACGCTTCGGTAAGCCGAATCGTTATTGAGCGCCCTGCGCAGACTGCGCGGATCACCATTCATACCGCCCGGCCCGGCATCGTGATTGGTAAGAAAGGCGAAGACGTTGACAAGCTGCGTCAGGAACTCACCAGAGAGATGGGTGTTCCTGTGCACATCAACATCGAGGAAATACGCAAGCCCGATCTCGACGCCAAACTGGTCGCCCAGAATGTCGCACAGCAGCTCGAGAGAAGGGTGATGTTCCGTCGTGCGATGAAGCGAGTTGTGCAGAATGCGATGCGCCAGGGTGCAGAAGGCATCAAGGTGCAGATTGGCGGCAGGCTAGGCGGTGCAGAGATTGCCCGGACGGAGTGGTATCGGGAAGGTCGTGTTCCGTTGCATACCCTGCGTGCGGATATCGATTATGCGACGTATGAAGCGGCAACGACCTACGGCATTCTCGGCGTAAAGGTCTGGATTTTCAAAGGCGAAGTTATTGGCTCTGAACCTCAGTCCGATAGCAGCAAGAAAACAGCAACTAGTTAAGGGTTACGCAGATGCTGCAACCAAAACGCACAAAGTTCCGCAAGACCCAGAAAGGCCGCAATCGCGGTCTGGCTCATCGCGGTAGCAAAGTAAGCTTCGGCGAGTACGGTCTCAAGGCTACCGGCCGCGGCCGTATAACCGCACGTCAGATCGAGGCGGCGCGTCGAGCTATGACCCGTCACATCAAGCGTGGCGGAAAGATCTGGATTCGAGTCTTTCCTGACAAGCCGATCACGGGCAAGCCCCTTGAAGTAAGGCAAGGTAAAGGAAAGGGCAATGTCGAGTACTGGGTGGCGCAGATCCAGCCCGGGAAAGTTCTGTATGAAGTGCAGGGTGTTTCAGAGGAGCTCGCGCGCGAGGCGTTTGCTCTGGCAGCGGCGAAGATCCCTGTGGCAACCACATTTGTTAAACGGTCGGTGATGTGATGAAGGCAAGCGAACTACGTGATAAGTCTGCCGAGGACTTGACCAAGCAGTTGCTTACGTTGCGTGAAGAGCAGTTCAAGTTGCGCATGCAGAAGGCAACAGGCCAGTTGGGGCAAACACATTTGTTGCGCCAGAATCAGCGCGAAATTGCGCGTGTTAAGACTGTCCTAACTCAGAAGGCGGGTAACTAATTATGTCTGGTGCAGAGAAGCGTACGCGGATAGCGACCGGGAAGGTCGTAAGTAACAAGATGGATAAAACCATAACGGTTATGGTGGAACGGCGAGTAAAGCATCCAGTGTATGGAAAATACATTACCCGTTCATCCAAGATACATGCCCATGATGAAAATAATCAGTGCGGTATTGGCGACACGGTTACAGTTGCAGAGTCACGGCCTATTTCCAAGTCGAAGACTTGGAAACTGTTAGAAGTGGTAGAGAGCGCTACCCAGGTCTGAACCGGGTAATTGGCAAGAGTGTTCGCGGCAAGATTCAGGTCGCATTTGGAGTAGAAGATGATTCAGACACAGTCGTATTTGGAGGTTGCTGACAACAGCGGTGCGCGTCGCGTTATGTGCATCAAAGTGTTGGGTGGTTCCAAGCGCCGCTATGCCCGCGTTGGCGATCTTATCAAGGTCACCGTCAAGGAAGCGATTCCGCGGGGCAAGGTCAAAAAAGGCCAGGTGATGACTGCGGTAGTTGTGCGTACCAAAAAAGGTGTTCGTCGGCCTGACGGCTCATTGATCAAGTTCGATGACAATGCAGCAGTGCTGTTGAATGCCCAGGAAGCGCCCATCGGCACACGTATTTTTGGTCCAGTGACAAGAGAGCTGCGAGGGGAGAAGTTTATGAAAATCATTTCCCTGGCACCTGAAGTTATCTAGGGCGAGTAGGTAGAGGCGATTAGCGATGTTGAAGATTAAAAAGGATGACGAAGTCGTTGTTCTCGCTGGCAAGGATAAAGGCAAGCGCGGCAAGGTTCGTAGAGTGCTGGATAACAACAAGGTCGTTGTGTCCGGTGTGAACATGATGAAAAAGCACACACGGCCCAATCCGCAAGCAGGCGTAGCGGGGGGGATCGTGGAGAGCGAAGCGCCGATACAGGTTTCCAACGTGGCAATTTTTAACCCCGCCACCAGCAAGGCTGATCGTGTCGGCTTTAAGGTTGAGGGTGACAAGAAGGTTCGTATCTTTAAATCCAATGGCGAGACGATCGATTCCTGATTCAGTGTCAGTCGTCGAAGGCGTAGGTAAGTAGAAATGGCAAATTTGCAAGTAAAGTACAAAACAGAGATCGCAGCTCAGTTGAAAGAAGAGTTGGGGCTAAAAAACATCATGGAAGTGCCGAAGATCACCAAGATTACCCTGAACATGGGTGTCGGCGAAGCTCTGGGCGACAAAAAGACCCTTGAGAACGCGGTCGCAGAAATGGAGATGATAGCGGGCCAGAAAGCCGTTATTACCAAGGCGCGTCGTTCAATCGCGGGCTTCAAGGTGCGCGATGGATGGCCGATTGGCTGCAAGGTAACACTTCGTTCAGAGCGTATGTATGAGTTTCTGGAAAGGTTGATCAGCGTTGCTATTCCGCGTATTCGCGACTTTCGCGGCATAAGCCCGAAGTCTTTTGACGGTCGCGGAAATTTTGCTATGGGTGTCACCGAGCAAATTATTTTTCCGGAAATTGAGTACGACAAAGTGGATGCGTTGCGTGGGATGGACATAACCATAACCACGACAGCGCGTACGGATGATGAAGGACGTGCACTGTTGCGCGCCTTCAACTTTCCGCTGAAAGCGTAAGAGGCGAGTTAAATGGCAAAGAAATCTATGATCGCGCGTGAGAAGAAGCGCGCTTTGACAGTAGCCCGGTACGCCCAGAAGCGTGCCGCTATAAAGGCTGTGCTGCGCGATACCAGTGCGTCAGATGAAGAGAAGTGGGATGCGCAGGTCAAGTTGCAGAAGCTGCCTCGTAATGCCAGCCCGGTGCGTCAACAGCGTCGCTGTCAGGTGACGGGTCGTCCGCACGGTGTTTATCGCAAGTTTGGATTGTGCCGTAATAAATTGCGCGAAGCTGCCATGCGTGGCGATGTGCCTGGCCTGGTTAAGTCGAGCTGGTAGCGCCAGCCGTCTACGGAGATTTATAGACTATGAGTATGCAAGATCCTCTGTCAGATATGCTGACCCGCATTCGAAATGCGCAAATGGCCGGCAAAACGCGCGTCGAAATGCCAGGCTCAAAATTGAAGTCTGCTGTTGCCAAGGTGCTGCAGGACGAAGGCTACATCGCCGGGTTTAATGCCTCGGTAGAAGGCGGCAAGCCAAGGCTGTCGATAGATTTGAAGTACTACAACGGTAAGCCCGTTATTGCAGAAATAGATCGTGTAAGCCGTCCGGGCTTGCGTCGTTACAGTGGCAAGGACGGCTTGCCTTCTGTGCGCGCAGGATTGGGTGTGGCGATTATTTCTACATCGAAAGGTGTGATGACTGAGCGAGCAGCGCAGGCTGCTGGCGTGGGCGGCGAGATTCTTTGTACCGTTTATTAAAAATCGTTAGGGAATCCCAGAGAGTTAACCACCATGTCTAGAGTTGCAAATGATCCGATACGCATTCCCAAGGGTGTCGAGGCAAAGCTTGATGGTAGAGATGTTACAGTCAAAGGCGGCAAGGGCACCCTTGGTCTTTCACTGGCTGAAGGCATTGAAATCAAGCAGGAAGATGGCTTCATCACACTTTCCTATGAAAGTGAAAAGTTAAAGGCGTTGGCAGGCACCACTCGTGCGCTGGTCAACAATATGGTTGTTGGCGTGAGTGACGGCTGGGAGAAAAAACTGGTATTGAACGGCGTCGGTTACCGCGCTAAAGCCTCAGATAAAACCGTCAATCTCACGATCGGGCTCTCGCACCCAGTCGATTACGAGTTGCCCGAAGGTGTGAGCGCCGAAAGCCCGAGTCAGACAGAAATAGTCGTCAAGGGCATCGACAAACAGGCAGTTGGGCAGGCCGCTGCCGAGATCCGGGCTTTCCGCCCTCCCGAGCCGTACAAGGGCAAAGGTATTCGTTATGCGGATGAGCACGTTCGCCGCAAAGAAGCCAAGAAAAAGTAGGTAAGTGAGATGAGTGCAAAGAACGAAAGCAGATTGCGTCGCGCAAAGCGTGCGCGAGCTCGTATTCGAAAGCTGGGCGAGACACGCTTGAGTGTGCACCGTACACCCAGGCATATATATGCGCAGATCATCGCTCCAGAGGGAGACAGGGTGCTCGCATGCGCATCTACACTCGACTCAGAGTTGCGTAATGGCGCTACGGGTAATGTCAGTGCCGCAGCCGAAGTTGGCAAGCTTGTAGCAAAGCGCGCCAGGGAAGCCGGTGTGGAAAAGGTCGCGTTTGATCGCGGTGGTTATAAGTATCATGGTCGCGTGAAGGCTTTGGCTGACGCGGCGCGTGAATCCGGGCTCGAATTCTAGGGGTTGTTGATATGGCTTTTAATGATCAAAAGAAGCAGCAGGAAGGCGACCTCCAGGAAAAGTTGGTTCAGGTCAATCGTGTTGCCAAAGTGGTAAAAGGTGGCCGGATCTTCGGTTTCACCGCTCTGACCGTCGTTGGTGACGGTAATGGCAAAGTCGGGTTTGGACGTGGTAAGGCACGCGAAGTGCCTGTGGCCATCCAGAAAGCGATGGAAGCGGCTCGTAGGAACATGATCCAGGTTGAGCTGAACAACGGGACTATCCAGTACCCGGTGAAGGCCGCTCATGGTGCTTCTAAGATTTATATGCAGCCCGCATCCGAGGGTACTGGCGTTATCGCCGGTGGTGCGATGCGCGCAGTACTGGAACTCGCAGGCGTTCACAATGTGTTGGCGAAGTGTTACGGCTCAACGAATCCTGTGAATGTTGTGCGAGCAACGTTTAATGGTTTACGCGATATGTCTTCTCCCGACGAAATTGCCGCAAAGCGTGGTAAGTCCGTCGAAGAAATTCTGAATTAAGCTCTGGGTTGTCTGGTCATGGCAAAAGAAACTATCAGGGTTACGCAGGTCAAAAGCACTGCGGGCCGACTTAAGAATCACAAGGCGTGCGTGGCCGGTTTGGGCTTGCGTCGCATTGGGCACACTGTCGAGGTCGAGGACACACCTTCGAATCGCGGCATGATAAACCAGGTGCATTACCTGGTTAGGGTAGAGGGCTAACTCATGTCAGACGTTATGCGACTTAACACTTTAAGCCCTGCACCGGGTGCTAAGAAAGACCCCAAGCGTGTGGGTCGTGGAATCGGCAGCGGCACTGGCAAAACAGCGGGCCGTGGCCACAAGGGCCAAAAGTCCCGTACCGGCGGATCGGTTCGTCCGGGCTTTGAGGGCGGCCAGATGCCATTACAGAAGCGCCTCCCCAAGTATGGCTTTACCTCACGGGTTGGCATGACCACCGCTCAGGTACGTCTGGGAGAGCTGTCGCGCGTTGAGGCGGACGTCATCGATCTGGAAGCCTTAAAAGCAGCTGATCTGGTGAAAGACAACGTGACCAGAGCACGAGTGTTCTTGTCGGGTGCGTTGGACAAAGCCGTCACCGTAAAAGGACTCGCAGTAACCAAAGGCGCTCGGGAAGCAATCGAGAAAGCCGGCGGTAACGTCGAGGAATAGGCTAAACACTGATGGCAACCGGGCAACTGCCAAACGTCAACAAAGCGGGATTGGGCGAACTTTTCAGGCGCCTGCGCTTTGTACTGATGGCGATAATCGTCTATCGAATAGGGACGCATATTCCTGTGCCTGGAATAGACCCCAATCAGTTGGCGGCCCTGTTTAACCAGAATCAGGGAACGATTTTGGGCTTGGCAAACATGTTCTCCGGGGGTGCTCTGGAGCGCATGAGTATCCTGGCGCTGGGTATCATGCCCTATATCTCTGCATCGATCATCATGCAGCTGATGTCCGCTGTCACTCCCCAGTTGGAAGCACTCAAGAAAGAGGGCGAATCTGGCCGGCGTAAGATCAGTCAGTACACGCGTTACCTGACCGTGGTTCTGGCGATCATTCAGGCCACCGGCATGACAGTAGGCATGGCCAACCAGGGCATGTCTTACGATACCTCGATTGTGTTTTATGTAATTGCGATCACGTCGCTGGTAACCGGCGCTGTCTTCATGATGTGGCTTGGTGAGCAGATTACAGAAAAGGGTGTAGGTAACGGGATCTCGCTATTGATCTTTGCCGGCATCGTTGCTGGCCTGCCATCTGCTATAGGGCAGTCGTTAGAGCAGGCGCGCCAAGGAGAGCTGAATATTCTGGTGCTGCTGTTCATCTTGACGCTTGCCCTGGCCGTGATCTATATGATTGTGTACATCGAGAGAGGCCAACGCAGGATTACGGTCAACTATGCCAAGCGGCAGCAGGGCAGGAAGATGTATCAGGGGCAAAGTTCGCACTTGCCGCTCAAGGTGAACATGGCTGGTGTGATCCCTGCCATATTTGCCAGCAGTATACTGTTGTTCCCGGCGTCGATTGCACAGTGGTTTGGGCAGGGTGGCTCCGCTGACTGGCTACAGGACCTTGCCGTCGCGATTGGCCCAGGCCAGCCCTTGAACATTTTGTTATTTACCATTTTCATCGTGTTCTTCTGCTTCTTTTACACGGCGTTGATGTTCAACCCGGTAGAAGTGGCGGATAACCTTAAGCGAAATGGGGCTTTTGTGCCTGGTATCCGTCCTGGGCAGCAAACTGCAAACTATATCGATGGCGTGATTACTCGCCTCACCGTGTTCGGTTCCGCTTACATCGCCCTTGTGTGTTTAATGCCGCAGTTTCTCGTTGTGATGTGGAACGTGCCGTTCTATCTGGGCGGTACTTCGCTACTGATCGTGGTGGTTGTGGTGATGGATTTCATGGCGCAGGTGCAAAGCCATCTGATGTCGCATCAATACGACTCTGTGCTGAAGAAAGCGAATTTGAAGAATTTTGGCGGGGGCACTCGGCCGCGTTAGACGCTAGTTGGGTCCTGTGTTTTTGGAGAGAAGGTTATGAAAGTACGTGCATCAGTGAAGAAGATCTGCAGGAACTGCAAAGTGGTGCGTCGTAAGGGCGTTGTCCGCGTTATCTGCAACTCTGACCCTAGGCACAAACAGCGCCAGGGCTAAGTAACAGTAGTTGATTTATAGGACTCGTATCGCTAGAATGTCGCGCCTTTTGCGCGCCTCAAGGGAGCACTCACAGGCTTCGGGCCGCGGGTGTTGCAGTAGCTGGCGATAGAAACAGACAAGATTGGAGAGTGTGAATGGCTCGTATAGCCGGCGTCAATATTCCAGATAACAAACATGCAGTTATCTCGTTGACCTACATCTTTGGCGTAGGGCGCAGTCAAGCGAAACGACTCTGCGCGGAAACGGGCGTGGCTGAGCACGTCAAGATTGGCGAGCTTACCGAGGCGGAGATGGATGCGCTGCGCGGTAAAGTCGGCGACATGATGGTCGAGGGCGATTTGCGTCGCGAGGTTTCCATGAACATCAAGCGATTAATGGATCTGGGGTGTAATCGCGGTTTGCGCCATCGTCGTAGTTTGCCTCTGCGCGGTCAACGCACCAAGACCAACGCACGCACTCGCAAGGGTCCTCGAAAGCCGATTCGCAAGTAAGTAAAGGCAAGCGAATCCATTTTTAGTGTAGCTGCACCCGAGTGCAGTGTTGATATTAAAGCAGGAAGTAACCTATGGCTAAGCCAGGTGCTAAAAGCACTCGCAAGAAAATTACCAAGACGGTCGTCGACGGTATAGCGCACATTCATGCGTCTTTTAACAACACGATAATTACGATCACGGATCGACAGGGCAACACGCTTAGCTGGGCGACAGCGGGCGGTTCCGGGTTCCGTGGTTCACGTAAGAGCACCCCGTTTGCCGCACAGGTAGCGGCCGAGCGCGCGGGTGAGGCGGCGAAAGAATACGGCTTGAAGAATCTCGATGTGCAGGTAAAAGGCCCAGGGCCAGGTCGCGAATCAGCGGTCCGTGCTCTTAATGCTTGTGGCTACAAGATTAGTAACATCACCGACGTGACTCCTATTCCTCATAACGGATGTCGCCCCCCTAAGAAACGTCGCGTATAACGATTGCAGGATTGAACTGACATGGCTCGATATATAGGACCCAAGTGCAAGCTTTCCCGACGTGAAGGAACCGACCTGCTGTTGAAAAGCGGCGTTCGTTCACTGGAAAGCAAGTGTAAAGTAGAGGCGATTCCAGGCCAACACGGCGCGCGTCGTGGGCGGCTGTCCGACTACGGAGTGCAGTTGCGTGAGAAGCAGAAAGTGCGCCGTATCTACGGCGTTCTGGAGAAACAGTTCCGCAACTACTACAAGCAAGCGGCTCGCCTCAAGGGCGCTACAGGTGAAAACCTCCTGCAGCTTCTGGAAAGCCGTCTAGACAACGTGGTTTATCGCATCGGCTTTGGGTCCACCCGCGCCGAGGCGCGGCAGCTGGTCGCCCATAAGTCGATCCTGGTAAACGGCTCAGTGGTGAATATTGCGTCTTACCAGGTTCAGGCTGGAGATGTGGTCTCCCTGCGCGAAAAGGCCAAGAAACAGTTGAGAGTGCAATCTGCCATGGCGCTTGCCTCTCAGCGCGGTGAGCCAGAATGGATCGAAGTGAATAGCGAGAAGCTGGAAGGTACTTTCAAGTCGATTCCAGATCGTCAGGATCTCCCTTCAGAGATCAACGAGAACTTGATTGTCGAGCTTTACTCGAAGTAATACCACTGAAGGAAAAACCTACAGGACAGGTGCCCAAATGCAGAGTGCAGTGAACGAATTTTTGACCCCCCGCGTTATTAACGTCGAAGAGAAGAACAGCACCCGCTCTCAGGTAACGCTTGAGCCGTTAGAGCGTGGTTTTGGCCATACACTGGGTAACGCACTTCGTCGCATCCTGTTGTCCTCGATGCCCGGAAGTGCGATCACCGAAGTTGAGATAGACGGTGTGTTGCATGAGTACAGCGCTATAGAAGGTGTCCAGGAGGATGTGATTGAAATTCTTCTGAATCTCAAGGGCGTTGCGCTTGTGATGAGCGGCAAGGAAGAGGCAGAACTGACCCTGAGCAAGAAAGGCCCTGGCCCCGTGCTCGCCGGAGACATTCAGGTGGATCACGACATCGAGATCAGGAATCCCGAGCACGTGATCTGCAACCTCAATGCAAATGCTGAGATCAACATGAAACTGACTGTCGCGCTTGGTCGTGGCTACTCTCCAGCAGACTCGCGTGAGAATCCCGACGAGGAAACTCGCTCGATTGGCCGCCTGCAGTTGGATGCGACTTTCTCTCCTGTGCACCGCGTTTCCTATGTTGTGGAATCTGCACGTGTGGAGCAGCGCACAGACCTTGACAAGCTCGTGCTGGATCTCGAAACCAATGGCACCATCGATCCTGAGGAAGCCATTCGCCGTGCTGCCACTATTTTACAGCAGCAGCTTGCTGTCTTCGTTGACCTTGAGAGCGAAAGCGAGTCCGAATCGATTGAAGAAGAGGACGAAGTGGATCCCATACTGCTGCGCCCCGTTGATGACCTTGAGCTTACCGTGCGTTCAGCCAACTGCCTCAAGGCCGAGAATATCTACTACATTGGCGACCTGGTTCAGAGAACAGAAGTCGAACTGCTCAAGACACCAAACCTTGGCAAGAAGTCGCTGACTGAGATCAAAGATGTTCTGGCTTCCCGCGGTCTTTCGCTGGGTATGCGTTTGGACAACTGGCCGCCGGCGAGCCTGAAGAACGACGATCGCGTTCTCAGCGCCTGACAATCACTGTTTTGCATGTGCCATTAGGGCACAAAGTATAGGATTAATACAATGCGTCATCGTCATAGTGGACGTCAACTGAACCGCAATAGCTCGCACCGAAAGGCCATGTTTCGCAACATGACCGTGTCATTGGTAGAGCACGAGTTGATCAAAACCACGCTGCCCAAAGCCAAGGAACTGCGTAGCTACGCGGAGCCTTTAATCACACTGGCGAAAAAAGACAGTGTCGCCAATCGCCGTTTGGCATTCGACCGTACGCGTAGTAAAGCAACGGTAGGAAAGCTGTTCACTGAGCTCGGTCCGCGCTATCAGGAACGCCCAGGTGGCTATATTCGTATTCTCAAATGTGGATTTCGCCCCGGAGACAAAGCGCCGATGGCCTACGTTGAGTTGGTTGATCGCCCTGAACCAGAGTCTTTTGACGCCGACGAAGATTGATCCACAATGAATGCATGAATCAAGCCGGGCCAGCCCCGGCTTTTTTGTGCATGCAAACATTGGCTGCACAGGCGAGTATTGCCGTCCGGGTTGACGCAAATCATACTGGCACAGTCGAATAACGAGGTGAGGGTATGTTGCCAGCTCTGTTGGCTGGTCTGGATACTGGGCTTTATCCGGCACAGTGTGAGCACCAGCAAGAAATCGAGTCTCACTTTGGTGATGCGACCTACCGCCCACTACTGCCGCTCGAGCAGGAACAACTGCAGTCTCTGCGATTGCATGTGGTTGCCTTCAGCAATCGGTCAGGATCCACGCTGCTGACGTCGTTATTGCACCAGGCGGGGGCTGGCGTACCACCCCGCGCAGAAGTGTTTAATAGTGACTCTGTGATAGCGGTAGCTCAGGAGCATGGGATACACAGCTTCACAGATTACTTTCTGCAAGTTGTCCTCGGGTGGGCGCACAACGGAGCTGCAGGGTTCAAGATGGGTCCTCGGCAGCTTTTCTGGCTGACGCGGGCGGGGCTGCTTGGTTCCCTGGGCGAGGTCAAGCTGGTGAACACGCTACGCGAGGATGTCATCGCCCAGGCCGTTTCACTGTACCTGGCCCGGCAGACCGGGCAGTGGCACAGTGACATGAGTGCCAGCCGGCAAACTGGTGCGATACCTTACAGTCGCGAGGGAATCTTGCAGGCCCTACAGACCGTGGCGATAGACCAGTATCTGGTGCGTTATTATGTTGGCCTGCACGGTGTCGATGCGATCACGGTCACCTACGAACAGCTCATGGCGAATACGGAAGATACCGTGCGTGAGGTCCTTGAGTTTCTCGATTTGCCGGACTGCGCAGGCGGCACGATTGATCTATCTTCAGTCGCCATTCGACGTCAGGCAACGTCGCATAACAAGGAACTGGCTGACAAGTTTCGCACAGAGTTCGCGCTGTCATTGCGCTAGTACAGCAGCGCGCCAGCCCCCCGCGGATGTTCTAGGCTGCTTTCTTTCTCGCCTTTTTCTTCAGGATAGGCGCAAGGAAAGTGCCCGTAGAAGAGGCCTTGTTTCTGGCCACTTCCTCCGGCGTACCTGTGGCGATAATCTGCCCGCCACCGCTGCCGCCTTCAGGCCCCAGGTCGACGATCCAGTCTGCCGTCTTAATCACGTCGAGATTGTGCTCGATGATAACCACGGTATTGCCGTGATCGCGCAATCGGTGCAAGACCTCCAGCAGCTGCTTGATGTCTTCAAAGTGCAGGCCCGTGGTGGGCTCATCGAGAATGTAGAGTGTTTTACCGGTGTCTCGCTTGGAGAGTTCCCGCGACAGCTTGACGCGCTGTGCCTCCCCACCCGAAAGCGTAGTGGCGGCCTGGCCCAGTCTCACATAGGTGAGTCCAACATCCATCAGTGTTTGCAGTTTACGGGCAATGGCGGGCACGGGCTCAAAGAACGTCAGCGCGTCCTCTACCGTCATTTCCAGAACCTCGTGGATGTTTTTGCCCTTGTAGCGTATTTCCAGCGTTTCCCGGTTGTAGCGCTTTCCCTTGCAGATGTCACATGGCACATAGATATCTGGCAGGAAATGCATTTCTACCTTGGTTACGCCGTCGCCCTGACACGCCTCGCATCTTCCGCCCTTGACGTTAAAGCTGAACCGCCCCGGTTTGTAGCCACGTGAACGCGCTTCCTGCGTGCCGGCAAACAGCTCTCTTACGGGAGTGAATATGCCGGTATAGGTCGCCGGATTGGAGCGTGGGGTGCGGCCAATCGGGCTCTGGTCGATGTCGATGCATTTGTCGACCTGCTCGAGGCCCTTGATGGCGGTGTAGGGTGCCGGCGTCAGTGTTGTAGCGCCGTTCAGTTCGGTCGCTGCCAGTGGGTATAGCGTGCTGTTGATAAGCGTCGATTTGCCCGACCCCGATACGCCGGTAATACACGTGAGCAGCCCCAGCGGTAGTTTCAGGGTGATATCTTGCAGATTGTTGCCGCTGGCACCTGTCAGTTGCAGGATCGCGTCCTTGTCAAATCGCTTGCGCGTCGTCGGTATCTCTATGCGGCGGGTTCCCGAGAGATAGGCTCCGGTGAGCGAGGCCTTGTTGGCGATGATGTCTTTCAGCTTGCCTGCCGCGACGATTTCACCACCGTGTACGCCTGCCCCGGGACCAATATCGATGATGTGGTCGGCTGTACGTATGGCATCCTCGTCGTGTTCTACAACCAGCACGGTATTCCCGATATCGCGAAGATGGGTCAGCGTGGCTAAGAGGCGTTCGTTGTCACGCTGGTGCAGGCCGATAGAGGGCTCATCCAGAATGTACATGACCCCAACCAGCCCCGCGCCGATCTGCGATGCGAGGCGTATTCTCTGTGCTTCTCCGCCCGATAGCGTTTCTGCGCTGCGGTTTAGCGTGAGATAGTTGAGGCCCACATCGACCAGAAAGCGGTAGCGCGCGCGCAGTTCCTTCAGGATCTTGTCGGCAATTTCGCCCGAGCGCCCCTTGAGCGTTAACTGGTCAAAGTAGTCCTGTGCATCCCCAACGCCCATCGACGTAATTTGTGGAAGGGTTTTTTCATCGACAAATACGTGCCGAGCATCCTGTCTCAGGCGCGTCCCCTCGCAGTCAGGGCAAGGTTGAGAGGCAAGGAACTTGGCCAGTTCCTCGCGCACCGATTGCGAGTCGGTATCCCTGTAACGCCGCTCCATATTGGGAATAATGCCTTCAAAGGGGTGCGTTCTCTTGAAAACATCACCCCTGTCATTGATGTAGGAAAAGGCAATTTCTTCCTTGCCACTGCCGTGCAACACAACCTCCTGGTGCTGCTTTTCGAGTTCCTCAAAGGGCGTGTCGATATCAAAGCCGAAATGCTCGGCCAGGGAGGTGAGCATATGGAAGTAGTAAACGTTACGCCTGTCCCAGCCCCGAATGGCGCCTTCTGCGAGGCTGGCGTCGGGAAAGAGTATTAATCTTTCAGCGTCAAAATACTGTTTCACACCCAGGCCGTCGCAGCTGGCGCAAGCGCCAGCTGGATTATTGAACGAGAACATGCGAGGTTCGAGTTCGTCGATACTGTGTCCACAGGTGGGGCAGGCAAAGCGTGCTGAAAAACTCAGTTCCTCCGATTCGCCCTCCATGTAACTGATGCTGGCCAGTCCATCGGTGAGCTCCAGTGCTGTTTCGAAAGATTCAGCTAACCGCAGTCCAAGGTCGTCGCGCACCTTGAAACGATCGACAACGACCTCAATACGGTGTTTCTTTTTTTTGTCCAGGTCGGGAACGTCATCCAGGTCTGTGACGATGCCATCGATGCGCGCACGCACAAAGCCGCTGGCGCGCAACTCCTCGAATACGTGCAGGTGTTCGCCCTTTCTGTCGCGAACAACAGGCGCAAGCAGCATGAGTTTTGTGCCCTCGGGCAAAGCCAGCACAGTGTCTACCATCTGGCTCACAGTCTGGGCTTGCAGGCTCAGGCCGTGTTCCGGACAGCGCGGTTCGCCGACGCGCGCAAACAGCAGCCGCAGGTAATCGTATATCTCGGTGATGGTTCCGACGGTCGATCGGGGATTATGTGAAGTCGACTTTTGCTCGATGGAAATTGCCGGCGACAAGCCCTCGATGTGATCGATATCGGGCTTTTCCATCATGGACAGGAACTGCCTCGCATAGGTGGACAGGGATTCGACATAGCGCCGTTGACCCTCTGCATACAGTGTGTCGAACGCAAGCGATGACTTTCCCGAACCGGATAGACCCGTGATCACAACGAGCTTGTCGCGAGGAATATCAAGGTCGATATTCTTCAGGTTGTGAGTGCGCGCTCCGCGTACTTGTATCGTGTCCATGGGGCCTCTTGATTAACCGGGAAACGGAAACCCGACAGTATAGGCGTTGAGCGTCCCTGCTGGCAAAGCTCATGTAGACAATCAGGCAATGCCGCCCTCGTGTATTCGGGGCTGGGGTAACCTGTTAACATGTGCGGCTTTTCCGAGCCTGCTCCGCATACACATCGTGATTACTGAATCCCCAATGACTGCCCTTGAGCGCCGTTCTGTCGGAGCGTTGTCGTTGCTCTACGTGCTGCGCATGCTGGGCCTCTTTATGGTGCTTCCGCTGATGGCATTGTATGCAGCGGATTTGCCGGGGGCGACGCCGTTGGCGATTGGCCTTGCGCTGGGCGCCTACGGATTGACCCAGGCGATACTGCAGATTCCACTGGGCTGGTTGTCTGACAAAGTTGGCCGCAAACGCGTGATCGTGGGCGGCCTTCTTATGTTTGCCTTTGGCAGCGTGATTGCTGCGCTGGCAGACAGCGTAGGAGATATCATCCTGGGTCGGGCCCTGCAAGGCGCGGGCGCCATCGCCAGCACCGTGCTTGCCCTGGTGGCGGACCTGACCCGGGAGGAGCAGCGCACCAAGGCAATGGCCATGGTGGGTATCAGCATTGGTGTGGCGTTTGCTTTCTCGCTGGTACTGGGCCCGCTCGTTGCCAGTTTTGGGGGGCTTGCCGCGGTGTTCTGGTTGTCCGCTGGCCTAGCCTTTCTTGGCGTATCGGTCATTGTATTCTGGGTCCCATCGCCACCGGCGCAAGCACCCGCCCAAAACCCGGTACAGACTCTTTCAATGCTTGCCAGCCTGCGGTTGCCGGGTTTGCCGGGTCTTAATTTTGGGGTGTTTACGCTGCACTTTGTCCTTATGGCTGCCTTCCTGGTGGTACCGGCTTTCCTCGAAACGCGGGCCGACCTGCTGCGCGAGTCGCACTGGCTGGTGTACCTGCCGGTTCTAGCGCTATCGCTGCTGGGGATGGTGCCCCTGATGACGCTGGCGGAAAGAAAAAACCGACCTGCCCAGGCATTCTCACTGGCACTGCTAGCCCTGGCAGCGGCCTTGATGCTGATCCAGTGGGCGAGCAGCGCTGCACCGCTTTACCTGGGGCTGTTACTGTTCTTCGTGGGATTTAACTATCTGGAGGCAACCCTGCCTTCACGGGTGAGCAAACTGGCTCCCTCGCAGGGACGAGGCTCCGCGATGGGTGTGTACTCAACCTGCCAGTTCCTTGGTGCCTTCTGCGGTGGCGCAGTGGGTGGCTGGACCCTGCAGGTCAGCAGTGCCACGCACTTGCTTCTTTTGTGCCTGTGCCTGGTGATTGCCTGGCTGGTGATTGAGGTCCGGTACACTTCCCACGGTGTGTCGCAAGAACAGCCTTCGCCGACACGCTAGTTGGGCCCTCCGCATTAGCGAACTGATGCGCATTGATCTTCCCTGATGTCGCATTTGGTGAGTGGGATTGCTATAGTCGATCGTCACGAAGGGTATTCTTTTTGAACAAATCTGAGGGTCATCTATGGCTTCGCGCGGCGTCAACAAAGTCATCATCGTAGGCAATCTGGGCAACGATCCTGAGACTCGGTTCTTTCCCGATGGTGGTGCCGTTACCAATGCCAGTATCGCGACGAGCGAGACATGGCGCGATAAACAAACCGGTGAGCAGAAAGAGCGCACCGAATGGCACAGGGTTGTCTTTCGCGATCGTGGCGCCTATCGGCTGGGCCAGATCGCCGGTGAGTATCTGAAGAAAGGGTCCAAGGTCTACGTGGAAGGGCGCTTGCAAACCCGCAAGTGGCAGGGCCAGGATGGCCAGGACCGCTACACTACAGAGATACTGGTAAACGAGATGCAGATGCTCGATAGCCGTGGCGCTGGCCAGGGTGGCTACCCATCTACGGACCACAGCTCTGGTGGGTCAACTTCTGCCTCCGCTCCGCCCCGGGAAGCGTCCAGCGCCCCCCCCGCGGAAGATTTCAGTAACTTCGACGACGATATTCCGTTCTGAGTGATCATCAGAGCGGGCAGGAACAACTTACTGCACCGGGTTGCGTTGGCACAGTCCGATGGCCTCTGTTGGCTCGCGCACGCGGTGCTCCGGGCAGCGCTACGCCCGTGCTGATGGAGCGAAATCAAATCGGTGCGCATATTACTTCTCGGGTCTGACACGCCACTGGGCAAGGCGCTGGTGGCTCGACAGGGTGCCCTACCTCGGCATGAGTTAGTGCCGTTGAGCCAGTCTGCCTGCCGCTGGAAGAGCGAACGCCAGGCCAAAAAAGCAGTCGTGCGTGGCAAATGCGATATCGTTGTAGACGTGCGTATTGAGGCCGCCGGAGACGGTGGCATCCAGATCCAGGATCTGGATCTCAAGCGTTGTCGCTGGGTTGCCAAGGCCTGCCAGCGCACCGATACCGCCTACCTGTACGTCTCCAGCTCAAGGGTGTTTTCCGGCCTGCTGGATCGGCCCTACGTGGAAGAAGACATACCGGACAATCAGGAATCGGTGGGGCAGTTACTGCAAGCCGCCGAACAGGTTGTGCTGACAACCTGCGAACGGCATTTTGTCTTACGCATGGGCCCCATTTTCTCTTCTGAGGGCGCCAACCTCATTACCCAGTTGTTGGAGCCCCTGCGAGGCGGCGACAGCCTGGTGCTCGATAACAATCTGCGCGGCTGCCCCGTGTCAGCCTATGACGGGGCCAGGGTGATCATGGGGTTGCTGGATCAGTTGAGTACAGGGCTTGAGCCCTGGGGCATCTACCACTACGGCAGCTCAGACACTGCTACCTATTATGAATTTGCCGAGGCTCTGTTGGCCGCCGCCTCGCAGTTTTATGAAATGAGCGCCTCGGCGGTGCAACTGGAGCGTGAGCCTGATGGGCTGGCGCCGCTCAACAGAAGCCTGGACTCCTCGAAGATTCTCAATACCTTTGCAATCCGGCAAGTACCCTGGCGCAGTACCATTGGCGATGTCGTCAAATCCTATTACGACCGGCAGGCAGGAGAAAACACTTAAATGAGCAAAAGAGATGAAGCGGTAGCCCGACCGCTCTGCGCAGCCGTGCTAACGGTGTCCGATACTCGTACCGAGGCAACTGACACGTCCGGTCAGTACCTGGTGGAAGCGTTGCGCGCTGACCGGCATGCCATTGGCGCGAAGGCTATCGTGAAGGATGATATCTACCAGATACGAGCGGTGTTGTCCGCCTGGATCGCAGACAGCGATATCCATGCGATCATCGTCACCGGAGGCACCGGTTTTTCGGGCAGGGATTCCACCCCCGAAGCCGTTGCGCCACTGTTCGATAAAAGGATCGAGGGCTTTGGTGAGGTGTTCAGAGCGCTGTCCTATGAGGAAATCGGTTCTTCCACGATCCAGTCGAGGGCGCTCGCGGGCTTGTCTAACAATACGGTCGTGTTCTGCGTGCCTGGCTCAACCGGGGCGTGTCGCACTGCCTGGGAGGGTTTGATCAAGGAGCAGTTAGACAGCACCCACCGGCCCTGCAATTTTGTGGGTGTGTTAAATGTGCGAGGAGCAACTCCTTGAGCGACCTGCTCAAGGTAGGTGTGGCGCTCGGTAAAGTGCTGGGGAGTGTCGAGCCTGACCTGACCACCGAGTCGGTTCCCTTGCTGCAGGCTCTGGGGCGTGTGCTGGCTAAAGACGTTGTATCGTCAATTGATGTGCCCGGCTCAGACAACAGTGCGATGGATGGTTATGCATTGGCTGTCGTGGATACCAACGAGCCGCTGCCAGTTGTGCAGCGTATCCCTGCGGGCACTGCGGGTCAGCCACTGCAGCCCGGTACGGCCGCCCGAATATTTACCGGAGCGCCCATTCCATCAGGTGCCGATGCGGTGGTGATGCAGGAAAACTGCACTGAGGCCGATGGCATCGTTACCATTAATACATCGGCGAAGGTTGGTGCCAACATTCGTCCGCGGGGCCAGGACATCGCCCGTGGCAGTGTGGTGCTTGGCAAGGGCCGCCGGCTCCGACCCCCGGATCTGGGGTTGCTGGCGTCGATTGGCTGCGCAGAAGTTGAGGTTTACCTGCCGCTGCGCGTGGCGATCATGTCCACAGGTGACGAGTTGATCGAGCCCGGAGCGGGCGAGCCTAACGCCGCGCAAGTGTACAATTCGAACCGCTATACCCTGTCCGGGCTCCTGCAGGGCCTGCACATGGAGGTAGTGGACCTGGGAATCGTGCCCGATAACCCGGCTGCAACAGCCAGTGCCTTACGCAAGGCGGCCGATATTGCCGATTGCGTTGTCTCCTCAGGTGGTGTGTCGGTGGGTGAGGAAGACCACGTAAAGCGCGAAGTAGAGCGCCTGGGCAGGCTCGACCTGTGGAAGCTGGCCATCAAGCCGGGTAAGCCACTGGCTTTTGGTTATATCGGCGATACGCCTTTCGTCGGCCTGCCGGGCAATCCGACTTCGGTGTTTGTTACCTTTTGCCTGATTGCCCGTCCAATGCTGTTAAAGCTGCAAGGCTCGCTGGAACACGAAGCGCCGCGCCTCCAGGCCGCAGCAGATTTTCAGGTGGATCGGCCGAACAGGCGGCAGGAGTACTTGCGCGTGTCTTTGGAACACCGTGACGGCAGGGTGTGGGCAGCCTCACATGCCAATCAAAGCTCGGGCGTACTGAGCTCAGTCAGTCACAGCGACGCACTGGCGATCGTACCCCCAGATACCACCGTCGCCATTGGCGACACGCTGGACATTCTTCTGCTGGATGCACTCTACTAAGCACGGCCCGGAGACCGGTGATACCACCGCGGTCAGGTTGGCACAGCGCGCCCCATTATCAACCAGAGTACTTTTGAAAGACCAGCGACGCGTTGGTGCCACCAAAACCGAAACTGTTTGACATCGCGCGTTCGAGGTCAACACCGTCAATGCGTTCCCGAGCAATAGGAACACCTTCTGCCTCCGGGTCCAGCGTCTCAATATTTGCCGAGGCCGCAATAAAACCGCGCTGCTGCATCAGCAGCGTGTATATCGCTTCCTGTACGCCTGCCGCGCCCAAGGAATGTCCCGACAGCGATTTGGTCGAGCCTATGACAGGTGCATCATCGCGCTGGGCATAGGCTTGTTTCACGGCCTTCAACTCCTGAATATCCCCGGCCGGCGTGCTCGTGCCATGGGCATTGATGTAGTCAATGGCCCCATCGACGGTAGACAAGGCCTGTTGCATGCACCGCACGGCGCCTTCGCCTGAGGGGGCCACCATGTCATGGCCGTCGGAAGTGGCCCCATAGCCGACAAGTTCTGCATAGATCTTTGCGCCGCGGGCTTTTGCGTGTTCCAGTTCTTCCACGACCAGCATGCCGCCACCGCCGGCAATGACAAAGCCATCGCGGTTGGCATCATAGGCGCGTGATGCACGTTCCGGGGTGTCATTGTATTGTGTAGACAGCGCTCCCATCGCATCGAAGAGGCAGCTCAGGGACCAGTGCAGTTCTTCGCCGCCGCCGGCAAAAATAACGTCCTGTTTGCCTAGCTGGATCTGTTCCATAGCGCTGCCAATGCAGTGGGCGCTGGTGGAGCAGGCAGATGAAATCGAATAGTTGACGCCCTTTATCTTGAAGGGCGTTGCCAGGCAGGCTGAAACAGTGCTGCCCATGGTCTGCGTTACCCGGTACGGACCGACGCGACGCAAGCCACGCTCGCGCATGATGTCTGAGGCTTCAGTCTGGCTGGCCGATGAGGCACCGCCTGAACCTGCGATAATGCCTGTACGCACGTTTGAGACCTCAGCATCGTCCAGCCCAGCGTCCATGATGGCCTGCTGCATTGAGATATAGGCAAAGGCCGCCGCATCTGCCATGAATCGCAGTTGTTTGCGGTCGATGTGCTCAGACGTGTCTATCCGGGGCGCCCCGGCGATGTGCGAGCGCATGCCAATCTCTACCTGTTCTTCCCTGCGTGTAATGCCGGAACGTCCTTCATAGAGTGACGCCGCCACAGACTCTGTATCGTTACCCAGGCAGGACACAATGCCCATGCCCGTGATTACTACTCGCTTAGTCATCGAATTAAAAGGACTCCGTAGAAGTGAATAAACCGACGCGCAGGTCTTTGGCAATGTAGATCTCTTTGCCGTCGCAGGTGATGGTGCCATCGGCAATGCCCATGACGAGCTTGCGTTCGATGACGCGTTTGATATTGATGTTGTAGACCACACGGCTGGCGCTGGGCAGTATCTGACCGCTGAATTTCACTTCGCCGCAGCCTAGCGCGCGTCCGCGCCCGGGATTACCGCGCCAGCCAAGGAAGAACCCCACTAGCTGCCACATGGCATCCAGCCCCAGGCAGCCGGGCATCACCGGGTCTCCCGGAAAATGGCAATCGAAGAACCACAGCTCAGGGTGGATATCCAGTTCGGCGATGATCTCGCCTTTGCCATAGCCGCCGCCCTCGGAGCTGATATGGTCAATCCGATCGACCATTAACATGTTCCCTGTTGGCAATTGCGCATTGCCGGGCCCGAAAAGGCGCCCCTCGCCACATTCTATGAGTTCTTCTTTGCTATAGCTGGATTTAGTCATGATCTCTGCGGACGATTGGCTGGCATGGGCAGCTGGATAGGGTGATGCGCAGTATTCTACCCCATCTATGACGCCGAATCAGGCTGCGCAAGCGAAATAGCGCGCCGTTGTGTTGATGCCTGCACCAGGATGTTTCCACAGACTATTGGGAATGTTACTGAGGTCACAGAAACGGTCTCTAACACTGTGTCACGCAGTTGTAATAATGCCGTTGTTAGATAGTATGAGCCTTTCGCGTAAAGGGGTTCCAAGGCATCATTCCCCTCCAATAATAGAGTCAATAGCAGTGCGATTAAGCGTCTGGAACGCTTGCGGACACAGGCGAGGCATATGATTACACCCGTGGTTCTGTCGGGCGGCGTTGGTAGCAGGCTATGGCCTGTTTCGCGTGAGGCCCATCCCAAGCAATTCTTGCCGCTTGCTGGCGAGCTGTCCATGATCCAGGAAACGCTGCAACGTACTGGCGGCTTCCAGGCCAGTGACCCCATGGTGGTGTGTAATGAAGAACACCGCTTCATGGTGGCAGAGCAGCTGCGCCAGGTAGGCTTGCACGCGAGTAGCCTTATCCTGGAGCCGGTGGGTCGAAACACGGCCCCTGCCGTTGCGCTCGCCGCGATCAGTGCGGTGGCCATTGATCCGGAGGCAATCTTGCTGGTGCTGCCTGCAGATCATCTGATCAAGAACATTGACGCATTCGTCGAGGCCGTCGGCCGTGCATTGCCGCTGGCCCAGGAAGGGCGCCTGACAACATTTGGCGTTGTGCCGACCGCGCCGGAAACAGGGTACGGATACATCAAGTGCGGCGCCAGTCTTGCCGAGGGTCTGTACGATCTGGAACGCTTTGTCGAGAAGCCGGATGAACCAACGGCACAGGCTTATCTGGACTCAGGTGACTATCTTTGGAACAGCGGCATGTTCCTGCTGCGCGCGCAAACCTACCTGGACGAGTTGCGCTCACTGGCTCCAGACATGCTTGACTGCTGTATAGCGGCCATGGACGGGGCGGTTAATGACCTGGATTTTCTGCGTCCGGATGCACAGATTTTCGCGGGCTGTCCCAGCGACAGTATCGATTACGCTGTCATGGAAAAGACCGACAAGGGCGCGGTGGTCTCCCTGGATTGTGGATGGAGCGACGTCGGTGCCTGGTCGGCCCTCTGGGAAGTGTCCGATCAGGACGCCGAGCAGAATGTCGCTAAGGGCGATGTGATCCTTGATAACTGCCGCGGTAGTTATATTCGCAGTGATCACCGCCTGGTAGCGGTAACCGGTGTTGCCAACCTCGTGGTGGTCGAAACCGCCGATGCCGTGTTGGTGGCAGACCGCGACAAAGTCCAGGATGTGAAACGCATCGTGAATGCGCTCAAGGATCAAGGCCGCAGCGAAGCGTCCGTGCACCGCCGCGCGTATCGTCCCTGGGGTTGGGCTGAAACGCTCGTGTCTGCGGAGCGCTTTGCAGTAACGCGCATTATTGTAAACCCCGGTCAGTCACTGTCGTTGCAAATGCACCATCATCGAGCGGAGCACTGGGTGGTGGTCAAGGGTACGGCCGAGGTCACCTGTGACGATAAGGTGTTCATGCTTGCTGAAGACGAGTCCACCTATATTCCGCTGGGCCACAAGCACCGCCTGGCAAATCCCGGACAGATACCGCTTGAGTTGATTGAAGTGCGCTCGGGATCGTATCTGGATGAAAACGACATTGTTCGCTTTGAGGATATCTACGGACGTAGCGGTTAGTAAAACCACGGGCGATACAGGCACGTTGGGTGCGCACACCTCCGCCCTGGGCGCAAACACAGCCTGCACAAGCCATACACAACGATTGATGGAGAAGTGTTTTGATTAAGAAGTGTCTGTTCCCGGTCGCCGGTTACGGTACCAGGTTTCTTCCCGCCACCAAAAGTATGCCCAAGGAGATGTTGCCTATTGTGAACAAGCCCCTGGTGCAGTATGGCGTCGAAGAAGCCATAGCGGCAGGCATGCGCACCTGTGCAATGGTTACCGGTCGTGGCAAGCGCACAATCACGGATCATTTCGACATCAGCTATGAGCTTGAGCATCAGATTTCAGGCAGTGGTAAGGAAGCCGCTCTGGCGAGCATACGCGATGTGCTGGAAAAAGGAGTGTTCGCCTCGGTGCGTCAGCGCGAAATGAAAGGCCTTGGCCACGCGATTCTTACAGGTGAGCCCCTGATTGGCAACGAACCCTTCGGCGTGTTGTTGTCAGATGACTTGTGCCTCAACGACGGGCCCGGTGTGTTGACGCAGATGGCTGCGCTGTATGAACAGTTCCAGTGTTCTATTGTTGCGATTCAGGAAGTGCCCAAGGAAGATACCCATAAGTACGGGGTGATCGCTGGCGAGGCGATTGCCGAGGGCGTGTACCGTGTGTCCGACATGGTAGAAAAGCCCGCGCCTGCGGATGCGCCTTCGAATCTCGCGATTATCGGGCGTTACATACTCACACCGGATATATTCGATATCCTGCGCAATACCGAACCGGGAGCCAACGGTGAGATACAGATCACCGATGCCTTGCAGACGCAGGCCGAAGAGGGCCGGGTAATCGCCTACCAGTTTGCGGGCCGGCGGTTTGATTGCGGCAGTGTTCCCGGGTTTGTAGAGGCCACCAACTTCGTCTACGACAATTACTACCTGCAAAAGTAGCCGTTCACTGACATTTTACTGAGAGTTTAATCGTGCAAGAAATTACCTGTTTTAAAGCCTACGATGTGCGTGGACGTGTTCCCGATGAGCTCAATGAAGATATCGCCCGGCGTATCGGACGAGCCTACGCCGAAGTCGTCAAGCCCAGGCAAGTGGTAGTGGGCCACGATATTCGCTTAAGCAGTGAGTCGATCAAGGCGGCGCTTTCTCAAGGCTTGCTGGAACAGGGTGTTGACGTCTATGACATTGGCCTGAGCGGTACTGAGGAAATCTACTTCGCCACATCGCATGCCGGCATGGATGGTGGCATAGCAGTTACAGCCAGCCACAACCCCAAAGACTACAACGGCATGAAATTTGTGCGCGAAGAATCGCGCCCGATCTCCGGTGACACAGGCCTGTTTGACATCAAGCGCCTGGCTGAAGAAAACACATTTACCCCCGCTGCAAAGAAAGGCACGCTGCATGCTCTGGATACCGACCAGGCCTACGTAGAACATTTGCTGTCCTATGTCGATGTCGACAAGCTAACGCCGCTGAAGATTGTGGTGGATGCAGGCAATGGCGGTGCGGGACGCGTTGTCGATTTGCTGGAACCCCACTTGCCGTTTGAGTTTATCAAGTTGCATCACGAGCCCGATGGCAACTTTCCCAATGGCGTGCCCAATCCTCTGTTACCTGAGAATAGAGTGGCGGTGATAGACGCAGTGCGCGAGCATGGCGCTGATCTTGGTATCGGTTGGGACGGCGATTTCGACCGCTGTTTCTTCTTCGACGAGAACGGCGATTTTATTGAGGGCTATTACGTCGTGGGTTTGTTGGCCGAGGCGTTCCTGAAAAAAGGCGGCGCTGCGAAAATCGTGCATGATCCGCGGTTGACCTGGAATACCGTTGACATGGTCACGTCGTTGGGAGGCGAGGCGGTGCAGAGCAAAACGGGGCACGCTTTCATCAAGGAGCGCATGCGTCTGGAAAACGCCGTATATGGCGGCGAGATGAGCGCTCATCACTACTTTCGCGATTTTGCCTACTGTGACAGTGGCATGATCCCCTGGTTACTGGTCACGGGCCTGATCTGCGAACAAGGTAGAGCCTTGTCTTCCATGGTGTATGAGCGCATGCAGGCCTACCCTTGTAGCGGTGAGATTAATCGCAAGATTGATGACGCAGCGGCGGCGATGGCGCGGGTCGAAGCGGTCTATACACCACAGGCCCTGGAAGTCGAGCGCGTGGATGGCTTGTCGATGTCCATGGGCGACTGGCGCTTTAACCTGCGCATGTCCAATACGGAGCCGGTCGTAAGGCTTAATGTCGAAAGTCGCGCCGATCCAGCCCTCATGGAAGCCAAAACGCAGGAACTGCTGGCGCTGATCGATAGCTGAGCCCGAGGCTCAGCGATTGGCCTCGCGCCACTGTGCGATCAACGCGTCGGTCGATGGGTCGATAGGGCTTTCGTCATCGCCTTGCAGGCGTGCATAAACGGCCACGCCGATATCCTTGCCTACCTCTACACCCCACTGGTCGAAGGGGTTGATGCCCCACAGCTGCGCACTGCAGTACGTCTTGTGTTCATACATTGCAAGCAGCGCGCCCAGTGTTGAAGGTGTTAACTTTTCCATTGTAACTACTGTATTGGAGCGGTTGCCTGACATCACCAGGTGCGGCGCCAATGTCTGCGCGGATTGCATGTCGGCGCCCCTAGCCGTCAAGGTGGCTGTGGCTTGCTCCAGTGTGCGTCCGACCATCAACGTGCGGCTCTGCGCCAGGCAGTTGGCCACCAGGCGTCGGTGTTGCTCGGCATTGTCGGTGTGGCTGGTCAATGGCAGGATGAAATCGGCCGGGCACTGCAGTGTGCCCTGGTGCAGCAGCTGGTGAAACGAATGCTGGCCGATCGTACCAGCAGAGCCCCATAACACCGGGGCGGTATGGTAGGGCAATGTGATGCCGTCGAGGTTGACCGACTTGCCGTTGCTCTCCATGGTGAGCTGTTGCAGGTAGTCGGGGAGCTCATTCAGGGATTGGTCATAGGGCAGTACCACATGATTGGTTGCTCCCAGCAGGTTGCATGACCACAACTCGAGCAGCGACAGAATGAGCGGAACATTCTGCTCGTGTGCAGCAGTTCTGAAGTGCAGGTCCATGTGTCGTGCACCCTGCAGGAATTCTGAAAACCTGTCCCAGCCAATCGCAATCGCCGTGCTCAGGCCAACGGCTGACCATACAGAGTAGCGTCCACCTACCCAGTCCCACATGGGCAGGCAGTTGGCGCTGGCAATGCCAAACTCTGCAGCTGCCTCAAGATTGGTGGTTACGGCGAGGAAGTGCTGCTGCAAATCGCCGTGTGATGCGCCGTGATCCAGCAACCACTGCCTGGCGGTGAGCCCGTTGGCGAGCGTCTCTTCAGTGCGAAACGATTTCGAGCAGATGATGAATAGCGTGGTTTGCGCATCAAGCCCGGCCAGCGTCATGCTGATATCAGCCGGGTCAACGTTGGCAACATAGTGGCAGCGTACGGAGCCATGGTAAGGCGCCAGGGCCTGCGTTGCCAATCTTGGGCCAAGGTCGGAGCCGCCAATGCCAATGTTCACGACATCGGTAATGGCTTTGCCGGTGAATCCTTGGTGCTTGCCATGGTGGATCGTGTCGGCCAATGTCTGCATGCTGGCTCGAGTTGCACTGACCTGTGTGAACTGCTCGGCCATACCGTCGTCGGCGTCAGCTCGCAGCAGGGTATGCAAGGCGGGCCGATTCTCCGTGGTATTGACGCAGTCGCCACCGAACAGGGCAGCAATGCTGCGCTGAATATCGGCCTGTTTTGCCAGTTGTAGCAGCAGCGCAAGCGTCGCGTCATCAAGCAGGTACTTGGAAAAGTCGACGCGCAGCCCGGCAGCGGTGCGCACGTAGTTGAGTGTTCTTTGGGTGTCGTCATCGATCAGGGCACTGATCGATCCCTTTTGCAGAGATTGTGCTTTGGTTTGTAGGTGCGCAAAAGCGGGAAAGTCGGTAAGCAAGGGTTGTGCAGGCATAGTGGGGACCAGGCGGCGGGTGCTGTTGCAGTATAGAAAGCGCCGAATTACAGCGCAATGCCCGCTGCAGACTTAGGTCGCAGCATTTCACAGCCTAGTGGTGTGTGCTTGCCGCGGGCATGCTTCAGCCTGGTGGTGTGTGTGCGGACCGGAGGGAGCGCCGTACTGGGCCAGTGCGGGTGGTTGCAGGCAGCGCGCTGCGGGACTTATCAATGATTGCGATCGACCGCCATTGCAAGCAGTTGTGCAAGAGCATCGGATGCCGGTGAGGACGGCAGGGTGCCCAGGCTGCGGGCTGCCAGGTCATGGTATTGCATGGCCTGCATGCGCGTATAGTCTATGGAGCCCGCGGCCTGAATGATGGCAATAACTTGCTTGAGATTGGCTGCAGACTTGTTCGCAATCGCCTGCCGGATCACGTTGTGATCCTGGCCACTTGTGACAGAAAGCGCGTGTATCAGCGGCAGCGTAGCCTTGCCCTCGGTGAGGTCGTCACCGACATTCTTACCCATGTTGTCCGGGTCGCCCTCGTAATCAAGCACGTCATCAATCATCTGGAAGGCAATGCCCAGATTCAGACCGAAGTCGTGCAGTGCCTGGCAGCGCGGTTGCGCTTCACCCGCCAATAACGCGGCGCCATAGCAGCCAGCAGCGAAAAGAATGGCCGTCTTGCGAGTGATAACGTCCAGGTATTGTGCTTCGGTAGTGTCTGGGTTACCCGCGCGGACCAGCTGCAGCACCTCACCCTCGGCAATGGTATTGGTGGTGTCGGCCATATGGTTGAGCAGCGGCAGACTATCCAGTTGCACCATAAGCTGGAACGCACGCGTATACAGAAAGTCCCCCACCAGAACCGAGGGTGCATTGCCGAACTGGGCATTGGCCGTAGGCCGCCCGCGGCGCAGGCTGGAGATATCAACCACATCGTCGTGCAGCAGTGTGGCGGTATGTATGAATTCGATGGTCGCGGCAAACTTGAGCTGGGCCTGCGTGCATTCCCCCAATGCCTTCGCGCTGAGCAACACCAGCAGCGGACGCATGCGCTTGCCGCCGGCGTCAATGATGTAGTGGCCCACGTTCTCGACCATATCAACGTCCGACTGCAGTTGATCCACAATGAGCTGGTTGACCCGATCGAACTCACTGGCCACAGTGGCACGAATTTTTTGCATAGAACTGGGGGGAATAAAAAATGCCCGGGCATGCTAGGACGCTGCCGTATGGCTGTCAAGGATCGCCCGCTGTCAACCGGGCCTGTCGAACACGCCGCAACCCATTGTTTTTAAGTCGAAATAGGCCTTGCCCCAATGTGGTGAATTGCGTAAAATCGCCGCCCTCCGCACCGCGCTGTGGCTTCTCGATACGGGCGTCCAGCGGCTGGAGTTTGCCCCGCGGTGGTTTACACCGCCCGCTCAGAATGGCGAGCCTCGGGGTAGATTGAGTGCTTCTACGGGTTGCATGCCCGCAAGCATCTGAAAAGTAACTGTTAGTGCCTGGCTCTGCCCCTTTGATGGCATCGCTTCATCAAGGGTCCTAAAAAGCTGCGAGCAGGCGAACTGAACGGAGTATGACAAGATGTACGCAGTGATTGAAAGCGGTGGCAAGCAGCACCGTGTGAAAGAGGGCGAGACCCTCAAGCTGGAAAAAATCGAAGCAGCAACGGGCGAGACCATTGAATTCGACCGTGTGCTGATGGTCGGTGGTGACGACATCAAGATCGGCACACCACTGGTGGCAGGCAGCAAGGTGTCAGCAGAGGTCGTTTCTCATGGCCGCCACGCCAAGATCAAAATCGTCAAGTTTAACCGCCGTAAGCACTACCGTAAGGAAACTGGCCACCGCCAGTGGTTTACTGAAGTGAAGATTACGGGTATATCCGCCTAGGAGGGCTGAAGCAATGGCACACAAGAAAGCAGGTGGTAGTACTCGAAATGGACGCGATTCCGTCAGCAAGCGTCTGGGTGTCAAGCGTTTTGGTGGCGAGGTAGTCAAAGCCGGTAACATCATCGTGCGTCAGCGCGGTACACGCTTCCATGCCGGTGAAAACGTGGGTGTTGGCAAGGACCACACTCTGTTTGCAACCTCCGATGGCAAGGTCGAATTTGTTGTACGTGGCCCCAAAAGCCGTAAATTCGTTCAGGTCGTGAGTGCCTGAACCGCCTGGCCTGGCAAGCGCCAGGCAAGTCGCAAGAAGCCTCGTCAATTGACGGGGCTTTTTTTTGTATACTGCCCGCTCATCAAGCGGTCTGGCGAGGTGCCGGCTCCTGTTGCATGCACGCTCGGGCCGCGTGCGGCGGACTGGGCAAGAACAGGTTTTCTCAGGCAGTACAGGCGTGGCCAGATAACCGAGCGGCAAGGCCGTGTCGTTGGCTGTGCGGTACCGCAAAACCCAGGGCGTGGAACTCGCCATATGAAGGTCTGATTGAAAGCTCATGAAATTTGTAGATGAAGCGCGCATCAAAGTGCAGGCCGGCAAGGGCGGCAATGGCTGCCTGAGTTTTCGTCGCGAGAAGTATGTTGCCAAAGGCGGGCCGGACGGCGGTGATGGTGGTGACGGCGGCAGCGTCATTATTGAAGCAGATAACGCACTCAACACCATGGTTGATTACCGCTTCCAGCGCAATTACAGCGCGGCGAGCGGCGAGCAGGGGCGTGGTCGTAACTGCACGGGGGCCAGTGGCCAGGACCTTATCCTCAAAGTGCCCGTGGGCACCACTGTCATCGATGAGGACATCGATGAAATTCTTGGCGATTTATCCGAGCATGGCCAGCAACTGCTGGTCGCCCAGGGCGGCTTCCACGGTTTGGGCAATACACGCTTCAAATCCAGTACCAATCGCACACCACGCCAGACAACCTCAGGCAGTGAAGGCGAGGTGCGCAACCTGAAACTGGAACTCAAGGTGCTGGCGGATGTTGGCTTGTTGGGATTGCCCAACGCCGGCAAGTCAACCCTGATTCGAGCGGTGTCGTCGGCCAAGCCCAAGGTTGCCGATTACCCCTTCACCACCCTCGTGCCGAATCTTGGTGTGGTCAAGGTCGAGGCGCATCGCAGTTTTGTCATGGCGGATATTCCGGGCCTGATCGAGGGCGCATCCGAGGGTGCAGGCCTGGGCATCCGCTTCCTGAAACACCTGACACGCACGCGCATTCTGTTGCACCTGGTGGATGTGGCACCCTGGGATGGCACCGACCCCGCCCAGTCTGCGGTCGCTATCGCTACCGAACTGGAGTGTTTCAGCCCCACGCTGGCAGCGCGTGAGCGATGGCTGGTTTTGAACAAGGCGGATCTGGTGGATGAGGCCACGTTTGTACAGCGCAAGGAGGCCGTACTGGCCGCGCTTGATTGGCAGGGCCCCGTGTATAGCGTTGCGGCCATCAACGGCTCCGGCACCAGTACGCTGTGCGCCGACCTTATGACCTTTATCGAGGCGCAGAAGCTGGCCGAACAGGATGATCCGGAATTGGCAGAGGCCGAGCTGACACTGCAGCACCAGATGCAGAACGAAGCGCGTGCGCGCATAGAGGAACTGCGCCAGAAGCACCAGGCGCGGCGCAAGCTCAGCGCCGCAGGAGGCGCTGCAGATGAAGACGACGATGACTATGATGTCGAAGTGGAATACACGCCCTGAGGAAGTGCAATGACAACGCGAGCTGAGATCACGTCTGCCCGTCGTTGGGTAGTGAAAGTGGGTAGTGCACTGCTCACAGACGATGGACGCGGCCTGAATGAGGCCATGATCAGCAAACTGGTAGCGCAGTTGGTGGCGCTGCGGGAACAGGGCTGTGAGGTGGTGCTGGTCTCCAGTGGCGCCGTGGCGGCCGGCATTGTGCGACTGGGCTGGAAGGAGCGTCCACACCTTGTGCATGAGTTACAAGCCGCCGCTGCAGTTGGTCAGTCGGTGCTGGTGCAAAGCTATGAGTCTGCGTTCAACGCCCACGGTATTGCCACTGCCCAGATCCTGTTGGTACACGATGACATCATCGCGCGCGACCGCTACCTCAATGCGCGCAGTACACTCAAAACCCTGATGCACCTTGGCGTGGTACCGGTGGTCAACGAGAACGACACCGTGGTCACTGAAGAGATCCGCTTTGGCGACAACGACACGCTGGCGGCCCTTGTGGCCAACCTGATTGACGCGGATGTACTGGTGTTGCTGACGGATCAGGAGGGCCTGTATACCGCAGACCCTCGGCACAACAAGGATGCCCGGTTACTGGAGCATTGTGATGCGCAGGATCAAAAGCTCGATGGCATGGCAGGGCAGGGCGGTAAGCTGGGGCGTGGCGGTATGGTAACGAAGGTGCGCGCGGCGCGGCTGGCGGCGCGATCAGGTACCGAAACCGTGATTGCCTCGGGACGGCATGAAAACATACTGGCGAAAATTTCATCCGGTGCGACGGTGGGCACCTGGCTGCAGTCCGGACAGCAGCCGGAAAACGCCCGCAAACAATGGCTGGCCAGTATGGTGCAAATTGCCGGCACCCTGGAACTGGACGACGGCGCTGTAAAGGTGCTCAGGGAATCCGGGCGCAGCTTGCTCAGTGTTGGCGTGCGCGGTGTGCGTGGCGGCTTCGCGCGTGGCGATATGGTCTCGTGCTGCGATGCACAGGGCAAAGAAGTCGCGCGCGGCCTGGTGAACTACAGCGCCGCTGAAACCCGGCGCATCATGGGCTCACCGTCTTCGCAGATCGAGGCTATCCTGGGTTACCAGGCTGACGAGGAGTTGATTCATCGGGACAATCTCGTCCTCGTATAGCGGGCGCGCTGTGAAGGTCAGCGGGCCGGGCCTCAGCTCATCCACTTGCCGATAGGCGTTTTCACCCAGAGAAAGTTCATCAACTTTTTCATGCCTTCGGCGCTGGCAGCGCTGTACGGGTAGCCGCTTTGCAGTTTGCCACCGAAGCGGTCGATCACGATGGGCATCTCGTGGCAGTAGCCGCGCAGGCCTTTCTTGCCGTTCACCTGGCCGAGCCCCGAGTTCTTCTTGCCGCCAAACGGCGCAGCTGGAATGCCATAACTTACGGCCATGTCATTGACGCTGCAAGAGCCGGTATCAATGGCGGCTGCCAGCGCATAGCCTTTGTCTTTGTCTTGCGTCCAGACGTTGCCGTTGAGGCCGAATTCGGAATCGTTGGCAAGGCGCAGTGCCTCTTCTTCGCTATGCACTTTCTGGATGCACAGCACCGGCCCAAAGGTTTCCAGCACCATGATATCCATGCTGTTGTCGACATCAGTTATCACGGTGGGTTCGTAGTACAGACCGGGTAAGTCGGGATTGCGCCTGCCGCCCATCAGGATTTTCGCGCCCTTGGCGCGCGCATCCTCGACATGGGCTTCAATGATGGTCATCTGGCGATCCCAGAACACTGCGCCGATATCTTCGTCCCAGCCATGGCTGGAACCCTGGCGCAGCGCCTTGCCTTTTTCGAGAACCAGCCGCACAAATTCGTCGTAGACTTCTTTCACCACGTAGATCCGTTCTGTGCCGCAGCAGTAGTGGCCAGTGTTCATACATGAACCTACCCACGCCCCGTCGGTAGCGCGATCAAGATCGGCATCGGCACAGACAATCATGGCATCATTGCCGCCTAGCTCCAGCGTACAGGGGATCAGTTGTCGTGCGCAGGACTCGGCCACTTTGCGGCCAGTTGCGACCGAGCCGGTGAATGAGACTTTATCGACTCCGCCCTCAACAATGGCGGCGCCGGTTTCGCCGTCGCCCAGCAATACCTGCAGTACGCCTTCCGGCAACCCTGCCTGGCGGAAAATGTCTTCTGCCAGCTTGGCCGAATAGGGAGTGACCTCCGAACCTTTGGCGACGATGGCATTGCCGGCCATGATGGCCTGGGCGGCCTGGTTCATCACCAGTACGAAGGGCCCGTTCCAGGGAGTGATCAAGCCAACCACGCCCAGGGGCTTGTACACGATGCGCAGTTGCTTCATCAATCCGAGCAAACCATGAACCTTGCGTTTGCGCGGCTTCAGGAACTTCTCGGCGTTTTTGGCGTAGTAGCACAGTTGGTCAGCTACCGAGAACACTTCCATACTCATCGCATCAGTGCGCGCTTTGCCGGTTTCCTGCACGACGGTATCGATGATGTCATCCTGGCGCTCGATCACGATTTTCAGGGCGCGCTCGAGCACTTCCCGCCGCTCTTTCATGGATGTCCTGGCCCAGGCTTTTTGTGCCTCGCGCGCTTTGGCGATGGCTGCGGCCACATCTTCAGCGTTGGCGCACACCAACTCACCGGTGGGCTCCAGCGTAACGGGGCTGCGCAACTGCAGGCGGCGGCGCGAATCGGTGGATTCGATGGCTTCGTAGATCGACATGGGGACTCTCCTTAACTGGGATCACTAAACTAATAAGCGTTAGTTTGTCTGTCAACGTTCGCCGGGTAGCGCGGCAGTGAAAATCACGGCAGGTATAGGGAGTTTTACCTACAGGACGCGCTACTGGCCTTGTGGCGGTATTAACACGCCTTACAGGGCGGCATGAATGTGGAATAATGCGCCTCTTTCAGCGTCGAAGCCAAACATAACTATGACAGCGTCCCCCACGCTTCTGCTGCTCTTCTACTGCCTTGCTATTGCCGCATTTTCCTTCCTTGGGGGGCAGTTGATCGACCGCATCAAGCTCACCCACACGGCCACGCAACTGGTGATGAGCCTGGTGTCAGGCCTGATGTTGGGAGTGGCCTTCTATCATTTGCTGCCCCACAGTATTGCCATGGCCGGCACACCGGACGCCACAGACCTTGCGGTGTGGTGGTTGATGCTGGGCCTGGTGGTAATGCTCCTGCTGTTGCGACTGTTCCAGTTCCACGAGCATGACTTCAGTGCCGAGCATGGCGAACAGCACGATCACCCTCACGCGCATGCCCACGCGGGTGATCACGACGCCCATCGTTTTAGCTGGCTGGGTATTGGCTTTGGTCTGGCGCTGCACACATTGATTGACGGCATCGCACTGGGCGCGGTCATGCGTGGCGGCGCGGCTGAGGGGCTGGTCGGCCTCGGAGTTTTCCTGGCCATTTTGCTGCACAAGCCGCTGGATGCCATGTCGATCGTGACGGTGATGAAGGCGGGCGGCTGGAGTCATACGGCCCGGCGCAACGTAAACCTGTTGTTTGCCATGATGTGCCCGCTGGGTGCGCTGTTGTTTTACTTCGGGCTGGATGCCGTAGACGGCAATGTGGCGGTGGTGGCGGCCGCGCTGGCGTTCTCGGCCGGTGCGTTTATCTGTATTGCCCTGAGCGATTTACTGCCCGAGGTGCATTTTCATTCTCACGATCGTTTCAAGCTGACGCTGGCGCTGCTGGTCGGTATTGCCATTGCCTACTCGATCGGGATGGTAGAACCCGCAGGCATTCACGACATTGCCCATTAGCCGCTGCTGCCTGGTAAAGCCCAGGAGTACTGCCAACGTGGTCGGCCGCGCCTGTCCGTAGTGGCCACCAGGGCGCTGTCGCGTGCGCCAGAGCCCAAAGCAACGTTACTTTTTGGCCCCCGCCGCCAGCGCCAGTGCGGCTGTTTCTTGCGCATGGCCGACGCGCTCACGCCAGCCCGCCAGACGTTCTTCAACAATAGCGGCCAATGCCGTGATGTGCCCTGCGTCACTGTTCAGGCAGGGAATGTACTCGAAGCGTTTGCCGCCCGCCGTCGTAAATATATCGCGGTTCTCCATGGCGATTTCTTCGAGGGTTTCGAGGCAGTCGGCCGCAAAGCCCGGACAGATGACCTGCACGGATTCGGTACCCTCTTTGGGTAGCTGACCGAGTGTTTCATCTGTGTAAGGTCGCAGCCATTCTGCTTTGCCAAAGCGCGACTGAAATGTAGTGATGTAGTGCTCAGGTGCCAGGCCAAGTTCGGTGGCGATCAGGCGCGTGGTTTTCAGGCACTGGCAGTGATAGGGGTCCCCCTGGTCGAGGTAGCGTCTGGGTTCGCCGTGGTAGGAAAACACCAGCTTGTCAGCGCTGCCGTGTTGCTCCCTGAACTGGCGGATGCTGTTGGCCACTGCGCTGATGTACTGTGGGTGGTCGTGATAGCTGCCAATGAATTGTAAGTCAGGCACCCAGCGGCGTTGTTGGAAGTTTGCGGCAATGGCGTCGAAAGTCGAGCCAGTGGTTGCGCAGCTGTAGTGCGGGTAGAGCGGCAGCACGACCAGCCTGTCCACCCCTTGTTCCTGCAGGCGTTGCAGGACGCTGGCCAAAGACGGCTCTCCATAGCGCATGGCGTAGTCCACGACAATGTCATCGCCATGGCCTTGTGCCAGCGCCTGCTTCAGGCCCGCCGCCTGGTCTTGCGTATGCAGCAGTAAGGGGGAACCGCGATCCGTCCAGATTTTGGCATACGCGGCGGCTGAACGTGCCGGCCGCACATTAAGAATGATGCCGTACAGAATCGGCAGCCAGACGAGCCGGGGTATTTCTACCACGCGTGGGTCCGACAGAAACTCCCGAAGAAACCGGCGCACCGCTTTTTTCTCTGCCCGCTCGGGCGTCCCCAGGTTGGTGATCAGCACGCCCGTTTTGCGCGGCTGGGCATGTTCGAACGCTGCATTTGCGAGATATTTCATAGTGCGGCCAATATACGGGTGACGACCTGTGCTGCCAAGTCGGAATCAGTGCTTTGCTGCTGTTAAGCTGCTGTCATCATTGCCCAAATCGATGGCGCCTTTACACATGCACTTCAATGGGGTTTTTGATTAGACTTAGTGCCCTTACGTAAATCCGCCGAAAAGAGATGACTCATGTCACTGGATTTTGACAGCGCCCGCCTGCCCAACCCCAACCTGCGCGAAGAGCACCACGAATGGCGCGCCCAGCTGCGCAAGTTTATAGACGCAGAAATCATGCCCTATGCCCAGGACTGGGACGAAGACGGCCATATTCCCATCGAACTGTGGCCCAAGGCTGCGGCGGTGGGCCTGCTCGGTTTGGGTTACCCCGAGGAATTTGGTGGCACCAGCGAAGGCATTGATTCCTGGCACGGCTGGGTTGCCAACGAGGAGCTGGCCAGGGTGGGTGTGGGCGGTGTGGCCGCCAGCCTGATGGTCCACGGCATTGGCTTGCCGCCAATCATCAACTGGGGCACGCAGGCCATGAAGGAAGCGATTGCGCCGCTCGTGCTGGCGGGCAAAAAACACATCTCTCTGGGTATTACCGAGCCGGGTGCCGGCTCCGATGTGGCGCAGCTTTCGACGACAGCGGTACGTGACGGCGATCACTACATCGTCAATGGCTCCAAGACGTACATCACCGGCGGCATGCGCGCCAACTGGGTATCTACCGCCGTGCGCACCGGTGAGGACGGTGCCAGGGGAGTGTCGATGCTCCTGATTCCGACCGACGCCGAGGGTTTCAGTCGGACGCAGTTGGATAAAAAGCAGGGCTGGTGGGCTTCCGATACCGCCACGTTGTATTTCGATAACGTGCGCGTGCCAGTGAGTAATTTGATCGGCGAGGAAAACAAGGGCTTTCTGGTGATCATGACCAATTTCAACGGTGAACGTATGGGCATGGCTGCGGCCATGGAGGCGCTTGGGCGAGTGTGCCTGGAAGAAGCCGTTGCCTGGGCGCGCGAGCGCAACACTTTTGGCAAGCGCCTTGCTGACCACCAGGTGATCCGCCACAAGATTGCGCAGATGAAGCAAAAACTCAATGCCACCCAGGCCTACATTCGTATGTGCTACGAAACCATAGAGGCCGGCACGGCCAACCCGGGCGATATTGCGCTACTGAAGGTCCAGGCCAGCGAAACCATGGAATTTTGCGCGCGCGAGGCGATGCAGATCCTTGGCGGTATCGGTTATATGCGCGGCAACCGCGTCGAGCGGATCTACCGGGAGGTACGCGTGAATGCAATCGGTGGCGGCTCGGAAGAGATCATGCGCGATCTGGCGTCACGGCAATACGGACTATGAGCATGAAGCTTTGGCATTGTCATGGCGCGCGCTCCCTGCGCGCTCTATGGACACTGGAAGAACTCGAACTGGATTACGAGCTCGAAGTACTGCCATTCCCCCCCAGAATATTCAACCGTGAGTACCTGGAAGTGAATAGCCTGGGGACGGTGCCGTACTTTGTGGATGGCGATACGCAAATGACCGAGTCCGCCGGCATTTGCCAGTACCTGGTGGATCGCTACGAGCGCTATGAGTTTGGCCTGCGACCGCAGCACCCTGAATATGGCGCCTACCTGAACTGGCTGCATCACTCCGACGCGACGCTGACCTTCCCGCAGACTATATCCATGCGTTACTACTACCTGGAACCTACGCCAGAAAAACAGGCCGTGGCGGACGATTACGCCAAGTGGTTTATCGCGCGCTTGCGCAGGCTTGATACGCATCTGGAAAGCCACGAATACCTGGTGGATAACCGGTTCACTATTGCCGATATCGCCGTGGGCTACGCGCTTTACCTGGGCCGGGCACTGAAATTTGAAGAGCGCTACAAACTGCAAACTGCGGCTTACCTGGCGCGACTGATGGAGCGCCCGGCGTTCAAGCGGGCGGACGATCAGGGGGAGCCGATGGCCTTCCCCGACAGAGGATAACAACATGAGTGTAAGCGAACAGGAACTGGGCGAATTCCGCGCTGAAGTCTCAGCGTGGATGGAAGTGAACAACCCCGGGGATCCCGGCTTTTTGCTGCCACAAACCTTTATGGAAGTGGGCGACGAACGCCAGCTGGAGTTTTTGCGCGAGTGGCAGCACAAGGTGTGGTCTGCGGGGTATCTCGGTATGGCATGGCCGAAGGAGTATGGCGGCGGCGGCGTAGACCCGGCGTTTCAGGCAGTAGCGGACGCCGAGATGCGCCGGCACAACGTGCCCATCTGTTTCAATGTGATCGGCCTTGGCTGGGCCGGGCCATTGATTAACGACATCGGCACCGAGGCCGAGAAAGCCCGTTACCTGAAGGGTATTCTCAACGCCGAAGATGTGTGGTGTCAGGGCTTTTCGGAGCCGGATCACGGCTCGGACCTGGGCAGCGCACAAACACGTGCCGTGCGCGACGGTGACGAATACGTGATCAATGGCCAGAAGATCTGGACCACCATGGGCAATTTCGCCAAGTACATGATTTTGCTGGCGCGCACCAATCCCGAGGCAGAGCGCAAGTACGATGGGCTCTCTTTCTTCCTGTCGCCCATGGACGCCCCCGGTATTGATACGCGGCCGATTCGCAAGATCACCGGTGAATATGGCTTTACCGAAACCTTCTTTACCGACGCGCGCATTCCGGCAGACTGCCTCATGGGTGAAGAGGGGCAGGGGTGGCGCATTGCGATGCAAACGCTGCAATATGAACGTGGCGCAGAAGCGGGCGCGGCCGGCGGCCTGGCGATGGTGCGCGTTACCGTTGACGACATGATTAACGACCTGCAGGGTATTCAGCGCGATGGCGAACCCGTATTGCAGGACCCGATCGTGCGCGACCAGTTGGTGCAGGCAATCATGGAAGAGAAGGCCCTGGCCCTTGGCGACCGACGCGCGCAAATCAGCCACCTCACCTCGGACTACCCTGGCTCACTGCCGCTGTCGCACAAGCTCCGCTTCACCGAGATGACACGCCGTATGCGCCAGCTGGCGATCAGTCTGCAGGGCGCCGAGGGCGGTTTGTACGTGGGTGATGCCACTGCCAGGCAGGGCGGCTTTTGGCAGCGCGCGTATTTCAACAGCTTCTCTGCAACCATTGGTGGCGGTACCAGCCAGGTGCAGGCCAACATTGTAGCCGAACACATTCTCGGTTTGCCGAAGTAGGGGTTTGTGATGTCAGTACGAGGAAACACCAGCCTGCAGTTTACCCAGGACCAGGCCATGCTGATGGACGTGGCGACTGAATTCTGCCGCAATAAATCACCGATTGCCGTGGTGCGTGACAATCTTGAAAACGGCCCCGGCTATGATGAGTCAGTATGGCAGGAGATTATCGGTCTCGGCTGGAGCGGCATCGCCCTGCCTGAAAGTTGTGGCGGCGCGGGCCTTGGGTTGGGCGCACTGGTGCCGGTCGTTGAAGCCATGGGTAAAACCATGCTGACCACGCCGTTGATCAGCACCGCAATCGCCGGCCAGCTATTACAACGCGCCGGCGGCAGCGGGTGTGAGCCGGTGCTGGCAGACATTGCAGCGGGGGCGGCGGCCACGGTGGCGTGGTTGGAAGGCGGTGATTGGGGTGATACCCGGGTAGCCACGCAGATAGATGCCAATGGCACGCTGAGCGGGCGCAAGCGCCTGGTCACCGATGCAGAAGCTGCGCAGTTCATTATTGCGCCAGCCATGCGCGCGGGCGAACGTGTGCTGGCCATTGTGCGTGCGGAGCAGCTTTCACAGGATGCGATCACGCCCAATACCCTGATCGACCAGACGCGCCGTTCGGCAGACGTTGACCTGACTGGCGTTGTCGTTGCACCCGAGCATATCGTTTCAGGCCCTGCGGTGGAAAATGCCCTGCGCGACGCCCGGCTTGTTGGAGCCTTGCTCATTGCTGGCGAAGCCGTGGGTACGGGTTCAGCGTGTCTGGCCACCATTGTGGAGTATCTCAAAACACGCAAGCAGTTTGGCAAGTTGATCGGTTCCTACCAGGCACTCAAACACCCAACGGTGGATATTCTCTTGCAGGTCGATTCCTCACGCTCGCTGGTGTACCACGCTGCAACGCTGGTGCAAGGTGGCGTGCTGGACAAAGACGCAGAAGTCGCCTGTCGCATGGCCAAGGCCATGGCGACCGAGACCCTGTGCTATGCCGGTGACCGGGCCGTGCAGTTCCATGGCGGCATGGGCTTCACCTATGAATGCGACGCCCAGTTGTATATTCGCCGCGCACAGTGGAGCCAGCAACAGTTTGGCGATGCGCGGCATCACCGCAAGGTGCTGGCCAGCCTGTTGCTCGATTAAAGGTCAGGCCATTACAAAATAGAGTTTCTAAACCTGCGAAAAAGACCGTTTTTGACCGCGTGTTTTTGCCGCTGCCACTAGGGAAACATCGGCGATTCGTATAGAATTGCCGCCTCATCGTAACCCGCTGTTCCCTCATGCCCAAAAAATCCGGAGGCCTCAAAGACCGAGCCGTGCCACGCAGCTTGGCCGCGTCCCTTGCCGGGATTCGCGCAGGCGGTGCGCTGGCCGTTGACTCCGCCTTTGGACGTGTGACCGGCAGGCAATCCGGCTCGGGGGATTCCAGCTTTGCGCGCCGTGAAGCGCGCCGGTTCGTCAATGAACTGGGCCAGTTGAAAGGCACCTACGTCAAGATCGGCCAGATGCTGGCCCTGTTTGGCGAGCAGTTTTTACCGCCGGTGCTGGTAGATGCGCTGCATGAGCTTTCCGATAGCACCGAGCCCTTGCACTGGGACGCACTGGAGTCGTTTGCCCGCAGCAGCCTGGGCGAGCGCTACGCCGAACTTGAAATAGACCACGATGCCGTTGCTGCGGCTTCACTGGCGCAGGTACACCTGGCAAAAGTAAAAAAGACGGGGGACTGGATCTGCCTGAAAATCCAGTACCCCGGGCTTGCCCAGGTGATCGATGCCGATTTTGATGTTGTGGTACGCATGTTGCTGGTGGCGCGCTGGGTCAAGGCCGGGCGTGAACTCGATGACTGGCTGGAGTCCATGCGCGAGCATCTGCATAACGAAATCGACTATCGTCGAGAGGCCCGCATGACGGCCCGTATGGCGGCGCTCACCGCAGCCGCCCGCGCACGCTATGTGCCTTACCACGTGCCGGAGCTGTACCCGCACTTTTGCACGGACTCCATCCTGGCAATGGAATACGTGGAAGGGTACTCGGTATCGGACGACATCGTTTCCAAGCTGTCACTGGAGCGCCGTAACACCATGGCCCAGGCCATGCTCGAGCTGTTTTTCTACGAGGTTTACGACTGGGGCCTGCTGCAAACTGATCCAAACTACGGCAACTACCTGCTGCGGCTGGACGACAGGCGTCGCCGCACGGGTGCTGATGAACTGGTACTGCTGGATTTTGGCTCCGTGCTCGAACCCGGCGAAGATTTCATGCAGCACCTGCGCAGCACCATTGCCGCCGGTATGTGCGGCGACGAGGCGCAACTGGTTGAAGGCCTGATCGGCCTGGGGTGTTTAACGCAGGATTCAAGCGACGAAGCGCGCCAGCTGTTTGCGGATTTTTGCCTGCACCTGCTTGAGCCGCTGCGCGCTCCGCAAGATTTGCCAGCCGAATACCTGAATGCGCAGGGCCAGTACTGCTGGTCGCAGTCACGGTTGATGCGCCGCGCCGGCAAGAAGGCCGCCACCTCGGCGGCAACGCGGCATTTCTCGCCGCCATCGCGTGACTTCGCCCTGATCGCACGCAAACTCAGTGGACTGTTCAATTTTATCGCGCTGCTGGATGCGCAGTTCAACGCCCATACCATGGCCCAGGAGCATATTACGCGCTGGCGGCAGAGGCAGGCTCGTGCCACCCACTAAGAAGGATGGCGAAGAAAAGGCGATACCGTCATCCCGCCTTGGGCGGCTGTCGCGCATGGCACGCCTGGCCGGCGGTGTAGCAGGCGGTATGCTCGCCGAGGGCAGCCGGCAGATACGTGCCGGCAAACGGCCCAGCGCAAAAGACATGCTGCTGACCCCCGGAAACGCGCGGCGGGTGGCAGAACAACTGGCCACCATGCGCGGCGCCGCCATGAAAGTCGGCCAGATACTGTCTATGGATACCGGCGACTTCCTGCCACGCGAGCTGGCCGATATTCTCGCTCGCCTGCGCGAAGACGCCCACTACATGCCCGCGGCCCAGCTGCGAGAAGTGATGACCCAGACCTACGGTGAAGATTGGGAGAGCCTCTTCTACGGCTTTGACGTAAAGCCCCTGGCGGCGGCGTCCATCGGGCAGGTGCACAAGACGCTGTCTCCTGACGGACGCGAGATCGTGCTCAAAATACAATACCCCGGCGTTGCCCAGAGTATCGACAGCGACGTAGACAACATCACCAGCCTGCTGCGCATTTCTGGCCTGCTCCCCGAAGGTCTCGATATCCAGCCACTGCTGGATGACGCCAAGGAACAACTGCGAGATGAAGCGGACTACCTCAAGGAAGCCAGCTACCTGGAAAAGTTCGGTAAGCTGCTCAAGAACGATGACCGCTTCGTTGTGCCTGAAGTACTGCCCGAGCTGACGCACAACAACGTGCTGGCCATGACCTACGTCAGCGGCCAACCCATAGACGCCGTAACGGCCACCAGCCAGAAAGAAAGGGACCGGGTCATGACCGCCCTGTTCGAACTGCTGCTCAAGGAGATTTTTGAGTTACGCCTGGTGCAAACCGACCCCAACTTTGCGAACTACCAATACCGCGCAGAAACCGGCCAGATTGTGCTGCTGGACTTTGGCGCCACACGCCGTTTCAAGGCAGCCTTTGCCAATAACTACCTCAAGTTGTTGCGGGCCGTAATCGACCGCGACGAAGACAAAACCGCCAAAGCCGCAGAGCGCCTGGGCTACTCCATGGGTGATGCAGACTCGCGCTACCGGCAAGTGGCACTGGAAGTCTTCGACCTGGTGCTGGAGCCACTGCGTGAAAACAGCCCCTATGACTTTGGCCAGTCAGACATGGCCGCGCAGCTGTCTGAATTGGGCGAGGAAGTCAGCGCCTACCGTGAATTCTGGAAAGCCCCGCCCACCGACGCCGTGTACTTCCATCGCAAACTGGGCGGCATGTTCATGCTCGCCACCCGCCTGAAAGCTCGTGTGAACCTGCATGCGCTGATGCAGGTTTATCTTTAGCAATTGGCTTTAATCTGCCGACTGCCACTACTTCCAGTAAGTAGGCCGTTGTTGATTGCTTTCTTACGCCCGCTTACTTGTAGGCAATGCTGGAGGCGACGGGCCGGTTTTTACCGGGGGTTCAGGGTCTCCAATGTTGCCCATTGTAAGAATAAGTAGACTTGTACAAATACAGGCCGATGGAGATGGTTGTGGCTGAGTATGCGTATTCTTGTTAGATTTGGCGGCTCCACTGACTTAGCGTTAGAAGGACTAGATGTTGACCTCAATAAACTGTAAGGCTACTTTTTTTGCATCCTTGGTTTTATTTGCTAGCAGCGCATACGCAAGTAACTACAGACTTTTTGATTGCGACAATACCTTTAAGAATGATCTGTCTCACGAAGAACTGGTAGAGCGGTTTGGAGACTCTAATGTCAGTGTGAGCGATATTCATCTAGGCGAGGGCTTTTACGAAAAAGGCACTACCCTGTATGCCAACGATCCTGAGCTTACCGTAGAAATCACATGGAAAAATCTGCAAGAGAGATCCCGTCCAGACGTCATAAAAATCAGTCAAAGAATAAGCGATTGGAAAACACCAGAAGGCATCACTCCGGGTATCGACCTTCTCACACTGGAGAAAATTAATAAGTCACCCTTTCAACTTGCTGGATTTGAATGGGATTACGGCGGCACAGTGTATTCATGGGAAAATGGCGCACTAGTGTCAACCAATAACGATAAATGTAGACTGCTCATTCGAATGTCTGTCTATGGCAGCGACACGGCAGAAAACGCGGAGCTTTATTATCAAGTCCTCGGGAAAAGCGCCTTCTCGTCTGAAACTCCAGCCATGAGAGTGTTAAACCCGAGGGTAGACCAAATGCTGTTGATTTATGAGTGACGTCTGGTCCATCTAACAAACGCAGCAGCGGCCTAGTAGCGCTCCGCAATGGGTGCAGATCCAGGCCGTAAGGCGTCACAGGAGAAAAGTAGATGATCATTGATGCTTGGGCACAGCACCCAACATTGCGGCACTCGCAGGATCCAGTCTTCGAATCGCTGCGCCGGTGGACGAAGACGCCGATGCCGACAGTAGAGCTTCCGATCGAAGTGACCCTTGGAATGATGGATCAGAGTGGTGTGGATCGTAGCCTGATATCGGCCTGGGTCGCTCCCCGAAATGTCATGATCTCCAATGATGAAGTCGCTGGTTTCGTGGCTAAGGCACCTGACAGGTTGGTAGGTGTGGGTTCAGTGGATATCTCGAAGCCGATGGAGGCTGTGCGCGAAATTCGACGCTGCGTAAGTGTACTGGGCTTCAAGGCGATTCGGGTCTTGCCCTGGCTTTGGGAAGTGCCGCCGATCGATCGTCGGTTTTATCCTGTGTACACAGCATGCTGTGATCTTGGTGTGCCGTTTTGCACCCAGATTGGCCACACCGGGCCGCTTATGCCGTCGGAGGTTGGTCGGCCTATCTACCTTGATCAGGTGGCCCTGGATTTTCCGGAGCTAAAAATCGTCGGTGGCCACATTGGCTACCCCTGGACAGATGAAGCTATCGCTGTAGCGACCAAACACGAAAACGTATACATCGACACCTCAGCATATATCGCCAAGAGATACCCGCAGCCGCTAGTCGAGTTTATGCGAGGACACGGCCGTAACAAAGTTCTCTTCGGCACAAATTATCCTATGATCATGCCCTCTAAAGCGCTCGAATATCTTCCAGAACTGGCGCTGGGGGACGATGTGCAGGAGCTTTTCCTGAGCGCTAACGCATGCCGTGTATTCGATTTATAGTTAGTGTAGACCTCACACTTGACTATGCTTTCGCGACCAGTCTGTAGGCTATACTGGTACGGGTTAGCTGAAGATCTAAAAAAACGTCGGTTTGTCTCTGCTACTAGTCTAATCGCCGCGTACAGATTGGACGCGCATACCAACAGCTGTCAGCCCGCCAGTGGGTGGCAGGGAGTGCTATCAGTTATGTTTAGAAGCAACGCCCTTGCAAGACCTGGTAAAGTATCGTTATGGCTAACCTTGATGGTTGCTATTTTCACTTTTTATGGTTCGCAAGCCTCCGCCTCACTCGGCTACCTTTGCGCATTGCTATGCCTTGTGGCCATGATTTTTGCATCGTTGCTTAATTCATTCTGGCCCACCGGTCGCAAGGCTGAAAACCCGTTGGTATTCGCGATGTTTTGGGGAAGCTTGATCGGTGTGGTGTTTCCCTTTTTGCTGCAGACATTTTTTGACAAAGGACTGCAAGGTGTGTTCGAGGTGTTTGCATCGTAGTTACCTGTCGATTGCAGTGGTCTTTTGAGGGTCGGTTTTTTTGATGGCAAGTTTTCGAAGTCCATAGTTATCGTCAGCGTGATGATGACAAACTCATAAAAACAACTGGTGGGGCGTACTCTTATGAATAGCGACAACTATGCAGGATTCTGGATACGGTTTTTCGCAACGCTGATTGATGTGGTCATCATGCTCGTTTTTTTTACGATTCCGCTGGCCCTGATCTATGGTGAAACCTACTGGGATGACGAAACCCTGATCCACGGTTTTTGGGATGTGATGCTGGGCTACGTTGCACCCTTTGTTGCAACCATATGGTTCTGGTTGCGATTTCTGGGGACGCCGGGAAAGATGGCACTCAAGCTGAGGATTGTTGATGCGTCCAGTGGAGGAAGAATGCGTACCGGCCAGGCGGTGGGCAGGTACTTTGCCTATTTTGTCTCAGCTATACCGCTGTGCCTGGGTTTTCTCTGGATAGGTCTGGACAAACGCAAACAGGGCTGGCACGACAAACTGGCCAGTACAGTGGTTATACGCGATACCGGCAAGGCGAGCGTGCAAGACGAGCCTGGGCAGTCTGGGTTAAACAGCTAGCAGAGCGCCTATCAAGTGTTATGATCCCGTGCTCATTGGCTTCTTGCGTTTGCGTGTTCTCTTCAGCGGCGCCAGCGCAGCGTCGCGTAGTTCATCGTGCGCTTCACGCAGGCATTGTGCATAAAACGCCGGGTCTGGCAGCATGTCGCGGCAGGCGGTGAATGACAAATTTATTGAGCCCTTCTTGTCCTGCACCGAGCTGTACACAATGTGAAACAGCCCCACATTGGGTAGCAGCGGGCCCAGGCTGATGGAGTCAATCAGCTCGGCGCCGCACATGTATAGTTGAAACGGCGCGCCGGGAACGTTGGTGACGATGGTGTTGAACATCACGTTGGATTCCACCAGGCCGGTCGCGCTGGCCGTGCGAATCGCCAGTGACAGCACGTTACCCGGCATGACATCTGCAAGGTCTACCGCAAAGCGCGGCCCCAGGGCCTCGGCGTAGGATTTGGCCGACAGCGCCTCTTCGTGAACCTCGATCATGCGTTGTACCGGGTCTTCTATGTCGGTGCGCAGTGCAACGTTCATAAAACCCACCATGTTACCGCCCGCTGCGCGCTCTTCTGCTGAGCGCACGTCGATAGGGCAGCCCGATACCAGCGATTCCGCAGGCAGCTCTTGTTTGCTGTCGAGATACTTGCGCAGCCCGCCGGCGACGATGGTCAGCATGACATCGTTAACCGTGGTGCCCGGTTGTGTGTTCTTGATCTGGCGAATTACTTCGAAGTCAAACTTGCACGCCTCTACCGAGCGGTGGCGCGAGATCTTGCCCTGGAAGCGTGTGGACTGTTTGTCCTCAACGCTGCGGTAGGCCTTTTCCTTGCGGCCGCGGCGAATGCGCGTGAGTGCGCCGCCTGCCTCCCTGGCCATATCGATGATTTGCCCGGGTTTGCGCCAGGCATCGATGTACGCTCGGCCCAGCATGCGTGCCTTCGAGGGGCGCTCGACAACCCAGGCGGGGTTCTCATTGAACTGGCGGGTCTCGGGTGTGAGGTCGTGCACGATGTTCATGAACTGGGTGCCGGTGGCACCGTCCATCGCGCAGTGGTGTACCTTGAGCAATATGGCAAAGCAGCCCTGCGGGTAGCCCTCGACGTTGTTCAGGCCTTCAATAACATACAGCTCCCACAGCGGTTTATCCCTGCGCAGCGGCTGTGAATGTATGCGAGCCGTAAGTATGCAGAGCTGGCGCCAGTCGCCGGGTTTGGGCAGGGCAATATGCCTGACGTGGTACTCCATGTCGAAGTCGGGATCTTCCACCCAGTAAGGCCGCCCCAGGTTGTAGGGAACAAACGCAAGTTTGCGACGAAAGATCGGTGACAGGTGCACGCGGTCTTCCAGCATCGCGAGAATCTGCTTGAAGCGCACCTTGCCATCAGGCGCGGTGGATTGATCATAGATGCTGACGCCGCCAATGTGCTGCGGCAGGCCGTCCAGCTCTGCGTGCAGGAACATCGCGTCCTGACCGGATAACTGCTGCATGCTGCCTCCTTGCGTTTATTGCTTTTATGAGGCCTGCGCGTCGTGTTGCGGCAACACGCAGGTTCTGCTGTTGCGGCCTGCTCAGTTCAGCTTTTTCAGGTACGTCTTATAGGTGTCGGGTGAGAACGGGCGCTGCAAAAAATCGGCAATCAATTCACTGGCAGGTTTGCTGCCACCGGGCTCGAGTATCTTGCGGCGATAGTCGCTGGCGGTTTTGGCATCGTTCATTCCCGCGGCCGCAAACTGGCTGAACAGATCCGTCGAAATCGCCTTGGACCACTGATAAATATAGTAGTTACTGGAGTAGCCGTTCAGGTGCGTGAAGTTGTTGTAAAAGTACGTGTCGGGCACGTAGGGGTAGGGCGAGTACCTGGCCTGCATGTCTTTCAGTAAGGGCAGCAGTGCAAAGCTGTCGGGCGGGCGATTGTAGTAGTTCAGCGCAAGATTGGCGTAAAACAGCTGCTGTGCGGTGCCGGCAGCTTCACCAAAATGCCGTGCGGCAACCATTTTTTCTACCAGCGAACGGGGGATGACTTCGCCGGCGTCGTTAGTGGCAAAGGTCTTCAATGTGTCGTAGTCCCACACCCACTCTTCGAGCATCTGTGAGGGTGCCTCGACGAAGTCGCGTTCCATGGTCATGCCGGAAATATCCAGCCACTGTTGCGACCCCGAAAACATATTGTGCAGCAGGTGTCCGAATTCGTGCAGGAAGGTTTCCACCTGGTTGTGCTCCATGAGGCCCTGCGGAAAGTTCATCACCATGCCAGACATTGCAATCGGGCCGTCTTTGAGGCCAGTGCGCAGTGTCCAGTGCGCGGCATGTTTGTACTTGTTTTTGCGCGGATGCATGTCGAGATAAAAGCGTCCCAGTGGTTTGCCGTTATCGCGCAGCTCCCAGGCGGTTACGTCCTCGTGCCAGGTGTTGGTTTGCCAGGGCACGATCTCTACATCGAACAATTGCTCTGTCATGGCGAAGATGCCACGTTGCACACGGTCGAAGTGAAAGTACTGGCGTACTTCTCGCGCATCGATGGCGTACTGTTCCTGACGCACCAGGTTTGACAGGTAAAAGCTCTGCCAGACTTCCACACCGGTTGCCGCCGGGTCGATCTGCTGCAGGCGCTGCAGCAGTATGGCCATGTCTTTGCTGGCCGGCTCGCGCACGGCATCACCAATCTCATCGATGAAGCGTTGCGCGTTTTCGGGCGTGCCGATCATCAGGCCGTCCATCGCCAGCGCGGCGTGGCTGGGGTAGCCCAGCAAGTTGGCCAGTTCGTGGCGCTTTTCGATCAGTTGCCGCAGCGTGGTGTCGTTGGCGGGTGTGGCGATTGCCTTGGAGGCCGTATAGAGACGCAGACGCAGGTCGTCACTTTCGCTGTAGGTGAGCACAGGGAAAAGGTCAGGGTAGTCGGTGCTGATCTCGATGTTACCGTCTGCGTCGGCCGGGTGGCTGGCGATAAAATCCTCCGGCAGGCCTTTGAGTTCTTCGGCATTGGTCACGATGATTTTGCTATCTGTGCGGATGTTTTTATCAAAGGCCGTGCCCAGCTCGGTGATCTCCGCGATCAGCGCACGCACGCGCTGGCGCGTGGGCTCGTCGCGATCAACGCCGGATTTGCGAAAAGCGCGCAGGCGGTTTTCAATCATCAACTGTTCGCTCGGGTTCAGGCCCGTCACATCGATGCTGGCCACGCGCTGGTAGAACGGCTGTGACAACTCGATGGTGGTGGCGAAGTCGATGTAGGCATTGATACAGGCTTCGGCGGCGGCCTGTACGTTGGTATCCGGGTGCACTGACTTCACGTACCAGATGTGTTGTATGTCCTGCAGGCCAATGCCCATGGCGTTGTAGGGGCCGTAGACGCTCTGCACTGTTGCGGGGCTGGTGTCTGATTCAATCTGCGCGAAGGCGCTTTTTGCCGTGTCCAGCGTCTCGTTGCACAGGGTGGTGAGTTGCGCAGGTGTTTGGTTGAAGTCCCAACCGTCTTCGGCAGTCGATACAGTGGCGGGTGTGTCGGTTGCTGACGTGGTGCAGCCCCACAACAGGGTAAACGCTGCCATTAATACCGTTTTTTTCAATGGATGTTCCTCAACAGGGGTTAACAAGTTTCTCGTTCGCCGCAAAGCCAGGTGTTGCGCACCCCGAAGGCATCATCAAAATGCACCAGGTCCGCGCGTGCTCCACTGTGCAGTGAGCCCAGGGTATCCGCAAGGCCAAGTATACCGGCCGGATAGCAAGAGGCCATACGCAGGCTCTCTTCCAGCGATATTTTTGCCTCCTCAACACAGAAGCGCACGGCGTCAATCAGCGCAATGGCGCTGCCAGCAAGCCTGCCCTCATGATTCACCAGTTTGCCCGATTGCTCGCTAATCGTCTCGCCGTACAGGTCAAATGACGAACATGACCCGCCCACCGTCGCCATGGCATCGCTGACCAGAACCAGCTTGCCCGGGGGTTTGAGCCGCTGTGCCAGGCGAATGGCAGCCGGGTGCACATGATGGCCATCGGCTATAATGCCTGCCCAGAGCGTATCGGTGTCCAGTGCCGCACCCACACAGCCGGGCTCGCGGGTTTGTAGTGGACTCATGGCGTTGTACAGGTGGGTCACGCCACTCAGACCGGCCGCCGCCGCAGCCACCAGTTGTGCGTAGCTGGCCTCGGTATGGCCCGCGCACACGTGAATACCACTGGCGGCCAGCTGGCTGATCAGCGCCGGGCTGAAGTTTTCAGGGGCCAGTGTCAACACAACGGGAAAGTCGCGCAGGCCACATAGCCAGGCGATGTCTTCGTCATCGGCGGCTCGCAGGTGTGCCTGGGCGTGCACGCCACGGCGGGCAGTGGCAAAAAATGGCCCTTCAATGTGTAGGCCCAGTATGCCGGCAAGGCCACTGCTACGCGCTTCCTGCACCGCTGTGGCTGCGGCTTTGTGCACCTGCGGTGTATTGCTCAGCACGGTAGGCAGCAGGCTCGTGGTGCCCTTGCGACGATGGGCGCGAGCAATGGTGTGCAGGCAGGCTGCACTGGGGTCGGCGTTGAACAGGGCATCACCACCGCCATTGACCTGCAAGTCGATGAATCCGGGTGCCAGCGTGCCCTCGGTCAGGATGATGCGCTCGGCGTCCGCCGGGCAGTCAGCGATGGCAGGTACGCCCACGATGCGATCGCCGCGCAGCACTACGCAGTGATCCCGCAGGCATTGCGTGCCATCGAAGATGTTGGGCGCAGAGATGGCGAACAGTCTAGCGTCGCTGAGCATGGATGACTCCTCCGCCGCCCAGTGTACCCAAAACTGGGCGCTCTCCCTATCGGTGCATTTGTTGTGTTATTGCTGCACCCGACTATGCCGTGCAGGCAAAAAAGCCCCCGCCTTAGGCGGCGGGGGCGAATTGCGGTTGCTCTGCGCTCTCTTCACGTTTAATGCGCCGCACCAAAGGCACCAGGACCAGCGCAATCAGCGGTGTGAAGATCACCAGCAACAGCAACAGGGTGGCGTTCACGCCGTAGCTGTCCAGCGCAATGCCAAGCAAGGGCCCGGTGATGATGAACACGCCACGCACTGCCAGGCTGACCAGTGAGTTCACCGTTGCCCGGAAGTCTCCGGGCACGCGGCGGTTTAACGCCTCATAGAACAGGCTCATGCTGATGCCCCGGGTGACCTGCAGGGCAAAGCCAAACACAACGCCCAGCCAACCGGCGCCCAGCGCCATGCCGAGCATGCCCAGCAGTGGTAGTACGCCAATCAATACGAACAGCCGGCGTGTGCCAATCAGCCGCTCCAGCGCGCTCGCATAGCGCGCGGCCACGCTGACCGTCAGGGCGAATGCGGCCCAGATGTAACCGTACATCGCTACGGGAATGTCCTGGAACTCCCAGTACTTCTGGTAGACCCAGAAGACATACGCCGCCAGCAGGCCGAACACCGCAATAGCGGCGGCCGTCCACAGTACCACCGGCCGACCAAACAGCAGTAGTTGCGCCACATGCCTGGCATTGGTGCCGTGGCTCGTCATGGTAGGCGGCCGTGGCACTTCAACCAGGAACAGGGCCAGCAGCAGGGGGCCAAGACCGGCAAAAGCCTGTAGCCAGACCACCGCGTCCATGGACCACAACAGCAGGATGCTCGCCGTAATGCCCGCAATGCCAGACGCCGCGGCCTCTACCGCAATCAGGCGGCTGAGGGATTTCCCCGCACCGGCTCCACCGGGCAGGTCGTTCTCGGCCAGGTAGACTTCTGTGTCGTACAGCAGCGCCAGGTCCGCGCCAGACACCAGGCTAAAGCCAATCCCCAGGATAAACTCGTAGATCAGGAAGTCGACAAAACTGTCCGCCCACAGCAGCGAGACAAATCCCACGGCGTTGAATGCAGCCCCCAGCAGAATCACGCGCTTGCGCCCCCACATATCCGCAAGATAGCCCGAGGGCACCTCGAACAGGGCGATTGTCAACGCGAACAGAGCCTGCGTTTGCATGACTTCGCTCATGCTCAGGCCGAAGCCCTGCAGTAGCGGCACAAAGACCGGCACCACGACCATAAAGCTGAGGAAGAATCCCAGCAGGTAGATTGTTCTGATGTTGTTCTGTAATGACCTGTTCACTTTGCTGTTCCCCGGCCCGGGACCCTGAAAGTGGAGGCTGTATTTATTGCGGGAATAAAAAAAGGCCTCCGGAATCAGGGTTCTCGGAGGCCTTTTTTCAAAATTTAACGTTAAGCGCTATCCGAAACCATGATGGGTGCAAGCATGCACACCGCCAGCACGGCACTGGAGCCGTGACGGGGAGTGTTGCCTGTCTTGCGTTGGGTTGTTGTGGTCATTGGTGTCGCTCTTTGTGCCAATGTGTGTCTGTTTAGGTTTGAAGTTGCGTGTCGGCAACGATCGTTAAAGGAACGCCACTACTAGCTAGCAGTAGCCTGGCAGTATCCAGAAAAACCGGTCACGGAACACCCGTGACGAAAAATCCTGCCCGAACACTAAACCTGAAATGCAGTGATGCATGCTATTGCCGGTCACAGAAGCGGCAGCACTGGTTTCAGGGGGCGCGATTTTGCGCCCTTGGTGGACTAGAGTCAATAACAGCGTGGCGGATGGGTAAAAAGTCACAAGCGCGGCCGATGGTTGTATCTATTGATGCCCTATGTGCGGGAGCCAGCCGCGGGGCTGGCCGCTCCACCGCTGCGAGATAGCTATAGCGATTTGTGTTAAACCCGCTATTCTATGGGCTTCAATAATGAAAATATCCGGAAGGAATCCAATGCGTTTGCTCTCTGTTTCCCTACCGCTGCGCCTGTTGCAGGTTGTGGCTTTGTCCCTTTTTCTGCAGGCCTGCAGTGATGGCAAGGACACGGCGTCAAGCCCTGGCCCTGTTGGCCCTGGTCCGGTTGATCCCGGCCCTATTGACGAAGCCTCGGTCTTCGCGCTTGCCGGCGGTTGCTATCGCATCTCAACAGATGGCGGCCAGAGCTTTTTGTCTGCGCCGGTGGGTGGCCCGGAAGTCAGCTTTGACCTGTCCTCAGTGGTAACTACCAATACAGAGCAGGCCGACCGCTTCCGTATGCGCCCCTCAGACCTTGGCAGGTACCTGTTGTACACCGCAGACGGCAATTATCTGATGTCTGTCGATGCCTCGGTGCCGCAGGCCAGTCCGGCCTTGATGTCTGACACCAGGCTCGTTGACGGTGAGGTCGTGATAGAGGACCGCATGCAATCTGAAGGTGAGTGGCTGCTGGAGGCAGCCCCCGGTGGGCGTTTTATGCTGCAGCATATTCTCAGCGGCAACTATGTGTCTGCCACTGGCTTGCTGAGCGCAGAGCCCGCAGAGCTGAGCTTTGAACAGACGGATGGCTGCGCACAGTTCCCCGAACTGAGCGTGGACGCCACCGGCACCATTACCAAAACCGAGTTTGAAGATGGCGATGTGTTCGGTTTTGTAGAGACACACGCCCACCTGTTTACCAATCGCGCCTTCGGCGGTGGTGGCGCATTCCACGGCGCGCCGTTCCACCCGCTTGGCGTAGAGCACGCCTTGCCCAACTGTGAACTGAGCCACGGGCAGGGCGGCCGGCGTGACTTTATCGGTTTTGCCTTCAACGACGGCTTGACCGGTTTCGATGATTTGCTGCCTTTGCTGGCAACGGGAGAGTTGAGTGAAGACGACCACATCACCGATGGCTATCCGGACTTTACCGAGTGGCCTGCGGCGCCCTTCAGTGCCACCCACCAGATGCAGTACTACACCTGGATAGAGCGCGCCTACCTGGCCGGCCTGCGCCTGATGGTGCAGCATGTAACCACCAACCAGGTGCTATGCCAGTTAGCGGTGGGTATTGGTGCGGCGCCGTTGCGTGACAGCTGTAACGACATGGTGACCGCAGATCGTATTATTGAGGACACCTACGCACTCGAGCGCTATATCGATGCACAGGCCGGTGGTCCCGGCAAAGGTTGGTTCCGCATTGTCTTCTCACCCGAAGAGGCCAGAACTGAGATTCGCGCGGGCAATCTCGCAGTCGTGCTGGGCATTGAAACCTCAGATCTGTTCGACTGCTTCCTGGTGCCGTTCCAGGGCTTTACCCAGTGTACCGAGCAAGACGTGGTTGAAAAACTCGACAAGTACCATGCCATGGGTGTGCGCGTGTTATTCCCGGTGCACAAGTTTGACAACGCCTTCTCTGCCGGCGACGGTGATCGCCGCATCAGCGACATCGGCAATTTCGGCCACACGGGTCACTTCACCAACTTCGTGCCGTGCCCCGAAGAGTTGCTCACTTTCCCCGGCGGTTTCGATTCGGGCGGTGTTAACTTCGCGGATTTGAACATGCCGCGCGAGGTGTACGACTCACCACCCCCTGTGGACGTGAGTGGCTTTGACGCAGACCCAATAGGCACTCTGTTTCCCTTTATTGGCCTGCTCGGTGGCGGTTCCCTGGAAGGCGAGTACTGCCAGAATCACGGCCTGACGGCGCTCGGCGAATTCCTCATCATGGAGATGATGAAGCGCGGCATGGTGCTGGAAGTCGATCACCTGCCGCGCAAGAGCTACAAACGCGCCTTTGAGATCATGCAGGAGTTTGACTACCCCGGTGCTGGCACCCACGGGCGTAATAACAACGGCATTCTGTATGAGCTGGGGGGTATTTCGAAAAGTAACCTGGGGCGCTGCCGTTCGGCCGATACACCTGCGACGATGGACGACCGCTTTCAGCAGCGCCTGCAGCTGATGCGTGACGTTGGCGCCTATCCGGCCGAGGGCTTCGGTTTTGACCTCAACGGTTTTGCCGGCGCACCCGGCCCACGCTTTGGGGAGCGCGCACGCTGCGGTGACCCGCAGACCGATGTCGGTATCACGTATCCATTTACCTCCCTCGCGGGCGATATCACCCTGCAGCGTCCGGTGGTGGGCAACCGCACACTGGATTTCAACACCGAAGGCATGGTGCATCTTGGCCTGGTGGCTGAACTCATTGAAGACGTACGCCGCGACGGTGTCACCGACGAAGAACTGGAACCATTGTTCCGCTCTGCCGAAGGTTATCTGCGCATGTGGGAGAAGTCCGAGGCGCGCGGCAGGGCGATCAGCCAGTAAGCGCAGCGTGGGTGAGAAAACCCCCGGTCACGCCGCCAGTGGAGTGGCGTGCCCGGCAGGCCTTGCAGATGTCGATCTGTTTGGTCCCGGCGCGCAGGAGCACTGGTATCAGGCGTATCCCATATTGCACCGCGAAGCCCCGGTGCACGTACTGCGCGGTGAGGGCATCAACGGCAACGACGCCTACGTGCTGACCTGTTTCGACGACATCGAACGCGTGGTGAAAGACCCACAGCGCTTTACGCCGTTGCTGAGTGTGCTGGTAGACGAGCTACAAGCCACGCTGGATAGCGGCGCACAACCGGCACAGGATCCCTCGCGCTTTGACATTGCGCTGAGCTCGGTGCGCACATTGCGCCCGACGCTGGCGCTGTGGCGAGCGCATCGCCAGGAACTCACCGACCCCTGGGTAGGCCCGGGCGCCAAACGCCATCGCGCAATGATTACAAGCGTTGCCGATGAACTGATTGACCGCTGGATCGCGGGCGATACCACAGTGCCGCCCACTCACACCACAACAGGCAACCGCGCCGCTGCGAACATTCATAACGCAGCTAATCCCGGCGCTGACAGTGGCCCGGCATGCTCGCTACCAGGCCCGGCACGTAAGGGCAGCGTCGAATTCATTGCAGCCTTCGCGCGGCCCTTGCCGCAACGGGTGATGGCCAATGTGTTGGGCTTTCCGCCCGAGGATGTACCGCAGTTGGCGCGCTGGGGTGCTGCGCAAGTCATGCAGTACGTGGTTGGCAGCGGTCCTTTGAACGTGTTGTCGGCTGAGCAGGCGGCCGTGCAGGCGCAGCAACTGGAAGGCTTCGCCGAGTATCTGCAAGACCAGGTAGCCAGCAAGCGCGCCAATCCCGCCGACGACATGATCAGCGCGCTGACGCGGGTGAAATACCAGGCGTTGGGGCGCAAGCTCACCGACGACGAGGTGTACGGCATTATTTATTTCATGGTGCTCGGTGGCCTTGAAACGACGCAGTACGCGTTAGAGGCGCAGGCACAATTGCTGTGTGACGACCCGGCGCTCTTTGCCGCGCTGCGGCGCACTCCCGGTAAGATACGCGCGTTTACCGAAGAGGCCCTGCGTCTGCGCGCGCCGACGCAGGGTTTGTCAACACGCCTGACCACACGCGATGAGCTGTTCCAGGACGTGCCGGTGCCTGCCGGTTCGATCCTGCATCTTCGCTTTGCGGCGGGGAATGTGGATCCGCGTCAGTATGACTGCCCCTATACACTGGATTTGAATCGCAAGGCTGTGAGCAAGCACCTGAGCTTTTCACAGGGGCCGCGCACCTGTCCTGGTGCCGGCATCTCGCGGCTTGAACAGGTGATTGCCTGGCAGCGGCTCTGTGAGCGCTTTGCAACGCTGTCCTATGCCCCGGGCAATACGTTGACACACCAGCCGGGCGTGATGTTGGGCACCTTGCAACTGCAGCTTGAATACACAACGGCGCAGCGCGCCGGCCACATTGGCAGTGGCAACGGTGGAAACGCTTGAAACGGTTGCCGCTGACGTTTGCCCCTGTTAGCGTCTGCATCAGCCCATTGCACGAGAGTTTTTTATGAGCACGCTCCTGGCCAAAATCCAGATTGTTTCCGGGAAGGAGGCAGTATTTGAGGAGGTGATGTCGTCGATGTACCGGCAGACCCACGACCGCGAAGAGGGCGTGCTGCGCTACGAGTACTGGCGTGGCAGCAAGCCGGGGTTTTATTACTGCCTGCTGTCCTTTGACAGCAGCGTTGCCTTCTGGCGCCACCAGGCATCGGATCATCATGAAGGCGAGATGCGCCGTTTTCAGGAGTGCATCGCTGAACTGGATCTCGAAGTGATCGACCCTGTGTCGCAGGCATCACCGCTGCCGGTTACTCGTTCCACGCCCTGCCCGGAGAGTGAGCCCGAGGCGGTGCGCGAGCAAGCCGAGTTGTTTCCCATTGTCCTGGCGAACTGGTGGCGGGCTCTGCGTTTGCAATAACACAGGCAGTGCATGTGCCGAAATAGCGTCAAAAGTATCTGCAGAAAAACTGCAATAGCCTCTGCACTGACTCTGCAATAACCCCCGCAATAACCCCTGCAACTGCCCGCGCGGTTACAGCATAAGCCGCAGCTGTCGCCCCTGCACCAGAGTCACCGGCGTGCCTGCTGGTTGCGCTGCCTGGCCCAGTCTTTCGCCGCGCGGCTGGCCACCCACGCTATGGCGTTGTGCACCAGTTGTTGAAAGTGCGGGTTGGCAAGGGCTTTGCTGTCATCGCCGCCCTGCAAATAGACGATCGGGCTGTTGCCCCAGTGTTTCACCCAGCCCACCAGCGGGCTGCCATCCGGGTGTGACCAACCACTGCGTGAGTGCATCTTGCCTGCCAGCGCCTGCGACGCCGAATAAAAATGACGCGCCGTAAAGTCGTAGTTGCTGCCAAGCAGGGGTATGACGTCTTCGCTCAGCACGGGGCACAGGTACAACTCGTCCACCATCTCGAAGTGGCGCGGCAGGCCCGACGTGACCGGGTGGTCTGCGAGCACCGACACGGTGTGCTTAACCTCGTGGCGATAGCCTGAATCCGGCCAGTGCTGGCCGCGTAGTTGAGCACCCCGATAGTGGAAGCGCCCGCCGATAATTTCTGCAAAGGTCTCCCAGGCCGGCCATGCGGCCAGCGCGTGGTGCATAAACACCACACCGATACCGGCCTCGAGCATGGCCAGGTAGTTCTCGATGAAGCCCGGAGGCGGTGGCACCAGGCCGGGTGGGTCTTCGGTCGTGAAGTCAACGCCGGGCATGTCATAACACAACAGTGCGTCAAACCCGGCAGCGGTGGTCGAGTTCAGCAGGCGCTGGGCAACAGGCTGCTCAACGTGTGTAACGTCAAAGTCTTGCAGCGTGGCGGTAAGTTGATGAAAGGCGTCACGGTCGTAGGGGTGACCGCGCGCAGTCGTCAGCAACTTCTGCCTTGCTCCATAGTGAATGATATCCATGGCTGCAGATCAGTGCCTCACGGCAACCAGCTGTTTGCCGATGTTGCTGCCCCGAAACAGGCCGATGAGCGCGTGGGGTAGCGCTTCAAAGCCCTCGGCAATGGTTTCCTTGCTGCGCAGCTGGCCGCTTGCCAGCAGTTGGCTCAATGCCTGCGACGCTTCACCAAAACGTGCGGCGTAATCGATAACAATGAAACCTTCCATGCGCGCGCGTCGATACACCAGGTTGAAGTAATTGGCAGGCCCTGGAATGGGCCCGGTCTGGTTGTAGCGCGAAATCCCGCCGCACAGGACGACGCGTGCGCGGTCTGCCAGGTTGGCCAGCGCTGCATCCAGAATGTCACCGCCCACGTTGTCAAAGTAAACATCCAGGCCATCGGGACACAGCTGCGCAATGCGTGCTGCGCTGTCCTCATGCTTGTAATCGATGGCCCCGTCAAAGCCGAGCTCCGAAACCAGCCACGCGCACTTTTCGGGGCCGCCGGCAATACCTATCACGCGCGCGCCCTGCAGCCTGGCCAGTTGTCCGGCAACCGAGCCGGTGGCCCCGGCAGCGCCAGAGACCAGCACGGTGTCACCTTTCCCGGGCTTGCCGATCTCCAGCATGCCGAAGTAGGCCGTCAGCCCGGTGATGCCCAGAACGTTCAGGCCGTTGCTCAGCGAAACGCCCTGCGGAAGGGCTCGCACCGGCATCGACTTGCCATCGGTCACCATGTAGCGCTGCCAGCCAACGTGACCGGTCACGGCTGTGCCCACGGGGAACTGTGCATTGTTGGATGCGATCACCACGCCGGCACCCTGGCCGCGCATCACTTCGCCAATTTCGACCGGCGCGATGTAGTCTACTCGCGCCTCGATCCAGCCCTTCATGGCAGGCTCTACGGCCAGGTAATGCACCTCTACGAGGAATTCGCCGGGGCCGGGCTCCGGCATGGGCGCATCCATGAGCGTGAAGTCGCTGGGTTTGATCTCTCCCTGTGGCCTGGCGGCGAGCAGGAACTGCTGGTTCGTGGTGTCTGTGTTCATGTGGCAATCCTGTGCGTCACTGATCAAAGTCTGCAAGATCGATGCTGAAAATCTCGAAGGGTGGGTTCAGGGGTTGCTCCAGCACAAAGCTGGTTACGTCGCTCTTGATCACGTACAGCGCAGACTCTGCGGCTGTGCCCGTGGACAGCCCGCTGATCTGGGGTAAGACGGTGACGGTCCCGCTGCGGCCATCGGCGCCAAGGCGCGTGCGGCTGACGCTGCTGTTAGACACTGAATAAATATCGCCATCCAGTTCTACCAGACCATCGGGGGCGGGCAGGGTGTCACCCGATAAGGCCACTTCGGTGATGCTGGCGGCGTTGGGCAGAGCAACACGCAACAGCGCCGCCGGGAAAAATCGTGCGACGATCAGCGCGTTGCCATCTGCGGTGACGGTAATGCCGTTGAGGCCAAGGCCTTGGCCGGTCAGGTCGGTGAACAGTGGGTCGCTGGCAAAGACTTCACCCTCCCCGGAGGTCGGGTCAAGCCTGTAGAGGTTGGGGTTGTCGGGGTCGGTGACATAAACGAAGCCGTCTGGCGCGATCGCCAGGTCATTACAGCTGCCATTGGTGCTCAGGGCACCCAGCAGGAACTCCATCGTTTGTTCGGCACTGTCCAGGTCGTATACCGCGATACGATCATCCAGGGTGTCCAGGCGTTGGGTACATACCCACAGTTGCCGCTGGCTGGCAGCGACCTTGGCGCCGCCAATCCTGACGTTGTTGTCCGCAGCCCTGAAAATACGCTCCGTGCCATCGGCATCAACACGGGTGATGCTGCCACCTTGCAGGCTGGTTGCGTAAAAGGCCCTGTCAATCGGGTCAAATGCGATCCCTTCCGGTACGCTGTCCGGGCTGCTCAGCACGTAGCGCGCGAGCAGTGGCGCTGCGTTGGCGGGGCTATCGTTGCCGTCACTGCAGCCAGTGAGCAATACCAGCACGGCGAGGGCGTAAAGGGTGAGTGTGTGTTTCATGGCGAGTCCTTGCGGAAGTGGGGGGTGAATTCCGGTTTGATGATGCGTTTTTGCTTCTCGTTAGTGCTTCTCGCTAGTGCGGCTCGTTGGTGCATCTGGTGGTAGCGTGTTGTTTCTACGTGGCCCCCTGACGTGCCAATGAATCACGAGGTGCGCTCCTCTTGTTCTTGTGCTGTGGCTCGATACTGGCTGGCCGATACTGCTTCTCAAACCCAGGGCTCGATGTTCTGCTCACAGCAGCGTACTGGCTGCCTGTGGCCGGTGCGCAGATTCGCCAGCTGACTAGGGTGCAGTGCGATGGCCCGGCCATCGATGTTCAAAATACCGCATGCCAAGTGTAGCTGCCACCGGCCAGTTTGCCGAGCCGCCTGCGATTGCAGGCGTCGGCTTGATCTCGCAAGACAGTGCCGCCTGGCTTTATCGGTACGCTGCCCCGGGTGCCGAGCCGTGCGCGGTTGCCGTGCACAGGGTGCTCAATTAGACTCACTGCGTGCGCGGGCAAGGCCTGCGCCGCTACTCACCCGCAACCTGTTGAGCATGCCATGCCCGGATTCACACAGTCCTTGAAGACGACAAACCGCTTTCTCCGCTGTGCTGTGTGGCGCGGCGGTGTTTTGACAACCGCATGAGCAACGAGCAGATTAAACCAGTCGCGCGTGAGGGGCAGTCCTTCGACACCTCAACGGACGATCGTTTCTTTCAATACTACCTGCAGCAGAGCCAGTCGCCGGCTGCGGTTGCTCGCTTTGAGCGACTGGCTGACCTTACCCTCAAGCAGATGGCCCGACAGGGCCGCACCGGGCCTTTTGATGTGCTGGATGTGGGCGGCGGCGCGGGCACGCTGGGCCGGATCTATGCGGGTGCCGGGCACCGTGTGACCTGCGTGGACATCAGCGAAGACCTGCTGTCTTTGGGCAGGCAACGCGCGGCGCACGAAGCGTTACCAATAGATTTTGTAAACTGCAGTGCCACCGACTTGCCGCTGGCCGACGCCACGATTGATATCTGCCTGGTACCGGAACTGCTGGAGCATGTGGTGCAGTGGCGCGCCGTGCTTGACCAGGCCGCGCGCGTGCTGCGCCCCGGCGGTCTATTGTTTCTGAGCACCACCAACTCCTTGTGCCCGCGCCAGGACGAGTTTGAACTGCCCTTGTACAGTTGGTATCCGCCTGCCTTGAAGCGTTACTGCGAACAACTGGCGCGTACAACGCGGCCACAGCTGGCCAATTACAGCAAGTATCCGGCGGTAAATTGGTTCACGTTCAATGCACTGTGCGCTGCACTGCGCGAGCGACACTTCGACAGCTTTATGGACAGGCTGGACATGCTGGAAGTGCGCAGCGCCGGCACCACCAAGGCGCGCATTGCCAGCACACTCGCCAGGCTGCCGTTGGGCAGGTTTATGACCCAGCTGGTCACACCGAACGCCCTGGTGTTGGCACGCAAGGCCGCCGGGGCCTGATACGCCGCGGCAGGCTGGCTTACTGCGGTCGGTACCAGATGGACGAGGTGTAAGCGCGCTCCTGGATGGTGTCAGGGTAGTCTGCGGCATGTTCCATGCCCAGTGCCCGCGCATCCAGCAACGAGTGCCGCGCGGTTGGAATCTGCAGCACGCGCACATAATAGAAAGCCGATTGGCTCGGGTCGAATTCCGGATCCACCCACAGAGCTTTTAACTGTTGCGCCCCGATGCTGTTCTCGACTTTGCCATTTTTGAGGTTCACAGTATTACCCACAGCCGGTAGCGAACCGTCAGCGTTCAGCGGCCGTTCATCAGACCAGGCAACGTTAAAAACCTTTTCCTGCGCCGCGCCGTTGCTGTCCAGCCAGCCCTTGACGATCTGGATGCGATCCAGGTTGGCACCCACCGGGTCTTTTTCCGCGATCACCAGAAAGTGGGGCGTCTCGGCTGTGCCAAGTTCGCCGCCCATCGGAACGCCCTGCGCAGTTGCATAGCGATACAGGTCGGCGTTTTCAAGATCTTCAGCCACGAAGTTCGCCCCGCCGTAAAACTGCACTGCAATGCGCGGGCCGGTGGTGGCGTACACTTCGCGGCGCTGGAAGGCCTTGAGAATCTCCGCACGCGTGTTGTTCTCGGCCCACACCGCCGCCAGGCCCGATGCCGACATCGACCAGCCGCTGGGGCCTGCCCCCTCGCCATTCCAGCGCGATTGCTTGTTGGCGGGTATGGAGTCTGTTGCCAGCTTGCCATGAAAGTTGTCCTCTTCGGCCGAGGGCAGGGACGTGTGCGAATCGGTCGAGCCGATCACGCCCAGGCGATAGGGATTAATGCCCAGTGATTGTTCCAGCTCCAGCCCGAGCTTCAAGGCAGGGCGCACAAAGTCACCGGCGGTGGGCTGGTAGGGTGTCCATTCGCGCTGAATATAAAACGGGTAGTTTTCGAAATCTGCGAACTCGTCATCCGGAGACAGCGTGGAATGTGTTTCTGAGTCGCCCTTGATTTGCGTAATCTCTGCGATCTTCTCCCACTTGCTGCGCATCTCTACATAGTCTTTGTCGAACGCCTCGCCGCGCAGGCTGGTTTCTGAAAACATATAGCCCTTGGAGATATTCGAGTTGTGTGGAATCGCTGTGAAGTTGGCACCGGTCGCTGCGCTGGTTTCTTCCAGCCAGGCCCACAGGTCTTCCGGGTAGGGGCTGTCGTCGAGCCCGAAGGGGTCATACTGCTGGGCGGTCGCTGCATCGCTGTCGGTCACCACTACGCGGTGCAGGTTGGCGCCAGCGGGAATGGCGCTCCATTCCCAGCCGATCATGGCAGAGAACTCGCCCGGTACGTTGTGCTGGTCGGCGATGTCAGTAATGGTGCGCCAGGTATCGATTTCAACCTGGTGGTTCATGGGTAGCAGGCCGACGTCGCTATTTTCCAGGCTGCTGGCACTGGCATCTTCAGCCGGTGTCAGGTTTGGGTCTGGCAGAATACTGACGAACAACTCGCGGCCCTCGCCCTCGTCGATCGCCCTGCGCAGAATGTAGCCCGCAACCCAGCCCTTGATGGCATCCCAAAGCCCCAGGTCGGAGGTGTCGACCCCATCGCGGTGAATGCTGCGAATCTGGCCCAGAAACTCGGCGTGATCCGAAACCACCAGAAAATCCAGCGGCGTACCGATCTGCACGCGCGCCTGGTGATAGGGGTGGATGACCGGGTAGCCCTTGGCGTAGCGGTAGGCGGTATCGGGGTCGGCGGTCAGGTTATTGTTGCTGTAGGCGTCGGAAGAATAGGTGGTGTGCAGGTGTGTGTCGCCCCAGAGTAGTTTTTTTTCGGTGGCGCTGGCGCCGCTGGTGGCGATAGCGGTTGCAGTTACAAGCGTGGCAATCAGAATTCTCTGCATGCGGGTAGTCCTGTGTTTTTTATAGTAACGTCGAGCGGGAGGGCGCTGTGGCACACAATAGCGCCGCACCGGGTACATTGTGAAGTGATGTGTAAACAGATGCCAGTGCTATTGTTCCGGCGCGCGAGGCTCGCCGCAGATGCGACCCACAGCGTGTTTCCTACTGCAGTGAATCCAGCAGCGCCCGGGCCTCGTCGCGCTCCGGAAACTCCGTCTGTGTGGCCAGCAGGGTGGTCAGTGTGGCCAGGGCTTTATCCGGTTGCCCGGCGGCCTGCTCAATCTGGGCGCGATGGAACATCAGCGAGGGTTGCCCGGGTGCCTTGTCCAGTGCGCGCTCAATGGAGCGCATGGCCATCTCGGTGTTACCATTTTTCAGTTCAACAATGGCCAGTGTGTCGAGCACGGCTGCGTTCTCTGGCGCTACGTCGGCGGCAGCGCGGGCGTATTCCAGTGCCTGCTGTGGGTCGCTGTCGCGCATGATCCAGGCCAGGTTATTCAGCGCCACCACATTGCGCGGGTTGCGGGTAAGAATCTCTTCATACTGGGTTTGCGCTTCAGAGATGTTATCCATGTTGTCGAAGGCCAGCTTCATGCGAATGACGCTGTCATCAGGGTTGTCTTTGAGCCACTGGCGATAGACATTTTGCGCGCCGTCGCTGTTGTCGGCAGATTCATAGTAGCTGCCCAGTGCCAGCGTTGTTTGCGTTGTGGGGCGCACGGCCTGGGCACGCTGTGCGAACTGTATGGCGGTGAGTTTGTCGTCGCTCTCATGGGCCTGGGCCGCTTGTAGCAGCAGCACCTCGGGGTTGTCTGGCGCTTCACGCACCAGTACATCGAGTTGCGGCTGCATCGCTTCAATGCGGCCCGTTTGCAGCAGTAGTTTGGTCATTGCCAGGCGCGCGGGCAGGTAGTTTGGGTCCAGTTCGATCGCGCGCTGCAGTTTTTCTTCTGCCAGTACCTGATCGTTGCTGCCAGCGGCGGCGAGCGCGGTAAGGTAGAGATTGGTAACGCTGTTGGGGTCGGTCTCGTTGAGTTTCTCGAGGGTGAACAAGGCTTCGGAATAGTCGGTGCCCACCACCTGCGCAGCAGCCGCCAGCTGCATCACGCGCGGATCAGCACGCTCCAGGTCATTCAACCCCAGGAAGGTTGAGCTGACTTTGTCCGCGCGACCTTGACTGAGGTGATAGCGCGCAAGCATGATTCTCGGTTGCAGTGCGCGGGGGTGCAGTTCTATCGCCCGTTCCAGTTCGGTCACCATGGCGGCCTCGTCACCGCGGCGCCCGCTTATCAGTGCCAGCTGCACCATGGCCGACAAGTGCTTGTTATCGCCGCGCAGTACGGCCTCATAGTAACCCTGGGCTGCCTCCAGATCATCGGCGGCAATTGCCATCTGTGCCAGCGAGTGGTTTGCGCCCGGGTCTGAGGGTAATCTGGCCAGTACGCTTGCATAGGCGGCGCGGGCTTTGTCAGTGTCGCCGGCACGGTTGTGTATCCAGCCGGTAAGGTTCAGTAGGGTGGGGTTGTCGGGTTCCCTGGCAGCCAGCTCCTGTGCGGCGGCGAGCGCCTCTTCATACTTGCCTTGCTCTACCATGCTCAACACCAGCAGCAGGTCAGCTTGCTGGTGCTGTGGGTCCAGTTCCAGAGCGGTTTCAAGATGCAGGCTGGCGTCTTCGGGCTTGCCGTTGAGCAGGAGTCCGGCGCCAAGGCTGACCTGCGCCCGGGCGGAATCCGGTTCAAGCTGTGCCACACGCGCCAGCATGGTGATGCCCTCGTCGGTTTTGCCCTGCTGCAACAGCGCGTTGGCCAGCAGTTGCAGGCTGACCGTGTCATTGGGGGCAGCCTGCACCACCGGTCGAATGAGTTTTTCTGCCTCTACAAACTCACCCTCTTCAAGGCGGATGGTGGTAAGCAGCTTGCGTCCACGCATGCTCGCGGGCATCAGGGCGGCAAAGCGGGCAGCGGCTTCCGAGGCCATTTCAAGATTGCCGTTAGCCAGGTGGGCGCTGCCCTGAAAAAAGGCGATCTGTGGGAATTCCTTGGTCAGCGGCTCGGCGATTGCCAGGCGTTTCACGGCGTCTTCGTAGCGCCCGTTGCGCACATCCAGAAAGCCCTTGAGGTAGTTCGCACTGGGGTTTTTGGGCCCGAGTTGCATTAATCGATTGACCTGCCACTCGGCCTTTTTGTAATCCTCGATCTGCAGCGACATCAGCGCAGCCTGGTACAGGGCAACGGCGTTGTCCGGATCGTATTTGAGGACCTCCTCGAAGGACTTCACGGCAGCCTCGACATCCTGCTGGCGTAACTGCACCTCGCCCAGTGCCATCCACGCGTTGGCGTTGTCAGTTTCGCGCTCGAGCACTTCTTCGAGGGTGGCTTCGGCGGTTTCTATCTCGCCGGTGTTGATCTCAAGCTGCGCCTTGGCGAGCTTGGCACCGGTGGAGTCCGGTTGCAGTTTCAGGGTTTTTTCGATGAGCTTGCGCGCGTCGCGGTTTTCCGCCATGGCGACCTTGGCCAGGGCCTGGCTGGTGTACAAACTGGCCTTGGCGTCGTCGGTCAATCCGGTGTCATCGAGCTTTACCACCTCGGCGAATTTGCCCACGCCCACCAGCGCCGCGGCATAGGCCGGTGTGACTTCGCTGGGCTGCCAGTCCAGCCACATGGCGCGTTCCAGCTCTTTTTCTGCCGAGGCGACATCGCCCTGGTCAAGATAGGTTTTGCCCAGCAGCCAGCGCGCCTGGCCATTGGCCTGATCTTTCTGTAGCGCGTTCTTCAGTTCCAGCACCGCCGATGCGCTGTCATTCTGCAGCAGGAAAGATTGCGCACGTTCAATGTGCTCCTGGGGCGTTGGATCGGAGCCACAGCTTGCCAGCAGCAGGGTCAGCAGAAGCGTGATGAGTGTCAGGGCAGGTGTGCGCATTATCGTCCTCTGATAAAGGGAGCCTGAAGATAGGCTCTAGTGTAGGCCATTCGGCCCCTCAACGCCCATGGGTAAGTGTGAGGCAGTTCTGAAAAACCGGGTTGTGCCGTTTGATTGGGGCCGCGTCAGCGGTTGCGCGATGTATACGTCCGCCGGCAACGCTTGTCACGCTTTTGTGCAGCGGGATTTCGGACGCTCGGGCATGCACACCCCCAATGTGGACACCATCTGGTCTGTTTGTGCGCTTTCTGCGTAGGTAGTGTGAGGAGACTGTATGATTCTGAATGCCGCTGATATCGAATCGATGGAGCAACGGCGCCGAGCGGCGCTGGTGAACTCCCTGTCGGGGTTTAAGTCTGCCAATTTGGTGGGCACTGCAAATGTGCGTCGTGCGACTAATCTGGCGATCATGAGCTCGGTGGTCCACCTTGGCTCACACCCGCCGTTATTGGCCCTGGTGGTGCGACCGGGGGGAGAGGAGCGGCATACCCTTGCCAACATTCTGGCAACCGGCTGCTACACCATCAACCACGTGAACTCCGCACTGGTCGAGGCGGCGCACCAGACGGCGGCGCGCTATCCCAACGAGGTGTCGGAGTTTACCGCTACGGGGCTGACGCCGCGATGGCGCGACGGCTTCGATGCGCCCGCTGTAGAGGAAGCGCATGTGCGCATGGGATTGAGGTTGCGCGAGCACCAGGAGCTGAGTATCAACGCCACCCATCTGGTCATCGGTGAAGTGGTGTTTGTAGAACTGCCCGACAATAGCCTGCGCAGCGACGGGTCGCTGGACATCGCCGCCGCCGACACGGTGGCGTTGGCAGGCCTGGATTCCTACTACCTTACCCAGCCGCACAAACGCATGGCGTATGCCAAGCCGGATCTGCCGCCGCGTGAAGTCAGCGCACAGGGCGAGCTCCCGGCACAGCCAGCGCGCGGTGCGCCATCTGTGCTGGGCAGTAGCTAGACATAAGCAGCTTGTGGCGCTGGTCGTCCCCCGAATGAGGGATGCCGGCAGGCATGGCATGCGGACACTCTGGGAGCACCGGCGCAGGGTGGAGTTACTTTTGGCGTGATGCATGAGTCAATGGCCCAGCGGCGCAGTTCGCGGCACGCTTGGACAAGTAGCAGTGCCATGCGTGAAGCCATGGATGCGGGCAACAAGCGAGGCAGGCAACAAGTGAACGCAGCAGCGTGGCGACCAACACAGGGCCGACTGCCGTATGAAAGCAGCGACCAGTAGAGCAAGAGATGCAGTAACCGCCGCAAGGACGAGGCAGCAACCAACTCGGCAAGCGACACGGCTTTCTACACAGCAATCTACACAGTGACCAACAAAGCGGCCAACACAGGCCAACACAGTAGCCATCACGAAAATTGTCAAGAAAGCCAGCACAGCAAGAAACAGCGTAAGGCGCGTACCAACCGGTACGGCAGCTGGCAAAGCGAAGAGCACGGCAATCAATACAGTAACTAACACAGTCATCAACACAGCAAAGACCATAGCAACGACCACAGCAACAAACAGAGAGAGGAAGACCAATGAATGCACCCGTCAATGATGCTGCCATCCAAACCGCCGCCGAAGGCGCCGCCATGCTTGAGCGCGTGATCGCGCTGCAGCCTTTGCTGCGCAACAATGCCGAACAGGCGCGAAGCGGGCGTCGCGTGCCGCAGGAGAACATACAGGCACTGCAGGATGCGGGCTTTTTCCTGGCATTGCAGCCCAAGGCCTGGGGCGGGTTCGAGCTGGATCCACAAGACTTTTTCCGCATGCAGATGGCCATCGCAGAGAGCTGCATGTCGACCGCCTGGGCAGGGGGCATCGTTGCTGTGCACGCCTACCAGATAGCGCTGATGGAACACCAGGCGCAGGTCGACGTCTGGGGCGAAGACATCCACACGCGTGTTTCGTCATCCTACGCACCGATGGGCAAAGTCGAGCCGGTTGAGGGCGGCTTCCGCTTCAGTGGCCGCTGGGGCTGGAGCAGCGGCTGTGATCACTGCACCTGGGCGTTGCTGGGCGGCATTTTGCCAGACGGTACCTACCGCACCTTCCTGGTACCGCGCTCGGATTACCGCATTGAAGACACCTGGAACTCCATGGGCCTGCAGGGCACGGGCTCCAACGACATCGTGGTCGAGGATGCGTTTGTGCCCGAGCACCGCACGCACAAGCAAACCGATGGGTTTGCAGGCACCAATCCGGGCGTAACTGCCGACAGCGCGCCGCTCTATCGCCTGCCCTGGGCCCAGTTGTTTATCCGTGTGGTGTCCACGCCAGCCATTGGTGCAGCGCGTGACGCCCTCAACCTGTATACCGAGCTGGTCAAGGGCAAAGCCAGCGGCGATGTTACGAAGCTGGCACAGGACATCGGCACACAGATGCGGATTGCGGATGCGAAAAACGCCATCGAAACCATGACGACGGTGCTGTTGGCCAATTTCGACGCGATGATGGCGGCCGTGCGTGCCGGGCAGGACATTCCCCTGGAAGATCGCATTCTGTATCGCTACCAGGCCTCGCTGGTGATTGAGCAGTCCATAGCGGTAGTCGACTCGCTGTTCTCATCGGCCGGTGGCTCCTCGGTGTTTCAGGGCAGTGCCATCCAGCAGCGTTTTCTGGATATCCACACCGCCCGCGCGCACGTCGCCAACAATCCCACGTCCTTCGCGCGTAATCTTGGCGCTGTGGGGCTGGGAGCGGACAACCGCGATTTCTTCGTCTAGACCGCCGTTTCAGCCTGGCGCGAGTAGCAGGATACGCGGGACCAGCGGCGATAGGCCCGGTGCGGTGCGCAACGTCACAAGCATGACTGCACTGACGCAACTGTATGTGGGGATGGGGACGATAAGCCCTGTGCGGCATTCAGGGAGTCCCGTGCGACTGCAACAACCGCAGTCGGTAGGGAAGGGAATGATGGGGCCTGTGTATGTCGCAACGTCACAAGCATGACTGCACTGACAGCATTGTAAGTAGGGACGGGGACGATAAGCCGTGCATAGCGCAAGGGGGACAGCATGACTGCAGTAACAGACAGGAAGAATAGGAAGAACGCAAAGCTGGACAGGGCAAGCCTGGAGCAGCGTTTTTTCCGCAGACTCAATGCGGTCGTCGAGCCGGCCCTGCGTCGCGGCATCGGGTCGTATGAGATAACGCCCGCAGGGCTTTTGTTGCTGGAGACCGAGGGCTTCAAAAGTGGCCAGACCCGCAGCACGCCGCTGCTGAGCCTGGCTTGCGGTCCGTATCGCATCGTCAGCACCGTGCGCGGTGAGCGGTCCTTCTGGGTAAAGAACCTGATCAAGAACCCGCATGTGAACTACTATCTTGGCGGCAAGCCACGCGCCGCGCAGGCCTATGTGTTCCTCGATGGCGAGCGGTTGACCGAGCAACCCTGCCAGACCCCGGTGCTGCGCATCCTGAGCGATATCGCCAGGCGTCGCGCAGTAAACGGCTGGGCAGTGGCCATCCTCGCACCAGTAACCCCATAAGCCCGCTGCGCCCCTCCAAAAGGGGTCTAAAAGGGGTGGTCTAAAAGGGGTCAGAGCCCTTTTTCCGTTAAACCGTCAAAGGGGTCCGTCAAAGGGGTCAGAGCCCTTTTTTCGTCAAAGGGGTCACGTCAAAGGGGTCAGAGCCCTTTTTTGGTTAAAAGGGTCCGACGCTAAAGGACTCTGACTTTTTTCTTCTAGTACCGTCTCTAAAAAGGCTCTGACCCCTTTATCTGGTAAAGGGCTCTGACCCCTTTATTGGGACCCCCCTTATTGATGACCCCTTTATTAGAGATTTTTTGCGGGCCGCTTTTTGTGGGCCTTCGGTGCAGGGTGATTTGAGACCTTGCTGTAGTGGTATTTTTACTGCCATTGCGACGACGGAATATCTTCAGGTCAGTGAATCCAAACCCCCCAAGCCCCCGTATAAATGGCATCTGTAACAGAATCTACGAGGGGGTTTGTGGTGATTGAACGAAATCTTGGCAATATTGAGCGCGTCATCCGGCTGCTGCTCGGGTTACTTTTTCTGGGTTGGGTATTGACCCGCCAGGATGCGAATTGGGTGGATTTGTTCGTCACCATTATTTCTGTGGCGCTGATCCTGAATGGCGTATTTGCGCGGTGTTATCTCTGGTTCATACTGGACGTGAACACCTGCGATAACGACAAGGGCGACCACTCGGCAGCCGCCTGACGGAGGGAGACCATGTTCAACCGTGAGAATGATTCGATAAACACAGCAGATGGCGTTGGCCATAGCGGCGCAGCGAGCCTGACACTCATCGGTCTGCGCTTTGGCAGCGCCGCCGGGGCAGCCCGGCGCATGCTGATCGGGAGCCTGGCGATTCTGGTCATGCTCGGTGCAACCAGCGCAGCACGCGCAGATTGCCCTGAGTTCTTGAACCATGAGATGCGCAAGCTGCACAGCAAAGACACTGTAAACCTGTGTGAAGCGACCGCGGGCAAGCCGGTGTTGTTTGTGAACACGGCCAGTCACTGTGGCTACACGCGCCAATTCAAGGGCCTGGAAGCGCTGTACCAGCAGTACAAAGAACAGGGCCTGCAGATTGTCGGCTTTGCCAGCAATGACTTCCGGCAGGAAGCGGACAGCGAAGCCGAGGCGGCGGATGTCTGTTACGTCAACTACGGCGTGACCTTTACAATGATCGCTCCCAGCAGCGTGCGTGGCGACGATGCCAATGTCGTGTTCGCTGAATTGGCCAGACAGTCGAAGGCACCCAGCTGGAACTTCAACAAGTATCTGGTGGGCGCTGACGGCAGAGTCGTAGAGCACTTTGGCAGCAACACCGATCCAGACAGCGCGGCCATGCGCAAGGCCATTGAAAGCGTTTTGTAGGCAGGACGCGAGGTCTCCTTGGGTGCTGGAGCCACCATTGTCGGCCGCTGTGCTTTAAAGCGCCGCGCAGCCATGGGGGGCGATAGGTGCCCGCAGCACCAAGCGAGTGGCACGCTTGTGAAGCGGGCGCTGGCAGTGCCCGGTAGCGGTGGAAAACGTCCCAGGTAGCAGGGGAGATAGTGACCCAGAGAGAAGGTAGGCATCCAGAAGGCACGGCATAGTTAGAGGACCACCTGGTCGCTCAGGCAATTGCCAAGGAATGGCCGCAACGACCCACGCCAAAAGCCACACGTTCTGGCCCAACACAAGTTACAAAAAGCAATGACTAATCCCACGCAACCAGAGCAGTATCCGGCGGACGCGCAGTATCGCAGCGTCACCCCCCTACACGAGAAAAATCCTAATCCCCAGGGCAAAGGGCTCGTGCCGGTGTTGCGCGACTGGGCGATGCTACGACCACAGGTGCAGGGACAAAAAAGCGTGCATGCTTTTTTGCGCGATTACTGCCTGTCTTCACTGGTGCTCGCGGCGGAGTTTCGGTTCAAGCCCGTCCCCGGACAAAGCTATTATCTGTACGCGTCAAAGCAGGGCTGGAAGCTGTCCCTGATCGCCCCGGGTGAATGGGGTAAGCGCGATTTTGGTGAGTGTCTGGGTTGCTGTGAGTTGCGCAGCGATATGACATGGAGTGTCACCCCGGCCGCCAATTTGCAAGAGGACAGTCAAGCGCTGGCCCAGGCGCAGGAATTTGTGCGCAGCTTTGTAGACACGCTGCAGGCGCAGACGTCGATCACCGAACAGTTACCGTTTTACGTGGAGGCTCTGCCCTACTACCAGCGCATGTTGGCAACAGCGCTGTCTTCTTCGCTGAACCAGACACTCCCCGAGGGCTTCGACAACCCCGGGACACTGCTCGAGAGTGCCGGCTATCTTCAGTGGATGCTGCCAAGCGGCTAGCAGACGCGCTGAGGTAGATCCGCTGGCGAAAGAGCGGGCGGGGAGTGTGGGCGGCGGAGAGAAGCCGTTGGCGGGGAGGAAGGGGAAGTCTCGCGTGCTACAGGGTGCGCCACGGACGTCCATTGCAGGTGGCGAAGTGGGAGCAAGAGGCCAGGCAGCCACGGCAAGGCAGGCGGTGGGTGGCGTTGCCGGCATCTGGCGCGCTGTGTAGCGCAGGTTTTACGTCACGGGTTGGTGAAGCAGGGCGCGCAGAGGGGGAGGAAACAGGTGCCCCGGCAGCGGTGACATCGCGCTTGGCTGAAAGCGTCATTTTAGGCGGCCTCGTTATGGCGAATAATTGTCAGCAACAGGCGTCCGACATCCACGCCAAACTTGCTCAGGGTCGACTCATTGATCAGTACATCAGGGGCAATGAGATACATACGATCGTCTACCCGCAGGTCGATCGTGCCATCACCATAAGCGATGCGTAGGACGTAATCGAGGAAAACACTGTTGCCTGATTGATGTAGCAGGCCTTCGCCGATGACATCGCCGGCAGTGCCGATGTACCGGCCAGGGGATTGTGGTGTGAGCGTCCATACGCGGCGCTGCAGTTCGCCGTCGTCAAAAACGAAGTCTTCCTCCAGCGTACCGATGCCATCTTTCCAGTAGGCAATGATGTCGGCGTTAAAGCTGCGCGTGACGCGCCCTGAGCGGTCCAGCACCACGCCGTGCGCAGTGAGTTTGCCGTTAAAGAAGGCCTCCACGTTCAGTGCAGGCGCCATGTTGGCGTAGTCGGTGACCTTGACGTTGGCGCAGGCGGCCAGGGTGAACAGCAGTGTGGCTGTCAGTAGTGCACGCAGCATGGGCGGCTCCGGTTTAAGGTGAGGTATTGGGAATACGTTGGCGGGCGGCTTTCCGATCAACTGTGTGTTGTGGGCCGGCGCGCGTGCTGTGGCCCTCGGCCGGAGTTGATTGAGCCCGCAGCAGGGTAAGCAAAGCCGTCTGAGGACTGGCGTGCAATTCAGTCCAGCAAAACGTCTGGGGTGCTGGCCTTGCCAAGGCTGGCTGCAGCGGCTGTCAGTAGCGGTCCGGCGGCGCAGCGCAGCAGGTGCGTGGCCAGTTCGTCACCGCGCGTCGCGCCCGGGTTTACGATCGTAATCGGCAGCCCTAGACGGCTCGCCTCACGGCAGAAGCGAAAGCCGGAAAACACTTTCAGCGAGCTGCCAACCACCAACAGCGCATCGGCCTCTTGCAGTGCCTGCAGGCAGCGCTCGACGCGCGGACGCGGAACATTGCCGCCAAAGAACACGACGTCGGGTTTCAAGTCGCCGCCACAGTGTTTGCAGCGTGGCAGAATCAGGGAGGCCACCAGCTTGACGTCTACGTCCATGTCGCCGTCAGGGCGAGGGCTCTGTAGCGGCAGCTCGGGGAAGACATTGTCGGTACCCAAAGCGGTTTGCACCTGCTGTCGCGCCAATCGATGGTCGCAGGTCAGACAGTGCACTGTATCCAGCCGGCCATGCAGATCCACCACCGCGCGACTGCCAGCACGCTGGTGCAAGCCGTCTACGTTCTGGGTAATCAGCAAGTTCACGTGGCCGGCGGCCTCCAGTGCGGCCAGGGCGCGGTGCGCTGTATTAGGCTGTGCATCGCGAATGCGTGGCCAGCCGTACCATGAGCGCGCCCAGTAGCGTCGCCGCGCGCTGGCGCTTGCAATGAAATCCCGGTGCTGGATGGGATTGGTCGTGCGCCATTGGCCGGCGGCATCACGATACGCCGGAATGCCGGAATCGATGCTGATGCCTGCTCCGGTCAGCACTACCAGGCGTGGAAAGCGGGCCAGGAATGCAACTAGCGTGTGTTTTTCGTTGTCCAAAGTCGGTGAGTTCACATTGGCATTATACGCAGAGCGCAGCTGGCCAGATGATCCGCACGCTGATAGAGCGCTGCGCCATTGCAAACCCGTAAGGCTGATCCATACACCACAGGCAGCGTAATTACCTTCTCATAAGCACAGGACGAATCATGCATCTACTCATTACCGGCGGCACGGGGTTTATCGGTGAGCGCCTTATCGAGGCACTGCTGGCGCAGGAGCACACCGTCACCGTATTGACCCGGCAATCGCTGTCTGGCACGGCTGCGCTGAACTACGTACAGTCGCTCGATGATATTGCCAGCGACACGCAGCTTGATGCAGCGATCAACCTCGCCGGGGCCTCCCTGGCGGCGCGGCGCTGGTCGCCGGCTTACAAGCGGGAAATCGTCAATAGCAGGTTGGGCACCACGAGAGCGCTGCTGGCGCTTTTCAAACGCCTGCAATCGCCTCCGGCAACCCTGCTAAGTGCCAGTGCCATTGGCTATTACGGCCACCAGGGCGACACCGTGCTCGCCGAAGACGCGCCGGTCAACAGTGGCTTTTCCTCACAGCTATGCCATGACTGGGAGCAGGCCGCCGAACATGCTACTGAACTGGGCGTACGGGTGTGCCTGCTGCGTCTTGGCGTAGTCATGGACAGCAGCGGTGGGGCGCTGCAGGAAATGTCCCGATCCTTTGGCCTTGGCGTAGCGAGTTGGATTGGGCGGGGCGATCAGTGGCTAAGCTGGGTGCACCGTGCCGATGTGGTGCGTGCGATGCTGTTCCTGCTGAATAACAACGCGCTCAGCGGTGCGTTTAACCTCACCGCTCCCGAGCCGGTCACCGCCAAAGACTTTGCGCTGGCGCTGAAAGAACACTACCGTACACTTGTCACGGCGGCCGTGCCTGCGGTGGTGATGCGCGTGGCCATGGGCGAGATGGCGCAGGAGCTGTTACTCAATGGCCAACGTGTCGTACCCGCACGCCTGCTGGCAGCGGGTTTCGAATTCTCGCACCCTCATATCACCGGCGCCCTACAGGCGATTTACAGCAATAAAACCTAGCCCTGTGCCTTCATCCCCGGGTCGGTTAAAGGATTGGTTAAAGGGGTCAGGGTTCAAGGGGTCGGGTTAAAGGGGTCCGGTTATAGGGGGGTTAGAGGGGTCAGGGTTAAAGGGGTCGGTTAAAGGGGTCAGAGCCCTTTAGTGGATCAAAGCGTTAAAGGGTTTAGAGCCCTTGAGGGTTTGAGTGTCGGAAGGCGATAGACGCAATGTGTCCTTTTTTGGCCTGAGGTGGTCAGTGCCCATTAGCGCTGTAGGTTCGGACGATGAGTGTGTAATCGGTCATCTTATCGGTAGAGGAAACGGGGCGGTTTAAGGCAGATGTTTAAGGGTTTTGACCCCTCTATAAGGGTTTTGACCCCTCTATGAAGTTAGGTGTCAAAGGGTTCTGACCCCTTTACAGAGGCATTTATGTCAGGCGCTAAAGGGCGCTGACCCGTTTACGCTTTTACGCATTACGATTGTAAAGGGCTCTGACCCCTTTACGGATCCCATTATGGACTGCATCAATGTCCCGGTATGGCTCACTCTGTCCAAAGGGACGGGGCCCTGTGATGCCAAGGGGAAGGGGAATAAGCCTAGTCTGTCGCCTCATAGTCCTGGTAGGCCTGCTCAACCTCGCGGTCATCGCGCAGTTTGGCCAGTGCAGATAGCTCCAGTTGACGTATGCGCTCGCTGGAGACCTGCAAGTGATCGGCCATCTCCTTACGGCTCAGGGGCGCGGTTTGCGCCAGACCCCAGCGCAGCGTCACAACGCTTTGTTCCTGAGGTGTGAGCACTTTCAGGCTGCGCTGCAGGCAGCGGTTGAGCGACTGCTGCTCTGCATCGGCGCTGGGCGGTGAGTACGTCCAACCCGGAAGCTTGTCGGCGAGAGTCAGGCCGTCTGTTTCGCCGTCTGCCGTGCTGTCCAATGACAGCGACAGGTTGCCGATCTGCTGCAACTTCATCACCGCCTCTGGTTTGATATCCAGTCTTTGCGCCAACACCGAGACGCTGGGTTCCTCGCCAGTGGCATTAAAGTGCGTCATGCGCTCGCGGTACAGGCGCGTGATCTGGTCGTTGACATCAGAGGGAAAGCGCACAATAGCGCGCTGCTCCTCCAGCATTCTGCGCGCGGTCTGGTTGATCCAGTTATAGGCATAGGTGCTGAAGCGATAGCCGGTGCGGTGATCGTATTTTTCGGCAGCCCGAATCAACCCCAGTACGCCGCTTTGCACGCGGTCAGGGAACGACACCGTCTGGCTTTGCATCTTGCCGGCAATCGAGAACACCAGCCTCAGGTTGTGATTGACCAGCGCTTCCCTTGCCTGGTAGTAACTGCGCAGGTGCTGGCGAATGAGCTTGCGCTGCGCGGGTGCTGCCTGGGTGTCTTCGGCGCGCGGGGGTTGCGGCCAAAACCTGTGCCAGTAGAGCAACGCTGCTGCCATTTCACCCGGTGCCCGGGCGTTGGTCACCACGTCTGCAAAACCGGCCACCAGCAGTGGCGAGATATTGAGCTGCGCAATCAGCTGGTCAACGCGCTTGTCACTGGCTTTGCCGCGCTTGCCCAACTGCGTGTGCAGTGCCTTGAGCAGTGCGCGTTTGTCTTTGGATTTAGCCAGGTCCGCCTGTTCACGCCGCAGCAAGTAGTAGTGTTCGCGCTCAACGAAAGTGTCCAGCCCCGGTGGATTGTTCAGCAGGTTGTCTGACCACAATGTGAGATAACGGCGGCAGTTTTCATCAGCGGCAAACAATGCAAGCAGCGCGTCGCGCGCCTGCCACTTGCTGGCGTCGATGTCATGTTCTTCGCTGGCGGTGAGCAGCGGGTATTCGCGGGCCTTGTTAAACAGCCACTCTGTCGCGCCTTCATCGTGCGTTGTAGACAGTTCACTAGTTTGCGAGTTCATTTGCGGGTGCCTCCTGTTGCCTAGGTGTATACGGCAGTGGAGGTGTTTGGCTCTGTGTTTGAGCCGATAGGCGCAGACATTAGTGGGTCAAAACATGGGTAAGCCGATGGCCGTTGATTGCCAGGAATTTGTCTACCTGGCTATACGCTGCCGACCCTCAAGCCTGTGTGGCCGCAAGATGTGCATTGATGACCTGCAGGAACTCGCCGCCGTATTTTTCCAGCTTGCGCTCGCCCACCCCGCTGATTCTGGCGAACTCTCCCATGGACTGCGGCATGTTCGCGCACATTTCCTGCAGTGTGCTGTCGTGGAAGATCACATAGGGCGGCACGCCCTGGTCCTCGGCGAGGGTTCGGCGCCGGTCGCGCAGGGCTTCCCACAGTGCCACATCGAGATCGTCGGGCAGGCGTGACCTGGTCTGCCGTTTTGCGGCGGCCGGTTGTTTGATGTCTTTGCGCAGCTGCATGGTTTCTTCACCGCGCAATAGTGGCCGGCATTTCTCCTGCAGGCGCAGTGCCCCAAAGCGTTCCATGTCGACGCTCAGGTAGCCGCGCGCCACAAGTTGCCGAAACACTGAGCGCCACTGGTTATTGTCCAGCGCGGCGCCAACACCGTACACAGACAGTTGATGATGATCATTTTGCAGGACTTTGTCGGCCTCACTGCCGCGCAGCACGTCAATCAGGTGATTCACGCCAAAACGCTGCCCGGTGCGGTGGCAGGCGCTGAGCGCCATGCGTGCCACCTCGGTGCCATCCCAGGTGTCTGGCGGCTGCAGACAGGTGTCGCAGTTGCCGCAGGGCGCTACGAGCGCGTCACCAAAGTAATTCAGCAGGGCCTGGCGTCGGCAGGTTGTGATCTCACACAGGCCAAGCATGGCGTTCAGGCGATGCTGCTCGGCGCGCTTGTGTTCTTCACTGCCTTCGCTGTTCTCCATCATTTGCCGCAGTTTGATGACGTCCTGCAGGCCGTAGATCATCCACGCGTCGGCGGGTTCGCCGTCACGGCCGGCGCGGCCGGTTTCCTGGTAGTAGGATTCCACAGTTTTGGGCAGGTCCAGGTGCGCAACAAAGCGCACATCGGGTTTATCGATGCCCATGCCAAAGGCAATGGTGGCCACGATGATCACACCGTCTTCACGCAAAAACCGCGACTGATGCGTGGCGCGCAAGGTGCTGGGCAGGCCGGCGTGATAGGGCAGGGCGTTGAAGCCTTCGGCCTTTAGCCACTGGGCGGTCTGCTCCGTTTTGTTGCGCGACAGACAGTACACAATGCCGGCGTCGTTGGGGTGTTCTTCCTTGAGAAAGCGCAGCAGTTGGGACTTTGCATTGTGCTTGAGCGCAATGCGGTAGCGAATATTGGGCCGGTCAAAACCCGAGATAAACTGCCGTGCGCTGCCCAGGTCCAGCCGCTGGACAATTTCTTCGCGGGTGCGCGCATCGGCTGTTGCCGTTAACGCAATGCGTGGAACGGCAGGAAACACTTCATGCAACACGCTCAGGCGCAGGTAATCCGCGCGAAAGTCGTGCCCCCACTGCGACACACAATGCGCCTCATCAATGGCAAACAGGGCGATGGTTGCGCGCTGCAACAGGCCCAGGGTGCGCTCCTGGTTCAGGCGTTCGGGCGCGATGTAGAGGAGATCCAGTTCACCGTTGAGCAGCGCGCTCTCGATCTGCTGCGCAGCGTCTGCCGCCAGCGTTGAGTTGAGAAAGCTGGCCCGCACGCCGAGCTGGCGCAACGCTTCCACCTGATCCTGCATCAGGGCAATGAGTGGTGATATCACCACGGCGCAGCCCTCACGAACCAGCGCCGGTATCTGGTAGCACAGGGATTTACCGCCACCGGTGGGCATGAGTACCAGCGCATCGCCGCCGCTGATGACCGTATCGATGATGTCTTGTTGCGAGCCACGAAACTCTGTGTAGCCGAAGGTGTGCTCAAGGATGTGATGGGCTGCTGTCATGGTGCGCAATGTAACACGGCTGCGCGGCTGTGGAGGGCCAGCGCGCTTAAATGATCGCACCGCGCTGGCCCCGGTGCAGTGGGCGTTTCAGGTCCGGGCGGCTCCTGCCAGCCCTGGCCACTACGCCAGTTTCAGGGGCTGCGCGTGCCTTTTCGGGCGCTGGATTTACGGTAACTGTGAGCTTGCGCACAGTCATCTGCAACACACGGTTGCCAGGTGTTCAGTTTTCGCAGCCTGTGCTACTTTTTACAGACGCTATCTTCTAATTATAAGTATGGTCCCTTCCTATGTGCTTTACCCTCCCCTCGTTGTCTCTCGCGCGCTGCGGTGTTCTGTTGCTGGCAGCGCTGTACCTCTCCGGTTGCAAGCTGGTCGTCCTCAATCAGGGCGACACTGGCGGCACGGTGACCAGCTCACTTGTACAGAATCTGGGCACGCCAGTGAATTGCGGCGCCGGTGGCAGCCTGTGTGAGCGCGATTACTTTGGTGAAGGCACCGAGACACTCACCGCCACGCCAGAGCCCGGTTACGTGTTTGATGCCTGGAGCGGTGCCTGTGAAGGCCAGGGTCAGGTGTGCACGCTGCAGGTGGCGCTGAACAGCTGGTTTGAAACCACAGCGCACTTTGATTTTGCGCAGGTCAGCGTCAGCCCGATTGCTGATCAACAGGTCGGCCAGAATTTTGCGGCCTTCACGCTGCAAGCCAGTGGTTCTTCTGCGGCCGGAGCCATCACATGGAGCGTAGCCAACTCGCGACCTGATGCGGTCAATGTGGCGATCAATCCCGCCAACGGGCTCTTGTCGATCTCACCGGTCAGTGATGGGTTTGGCAATGCGGAGATCGAGGTCACTGCCACCGTGCCCGGGGGTGATGCCTCCAGCACACGCTTTGACCTGGTAGTTACCATGCCCGGCAATCCCGTTTTTGCCTGTGGCACCGGCGTTGAGACGGAAACCGGCGACACGCTACCTGGCAGCTACACGCTGTTTGAGTTCGGACAAAGCCGTCCGCTGGCGATGTCCCCCAACGGCCGCTACCTGTTTGTGGCCAACACGCCGGCCAACTGCCTGGAAATCTACAACGTAGAGACCGACACCCCGCAGTTGATCTCCAGCGTTGCCGTGGGCCTGGAGCCGATCGCCGTGGCCGCACGCACTGACACCGAGATATGGGTGGTCAATGGTTTGTCGGATTCCGTGAGCATTGTCGATATCCGTGATCGTCCGCACGTTGCCCGGACCCTGTGGGTGGGCGATGAACCGCGCGATATCGTCTTTGATGGGTCCGGCCGGGCCTATATCACCGCGGCCTATCGCGGCCAGAATCACCCAACGTTCGATATCGATGACCTCTTCACTGAAGGCCTGGGGCGCGCAGACGTCTGGGTGTTTGATGGCGCCAACCCCGGCGCCGCCGTGGGTGGCTCACCGCTCACCATTATCAACTTGTTCACCGATGTGCCGCGCGCCCTTGCCGTCAGCCCGGACGGCAACACCGTGTATGCCGCAGGCTTTATGACGGGCAACCAGACCACAACGGTTGATGAACTCAGTGTGGTCGCCGGCGGTGGTGCGCCGCCGCCCAACGTCAACATTGCCGGTGTGCCTGCTCCGGATACCGGGCTGATCGTCAAGTTTAACGGCGTGAACTGGGTGGATGAGGCAGGCACCGTGTGGGATGACCAGGTGAACTTCTCACTGCCCGACCTGGACGTATTTGAAATCAATGCAGGTTTACCGGTGCCTGCGCTGGTGGATTCTTTCAGCGGCGTTGGCACAACGCTGTTCAATATGACGACCGCCCCCGACGGCCGCCTGTTCGTGTCGAACACCGAGGCGCGCAATCACGTGCGCTTCGAGGGCGAGGGTGATATCGCCACCACCGTGCGTGGCAATACCGCGCAGAATCGTGTGACGATTATCGACAGTGGCGTCGTCACCCCCTACCACCTTGACCATCACATCGATTTTGACCTGCCGTTTGGCCAGCAAGTAGGCGAGAACGACAAGGGCAAATCCACCGCGCAACCCGGTGCCATGGAGTACATCAATGGCGAGTTGTGGGTACTGCCCTTTGGTGCCAGCAAGGTGCAGATCTTTGCCGACCCGGAAGTGTCCAGCGCGCCCGAGTGGTTTGATGCGCCGTGGGCCGGGCGTTTTGGCCTGGTGCTGCCCGATGGCGGCCCGGCGGGTATCGCCGTGCAGGATTATCGTGGCCGCGCGTATGTTTACACCCGCCATGGCAACCAGTTACACGTGATCAGCACTGCCAAGAAGTTTGTGATCAACAGTGTGCAGTTGTTTACCCCCGAACCTGCTTCGGTGATCGCTGGCCGCCCGTTCTTGTATGACGCGGAATTGACCTCCGGTAACGGCACTGGCTCCTGCGGCTCGTGCCACATTTTTGGCGACCTGGATAACCTGGCCTGGGACCTGGGGCACCCGGAGATTCAGGTTGAAGACAACACCAACCCGTTTATCTCTGGCCCTGCCAACCCGGTATTCCACCCGATGAAAGGGCCCATGACCACACAGACCTTCCGCGGGATTGCCGATAGCGGCCCGATGCACTGGCGCGGTGATCGCACCGGTCGCGACGCGGCGGGCAACCCGGTGCCGGGAGAGACCATTGAGTCGCAGGCGTTCAAGCAGTTTAATCCGGCGTTTGTGGGCCTGGTGGGGCGCCCCACTGAGCTGAGCAGCACCGAGATGGATCAGTTCACCCAGTTTGTACTGCAACTGATGCCGCCACCCAACCCGATACGGAATCTGAACGACAGCCTGACCCCAACGCAGGCGCTGGGGTCGCAGGTGTATTTCAACCGCGTCTCTGACGGGCGCACCTGTAATGGCTGCCACACCATTAACCCGGCGCAGAACTTTTTCGGTACGGATGGCCGTTCAACCTCAGAGGGTTCAAACATCTCGCAGGAATTCAAAGTGCCGCACCTGCGCAACATGTACACCAAGGTGGGTATGTTCGGCACCAGCTTTGACGATGCCTCCGTTATTTACAGCGGCGGTGACCAGATTCGCGGCTTTGGCTACCTGCATGATGGCTCGGTGGATACGCTGGATAATTTCATCGGTGCACCGGTGTTCTCCTTCGCGGACCCAGTCAATGACCCGCGCCGTGTCGGTGAATTCAACATGGTGGTAGATAGCAATCTCAAACCCATCGTTGGGCAACAGGTCACTTTAACGACAAGCAACGCCGCCGCAGCCGGTACGCGGATTGACCTGCTGATTGCGCGCGCCCTGGCGGGCGACTGTGATCTGGTGTTGTGGAGCAGTACCTCCGCCAATGGCCCGGTGAGCGCGCGTTTGCTCGGCAACGGCAACTTTGTAGTCTCGGTGCCGGGCAACCCCATCGTCACAGACGCCTTCATTCGTGGCCGTGTAGCCACCACCGGCGAGCCGGTGACCTACACCTGCACACCGCCGGGGTCTGGCGTACGTATGAGCCAGATTCCCTGATTTTTCCCCTGGCCGGCCGCGCAGGCCGGCCAGCCCATTTGGCAGTGCCGGCCTCCTGCTCTAGACTTGCGCTCCTTGTGCCAGGCCCGTTAACGTCACCCCTGGTGGTCTGAGTTGCCGCGGTTGCGGCTGCGGCACTGGCGCTACTGCCCCTGGAGACTTGAATGAAAACACCGCTTCACCTGCTGCTTGTTGCGCTACTGCTGTTTGCGGTGGGTGCGGGAGCACAGCAACCCTCGACCACTACCTCTGCTGACCTGTTGGCCCAGGTGGGCCAGATCGAGCGCGGTATTGCCCAGGTGCGGGCGCTGTCGCAGCACCTCGACGAGGGCATGGAAGTAGATCGCGAGGCAATCTCCTACCGGCGCGATACGCAGGCGTTCAACCTGATTCGCGATCTCGACGCCCTGGCCCGGCAAGTGGCCGCGCTGCCCGAGGGTGACCCGCTGCGCGCCCAGATGCTGCGCCGCCTGCAGGAGGACTTTTCAGGCCTTGGCGAAAGCCTGTTCCATCGCACACAGGATTTGAGCGCACGCATTGAACACTTCACGCAGGCGCTGGAGAGCCAGAGCGGCACGCAGAAGCTGTCCACAGAGGCCTACATAGAGGCGCTCAAGAACCTGCGCATTCAATCCTACCAGGCGGCGGCTGACCTGATCGACGGGCGCGCCGCCCTGGGCCTGCCCGCAGAGGCGTTGATTGAATCCCTGGGCGGGCAGCTGTTTGTGCTGGCCGAAACCCTGACCGGTAAGCTGAAGTTCACCGGCTCTGCCGGGCGCGCGCTGTCGCAGCGGCTCAAAGACGACCCACAAAACACCGAGGTAGATGAAGCCGCCAGATCACTGGCCCTGCGCCATGCAGAGAACCGCGAGCGGCTGGAGGACGTCAGTGACCTCATGGAGAGGCTGGGTATCGATAACAGCCAGTACAAAGCCGAGTTGTTGCAGCAGGGCCAGAGTTTTTCGATTCGCGATTTTGAAAAAGACGTCTTCGTGCAGCTGCTGGAGCAGGGGTCGCACACCGTGAAAACGGCCCTGACCAACAACGGCCCCGATTTCGTTTTTCGTGCGCTGGTGTTTTTGCTCATTGTGCTGGTGTTCAGGGTGCTGTCGCGGCTGGTGCGACGTTTGGTGATTGCCGCCTTTGAGCGCTCAGGCGCGGATATGTCGACCCTGCTCAAGGATGTGCTCGCCTCTGTTTCCGGTGGCAGCGTTATGATTGTAGGCCTGTTGATTGCCCTGGCCCAGGTGGGTATATCGGTAGGCCCCATGCTGGCCGGCCTTGGCGTGGCAGGCTTTATCGTGGGCTTTGCCCTGCAAGACACACTGGGTAACTTCGCCGCCGGCGGTATGATCCTCATCTACCGCCCCTATGACGTGGACGACTTTGTGGAAGTGGCCGGCGCCTCTGGCCTGGTGAAAAAGATGAGCCTTGTGTCTACCACCATCACCACCTTCGACAACCAGACCCTGGTGGTGCCCAACAGTAAGATCTGGGGCGATGTGATCAAGAACGTTACCGCGCAGAAGCTGCGCCGCGTGGACCTTGAATTCGGCATCAGCTACGGCGACGACGTAGAGCTCGCCGAGAACGTGCTCAGCGAGATCGTAAAAAACCATCAAATGGTACTGGACACCCCCGCGCCCCTGATCAAGCTGCATTCGCTGGGTGATTCATCGGTTAACTTTATTGTGAGGCCCTGGGTAAAAACCGTCGATTACTGGACGGTATACTGGGACATCACCCGCGAAGTGAAGCTGCGTTTTGACCGCGAGGGTATTTCCATCCCGTTCCCGCAACGCGACCTTCACGTATATGAAGAGCGCGCCCCCACGGTGTGATGGGCGCACCAAGCGAGGCCCTGGCAGGGCGTAAGGCCTATGGCTGCTGAGTATACCCTGCCGATTTTGCTGTAAACTCCACCGTTGACTTTTTTGAGCCCCGTTTTATGAACACTGCTGTTGCTACACCTCCTGATTTGTCGATTGAAATACCCGCTGATTGCGCACCGACCCCGCAATGGTTTGAAGACGCCCTGGCCACGCCGCGCGAAGAGGGCTGGGTGGACTCCGCCGGCTGCCCGATTCACTACTTCCGCTGGGGAGACCCAGCCAGGCCCGGCGTACTGCTGCTGCACGGCTTTCTGGCGCATTCGCGCTGCTTTGCTTTTATTGCGCCGTTTCTGGCCCAGGATTACCACGTGGTGGCCTATGATTTTTCAGGCATGGGCGATTCCGGTGAGCGCGAGGCCTACCCGAACGAGGTGCGGCTGCAAGAGTTAAAAGACGTTGCCACCCACACCGGGCTGTTTGCCAATGGCCAGAAGCCCACGATCATTGCGCACTCCTACGGGGGCAGCGTGGGCCTGATCGCCATGGAACATTGCCACGAGGAATTCGCCGGCCTGGTGATCTGCGACCTGATGACCCTGCGCCCGGAGCGGCTGAAAGAGCATCTGGGAGACAGAGACCCGTCTGCACCGCAGCGGCCCAGGCGGCCGAATAAAGTCTACCCGGACTACGCAACCGCCAAGGGTCGCTTTGTGCTGTCGCCGCCACAAAAGGTGAACGAACCCTACCTGTTTGATTACATGGCCTTTCACTCGCTCAAAGAAGTCTCAGGCGGCTGGAGCTGGAAGTTTCACCCCAGCGTGTTTGAGCGCGACGGTGACCCCACCGAACACTTGCTGGCGCAGACCCAGCGCATTGTTAAAGCGCCGGGCCGTATCGTGATCGTGTACGGTGAGCAAAGCCTGCTGTTTGATGCCGATTCTGCAGATTACATCCGCGAGTGCGGTGGCACGCATATTCCCATGATCGAGATACCCGATGCCCGGCACCACCTGATGCTGGACCAGCCGCTGGCCTTTGTGAGCGTGCTGCGAGCCACCCTGGCGCTGTGAGTTGCGCACTGCGCCGCCCGTTGGGCGCGGCCGCAGTGCGATACTTCAGCCAAATCCCCTCACGCGGCGCAAAAACTGGGCTAAGCTGTAGCAAAGCCCCGGTAGAGCGAGCGCAACGCCATGCAAAAAACCATTCGTGTTGGCAGCACAGACGTCTATATGGAAGGCAGCGGCCCGCGCACCATGGTCATGCTGCACGGCTGGCCAGACACGCACGAGTCCTGGCGGCAGCAGATTGACTTCTTCAAGTCACACTATGTTTGCGCAAGCTTCACCATGCCCGGCTTCGACAGCAACGACCACAGCAACTACTCGATTGATGACATCGTCACGCGGCTGCGTGACATAGTGGATGCGGTAAGCCCGAGCGAGAAAGTCATTCTGCTGGCACACGACTGGGGCTGCGTTTTTGGCTACGAATACGCCATGCGCCACAGCGACAGGGTTGAGAAGATGATCGGCCTGGACGTAGGCGATGCCAATTCACAAGCGCTGAAGGATTCACTCTCGGTACTGCAAAAGCTCATGGTGTTTACCTACCAGTTTACCCTGGCCACCAGCTTCTTACTTGGCAGAACCCTGGGCACCCCCATCGCAAAGGGCGTGGCCGCCGGCCTGAGGGCAAGCTGCAACAGAGCCAACATCCACTCGGGCATGAGCATGCCCTACGCCATGCGCTGGTTCGGCACCAACGGCGGCATGGACGACCTGCTACCGGTAGAGCCTGAGTTTCCGTTCTACTACGCGTATGCAACCCAAAAGCCTCTGATGTTTCATTCGCCACAGTGGTTGGAATGGCTAGCGGCAAGGCCGGGGAACAAGGTGCAGGCGTTTGAGTGTGGGCACTGGATTATGATTGATCGGGCGGAGGCGTTTAATGGGGCGGTTTTGGAGTGGTTGGGGGAGTAGCTCGCGACACTTGCGATGAATATGGATTGCGCAAGGAGTATTGATGTTGCAAGGAGCGACTCTTCTGGGCTTTGCAGCGCCGTTGTGGGCGGCAGGAGAACTGCTGAGAACCAAATACTGTATTTTGGGGAAGCATGATGGAAAACTATTTTAGCAACCGCTTACGCCTCACGCTGCTGCTTTTGTCGGTGCTGCTGGCCACGATATTGACGGCTTGTTCAGGGTTGCCGGCCAATGAGGGGCAGGAGCCTTCAGAGGCGGTGACTGCAACAGCTGATACCCGCTTAGGCAAACCGATAGAGGCTTTGCTCAGCGAGCATGTTGGACTATCGGCCTTCCATCCGTTGGGGAACGGCCTGGATGCCTTTGTGGCCCGGCTCGCATTCACCGAGTTTGCCGATAAAAGCATCGACGTTCAGTACTACCTTTTTCACGATGACCTGTCTGGCCGCGCGTTGGCTGCCTACCTGTTGCAAGCTGCTGATCGTGGTGTGCGAGTTCGTCTATTGCTCGATGATATGGACATGAACGGCCGAGATGAAGGCTTGGCTGCCATCGACCTGCATCCGAACATCGAGATAAGACTGTTTAATCCGTTTCCATCGCGCACGCTTCGCCACCTGAACTTCATCACCCATTTCGGTACGGTAACACGGCGCATGCACAACAAGGCATTCATTGTCGATAATCAGGTAGCCATAGTGGGTGGAAGAAACATCGGCGACGAATACTTTGAAGCCTCTGAGGGCACCAATTTTGGTGACATTGACGTGCTGGCCATTGGCCCTATTGTGCGTGACGTCAGCCATTCGTTCGATCTTTACTGGAACAGCAATCTGGCTTATCCGGTGGCAACGCTCGCAGCACCTGGTGACCCGTCCTTGCTGGAGCGCGGACGCAAGGCGCTGACGGACGAGGTTGCAGAACTTGCCAACACGGCCTACGGCCAGCGGCTGCGCGAGTCGAATCTCGCTAGTTCCCTTGCGGGAAAGGAAGTTCCGCTATATTGGTCTGCGTCGGAGCTGCTTTACGATTTGCCAGAGAAGGTTCGAACGGACCCCTCGGACCGCAGCACCCATCTCGGCCCTGAATTGGAAGAACTGCTCGCCACAACGCAGGAACAACTCATTGCCATATCGCCTTATTTTGTGCCTGGAAAGCGCGGTGCTAGCGAGTTGAAGAAGCTTGCAGAGCGCGGTGTCGATGTCACCATCATTACCAATTCACTCGCCTCAACTGACGTGCCAGCAGTGCATGCCGGTTATGTACGGTACCGTCGCGACTTGCTAAGTGCAGGTGTGAAACTCTTCGAGATGCGCCCTTCACGCCCTCGTGAAGAGACTCATGATCGCCGTTTTGGCGCCTCACAGAGCAGCCTTCACGCCAAGACGTTTGTTATCGATGGCCGCGTGGTAGTCGTCGGGTCGATGAATATGGATCCGAGATCGGATCTGCTGAACACGGAGATGGGGGTCGTGATTGCCAGCCCGGAGCTTGCCGCCCAACTTCAGGACTGGCGTAGCAACGAGCTGCATCAACAAGCGTGGCGTGTCACACTTGAAGGGTTGGAGCAGGTGCCGCCGGCTCCTGAGGGAACGATGCAGTGGATTGCCAGTGACTCAGACAAGGCTGCAATGATTGAAGAGAGGGAGCCACAGGCATCTTTGGGTCGCAGGCTGGTTGTCGCGCTGCTGCGCTGGTTGCCGATTGAGAAACAGCTGTAGCGTCGGCGCAGGGAGCCGCATTGGGCAATGCACTGGGCGGTTATTGGAGTGCAATCCTTTGTACTTGGCCTGGACCTTGTGCCCGGTGGATTTGCTGTTCCTTGGGATATCGCGAAATTCGCACCTTTTTGAACTGAATTCTGTTTTCGCGGTGGCCGGTATGGATCACCCAAGTTGTTTCATAATTCTTTAATGAGTGCAGCGTTACTATGTCGTCAGATGCATGGAGTACGCTATCACTGCATTCTATCTGGTGCGCCCTTGCAGGAGACCTAGCCAGTGAGTGAACACTTCAGCGAAATTTACTCGCGACGGCTGCGACGCCGTACATTGCTTAAGCTGAGTGCTTCGTCCGGTGCGGCCATGATGCTGGTGCCGACATTGGCATCCGGTTCAGCGCAAGCGGCACAGCCGCAGTTTCAATCACTCAAACCCAGGCTGACCGATGATCACGCCGTTGTGTCAGGGTATAGCGCGTCTGTTCTTATCGGCTGGGGCGATGGTCTGGATGGTAGTCCGGCACCGTCCTTCCCCCTGAGCGCCCAGGAACAGCGAGCCCGGTTTGGCTTTAACAATGATTTTATCGCCTATACCCCCATCGAAGGCAGTCGACGGGGATTTCTCGGGGTCAATCACGAGTATCCTATGGGTCACTTGATGTTTCCAGGGTACCGCACACTGGAACATGCCAAGCGCAACGTTTCGCTGGCACAGGCGCAAAGCGAGATGGCGGCAGTGGGCCACAGCGTGATCGAGATCGTGCGGACGCCACAGGGCAATTGGACGGTAGTGCCAGAAAGTACCTTCGCACGCCGTATTGACGCCACCACGCCGATGAACGTGGACGGCCCCGCCCGTGGCAATAGGCTGCTAAGAACAGCGGCTGATCCGAGCGGTACCCGCATACTGGGTACAACGGCCTGTTGTGCGGGCGGTAAAACCCCGTGGGGCACGGTGCTGATTGCCGAAGAGAACGTCGGCGATTACTTCTACAATCCCGGCAATCGCTCAAGCAATGATCTGTCGGTAGACAACCCCGCTGACATTTTCAGGCAATGGGCTGCACAGGATCCGAGGTTTGACCTTTCTCACGAACCCAATGAACTCAACCGTTTCGGTTGGATCATTGAGTATGATCCGCGCTTGCCGGCTGAGATGCCGGTCAAGCATACGGCGCTGGGGCGATTCGAGCACGAGGGTGCTGCGGTAACCTGCAGTGCAGGCGAGCCCCTGGTGGTATACATGGGCGACGACGATGAGAACGAGTTCATCTATCGTTTTGTATCGGCAGACAACTACGAGCCTGAACTGGGCAAAGCCAACAGCGCTCTTTTCGCCCGGGGCACGCTGTACTGTGCGCGCTTTGATGACGACGGAGGCGGGCGGTGGCTGCCAATGCAGTACGGCAAGCCGCCACTGACAGCAGACGCCGGGTTCCTTGATCCGGGAGATGTTGTTATCCACGCTCGGAAAGCGGCACGACTGCTTGGTGCAACACCGATGGATCGCCCTGAAGGTATCGCTATTTCACCCACATCAGGCGCGGTCTATGCCGCGTTGACCAAGAACAAAAAGAAAGATGGCAACAACGCCGCCAATCCGCGCCGCGTCAATGCGGGCGGCCATATCATCGAGTTGCTACCTTCCAGTAAGGGCGGGTCGGCGGATCACGCGGCCGACACCTTTACCTGGGAGATTCTACTGCAAGGGGGTGACCCGCAGGCGCAGGGCGACAGCCAGGGCATTTATGGCAAGCCACCGCCACAGAATAGCTGGCTGACCAATCCCGATAATCTTGTTTGTGACCCCCAGGGTCGACTGTGGATTGCGACCGACGGTATGGACGACTTTGGGCGAGCTGATGGGCTCTGGTGCACAGCCGTGAGCGGCAGCGAACGCGCCACACCCAGACAACTGTTTCAGTGCCCGCGTGGTGCGGAATTGTGTGGCCCGGAATTCACGCCGGATGGTGAAAGCCTCTTCGTGGCCGTACAGCACCCTGGTAAGGAAAGTGGCAGCACCTTCAGTACTCCGTCTACGCGCTGGCCTGACTTCGACAAAGACACTCCCCCTCGATCGGCAGTTCTGGCGATCACACGATCAGGTTCCGGGCCCATAGGCGGCTAGTAACTGCCGCTTTGCGGTTGTTCATCAATCTGCAATCTTTCGTTCATGCGAGTGTCACCGGGCGTTGTTAGCGTTGCTGCATCTTGCTGACCGAACCCGGAGGAACATCCATCGTGCAATCAAAACGTCACAATAACCGCCTGCGAAATGCCACCCTTGCCGCTCTAACCGCCTTGATGGCGGTGCAGGTAAATGCCGCCAGGCTTGATGGACGTGTTTCTGATAGCAGTGGTACTCGCTTTCTCGGTTCGGCGATTGTCACAATACCTTCACTCAATCTTCGAACGACCACCAGCCGCGATGGTCGGTTCACGTTTGCCGATGTTCCCGCTGGCAGTTATACGCTCACGGTTGATTATGTGGGCGCCAAGCGCGTTGAGCAGCCCTTCGTAATCGGTACGCAGGCGTTGAGCCAGGACATCAGGCTCGGGGAGGATCTGCCACCGCTTGAAAACGTACTTGTGTACGGGCAAAGCGCCCAGCAGGCCAGCGCGATCAACCAGCAGCGCGCCAATGACAACATTACCAGTGTGATTACCGCCAGTGATGCGGGCGCACTGCCCGATTCCAATATTGCCGAAGCTTTGCAGCGTGCCCCCGGCGTGTTTATTCAGCGTGACCAGGGCGAAGGGCGCTTCGTTGGCATTCGCGGATTGGAACCCAGTCTCAACACCGTGAAGATTAACGGCGTTAACGTTGCAGCGCCGGACGGAGATCAACGCGCGGTGGCACTCGATGTGGTGCCCTCGGACCTGCTGGAGAACCTCGAGATCAGTAAGACGTTCACGCCAGACATGGATGGCGATGCAATTGGCGGTACTATCGAAGTCCGCAGTCTTTCCGGGTTCGATAAAGACGGACAGTACTACGCCTTCGGCTTCGAGGGCGGCTACAACGACCTGGTAGAGGAATGGAGCCCTAAGCTCAACGCAACTTATAGCAATATTTTTGATTTGGGCTCGCAAGACAGTCTGGCGATTGCCGGCTCCATCACTTACCAGAATCGGGACTTCGGCTCTGACAATCTTGAACATGACGGGGGCTGGAAGGCTGCCGAAGCCAATGGCAATCTCTACCCCGAGGAGCCTGAGCTTCGCGATTATCAGATCACGCGAGAGCGTTTTGGCGCCGCCTTCAATGTGGACTGGCGCCCAAACGACAACAGCGAGTACTACGTTCGCACCCTGTACAGTGATTTCGAAGATGATGAAATACGCAATCGAATCGAGATCGAACCCGATGAAGACTCCGGCAGCATTGGCGTGGATCGAGCAGATTTTGAAGCCGCTGAATACACGCGCAGCCTGAAAGACCGCATTGAAACACAGGAAATCATCTCTATTGTGGTAGGCGGTGGTAATGGTATTGACGACTGGAAAATAGAGTACTCTCTTGGCTATAGCTATGCCGAGGAAGCCGAACCCGACCGTCACGATAGTGATTTTGCAGCAGCCGATGACGCGACGCTGTCCTATGCCGGACTCGGTGACGTTCCTGGTTATGTGCTCGATTCGATGGTCTACGATCCCTCTTTTTTCGAGCTTGATGAGATCGTGGTAGAAGACAACCTGGTCGAAGACGAAGAACTGAGCTTCACCCTCGACGTCACGCACCCGTTGCGGTTCGGCAGTAACCCGGGCGAGATACAGTTTGGCACCAAGGTTCGCCAACGGCAGAAAGAGCGCCAATCTGATATCGATATATTCGATGATTTTGGCGATGCTGATATTGGCGCAGACCGCTTCGCGCTTGGCCCTGCGGACTACGGTCTGCGCGAGTTTGGCTTCACACTGGATCGCAATCGCATTCGAGAATTCACTGACGCGCTCGGTGAAGACAGCCGCGATGCGGATGCCTCATTTACTGAATCCACCGTGGGCGACTACAAGATCGATGAAGATATCTACGCAGCGTATGTAATGGCTACCGTGGATTTCGACGACGTAACAGTGATCGGCGGTGTACGGTATGAACTGACTGAGTTCGAGAGCAACGGGGCATTGGGAACTGTCTACGAAAGCGAGACATTGGACACTGAAGCAAGCGGTTTTGGTACAAGCGCGCAGGATGGCGACTATGATCACTTTATGCCCAGTCTACTGGTGCGTTGGGACTACTCTGACAATCTGGTCGTGCGCGCTGCGGGCAGTCAGACTATCGCGCGACCCAGCTTTGGCGGATTAAATCCTTCTTCCCTGGCGGAAATCGAGGAGTCAGATGGCGAAACCGAGTTGCAGATTGAAGGCCTGGGCAATCCGGAACTCGAGCCGTTTGAGTCGATCAACCTTGACCTCTCAGTGGAGTACTACCCGCAGGGAAGCATTGGTGTGCTTTCTGCTGGTCTTTTCTACAAAGACATCCAGGACTATGTAGCGCAGGCCAACGTTGCCAACAGTATTGACCTTACCCCCTGGACAAGCCTGGTCGGACTGACTACCGCGGATATTGATGACGCTGATGTTCTGCAGTTTGTTAATGGCGACGATGCTGACATCGTCGGTTTGGAACTCTCCTGGTATCGCTCCTTTGATAGTGGCTTTCTGCTGGGCGCTAACGCGACATTTACCGATACCGAGGCCACATTTAACGGGCGAAAGGTTGATCTGCCGGGCTCTTCAGACACCATCGGCAACCTCATCCTGGGTTACGAAAACTATGGTTTGCAGGCACGGGTGGCACTGAATTATCGCTCCGAGGCACTCGCGGTGGTGGGCGGTGATCAGAGCGAGGACGTCTACGAAGACGAGCATATGCAAGTTGACGCAAGTATCGCCTATGACATTATGGACGGCATACAAGTCTATTTCGAAGGCGTCAACCTGACTGATGAACCGCTCTATCTGTACCAGAACGATACGCAGTACAACTGGCAGTACGAGGAGTATGGCAGAACCTACTTGCTGGGCATTCGTGTGCGCAATCTTTAACACAAGTTCATCACATTCCACGCGGTGATTGAAACCATGCCTAACTGTATTCTACGTATTCTTGCCGCTGCGCTGTGCAGCACATTGGCCTTGGGTTGTCAGGCGTTTGACGCTGCGCACGCACGGCTTGATGAAGAGCGCAACGAGATACTGCTGTACGGTGCAGGTAAAGATGGCGAAGAAGCGGTGCGCCATTCCCTGGGTGACGTGGTACTCGAGGGAATCTGTGAGGGCAGCATCGGGGGCAGCAGCTACCTGTATGCGTATGGTGACGATGGGTATTTAACCCAGTGGCAGTTGTTCCCGAACGAGGGCAGGCTCGCATTTGTACGCGCTATCCCCGGCGTGGTTTCGGTAGAAGACTGCATTGTGGATGATGCCGGCCTGAACCTTTACGTACTTGAGGAAGCCGTGGGGCTGTGGCGCTTCGGCGCCCATCCGGAATCCGAGCCTGGCCGTGAACTCATCGAGCGCTATGCACCAGCAGGCTCAATTGATGGTGATGCAGACACCGTGCGAATCCGCGACAACACGCTCATCGTTGGAGCAACGCGATTGCCGCTGCCCAAGGCATCTGCACCACGCAAGCTTGCACGGCCCACAGTGGCCGCGAGCGCAGAAACAGACCCGGTGCAGTACAGTGGCGACGCTGCCGACGACGTGGCTATCTGGCGTAACCCCCAGAGCCCGGAGGCCAGCCTCGTTCTGGCGGCGGACAAACGTTTCGGACTGCGTGTTTACGCGCTATCGGGCGCTGAGGTTGAGAGCATTGCCGCCGGCAGGATCAACAATATCGATTTGCGCACGCTGCCGGATCACCCTGAGTACGCCGCGATCGCCACCGCTTCCAATCGCACCGAGCAAAGCATTAGCGTATTTGCGATTAGTCACAGCGGCGACGTCACATGGCTGCGCGAAGCTGAAATTGCCACCGGCCTGGACGACCCCTACGGCCTGTGTATGTACCGCGGCAAAGACGCCCTGTTTGTGTTCGTCAACGACAAAGACGGGCGCTTTCAACAGTGGCAGCTAACACTGCGGGGCATGAAGGTCAGTGCGCGCCTTGCACGCACCTTCAGCGCGCACGACCAGCCCGAGGGTTGCGTGGGTGATGACGCGCATGCGCGCCTGTTCTTCGGTGTGGAGGACCATGGCGTCATGCTGATTGCAGCGGAGCCGGACGCCGCAACCGATGTTACCCGCATAGCAGAGGTGGACGACAAGATCCTGTTTGCCGACGTAGAGGGGATGGACATCTATAAGCGTGATGGTGAGGGCTTTCTGGTGGTATCCAGCCAGGGCGACAATAGCTTCGCGCTTTACTCTAGACTACCCCCTTACCGCTACCTCGGTAGTTTCGTTATTGGCAGCAATGCGAATAACACGATTGATGGCGTCTCTGAAACTGATGGTTTGGCAGTGCACTCCGGCAACTTCGGCAGCGCTTTTCCGTTGGGGCTGTTGGTCGTGCAGGATGGACACAATGTCTCCCCCTCTGAGAATCAGAACTTCAAGTTGATTGACTGGCGTGAGGTGTCTGACGCGCTTGAGTTGCGCTGACCTGCTCACAAACTTTTTGCTTACACCCTGACTTTTTGCTTCCCCCCGGGAGAGTGCGGCCGTGGCCCAACGCCGCCTGATAGGATGGAGCAGCTAGTGGGTGGTTCTGGTGTGTGGCCAGCCTTTGCGAGAGTGCTTTTGCGCATAGCCTGATAGTAGCCTAATAAAGATATAGTCAAAAAGCAGGCTGCCGAATACTGCAAAAGCTCATGGTGTTTACCTACCAGTTTACCCTGGCCATCAGCTTCGTACTTGGCAGAACCCTGGGCACCCCCATCGCAAAGGGCGTGGCCGCCGGCCTGAGGGCAAGCTGCAACAGAGCCAACATCCACTCGGGCATGAGCATGCCCTACGCCATGCGCTGGTTCGGCACCAACGGTGGCATGGACGACCTGCTGCCGGTAGAGCCTGAGTTTCCGTTCTATTACGTGTATGCAACCCAAAAGCCGATGATGTTTCATTCGCCCCAGTGGCTGGAATGGCTAGCGGCACGGCCGGGGAACAAGGTGCAGGCGTTTGAGTGTGTGCACTGGATTATGATTGATCGGGCGGAGGCGTTTAATGGGGCGGTTTTTGGGGTGGTTGAAGCAGTAGACTGTAACACCCCTGGTGATGATGCTAGTTTGCGCAAGCATTGCTGATGTGCCAACGCCGATTCTGTTTTCTTGTCGTCCTGCCCATGTTGGCCCCCGAAACTAGTTGCTGATGCGGGCGTGTTGAGGGGATGGCATGTTTCGTATATTAAGTGCAGATATAACAACAGATCCTAGTCTCTGAAGTCCTAGTTGGGAGTTATCTTGAAGTTGCCCGCGCGTTATATTGTCGTGCATTGTCTACAACAAAAGCATTTGGAACAATAACTCTTTTGCACTAGAGCAGTGGCTCTAAGAGACCTGTGATCGAAGAAAATGAACTACTGGTGGGTAAATCAAAAGCAAACTTATAGTCACGAGGTTCCCGGTGGTTATATGTGGTCCCCTAAGTTGAACAGCAAAGGAAAGCACATTAGGCCCTACGACCTAATGCGCAAGCTAGTGCCTGGCGATATCGTTTTCTCCTACGCCAATGCTCTGCTTAAGGCCGTTGGTGTAGTTAAGTCCTATTGCTACGAATACCCCAAGCCCACTGAGTTCGGCTTGGCTGGGCAGAATTGGTCCAATGCTGGATGGCGCGTAGACGTCGAATACAAGGAAATCAACGAGCCCGTCCGTACAATCGACTATATCGAGAACTTGAGGCCGTTTCTCCCTTCAAAACATTCTCCGTTGAAGAGCCGGTCAGGGTATGCAAACGAAAGCTATCTCTTCTCAATTACCAAGGAGTTCTCCCTCGCTTTGGCTCACTTACTGGATCGCTGGGTAGTGGAGTTGGTGCGCGGCGATTACCTAATGGAAGTAAGCCAGGACCGTAGTTACGAGAATCTAAGTGATTGGGAAGATCGGGTGGAGCGGCAGATTTTTACTGACGATACAATTGTAGAAACTGACAAGTACGCGCTTGTTCTCGCGCGACGTGGTCAGGGAAGATTCCGTGAAAAGCTGTTGACGCTAGAGCGAGCCTGCCGACTAACAGGTGTGGATAAACCTAGCCATCTCATAGCTAGTCACACCAAGCCTTGGAGAGACTCTACGAATAGTGAGCGACTAGACCCCGAGAACGGTTTTATGCTCACACCCACGGTAGATCATCTTTTCGACAAAGGTTTTATTAGTTTTGAAGACAACGGCGACTTGTTGGTTTCACCGGTAGCCCATAAACCGTCTTTGAAGAAGATGAAGATACCGGTGGATGAAATTGCCAACGTGGGCCAATTTTCAAGTGGCCAAAAAAAATATCTTGACTGGCATCGCGAGTTCCTTCTGCTGCAATAGCGAGTGAAAGGTTTGCTGTAGAGAATAATCGGTTTGAGAATGCTGTGACAAACGGCGAGCAGGGCGGTGCCATTAATTGGGTATGGCCACTGTGTCTCGCAGTTTGGGACGCAATCAACGGCCACCCGCGCCTTTCAGGCGCGAAGTTCAAACTCCGCTGCCGCGCCAAACAAAAAAGGGCCGCCAAATGGCGACCCTTTTTTTGTTTGGACCGTACCCCTCCCTCCGGGCCGAACTTTATGTGGGAAATTCCTCATTATGCCGCCTCTCGTGCGAACACTGAAGGCGGCTTCTTACCCAGCGATCGGTGTGGTCTTACTTGGTTGTAGTGGGTTCTCCAGGCCTCGATTTCCTGCCGTGCGTCCTCAAGGCTCGTGAACCAATTCAAGTTGAGACAGTAGTCCCTAAACTTACCGTTGAAGCATTTCCACAAATGCGTTCTGTGTCGGTTTGCCCGGCTGAATGAAATGTAGCTTCACCAGATTATTTCTCGCCCAGAAGAACAGGGCTTTACTCGTAAACTCAGGGCCGTAGTACATATGCAACCGCAGTAAATTGGCCCGAGTAAGAATTTAGTGGCCACAACGGCAATTGGTTCTCCTAAAGTATGAATGCGATTTCTTACAGCAGGAGAATGCCGTTATGGCCACCCAATATCATAGTACC
>JANSYN010000009.1 GCA_024742415.1 Gammaproteobacteria bacterium
ACCGTGCTGCCGGTAATGGCCACCGAGGCCACATCGGAATCGGTAATGCCGCCCTGTGCACTGGCGGTATTGCCACCGACCAGCGCGGCCTGCACGGTGTAGTTCTCCAGCGGCTCGCCCACGGGCGGGTCGTTGTTGATGGTCTGGACGTACACGTCCTTGCTGGTCTCACCGGCGGCAAATACTACGGTGCTGCTGATGGGGTTGCCTGCGGCATCGAAGAACTGGGTAGTGTTGAAATCCGACGCGTCGGCGGTGCCGGTGATCGCAGACAGGTTGACCGTCTCGTCCGAGGCACTGGCCTGGCTCAAGGTCACGGTGAACTTGGCCAGCGCGCCCTCTTCTACAGTGCTGCCCGTGATCGAGACCGACGTGCCGTCAGAATCGGTGATCCTGCCTTGCGCGCTGGCGGTATTGCCGCCCACCAGATTGGCGCGCACCGTGTAGTTCTCGATGGGCTCACCCACAGGTGGGTCGTTGTCTATCGTTTGCACGTATACGTCTTTGCTGGTTTCGCCCGCAGCAAACACCAATGCGCTGCTGATCGGGTTACCAGCGGCATCGAAAAACTGCGAGGTCACATAGTCGCTGCCATCTGCAGTGCCATTGACCGTGCTTAGATTCACGGTTTGCGCCCGGTCGCTTGCGTCGTCCAGTGTGACTGTAAACTTGGCCAGCGCCCCTTCTTCTACCGTGCTGCCGCTGATACCCACACGCACAGGATCGGGCTGTACCGGTATAAATATGTCGCGGATCGTCACCGTGCCAGTATCGTCGGCAATGGTGGCATTACTGGCATCACTGAGAATGATGTCGAACGTTTCATTGAGTTCTTCCAGGCGATCGGCATTGGTATCGACTTCAATGCGAACCTGCGTCACTCCCGGTGCAAATGTGATGGTACCGCTCTGTGGATCATAATCTCCGCCACTCACGGTTGCCGTACCGTCAGTCGTCACAAAATTGACCGTAACCGGTTCGTCAGACGGCTCTGACAGAGTCACAGTGACACGCGCCAGCTGACCTTCGAATACCACCTGGTCGCCGATCTCGATCGTCGGCAGTTCAGGCGGCGGTGGGGGTGGCGGGGGTGGTGTCCCCTGCTCTTCGATCACAACAACGCCGACAGGATCAGCGATCGTGGCGTTGGAAGGGTTGCTCAGGTTGACGGTGAGCTGCTCGGTGCCTTCTGCCAGGGTGTCCTGGTTGGTCTGTACCTGAACGATGGCGGCAGTCTGGCCCGGCGCAAACGTGATTGTGCCTGTGACAGGGTCGTAATCCCCGCCGACCACCGTGGCAGAATCATCGGCAGTGGCGAACGCAACGGTGACCGGTACGTCAGAAGGTGCAGAAAGCGTGACGGTGACTTCTGCCAGCTCACCTTCGAAGACAATATCGTCGCCTATGGAGAGCGTGGGCAGAACAGGCGGCACCGGATTGCCCGTGACAATAACCGTCACAACGGCGGTGTCTCCGGCATTGCCGTCCGGACTTACCGCTGTGTAGGTAAACGTGTCAGTGCCGACGAAACCCGGATTGGGCGTGTAGGTGACCGTATCGTCGGCATTGATGACCGCGACACCGTTTTCAGGATCCGAGACGGACACCACGCGTGAACCCTCACGGAAGTCATCGTTCGCTTCCACGTTGATTGTCACCGGCTGGCCCTGCTCAGTGGTCTCGGTGTCATCGACGGCATCTACCGGGAAGAGGTCGTCCTGATCGAACACCACCTCTTCGTCTACCGCGATCACCGGTGCGATGCCGCTGAATTCGCTGGTCTCTTCCAGAATACGGGCCAGGCGCACGTAATCGTGACCTTCGCTGGCCGGGCCCTGTGCACCCGCAGCTGGGGGGTCGAGGACTTCCGAGAGGTCTTCGCCGCTCTCCAGCGCTGCCAGGACCTGGGCAACGGTGGCATCATCGGCTGCGCTCTCGTCGCGTCCTGCGGCCAGCTCGGCCACCAGGTCGCCCGTGATTGCCAGTTCAGTCACGTCATTGACCAACAGCAGGCTACCATCAAGCAGCGTAAGCTCGGCAGTGCTGCCCTCCGGCGTCACGAGGGTTTCGCCGCGTAAAAGATTGTCACCGGCGCGCAGCGCCCTCAACTCACCTGACGCATCGCGTGCATACGCTTTGCCGTCGATGGACGCTATGGTTGCGATTACTTGCTCTGACATGCCCTGATCCCCTGGTAAAACTTGCTTATACTGCGACGGGCACACATCAAGTTCGCCCATCCATTACTGTGATAATTCCAGATAGTAGGGCCACGCGGGAGGTATAACATCGTACTTTTGGGCAGGGTTTGACGGCATACAATAGAACTGTGACAGTGGTCACAGTAAAGTCGCCGGCAACCGCCATTGCCGCACGCACACGCGCTGCCGGCATCGTTTACCGGGGGCGTTTTTTGCGCTGTTGCAACGCCCTAGTTGACGGTGCTGTAGGTCGGAATATTGTTCATCGCCAGAGCCAATTGCACGCGATCGCGCACGCCCAGCTTGTCAAAAATGACCGTCAGGTGGGATTTCACGGTGCGCTCACTGATATCCAGACTGTGGGCAATCTCGCGATTACTCGCACCGTGCGCCACCCGCTCGGCTACCATCAACTCGCGCGCGGTGAGGTTGTCCAGGGCGGGTATTAACGGCTCCGGTGTCGGTAGCACGCGTGCCGACACTGCCAGGAAGCGCTGCATGATTTCCGGCGGCATCCAGAGCCCGCCGTGTTCAACGACCAGCGCAATTTCCAGCAGCTGTTCAGGCGCGGCGTGCAAGTGACAGTACCCCTGCGCACCGGCCTTGAGTGCTGCAAATGCATCGGCTTCACTGGGCATTGCCTGCATCACGATCACCGGCGGGCCCAGTTGCACCACGCGTTGCGTCAACGCGGTTTTGTCTGCCTCTGCAGTGGATGTGAGGTCAAGCCAGAGGCTGCTCGCGCCTTCAAGCAAGGTAGCGCTGAGTTCGCTGGCATCGCGGCAGCGCTGTGCATCCGCAAACGCCTGTGCACTGCGCTGATGCGCATCACCCAGCGGCGACACAATCACGCGGGTCATCAGCGTTCCGTCAGGGCGTATTGCTTGGCACGCAGCACCGGCTTCATCAGGTAAGCCAGCACACTCTTTTTGCCGGTCAGGATATCAACCTCAACCGTCATACCGGGAATGATCGGCTTATCTGCCGACAGGTCGGACTCATGGGTGCGCACGTTGACCTTGTAAAACGGGTTGCCCTCTTCATCCATAACGGTGTCTGCACCGATGTGCTCAACAACGCCGTCCAGCCCCCCGTACACCACGAAATCATAGGCGGTGAACTTCACCAGTGCGGCCTGGCCAGGCACCAGGAAGGCAATGTCCTGGGGTCGGATTCTCACCTCGAGCAATAGGCTGTCATCGGCAGGCACGACTTCGATAATTTCCTTACCGGGCAACACCACGCCGCCGATCGTGTGAAAAAACAGTTGATTGACCGTCCCATCTACCGGCGAGCGCACTTCCGTTTGCTTGACACGATCCGACAAACCGGTGCCTGCCTCACGCAGTCCGTTCATGCGCGACAGCGTTTCCGCCAACTGTTCACGAATGTTATTGAGAAACTCGACCTGCACCTCGCCCAGGTTGTGCTGCGCTTCCACGATGGCAGATTCAAGCTGCTTTATTTTTGCCGCCGCCTGCTTCTGGTCGCCGCTGAGCTGGTTGAGTTCGCGCTCAAGACGCAAGATTTCTACCTCTGACACCGCGCCGGAAGCGACCATCGGCCGCGTCACCTGCAACTCACGACGGCTCAATTCCAGCGATCTTGCCGCCTGCCGCTCGCGGGCGGTCACTTCAACCAGTTCTTCGCGACGCTGCAGCAGTTGTTCCTGAGCAATCTGCTTCTCGAAGTCGAGTTCGGCGCGCACGGACTGCAACAGCGCTGTCTCTTCTGCAACGATCAGGGGCACGGCCTCCAGCAGTTCCTGTGCCGGTGCAAATTCGGTGTCCTGGAGTATCGCGCGCAAACGCGCCGCCTTGACGGAGAGCGCCTGGTACTCAGCGCGGTTCTCGCGCAGGCTGGACTGCGAGCGCGTCTGGTCCAGGCGCACCAGCAGCTGGCCCGCTTGCACGCTGTCGCCCTCGCGCACCAGGATTTCGGTAACGACGCCACCATCCTGGGATTGAATAACCTGTATCTGGCGCGAGGGGATTACCTTCCCTGTGCCGCGCGTGACCTCGTCAATCTCAGCCAGCGAAGACCAAACAAGCAAGGCAATGACGGCAACCGCCACCGCGTACAACACTGCCCTTGCACGCAGCGGCTGCTGCTCCACATAAGCGCGGTGCGCATCTTCCTGCCAGTTTTGCGCCTGGCCGTCCGCGTCCTTCAGCCACGGCGCAAACAGGTAATCGACGAGGCGCCTCCTGCCCGGCGCGGGGGCGTCGTCCGCCGCAGCAATCGTCTGCACGGTGTCTTCTGCCTTGTTCATTGCGCTTTACCTATGCGGCCTTGCTGCAAGGCCTGCACCACGTTGTCGCGTGGACCATCTGCGACCACCTGACCCTTGTCGACCACAATGATTCTGTCAACCAGTTCAAGCAGCGAGTTGCGGTGGGTCACGACAAGCCAGGTCTTGCCCTCGGTGAAGGCCTGCAACTGCTGCTTCACCGCGTTCTCGGTCGAGTGATCCATGGAACCGGTCGGCTCGTCCATCAGCAAAATAGGCGGCTCGTTGATCACCCCCCGGGCCAGCGCGACACATTTGCGCTGACCGCCAGACAGGGAATCACCACGCTCGCCAACGAGCATGTCGATGCCCTGCGGATGCCCGTTGACAAAATCTGTGAGGTTCGCGATTTCCAACGCACGCACCAGTGCCGCATCGGTTGCCTGCGTGTTGGACAATGTCAGATTGTCGCGCAGGCTGCCATAGAATAGCGTGACGTCCTGGGGCACATAGCCGATGCGCGCGCGCAGTTCGCTCGGGTCGAGCTGGCGCAGGTCGATGCCGTCGATCAGGATAGCGCCTTCGGTGGGCTGGTAGAGCCCCATTGCAATTTTTTGCATAGTAGACTTGCCGGAGCCGACACGACCGAGTATCGCCACATGCTCACCGGCTTTTATCTTGAACGAGACATTGCGCAGCGAGGGCACATCCGCTCCGGGATAGCCAAAAGAGACGTTCTTGAATTCAATATCGCCCCTGAACAGTTCGCGCGACAAAAACTGTGCGCCGGGCGGTCGTTCAACGGGCTTGTCCATCACATCATCGAGCGATTCCAGCGCAATCTGCGCGCTGTGATACTGGGTAATCAAGCCGGCTAGCTGACCAAACGGCGCCATAATGCGTCCTGCCAGCATGGTGCAGGCGATGAGGCCACCCATGCTCATCTGCCCGGCGGTAATCAGGTACACCCCGATGATGATGACGAAGATCGCCACCATTTGCTGGCCCCACTGGGTGACATTGATCGCCGAACTGGACATCAGGCGCAGCCTGACTCCCACATGCGCCAGAAATGCGGTGGTCTCTTCCCAACGGCGCTGCATGCGAGACTCGGCGCCCATGGCCTTGATGGTATCCAGGCCGACCAGGCTTTCGATCAGCGTTGAGTTGCGCTGGGCACTGGCGCGGTAGGTGGTCTCGGCCAACTCTTTCAGGCGACCCTGTACTGACCAGGCATAACCGAGTACCACCAGCAAACCGATCACCACAGGAATCAACACCGGCCAGGCAATCCAGCCAATCACGGCGACGAAAATCAGCGCAAAAGGAATATCGATCAATGTGGTGATAGACGCGGAGGTAATGAAATCACGCACGGTTTCAAACGAGCGCAAGTTGACTGCATAGGAGCCTACCGAGGGTGGCCGGTGCTCCAGGCGAATGCCCAGCACGCGTTCCATAATTTCACCCGAAAGCTGGATATCCACCCGGCGGCTGGCAAGGTCAAGAAAATAGCCGCGCATGGTGCGCAACAGGATGTCCGCCAGCAATACGATGACCACACCCGCGGCAAGCATCCACAGGGTTTCGGTGGCGTGATTGGGAACGACCCGGTCGTACACGTTCATCGTGAACAGTGGCACGGCCAGGGCAAACAGGTTGATAAACAGCGCGGCGAGCAGCACATCGCGATAGACCGGTGTGTTCTGCCGAATCGCGTCCCAGAACCAGTGACCGCGATTACCCTTGACGACGCGCGGGCTGCGCGCATCGAAGCGAAATCGTGGGCGGCACAGTATCACCGTACCCGCTTCACTGCCGCACAGCTGGCTGCGCGGCACGTCAACGACGGCTTCGTTCAGCTCAGGGTAAATGACGCGTGCGGTCTGTCCATTGTCTGCCCACCCCATGAGGAGACAAGCGCGATCATCGTCCAGCAATACCAGCGCAGGGAGCAGCGCCGGGTCAAGGTCGTCTATGGAGCGTTGCACCAGGCGGCTGGCCAGGCCGGCGCGCGCTGCTGCGCGCTCGAACAGTGAAGGCGTGAGGCGTCCGTTCTCCAGAGGCAGCCCGGCACGCAGCGCCTCGGTACTGGTACCCGTGCCATAGTAGCGGCACAGTGCCAACAGGCACTGCAGTAATGCGTCATCTGTGCTGCTCATGATCGACGTTGAATCCCCTGCCACGTCGTTAGGATCAGAAATAGGCACAGCGGCAAACCGCGCGCCCTCCCCCTTGGTCTTGCACACCATCATAAAGCCTGCGCCACACCCAATACCACGCAATGTGGCGTTTTTCAGCACAAAAGCGCGGCGCTTCGGTGCACTATCTTTACTTTTCGCGCGCGCTGCGCTGGCGAATGTGAAACACTTCACACTCCGCCAGCCGCCCACACGCTGTTGCAGCTGTTGCAGCTGATGCGCAGGTTTAGTCTTCCGTACTGTGTGGTTTATGCGTGCAACCTTGCTTGTCTGTGCCAGTGGCTCTCAATACACTTGATCTCATCCTTTTGCTTATACGGTGGAAGCTTCATGTCAAAAATCGTAATGATCAGCTCAGACTGTCACGCCGGTGCACTTCCCGCAGGTTACCGTGATTACATGGACAGCTCCTTCCATGCCGCCGCAGATGCCTGGTGGCTGCAATATGCCCGCGAAATGATGAAGCGCATGGGCACTTTTTTTGATCAGGAGGCCACCGAGGAATTCAACAGCCGCTCGGGCGACCAGGGTGCGGGGCGCATGGACCCAAAAGCCGCCAAGCAGGCCTACGAGGCATCGGACGCGGAGCTCTGGGATTTTCTGTGCGATCCGGACAGCATGATCGCGCCGCGCCGCGGCGAGTACATGCCCGATGTACGACTCAAGGAATTGGAAGACGACGGCATTGCCGGTGAGATCATCTTTCCGCAAATGGCGCCGTTCGGTGCGGGCCTGATGCAATACCGGCACGACGTCTCGCCCGACCAGAGCCTGGCCGGTAACCAGGCATACAACCGCTGGCTCGCCGATCTGTGCAGCAAGAATCCCGGGCGCCATGCCGGCGTTGCGATCATCAATGTTGATGACATTGCCGTCTCGGTCAACGAGGTGCGTGAAGCACACAAGGCCGGCCTCTTCGGCGGCGTGCTGCTGCCCACCAGTACCGGCTCGCACCCGTTTTATCACGACTATGCGCGTTACGAGCCGCTGTGGAGTGTCTGTGAGGAACTCAACATGCCGCTGCACACGCACTCCGGCTGGTCCCCCGACTACGGCGACGTTGGAGCCGCAACACCCATGTACATCAGCGAGGTCGACATGTGGGCGCAACGACCGTTCAAGGCCTTGCTGTGGTCAGGTGTGTTCGAGCGCCACCCCAATCTCAAACTGGTGTTTACCGAGACCGGTTGTGGCTGGATCCTCGAGGCGCTGCGTGTGCTGGATTTTAAAATCGACAATCCGATCTTTGCGCATTTCACCACAGGCCTGTCATTGACACCGCGCGAGTACTTCCAGCGCAACTGCTTTATCGGCGCATCCTTCCTGCCACGGCATGAAGTCGGCATGCGGCAGGCCATCGGCATCGACAAGTTAATGTGGGGTTCTGACTATCCGCACATGGAAGGCACCTGGCCCAACACCCTGCAAAAGTTGCGCGAGACCTTTCACGACGTAAGCGACAATGAGATTCGTGCCATCCTTGGCCTCAACGCGATTGATGTGTTCGGGTTTGATCGTGCACTGATGGAAGAGGCCGCCGCACGCATCGGCCCACAGCTGAGCGATATACAACAGCCGCCGGCAGCCGCCTGAACCTGCGCGCTGCCTGCCGCTTACCGCCATGCAGCGTGACGCATGACGCTGCACTTATCGCCGCACAGGGCCAACACGCTGGCCCCTGCCCCACCCAGGGGTTGCGCGGCGCTACTGCAGTTCAAACTCCTGCAGCGACATTGCCTCGTGCAACTTCCTGTACTCCTTGAAATTGCCGGGAAAGAGAAACGGGGCGTGGCCTGACGCGCCCATGTAGTAGCTGTTGCAGTTGGACGAGCCCCAACTGAACCGCTCAAAGCGCTCGTCCATCCAGTCGTTATATTGCTGGTACTGCGACGCTTTGACATTCATCGATTGTTTGTTTTGCGCACGCAGCTGCTTCATCAGGCCAACAATGGTTTCAACATTGCGCTCTACGGTGACGTAGTACGACACATTCAGCACGAGCCCATTCGGACCCACAGCAAAGAAGTAGTTGGGGAAACCCGGACGACAGATGCCCTTGTGGGCGCGCGGCTCATCGCCCATGGCGTCGGCCAGGGAGGCGCCGTCCACGCCGGTGACTGCAAAGCGGTCATAGTCCAGGATGCGGTAACCGGTGCAGTAGATGATCACATCGGCCTTGATCTCCCGGCCGCTGCTGGTGACGATGCCGTCTGGTTCCACGCGCGCCAGGCCCTCTGCCACCAGTTCGACGTTGTCACGATTGAGCGCCGGATAAAAATCATCCGAAACGAGGCCGCGCTTACAGCCATAGCGGCTCGTCGGAATCAGCTTCTCGCGCAGCTCAGGGTCATCGATGGCCTGATCGATGTATTTCTTCACCATGGACTCAAACTGGTCCATGCGTTTGTGACCCAGGGTCACAGCATACTCCACCTGACCCATCATCAGGCTCTGTACTTTGCGCGTCAGGGACATCAGCCAGGGAAAACGCCGAAAGCGCCGGCGCTGCGCATCACTGTAGGTTTTCTTGCGCCGCGGCATGATCCAGTTGGCCGAACGCTGCAGTACCGTTAACTGGCCGGCCTGCCTGGCCACCTCCGGCACAATCTGCACGGCTGCAGCAGCAGAGCCAACCACAACCACCCGCTTGCCAGTGAGATCAACCTCGTGATTCCACTGGGTAGAGTGCCAGCTTGGTCCGGCAAAGCGGTCTATGCCCGGCACATCGGGAAACAGCGGCGTATGCTGATTGCCTATCGCACTGATGACCGCGTCAAATTCCCCAAGGTCGTCATCGTCAGACTGCAATTGCCACTTGCCCGAACTTTGTAAGGCCACGCGCGAGATCCGCGTATTCATGCGCAGGCGCGGGTCCAACCCAAACGCTGTGGCGCAGCGTTTGAGGTACTGCTGGATCTCGGCAAACCCGACGAAACTGGCACTCCAGTCAGGGTTGGGGGCGAAAGAAAACGTATAGGAGTGCGCCCATACATCACAGGCCAGGCCCGGATACGAATGCAGGCGCCAGGTGCCGCCCGGCTCATCCAGCGCATCAAAAATGGTGAACTCGTTGAAACCCTGCCTGAGTAGTTCGTGACCCGCAGCGATACCTGCTGGCCCCGCCCCGATAATAGCGACATTCATAACTTGCCTATCCGGTTGTGTTTATCGACTCGCGCCACGGCGCAGGCGGCGGTGTATCACCATGCTCTGGAATCGCCGTTACGCGGCATCCGCCACGTCAAACTTGATCGGCATGTGCTTGATGCCATGAATAAAGTTCGAGCGCAGCCAGTTGACCTCGCCATTGAACTGCGGATTCCGCACGCGACGGATAATCTCCTCAAAGATCACCTTGAGTTCCAGACGCGCCAGGTGTGATCCAATACAGAAATGCTCGCCAACACCAAACGCCCGATGATTGTTTTTTACATCCTCGCGCTGCTGACGGGTGATATCGAAGATGTCCGGATCGCTGAATATGGATTCGTCCGAATTGGCCGACTGGTAAAACAGTTCCACCTTGTCGCCTTTCCTGATCAACTGGCCGCCCAGTTCAATGTCTTGGGTGGCCGTGCGCCGGAAGGCGATCACCGCCGGGTTAAAGCGCAGGAATTCCTCGATGGCGCCCTCGATCAGATCCGGGTTGTCTACCAGCATCTGGTACTGCTCGGGATGTTCGATCAGGTTGCGCATGCCCTGTGATGTCACGGTGCGCGTAGTTTCGTTGCCGGCGACGATCAACAGCAGGAAAAAATGGCAGAACTCTTCGTCTGTCAGGGGCTCGTCCTCAACGGTGCCGGTGAGCAGCACGTGCACGATGTCGTCCTGCGGGTTGGAGCGATGCAGTTCGGCCAGCGCATGCGCCATGAAGAACATCTCAGCCATGGCATTCTCACCGTCTTCCGCGGTAGTCGTCAGCTCGGGGTCGTCCATGCCAAGCATGATGTTGGTGAGTTCGAACAGGCGCCTGCGCTGATCCAGGGGCACACCCATCAACTCACAAATGGCAATCAGGGGCAGCTCTGCGGCCATGTCTTCCACAAACTCACACTCCCCACCCTGGATGGCCTTGTCGACGATTTCCCTGGCAATTTCCCGGAACCGCGCGTGGTAGCTGTCCACTTTTTTGGGGGTAAAGGCGCTGCGAATCAGGCGCCGGAACTTCAGGTGGTGCGGTGGATCCATGTTGATCATCTGCGACTGCAGAATTTCAAGGCGATCGGGTGGTGATTCCATGAGGAAGCAGGTTTTTTCCTGCGATGAAAACAGCTTGGGATTCTTCGACACGAAATCCAGGTCTTCATGCCGGGTTATCGCCCAGAAACCAACGCCCTGCTGCGGATCCTCATGCCAGTAAACGGGCTGTTCCTTGCGCAAGTAGGCAAATACATCACGCGGGACACCGCCCTGGTAAGTTTCGGGCGAGGTGAGATCGAAGTGCGGACAACCAGACATTACACATCCTTTATCAAAGACAAAAGCAAAGGCCTGGACTATACCCTATTAGTCAGTAGCACGATACGTTTTCGAGGCAGCAACGCGCAGCATGAGGCTATCCAGACGCCTGACAAAAATGCTCTGCGTATGCAGCGGGGCAATGGCCGGGTCGAGGGTAAAGCCCGTGGTGGCAGCCAGGATTTCCTCCAGCATGAGGCGCACTTCAAGGCGCGCCAGCCTGGCGCCAATGCAAAAGTGCATACCGTGGCCAAAGCCCAGGTGCTCCCTGCCGTCCGCCCGGCCTGGCTGAATCTCATCAGGCGCCTGAAACACTGTGGGGTCGCGATTCGCGGCCGCCCATAACAAGAACACGCGACTACCCGCCGGCAGGCACACGCCGCCCAGTTCACATGCGTTGAGCACCACGCGATAATGCCCCTTGAAGGGCGATTCGAGGCGCACCACCTCCTCTACAAAGGCTTCGATTTGCGCCGGTTGGGCCCGCAACTGAGCCTGCAGCGCCGTGTTTTCCGCCAACAGCCGCAGAGCACTGCCGGCCAGGCTGGAGGTGGATTCCCCCGCGGCGCCCACCAGCACAATTAAAATCGCGATCGCGGCGGCCTCATCAATCAGGCCGCGTTGCACGCCCAGTACCAGTTCGTGTATCACACAGTTGGGAGGGTCCGCCATCGCGTGCGAGACGCGGGCAAAGTGCTGCTTCAGGTACTGCGCCAACTCTGCGGTCGAGGCAGCCAGCTCAAGCATGCCATCCAGCGTTGCCGTACCCGCAAGAATGTCACCACCGCTGAATGCCCACTGCAGCAGTTGATCGACATCCGTCACGGGCAGTCCGGCAAGCCGCGCCATCACCATGACGGGTATCGGGTTCGCCAGCACCTCCACTGCATCGCCACCGCCAGCGCCTACCAGCTGCTGCACGCGCTGCCGCACCCAGGTGCGCACCTCTGGCTCCATCGCCGTTACCTTGCGCGCATTCAGTTGTGGCAATACGAGCTTGCGATGCACGGCGTGCCAGGGTTCGTCCGCATTGGCCAACGCATCCACAGTGCTGCCGAACTGCGTCAGGTCGAACAGCGCGGGTGCGCCGTTGTCACCGGTGATTAATATCCCGCTGAGGTTGGCCGAAAAATCCTGCTGGTTGCGCAATACCTGGTGAATCAGCTGCCAGCCGGCAACAAAGAATACCTCTGTACCGGGTATACGGTACACCGGCGCATGCTCCAGCAGGCTGCGGTAAAACGGGTAAGGCTCTGCAATAACGGCAGGGTCCAGTAGATTGAAATGCTGTGGCGCCTGGGCCATAGGAAATACCTGTTCTCAAGCGTGCGACGGTGGTGTCAACGCCATCTCGCGAACACGCAGGCCCACCCCAGGCGAGCCCACGCCGGAACGCGTCATCAGGGTATGCGGCATGAGGGCCCGCTGCAATACGATCCTTGCGCGCCACCGATGCTCCATCTACGCGGCCAAGGGGCCTGACAGCCTTACTAGTTGCATTTCGGCATCGAATCGCTAAGATTGCCGCTGGTCGGACTGCCGCCAGGGAGGATGGCGAGCACGTTGCTGCGCGCCAACGGGCAACACGAGTGGGGCAGGCCGGCGACCGCAATCGCCGCGCGCTTTGACGCGCCGGGCCGATTCACGTACCGAGAGTCACATGAAGCATGGCTGCTATGCATAGCATCAGGTCGATCAGCAAAAGAAGCGCTTTACTGCTTGTATTGCTGCTTGCCCTACTGGGTGCGCAGACCATTGAGTCAGCGCACCAGCACGCCGTTGGCGACTCTATTACCGACTGCCTGCTCTGCCATACCTTTAATGACACACTCGCTGCGATATCCGCCCAAGACGGATTCGAACACCCAGATGTAAGCCCCTTCACCGGCGCCCGGGGTAGCGCACCGACTTCCGCCCCTGCCTATGCCTATTTCGCCAGAGGCCCGCCGCTCAACACCTGAACTGAAAATTAGTTCCCCCCCTTTTCTTTCAGGAGTTGCCATGAAACGCCTACTAATATGCGCTGCGTTGCTACCCAGCTACGCGGTCGCCAAAGAATCCTTGCCACTTGAACACGTACTGGTGTCAGTGCCTATCCACAAAACGCAGGCTGAAACTGCCCTGCCTGTCACCGTGTTAAGCGGTGAGGAACTGCAGCGCCAGGCCGCTGCCACCATTGGTGAGACGCTGGGCGACATGCCCGGTATCGCCAACGCCTCCTTCGGACCCGGCGTCGGCCGGCCCGTTATTCGCGGCCAGCAAGGGCCACGCGCCGTTACCCTGCAAAATGGCACACTCAGCGCCGATGTCTCCAGCCTGAGCCCGGACCACAGTGTCACGGTCGAGGCCCTGCTGGCCGACAGCATTGAGGTGATACGTGGCCCCGCCACTCTGCTCTACGGCGGCGGCGCGATCGGCGGCGTGGTCAACGTGATCGATAACCGTGTGCCGCGCAGCGCCATCGATGGCACCGAGGGAGCGATCGAGTATCGCCGCGATACCGCCTCGGATATGGACGTCGGCACATTCCGCGTCGAAGCGGGCAATGGCGAATCCGTCCTGCATATCAGCGGTACCGCGCGTGACTTTAACGATCTGGAAGTCCCGGGAAATCCAATCATTGAAGAAGAGGAAGCGCATGGGGACGGCGAGGCGCACGATGAGGACATGGACGTTGAGGGCAGAATCCCCAACACCGCCGGCGATGCCAGCATGTTTACCATTGGTGCCAGCCACCACCTGGGCGAAGACGGCTTTGCCGGCTTTTCAGTCAGTCATCTTGAATCTGTCTACGGTGTGCCTGCCGGTTCGCATGATCACGGGCATGACGATGAACATGATCACGACGACGAGCACGACGACGAACACGGGCATGACGATGACATGCACGATGACGATGACCACGCTGGCGAAGAGGAAGGCGAGGAGCAAATCAGCCTGGACGTAGAACAAACACGCTACGACCTGCTGTTTCACTTACACGACCCCATGCAAGGCTTTGAAGCACTGCGTACCTTTGTGACTTATACCGACTACCAACATGTCGAACTCGAAGGCACCGAGGAAGGCACGCTGTTTGACCGCGAAACCTGGGAGACCCGCATCGAACTGGTGCATAAGCCCATCCTGGGGGCGCACGGGGTTGTCGGCGTGCAATGGCGCGTGGATGACTTCTCAGCCACGGGTGAAGAGGCCTTCGTACCGCCCACCAATAGTGATGAACTGGGTGTATTCATCGTTGAGGACTTTCACGTTGCTGACTGGACTTTCGAGACCGGCCTGCGTGCAGACTGGGTAGAGCGCGATCCCTCGGCGGAACTGGCCGGCAGTGAAAGCTACTTCAACTTCAGTGCCTCCGGCTCGGCCCTGTGGCAGCTGTCCGACCAGTGGACCGCCGGCCTGGCGCTGTCACGAGCGGCCAGGGCACCCACCACTGAAGAACTGTTTGCCAACGTCGACGCCACCAACAACGAGGAGCTGGTCGTGCACGCGGCAACCGGCATCATCGAAGTGGGCGACACCAACCTGGATGAAGAGGTGTCACTGAACTCGGACCTCACGCTGCAATGGCGCTCAGACACCTCCTGGGCCTCCCTGGCGGTGTTTTACAACCACTTCTCTGACTATATCTTCCTGCTCAACTCAGGCACCACGGTCGATGACACCGAAGTGTACCGCTACGCGCAAGACGACGCGGTCTTCTACGGCGTTGAGTTCGACAGTGAGTTCCGGCTGCTGTCGTCGGGCGCTGGCAACCTCGCCCTGGGCGTCTTCGGTGATATGGTCAGCGGTGAATTTGACGATGCCGGTGACGTACCTCGACTGCCGCCCGAGCGTATCGGCGCACGCCTGGACTGGCAAGCCAACGCCTGGGGTGCGTGGATCAAGGGCCTGTATGCCGCAGAGCAGGACAACCCCGGGGACTTTGAAACCGCGACCGACAGCTACACACGATGGGACCTTGGTGCTGACTACCGCATTGCCATGGCCAATGATCGTGAGCTGATGCTGTTTGCCAAGTGGAACAATATCACTGACGAAGAAATTCGCCTGAGTACATCGTTCCTGCGTGAGGTTGCTCCGGAGGCTGGAGAGTCGCTTGAAGTGGGCGTGCGCTTCTCGTTCTAGCGGTGGCCTGATCCGGGCGCGCCTGTGCCGCACGGTGCCGTCACCGGCAGTCACCCTGGCACAGAGCGCCCCACTCACCTTCCGGCGGGGCTGATGGCCCCGCTGATTTCACCCTCAGCTACTATCCTCCATTTCATCATCTGTACTGCGGGCTGGCGTCCAGCGCTGGCCCGCGCTCTGGCTTACAACATATCTGCCAACCTGCCCATCGCCTGACCATCACCTGACCAGGAATCTGCCGGCCCCGGCCTGAGTGGCGTGGGGCGCTACGAAAAATGCTGTTCAAACGCGGCATCCGCCAATGTAGTGAAGTCGCCAATACGCAGTACCACTTCAGATGCAAAGGACACCGACCGCTCCCGGTCAACGAACCGCGCTTCATCTGCGGCAGCCGGCGCAGCAATTGCCGCCAGGCCCGGCGCCGCGGCCAGTGCCTCCAGCGATGGCATCTTGAGTTCGGAAATACTGGTCATTTCGCGGCAACCCAGGCCAAGCTGCTGCGCCAGTGCCTGACTGGCATCGAGATCGACGTAGTTCTGGCTGTAGCCCGCAATGGCCGGTGTATGCAGCCCCATACGACAGTGGTAGTTGCTATAGTAATCGTTATAGTCCGCCACCGTAAAATCCGCCCGTTTGACCATCAGGTAGTGATAATGCACCGGCTGCGGTGCGCAATCGATGAAGCGCCGCTCCTGCACGACGAAGACCAGCGAGGATGACAGCATCGGCAGGCCGCGCAGTGCGGCAGCCACAGGCGCATAGCAATCGGCCAGGATCGTGCCTGGCGACACACTCACTTCTACCACAGCCTGCGGCCGCGTATACCCGTCGGGGGCAACAAAAAACACGTCGTTGGGGTGCGCCTGCATCAACTGCACACAGGTATGTGCACGCGCTGCAAAGTGCTTCTGCAATGCCGGGCGCAGTGCCTCGATCAAGGCGGCAGGGGCGGCGCTATCGAGGAAGACCAGCACTTTTGCCATACACACGTCCCCTGAATTCCAGCTGCATTGAGTAAAACGGCTAGACTATACTATTGCGCATCACCAAAAAGGGACAACACAATGTACGACTTAATCATTCGCAACGGCCTGGTTTACGATGGAACCGGAGGCGCCCCGCGCAAGGCAGACGTTGCTGTCAGCGGTGATCGCATTGCGGCAGTAGGCGACATCACCGGGGCCGCGCACGAAGAGATTGATGCTACCGGCCAGATCGTGACCCCGGGTTTTGTCGATATCCATACGCACTTTGATGGCCAGGTCACCTGGGATCCTTACCTGGCCCCCTCCTCCTGTCACGGCGTCACCACCATTGTGATGGGAAACTGTGGCGTGGGTTTTGCACCCTGCAAACCACACCAGCGCGATTGGCTGATAGGCTTGATGGAAGGCGTGGAAGATATTCCCGGAACGGCCCTGCACGAGGGTATCCAATGGGACTGGGAAACGTTTCCCGAGTACCTTGATGCGCTGGACCGTCGCAAGCTCGCCCTCGATGTTGCCGCACAGGTACCTCACGGCGCCGTCAGGGCTTATGTTATGGGCGAGCGTGGCGCTAATCACGAGCCGGCCAGTCCCGCAGAGATCGAAGCCATGGCGCAGCTGGTAGCACAGGGCATTGAAGCCGGTGCACTGGGTTTTAGCACCTCGCGCACAGAAAAACACAAGGATTCCTCGGGCGTGCTCACCCCCACCGTGACCGCGCACGAAGAAGAACTGGTAGGGATCGCCCGGGCCGTTGGTAAAACCGGGCGCGGCGTGCTGCAGGGCATTTCCGACTTCTACGACTTTGACGCAGAGTTTGCACTGTTCAAGCGCATGGCCCGCGAATCCGGCACGCCTATATCGCTCACCGTGGAGCAGCAGGATGCCCGACCCGAATGGTGGCTGCAGTTGCTGGAGGGCATCTCGCAGGCGCAGGCAGAGGGTATTCCCATGTACGGCCAGGTACCGCCACGCGCAACAGGCGTTCTGATGGGTCTGACTGCCTCGGCCAACCCTTTCCTGCTCAATCCCGTGTGGGCCGAGATTGCCAGCCTGCCGCTTGAGCAACAGGTGGCGGCCCTGCGCGACGCAGATTTCCGCCAGCGGCTACTGGCAACGGATAACCCGATCAGCGGTGTCGCCCTGATTGATGAAGTCCTGTACAGCTACGACAAGATGTTCAGCCTCGGGGAACCGGCCAACTACGAGCCTCACCCGGATGATTCTATCGGCGCACAGGCCAGGCAGCGCGGCATCACGCCAGAAGCAATGGCGCTGGAGCTCATGCTGCAGAACGACGGCAAGGCACTGCTCTACCAACCCCTGTTCAACTACGAACCTGGCAACCTCGATCACGTAAAAACCATGCTGGATCACCCGTACACCGTGGCCGGTCTGGCCGACGCCGGTGCGCACTGCGGTATGCTGTGCGATGCCAGCTTCCCCACCACGCTGATACAGCACTGGGGGCGCGATCGCAGTCGCGGCGAGCGCCTGCCGCTGGAACGGCTTATCGCCATGCAGACACGCGACACCGCCCGGCAAGTAGGACTGAATGACCGCGGCGTTATCGAAGCAGGGTACAAGGCAGACATCAACGTCATCGATTTTGACAATCTCACACTGCACGCACCGCATATCGTGCATGACCTGCCCGCGGGAGGCCGTCGCCTCATGCAAAAGGCCAGCGGATACACCGCTACCCTCATTGCCGGCAAGGTTGCGTTCAGGGGAGGTGAACCCACCGGCGAACTCAACGGCAAGCTGGTGCGAGGGCCGCAGTTGCAACCTGCCGCATAAGCGATGCTATTACGCCACACGCCTGTTCGTGCTCTGTGCGTCGCTGCACTGCTTGCAGCGCTGACACTAACGACAGCCTGCAGCGACGGCCGTAGCGCCGCAGACTACGTCACACAAGCCAGCGCCTCCATCGCGGCAGGCAAGGCAGAGCAGGCCTATATCGAGCTGCTCAACGCTGTTGAGCGCGACGCTGAGCTGGCCCAGGCCCGCTTCCTTCTGGGCAAGCTGCAGCTGGAAACAGGCGCGGCCCTGGACGCCAAGCCCGCGCTGATCCTGGCACAGCAACTGGGCTGGCCGGCAGAGCAAGTGCAGCCGCTGCTGGCGCAGGCCTTTCTTACAACCGGCGAGTTGGACGACCTGTTCAACATGCAGACGCAAGGGCTGGCCGCACCTGCCGTGGCGCGCATCCTTGCCGTACAGGCCATCGCCAAATTGCGCCAGGCACAGCAGGACGAGGCGCAGCAGCTCGTGCAACAGGCCCTGAACCACGCACAGGACGATCGCAGTGCACGCAGCGACGTGCACATTGTTGCTGCGCACCTGGCACTGGAAGCGCAACAGTACGGCGCGGCGCTTGCAGCGCTGGATTCCGCCCTCGAGGACGCCCCCCAAAACAGCCGCGCGTGGGAGTTGCTCGGTGCAGCCCAGGCAGCACTTGGGCTCACCGACAAGGCGCGTGACGCCTATGGCAAGGCGGCCGACTACGCCACCCTGTCTATTAGCCCGCGCTTCAACCGCGCACTGCTCGACCTGCAACTGGGCGACATCGAAGCTGCACGCCAGGACGTTGCATTGCTGGAGGCCATCGCTCCGCGGGCGCCCGCTACGCGCTACGCTGCCGGGCTGCTGCACCTTGAGCAAAAGGACTATGACGAGGCGCTGCGCGCACTGGACGACGCCCGGCCATTGTCTGACCAGTACCCGCTCATTGAATTTGGCCTGGCTACCGCGCACCTGTACACGGGTGACGTTGCGCTGGCGCGCGAGCTGGCCATGGACAGCTTCGAACGCAATCCCTACAACGTGGAAAACCGCAAGCTGTTGGCCGCCCTTGAGATCATCAACACAGAATTTGACCACGCCATGGCGCTGCTGCAGCCGATACTGGATAGAAACCCCACCGAACTGGAAGCGCTCTATTTGATGGCAGCAGCGCAGGCCAGAAGCGACCACGGCGAAAGCGCATTGGGCACCTACCTGTGGATAGGCCAGATAAACAACAGCATTGCCACTACAGCTGACGGCGGCTTTGCCCTGCCCAGCGCGGCGCTGGGCGAGGCCCCGCTTACCTTTGAGGATACGGGTGACAAACCCGAAAACGACATCCTTGAAATCGCTCGGCTGATCCACGCGCAGAACTTCGACGGAGCAATAAGCATCGCGCAGAACCTGCGTTGGCAAGACACACAAACCCTCAACGGCCACCACGTGCTCACGCGGGCCTATCTCATGGCAGGGCAAACCCCCAAGGCGCGGGAAACCCTGGCCAGCGCACTCACCAGCGACCCACAAGATCCGGTCAGCAATATCATCATGGCCGAACTTGCGCTGCAGGAGGGCAAGATCGCACGTGCAGAGCAGAGCTACCGGCTGGCATTGGAGAAAGACGCGCATCACCTGCCAACACTGCTGCGACTGGCCGCGCTGGAACAGCGCAACGGGAATGACACCGCGTTCCAGACCAACCTGCGCCAGGCCATGCATGCTCACCCGCAAGCCATGGCACCGCGTGTCGAACTTGCTCGCCATGCGATTGGAACGGGCAACGCTCGCGAAGTAGATGCACTGTTGCAACCACTAAATGCCCTGCAAAAGCAATCGCCACCAATCGTCTACCTGCAATTGCTGGCACAGCTGGCCCAGCAGGAGCCGAAGATGGCAGAACAAACACTTGCCGCCATCACTCGAAGCAAACCCGGTAGCGAGGCTTTTGCCTATGGCCTTGTGCATGCCGCCGCCGCGCAGCGAGCGCTGCCTGCGATAAAACCCGTGCTGATCAATGCAGTGCGATCGAATCCCACACACCTGCCGACCCTACTCGCGCTGGCCACGGTCGCAAAAATTGAAAACGACGAAGCGGCGCTGCGCTTTTTCACAACCGCGCTGGAAACCCTGCACCCACAACCCGAAAGCCCCCTGCTGCTGCCGCTGCGTGCGGCCGCGCGCGCCAGCGATGGGCAGTTCGACCAGGCAATCGCCCTGGCAGAGCAAGCGATGGCCGCGCATCCCTCTTCTTCATTGGCGGTCGACCTCAGCCGTTATCAGCTGGCTGCGGATCAACGGCAACAGGCGCGGGCAACACTGGAGCGCTGGGTGAAAGCGCATCCGCAGGACAACGCGGCGCGCCTTGTATTGGCACAGATGCTGGAGCAACACGGCGAACAGCTGGCCGCGGCTTTTCAGTATGGAGCGCTTCTCCAGCAGCAGCCTGAACATGTCATCGCATTGAACAACCTGGCCTGGCTAACGCGCGAACAGGATCCGGCAACCGCACTGGCATTGATCGAACGCGCACACAAGGTGGCGCCGAACCGGGCCGAGGTGCTGGACACCCTGGGCGTCATCCAGGGTATCAATGGCCAGCATAAGGAGGCACTACAGAGTTTAAACAGGGCGCTGCAAGCGCAGCCGGGCAATCCCGATATACGCTTTCATCGCATACAGGTTCTGGCCGAAATGGGGAGTCGGCAGGCTGCAATCAGGGAAGCGCGCGCGCTGCTGCTGGAGTTCCCCTCGTTTGCTGCGCGCGCCGAGACAGAACAGCTAGTGGCCAGGCTGCAACCCTAGCGTTGGCTCAGCATGTCGCTGGTGCGACACTGCGTACGGCGTACAGACGAGGCAGGTGCCGCGCGCACTAAGGCAGTCGCATAAGTTCAGGCAATTCCAGCAGCGCCGCCAGCTCCGCCAATGCCTGCGCCTGCGAGCGGACCTTTATCGTGGTCATACCCATGGCCCGGGCCGGTTTGAGATTGACGCCCAGGTCATCGATAAAAACAGTCTCATTGGGGTCCACCTCCAGCTTTTCACACGCCATGGTATAGATGCGTGGGTCAGGTTTACGCACACCGACAACACTGGATTCCAGTACAAAGTCAAACAGCGCCAACACTCCGGCGATCTGCTGCGCCTTGGCGTTGTCTGACGCCATGCCCGGGCCGCTCCCGGCCGCCTGCACGTTATTGGTAATACAGGCCACGCGGTAGCGCTGCTTGATCAGCGTCAGCGCCGTGACCATGCTCGGCCGCACATCACCGGAGAGCAACTGCAGCACGTCTGTCCCGGCAATCCGATGGCCTGCGGCGGCCGTTTCCCGCGCAAAGGCCACATCAAATTCAGCAAGATCAATGCGGTTTTGCTCCAACTGCGCCCAGGCGTTGTTGTCCGGATTCGTGGCATTGACCGAGCGAATAAAATCCACAGGCAAACCGCGCTCCTGCTCATAGCGATTGAATGCCTCAAAGGGACTGGTAGTGATCACGCCGCCAAAGTCCCACAATACTGCCTTAATCATGTCACGCCTCTGTGTGCAAAAAAACTCGCACAGTATCACCCTTTGTCGCATCAGCTACCACCCAAGCGAGTCTGGAGCAATTTCAATGTGCACTACCGAGCCATACGGTCGAATCTCCGCCTGACCCGGAGACATTGTGATTGATTAGGTGGCGGATAGAGTGCGGCGCAGCGCAGATGGGGCCGCGTATCGGGGCGCCCACGTCTGTGGCAAGATATGAACCTGCCTGCACACTCACAATAAATGAACAGCCAGGAGCCCAGCGCAATGAATTTCGACATACCCGCGGACATCGCCAGCTTTCTTGCAGAAGTCGATGACTTTATCGACACCACAATAAAGCCGCTGGAACAGCGCGACGACAACATGCGCTTCTTTGACCACCGTCGCGAAGATGCACGCACCGACTGGGATCGTCAGGGCCTGCCCAACCGTGAATGGGAGGCCTTACTGGATGAAGCCAAGCAACTTTCCATTGCGGCAGGCATCTACAGCTATCCCTTCCCTCGCGAATTCGGGGGGCGCGATGGCAGCAACCTTGGCATGGCTATCATCCGCGAGCATCTTGCAGCGCGCGGGCTCGGCCTGCACAACGACCTGCAGAACGAGCACTCCATCGTTGGCAACAACATCGGTCTGCTGCTGCTGCTCGAATACGGCACGCCAGAACAGAAAGCGCAATGGATCGACGGGTTACGCAATGCACGCAAAGGCTTTGCCTTTGGGATTACCGAACCGGCGCATGGCTCCGATGCGACCTACATGGAAACGACCGGCGTCAGGGACGGTGACGACTGGATCATCAACGGTGAGAAGACCTGGAACACCGGCGTGCACGTTGCTTCGGCAGACATGGTCATGGCGCGCACTTCCGGCAACCCAGGCGATGGCCTTGGCATCACGGCTTTCCTGATACCCATGGATGCGCCAGGGGTAAAGATCGAGGAATATCTTTGGACTTTCAACATGCCGACCGACCACGCCCACGTGACCTTCAACAATGTGCGCGTGCCCGACAGTGCCATCTTCGGCGGTGAAGGCCGCGGCTTGCAGGTCGCGCAGCACTTTTTCAATGAGAACCGCATACGCCAGGCCGCCTCCAGCCTGGGCGCCGCGCGCCACTGCATCGACGCAGCGGTAAAGTACGCCAACGAGCGCAAACCGTTTGGCAAACCACTGTCGATCAACCAGGGCATACAGTTCCCCCTGGTCGACTTGCACGCGCGCGCCGAAATGCTGCAGGCACTGATTCACAAGACGGCCTGGCTGATGGACAGGGACGGCGCCTTCTCCGTGTCGGACAAAGTGTCTATCTGCAACTACCAGGCCAATCGCCTGTGCTGCGAAGCTGCCGACACCGCCATGCAGGTATGCGGTGGCCGTGGGTATTCTCGCTATATGCCGTTTGAGCACATTTATCGCCATCACCGCCGCTATCGCATCACCGAGGGGGCAGACGAAATCCAGATGCGCCGCGTCGCGGGTTACCTGTTCGGGTTTATGAAGCAGCACAAACCCAAAGGTGTGGGCTAAGCGCGATGCCAGACAACTTCGAACAACAACTCGAGACGATTCTGCGTCGTGAGATTCAGGGCTGCACTGCACTGCTGGACGCTGAGCAACTCAGTGCCGGGGCCAGCCAGGAAACCTGGCGCATTCGCTATCGTCGCGGCAAAGACGAAGCGCAGGTGGCATTGCGTCGCGCCCAGCCCACCGCCGTTTCAGGCTCAAGCGTGGGCGGCATCGCACTGCACACAGAAGCACAGCTGTTCAGGCTGGCACAAAAAGGTGGCGTGCCCGGCCCGGATGTTCTGTACGTCCTGCAGGCAGAGGATCAACTGGGCGAGGGCTTCATCATGCAATGGCTGGAGGGCGAAACGCTCGGCCAGCGTATCGTCCACGCACCTGAACTGGCGGACATTCGACCACAGCTGGCGCGACGCTGTGGCGAGATTCTCGCACAGATTCATGCACTGGATGTCAGCCAACACCCCGTAGGCGAGCAGCTTCCCGAGATAACGCCGGCAGAGCTTGTTGATGAGACCTGGCGCCATTACTGTGCCCTGGACATCCCCGTACCGATGATCGATTACACCTGGCGCTGGCTGCGTGATCACCTGCCACGACAGCATCGAACAACCCTGGTGCATGGCGATTTTCGCAATGGCAACCTCATGATCAACGCCTCGGGCATCAACGCGGTACTGGATTGGGAACTGGCACACAGGGGCGATCCGGTGCGCGATCTGGGCTGGCTGTGCGTTAACTCGTGGCGCTTTGGCAACAGCGCGTTGACGGTTGGCGGCTTCGGGGAGATCGACGACCTGCTCGCGGGCTATCGCGAGGCTGGCGGCATGCAGGTCACGCGCGATGAACTGAAGTTCTGGCAGGTCTTCGGCTCTTTCTGGTGGGCCATGGCAACATTGCAGATGGCCAACGCCTGGCGCACGGGGGAGACACCCAGCCTGGAAAGACCGGTGATCGGGCGGCGCTCATCCGAAGCGCAGATGGACTGCGTCAACCTGCTCATTCCAGGCAGCTTGCAATTACCGCCGGTACAGAAAGACCTCACGCAGGGCACACAGCTCCCCATGGCAGTGGAACTGCTGGACAGCGTGCGCGGCTTTTTGCGCCAGGACGTCGCCGACAAGCTCGATCCACACAACCATTTCCTGGCGCGCGTTGCAGCCAATTCACTGGGCATTGCACAGCGCGAGATTCTCTACGGCGAGCAACTGCGCGCAGCGGAGCGCGAACGGCTGCAACAGCTGCTGCATACCAGTGAAACGGCCATCGACCCATTGCGCCGCGCCCTGGTGGACGCGCTGCGCAAGGATCTACCGCTAGACACCCCGGGCCTTGCGCCACACCTGCGCCAGTGCGTCGCGGGGCAGCTATTTATCGACCAGCCACACTACAGTGCACTGCATACGGATGCGCCCTGAAATCCCCGCGCCGACAAAAACACCGGATGCCCCGGTGCATCTTGCAGTATTGGCATATGTCATGTCATTATATTCAGCCATTACAATCTGACTAGGGAGCTCACCCATGAAGAAGTCACTGATACTGCTTGCGGTTGTTGGCGTTATTGGGCTGCTTGTACTAACACAGCGCAGCGCGATTTTGACCCGCGTCATGGAGCGTGGCATCGAGGCACGCCTGGGTGCGGACCACATTGAAACGCTGCCCGATGGACTGCACCTGTCACTGTGTGGCGCCGGAGGCCCGCTGGCGGCGCCCAACGCATCCGGCCCCTGTGTTGCCGTGGTGGCGGGACAATCGCTCTACGTTGTTGATGCCGGTACAGACGGCATCAGGAACCTGACTCGCCTGGGGTACCAGCCCGGCACTATCAGGGCGGTCCTGCTGACGCACTTCCATTCTGACCATATCGACGGACTGGGCGAAATCGCCACCTTGCGCTGGGCTGGCGGCGGCAGCAAGACGCCGCTGCCGGTCTATGGGCCGCGCGGAGTCGAGCGCATTGTCGACGGATTCAACCAGGCCTACGCGCAGGACTTCCAGTACCGTCATGATCACCACGGTGACCTTGTCGCAGACCTCGCCGGCGCGGGTATGACCGCGCGCCCTTTCGAACAGCCGCCCATGGGGCAGCTCGTCACCGTGCTGCGCGACGGTGACCTCACCATAGAAGCGCTGCGCGTGGAGCATGCGCCTGTCGATCCTGCAGTGGGCTATCGCTTCAGCTACAAGGGTCGCACGCTGTTGATCACCGGTGATACCAAAAAATCGGCCAACATCCAGACCTTCGCCCAGGGCGTGGATTTACTGGTCCATGAAGCGCTGGCGCCCAACCTGGTCAACATGATGAACGCAGCGGCGGAAAAAAGTGGCAACGCGGTCATGGCAAAGGTGACACATGACATTCTCGATTATCATGCCAGCCCGGTGGAAGCCGCCGAAACCGCGCGCGATGCCCAGGTCGGCCACCTGCTGTATTACCACATCGTGCCGCCACTTGTGATACCCGGCCAGAAAAGCCTGTTCCTTAATGGCGCCCAGGATATTTTCAGCGCGTACACCATCGGCCAGGATGGCACATCATTTTCACTGCCAGCGAACAGCAAAGAGATCATCAAGACACAGGACGGGCTGTAAGGCCCAACCTGCGCGTTGACCTCCATGCTGCTTGCACCGCCTAGTGGCCGCGCGTCATGACTCCTGACCCGACCGACACAGTACCGATGCTCTGCGCGGTACTCCGACGTAGCTGCCACTGTCGCCGGTTCAACCCGACCCAACCAGGAGCGCGCGCATCGTGCCAGAAATAGTGCAACTGTTACTGATCACACTGGGCGCATCGCTCGCCATGGTAGTGGCGCTGTGGCTTGTCAGTATCGTGCTACACGACGTCAGCATTATCGATATGGCCTTTGCCGCCATGATCGCCCTGCTGATCGCCGTTGCCTTTGTGTTCACCCAGGCCCAGGGCGCCATGGCACTGCTGCTGCTTGCACTGGGAACGATCTGGGCCGTGCGCCTGACCGTGTATCTGGTGTGGCGCAACTGGGGTGCAGGCGAGGACCCACGCTATACCAGGCTGCGTGGTTGGGTCGACCCGGGCTGGCCCTTCCACTGGCTGAGCCTGCGCAAAGTCTTCCTGCTGCAGGGTGCGGTCATCTGGGTGCTCACGCTGCCACAGCAAATCGCGATGGCGACCGGCGATAGCGTTTCCCCGGGCCTGGTGGCGGGCCTGGGCAGTGTCCTGTGGCTGACCGGTTTCGTATTCGAGAGCGTCGGCGATTACCAACTGGCACGCTTCAAGGCCGATGCGGGCAATCGCGGCAGGATTCTCGATAGCGGGCTTTGGCGCTATACCCGCCACCCGAATTACTTTGGCGAGTTGCTGCAATGGTGGGGCTTGTTCCTGATCGCCGTGCAGGCACCGTGGGCCTGGCTGGGTGTTATCGGCCCGCTACTGTACAGCTGGCTGGTCATACGTGTGACCGGACAAGCCACGCTGGACAAAAAAATGTCGCGCGAAAAACCCGACTACGCCGACTACATGCGCAGGACCAGCGGGCTGATCCCGCGCCCGCCACTAAAACACTAGCACCCCGGCGGGCACGCCGCCGTGGTGAACTGCCTGTTCTGGCCCAGGCTGGTGCCCGCGCTGCTGACGGCGCGCACCCTGACGTTGAAAGTCGTTGCGCAGGCAAGGTTATTCGCCACGACAGCAACCGCTACCGGGTCGGTGCCTGCGCCGACATCACCATAGACAAGGGTGCTGCCGTAGGCCGTGCTTTCACCCAGGTCAAAATACACGGTAGTGGCCAGTCCGTTCGGATTGACCTGCGCGTTGAGGGTTGCCTGGAACACATCGACTTCGCCGGGCTGCAATGTTGCCGCATCGGGCGCCGGTGGCGTAACGGTAATTGCGACCGCACTGGAGCACTGGTTGGCCGTGCTGCTTTCACCGTCGACGCTATCCACGCAGGCGCCTATCCAGTAGTTACCTGGTACCGCGGGCGCACTGAGCAGCGCGCTTTGTACGGAATTTGCACCGGCCGCCAGCAGTGGTATGGCATCGCTCGCCAGTTCGGTGTCGAAGGTACTGATTGTGGCATTGACTGAACGATAGTAACGCAGGGTAGAACCGGCACTGGCCGCCAGGCCACCGGCATTGCGTGCAGTGGCCGCTGCGGTAAACGCCTCGCCCGCTGCCAGTGTTGCCGAGGTCACGCCAGGGGCAATCACGATAAGATCTGCCGCTGCCGGTGTTACAGTCACCGGATAGTAGGCAACATTGTTGGCTACCGTCGTTTCGTTGATGAGGTCGTCGTGATCCGCGTAGGCGCCCAGAAAATAATTGCCGGGCGGGGTTTGTGCGGGTATCGAGAAGCTCACCGTGGTCTCCAGCGGTGCATCACGCAGCAGCGCCAGCCCGTCCTGCGTATGTACAAGCGTATCCGTTGCGCTGATCACACTGTTGTCGGACAGGTAGTAACCGATGTTCGGCGACTCTGCATCCATCTCGCCGTTGTTCTCGAAGGTCAGTTCCATTTGCACGGTAGCGCCCGCCTGTACGCGGTAGACAGACTGGCCCAGAAAAGACCCTGCGGTGGGAAACTCCGAGCCGGTGGCATCACGCAGCAAGCCGGCGCTGTGCCTGCTATAAGCGCCGCTGGTACCACTGTAACGAAACACAGTCACGCCGATATCCCGGAAGGTATCCGACGCCGAACGTTTGCCGTGCAGGTCAATCAGCCCGGCGGAAAGATCCTCGCCGGGGCCGTAATAGCTGACACTGCCATTGCGTGTTACGTGGTTCCAGTCCTGCCCCATCATGTTGTACAGGTCGTTGCTATGCGCCATGCCAACGCAGTGTCCGCCTTCATGGACTGCAGTACCTACCATGGAGCGGCCCGCTCCGCTGTAGGGCCAATGATTGGAATCCTCGTCGGTCGTCCATGGTTCATCACCGAAGCGAATATCTGCCTCCGTGACGCGACAGGTTGGCGCGTCAAAAAACCACACCGCACAGTCAGCGGTGCCCACGCCGAGGTCGATGTAAATCTCGCTCTGGCCGTTACCGGATGAGTAGCTGCTATCGTTACTGTCATTGACAGTGATGCTGGCGGCGGAGGATTCTGTTACGCGGGCAAGGCCCGTTGAGATAGCGGCCTTTTGCGCTGTGCTCAGGTTGTCTGCGTATTCAAAGGTCTGCTCACCACCGCCGTTGAACAGGGGGGTGCCATCGGAACAGGTCAGGTAGTTGTAGGCCAGCGCATTGTGCGAGCCCAGTGCCATCAGGATCAGGACGCATGCGCTGCTGCGCGCCAGCACGAGTCCCGGCATTACTCGTCCCTCCCGGGCTGCAGCGCCCTGGCAAACGTTGCCACATCCACCGAGTCACGATAGCTGCGACGCGGTTTCTTGTGCTCGCCGCTGGCAAGCGCGGCAGCACGACGCGCGGGTTTTTCGGGCTGGAAGCGCTTGGTCAGCGTGTGCTCGCCTATCTGAATGCGCGAAAAACGCGGTGCGGGATGACGATCAGCGCTCAGCTCCAGGCGGCGCTGACCGCGCTCGTGCGCCTGCGACAGAATCACGCCCTGGCCGTCTTCGGTGTACAGGCGCTCCTGATAAATGCGGAAACGGTGCTGCACTGCTGCACGCCGGTCTGCGCGAAACTCTGCGGGATGCAGCTCGACAAACAGCAGCTCTTCTTCACCTACCGCAAAGTGTCGGCTGTTCGACACCAGCAATACACGCCCGTCGCCGGATTGTGACGGGCCACCCTCCTGCAACAAGGTAAACTGGGCGGCACTGCGCTCGCCCTTGACCACGTCGGCGAGCACAAATTCGGTACGCGTAAATGGCGTGCCAGCGCTGTCATATTCAAACGATTGGGATTCCACCCGACCGCGAAAAATCAGGTCTGCATCGGCGGCCAGCTGCGACAGGGCGTCGCTTGTGTTGCGCTCCAGCGCCTGCGTGCTCCAGGCCTGCGCTTCACGTGCGGCATCTTGCGCGGAAAACGCCGCATCACGCTGCTCCGGCGAAAGCTCAAACTGCTCGTTGCCGGCCTGTGCATACGCGCCACAGATCACCAGGCCGATCAGCACCCGCAACAGTGTTTTCACGCTGGCAAGGTTCCGCTCTGGCGCTGCCAGATCAGGAAGGTTAAAGCATCGCATAGGGAGTTGCCCTTGACTCTCTACGGGGCGAAACATGAGTAAGACCGTGCGTCTGGTGCGCACTGTGTGGTTCGGTCTCGGCTGCGCTGTCAGGACGCAGTGGAATCTTCATTCGATTCTACCGTGAAAAATCCGCAGCAGAAGCGCTGTATCACGGCAATTGTCCGACTTTTTCACGCAAACCCACAAAGAATGAGGAAAATCCGGGGAAAAGCAGGGGCCACGGGGGACGGCCTTACCGCCAGCGGCACTCGACAATATCCGGACACCCGAGAACGCCGCGCCCGACATGTTCTGGAACAGTGCATTTACAGGTAAACTGCGCGCAGCGCCCGGCAGGCGCTGACCCAGCGAACGCCAAACCGCACTATCGCACTGACACCGACCAGTAGAACAAGGGAAACACCGATGAAAAGCCTGTGGGACGACGCCGAAGCCGCCAAACATGCAGACGATGACCTGGCCATGCGTGTCTACACTTCCCGCCTGCTCGGCGCCTGCGAGGACCTTGTCATGCACGGCGGTGGCAACACTTCGGTCAAAGGGCACACGCAGGATTTTTTTGGTCGTGAGGTCGAGGTGCTCTACGTCAAAGGCAGCGGCTGGGATTTGAAAACCATCGAGAAGCCGGGCTTTCCCGCGCTGCGCCTGCAAGAAACGCGCAGGCTCGCCGAACTGCAGACATTAACCGATACCGACATGACCCAGCAGTTACGCGCGTTCATGCTGGACCAGTCCGCTCCCTCACCCTCGGTAGAGGCCATTCTGCACGCGATCATCCCGGCACGCTTCATCGATCACACGCACACCGATGCCATCATCACGCTGACTAACAACCCCAACGGCGCCGCCATCATGGCGGATCTGTTCCCCGATTGTCTGGTACTGCCCTACATCATGCCGGGCTTTGTCCTGTCACGGCAGGTACATGAGGCCATCAGCGACCTTGAGCTGGCCCGCTACAAGGGCATTATCCTGATGCACCACGGCGTGTTTACCTTCGCTGATGATGCACGCTCGGCTTACGACAACATGATCGAGCTGGTCACCCGTGCTGAGGACTACATCGCCGACAAACACGGCGCAACGCTACCCACTGCACAGCACAATGCCAACCTGCTCGATCTGGCGCGTATTCGACAGGCCGTCAGCGCCCAGCGCGGCTGTGCGCAGCTTGCCGTGCTCGATAGCAGCCCCGAGGCCCAGGGTTACGCCGCACGCACCGACATCGCCACCATCGCCTGCCGCGGCCCGATCACGCCCGACCACGTCATTCGTACCAAACGCATTCCGGTCATTCTTGATGAGGTACCCGGGCCCGGCGTGCCGGAAGTCGCGCACTTCGCGCAGGACTATCGGGATTACTTTGCAACGCACGGCAACGACGAACTGCAGATCCTCGATCAGGCGCCGCGCGTGGGCATCTGGAAAAACGCCGGCAGTATTGCCTTTGGCAGCAGTGTCAGCGAATGCGAGGTCATCACAGACATCGCACGCCATACGCGCTGGGCCGTGCAGACCGGTGAGGCACTGGGGGGCTGGCAGGCACTGCCACCGGCAGATATTTTCGAGCTCGAGTACTGGGTGCTCGAACAGGCCAAGCTGGGCAAACGCACTGCCGCAAAACCGCACCAGGGCAAGGTGGCCCTGGTGACCGGCGCGGCAGGCGGTATCGGGCTGGCGTGCTGCACGGCACTGGCAGCAGATGGCGCGTGCGTCGTCGGGCTGGATACCAACGCCGAGGTCGTTGCCGCGCTATCTGCACTGGGCGGCAAGGGCCTGGTTTGCGACGTAACCAGTGAAGAGAGCGTCAGCGCCGCCATCACTGAGGCCGTGCGCAGCTTTGGCGGACTGGACATCCTGGTCTGCAATGCCGGCATCTTTCGCGCCGGCGAAACCATAGCGGCGCAGTCACCACAAACGTGGTCGCAAACACTGGAGATCAACCTGACGGCCACCGAACGCGTGATGCGCCTGGCCATTCCCTACCTGCAACTGGGCGTACAGCCATCGATTCTGATTGTCGGCTCACGTAATTACACAGCACCGGGGCCTGGCGCATCGGCTTACTCGGTGAGCAAGGCTGGCGTTACGCAACTGGCACGGGTCGCCGCACTGGAATTGGCTGCGGCAGGCGTGCGCGTCAATGTGATACACCCTGACGCGGTCTTCGATACCGGCCTGTGGACGGATGAGACGCTGGCGACCTCGGCTGCACGCTACCACCTGTCGGTTGAGGAATACAAAAAGAAAAACCTGCTCGGTGCCCGCATTACCGCAGAGCGCGTAGGGCAATTGATGTCGGTGATGGCCAGCGACGTTTTTGCCGCCACCACGGGGGCCCAGATACCCATTGATGGTGGCAATGATCGCGTGATCTGAACGCCACTAGCGGAATTTTGCAGGGCGTCCTTCCATCTCGGCCATCACCGCCTCGACCTGGTTGGGGCGTCCGATAATCGCATCCTGCAGTTCTGACTCCAGCAGCAGGCCCCGGGCAGCATCCAGATACAGGGATTCATTGAGCAGTGTTTTGTCGGCCCTGATTGCATCCGGATTGCGCGAGGCGATGTAGCGGGCGGTCTCAAAGGCTGCGCTGAGGGGGTCATCACAAACACGTGTGACAAAGCCCAGCTGCTGCGCTTCTTCGGCCTCGAAAATCCGGCCGGTGTAGGTCAGCTCACGGATCACGTCGTCACGTGCCAGGTGGCGCATCAACTGGGTGCCCGCCATATCGGGTACCAGCCCCCACTTGATTTCCATTATTGACATTTTGGTGCCAGGCGCCGCGTAGCGAATATCCGCACCCAGACACACCTGCAGGCCGCCACCCAGTGCCACCCCATGCAGCGACGCGATGACAGGCACCGGCAGTTCACGCCAGACCCACGCGGCGTACTGCGGCTTGTTGGCGATGCCATGCGTGCGCTGTGCGAGCCGACCCGCACTGGATGACGTCGAAGCGTCCCCGGCAGGTTCAGTCACTGCAGTATCGCCCTGCGCCATCTGGGCAAAGCTGCCCATATCAAGACCCGCGCAGAAGGCTCGACCCTCACCCGATAACACTACAACCCGTACCGCAGGGTCAGCACGCAGAACGTCTCCTGCTTCGATGATCGCGTCAAACATCGCGCTATCGAGCGCGTTCATTTTGTCACTGCGAATCAGACGGACGTCGGCCACACCGTCCTCCACGGAAATACTGATACGGTCTTTCATGAACGGCTCCTGCATTGATCGAAGGTAGATGGCGCGCCAGCAAGGGCATAGTGCGACACCCCGGGCGGGGGAACAATGGCAGCGCGGCTCAGCAGAATTGACAGCAGCTTACAGTCACAGAGCAGCAGTCCCGGGGCGGGCACCAAGGCGACTGGCCGCGCTGCAATCGACACCCTGATAGTGCTAGTCTGGATACCCGCAGCACACCTTGGACACACAGGAAGAACGATCTTGGACATCGAGACCATCGGCGAAGACCTGCCGTTACTGGAGGCAATACGCACTACCCGGGCTATTCGCAGGCTGAAGCCGGACCCTGTTCCCCCGGAGCTGATTCGCAAGGTGTGCCAGGCGGGCACCTACGCGCCCAGCGGCGGTAACCGGCAACCGTGGATATTCGTTGCGGTGACCGAGCAGGAGCGCCGTAACTTTATTGCCGAACGCTATCGCAGTGTCTTCGATGACTATATTGCGCCGGCCATCGAAGCGGCGAAGGACCCTGCTTTTCCCGACGCCAAACGCCGCAACCTGCGCGCGGCCGTTGACCTTGCGCACAATCTGCACAAGGCACCTGTACACCTGATCATTGCGGGCTGGACGCGCCGGGGAGAACCACAGATTCAGGGGCTGTTTCCGGCCATACAGAACATCTTGCTGGCCTGCCGCGCCGTCGGGCTCGGTGCATCGCTCACCACCGCGCATATGGGGGTCCGCCAGGAGATCGACAGCTTCCTGGGTTTATCCGAGAAAACCCCGAGCTGTGCACTGATTCCGATCGGTTGGCCCCTTGGCAAATACGGCACACCGCCGCGCCGTTCAATCGACGAATGCCTGCACTTCGAGCATTATTCCCCTGTCGGCCACGGTTAGTCTGCGGCCTGCACGGCCAGTGTTAAACTCGCAGTGATTATGCCAACATAGCCGACGCTGCCGGGCCCCGTGGCGGCGCTAGCAGGCACAGCAAGCGCGCATCCCGATCACTACCGGCGCTTTCACCAATCATAATGCAGGAGATGTTCATGTCAGACGCACCCGGCTACACCCCTCCCAGGGTATGGACGTGGGATAAAGAAAGCGGTGGTCGCTTTTCGAGTATCAATCGACCTGTCGCCGGGCCCACACACGACGCCGAACTGCCCGTCGGCAAACACCCGATGCAGCTTTATTCGCTGGCAACGCCGAACGGCGTAAAGGCCACCGTTATGCTGGAAGAACTGTTGGCGCTGGGTCACGAGGGCGCCGAATACGATGCCTGGCTGATCAACATCGGCGACGGTTCACAGTTCAGCAGCGGCTTTGTAGAAATCAATCCAAATTCAAAAATCCCGGCCCTGCAGGACAGAAGCACTGACCCCGCCACGCGCGTGTTCGAGTCTGGCGCCATCCTGGTTTACCTTGCGGAAAAATTTGGGGCGTTGCTTCCCACAGAACCCTCGGCGCGTGCCGAATGTCTGTCGTGGTTGTTCTGGCAAATGAGCAGCGCTGCCTACCTTGGCGGCGGTTTCGGGCATTTTTACGCGTATGCCCCGGAAAAATGGGAGTACCCGATCAATCGTTATGCCATGGAAGTGAAACGCCAGCTTGATGTGCTTGAGCGCAACCTGGCCACGCGCCAGTATCTGTGCGGTGACGACTACACCATCGCCGATATCGCCACCGTGGCATGGTATGGCGCGCTGGTGGCGGGCAAGCTGTATGACGCAGCCGAGTTTCTTGACGTCGCCTCCTACACCAACGTGTTGCGCTGGAACGATGAGATCCAGGAACGTCCGGCAATGCAGCGCGGCCAGCGCGTTAACCGCGTGTGGGGCGATGAGTCGAAGCAGGTTCCGGAACGCCACGACGCCAGCGACATCAGCTAAGGTAGACAGTGCTCGCGCAGCAGTCGCGGCCAGGTATTTTACTGTGGCAAAGCAATGCAGCACAGGTGCGTTGTTCGTTTAACCGCTCACGGCGCAGGTGCAGTGAGCAGCCAGCAACAGGAGTGCACGTCATGGTAGAACGTACTGAACTTTGGGTGAATCGCAAAGACCTGCGTGCCACAAAAATTGTCAACGACACTACGCCGCAACTGGCAGAGGGCGAAGTGCTGGTCGCCATCGATAAATTCGCCCTCACCGCCAACAACGTCAGCTATGCGGTCACCGGCGATATTATCGGCTACTGGCAGTTCTATCCCGCCGAGGGCGACTGGGGCAAGGTGCCCGTGTGGGGCTGTGCCGATGTGGTGGAGTCCAACTGCGCTGAGCTGCCCGCGGGAGAACGCATTTATGGCTTCTTCCCGATGTCCAGCCATGCGGTGCTGCGTCCTGGCAATATTACTGCTGAGCAATTCATGGACTTCGCCGCGCACCGCAAAGCCCTGCCCTCACTGTACAACGCCTATCGCAGAACCCGGGCGGAACCAAAAGCGGTACAGGATTTTGAGAACGAGCGCTGTCTGCTCTTCCCCCTGTTTGCGACGTCGTTTCTCATCTATGACTACCTGCAGTACAACGCGCTGTTCGGTGCCAGCCAGATTCTCATTGGCTCTGTTTCATCGAAAACCGGCTTTGGCCTGGCAAAAATGCTCTTCGACGACCCGTCTATCGGCGCCACAGTGATCGGCATTACGTCAGCGGCCAACCGGGAATTCGTCCAAAGCCTGGGCTGCTGCCATGCGACGATGGTCTATGGCGAAGAGGAGCAAATCAACGCACAGCTACCCACTGCCTATATCGATATGTCCGGGGACGGCAGGTTAACCGCAGCGCTGCATCACCATCTTGGCGACCAGATGCGCGCGAGTATCATGGTTGGCGCAACGCACTGGGACCAGCAGCACAAACAGGAAGAACTGCCCGGCGCCAAGCCGGAGTTTTTCTTTGCGCCCTCACACGTACAAGTACGCGAGAAGGAATGGGGCCAGGGCGTACCCATGACAAAAGCCATGGCGGCGAGCATGCAGGTTACCGACGCCATTGTGCAGATCATGCAGGTGGAATGGCTACACGGCGCGCCGGCGCTACAGGCGAACTGGGTGGCCATGCTCGACAACAAAGTGCCGGCCAGTCGCGGGCTGATGGTCGCACTGGCGGAGCAAGGTGCCTGAAAAAAGCCGCCGCCCGGCTACGGCACCATAATGCGCCTGCCGCGAGGGCGCGGCGTTTTGTGCTCGACAGGTAGCGTGCACAGGCGCTCCATACGCGTCGTGCTGCCATCGGCATATTCCCAGACCAGGTGGTTGTTATCCAGATAGCGCTTTACCACCACGGGGCCCCAACCGAACGCATGAAATTCCAGCACGCCTTCGCGCCAGACCATACTGGCCGAGGTGCGCATGCAGTACTCGCGATCGCCGCGCACAAACAATACCGAGCCTTCTGTGTCGTTGGTGTTCAAGCCCGCGCTGCTGTTGGGGCCATAGTCGTGGATGATCCCTGCGCTGGTAATGACGGTGCGTGAGCCACACTGTTCAATGCGCTCCACATGCCCGATGTACCTGCCTTCAATGCCGCGCCACAAGCCACGCATATCCTGCGCACCATCAGCCAGTGGCTCGGTGCACTGCGCCAGTATCGGCAAAGGAAAATGGCTGTAGGAACAACCGGGCGTATTCCCCTTGGGAATATCGGCAGCGCGTTTGCCACCGCCATCCAGCGGCGGCAGTTCACAGTAGTTTATCGTGCTGCCATCACCAGCGAGTGTCAGGGCCGAGGTGGTCAGCGGTGGCCTTGGCGAGAAAAACGCCAACCAGAACAACAGCGCGGCAACCACCAGCAACAGCCCCATTGAACGCATCAACCCCTTGAGCATTGCCGGACTCTCCTGTTGTTGGGTGCCGGGAACACCCGGTGTATGTCGCACCGCGCACGCCTGGCCCTGCTGCTGCGGTGGCCGTGTTCGCACGGTGCGGTTTCAGCGCGCTACCCGCAGCGAGCATCAAAGCAGTAATCGTTTGAGCAGATCGGCGATGACCTGGCTACTTGCGGTCTTGCCAAGGCCCTGGTGGTAGCGCAGTCGGTGCCACATATCGAACGACGCGATGGCGTCCACCGCTTCGCGTTCCGGCGCTGCCAGGGTATTGAGTTCCGGCAACCAGTCGTTAAGGTCCTTGCGCAGGCCGCGCTGGTTGCGCGCATAGTTGCGACGCAGTATCTCGTAGCGCCAACTCTGCGCGAGCGTAGAGCGAACAATGTTACTGACGGCTTCATAGGCATCCGCATGGCGCTCCACGGCGTGCTCGATACGCTCCTCAAGGGTGCCGGCACGGTCTCCGCCAAGGAACAGCGACTCGTAGGAATCGCGGATGGAATCATCGACCGCCTGAAACAGTGCCTCCATGTCTTCAAAGTGACGGAAGAACGACCGTATACCGATGCCCGCACGATCCGCCAACTGCTGGGCGGTGGGCACCAGCACGCCCTCTTCCATGTATGCCAGGGCGGCATCGATAATGGCTTTTCGGCTGCGCTCGGTGCGCTGTCGCCGGCCATCCGCAACGGCGGTTTTCTTCCTGCTAGACACTACCCTTTTCCTCATATTCCATGCGCCTGGGCGCCTCAGTGGCAGCGCAAGCGGGCGGTGAACTGAGGCAGCCGCTTCGTCCGCCAGTGCCACAAGGGCAGCGCCAGCCCGTACCGGAATATTATGGCATTATTTATGTAATAAAAAAACGCGGCACACGCACCAATGCAGCCAGGCCGCTGCTGACAAACCGACCACCCATGCCCCTGGCCTGTCTGCACCGCGCTCGCCCACCAAGGCACGCGCAGGTCATGCAGGTCTGCGAGCCTCGACCGGCAGCCTCAAGGCAAGCACTGGCAGACGTCGTTCACCACCTCATCTACCGTTGTGCCGCTGGTATCGACGGTGTGTGTGGCGTAACGGGCATACAGCGGGGCGCGCTCGGCAAATACATCGTGCAGTGAATGATCGGCCGGACTTGCCACGCCGCGCTGCGCCAGGCCGCCAACACGATCAGCCAGCACCTCCACTGCTGCATACAGGTAAATGACCGGGCCCGCCGCCGCGAGTCGCTGCATCGCAGCGCTGCTATAAACTGCGCTGCCGCCGGTTGCAATGACACTGTCGTGCAGCGGTATCTCCAAGAGTATGGCCGCTTCCTGGTCGCGCAGGGCCTGGTAGCCGTCGCGCAGCAGCACTGCCTGTAGTGTTGCGCCGGCGCGCTGCTGCAATATCAGATCGGTGTCGACAAAGTGGTACCCCAGCCGCTTGGCAAGCAGCGCACCCACGGTACTCTTGCCCACACCGGGCATGCCAATCAGGCTGATCGCTGTGCAGTTTTGGTGTGGCATAAACGCTCACTCATTCGAACGGTACAGGCAGCCGCTGCCCGGGCAGCGCGGTGCAGTCGCAGACCCCCAGATCGCGCATTGCGTTAGCCTTTTTCACGCCCGCATTTTGCCGCCGCTAAGAACGCAACCGGCCCACACTAGGGGTGAGCGGCGAGGACGTCAACCCGCCCGCGTTCGAGCGCTGGGTGGCTACAGCACTCCCACGCCAGCGCTTGCCCGACGACTTGCATCAACGCAGCAGCAGTCGGCGGAAATTGTTACCATGACATGCAGACTCCGGGGGCATCACTATGTTTGGGCTGCATTCACCTGCACCGACCAAAGAGCACACCAACTCCTACTACGCGGCCACCGCGCCCGAGACTGACTATCCCTGCCTCAGCGGCGACATTGACACCGACGTCGTCGTGATCGGCGGCGGTTTCAGCGGTGTGAACACCGCGCTGGAGTTTGCACAGCAAGGGGTCGACGTAGTGCTGGTGGAAGCCAGACGGATCGCCTGGGGCGCGAGCGGTCGCAATGGCGGGCAACTGATCGGGGGGTTGGGCTCCGACCCCCGCGCTTTCCGCCGCCAGGTGGGCGCTGCCGGCGTTCAGGAATTGATCGCCATGGGCTTTGAGTGTGTGGACATCGTTGCCGACCGCATCCGGCAATACGCCATTGACTGCGACCTGCGCTGGGGCTACTGCGACGTGGCACTGCGGCCGCGCCACTTGCGCTGGCTCAGGGAAGAAAAGGCCTTTCTTGAACAGGCCGGTTACCCGCACGCGCAGGAACTGCTCGACGCGCAGGCGCTGGGATCATTCGTCGGCTCCAGGGCCTACCTGGGCGGCTTGTACGATGCCACCGGCGCCGGGCACCTGCACCCGCTGAAACTGTGTCAGGCAGAGGCCGCGGCTGCCGCTGCACAGGGCGCACGCATTTTCGAGCAATCCCATGTGCGCAGCATTGAACACAGCGCACGACCACGCGTGTTTACTGAACACGGCTCGGTCACCGCGCGGCACCTTGTGCTATGCAGTAATGGCTACCTGGGGGATCTCGATCCCTACCTGGCCACGCGTATGGTGCCCGCCAGTAGCTGCATCATTGCCACTGAGCCGCTGCCCGAAGACCTGGCGCACTCGGTATTACCAAGGGACATTGCCGTGTGCGACCTGCGTACGGCGCTGGACTATTTCCGGCTCAGCCCCGACCGCAGGCTGCTGTTTGGCGGGCTTTCCAACTACACCGGGCTGCTGCCCCGGCACTACCGTGACATCATGCGGCGCAAGATGCTCAAGGTATTCCCGCAGCTGGAAGACATTGCCATTGAGCACAGCTGGGAGGGGCAGATGGGCATCAGCATGAATCGCATGCCGCAGACCGGCATGCTCGGCCCTGCCAGCTACTACATTCAGGCATTTTCAGGCCACGGGGTTGCGCCTACGCATATGCTGGCGCGCGTCGTCAGTGACGCGATTTCCGGCAAGCGCGAGCGCTTTGAACTGCTGGCAAGCCTGCGCCACTGGCCTTTCCCCGGCGGGCGGTACTTGCGTCGCCCATTGATGGCCATGGGGATGCTGTACTACAAGGCGCTGGACGCCCTGTAGCAGCGCCACTGCGAATGCGCCCGTGTGCCGCAACATCGCAGGCGCACGGGTTCAGGCGTTGTTGCCAGAACCCGTTGCCAAAACCCGTTACCAGGGACCGTTGTCAGGAACGGCTGCCACAAACTCCAGCCAGGCACTGCGACGCACCCGGCGCTTTACACCCACACCTCAAGGTTGTCCGCACGTTCAATGCCGCGCACAAGGCGCATGTCCATCACTTCGCGCATGTTGCACTGCGCCAGCAGTTGATCAACGCGCTCGCGTGACGCCCCACTGAGCTCGTCGTAAACCGCCTGCACCCGCTGCAGCAGAAAAAAGCGGTAGGGCTGCGCAAGCGTGGTCAGCGTAGCGCCGCGCACAGTAAAGCTCGCCTGTCCCAGCATACGCTCGGCGGCCACGCCGGCTGCGGGGTTGTTCTCCTCCAGCCACTGGTTGATACACTGCGCGGCCGCGCGCGTTTCAGGCACAAAATCCTGCGCGATCACGGCCAATACCTGTAGCAGCGATGCGGGCACTGCATCGTCTGCGAGAAATTCACTGTCGGCATCGAAATACTCGGGCGCGTCCTGATCGGGCCGATTCATGCGTTCGACCCAGCGATAAACGCGCGTGGCGCGCTGTTGCATCAGCCGCGCAGGGTAAGGGTCACGACCCAGGTGGGCATACAGCGGCGCCAGCAGGCCAAAGTCGCCGATACAGGGGCGGCCTCCCAGCAGATAGGGCACGCTCTCAAAATGGTTGTTGAGCGCATCCAGGCACTCCAGGTACAGCGCTTCGACCAGTGGCCTGGTGTCTTCATTCACTCCCCAGAGCTGCGCAACAGAACGCATCCTGTCCATCATGCGTTCGGTCTTCGCCTCTCGCTCGGGCAGATCGCGCTGCGAGTGCAGAAAGTGGTAGCGTACAAAACCGAGGTTGTCCTGCGGGAAATTCCAGCGATAGTGCATTGCCGGTCGCAGCAGGCCGTCGGTACCAATGACGTCGAACAGCGCACTGACCAGTTGCTGAGCAGGGCCAGGTGGACGGCACGGCCTGCCACTGCCCGACTCGAAGTGTTCAATGATGGCAGCACCATCGCGAATCACTTCACCCTGCGGGGTGACAAGCGTAGGGATGGTCGGCAGCTTCCCCTTGGGCAGCACCTCGGCCTTGAAGCTTTCATGGCCGGTGGACAACTCCCGGAACGCAATGCCGTGCTTGATCAGATAGGCCCGGGCGCGCCCTGAGTACAGTGAATGGGTAATTGCGTACAACCTGTGAACGTCAGACATGCTGTTTCCTGTGTGTGAGCCACTTCACGGCTCGCTGTTGGCCAATCCCGCCGCTCGCTGATAGCGGATACCGCCACTCGAGGCCGGCGCTGTGAATACCGTACTGCACGACGTGCACCGCACTGTTCAGTTGGACCAGTAAATATATTCATCATCGGGCGCATCGGGCTGACTCAGGTCCTTGTCGATGTTAATGGGCACGGATGCCTGACTGGGCCAGGCAGGAGCCGCCTGTTGTGCGTTGTGCTCGGCCAGCGCCGCTTGCAGCAGGGCAAGTTTATCAGGGCGCGCCGACGACAGGTCATTCTGCTCGTAGGGGTCTTCGCGCAGGTTAAACAGCCAGTTGCGACCGGGCGGATCGCTGCTGTTGAGCTTCCAGCCGTCGACCAGCGCGGACTGCGATGCACCGCTGCGCCAGAACAGCGCCCGATGCGGTACGCCGCCCACTGCACCGCGCACATAGGGCAGTAAATCGACGCCGTCTATCACGCGATCACCGGGCAACTGCGCACCGGCTGCGGCCGCAGCGGTCGCGAACAGGTCAAAATGGTGCACCGGGCTATCAAACACGGTGCCGGAGGCTATGCGCTGCGGCCACTGCATAAAAAAAGGCACGTGAATACCGCCTTCAAACAAGCTGATTTTCCAGCCACGAAAAGGCGCATTCAGATGCGGCAGGCCAACATAGCCGGCACCGCCGTTGTCCGAGGTAAACATGACCAGCGTGTTGTCCTCCAGCCCGTGATCCCTGAGCGCCTGCAGCACCTCGCCTACACCGCGGTCAAGGGCGCGGATCATTGCGGCATACACGCGTTCACGATGATCCTCAATATGCGCGAGGGCGTCGTAGTCAGCGCGCGTGGCCTGTAACGGTGTGTGCGGTGCCCAGTGCGCGAGGTACAGGAAGAAAGGCCGATCGCGATTCGCCTCAATCACCTGCACCGCATGGTGCGTGTAGTAATCGGTGAGATAGCGGTCTGGCTCAAAATGCGTTTTCCTGCCATCGAAGGACGCGGCGAAAGACATCACTGCCCACAGGAAACGGTCGATAGGATCAAAGGGCTGGCGCGCGTTCACCACCTCGGGGTGGTCCTCGGGTAAATACAGGCCGCTGGCCATCAGCAGACTTTCGGCAAAGCCCTGGTCGCGCGGCGCCATACCGTTGCTCATGCCCACATGCCACTTGCCGATATGCACGGTGTGATAACCGCGCTCACCGAGTAGTTCGGCAATGGTGATCTCAGAGCCGGGCATGCCCATGTGCGAGTATTCCAGCGCTTGCGCGTTCGGATAGCGGATGGTCGGGCGCAGGCGTTCACCGTTCGCGCCCAACGCGGCCAGACGCATCATGCCCGGCGGCGTCGGCGTGAATTCAAAGCCAAACCGTGTGCCGTAGCGGCCGGATAAAATCGCGGCGCGCGACGGCGCGCAAGTGGCATTGGCGGCATAGCCGTTGCTGAAATTCACGCCCCGCGCGGCGATGGAGTCAATATGCGGCGTGGGCACGGTGCCACCGGCCACACCACCGCCGCCAAAACTGAGGTCGTTCCAGCCCAGGTCATCGGCAAGGATCAGTACGATGTTGGGCGGGCGCTCTGCCACACTGCGCCCGGCGGGGTCAACGCCGGTAGACCAGCGAATCGCCTGCGGCGGCCCTACGGACATTTCACGTTTGACCACAAAACCCAGGGTGTTGAGCACGATCGCTTCCCGGTTGCTGTAGGCCAGCATCGCCACCACAGCCAGCAAGGCCACTGCCAGAGAAACACGCTTTGAAGTCGAGGTCATGCGGGCTTGCCTCTTCGCCGGGAGACTGCTTGTTTATCATAATGTCACTATATATGACATTACTATGCGTTACTGCTATTGTCACCCTTTACCGCACCGCGCAGCGCAGCACCCCTGGCTGTGCGGCCGCAGGCACGACTGGCCTTGTTGCCAGGCGCAGCGCCTGCTGTAATACCGCAGCGGCAGCAGGCGGAAAGCCCTGCCCGGACAATAACAGGACGGCACCAGTTGCGGCGCTTCGAACACGCCCGCAAGGCCATAGCATCATTCAAGCGCCAGGAGCACAGCACGCATGTCACGACAAACCCATTATCGCGCCTGTCATCTCTGCGAGGCGATTTGCGGCCTCGTCATTGAAACCGACGGCGACTCCGTGGTTTCTATCAAAGGCGACAAAAACGACCCCCTCAGTCGTGGACATATCTGTCCCAAGGCCGTAGCACTGCAGGATATCCACGAGGACCCGGATCGTCTGCGCGCGCCGGTAAAACGTATCCTTGATGATGAGGGCAACAACAGCTGGCAGGAAATCAGCTGGGATGAAGCACTGGACACGACCGCCGCGAGGCTGGCCCAGACGATCACCGCGCACGGCGTGAATGCGGTGGGTGTGTATATGGGCAACCCGGCGGTGCACAACTACGGCATGCTCACGCACCAGCGCAACCTGTTCCAGCATATCCGCACCGACAACCGCTTTTCGGCAACCAGTGTTGACCAGTTGCCGCACCACCTCAGCGCCCTGTGGCTGTTTGGGCACAAGCTGCTGCTACCGGTACCGGATGTCGACCATACCGATTACTTTCTCATGCTCGGCGCCAACCCGCTGGCATCCAATGGCAGTATCTGGACAGTACCCGATGTCAAGAAGCGCCTGCAGGGCGTTACCGCTCGCGGCGGCAAGCTGATCGTGGTAGACCCGCGCAGGACCGAAACCGCCGGGATCGCCAGCGAACACCTGTTCGTGCGCCCGGGAACAGACGCCCTGTTTCTGCTGGCGCTACTGAACACCCTGTTTAGTGAGGATCTGGCGGACGCTCGCGAACTGGCGGACTTCACCCATGGGCTCGAGGACGTCGCCGCGGCCATTGTCGACTTCACCCCCGATTACGCCGCTGCGCACACCGGGATAGACGCTGACGTGATTCGCCGCATCGCGCGTGAGTTCGCCGCCGCCGACAGCGCTATCTGTTATGGACGTATGGGCCTGTCAACGCAGGCCTACGGCGCACTGTGCCAGTGGCTGATTCAAATCATCAACATCGCCACCGGCAACCTCGACCGGCGCGGCGGCAGCCTGTTCAGCAGCCCGGCCATCGACACGGTCGTTTCCAACAGCCCCGGCGGACTGGGGCGCCACCATAGCAGGGTGCGCGGCCTGCCCGAATTTGACCGCGAGCTACCCGTGGTTTGCCTGGCCGAGGAGATTACCACCCCCGGCGAAGGCCAGATTCGCACCCTGTTTACCGGCGCCGGCAACCCGGTGTTATCCACACCCAACGGCCGTCAACTGGACGAGGCCCTGCAGCAGCTTGAATTCATGGTCAGCCTTGATCCGTACATCAACGAAACCACGCGTCACGCCCACATCATCCTGCCCCCTACCTCGCCGCTGGAACACGACCACTACGACCTGAGTTTCCACTTGTTCGCAGTGCGCAACACCACGCGCTTCAACGAGGCCGTATTCGCAAGGCCCGAGGGCGCCCTGCACGACTGGGAGATTTTTACCGAACTGGGCAATCGACTCGCTCGCCTGCTCGGCACCACTGAACAACCTGCGGTGGCGCCTCACGAGATCGTCGACGCGGGCCTGCAAATCGGTCCGCGTGCGGCTGAAGGCCTCACCCTGGAGGAACTGCGCAAGCACCCCTCAGGTATCGACCTGGGGCCACTGACTTCGCGCCTGCCGCAGCGCCTGGCCACGGCGGATAAAACCATTAACTGTCATTCCCCGGAGCCGCTGGCCGACCTGGCGCGCCTGCGCGAGGCATTCAGCCAGCCCGATGCCACGGCACTGCGCCTGATTGGCCGGCGTCACGTACGCTCCAACAATTCCTGGATGCATAACTATCATCGGCTGGTCAAAGGCAAAGACCGCTGCACACTGTTGATGCATCCACAAGACATTGAGCGCCACGGTCTGGCCGCTGGCGGCCGAGCGACCCTGTCATCGCGCGTCGGTTCGCTTGAGGTCGCGGTTGAAACATCGGCAGATATGATGCCTGGCGTGGTCAGCCTGCCCCATGGCTTTGGTCACAACCGCGCCGGTGTTCGCATGGACATCGCCACACGGCGCGCGGGCGTCAGTTGCAACGACATCACCGACGACCAGTTCATTGATCAACTGTGTGGCAACGCCGCACTCAATGGCATGCCTGTGACGGTTGCGCCGGCCTAGTCGGCAGCGACCCTGCTGCAGGGTGCCAACACTTTCCAAAAAAAGGATGACACTATGGAATACCACAATGCACTGCATCCCACCGAAGAGCAGATCGCTGGCTTCACGGCCCCTGGGGACGACCAGCCCATCTACATGGTGAACCTGCTCAAGTTCAGGGAAAAGGCCCAGTACACCGACGGACGCGCAACGACATTGAGCGGCCGCGAGGCCTACGCGCTGTACGGGGCGGGCGTGATTCATACGCTGGCGGCAGTCAATGGAGGCATTGTGTTTTCCGGTCTGGTGTCGCGCCTGATGCTGGGCGCAGTGGAAGAACTGTGGGACGAGGTCGCCATCGGCATGTACCCCAGCCGCGCCGCGATGCTGGAGATGATTTCCCTGCCCGAGTACCAGGAAATTTCCGTACACCGCGATGCGGGCCTCGCCGGCCAGCTCAATATTGAAACACATGCACAGTTTGCTCCCGGCGCATCCTAGGTAATGTCGTATGACGCTGGCGAGCTGATCGGGCGGGCGCATCAGTGGGCGTGTGCAGTGCGCTCACGTCGATGAGGCCGCAGGCGAGCAATCCCGCGATCCCGCTGCTGACCGCCACGGCGGGCATGGGCACCTTCGCCGCGATGGATGCTTTCATGAAAGCACTGTCGATCGAGATGGGTGCCTACAATGCCATACTCTGGCGCAGCTGCATCGGCCTGGGTATTGCGGCAGTGCTGTTCTTTGCCATGCGCTCGCGCTGGCCAGTACGCAGTACGTTGCGCATTCATGTCTGGCGTGGCCTGGTCGTGTCGCTGATGGCCTTTCTGTTTTTCTGGGGCCTGGCCTACGTACCACTGGCCGAGGCAATTGCTCTGTCGTTTATCGCACCGCTAATCACCCTGTACCTGGCGGCGGTATTGCTCTTCGAGGAAATCGGCAGGCGCGCCATTATCGCTTCTGTTCTCGGGTTTGGTGGCGCGATAGTGATCGTCACCGGTCAGCTCAGTGGCAATCTGGACAGCAAGATGGTGCCGGGGATTGCGGCGATTCTGTTGTCGGCAGTGCTCTACGCTTACAACCTTATCCTGCAGCGCCAGCAAGCGCTGGTGGCAGACCCTATCGAGATCGCACTGTTCCAGAACGCAACGATGCTGGGTGTGTACGCCGCCCTGGCGCCGTGGTTCGCGGTTGTGCCAACGCCAACGCAGCTCCCCTGGCTCGCGGCTGCGGCCGTGCTGAGCCTGACATCGGTGCTGCTGATCTCATGGGCCTATGCAAGAGCCCAGGCGAAAACCTTGATCCCGGTGGAGTACACGGCATTTGTATGGGCCGCCCTCCTGGGATGGCTCGTCTTCGACGAGGTCGTCACCCTTGTTACCGTCATCGGCACCGGCTTTATTGTGCTGGGTTGCCTGCTGGCAATGCGCGAATCACGAGCGCCAGGCGCACGCCAACCCGAGGCAGTTTCGTCCTGAGTCCTGAGCCCTGGAACCTGAGTCACAAGACCCAGCCCTGGAGCGCACCCGGCACGCGTTGCCAAACGACGTGTGCCGCCGCTATTGACCAGCAGCTTGCTGCGCTGGCACAGTTGTCGCATGGGTATCACTACCGCCCCGGTACAGCTCGGTGGCCACTACAGCAATCGCTGGCAAGCGCCGGCGACACAGGCTCTGCGCTGGGTGGTTATCGCGCTTCTGGCGCTGGCGCCGGGCCTTGCGAGTATGGCGGCAGCCGCCACGAGTTGCACGGTTGCCACCGATTGTGCTGCGAACGAGACCTGCCACGGCGCGGATGCCTGCGCCACGGGCGTGTGCGTGCCGGCCTTCACATTGCCCCGGTTTGTGATCGATCTGCCAGGCGCCACCGCCTACAACAGCCAGACTATCTCGGTGCTGGATCATACTGACCGCTTCTACCAGCGCTGCTGTGACACCAACGTCACCGCCTACACCGGTGAATCTGCCGACCGCAATGAGAATGCCGTGTTCTGCGATACCGAACCGGTATTCCCGGCATGCTTCTTTGCCAACTGCCAGTGCGGTTTTACAGCACCGGGCGGCGACCCGTTCACGGTAAACGGCACCTATGCCAGCCCTTTTGGCGCGCAGTACCTCTACTACGCAGGCCACCCCGGCTACGACTACGACTATGGCTTTGGTACACCGCTGCTTGCCGCCCGTGCGGGCATGCTATGCAAGGCGCAGGAAGACCCGATCAACGGCCGCGGCACGTTTGCCAGCGCCTGGGATGCCTACCACAGCTTCTACATCGACCACGGCAGCTTCAACGGCAGGGGCTACGCCAGTTGGTATCTGCATGCGGCCAACCTGGAAGGCCAGGACCTGCAGGGCAACAACCTGCATGACCTGACGCCAGGACAATGCGGCCCGGTCGCAGCGGGGCAGGTCATTGCGCGTATCGGCAATCAGGGGACGATTTTTGCGCACCTGCACTTCGAGGTTCGCACGTACGACGTGCACGCAGGGCCTGAAGCCGGCAGCACAAAAGTGATTGACCCCTACGGCTGGCAGGGTGCAACACCGGACCCATGGATCAACCCCAACGAAAACCCACAGGCGGAGCATCGCCAGGCACCGACATGGATCGCCTGCGGTAACGGCCGCACCGAATGCGGTGAGGCCTGTGATGACGGTAACCTGATTGCCGGTGATGGGTGTTCTGCCAGTTGCGCGCTGGAAGATGCAGACGGCGACGGCGTACCCGATACCTCCGACAACTGTCCGCTCATTCCCAACCCCGAGCAGACCGATACCAACGGCAATGGTCGCGGCGATGCCTGTGAGGGATTGCCACCGGGCTGCTGATCCACACCGGCCAGCCGGCCACTGCGGAATCAGACAGGTTCAGGTGGCAGGTTGTGCCGCCTGTGTGGCAACGCCTTCCTCAGGCTTGGCGTCAGGCAACAGGAAGTGCGCCAGGCTGGGCATCAGTACCAGAGCGCCGACCATGTTCCACAGGAACATGAACGTCAGCAAGATACCCATGTCTGCCTGGAACTTGATGGGCGACATCACCCACGTCACTACACCGGCAGCCAGCGTCACACCGATGAGCGCCACGACGCGACCGGTGAAGTTGAGTGTCTCAAAATAGGCCTGCTTCAGGCCAATACCCTGACGCTGTTTTTGCAGTATGACGGTCAGTACATACAGTGCGTAGTCAACGCCGATACCCACACCCAGCGCTATCACGGGCAAAGTCGCAACCTTGATGCCGATGCCCAGCACCACCATTAGCGCCTCGCACAGCAAGGCCGTGAGAAACAGGGGCAACACGGCGCATATAACGCCGCGCACCGAGCGGAACGTGATCAGACAGAGCAAGATTACCGCGCCAAACACGTAGAACATCATTTCCCGGTTGGCTTTCTTCACAACAATATTGGTCGCGGCTTCAAAGCCTGCACTGCCTGCTGCGCCCATAAACTCAACGCGAGCGCTGGGCATCTCCTCGTTGAACGCCTCGAGGGTATCGACCACGCGCTGCAGCGTCGCTGCCTTGTGGTCCGCCAGGTAAATCAGCATGGGCCAAACCGAGCACTCCGGATTGACGTAACGCAGGTTGGTCAGCTCGGTGACCGCATAGTTGATCGTGTCCTGGTTGCGAAAGAGGCTCAGCCAGCCGGGATAGCCTTCGTTCAGGCCTGCCATCACACTGCGTGTGCGCACGTTCAGGCCGCGCACGTCCTCCACGCCAGGGAGTTGTCGCACGCGCCACTCCAGCTCGTTGGCCAGGCTTAGGGATTCATAATCGGTGCATTCGTTTTCTGGCGTTTTTACAATGACCGCGAAGATGTCGCTGCTCACCGAGTAATTGGCGTTGATGAACGCCATGTCCTGGTTATAGCGCGATTCTGGCCGCAGCTCTGGCGCGCCGGGGTCCAGGTCACCGATCTGCAGGTTCGAGGCAATCGCCACACCAATGATACTGATCACCACACTGGTGCCTATACCAATCAGGGCCCACTTGCGCTCGGTAAACAGTACCAAAAAACGCCACAGCCAATGCGAATTCTCCAGCGTGGGCTCTTTCGCCTCGGTGGCGCGCTTGGCCGCCTTCGCACTCACACCGATAAATGAGAACAACACGGGAATAAGAATCAGGTTGGTCAGGATCAGTACCAAAACACCGATGCTGGCGGTAATCGCCAGATCCTGAATAACCTGGATCTGGATCACCATCAACACCGCAAAACCGACACCGTCAGAGAGCAAGGCCGTCACACCGGCCAGGAACAGACGCCTGAAGGTATAACGCGCTGCCACATAGGGGTGTGTGCCACGGCCGATATCCTGGATCACGCCGTTGAGCTTTTGCGCACCGTGGCTGACACCAATTGCAAACACCAGGAAGGGCACAAGGATGGAGAAGGGATCCAGCGCATAGCCAAAGGTGGTTAACAGCCCCAACTGCCACACCACCGCTACCAGTGTGCAACCGATAACGACCAGGGTAGAACGCATACAGCGCGTGTACCAGTACAGTAGCGCGGTAGCAATCGCGACCGCGATGGCGAAAAACACCATCACCGAGAACAGGCCCTCGATCAGGTCGCCGATGAGCTTGGCAAAGCCGGTGATATAAATGCGCACGCCCTGCTGCCCGGTCGCCGCACCCACCTCTACGTTGACGCCCTCAAACTGCTGCCTGACTTCTTCGATCGCCGTGGCAAACTCGTAGTAATTGAGCGGTTCACCGGTATCGGGGTTGGTGTCGAGCAAGGGCACCAGGATTGCCGCCGACTGCAGGTTATTGGCGATGAGATCGCCCACCAGGCCGGCACGCGCCACATTGCGCTTGAGCTCTTCGATACTTGCCTGTGAGCCGTTATAGTCGGGCGGCATTACCGGGCCGCCATCAAAGCCTTCTTCGGTGACGACGCGCCAACGGGTGTTGGATGTCCACACCGATTTCAGGCCCTTGCGGTCAACGCCCGGCAGGAAAAAAATGGCCTCGTTTACTGCCTCCAGCGTCGCCAGAAACTCCGGGTCGTAGACGCTGCCGCCATCGGGTGTAGAGACCACCACACGCAGGATATTGCCGAGGCCGCGCAGGTGCTCGTAATTGTCCTTGAAGTTGATAACGTAGGGATGGTTCTCCGGCAGCATCTTTTCGAAGCCGGGTCGCAGCTGGATTTTGGTGGCCTGAAAAGCCAGCAGAACAGTGATGACTGCGCACAGCCCGATCACGATCCAGCGATAGTTGAATACCATCCGCTCGAGCAGGGACCCTGACTGCAGGCCAAATTCACTGGGGTCGGTAATGACCGGAAGGTCACTCGCATGGGCATCGCTCAGCTCCTGCTGGGCAGCATGCCTGCTGCGCGGTCCCGATTGCGCCATATCAGTTCTCCCTCGAGGCGTTGGCGGCAGTCAATTCCACACGCCGCAGTCCGGCGGATCCCGCAACAACCAGCGCTCCCGCAGACGCTTCCACCACACTGCTGAGCAGTGCGGGGTATTGGTAATCCAGTGCGGTAAATCCTGCTGTGAGATCGCTACTGACCATGAGCTTGCCGTCACTGGCAGCAATCAGCACGCGACCGTCTGCGAGCACGATAGAATCAACAATGGAGCCGGATTGCGGCTTGACGGCTTCTGTCCAGCTACCCTCCTGCGCACTGCCATAAAAGACTTTGCCGCGCAGCCCAGCCACCAGCTGCTGGCCGCCGACATCGGACAGTACGGTATAGAGGCTGCCGTTATAGGGTGAATCCAGCCGCTCATAGCGCGAGGTCTCTGCGCTCCAGCCGAGCATTTCGCCCATTTCACCGACAATAATGAACCCCTCGGCAAGTTGGGCAACGTCATACAGATGCACGAACTGGTCGTACATCAGTTGCTCCATGATCGGACGCCAGGTCACACCGGCATCCAGCGTGCGCAGCATAATGCCATAGGCGCCAAGCGCATAGCCGTGCTTGTCATCGAGAAAAACCACGCGGAAAAACGGCTTGTCCGCGCCCTGCTCCAGGCCAAATTCCATCTCGCCGACCAGGGTTTCAAAGAAGGGTTCATCAGGATTTTGCGCGGCCTTGTCCTTGTACCAGGCAAGCCCCTCGGTCGATAGCCTGAAGCCGTCAAACTGCAGCGTCCAGGTGTTGCCGCCATCGGTACTGTGCAAGATGACGCCGTCGTGGCCCACTGCCCAACCCAGCTCCGGGGAGACAAAGGTGATATCCAGTAGGTCTGAACGCACCGGCACGTCAGACTGCTGCCAGTTCAGGCCCGCGTCGCTGCTCAGCAGGATGTGTCCACGCTGGCCAGTAGCATACAGCGTGCCGTAGTACTGGCGCACGCTGTATACCATTCCCTGCGTTGCCTTCGCCGAAGGCACCGCAGGCAGTTCGAGCACGTCATAGCTCTGTGCTGCCCATGTCAACCCCAGAAACGCCAGCGCCAGCCAGCGCCAATACCTGATGCGCATTTAGCGAATACCAGTACGCGCTATACCCTGCGGGCTGAAGAACTTGGTGTCCTTTTGTTCCTCGGGTATCCGGAAGCCGCCGGGAATGGGCTTGGTGTTGATGTTGTACACGTTGCTCAACAGGTCATACGTGCCATAGGCAAACGAGTTACCCGCCGGAATGTCGTACAGTGGCGCAAAGTAGGCGTAGTGCACGCGCCACAGTTTGTCCTGCCCGTCGTAGACCTCACCGGCCAGCGCCGTCCAGCTATCTTCATCAATATAGTAGCGACGCTTCTTGTACATGTGGCGGAAACCCTCTTTCAACTCGGCTTCAACCACCCACACGCGGTGCAGTTCCCAGCGCACGAACTCGGGCTTGAAAAAGTGCTTGCCGAGCATGTCCTCGACTTTCTGGTTAAACACAAAGTCATAGGTGTTATAGGGAGCGTAGATCTCCTGCTTGCCGATCAGCGTCCAGTCGTAGCGCTCGGGTGAACCATTGAACACGTAGGAGTCGTCGTAGGTCGAGGTTCCGGCAATACCAGGGTTTGGCGTATCGAAAGCCACCGCCGGGGCCCTGCGCACCCGACGCTGTCCTACCAGGTACTGCCAGGCATTACGGCCCTTGCCCTCGGTGTAGTCAGACCCCGGCTCGTGCACCAGCAGGATCTCACCTGCACGGCGTGGCGGACCATTGTAATCAATACGCAACAGTGCCCAGCGATCGCCCAGATCCCCGTAGTCCTTCTGGGGGTTATACATGGGGAACTCGAACCACGCTGTACCGTTGGTCGACAGCACGGGTTTGCCGTTGCCATCGACATAATAGCTGTCGTAATCCGCTTCGGCGTGGGTACCCATCCAGCGGATCATGTGGTTCCACATCACTTCCATGGGGTCAGAGGGAATCGGAAACGGCGTGCCGGGTTTCGCACCTTCGATCTTCAAACCGTCGCTGACCAGGCTCGCCGACGTTGCGTTCTCGACAGTGTTGTCATAAAACCATTGCGGTGCAGCAAAGCTGCGATGCGTGGGGTACACATCGAGGCGAAAGCCCTCGTCGCCCCACTTCTCAAACATGGCCTTGGTGCCCTCGGTTAACTTCGCCTCGTGCTCTTTCCAGTTGGTGTTGTCGATCACCAGACGCGGTTTTTCACCGGCGTAGGGGTCGATGTAGGTACCGCTGCCCGGCACAAAACCCGCCGGCAAGGGGTTCACCCCACCGCCATTGAACGCCGGGATCGTGCCCTCGGCATTGCCCGCTTCCTCAGCGCCCATCACCGTGAGGTCTTTGCCCAGTCGCGCCGCTTCCTCGGGTGACACTCCGGCCGATGCCGAAGCAGACATCAAGCAGCCCGCGAGCACCGCGGCGAGTGCACCGACGACTGTCTTGCGTCCGGTCATCAATCCTTTACTGTCACTGTTCATTAAAAAGTCCTCTTGATAGATAGTGAGACGTTGTCTCGATCCTTAATGACGCCCAGCAGGCCGTTATCATGCGAGCCAAAGTAGAAGTTATATTTCAAGTCCACCGCCCAGACCTGCTGATACTCGATGCCAATACCCACGTTACCATTCCCGAGGCCTTCGTTGCCGCCCACGGCGATCGGCGCCTGGTCACCTGACAAACCGTAGGATACGGTCATCGGGAGTTTGACATCGACACTGGGCCGCACCTGGTACCAGATCGGCGCAAATACCACGCCTATTTGTGTGGTGATTTCATCCTCTTCAATCGCAGGGTCGATGATGTCGGCATTGGCACTGATAGAATCAAGCATAGACGCTGTGAACTCAAACGCATAGGTGCCGCCATCCCAGAAGGGGGTAGGACTCAAAAAACCCAGGCCATTCACAATAAAATGCCAGGTATCGCCAACGGTACCGGGGAAGTTATTGGGCCCTGCCGCGTCAAAGTCGAATTCCGTGGCGCCGAGAAAGCCTTCGACAACATCGGCCAGTTCAGGCGGAATCGTATTGAAGCGGCGCAGGTAGGCATCTGGATTGAAATAGATCGGCGCGTCCTCCCTGCGCACCAGTTCGAGCCCCCAGCTGATACCCGCCGCTTCCAGCGCTACGGAGATGCCGTAGAGTGTGACATCTTCCTTGTAGATCCAGTTGAAATCACCAACGCCCTGCGCGGGATTGGCACCGTCAAAAAACTCATCAGGCAGGTTTGGCCCCGGCGTAATGCCGCCACCATTCCACAGCGCCAGCAGTGTCTGCGCAGCGCCCTGCAGCTCGTTACCGTCCTGGTCCGACAGCGCATTGGCAAACTTGCCAAGGTCAATCGCACCGGTGACACCCTGGGTGAGCTTATCGTAGTAGTTCAGGTAATAAACGCCGACCTCAACACCCGAGTCCGAAAAATAGTACTGTCCGCTCAGGCCATACTCACCGCGACCAGGATCCTGGTCGGGCACTTTGGTCAGCCCCACACGCTCCCAGCCCAGGGCAGGAACGCCCGGCGACAGCGTGACAAACTCTGCGTCATCAGTGAACAGCTCACCCACACTGAGATAACTGCCCAGTGCCGGCAAACGGTATTCCTCGAACTCGAACGAATAGTACCCGTTTAACGCGAGGTTCTGCGTCAGCTGCAGCGACATGGAAAATTTGTTGGTGGGCAAGAACAGCTCCTTGGCTTCACTGCCGGGTACCGCAAAACCCTTGGCAAGGTCAATCGCCGCCATGGAACCGGCAATGCCGTGCACCGCACCGCCTACCAGCAGGCTCTGCCCCCAGTACAATGTGTGACGACCGAGGCGGAAGCTGGCATCGATATCGCCCAGTGCCACACTGCCGAAAATAAACGCATCGAGTAACTCTGCATCTTTTTTATGCAAGTCGCGGGTGGCGTCGGTAAATTCACCCGGCGGCACAGACAATGCGCCCCAGGTGTCAGTGGGAAACCCCTGCACTGTCAGCTCGTGGTTCAATCCGGGGTGATCGCTCTGGTCGTACTCAAAGTCATACCAGGCCGCGCCAGAAACGCGGAAACCCCAGTTGTTTTTCCACACCACGTCCATCTCGGACAGCAGGTCAAAACGGTTACTGACAATGCCGGTATCAAAATTGAGCGAGGCGTCGTCAGTTGCAGCGGAACGTCGCAGCACATTTTTCACCTGATCTTCCGTGCGCGACACCAGGCTGTACTTGACCGTGTTGTCAAAACGAATCGATAAATCCGGGTTGCCGGTATCGAGCGTCGCGGCCACGGCGCCTGTCGTGGCCAGCGCTGCAGCCACCAGCGAGGCGGCCGTGCAGGGAGCGGCCAGGCGTGCTCCCCTACTGCAGCGGGGAACAGGGGAACGTTGGGAATTGCGTGCCGAATAAAGCATGACAAAGCGTCCTATTGTTAGTGGTTTTTTATAGGTCCAGAGTGACTATAGCTCAAAACACATGGCTTGCGTTGAATGATCACCACCCGAATCGGGCTAACTCCCAATAGATTGATTTAGGTCATCCTCCGCCTGCGCGTTTCGGCTATAACTAAAAGAACAATAACACCCAAGACAGATTCCCAGCATGCGCAAACCCCACAGCCGATGGCTGCTTGTTCTCAATGTCGTGTGGCTAAGTACGCTTGCCCATGCACAGGCGCCACTGGCACCGATCATGCCCCTGGCCGACCAGTCACTGTTGCTGGATATAACGACAAGCAATGATCGCCTGGTAGCCGCCGGCGAGCGCGGCCACATCCTGTACTCGGATGACAAGGGCAACACCTGGACGCAGGCCAGCGTACCGACAACACAGATGCTCACCGCGATTCACTTCGACACCACGGGCGAGCGCGGCTGGGCAGTGGGGCACGACGGCATCGTGCTGCGCACGGGCGACCGCGGCGCCAACTGGGCCAAAGTGCGTGATGGTCTGGCGGCACAACGGCAGCAGTCCGGCACACAGGCCGAGCAGGCTCGCCTTGAGACGCGCCGCCTGGAAGCGCTGATCAACGAGGCCGAGCAGGCCAGCCCGCCCGACGAGACTGCGCTGGACGAGCTTAACCTGGCACTCGAAGACGCCCGCTACGCGCTGGAGGATGCAGAATTTGCCCTGGCGGAACCCACCTTTGCCTCACCTCTGCTGGATGTGTGGTTTGCCGATACCCAGCGCGGCTGGGCAGTGGGCGCGTTCGGCACATTGATCGCAACGCAGGATGGCGGCAGCAGCTGGGTCAACCAGGCCACCCTGCTGGACAATCCCGATGAATACCATCTCAACGCCATCACAGGTGACGGTGCCGGGCGCCTGCTGATCGCCGGGGAAGGCGGCGTGCTCTTTCGCTCTGTTGATGCGGGCGCAAGCTGGACAGCCCTGCCACCCATCTATGCCGGGAGCTGGTTCGGCGCGGTGTACGAGTCGCACAGCGCTGCATTGCTGGTGTTCGGCCTGCGCGGCAACCTGTTCCGCTCTGTTGATTTTGGCGACAACTGGGACAGGGTCGACATCGACAACAGCCTGACGCTGGCCGGAGGCAATGCTTCCGATGATGGCAGCGTGGTCCTCGCGGGCAGCGTTGGAGTCATCGTGTATAGCAGTGACGGCGGCCGCAGCTTTAGCAAAACCACCATCAAGGATCGACTGAGCCTGAGTTCGGCGCTGCGCCGCGACAACACGATTCTTGTCGTCGGCCAGGGTGGCATCAAGCAGGTGGAGATAACACCATGAATCAGCACCCACAGGACAGCGCAGTCCCCGGCGCGCCTCCTCCCCCGACGCACCCGAAGAACATCACCGAGCGCATCATCTTCTCAATGCGCCCGCTGCTTTTATTGGTATTTGCACTCGCCACGCTTTTTTTCGCCTACCAGATCACCGGCCTGAGACCGGATGCCAGTTTCGAAAAAATGATTCCTATGGAACACCCGTTCATCCAGTCTTTCTGGCGCCACAAGGATGACCTGGGAGCGAGCGGCACAACGATCCAGGTTGCGGTGGAACATACCCGCGGTGACATCTTCGATGCGCACTACCTGAACCTGCTGCGCCAGATCAACGATGAAGTGTTCTACCTGCCTGGCGTCGACCGCAACCGCATGCGCTCACTGTGGACGCCCAACGTGCGCTGGATAGAGGTCACCGAGCTGGGTTTTGAAGGCGACAAGGTCATCGATGCCGGCTACGACGGCTCCGAGACCGCCATGGAGCGCCTGCGCCTGAATATCCTGCGCTCTGGCGAAGTGGGCAGGCTGGTCGCAGACAATTACCGTTCAAGCATCATCCAGGCCCCGCTGATCGACATCGACCCCACAACAGGCGAACCGCTGGACTACTGGGATTTATCGCAGCGCCTGGAGCGCGACGTGCGCGACAAGTACCAGGCACTGTCTGTGGATGCAAACGGGGAACCCACCGTCAGGATACACATTATCGGTTTCGCCAAGATTATTGGCGACCTGCTGGACGGCATTATCTCCATCGTTATTTTTGCCGTTATCACGCTCGTTATTTCCACGATCCTGTTGTTTGCGTACACGCGCAGCATCAGCGGCACGCTGGCGCCGTTGCTGTGTTCCGTGGTTGCGGTGATCTGGCAGCTGGGTCTGCTCACCACCTTTGGTTATGGGCTTAACGCCTATTCGATTCTCATACCCTTTCTGGTGTTCGCCATCGGCGTAAGCCACGGTGTGCAGATTATCAACGCCTTCATGAGCGAGAGCGTAGCGGGCCAGGACAAACTCACCAGCGCCAGGCACGCATTTCGCGCGCTGTATCGGCCGGGCATGACGGCCCTGGTATCGGATGCCATCGGCTTTATCACCATGGTACTGATACCGATTCAGGTCATCAAGGATCTCGGTATCGCCGCCAGCGTTGGAGTCGCCGTCATTGTGCTGACTAACCTGGTGCTGCTGCCAGTGCTGATGTCCTACCTCGGTATCAGCAAGTCAGCCGCCGAGCGTCAACTCAAACGGCAACAGGGCGCGCAAAGAGCAGTCACACTGCAGCGCCTGTCCCGCCTGACTGACCGCAAGGTCGCGCGCGTGTCGATTGTGCTCGCCGCTGCGGGCATCGCTGTGGGTATCTATGGCGGACAAAACCTGCAGATCGGCGATCTTGATCCCGGTGCGCCTGAGCTGCATCCCGATTCGCGTTACAACCTCGACAACCGTTTCATCACCGAAAACTACGCCACCAGCTCCGACATTCTGGTGGTCATGGTAGAAACCGCCGAGCAGCAGTGCACGCAGTATGTAAACCTGGCAATGGTGGACAAATTTGTCTGGCATATGCGCAATGTGCCCGGCGTCAATTCAGTGATGGCTGCCACGGAAATCTCCAAACTGGTTGCCGCGGGGTACAACGAGGGCAACCTCAAGTGGTCGAACATCAGCCGCAACCAGCGGCTGCTGGGTACAACGTTTAACCAGATGCCAACAGAGCTGATGAACACGCGCTGCAGCATGCTACCCGTGGCCCTGTTCCTGGACGACCACAAAGCACAAACCCTGCAGGACGTGGTTGACGCCGTGCAGGCGTTTTCCCGCGACAACCCGCAGGACGGCATCGCCTTCGTGCTGGCGGCGGGCAACGCAGGCATCGAGGCTGCCACCAACCAGGAAATACAGGCTGCCCAGTACCGCATGATGGTATTGATCTACGCAGTCGTATGCGTGCTTATCCTTATCAGTTTTCGCTCCTGGCGGGCCGTGGTGTGCGTGGTCGTGCCGCTGGGCCTGACCTCATTCTTGTGCCAGGCGCTCATGGCCTACCTGGAAATCGGCATCAAGGTCGCCACCCTGCCCGTGATTGCGCTGGGCGTGGGCGTTGGCGTGGACTACGGCATCTACATCTACAGTAAATTTTCTCACTACCTGCGCAGCGGCCTGGCGCTGCGCCAGGCCTACTACCACACGCTGGCCAGCACCGGCGAGGCCGTCTGCCTCACCGGTGTGATGCTCGCCGTGGGCGTGGCCACCTGGATGTTTTCACCGATCAAGTTCCAGGCCGATATGGGCATGCTGCTGACCTTCATGTTCCTGTGGAACATGGTGGGCGCACTGTGGCTGCTGCCCGCATTGGCCAGCTACCTGCTGAAACCCGCACGGCCCGCGAGCGCCGGCGCTGCACCGCGAACAGCCACGTTGCAGGCCGGGCAATGACTACAGTAATGCGCACCCCGAAAAAAGGAAGACGCCATGTCCAGACACTACCGTAAAAGCATCGTGACCAGGCAAACCACCCTGGCGACGCTGGCCCTGCTTGGTTTCAGCCCGCTGTCACAGGCCCTGTCGTTCGAGTGGGGCGAAGGCGGCGAACTGCGACTTGATCTCGACACCAACGTAGCTTACAGCGCGCAGTGGCGCGTCGAAAAACGCGATCGGGACAAGTACCGATTCAGGGACACCGGCGATCTGATCGCGGATCTTGAAAACTATGCGGTGCTCGTCAACGCCAACGATGGCAACAACAACTTCAGCCGTGGCATCGTGCAGAACAAGGTCTCCGTTGTGACAGAGGCGGATTTACAGTGGCGCGACTTCGGGCTGTTTGTGCGCGGTCGTGCCTACTACGATGATGTCTACGACGGCAAAACCGATATCAGCGCCGAGGACTTCGCCAATTACAACAACAACGTCGCATTCCCCAACGGCAATGCCGGGTTTCGTGAGTTTCCACCGGGCACCGTCAATGAACACCGCGATCGACTACAGTTACTGGATCACTTTGTTTACATGGACGGCGAACTGCCAGGAGACAGGCTGTTCAACCTGCGTTTTGGCAGCCAGGTCATCAACTGGGGGGAGGCGACCTTCACACCTGGAATCAACGGCCTGCAAAATCGCGCCGATCTCATTGCACGCAACACGCCGGGGGTTGAGGTGAAGGAAATCCTGCTGCCAACGGGCTCCCTCTACGGCCAGGTGGACCTCGCGGCCGACGTCACCTTTGAAGCCTACTACCAGTATGAGTGGCTGGAAACCGAGCTCAATGGCGTGGGTAGCTACTTCAGCGACAGGGACTTCCTGGGCTTTGGTGCGCGCAATTTCCTTATCCCGCTGGGCAGCCCGGACAACCTGGTTGCCATCCCCAGGCTGCCCGACGACAACCCGCCCGACAGCGGCCAGTGGGGTACGGCGCTGCACTGGATCACTGAAAACGGCACCGACTTCGGCCTGTACTACATCAACGCACACAGTAAGGCACCTGCATACCAGGTGAATGTGCCGGAGGGCGGACTCGTGCCCCAGTCCTATACCATCAAGTACTTTGAGGACATCACCGGCTACGCTGCGAGTTTCACCACTGTGCTGGGAATCACCAATGTACAGGGTGAGGTTTCACTGAAACAGGACGTGCCGGTGGTGCTTGCCAATGGCGACCCGGTCAAGGGTGACCTGATCGCCTGGCAGCTGGGTGGCTCGCACGTACTCGAACCCAACCGTTTCTGGGACGACGCCAACCTCACCTTCGAACTGGCCGGTGCCCACGTCGACAACTACGACAGTTCCGAATTACGCTTTGATGACCACGGCACGGTGCTGAACCTGCGCCTGGAAACCTCCTACCTGAATATCGCGCCCGGACTGGACCTGTTCGTACCGATATTTTTCCAGCGCGGTCTGGATGGCAACATTCTTGAAAGCGAGATGGTGGAAGATGCCACGGCAATCAATATCACTTTCAAATTCGTTTACCTGAACAACTTCACCACGCAGGTGGGCTACAGCACGTTCTTCGACGGCGGCGCCAACTACCTGATCAGCGATCGAGACAACGTCTCACTCAATGTTTCCTACAGCTTCTGAACAACCGACGAGGGCCAACCGACATGCTTAAGCAACGCATCAACTACCTGGTACTAGCCACACTGCTGTGCGGCATGGCCGCCAGTGCAAAAACACCGCCCGAAGTGGTTGCGCAACTGGGCAAGGAACTCACCCCCATGGGCGCCATTCGACAGGGCAGCGACGACGGCCTGCTGCCACCGTGGACAGGCACCATCCAGGGGCTGCCCGAGGGCCTGGAATGGGACGGTCCGGGTACTCCCTACCCCAACCCCTGGCCCGATGAAAAACCCGTGCTGGTCATCACCAAAGACAACATGGCACAGCACAGCGCGCGCCTCAGCCCCGGGCAAATCGCCATGTTCGAGACTTACCCGGAGACCTTCAGAATGCCTGTGTATCCCGGTCATCGTGAGTTTGCCTACTACGACAATTTCTACAACAAGGTGCGCTACAACGCGGAAAACGCCGAACTGATCAACGACAACGAGGGCATCAAGGGCTTTATCGGCGGCCCGGCATTTCCGGTACCCTCCACCGGCCCTGAGGTGGTGTGGCTGACGCGCACCACCGGCGCCTATGAGACCCGCGAGGGTGAATACAGCGACATTGCGGTGTTCTCTAATGGCACGCAGTCGGTGCGGCGCTCCAGTTTTCTCGAGGAAGCCACCTACTCTCGCGCGAATGTTGAACTGGTCAAGGAAAACGAGTACCCCAACCTCGGCCATTTCGCAGGCTTTGTGATGACCAACGTGCTCGAACCGGCCAGGGATAAAGGCCTGATCACTTCGGTCTTCGAGCCCTTTGACTATGCTACCAATGCGCGGGAAGTGTGGCGCTACCTGCCCGGTTCGCGGCGTGTGCGGCGCGCACCCACCGTGGGCTTCGACACCCCCGACGGACCAGGTGGACTGAAAACCGTTGATGAAGTACGCGGTTTCAACGGTGCCATGGAGCGTTTCGAGTGGCAGTTGATCGGCCGCCAGGAAATGTTCATTCCCTATCACAACTACGATTTTGATACGCCCGGACTGGATTACAGCGTGCTGCTGCCGCAGTTTCACGCGAACCCGGACTACATGCGCTACGAACTGAAGCGCGTCTGGGTGGCCGAGGGTACGCTGCGCGAGGGCAAGCGGCACATTTACGGCAAGCGACGCATCTACGTCGATGAAGACACCGGCCTCACAGCAATCACCGAGAACTACGACGGCCGCGGTGAACTGTGGAAAGTCGTGCTGTTCAACAATATCTACGAGTACAACGGCAAGGCCTACGTCAGGCGCGTGCAGATGTACCATGACCTGCGCGCCGGGGCGTACATCGCAGAGCGGCTCATCAACGACAGCAACCCGATGCTCTACGATATCAATCCACCGCGCGGCGAGGCCTACTTTGCACCGGCCAACATTCGCAAACTCGGCAAACGCTAGAATTCGCCGCGGCCGGCTGTTGCGGCAAGGTCGCGGCGCAGCGGCTGCCGCTCAGACACGGTTAGCCAGGGTACAACAAAGGATTTAACGCGGTGGCGACCGGCTCGCCGATGCTTGCTCCCGGGCACCACTGGTCCCAATCGGCTTGCTGGTTGGGATTCTCCGGCGCCTTCAGGCGCGTTCCGTCGGCCATGTAGATCACGGTCATGGCACGACGCGGTTTGTCAGTGGTATTGGCATCGGCGCGGTGAAATGTCCAGCCACTCTTGCAGCATCCACCGCACCGGCACCGGTAACGCTGCGCACACGGGCCCGGCTCCACCATGGTACATAAATAACGTATATGTTACTTTTTTGGCAAACACACCAGCAATCCCTGCCGATCATTAGCTGCCAAAAATGAGGAACACCATGAGCGATGCCCATGACGTTGGGATTGGTCATCCGCCCGACTTTGACTACATCATCGTCGGCAGTGGCTTTGGCGGCTCAGTCTGCGCGCTGCGACTGGCAGAGAAGGGTTGGCGGGTTTCGCTGGTGGAACAGGGCAAGCGCGTCGATGCGAACGCCATTCAAACTGCCAAGCACAAACCCTCGCGCCTGCTGTGGCTGCCCGAACTGGGTTTGAAGGGCTACCTGTCCATGCAGTTGCTGCAGCACGTCGCTGTTCTTGGCGGTGTCGGCGTGGGCGGCGGCAGCCTCGTGTGGGGGGCGGTCATGCTCGAACCGAAAGACAAATTCTACGACGCACCGGAGCTGCAAGCGCTGGGCATAGACTGGCGCAGCGAACTGGCACCGCACTTTCGCACCGCAAAGCGGATGCTGGGGGTAACAGCAAACCCGTATACCTCTGAGCAGGATGCGCTACTACACAGTACGGCCATCGCACTGGGCGCAGGACACACCTACGGCCCTGTGCCCAATGCGATTTGCTTTACCACCGAATCAGCGGCGGACCCGTACTTTGGAGGTGCAGGTCCGCCGCGCAATGCCTGCACGCGCTGCGGCGGCTGCCTGACCGGCTGCGCCGACAATGCCAAAAACAGCCTGGACAAAAACTACCTTTATTTTGCCGAACGCAAAGGGGTCACTGTGTTGAGCCAGTGCAAAGCCGATCGGATTGAACCCCTGCCCGGTGGCGGTTATCAGCTCAGGCTAAAGCGCACGGGGCCGGATGGCCGCAACGCCACATTGACGGGCCGGCACCTTGTTATCGCCTCTGGCGTGGTCGGTACTATGGAACTGCTGATGAAAAACCGCGAGGTGTACAGGACACTTCCTGCACTGTCACCCACGCTGGGCCAGGTGGTGCGCACCAACTCCGAGGCCATTACCGGTGTGCTGCATCCTGCGGGGGTGGATATGACCAACGGCACTGCGATCTCCAGCGACTTCTACGCCGATGCGCACACGCACATCACGCAGAACCGTTTTGATCGCGGCTACCGCATGATCCGCTATCTGTATGGACCGATGACCGACGGCGCGCAACCGACAGTGCGCGCCCTGAAAACCCTTTGGGCTATGGCGACATCACCCATGCTGATCATGAAAAACTGGTTCTGCCGCGACTGGGAAAAACGCGTCACCTTTTTTACCATCATGCAGGACCTCGATAACTCGCTGGGTGTTACCTATCGCCGGGATTGGCGACGCGGTTTTCGCCGTGGCCTGCAGTCGCGCAAAGATCCGCAACGCAGCCCACCGACGTATCTCAAAGTCGCCAATGACGTCACACGACACTACGCGGCCATTGCCGGCGGCCAGCCACTGAGCAGCCTGACCGAGTCGCTGGGCAACCGCTCTACAACCGCGCATATTCTCAGTGGGTGCCCCATGGGTGACTCCACGAAAACCGCGGTTATCAACACAGAGCATGAGGTACACGGCTATCCCGGTCTGTTTGTTGTTGACGGATCCAGCATACCGGCCAATATTGGCGTGAATCCCAGCCTGACGATCACAGCGATGGCGGAGCGCTTTGCCGCGTTGCGCCAGGGCCACCCGGACGCTGCACGCCACCACAACAAGGCGCAGTAAGCAGCGCCAGGCGGCCGCGGCAACGACCATCGCCAGCACCGCTGCACCGCTGCACCGGCGCAATGACGCGGCTGCCCTGCCATTTCTGTTGCGCACATGTTTGAATGTCCGCATGTCCGAACTCCGGCTGGTCGCCGCTCACAAAACCTACGTCACAGCCAACGGTACGATCACGGCGCTGGATAACGTCAGTGTAGACTTTCCTGCGGGGCTGGTGACCGCCGTTATAGGCCCCAGTGGCTGCGGCAAATCCACACTGCTCAAAGCCTGTAACGGTCTGGTGGCACTTGAGCGCGGCGCGGTCATCGCGTTCGGTGCGCCCATGGACTACGATGCCCTGCCCGCCCTGCGCCGGCGTATGGGATATGCAGTACAGGGCAACGGTCTGTTTCCGCACCTGAGCGCCAGCGACAACATCACACTGATGGCGCGCCTGTCGGGCTGGAGCCCGCAACGCATCGAGCAACAGCTTGGTCTGCTGACCTCACTGTGCCAGCTACCCCAGGCACTGTTGGCGCAGTTTCCCCATCAGCTGAGCGGCGGCCAGCAGCAGCGTGTGGGCCTGTGCCGGGCGCTGATGCTCAAGCCGGGTGTCCTGCTGCTGGACGAACCGTTCGCCGCGATCGACCCCATCACCCGTGTCGAGATCTACCGGGATTTCAAAGCGCTGCACAGCGCCAACCCGGTCACCACCGTGCTGGTGACACACGACATGCGTGAGGCCCTGCGACTGGCAGACCATATTCTGGTGATGCACAACGGGCGGCTCGTGTACAACCGCAGCAAGGCGCAACTGCTGCAGAGCGTGCACGATGACGATGCCGAGGCGCTGCTGCTGTCATTGATTGAACGCAGAGGTCCGGCATGAAGCGGCGCTGGCCTGCACTGGCGCTGCTTTGCCTGGTTGGCGCCAGTACCATGATAGACCTTGCCAGCGCCGCGTTTGCCCCTGTAGCTACAGCTACCGCTGCAAACACCGCTGCAAGCACCGCTAAAACCACCGCTATAGCGACCTCTGCAGCGAACACTACAGGCGCGCCCAAGCCGTTCGCCGAAGCCATCAGCGGCAACGCACACAATCCACTGCAGATTGGCTCAAAAGCCTTCAGCGAAAGCTACCTGTTGGCTGAAATCGTCGCACAGCTACTGCAGTCCCGCGGCTTTGCCGTCGAACGCAAGCTGGGGCTGGGTGGCACACTGATCGCGTTTGAGGCAATCAGGAACGGCACCATTGATATTTATCCCGAATATACCGGCACCCTGACACAGGCCGTATTACAGCAGCCGACGCTGGATTTTGCGCAGTTGGCCAGCGCGCTGCAGACCTATGAGCTTGCAATGCCGGTGGCGCTGGGTTTCAGCAACAGTTACGCCATGGCGATCAATGCAGATCTCGCGCAACAATTGGCGATGAGCAAGATCAGCGAACTGGCAGCGCACCCTGAACTGCAGTTCGGATTTTCTCATGAGTTCCTGCAACGTGGTGATGGCTGGCCGGCGCTGAGTCGCACCTACGGCCTGCCGCACCAGCCGGTAGGGCTGGAGCATGCACTGGCCTACGCGGCCATTGAACAGCGCAAACTCGACGTCACCGATGCCTACACCACCGATGGCGAACTCAGCGTTCGCAATATCACACTGCTTGCGGACGATCTCGGCTTCTTCCCGGGTTACGATGCGGTGCTGCTGGCAAGGCGTGATGTACCGGACGCGGCGATCGCTGTGCTGCGGCAACTGCAGCAACGCATCAGTGAAGAGCGAATGCGCGAACTGAACTATCGCGTGGCGCAACACGGGCTGTCGCCTGCGCAGGCCGCTGCGCAGTTCCTGCAAGAGGAGGGTTTCGTCGGTACGGCGAGCGTGTCGGCAAGGTCGCGCTGGCAGCGGATTGGCGACTATACGCTGGCTCACCTGCAACTCACGGCGACCGCGCTGCTACTGGCCTGCGTTGTGGCTGTGCCACTGGCACTGGCGCTTTTTCGCTTCACCCACGCTGCCGGTGTGCTGCTGTATTTCACTGGATTGATCCAGACCATACCGGCGCTGGCGCTGCTTGCCCTGCTGATCCCCTGGGTCGGGCTTGGGCAGTTCCCGGCAATCATCGCGCTGTTTCTTTATTCCCTACTACCCATCGTGCGCAACACGCTCACAGGGCTGCTCGGTGTCGACCCCCTGCTTAAACAGGTGGCCGCGGGTATGGGCATGAATGCAACACAGCAGTTGCTGCGCGTCGAATTGCCCCTGGCACTGCCCACTCTGCTGGCCGGTGTCAAAACCGCCGCGATCATCAGCATCGGTACCGCAACGCTGGCCGCGTTTGTGGGCGCAGGTGGACTGGGTGAGCCTATCATTACCGGATTGACCCTGAACGACCACACACTGATTCTTGAAGGCGCCATACCCGCCGCGATGCTGGCTATCGGCGTCGAACTATTGTTCAGTGCTGTCGAAAAACACTGGGTACCCGCTCACCTGCGCCACTGAAGCAGCCGACGATTTGCGAAGTGCCTGCGCTGCGCACGTTACACGCCGCACGTTGCACGCCGCACGTTGCACGCCGCACGTTGCACGCCGCACACAGAACACTGTCCACAAAAAAAACCGGCCAGTGTCTCCCAGGGTCACAAAAAGTTCGCGCGAAACTGTTATCCTTGACGCCAGAATAAAGACAGGCCGTTGCGGCGACCAGGACGAAACAACTATCCGCACCTCAACAGACAACCCCACCACCGTTAACCGCACCCCGGACACAGTTGCCACGCACACGCTGGCGGCCTTCTGCGGCACACTGGCCAGCACCGGCCAGAGCGCAACAGGCAACCCCTGTCGCGTCGATATTCTGTCGGGGCCGAACGCTCATGCGCCGCCGGCAGCGGCTATCACGCAGTGCCTCACCTGGGCGCTTGCACCGCAGCGCGCGCAGGTACGCTGCTGGGGTGTCACCGGCATGCCGATTGCACTGTGTGGTCATGGCCTGTTGAGCTGCGCCCACACCTGGCTGGCGCGCTGGCAGGCTGTGGGCACCCTGGTGATGGGGCACACCGAGGTGCAGTGCCAGGCCGCCGGACCACTGGTGTGGTTACAGTTTCCGCTCGTGGACATCGCGACAGTCACCACAGACCTACGGCTTGCTGCACTGTTAGACGCGCAGCCACTGGCCTGCGCGCACGTTGGCGCTGCCGATGGTTACCTCATCGTGGAGTTGGCACCCGATTTTCCCCTTGAATCCATCGCTGCACCCGGACAACGACTGCAAGCCATTACCGATCGTGCATTGATCGTGACTTGCGCCAGCTCCACGGCGCTCGCAGACGCCGATGCACTGATTCACTGTCGTTATTTTGCGCCGCAACACGGTAGCGCCGAAGACACCGCCACCGGGTCAGCCATGCGCATCCTCGCACAGTACTGGCGCGCCGCAGGCCTGGGCCCGCGACTTGTGGCCTACCAGTGCTCGCCAGGCGGCGGCCTGCTGTATAGCGCCGTTGAGGACAACGCAGTATGGATTGGCGGCAAGGTAATCGACCAGGACCAACACAATGACTGAAGCGGCACTCGCACGGCAGCTTGCCGACTACATCGCCACCCGCCAACAATCGGTCGAGCTGTGTGCGCCACTGCACACCGAGGACTACGGCTTACAGGCAGAGGCATTCACCAGCCCGCCCAAGTGGCACCTGGCACATACCACCTGGTTTTTCGAGACGTTCCTGCTCAAAGTGTTTGTTGCGGATTACACCTCGCCAGAACCGTTGTATGAGGTGCTGTTCAACTCCTATTACAACGGCGTTGGCGAGCAGTTTCCGCGCCCGCGCCGCGGCCTGCTCTCGCGCCCGACAGTCGCCCAGGTGATGGCCTACCGCGAGGCGGTCGATCAGCAGATGAGCCAGTTGCTTTGCCCAAGTTCGCATGCGCAACACGATGAGATCGTCAGCCGTACGGTGCTCGGCATTGAACATGAGCGCCAGCACCAGGAACTTTTTTTTACCGACCTCAAATACTCGCTCGCGGTCAACCCGCTGCTGCCCACTTACATGGAAAAAACGCTGCGCTCCGGTGAGCCCACGACCCCACTGAGCTGGCAGGACATTACCGGCGGGCTTGTAGAACAGGGCTACGATGGCGAGGATTTTTGCTTCGACAACGAGTTACCACGGCACCAGACGTACGTCGCGCCCTTCGCCCTCGCCCGGCGGCTGGTGACCAATGCAGAGTTCCAGGCATTCATTGACGATGGCGGTTATGAGCGCCCGGAACTGTGGCTGGCCGACGGCTGGACCGCAGTGCAGCAAGGTGACTGGCACGCGCCGCTGTACTGGCGCGATCACGACAACACGGCATTGGAGTTCACACTGCACGGCGTGCAGGCGCGCGACGACGCCGCGCCCGTGTGTCACGTTAGCGGCTATGAGGCCGATGCCTATGCGCGTTGGGCCAATGCGCGCCTGCCCACCGAACAGGAATGGGAACTGGCCGCGCGCAGCGCAGCGCCAGCGCAGCGCGGCATGGACGACGGCTATTATCATCCGCGCGCAGCGGCTGCCGGCACGCAACTTCAGCAACTGTATGGCGAGTGCTGGCAATGGACGCGCAGCGCCTATGGGCCCTATCCGGGCTACGCGCCCTCACCTGGCGCGATTGGCGAATACAACGGCAAGTTCATGAGCAACCAATGGGTCCTGCGCGGTGGGTCCTGCGTCACCAAGGCCGAGCAAGTGCGGCCCAGCTACCGCAATTTCTTCTATCCGCCCGATCGCTGGCAATTCAGCGGCATTCGCCTGGCACGCGATATCGACAACTGACCGACAAGGACCTAGCAGCATGGCACAGGCAATCAAAACAGCACCCAATGTTGAGTTTACCGATGCAGCGCCCGCGCAGGACGACAGCCACAGCGAGCTGATCAGGGGCCTGTCGCAGGCACAGAAAAGCATCGACCCAAAGTGGTTTTACGACGAGCAGGGCTCGGAACTGTTCGAGCACATCACGCAACTGCCCGAGTATTACCCAACACGTACAGAAATCAGTATTTTGCGGCGCAACCAGCAGGAGATCGCCGCACTCTGCGGCCCCAGCTGCGTGTTCATCGAACCCGGTAGCGGCAACTGTGAAAAGGCGCGGCTGTTGTTCGATGCCCTGCGTCCTGCCGCTTACGTGCCGGTCGATATATCAGCGGATTTCCTGCGCGATGCCGCAACGCGCCTGGGCCTGGAATACCCCTGGATGACGGTGCACGCCGTGTGCTCTGACTTCAGTGACGACTGGACGTTCCTGGACAACCTGCCGCCGGGCAAGCGCGTGGTGTTCTATCCAGGCTCAACCATCGGCAACCTGGCACCGCACAAGGCCCGCGCGTTCCTGCAGCGTGTGCGCCGCGTTATCGGTGATGATGGCGGGCTGCTGCTGGGCGTTGACTTGCACAAGTCCAGCGAGCGCCTCAACGCTGCCTACAACGACGCCAGTGGCGTCACCGCGCGCTTCAACCTGAACGTACTCAACCAGGTCAATGATGCGCTGGATGCTGATTTCGATGCCGCTGCCTTCGAACATAACGCGTTCTATGACGAGAACAAACGACGCATAGAAATGCACCTGGTGAGCAAGGTGGATCAATCAGTGCGCTACAGCGGTGGCCAGATCGCGCTGGCAGCCGGAGAATCCATCCACACCGAGAATTCCTACAAATACTCCGTGGAAAGTTTTGCTGAGCTGGCAGCCTCTGCCGGGCTGGGCATTGTCAACACCTGGGTGGACGACGAACAGCTGTTCAGTGTGCACTACCTCAGTGCGGGCTGAAGGTTACGGTGGGGCGATACCGCACCGTGTCTGCAGGCGCCGTTCCCTGCCATCGATACAACCCACACAATACATGCCATGCAAATCATGTGACCCGGACAATCTGCACACCCGCGCCGTGGCACCCGCTAACCGGGCTGGAACGCCGCGTTACGCCACAGGTCCTGGTAATCGTAGTCCGTCTGCAGCGCGAGATTGAGCCGGTTATAGGAAGCGAAATCGCTCACCACGTGCGTCAACTGCACAAGACCCTTATCGGTCAGTCCGTGCTGGCGCAGCGCGTCTACCTCGCTGTCCTGCACGCCGGCCGGATCGCGATTGACCTTGAGGGCGTAGTTGAGAATGGCCACCAGCCGCGGCGACTCTACCGCACTGATGCCCTGCTCGGCCAGGCCCGCAACGTAGTCCTGGGCGGCGCCCAACCCATAGTTGAGAATGGTGCAAAAAGCGGCCGTGCAGTAGGCGCAACCGTTATCTTTGGAAACAAGAATGCCAACGTGCTGGATCTCATCCATCGTCAGCTCGCCTGCTTCCCACAGCACCTTGGTCGCACCGAGTTTTGCCACAAAGAACTCCGGAAAATTCATTTCGACAAAAAAATGGTTGGGCACGGACCCCTCCATCTGTGTGACCCATTCGAAGATCCCCGCCACGGCGGGGTCATCGGTATGCTCCGGCTTTACGATCCTGACTCTGGCCACGAAGCTATCCTCCTGCCTAGAATGACTTGCTGATTTCAAACAGCCACTGGCGGCCGCGGTCATAATTGCCTTCAAAGGACTGGAACGCTGTGCCGTAGACGCCGGTCACCAGGTACTCCTCGTCGGCAAGGTTGCGACCAGAGAACAAGACACTCCAGTCACCGTCGACGCTGGTCCAGCGCGCGCTGGCATTCCACAGGTCATAGGCGTCCTGCTTCAGCAGTTCAGTATTGTAGGCATCGTTATACGTCTCATCACGATAACTCCAATCCACGCGGAAAATCAGCGAGCCAGAATCGTCCGGCAGGTTGAACTCTTTGGACACTCCAAGAGAGCCCGCATACTCAGGTACGCGCTCAAACTTGAAGTCTTCACCGATCAGGGTCAACTCGGTTTCGATGCTGTCGTATTCGGCATCCAGGTAGGAGAACGTCGCTTCCAGCAACCAGCCATCACCTGGCGCTGCCTGCGCTTCCAGCTCAAAACCGGTGATCGATGCAGCGCCGATATTCTCTGTGACCGGTGCCACACTGTTAAACACCTGCACCTGAATGTCCTCGTAGTCGGTATAGAACGTGGCTGCGTTCAAGCGCAGGCGCCCATCCATCAAGGTGGACTTCACGCCCAACTCGTAGGCCTCGACAAATTCCGGATCATAGGTGGGAATCAGGTCGATGTCCGGCGTTCCTGGCGGTGCGGTAAAACCCGCCACGATCGGCGGAAACACGCGCTGCGTGAAACCGCCCGATTTGAAACCTTCTGAATAACTGATGTAGAGCATGATGTCGTCTGTCACGTCGAAGGACAGGTTGGCCAGCGGCGTGAATTCATCGATCTCGATTTCTTTCTCGACGCCAGGCAGAATCGCAGTGCCCGCCTGCAGGAAAGGTGCGTCAAGGTCCGCCAGCGGATTGCCCGGCGGCACCTGGGAGCTGATCCCTGCGTAGTAGTTCTGCAGGATCACCTGGTCGGGCAGGAATTTCTTGCTTTCATCGGTGTAGCGGCCACCCAGGGTAAAGTGCAGGCGCTCGGTGATGTCATAGGTGAACTGCGCAAAGGCGGCCCATGCTTCGTTGTCAAACTCACCGCCGGACTGGAAGTTTGAAATCGTAAAATCCAGCGTATTGACGTTGTCGCCCTCTTCCGCGAAGTAATACGCACCCAGAATCCAGTTCAGGCGTTCAGTGCTGCCCAACAGCTGTAATTCCTGCGTGAACTGCTGTTGTTCCAGGGTATCTACGAAATGCACGATGCGGTGCGGCGAATGATCACCGTCACGGGCGAAATCCGAATCCAGGTCGCGCCAGGCAGAAATCGACTTTAAGGTCATGCTGTCACTCAACTGGTAGGCTACCGTTGCAGAGGCACCCCAAATATCTGTATTGGATTGCGTCGGCGCGGTGCCCTCGGTATTGCGGTCGGCGCCAACGTAACGATCGTCGAAGCAGTTCGGCGATGCCGGGTTCGAGGTCACACCGTTGCCGGCTGCATCAGTGGCCGCACAGGGCATGCCCGGGCCAGTGGCGGCCGTGGTGATATTGTGAATAAACGCCATCGGTGGCGGTACCGCCGCGACCAGGCCATTGAGCTGGCTCAGGTCGGTGTAGTCAATGCCGATCAATTCCATTGCCGGGCCGTTCTCACGATCGCGCGTGGCGTCAGCGGCGACATCAACGCGCAGGCGGTCGTTGGGTACCCAGGCAAAAGACACGCGCCCGGTCAGGGTGTCGTCGTCACCCAGGTCAATGCCATCGGCACGCTGCACGTAGCCGTCCTGGGTGAAGGACGCAATCGAGGCACGCGCTGCGAACGTATCGGAGATGGGCACCATCACCGACCCCTGCAAGTTGATCCGGTTGTCCGTGCCCAGTGCCGCCGACACGTCACCCGACAGTGGCTCTGAGGGCTCGGGCTTGAGGGTGGTGATGTTGATCGCGCCCCCAATGGTATTGCGTCCAAACAAGGTGCCCTGGGGGCCGCGCAAAACCTCAACCCGATCGATATCCACCAGGTCAAGAATGCCACCGACCGAGCGGGCGATGTAAACGCCATCGACGTACAGGCCAACGCCTGGTTCAGTCGTCGGCAGGAAATCTTTCTGGCCAACACCGCGCAGGTAAATCGCCGCAGAGTTTGAAGAACCGCCAAACGCGGGATTGTTTTCCAGTGTCAGGCTCGGAACGAAGCTGACAATTTCGTCCAGCCGCGTGATGCCGCGATACGCCAGTGTATCTCCGCTGAACGCCGACACCGCAATCGGCGCACTTTGCAAACCTTCCTCGCGTCGCCGAGCGGTGACGACCATCTCCTCAAGCACCAGTTCGGCGCCGCTGGGCAGTGGCTGTGTGGCCTGGGCCACGGCTGTGGCAGATGCCAGGGTGGTGTTGGCCGCAATAGTGGCGAGCACCAGCGGTAGGTACTTGCCACGACGTGTGCTTGTGTTCATAGGGTTTCCTCGTTTTTTATTGGGATTGGGTGGCTATTGACCAGGTCGTCTCAGGCGAGCACCGGCACATCTTTCATGGCCTCGGCAATGGCTTCATCGGACAGTTCGTGGTCGTGCATGTCGCCACGCAGATACTGGTCATAGGAGGCCAAATCGAGATGACCGTGACCGCACAGCGCCGTGAGAATGACTTTTTCTTCGCCGCTTTCCCTGCAGGCCAGGGCCTCTCTCACCGCAGCGGCAATCGCGTGGGTGGGCTCAGGCGCGGGCACAATGCCCTCGGTGCGCGCAAACTGTATCGCGCCGGCAAAGCATTCCAACTGCGGTATACTGATGGCCTCCACCAGGCCAAGATCGTAGATGTGGGATACCAGCGGTGCCATGCCATGATAGCGCAGCCCGCCAGCGTGAATCGGCTCGGGGATGAACGAATGGCCCAGCGTGTGCATTTTCATCAGCGGCGTAAGGCCCGCTGTATCACCAAAGTCATAACGGAACTGCCCCTTGGTCAAAGTCGGGCACGCGGTGGGCTCGACACAGCGAATCGTCGGGTTCATTTTTCCCGCGAGTTTCTCTCGCAGGAACGGAAAGGCCAGCCCACCGAAGTTGGAGCCACCGCCGGTACACCCCACCAGCACATCGGGCACTTCGCCGACCTTGGCCAGTTGCAGCAGTGCCTCCTCACCAATAATCGTCTGGTGCAGCAACACGTGATTGAGCACACTGCCCAGCGCGTAACGCGTGTCGTCGCTGGCCACGGCCTCGCTCACCGCCTCGGAAATGGCAATACCGAGTGAGCCGGGATGGTCGGGATCCTTCGCGAGCAGGGAGCGTCCGAACTCGGTTACTTCGGAGGGGCTGGGGTGCACCTTACCGCCCCATACTTCCATCATGGTCCTGCGATGCGGCTTGGCACGAAAAGACGCTGCCACCTGCCAGACCTCGCACTCAAGTCCGAACTGCGCGCAGGCAAAGGCCAGCGAACTGCCCCACTGCCCGGCGCCGGTCTCAGTGGTGAGTTTTCTGACGCCTTCCTGGGCGTTGTAATACACCTGGGGCACCGCGGTGTTGGGTTTGTGCGACCCTGCCGGGCTGACGCCTTCGTATTTATAAAAAATTTTCGCCGGGGTATCGAGCAGCTTTTCCAGGCGACGCGCACGAAACAACGGGCTGGGACGCCACAGGCGATAAACATCCAACACCGCGCCGGGGATATCGATGTAACGCTCGGTGCTCATCTCCTGTTCGATCAATGCCCTGGGGAACAGCGGTGCAAAATCCTCAGCCGTGGCAGGCTGCAACGTTCCCGGATGCAACTGGGGAGGTGGTGGGGCAGGCAGGTCGGGTACAACGTTGTACCACTGCGTTGGCATCTCGCTTTCTTCCAGCAAAATTTTGGTGTAATCGCTCATTGGCTTTCCCCTACTTCGACATGGCTGTTCTAATGCTGCGGCTCGCGCGGCCCACATACTAGCGAACCTGCCGGCGATTTCCCAACTTCACGGCAGGCCCAACGCAGCTGCCTATACGCTGGGCGTTTTCACAACACGCTACTGTGCACCGAGTATCAGCGCGCCGGTGGGCACACCCACCCCGCTGCTGACCAGAACGTGCTCAACCGACTTCTTCGGCTGCCCTGTAGACTCCCCGCGAATCAGCCGCACACCCTCGGCAATGTTGTTCATCCCGTGGATATAGCCCTCTGATAGCAGGCCGCCATGGGTATTGTTGGGCAACCTGCCATCGGCCTCCAGCACGCCATCGCGCACCATATCGCGGGCTTCACCGCGACCACAGAACTGGAAGCTCTCCAGCTGCATGATGACTTCACAGGTAAAGGCATCGTACAGGCAGGCAGCGTCGATATCGTCAGGCCCAAGCCCGGACATGGCATACACGCGCTGCGCAGCCAGCTCCATCTCGGGTAGTGACTTGAGGTCATCGCGATAGAAACTGGTCATCTGTTCCTGGCCCCTTGTTGAGGCTTGCGCAACGCCACGAATCACCGCGCTGGGCCGCGACAGTGCCCTGGCACGCTCCGCTGAGGTCACCACAATGGCGCAGCCGCCGTCGGTTTCCTGGCAGAAGTCATACAGGCACAATGGGTGGGCGAGCAGCGCGGAATCCAGGTACTGCTGCATGGTCAACGGCTTGCCGTAGGCAAAGGCGCGCGGGTTGGTTTGTGCAAACGCGCGCTGCGCGAGGGCCACGCGGCCCAGGTCCTCGCGCGTAACGCCATACTCGTGCATGTACTTATGCGCAATCATCGCCACCCAGGAGCCCGGGATCAGCATGCCGTACACCATGTACCACGACCAGTGGATGATGTCTGAGGTCAGCAGGTTGCCCGACACGCCCTGCCCCATGCGCTGGCCGGAACGCCCGTTCAACGCGCGATAGCACACCACCGTGGTCGCCTGACCGGTCGCAACGGCCATCGCCGCCTGGGCGATGGTGCCCACGGCCGCGCCACCACCGTAGTTGACCTTGCTGAAAAACGTCAGGTCGGCGGCGCCCACCGCCCTGGCCACTTCGATTTCATCGGAGCTGTCGAGCGTGAAGCTCACCAGTCCGTCGATCTCGCCCGGGTCAATGCCGGCATCCTCACAGGCAGCGCGCACGCTTTGCGCTGCGAGCGACAACTCAGACACACCGGATTTTTTGCTGAACGGGGTGGTTCCAACGCCCACAATGGCGGCTTCGTTATGGAGTGAAATCGGCATCAGTGCTTCTCCTGCAGTTTGAACACGGGCAGTTTGAAACCGTCCGGGTCCTCCTGGATGATCATTTCCACGGGCAAGCCGAAGTCCACATCTTCCGGAGCACACCCCACCAGTTGCGAGGTAAAACGCGTGCCCTCTTCAAGGTCAACCAGGATAACGATCAACGGATACTCGTAACCGGGAAATTGCGGATGCGTCAGTATGGTGTAGCTACAGATAACCCCCTTACCGCTGGAGGCGATGCTGTCCCACTCGATCGACCGACACTGTCCACACATCGGCGTGGGCGGGTGGCGTAAGGTCTGGCAGGACTTGCATCGCTGAATGCCCAATTCGCCGGCGGCGGCCATGTCCCACCACCAGGCGTTGTCTTCACCCATGGGGGGCTTCATGCGTTGACTCATAGTGTTCGCGCTCTCGTATTGTCAGTCGGAGGATTGTCAGTGCGCCTGCCTGGTGTTGCGTCTGCCGGGCGACCGCGCGCTTGCGCCACACCCTGCATCCGGCGGCACTGCGGGCACGGGCCCGACGCCTCCCCAGCGCCTAGACGCGGCACCGATGATAGCCGATTCCGGGCGCTAAATCGCACGCTGCGCAACCTGCACCATCATTTCGTGCGCCGCAGGCTAGTTAACTATATCGCCACCTCCACACACAGGCGTTGACACACCCTTCGCGCCCGGTTTGGCGCGTCGCAGTGATCTTGCTGCCCGCTTTTCGCGTAAGGGTTAGTCATAGAGGCAATACACAGCCCAACAGGGTGTCGCCAGCTTCTGGCTGCTGCGCACCATCACGACATTTCATCAGGAAACCACTTGCATGTGGCAGTACACGGGCCGGGAGCGCCCACCTTTTGCCCACACGCCGGCACCGGGCCAGGAATCAGTCTGGGACTACCCCCGGCCGCCCGTCCTGGTACCTGCTCGCGCGAACATCACCGTGCGCAGCGGTCATCGGGAAATCGCGCGCACCACAGACGCATTACGCGTCCTGGAAACCGCCAGCCCGCCCACCTACTACCTGCCTGGCGCCGCGATCAACTGGCGTCACCTGGTGCGCTGTGGCCAGCAAAGCTACTGTGAATGGAAAGGGGTGGCCACCTACTGGGCGCTGGCGGGGGATGACACCGCGCAAGCAGTGGGCTGGAGCTACGAACGCCCAAGTGCTGCCTTTGCCGGCATCGACGGCTATCTCTCGTTTTACCCGGCGACCGTTGATTGTTTTATTAACCGTGAAAAAGTGCGCCCGCAGCCCGGGGGGTTTTACGGCGGATGGGTGACCAGCAACCTCGTCGGCCCATTCAAGGGCGAGCCGGGCACGGGGCACTGGTAATGTCCCTGCCCCCTTGGGCGATGCCTGTCATATTCACCAAGTAAGGATACTACCCGATGCCTGAAGGACCGGAAATTCGTCGAGCTGCCGATGTGATTGCACAGGCACTCGAAGGACAGACTGTGACAGCGGTAAAATTCGGTCTGCCGCGGCTGCGTCATTATTCGAGGCAGTTGCGCGGCCGTCAGGTCATCAAGGTAGAGACGCGCGGCAAAGCCCTGCTGACCCATTTCGAACATGGCCTGAGCATTTATTCACACAACCAGCTTTACGGCGTATGGAAGGTTATCAAGGGGCACACGCTACCCAAGAGCAATCGCTCGCTGCGCCTGCTGCTGCAAACCTCTACCCATAGCGCCATCTTGTACAGTGCTTCGGAAATCAGCGTGTGGCCCAGCGCAGAACTGCCGCTGCATCCTTTCCTGGCACGCATTGGCCCCGATATCATGGACGCCACCCTCACCTGGAAAGACATTGCCCAACGGTTACGCGATGCCAGGTTTTGCCGCAAATCACTCGCCACACTGTATCTGGACCAGCAGTTTCTGGCCGGCAATGGCAACTACCTGCGTTCAGAAATCCTGCATGACGCACGCCTGCACCATGCACTGCGCCCGGCAGACCTCACCACCGGCGAGATCGGCACACTGGCACGCAGCACCCTGGCGCTGAGTCGGCGCAGCTACGACACCGCAGGCATAACCCTTGCGCCGGGGCTGTCAAAATCCCTGCAAAAGCAGGGCCTGAAGCGCAACTGGCGCAGGTTTTATGTCTTCGGGCGCGAGGGCTACCCCTGCTATCACTGCAGCGGTGCCATCAAGCGCGTGGCGGTGGGCAGTCGGCGCCTGTACTTCTGCCCGGCGTGCCAGCCGCCTGACCGCTAGCACAGCAGCGACAACTCAGGCAGCGCTGATGCTGTCCAGAATGCCGCGACACTCCGCGCGCGACAGAAACCGCGGGCAGGGATAACTGGCCCCTTCGGCGATGATCGCATCCAGCAGCTCGTCGATATCCTCGGTACGAATCACGTCCGTTGTGCGGGGAATTCCGATCTCGTCGTTCAGCGCTATTACTTTGTCAATGAGTGCCTGCGCCAGTGCCGCATCGGACTGCGATGCATCGCCCAGCTGCGCATGCACCGCCAGTTCTGCCAGTTTTTTGCTGGCGTCATGCTTCATCAGCTCGAGCACATGTGGCAACACCATGGCATTGCCCAGGCCGTGCGGCACGCCATAGCGAGCACCGAGGTTGTGCGACACGGCGTGCACATAGCCAACCAGTGCGTTGGTAATCGCAAGCCCCCCGTAGAACGATGCCAGCGCCATGGATTGACGGGCCTGGATATCGCTGCCATCACGGCAGGCGGTAGCGAGATTATCGATGACCAGCCGGGTGGCTGCGAGGCCGTAGAAATTGGTTTGTGGCGTTTCCCATCGCCCGATGTAGGACTCGATAGCGTGCGTCAGCGCGTCCATACCCGTCGCTGCGGTAATGGCCGGCGGCAGTCCGCGCATCAGGCCCGCGTCCAGCGCGGCGGCCATCGGGATTAACGATGGGTCGATCACGGCGTTCTTGGCATGGGTCGTGTCATCAGATATCACGGCAATAAACGTCGCCTCGGAGCCGGTGCCTGCGGTGGTGGGCACGGCAAAGAATGGTCTGGCGGGCGCCTTGCATTTACCCACGCCCATGCAGTCCTGCGCCTGGCACTGATTGCCCGCTGCCAGAGCAATGACTTTGGCCGCGTCTATGGACGAGCCGCCACCAAAAGCCATCACCGCGTCACAACCGTGCTCGTGAAAACAGGCAATGCCTGCATTCACGACAGACACAGTCGGGTCAGGCAATACGCCGTCATAGATCACCGTCTCTACACCGGCTGCCTGCAGGGCCGCAACTGCACCGTCCATCACACCCAGGTCACGCAGTGGTTTGTCGGTTACCAGCAGCAGCCTGTTGATACCAAACTGTGCAATGGTGGCGCACAACGTCAATACGGAACCCTCACCGCAGTAGAGTAGCGGCTTGGGCTGCGGCTTCAGCATGAACTTGCCCATGAGCTTCTGGCGTGCGCGATAGAACGGTTTTTTGTAGGCAGATGTCATTGTTTCCTCCAGATATTGCAGGGCCGGGCATTACCGCCGTCGTGCTCAGTCGAACGCGGGCACAAACAGGTTTTTCGGATCGCCGGTGGTGACCTCGCCGCGCGCGCCGAGCATGTCCTGACTCATCATGCGCTGCAAGGTGGCCTCGTCATCCGGTGTTTCGGCAACGAAACGCGTGCCATCGTCAAGGCGCCCGATGACCAACGCACGCTCTACCCCTTCACGACCGTGCAACACCGTGTAGGTCTCTATACTGGCCTGGCCCTGGGGGGTTTCGGTAAAGGGCGGACGCTGTTGTTCCAGAATGGCCTGCTGGTAGCTTTCCGGCGCTTCGCGCTGCCAAGTGCCACTGACCGGGGTTGTGGAGTAAATTCCCAGCGAGTGTTTGGTCACAAACCAGCCGTTGCCATTGAGCAACCCAAACTTGCCCGGATTGTCACGCAGCACGTTCATCATGGTGGCGATGGCATGGGTCACGTAGTTGTTGCCCGGCCCACCGAAGTACGGCAGGCCGCCGGTCACGGTCAGGCCACGCGGGTCGTCATGCGCAATGCCCAGTTCGTCACAGGCAATCTGCACCGCCGAGGGAAAGCAACTGTAGATGTCGAAAAAATCCATATCGTCGATAGACTTACCCGCCATCGCCATCGCCTTCTTGCCCATCGTGCGTATGGCAGGCGACGAGTAGTAGTTCTGGCGATCCGTCACGTTCCAGATCTCGTTCGCATCGGCACAGCCATGCAGGTAGACCATGCGGTCGTCCGCTACTCCCAGCTCACGCGCCCTGGCAACAGAGGTCATGATCAGCGCAGCACCCATATTCACCTGGATCACCGAGTTGAGGAACTTGGTGTAGGGAAAGCCTACATAGCGGTTATTGTCGCTGACCGTGGCGATCTCCTGCGCACTGCGTGCCGTGGGAAACCAGGACAGCGGATTCTGCGCTGCCACCGCGTTAAAGCGGTGGTAGAGCTCACCCAGTTTCTCCTGGTGCGCTTGCAGCGTGCTGCCATACTTGCCACGCAGGGCGTTTTCAAACAGGGCGTAGGTCGTGGCCGGCGTGTGCATGCCATAGACCATTTCGTGCGCAGAGGCCGCAGGATGGGCGTCGCCCAGCATCTGCGGCTCATCGCCGGAAGCATCCACCCAGGCGTCGAGGTCCATTCCCAGTTTGAGGCGTGACAACATGGTATTGAGGGCTTCAGCACCGACGATCATTACCGCTGACGACTCGCCATCGGCAATGGCCTGGGCATACCGATTGACCAGCATCTGTGGCGTGTTACCGCCCGTGTGGGTGTAGCGCTGCTCGCCGGGGTTAATGTCGAGCGCCTTGCACACGGCACCTGGCACATTGCGCACCATACCGCGCGCGCCACTGCCGCTTTCCGGGCTGTCTACGGTCAAGCCAACGGCAATCAGCGCATCCAGGCGCGCCAGCAGGGCTGCGCCGGGCCCTGCATCCTGTGCGGCCTCCCTTGCCACCTGCGCCATCAGCTGGATCGGTGTGGCTGCTTCTTCAGGATCGCGTTTGTCAGTTGTCTGGGCGCACCCGATCAGTACAGGCATGCGTGCGTCGTTCATTAGGGCTCCTTCAGTGATGTTCGTATTTTGCGGCGCTATCGCGCATGCATCCAAACGCGCTCTACAGCACCAGTTCGGCTATATCGCGCAGTTGTTGTTTGTCGCTGGTTGCCACCAGCAGGCTGGTCACGCGGGAATCCCGCCAGGCCTGCAAGCGATCGCGAATGCGGTCCTTGGGGCCTACCAGCGCCATGGCATCGGCCAGCTCATCGGGGATCACCGCAGCCGCCTCGTCACGCTTGTTCTCCATGAACAACTGCTGGATTTTTTCAGCTTCGGCCTCGTAACCCATACGGCAAAAAAGGTCTTTGTGGAAGTTGGTGTTCTTCGCACCCATGCCACCGATGTAAAAACTGAGGAAGGTCTTGACGCCGTGCAGACCCGCCGCGATATCGTCGGTGATATTGACCATCACCATCTGGTTGATCTCAAAATTCGGCGGCGCATTGGTCAGTGACTGCGCATAAACGCTCTCGTCGTAGGGGTTATAGAACAGCGGCAGCCAGCCGTCGGCGATCTCGGTAGACAGGGCGATGTTTTTGGGCCCCTCGGCCCCCATGAAGATCGGGATACGGTTGCGCAACGGGTGCACAATCGGCTTGAGGGGCTTGCCCAGGCCCATGCCGTCAGCGCCCGGGTACGGCAGCGGGTAGTGCGGGCCGTCATTGGTGACCGGCGCTTCCCGTGCGAACACCTGGCGTACGATGTCGATGTATTCGCGCGTGCGCGCCAGGGGCTTCGGGAAGGGCCTGCCGTACCAGCCCTCCACCACCTGTGGGCCAGACACGCCCAGTCCAAGAATCAGCCGTCCATTGGAGAGAAGGTCCAGGCTCAGGGCATGCATCGCACAGGCGGTCGGCGTGCGCGCCGACAGCTGCACCACGGCCGTGCCCAATTTTATCGTCTGCGTTTGCGCGCCAATCCAGCACAGTGGTGTAAAGGCATCGTTGCCCCATGATTCGGCAGACCAGACCGAGTCATAACCGAGTTTCTCCGCTTCCTGCGCCATCTCAACGAAATTGGGATTGGGCGCCGCGCTCCAGTATCCCTGTGCAAGACCCAGTTTTAGCTCCGCCATGTTCACCTCACCTGATGGTTGTTTTTTAAACAGTTTATTGCCCGGCCGCGTTCGTCATTCCTGTTTTACGCACCGGCGCCGCTATTGGGCTTGCGCAGATGCGACCATGCGCCAGACCGACACCAGCAACAGGAGACGAATAGTAACAGAGCTCCCGGCGATGCAAAGCAGCGCGGCCCGCGGGCCACGCGCAACCGGTTACACACCGGTACCACCCGCCGCCTGCGCAAGGCGGCGCGGCGGTGGAAAAGGCGTATTGAGAAAAGTGCCCAGCCAGTGCACCAGCACCACCAGTACCAGGTCACCCTGCCCCATCAAATGGCTCAGCCCCATGCCGCCAAGAAAGGTGCCGACACAGTTGCGCAGCTTCCAGCGCAACGTGAAGTAATGGAGCGCCGCAAACACCAGGTTGCTGACCACATGTGCCGGCAGCAAACCCAGGGAAGGTGTCATGAGTAAAGGCAACATGACACGGAAGGCGATTTCCTCGACGATCGAGATGAACAGGAGATACAGAATCCAGCGACACTGACGGGCCACGGGCTGTGGCCTGCGCTTGCTCCAGAATGCAAAGAACAACAGCATAGCCGCAACGGCCCACAGGTAGACCCAGGGGTGCTGCGCAAAACGCGCTGTGGTGGCCTGCAACACCGGCCATGCACCGGGCACCAGCATACCTACTGCCGCGATGCCGCCCATGGTTGCTCCGTGTCTGCGCAACACGTCCGCAAAGGTCGTAACGCGGTAACCGTTCGCATCAGGGCCGCGCTGCAGGCGTCCATGGTGTACCGCAGGCGGCGTTGTCACTGCCTGATCCCGGTGCCCGGACGCCGGTTCGTCCTGCTCTTTACCTGCCATGCTTGTGCCTGCCTCTACCGTTTGGCCTGCAGTTGTAAAGGAATTACCCACATAAAGCGAATGCGGCGCGCGTGCCGCAGCCGTATTAGACGGCATGTGCCGCCGGCGCCCGTCGCCAGTGCTGGCAAGTGATCGGGCGAGCCAATGGAATTCCTGTTCTTCTGTGGTAACGTTTTGCCATAACACATAAGAAAGGACGCTCGCCCATGCCGAACAAAACGTCAATCATGCTGATGGCCCTCGCCGCACTGACCGGCATACCAGCAGCACAGGGGCAGATGCTCGAAGAGATCGTGGTGACCGCACAGAAACGCGAACAGAGCCTGCAGGACGTTGCAATTTCAGTCGCCGTCATCAGCGGCGAGGAACTGGCCGCACTGAACAAGACGCAAATCAGTGAACTGACGCGCCTGGTGCCGAGCCTGACCTACTCCGGCGGCACATCGGACGCCGGGCAGAGCATTATTGTTCGCGGCATCGGCACCCAGACCTTTAGCCGCTCGGTTGACCAGTCCGTGGGTACGGTCATCGACGGTGTCGTCTCCAGCAGCGTGTCGGGCTCATTGCTGGACTTCAGCGATGTCGCACGCGTCGAGGTACTGCGCGGCCCGCAGGGCATGCTGTTTGGTAAAAACGCGAGCGCCGGCGTGCTCAGTATCACCACGCAAGCACCCACGCGGGAACTGCGCGCGGGCGCCGGCCTCAGCTATGGCGACGAAAACGCCACGCAACTCAACGGTTATCTCTCTGGCCCGCTGGTGCAGGACACGCTGCTGGCGCGCGTCGCGGCCTACAGCAATACGCGCGACGGTATTTTGTCCAACGAGTTTCCCGGCGGCAAAGACATGAATGACCGCGACGAATGGGGTGTCAGGAGCAAACTGCAATGGCTGGTCAGCGACGACCTCGACATCACGCTGGCCTACAACCACGTGGAGCGCGAGCATAACTGCTGTATCGGCCCACTGGAAGTGGTGACGCCAGGCAGCGTCGCTGATCGTGAAGGCGGAGAACGCGGCCCCAGGGCAGACACCCTGCTGGACAACGACGAATCCCCCGGGCGCACCGATGCTGACGTCTACAGCATTGAAGCGAACTGGCAATGGGGGCAACACCTGCTGACTTCCATCACCGCGTACACCGAGGAGGATGTTTTTGGCGCTGCCAGGTCAGACCTGTACACTCGCACCGCGCTGCCCCTGAACGACAGCTTCGGCCACTACGAGCAGTTTACGCAGGAGTTGCGCCTGACCTCCCCGGCGGATCGCACCGTCAGTTACGTTGCCGGCCTGTATTACTTCGACAAAAAAATCGACCGCGAGTTTGAACGCGTCATCTCACTCAACGGCATCGACCAGGCGCCCGCGGGCGAGATATCAGTACTGAACTACGCAGACACGCGCAACGAGAGTTTCGCAGTGTTCGGCCAGGCGACATGGAACATCACTGAGCGCGCCCGGCTCTCGCTGGGGGCACGCTACAACGATGAGGCGCTCTCCATTGACCAGACGGTCGGGTCTTTCCCCGGCACTATCGCGGAGGCCCCTGCCGGCGAAATTGCGGACGACACCGACGACCAGCAATGGTCGGGGCGCATCATTGGCGAACTGGACATTACCCCTGCTGCCATGGTGTACGCCAGTATCGCACGCGGCTACAAAGGCCCCGGTTCCAACTCGCTGCCTTCGGGGCCGTCTAGTGGGGAGGTATTTGTCGACCCGGAGATTCCCACCAACTACGAACTGGGCATCAAGTCGCAGTGGCTGGACGACCGTCTGCGGCTCAATGGCGCGCTGTACTATACGCAGTTCGAGGACTTCCAGGCGTCAGCACAGGTGCCCAACGCCTTCCCACCCCTGTTTTTTCTCACCAACGCCGGTGAACTGGAAACCCAGGGTGTCGAGCTGGAAATGAATGCCCAGTTGCTGCCCAACCTGGGCGTGCAGGCGTCGATTGCCTACACCGATGCGATTTTTTCTGACTGGACCGACGCACCGTGCTATTCAGGCCAAACCGAAATGCAGGGCTGCGTCAACGGCATCCAGGACCTGTCAGGCGCAGACATGCCCAATTCTCCCGACTGGGCATTCAACCTGGGCGCCAACTACTTTCTGCCAATTGAATCGCAGCCGTTCAATGCCTTTGTACGCGGTAACTACTTCTGGCAGGACGACGTGCAATACGACACCACCAACAACCCCCTGCATGTCGGAGACGCCTACGGCACGCTGGATCTCTACCTGGGGGTCGCTGACAAGAGCGGACGTTACAGCGCCCAGTTTTTCGTCCTCAACGCGCTGGATGAGTTTTATGTCAGCAGCCTGTCGGGGCAGCAGGTTGTGGGTATCGAGGCTGCCCACGGGCTGGCTTACACCTACAAACGTCGCCTGGGGGTCTCTCTGCGCGTCGATTTCTGAACCCCGGCGCACAGCCGGTGTCTGGCGCAAAACTGCGTTATAGTGTGAGCGCTAACCGCTGCAACAGCCATGCGCGCTGCGGGCACTGCACTGCGCCGTTTTACGCTGGATGGTTTTGCGCTCGCCCGTTGTGCGTGCGTTTGTATTGCGCAGGCATCGACGGTTGCGCCGTGGGCAACGCGACGTTGCGCGCACTGACGAGTCGCCGGTGAGTGCGACACGACGCGACCGATTTGAACCAACACCCGTCACCAAGAGGCCAACATGACCATCGTTCTGCTCATTACAGGTATCGCACTGCTATTGGCCGGTGGCACTGCACTGGTTCGCGGCGCCTCCGGCCTCGCGGAAATTTACGGCGTATCGCCGCTGGTGGTGGGTCTGACGGTGGTTGCCTTTGGTACCAGTGCACCCGAGCTGATGGTCAACGTTCTGGGTGCACTGCGCAACGAAACGGCGCTCGCGTTTGGCAATATCGCAGGCTCCAATATTGCCAATCTTGGCCTGGTGCTCGGCATGGCGGCGCTGTTCATGCCACTGTCCATCCAGGGGCAGATTATTCGACGTGAGTTGCCCTTGCTACTGCTCGCTACCAGTGTTCTGGTGGTAATGACCGCCGACCCGTTCTTTCGTGGCCTCGCGCCGGTGCTGGATCGTTCAGACGGCATGATCATGCTGCTGCTGTTTTCGATCTTTATCTATCTCACCGCCAGCGACCTGCTGCGCGAGAAGGAAGACCCTCTGGTCGCGGCGGTCGACGCACTGCCATTAAAAGTCAGCGGCAGTAAAGCCTCTTACGGGGTGATTATTCTGCTGGGGGCAGCCGGCCTGGCGCTGGGCGCCAATCTCACCATCGAACACGGCAGTGCGTTAGCCACGGCCTGGGGCGTTTCACCGGTTATCGTAGGCATTTTTGTCGTCGCCATCGGTACCAGCATGCCCGAACTGGTAACGTCGATTATTGCCGCCATGAACCGCCAGGCGGACCTCTGTGTTGGCAACGTCATTGGCTCAAACATTTTTAACGGCATGTTCGTGTTACCGATCAGCGCGCTGATTCGACCGCTGGAGGTGCCGCCCGGTGGCCTCATCGATTTATCGGTTGGCCTGCTGCTGGCAGCAGCGCTCATCCCGATTTTTATCGTTGGCAACTCCCACATGACACGTATCGCCGGCATTGCGTTCGTCCTGATCTACGCAGGCTACCTGGCGCTGCGACTGCAAATGCCAGGCGCCTGAACCCCGGTGACATCACACCATCGCCGCACCGGCCAGTGGTGGCACGTGACAAACGACTTGCCCGAATCGCCTTGCCGGCACCGGACCATCGCAGCCGCAACACCCCACAGGCCGCCTCGCGGCAGAATTAGCCGGCGCTAGCGACCCAGGTCGATCGCGTCAGTGCACTGCCCCGGGTTAACCGGATTACAGCGTGCCACGCCACCACCGGGAATGCTGACCTGGTAGCTGCCAAACCGCGGGTCCGGCACCTGGTAATCGGTGCTGATGTATTGTGCGCCGGTGGCCAGTGCAATATCACGACGCGAGGTGTCGTTGGTACGCGACTCGTTCGTGTCAGCATCCGCCCGCGTGCGCACCAGATACCCCTGACTGACCAGCGACTCGATCTCCCCAGGGTTGCCGCGCGGGTCGTTGCGCTTCATGAACGCCGCCTCGGGCGTGCCTACCGGCGAATCAACAAACAGCACGCGACCCTGCAAGGAGGGATGCCCCTCCACATAGAGATCGCGCTTGCTGCCGCCGTTGTCCAACGCAAACAGTACTTTGCCACGCGCCTGGGCCAGGGTTGGCCAGCCGGTGGTCAAGATGGCCTGCTCCAGCGTTGCCGCGTCGCCGCGCACGTCATCGGGCACCAGCAACTGATCGCTGTCGAAAACGCTGCGAATCTCCACATCGATCTGGTCAAGCGCTGCGCGGTCAAAGGGCAGCGGCACGGCAAAGCCCAAATCCAGCGGATCCGGAATCGGCTCATCCTTGGCTTCCACCAGCACCATAATGGGCAAGTGGCGCGGGTTCATGTCAGACCACAGCTTGACCTGCTGCAGGCAACTGACGAACGTATAGCAGGTGGTCTCGTAGTCGATCTCCTGCACATGCAGGACCTTCAGGCCAGGCTCATCGAGTTCGGGAATACCAGACGCCGCAGGCTCCTCAAACAGGGTGCGCGCCTGCCGGTCGGCATACAAGCCGCCGTCCGGGTCATGAAAAATATCCAGTTCAATCTGCCGTATGCCCTGGTTTTCAAACTGCTCCATCAGAGGCGGATGCGAGTACAGCAAGGTGGGGGCTACATCGGGAATGAAGGCCAGCAACAGGTCGAAGACCTCCTGTGGCGGTTCAATGTGGTAGCTGTTGTGCGTACCCAGGTACTGCAGTTGATTCAGTCGCAGGGAATCAGCGGGATCGGCCAACGTGTTATCGGCGCCATCGCTGCAGCCCGCGACCTGCGCGGCTACCAACACAGCCAGGCTCGCGGCCAACAACCCACGGCGCAAACGCGTGGCAAAGGCAAAACGACTCGGAAGACTCTTCATCATTGCGTATTATCCTTATTCAGATGACGGGCACGAAGTACTGTCAAAACAGCAGCAGGCTGGTGATTCTTGATCAGCCGCGCAGTGAAGTAAAGCGAATGGGGATATAACAATAATGCGCAACAGCAATCACCGCTACAGGCCACTGTGGAACATCGCCTGCCTGCTGCTGATGGCAGTGGCCAGCCACGGACAGACACAGGACACACCGCCCTACCTCATCGGACGCGGACTGGCGGACATCACCGGGCCGGCGTATGGCGTGCAATTGTGGGGCTTCAGCCGCGCCGATCAGGTTGGCGAAGGGCTTCATATTCGCCAGCGTTCCCGTGCGTTCATCGTGGCCCAGTCTGATCAACCGGCGCAACGCCTGGTATTTGTCAGTGCTGACATCGGCAGTATTGACCACCCGATCACCCTGCAGGTGATCGAGACACTGCAACAGCGTTATGGCAACACCTACACCCTCAACAATGTCATTCTCAGCGCCACCCATACCCATGCGGGACCCGGCGGATACTGGCATTCGCGCACCGACACAGGGCTGGATGGCGGCCTGTATCGCGAGCACTTCGACGCCATTGTCAACGGCATCGTGGCTTCGATCGTACAAGCCCACGAGGACCTGCAACCGGGCAATATTTTTATCAATACCGGTGAGGTCAGTGATGCCGGGGTCAACCGTTCCGCTGTTGCCTATGCTGCCAATCCTGCGGCGGAGCGCGCCCGCTATGCCCACAACACGAACAAGCGCATGACCCTGCTGAAGTTCGTCGACGACAGCGGCGCCATTGGCATGATCAACTGGTATGCGCTGCACCCAACGGCAATGAATTTTTACAACCTGCTGGTCTCGGGAGATCACAAGGGGTATGCCTCGCTGGCGATGGAGCGACAACAAGGCACACGCTATCCCCCCGAGGCCAATGACACCGGATTCGTGGCGGCTTTTGCCCAGTCTGATCCTGGCGATGTCACCCCCAACACCAATCTCGACAATACCGGGCCCGGAGAGACCGACGTCGCAACAACGCAAATCATGGGGCAGCGCCAGTTGCAGGTCGCCAGGGCATTGTTCGACAGCGCTACCGAGCGCCTGCAAGGGCCGGTACAGTCGCTGCACGCCTATACCAATCTCAACGGCTACAAGGTCGACGGCGCCTTCACCGGGCAGGGCCCACAAACCACCTGCCCTTCAGCTTATGGCTACTCGTTTGCCGCAGGCTCTACTGAAGACGGCGGCGCACACTTCCTGTTTGAAGAGGGTATGACAGAGCAAAAAGTCTGGCTGGACTGGCTCATCCGCGCGGTCACTGGCGCACCGAAATGGACCGAGGCCGTCAGGGCCTGCCAGGCACCCAAAGCCATCCTGTTTGAAACCGGCAGCCAGCAACCACCCATGCAGTCACAAATCCGCTCAGTCAGCGTGGCGCGCATTGGCCAGCTGGTCATTCTTGCCATGCCCGGCGAGGTCAACACCATGGCCGGCAGGCGCCTGCGCGAGAGCGTGATGAACGCGCTGGGCGACTGGGCCAGACACATCGTTCTGGCCGGCTACGCCAACGACTACGCGGGCTACGTGACAACGCCGGAAGAGTACCAGTTGCAGCAGTACGAGGCCGCCCATAACCTGCATGGCCAGTGGAGCCTGCCCGCGTACCAGCAAATCGCCAGCGGGCTTGCCAGGGCAATGGACTCGGGGCAGCGCCTTACCAATGACACCGCCTATGATGACTGGCGCGGCAAATCCACTGAAAAACCGCTCCCGGTCACGGGCTCTGCGCAACCGCCCGGGGGTATGCGCTTTGGCCAGCCGCAGCCGCTGGCGCGATCAGATTTCGCGCGCGGCGACACCGTCACAGCCACGTTCTGGTCCAGCAACCCGGTTGCCCACTACGTGACGGGCAATAACTTCCTGCGTGTTGAACGCAACGTCGGCAACCACTGGGCGCTCGTCGCCACCGACACAGACTGGCAGACGCGCATCCGCTGGCAGTCCCGTGGGGACCACTTCATTGCCCGTGTCCAATGGGATATTCCGGCGGACGCCGCCCAGGGGAGCTATCGCATCGTGCACAGCGGCTTTGATCCTACAGGCGTGAGCTTCAGCGGCACGTCCGACACGTTCAGGGTGGGGCAATAGACTGGCCACCGGCGCGTCGCTGATGCGGGACATCAGGCATGGCGCACTGGCGGTGACGGGGAATCTCCCAACGCTCGCGCACCGTCGCGCGCAACTATCATCGCGCGGTTCATGCGTGGCACTATACTCAGGACCGGACACAGGGCTGGACATAGAGCTGGCCACAACACTTGAAATGCTACTACAAGCAACACTACACACAGCAGTGCACACAGCACGCTGCACACAGCACGCTGCACGCTGCACGCTGCACAGGAACAGCAACACACACGGAGCACCCGCAAAGACAATGATTACTGAAAATACGGTTTCGTCGGATGAAGTTACGATCGAGGCACCGGTGGAACTGGTCTGGAAGATTCTCACGGACTTCGACAACTACGGTAAGTGGAACGGCTTTTGCCCATCGGCAAAGGTCGAAACGCTCACACTGGGTACCGCTGTCGACATGATGGTTGACCTGGGCCACGGCCCCAGCCGGCAAGTCGAGTACCTGTGTCGTATTGAGCCAAACCAGTGCATCGCATGGCAGATGGAAAACAAACCGGGCGACCCGGTGCACGCGGTACGCAGCCAGTACCTCAAGCGCCTGGACGACGCGCGCTGCAGTTATATCAGCATCGACGAGTTTTCAGGCCCTGGCACTGCGTCCATGATGGAGGCATTTGCTGCCAATGTTGAAGCGGGCTTCAATCGCTGCGCTTACGACCTGAAAGCCTACGCCGAGCAGCAGTTCAGGGCCTGCGCGCAACAACAGTAACGCGGCAGCCGCCATTGCTGACGCACGCACACAGGCGCGCGGGCCAGGCCTCAATGCGCCTGGCGATCAGCCATCGACGGGCTGGATGGGCAGGTCACTGCTGCGGTGTCGCACATGCGGCCACACTTCCCGCTCAAACAACCGCAAGCCCTGCCAGGCAAATTCCGGATCGATACCGCCCAGTAGCGGGGTGAGGATAAACGTACTGACGTCGGGCATGCCGTTGATCAGGGTGACTGCATCCTCGGGCGTCAGCACCTGGTAAGCACCACTGTTGCGCAGATTCTGGGGGTCCACACCGCTGGCAAACGGACCGCTGGCGCGACCATAGGCTTCCACCGTCCATTGCGTGTAGGACTCTACGCAGTGCACGGCATGTGGCAGCAAGGTCTCCCAGGCGGCCTCTACATCATGCGTGACATGCGTGTAAATCGGGCCCAGCTTGTGAAAACGCTCGCCCGGGTCAGGTTTGCCCAGCGCCAGGCGCTCCTGTCGGTACACATGCCAGTTCTCGCCGCCGGGCGGGAAATAACCATCGGCAATTCGTGCGGCGCGCCGCGCAACTGCGGGATGAGCACCACCCAACAATAGCGGTGGCGGCTGCACAGGTTGCGGCGTAATTCGTACCTCTCGCCCGCGGTACTCGAAGGCATCGCCGCGCCAAGCTGCGCGCAATACCTCAAACACTTCCAGGTAACGCGCTTTGCGCTCCTGACGATGCGTGCCGAACATTTCAAACTCAGTGGGTCGATAACCGGCCCCAATGACCACCTGCAAGCGGCCGCCGCTAAGCAGTTGCACGACCGATAAATCTTCGGCCAGTTTTATCGGCTCATACAAAGGCGCCAGCAGAACGTTCGGACGTATCTTGACGCGCTCCGTACGCGCGGCAATCGCTGCACACATCGGTATGGGGGAAGGCAGGTAACCATCGTCAGTTCCGTGATGCTCGCCCAACGAGACCACGTTAAAGCCAATGTCATCGGCCCAGGCGCTCATATTCAGCGCCTGGCGGTACAACAGCTCCACGGGCGCGCCAAAGGGCGGGGCGCGCATGTCAAAGCTGATTACAAACTCCACGGTATTTTCGCCGGCTGGTCATGCGTTTTCATCGGCACGGGTTAATCCCCACCCAGACACGGCGGCTGGCACATCGCTGGCCGCTCACCCCTGCCCGCTCTCCATTCCCTGATCACCACTACCCGAGCACCACTACCCGAGCACCACTACCCGAGCACCACTACCTGAGCACCACGACCTGATCACCGTCACCTGCTGATCACTAGCGGCTCACCACCTGCGCGCGCAGCGCTCGTGCGGCGCGCGGTCGCTACCCGAAGGGTACCCGGCGATGGCTCAACTGCATCCATCAGCCCTGCGGGCGGTATCACTTCTGCCGCCAGCCATCACCGGTATTGATGTAAGCGCCAGGAGAAGACTTCTCGATGGCTTTTTTGCCCGCGCGCATTTCAACGGCATCCAGTGCAATGCCGTTCTCCTTCGCAATCTTCTGATAGTGCGCCTTACGCTGGGCGTTGATGGACTCCACCAGTGCGTTCACTTCAGCCGATGGCTTCACTGCGGCCAGGTAGCCGCTGCTGGTTTCGCCGACGCTGCCGTTATCCTTGGCCTGTGACAACTCCAGTGCTGCCACAGGCGCAGCGGCAAGCATTGCAATGACGGCCACGGCTAACCATTGGCGTATTGTCCTGATGCTGAACATAGTACACACCTCCTAGAAAAGACCACTGTCTTCATCGAACAGATCATCGAGCTCTTTATCCACTTTCACGCGGATTTCGTGCTCGATTTTCACGTTCATGTTAATCGTAATGGGTTCTTCGGGCGCTTTTACCTGAACCGTCGGAGTGCAGGCGATCACAGCAAGAAGAACCAGTGGCAGACCAGCGATTAGTCGCATAACAACCCCCTCATTTTTATGCTAGTGCAGGCAAACAGCCGCCAGGCAGGCGTACCGCAAGCCACTACGCTGCTACTTCGAGTAAACTGCGCTAACAAAGTTCATTTGCGCTTGCGTTCAATTCCTTCGATCAACTTATCACTCAATTGCAGACTTTGTAATAGCGGGTCAATGTTTTGCTCCAGGTTTATATTGAACGTTACCGCGCGCCCACCGGCATAATCCGGATTGCGGCCTGCGATCGACAGCCCCAGGGCAAGGTTTCCGGTCTCATCCAGGTTCACGTCACTGCGCAGTGTGTCGTAGCTGAAGTTTTGCAACAGCTCCAGCGCCAGCGCCAACTCCGGGTTGCCGGCCACCATGTCGCCGGCCGAGCCAGTGGGGCTGTAGCGGATGCTGCCACCGGGCGGCCGGGCCGCAATGAATCCCGCGTTGATCATCAGGCGGCCCGACCTTGCCAATACCGGCAAATCGCCCGTCAGGGCGCCGCTGGCCTGTATGTCCTGACCACGCTGCAACGCCACCAGTTGCGCCAGCTGCCAGTCTTCTACTTTTAACGTCAGTGCATTGGACGTCGCCCCCACCTGCCAGGTTTCTCCCGCAGGCACATAGGCCTTGCCACCCAGCATCTTTGCAGCTGCCGTGTTGATGACGATCCTGGCGCTGTTAACGGGCGCACGCTCGGGCACTTCGAACGCCAGCTCAATGTCAGTGATCGGCAGGGCCACATCCAGGCGAGCCACCAAAAGCCTGGCCGGCGCGAGTGTCTGCAACTGCGTAAGGCCACGCCAGCGCACATTGGCCTCAAGCCCATGGAACGCATAATCGCCGACACTGCCATCAACGCCGCTGATGGACAGTGTCGACTTCGTCGTAGTATCGACAGCGGCAAAGGCCTCGGTACGCAGCACGCTGTGCAGCAACAGGCCGCCTTTACTGACAACCACAGCCTGGTCCGTCATCTGCAGCGCCTGCGCGAGCGGCAACCAGGTGACCACGGTATCAGCCAGGTTGTCACTACCCAGCCGCAACTCCCATTGCGCCGTACCCGAGAACACATCGCCCTCACCGCGCAAGCTCCCCTCCACAGCGCCTGCCGCATCCTTGAACTGCAAGCGCATCGCTGCTGGCAGCACGGTGCCGGACTGCTCCAGGGCAAGCTGCAACTGCGGCACCTGCTGGCCGCGCACGCGCGCATTCAGGGTTGCATCGACCTGGGCGGCCAGCAACGACGTGGCTTGCGGCGCACCCCCTGTCTCAGCCGTGGCCAGTGTCAACGCCAGGCGCGGCGTCTGCAGTTGCACGCTATTGCGCGCATCGCCCAGGGACAGCGCCAGATCGGACACCGCCACCGTCGTCGGTTCTGCGGCGTGCACTGCAACCCGGAGGCTTGCGGCGGTCATTTCCAGCGGCAAGCTGTTGGGCAAGCCCAGCCATCTGGCTGCTTCACCCTCCAGACCTAACTGCGCCGCACGGGTAGCACCGCGCAGTGACAGCTGCGTTAGCGCCAGTGCATAGCGCCCCTGCTCCAGCGTGATACTTGAGGCCGCGCCGCCGGTGACACCCCACAACAACTCGCCATAGGAAAGTGCGTCGAGGTCATGCCTGGCATTGGCTTGCACTGTTAGCGCCTGCGCAGCGGGTACACCGTCGGACAACAATCCCACGATATCATCGGAGTGGACAATGGTTGCTTCGGCCTGGCTGGCTCCTGCCACAGAGACGGAGTCCAGCGCTGCCCCAGAGGCTGCAAGAGCCGCTGCCAGTGGGCCAGCGCGCAACCACGCCAGCAGCGGCTCGTGCTGCAGCGCTGTGCTGATCTGCCAATGCCAGCGCCGCTGGTGCATCGGCTGCAGCGCAAACTGCAGCTGGCCGACGTCGGCGTTGCCCCACGACACCTGTAGCTGCCCCTGCAGCGGTTGCGTGCGACTGCTGTTGAGATCGAGCGCTACAACGGTATCACCCTGCACAATATTCCACTGTGAGGCCACGGCGGGGCCACTACTGAGCTTGCCGGTAATTTCAACGGGCGGCTGACTCGCCCCGAGATAGCGTGCCGTGAGCGATGCGACGTTGACGCGTTCCACCGGCAGCGACGCCGCCAGTCGATAAGGAAGCATATCGTACAGCAGTGGTGACGCCGTCGAGCGGGCCGCGGGCTGGCCCGTGGCCTGCACCGTGAGGGTGGCCGCATCGACCTCCAGCGCATGCACACGCCCACGCAGCAGATCGAGAAAGTCATAGTGTAGTCTCAGCGTATCAAGCCGGGCATCCAGCCGCATGCCCGGCTGGTCCAGCACAAACCCCAGCCCGCTGAGAGTAGCCCCGCGTCGCTCGACCGCAAACTGCTCGATGTGCACCTGTGTCACGCCGCTGTCCGCAAGCAACGCCGCTGCATGTTGCGAGACCAGCCGCGGCAGGTTGTAATAGATATACGTACCGGCGGCCACCACGCCGAGCAGGGATATCGCAACAGCAATCAACAGTAGGCGCAGCGCTCGCATGCACTTATAGTAATGTATTATTGACCCTGGAGTCGCTTTCACGCTGCCCTTTGGGAGACCACCCTATGATAACCAGACTGTTCGACACCGCGACAAACCGCCGGCAGCACAGCGCCCGAGCATGGCGCGCTCGCCGCTGCCTGCTGGCCTGCACGTGCATGCTGCTTACCCTGCCAGGGGCTGCACAGGCAGAAGAAGCACAGTGGACACTGGCGCAAGAGACCGACGGCATACGCCTGTACACCCGCACGCACGACACGTCACCGTTCTGGGAAATCAAGGCTGCAATGACCATCAATGCCAGGGCCGAAGCCGTTGCCGAGGCCTTTGGCGATGGCAACGGGTGCTCTGCCTGGCGCGCCATGTGCAAGGCGTCCACCGTCGTAGAGCATGTGTCAGACAACGAACGTTACGTACATATGGTGCTCAACATGCCCTGGCCTGTTGCCGATCGCGACCTGGTGATGCGCGTGACTGATTCGATCGACATCCAGTCACAGCAGGCCGTCGTGCAGTTCACTTCAGCCTCAGAGAAACAACCACCGGATGACTGGGTGCGAGCCCAGGCCAACGGACAGTACCTGATCAACATGATCAACGACGAACAGGTGGCGTTTACCTACATCATTCACACCGACCTTGGCGGTGATCTGTCGGCGAGCATGATTAACCCAAGACTGGCCGACGCGACCATCGAAGACCTGCAACGCCTGCGCAAGCAGGCCCAGGGGCGCTAGCGCGCCACCGTCATTGGCCGGAGCTTGCCTGCACTGTTTGTGGCTGGCGTTTGGGGTTGCGCACAAAAAAATCGAACAGGGCTTCACCCACCGAAAACCACACCGAGGGTTCTTCCGGGAACAGTTCACTGTCGGGGTTATCCGGGTACACATGGCCGTTATCATGTCGCAGGTGCTCAACTGCGATGCCACTGGCCGAGGTATAGCGCGTCCATAGGAAGCCGGCGTCTGCACTGCCATCGACCACGGTAAAGTCAGCATCCACCGCCGCAGTGTTTATCCTTCCGGCTGCATCCACCACAAGATCACCGGTGGCGCTGTAGGTGTACTGATCGGCATCCTGCGTAACAATGCCATAGTCATACATCACATTGACCAGCGTATAGGGCACAGACAGCGCCGAGATCTCATTGTAGTAGCGCACCAGTAGATCACCGGTACCACTGATAAACAGTACGGGCACCTCCTGCTGCGGCCCGCTGCCGCTGCGGAAGCAACTCACCTCAATCGCGGCGATGGGTGCGGCGCTGGCGATGAGCTCCGGGTAGTCGCACATAAACTGCCACGTCATCAGGGCGCCCTGCGAAAAACCGGTGAAGTGCACGCGGTCGCGGTCAACGGCATAGGCGTCCAGCGCCTGCAACAGGAAGTCCGCCACAATGGGATAGTGCACCTCGGGCACCCAGCTACTGGGCTCGCTGAGTTCCCCCGGCTGAATCACAATATAGCCGCCGCGCTGTGCTGCGATACTGGCCAGGTTGGAGCGCTGCTCCTGCTGCACGGGATTACTGAGAAAACCATGTGCATCCACGATGACACCGCAGGCCGCATCGATACATTGCTGCGTCAGCAACACATCGAACCGTACGCCGTCACATTCGAACACATGGCGCTGGGCGGCGCTGACATCGCTAATGCAGCGCGTCGTTTGCAGCGCGCGCGCCTCGGCATCAGTGCTATCGCTGCACGCGGCGAGGGTGACTGCCACAAGCGCTGACACACTGGCCACCCACAGGCAGCCCGGCAGCCGTGGCGCGCCCGCCAGGGCCCTGCTCAAAAAACGGTACGCGGATAACCCCATCGTCTTGATCTCCTTGATGTCGTGCCGGGTGCGCGGCGCGCCCGGCATGCAGCGCGCATCACCACGCAACCGGGTCAACCGCGCGGCATCACCGGCTATGCAGCGAGCACAAGATACACTACGCCCGCGCGCTCGATCACACTTGCCGCAACCGCAATCGACCCGCACTTGCCCTCCAGGTTTGCACCGCTGGCAAGATCGAAGCGATAACCATGCCATGGACAGGTCACTGCGCCCTGTGCGTCGATGCATGCGTCCTCCAGCGGGCCCAGTTGATGGGGGCAAAGCGCACTATGCACCCACCATTGCCCGCGGTGGTGACGCACACACACCCGCCCCACAGGCGTCTCCACGGTGATGCCGCCAGCGCCGGTCACAGCCTGTGCGGCGAGGTCCTGCGCCTGGCCCAGCGCAATTTCCGTCCCGGCTGATGCACACTGGCCAGTACTGGCAGGCACACGTGTCGCGGCCTGTGCTGCGTACTGAGCGCGCTCATCCAGTGCGCGCTGTCGCCCCAGCATGAGCAGCAGGTCTTCATCGTAGAGCAATGCATACTGCTCGCGCAGCACCTGGTAGTACAGGGGAACCTGCTCGGCATCTACAGGCTGCGCACTGTAAAACCGCACCTCGATTTCAATGTCTTTAGCGGTCAGCGCTGTTGCCTGCGTGTGTATTTCTATCCCCGCGGCGGGGCCTGCAAGAATCGCGGTCGCCCAGTAGTGCGCCTGGTGATCTACCAGCAACTCCAGAATTTGCGCTTCCCCGGCCTGTGGTGGTGCATTTGCTGCCGGTGAGTCCTGCGGTTGCGGCGGCGCGGCGACAGCGCGCCAACCCCAACGGCCGCTGACAAGGCATTCGATCTGTCCAAAAGAAGACGCGTGCACGTGCGGCAGATGCTCCCAGTCGAGCGCGTTCTCCATCATGCGTTGCATACTCACGGGCAGCCGGCGCCTGTAGTCACCCAGGAACTGGAGTGACGCTACCCGCGCGTAGTCGATGTCAGTCGCGCGGGCAGACCAGTCGATATTGTGCGGCGTAGCCATCAGGTACGCCTTCTGGCGCAGCACGAGAACTGGCCATGCACCCGTGGTAATGGCAGCTGGGACATCGGCCCACGCACCTAGAGCAGAAATCCGCTCTGCGGCATACGCGCGCGTGGCGCTGCATCACGCTGCGCGTAGGTGTCGGGGACATCCGCGGGATCACCAGCATAGCCAATGGCCAGCGCCGTTAGCGGCTTCACGCCATTGGGCAGCGCGAAGGTCTGTGTGATCTTCTGTGCATCGATACCGATCATCTGGTGCACGCACAGGCCCCGTGCGGTTGCCTCTACGGTCAACAGCGCCGAAGCGGCGCCAAGATCATGTTCAGCTGCCGCATTGGGTTTGCCGTTGCGCGCAAACTGCGTACTGACCAGGCCCAATACCAGCACCGGCGCATTCAGTGCCCAGGGCTGGTTCCCTTCCACCAGGCACTGGTGGATCAGGGCGTGTCTGTCGCCATCGCCACGCACGCCCACAAGATAGCGCCAGGGTTGCTCGTTGTAGGATGACATCGCCCAGCGCGCTGCCTCAAACAGCGCGTGCACATCCTCGGCACTGACGTTTCGCCGGGGGTCGAAGGCATAGGGGCTGTGTCGCTCCGCCAGAAGCGCGTGGATTGGGTGATCAGTTGCGGCGGTTCTACTCATGGTGACAACCTCAGGGTCAATGACTGGTCAGGAAAGCTGCGTATCAGCATAGCAAACCCACTAACCTTGCGTGAGTTCGGCGGCATCGCGTGCGAACATTTCTTCAAGTTCACGCGCCGACTGCCTGGCCAGGTCGCGCATTCTTTCTTCATCGTCATGCAGGGACTGGTGCTCTTCAAGCCGCCTCTGGTCGTGTTCGATGAAACGTGCGGCCGCATTGTTTACCTCACTGCGCGACATACCAAGGCCAACCAGCACCTCGCGACCAAGATCCACCGCCGACAGCAAGGTCTCGCGACGAATAACGTGAACACCCAAATCCATTAGCTGGTAGGAATGCTTGCGATTGCGCGCGCGGGCATAAATGGGCAGCGTGGGAAAATGCTCGCGAATGATCTGCGCTGTCGCCAGCGACTGTTCCGGGTCATCGATGGCCAGCACCAACAGGCGGGCATGTGCGGCACCGGCGGCTTCCAGCAGGTCAATACGCGAGCCATCGCCGTAATAGATTTCATTGCCGTACTGGCGCACAAAATCCACCTGCTGATGGCTGGCATCCAGGGCCGTAAAGCGCACCTGCAGGGCGCTTAGCAGTCTGGCAACCACTTGCCCGAAACGTCCAAACCCTACGATTATCACCGGGGCGTGCTCGTCGTCGATGCGGTCGAACTCGGGGGCCGGTTCAGCATCGCGTGATGCCAATCGGTCATACAGCAGGAACAGCACCGGCGTGACCACCATGGATAACGACACGGCAAGTAACTGCAACTCAAACTGTTCGGCACTGATCGCCCCGGCTGCCAGCGCCACGCCGAACAGCACGAAGGCAAACTCGCCGCCCTGGGACAGGGCGATACCCAGCTTGGTGGCAGCGTGGTTGTCCAGGCCGCTGCAACGCCCCAGGCCAAACAACACCAGGAACTTGATGACGATAATACCGGCAATGAGCAACATGACCATGCCTGCTGCCGACGCCAGCAACCCCAGGTTCAGGGACATGCCTACCGCCATGAAGAAAAGGCCGAGCAACAGGCCCTTGAAAGGCTCGATATCTGCCTCCAGTTGATGTCGGAACTCGGAGTCCGCCAGCAGCACGCCGGCCATAAACGCACCCAGCGCCAGTGACAGACCTGCCGCATCCAGCAAGTACGCCGTGCCAAAGGCCACCAGCAGTGCGGTGGCGGTGAGTATCTCACGCACCTCACTGCGCGCAGCAACGCGTAACATCATGCGCAGTACATAGCGCCCGCCCAGTACCAACGCCAACAGGGCGGCAACGCTGATCAAACCCTGGGTCATGGATATGCCGTCGCCGCCATCGCTGCTGCCGAGCAGGGGCAACAGCGCCAGCAACGGCACGACCGCAAGATCCTGGGCAAGCAGGATGCCAAAGGATGCCCGCCCCCAGCGCGCGGTCATTTCGCCGCGTTCGGCAATCAGCTGCAGGGCAAACGCCGTGGAAGACAGCGCCAGGACCAGGCCGATCACAATAGCTGTGGTCAGCGAATCACCCAGCAGCAGCGCAAAAGCACACAGCAATGCGGCCGACAGGAGAATCTGTGCCATACCGACCCCAAAAATTGCCTTGCGCATTGCCCACAGGCGCGCGGGACGCAGCTCCAGCCCAATCACAAACAGCAGCAGCACAACACCAAACTCGGCCACGTGCAGCACTTCGTCCACATGCGCGATTACCCTGAATCCCCAGGGGCCCATCAGCACACCCACGGCAAGGTAGCCCAACACGGCGCCCAATCCGGCGCGCGCTGACAGGGGCACGACAATGACCGCCGCCAACAACAAGATCAGAAGTTGTCCGAAGCCTGGCATGTTGCAATCCTCTGCTGGGTTAACTTCACCAAGGCGCACCGCGCAAGGCTGGCCGGTAGCAACCCGCGGTGAGCGCGATGGGAACGCGACGGCCGCCGCCCGGGCGCGTCGGCTACCGCTACCTTAAACACCCTGTCGCAACTGTACCAGCCCAAGCCATGGTCAGTCTCAGCCACTGCGCAGCGCAGCAGGTCGTTTTCACCATTGCCCCGGCGGCCGAGAAGGCAACTTGCCTTACGCCGTGCGTCAACTAGACTTTGTAGACCCAATAAGAAAGGAAGCACCATGAAAACCATTACCCAGTACTGCTGGCTTATGCTGCTCACTGCGACGCTGGCCGGTACCGCCAATGCAGGTATCATCCATGACGAGGGCGCCTCGGGCGACCTGTCCGACAACAACCTTGCGCCCACTGCGCTGGCCATTGCACCGGGCTCGAACATCGTCACCGGCAGCACAACGGCCTCTCCGCTGGACCGTGACATTTTCAGCATCACGATTGCCGCCGGCCAGGAACTCGTCGCAATTTTGCTCGACACCTATAACGCCAGTGACGACCAGTCGTTTTTTGCCGTCGCAGCCGGTAACACCGTCTCGTCGCTGGTCTCTCTGCCGGCGCTACTGGGCAACGCGCTGATTGGCGCAACGGCGGGTGCCATGGAGGGTGACGACGTACTCGATGACCTGGGTGCGCTGACCTTTGCCGGCAGTACGGGTTTCAGTGGCGCGCTTGGGCCTGGCACCTATACGTTCTGGCTACAGGAAACGACCGTCGGCATTCCCGGTTACGCGCTGGACTTTCAGGTCCGTGGCGGCGGTGAAATTCCCCTTCCTGCCACTGTGTGGTTGTTGCTCCCCGCGCTCCTGATGCTCCGCCGTGCGCGCCCGACAGCCTTGACGTCCTCACGGTGACCAGTCCCGCTTAACGCCGTCGCCTGTGCGCAGGGCCAGCGTCTGATTCGCGGTAAAACAACGACAGAGCCTGGACAACGCCTGCCCTGCCCGGGCAGCGCACGCGGCCATTAACCACAAAAAAAGTACGCCCACCGGGCATGGCATGTTCTATACTGGAGCCGTCCTGCAAGGCACCTGATGGTGGGCAGGACGACAACATGCCAGGGAAGAGGCATTGCGCCGGCTCCGCAACAGCCGCGATTCACTTGCAGCGCCCCGCCCTGGCAGACTGGCCCTGTCCTATCAACGAACACTGGAGTGCTCAAGATGCTTGAAGAATTCAAAAAATTTGCTATGCGCGGCAATGTCGTCGACATGGCGGTCGGTATCATTATTGGCGGCGCCTTTGGCACTATCGTCAAGAGCCTGGTCGCTGACGTCATTATGCCCCCTATTGGTTTGCTGCTCGGCGGTGTGGACTTCTCTGACCTGTTCATCACTCTAAAGGAAGGCGCTACTGCAGGCCCCTACGCCACCCTTGCCGCGGCTCAGGAAGCCGGCGCTGTGACCATCAGCTACGGCCTGTTCATGAATTCAGTGATCAGCTTCCTGATCGTCGCCTTCGCGGTCTTCTTGCTGATCAGGGGCATCAACAAGTTACAGGCCGAAGAAGAACCCGCAGAGCCTGACACCAAGGAGTGTCCGTTTTGCCTCAGCAGCATTGCCATAAAAGCAACGCGCTGCCCCAACTGCACCTCGGAACTGGGCAGCAGCTAACTACCGCTGAATAAAGCAACCATGGTCCGCACGGCGGCAGTTGGCAGCGCGCCAATTGCCCGCCGTTCAGTGCAAGGCTGTTTCGGCCAGCAGTCCCAGCAGGAACAGCACGGTGAACCAGCGGGTATGCGCAAATGCATGGGCTGAAAACCACAAAGGCCACGCCGCTTCTGGGTACTCTTTGGGACGCGCTGCGGGCTTGGGCGCCGCAAAGACCCGAATAAAGCGCGGCAACAAGACCACACCGGGCAGCACCAGCAGCAGCGGCCAGGCGTAACTACCGGACAGCACCAGCGCAATGCACACCGCATACTGTGTCAGCACCATTGCCACCACACAGGTGCGCGCACGCCGCTCGCCAAGCAGTACGGGCAAGGTCCTGACGCCCTTGCGCCTGTCATCGTCCAGTTTGTCCGTGTGCTTGCCAAAAAGCACTGTGGTCGGGCCAAGCGCAAATACCACGCTCAGCCAGGTCACCTCCTGGCTCCAATGCCCGGTGAGCACATAATAGGTGCCGCCCACCATGAGCGGGCCCCACACGAGCAATACGGCTGGCTCTCCCAGCCCGTAATACTTCAGTGGCCAGGTGTAAAAAAGAACGAAAAACGCGCCGGCAAGCATCAGGTCAAAGGTGAGTCCGGCGCGCTGCACCACCAGCCAGCCCCCGAGCACCAGTGCGATAGCCGCCGTCACGCCCAGGTAACGCCAGAACTGACGTTGATCCATCAGCCCGTCTTCAAGCACATGCACGCCATACTGGTTGCGGTAGTAGTTGTTCTTGTCGATACCGCGCCGGGAATCGGTATAGTCGTTGAGCAGGTTGTTGGTCGCATGGGCAAACACCAGGCCGAGCACCGTGGCAAGCCATAGATCCCAGTGAAAGGCGGCCGCACGCCAGGCCATCAAACCACCCAGCGCCGCAGCGGTAAAGGTCATAAACAACACCGAAGCACGGCAGGCGATCAGCCACTTTGCCACTGGGTCCAGTACCTGCCATTCGCTGCGCGATAGCTTTGGCATCTGCGCCAGCGCCCGCCCCCACATTCTGACATCGATCATCATTACCGCTTTCCGTTACCCCCTCGCGCGCGGGCATCCGATGCGCCAACGCGTGCGCACAAGATTAACCCAGCCAGCTGCCGGCTGCGAACCCGCGCAGCCTTGCAATGCGCTGCGCAACCGCAATAATGATGCACCTCGGCCTCGCCGCGGGTCAGATGCCACTGCGCTGCTGTCGAGACACCACACCTTTGCCATCGCGGCAAACGACTCTCGCTACATCAACAGGACACTGACAATGATGCAAGGCAAGCTCCGACCACTGCCCCTGGCGGCACTGCTGCTGTGCACTGCAGCACACGCCGAGACAGCCAGCCTGGCCGCGTGCGCACAAATTGACAACAACAGCCTGCGCCTTGCCTGCTATGACAATCTGGCAACTGGCGCCTCTGCCCACGCTACCGCCGGCGAGGTTTCTGTCGAAGCGGCCGACACCGGCTCCGCCCACGCGCCCACCGCCCCGGCGCCCTACCTGACCGAGCGGGCGGTTGCTCCTGTTGCCGCCGCCCCGGAATCCAGCCCGCAGGAGGGCCTGGTGCAAGCACGCATGGAAGCGGACGAAGCCAACGCCGAGAATCAATGGATCATCACACCGCACAAGCGCAACTACCTGCTGCCCATTACCTACAATGCGAAAATCAACGAAGAAACCTGGACCGATATATTCCCCGATGCCGAAATGGATGATATCGAAGCAAAGTTCCAGATCAGCATAAAGGCCATCATCTGGGAGGATATTCTTGGCCCGGGCACCAACCTGTGGGGCGCCTATACCCAGGAGAACTGGTGGCAGGTGTATAACAGCGATGAGTCTGCACCCTTTCGGGAGACCAACTACCAGCCGGAGCTCACGCTCACCAGTGAAAATGACTGGGTCATTCTGGGGCTCAGGAACACCTTGCTGGGCCTTACCCTTAACCACCAGTCCAATGGTCGCTCGGAGCTGCTCTCACGCAGCTGGAACAGGATTATTGCCTCGGCCGTCTTTGAGCGGGACAACTTTTCCATGATTGGGCGGGGTTGGTACCGCATCCCGGAGAGCGACGAAGACGACGACAACCCCAACATGGACAAATACCTGGGGCACGGAGACCTGCAAACCATTTGGAAATTTGAAGAGAACGAGTTGTCCTTCCTGTTCCGCAATAACCTCAAACGCGACAACAAGGGCGCCGTACAGGTGGACTGGACCTTCCCCATCAACGAGCGTTTTCACGGTTACGTGCAGTACTTTTACGGCTACGGTGAAAGTCTGATTGACTATGACGTTATTACCAATCGCATTGGCATTGGTGTCGCCCTGACCGACTTGCTATAACGCGCGACAAGTCCAACCACCGCACTGCGGTGAACCCCGCAAACCCACCCATTCGCCGACGTGCCGCCGCGGGCGTCGCGGTGCGCATTGCGTCATCGCTGCAACGGCCCAGCGCGGGCTCCGCGACCGCTGTGTGGATTGCCCGCACCCGCTATCAATCTGATTGGCCGCTGGCTGCGTAACTGTTTCGAACCCTTCGGACTTTCCGCACATGCAATTATTGAAAAGCGACGTTGTTAAACACGCACTGGCTTCAGACCTCGCCGTTTCCTTCCTGAAGAAAACCATCCCACCCCTGGACAAGCGCCTGCTGAAACTCACGCGAGGCTGGGTGGCTACCGGATTCCAGTCCGTGGTGCTGTTGCGCACCCGGGGTGCAAAATCCGGCCAGCTGCGCGAAATCGTAACGCTCTGTATGCCGGTTGGCCCGGACTTGATCCTGGTCGGCTCCAACTGGGGCCAGGACAGGGACCCGGCGTGGGTGCACAACCTGCGCGCCCATCGCGAGGCGCAGGTCACGTTCAGGGGTTACCAGGGCCCCATGATTGCGCGGGAGATCAAGGGGCGGCAACGCGCCGAAATGTGGCAGCGACTCGTGCGCTACAACCCACAATACGCGCGCTACCAGGAAGGTACCGACCGCCTGCTACCGGTCATGCTGTTACAGCGGCAGGACTGATACCGGCGCGGCCCGGCACCCCTCAAGGGAGGTTTATATGGCACTGACACTCACGCAGTTCTCGCAACTACCGGTGCCCGCCGTTGTTGTTGTGCATTCCCTGGAGCAGGCGCTGTATCAGGTCACGCTGTTGGTCGATGGGCAGGAGCACCTGCTCACCGAGGATTCCGGCCGACCCTTTCGCAAACGCAGTTTGCAGGCCGTGCGGGACGTATTGCGCGTTCTTCCTGTGGCGTCGGTTACGCTGCGCCACCAGTCGGCCTACGACGAGATGATCGGGCAGCCGCCCAGGGAGGGCGACAACACGCTGGAGGTGGCCCTGTCCCTCGAGGACTATCCACAGCCGGTTATTCACTGACGCTGCGCCACCCTTACCCAGCGCGAGCACCTGGCTGCACCCCCCTTCAACCCGACGCTAGCTTGAGGGCGCCCGCCGCTGTCGCGACAACCAATGGAACTGCCGTCGCAGCTTCTCGTCGGCCGCCAGCGCCTGTGGCGTCGCCAGGGTACGCGCCAGTTCCATTTCATCGTAGCTGCGGTGAATGGCGTCGTGGCAATCCCGACAGATATAGATACCGCGAGCAAGCACATCGCGTGCGTAGTTGCGCTGGAAATACCGTCGACGGTGCACCTTGCGCGGCATCAAATGGTGGAATGTCAGCGTCATTTCACGACGGCAAAACGGACAGGCTCCTACCTGTTTTCTGCGCGAGGCGCGCACCACAATGGCAACAGGATGGTCATTTTCCACGCGGACTCACCCGGCCTTGCATGCGTGTCGAACCCGTTCCTGGCGCTGCCGGCACGCTGGCATTTCCCCTGGGCATGGGCGGCACTCACAACATCGCTGTCATCAGTCGCTCGTCACCGGCAGGCTGATCTGTGCGCTGATATCTGCTGCGGCGCGACCGCTGTGCAGCCAGTCACGCATTTGCCCGGCTTCTTCGCGGTAGGTGGCACGCTCGGTTTGATCCAGCCGCAGCAGGCGCAGGGTATTGATGAGCAAGCGGTCGGTCAGTGGGGTCAACAATCCCGCTCCGGGGGTGCAGCAGATATGGTGCCAGTGCAGCTTGTCGTTCTCCCAATACACCACCTCACCGTTTGGGTTCAGCGTATAGGCCAGCCTGGCCTGCGCAGGCAACGCCGGGCCGTCCGGCACGGATCGCGCCACGATCACCTGCGTGTTGTCATCGATGCTGGCCAGTGAGACCAGTTGCCGATAGTAACGCGGCTGCGGCAAACCCAGATCAAAACAGCCCCAACTCAGCTGATGCTTGCCGATACCTGCTGCGGGCGCCATCGACACTGCCTCGCTGCAACCGCTGCTGAACTGCGGGTACCAGGGCTGGCGCTGCAAGCGGGCGGCGCTGTAAAGCAGCTCGGCGAGCCAGGCAAGGCGTGCGCGCGGCTGCGCGCTGATCGCAATATGCGTCTGGTAACAGTAGGTGCGCGCCGTGGACACCCAGGCGCGCTGGGTATGGCTCTGGTCAACCTCACGGTGCTCGTCGCGATGTGCCTGCGCCATCGCGGCCAATTCGGCCGCGACCGCCGGTGCCTCCGCCACGGCCTGCGCAACACTCACTTCGTTACTTTGCATCGCGGTGTCTCATCCGCCGGGAAGGCGCGGCGTCAGCAACAGGCCGCGTCTGGCCAGCTTACTCCAACTCAAAGGTAAGCCCGGCATGTTCAACCAGCCGCCTGATCAGCTTGTGGCCCATGGCCGGTGCGCTGGTATAAATACCTCCGGGCAGGTCGGGGCAGTCCTGGATGAGACACACCGCGCTCTCGGCGATCATTTTCGAGGTGGAGCCGTATCCCGGGTCCATGTCGCCGGTCACGGCCGCGCGAATCTCGCGCCCGTCTGCGGTGGTACCGATGAACAGCACGTCATAGTTACCCGCTTCACGTGATTCACGTGAAGGCCCCTCTCCAGGAGCGGGTACGTCATCCCCTGACAGCGGGTTAGTGGCAGCCACCAGTTCGGCAACCGCCTTGCCCTGCTCGCCGGCGCCGGTTGCCATCATTTCGTCGTATTGAAAATCCGTGCCATAGGCATGGCCAAGCAGTGCGTTGGAACGATGAATATTCTTGGTGTTGATTGTCGCCATGATAAAAGGTGCCACCCACTGACCCAGCACCTCATCTTCATAGGGTGCGTTGTCGGCGGGCTGTTCCGGACCCTTGAACCCGTTGGCCAGGCAAAACGGATCGACGAGCACGCCAAACAGTTCCGGCCTGGCGCTGATCGCCTCGATAGTCGCGCCCATGGACGCGGCGGTACCGCCAGAGAACTCTCCATTCATGGCGCGCACGCGCCCGCGCACTCGCGGACAGGTTGCGCCCAGCTTCTGCCTTGCGGATTCCTGCAAAAAGAAGACGCCAAGATCGAAAGGCAGCGAATCGAAACCGCAGCTGTGCACAATGCGCGCGCCGCTGGCCTGTGCTGCCGTGTGATAACGGGCGATCATGTCATGCATCCACAGGGGCTCACCGGACAAATCCACGTAATCTGTGCCCAACTCGGCACAGGCTGCCACAAGATCCGAGCCATACAGCTGGTAGGGCCCTACAGTGCTGATGACGCAGCGCGTGCTGCTTACCATCGAGCGCAGCGATTGCGGATCGGTGGCGTCGGCAACCAACAGGGCGGTGTCTGCCGGTGCGCCCACGTCATTGCGCACCGCTGCCAGCTTGTCAGCGCTGCGACCGGCTAGTGCCCAACGCAGCCCATGGCCATTTTTGGCGGTCATTGCTTCTGCAACGAGTTTACCGGTGAAGCCAGTGGCGCCATAGATGACGATGTCGAAGTCTCGGGATTCGCTCATTCATTTGTCCTTCAGGTCAGTGAGTCGGTCGCTCGCTGCTGCGAACGGCGGGTAAATCATTCGGGGCTAATGCCGGTTTTGTCCACCTGGCCGCTGTGCGAGATGGCGCGCTGTTGATCAGCGCCGCCCACCGCGCCGCCGTTGCGGCTATCGAGAAACTCAAGAATGTCCGCGCGCATGTGCCGGTTAGCAAAAGGCAGTCGCGACATGGCCAGCACAGGTGCAATATGCCCCGCATCGTCGTAATACTGCGCCTGTGCACTGCCACCCCCGGCCAGTACACGCTCGGCAAACTTGCGCGTATTCACCGGCAACACGGTGGTATCAGCGCTGCCATGCAACAGTAGCATTGGGGGTTCATTGCCTGTTACAAAATGCAGCGGACGCATCTGGTTGTAATCATCGAGATTGGCAAAGATGTTCTGGTACTTGCGCGAGTCAGGCTTAAAACCGTAGGGGCCGGCCAGCCCTACAAAGGCACCGATCGGTGCGATCTCCGTCTGCTGCGCCGTGAAATAGGCAGGATCAGTGATCAATAGCGCTGCCGTGTGCGCACCTGCCGAGTGCCCCATGAGCACAAATTCATCGATTGGTGCGTAGCGATCAATGTGCGCGGACAGCCAGGCAATGGATTGCGCTACATCGTCCACAAACGCGGGGAACGCTCCCCGGGGATACTTGATGTAATCCGGAATCGCCACCGCATAGCCTGCTGCGGTCAATGCATCGGCGACAAAGAAGTAATCCGCGCGCGAACCGGAAGTCCAGGCGCCGCCGTAGATGAACACCACCAGTTGCCTGCGCTGCTGCGCCGACTCGATGGGCAGGTATAAATCCAGCTTCTGGTCGGCGCGCTCGCCATAGGCAATACCACGCTCCAGGCGCAGATCGCTCATCAGGTACGAGGGCAGGTTCACCGCCTGCAGGGCGACGTTAGTGCAGGCAGACAGCAGCGCGCTGAGTGCCACAGTGGCGGTATTGCGCAGCAGGTGCATAATCGAAGTTGACATGGGCCTAGTTTACTTGATTTGACGGCGCAGCGTAGGGGTCGGGTGGGGCCGCTGCCGTTACGACCGGACAGCGCGCGCCCTGCGCCACAAAACCCCTTCGCTCGATGACGGAACGCGTTACAATGTGCGGATTACTTTTTTACCCGCACGAGGAACACCCATGAGCAGCAACCGACGCTCCCGCAATATCACTGAAGGCGTGCAGCGTGCGCCCAACCGCTCCATGTTTTACGGCCTGGGCTACGAGGCGGCAGACTTCGCCAAACCAATGATTGGCGTGGCCAACGCGCACTCGACCATCACGCCCTGTAATGCGGGCCTGCAGTCACTGGCAGACGCGGCGGTCGTGGCGCTCAAGGAAAGCGGCGCCAACGCGCAACTCTTTGGCACGCCCACCATCAGCGATGGTATGTCCATGGGCACCGAGGGCATGAAGTACAGCCTGGTCTCGCGCGAAGTGATTGCCGATTGCATCGAAACCTGCGTGGGTGGGCAGTGGATGGATGGCGTCATCGTCTTCGGTGGCTGTGACAAGAACATGCCCGGGGGCATGATGGGCATGTTACGCGCCAACGTACCGTCCATTTTTGTTTACGGCGGGACTATACTGCCGGGCCGCCTGGACGGCCGCGACCTCAACATCGTCAGCGTCTTTGAGGCAGTAGGCGAGCACAGTGCCGGACGCATCAGCGACGATAACCTGCTCGCTATCGAACGTAACGCCATACCGGGCAATGGCTCCTGTGGCGGCATGTACACCGCCAATACCATGAGTTCGGCCTTCGAGGCGCTGGGACTCAGCCTGCCCTACTCCAGTACCATGGCGAACGTGGAATCGGAGAAGGCCAGGAGCACACAGGAGAGCGCGCGCGTGCTGGTAGAGGCCGTGAAAAACGACCTGAAACCGCGCGACATCGTCACCCGCCAGGCCATAGAGAACGCTGTGACCGTAGTAATGGCCACCGGCGGTTCCACCAACGCCATCCTGCACTTTCTGGCCATTGCCCATGCCGCCGAGGTTGAGTGGGATATCGACGACTTCGAGCGCATCCGCAAGAAAGTGCCGGTAATCTGTGACCTGAAACCCAGCGGCAAATACATGGCAATCGACCTGCACCGCGCCGGTGGTATTCCGCGCGTCATGAAAATCCTGCTCGACGCAGGCCTGCTACACGGTGACTGCATGACCATCACCGGGCAGACCATCGCCGAAAGCCTGGCCTCGATTGAACCCGGCGCGCCCGCCAACCAGGACGTGATTCGCCCCATCGACGCCCCCATCTACGCCCAGGGCCACCTTGCCATTTTGCGCGGCAACCTTGCCGAAGAAGGCGCCGTGGCCAAAATCACCGGCCTGAAGAATCCGGTCATCACCGGCCCCGCCCGCGTTTTTGACGATGAGCAATCGGCGCTGGATGCCATTCTGGCCGGCGCCATCAAGGCGGGCGACGTCGTCGTCATGCGCTACCTGGGGCCCAAGGGTGGCCCGGGCATGCCGGAAATGCTCGCGCCTACCAGCGCCCTGGTGGGCCAGGGTCTGGGCGAGTCGGTAGGCCTGATTACTGACGGTCGATTTTCTGGCGGTACCTGGGGCATGGTCGTTGGCCACGTTGCCCCTGAGGCTTATGCGGGTGGCCTTATCGGCCTGGTTGAGGAAGGCGACCCGGTGACTATCGACGCGCATCAGCTGTTGCTGCAACTCGACGTCAGCGACGACGAGATCGCCCGCCGGCGGGCGAACTGGCAGCGACCAGAGCCGCGGTACAAGCGCGGTGTGCTGGCCAAGTTTGCGCGCAATGCGGCCTCTGCCAGCAAGGGCGCGGTACTTGACCTGTACTCTGAAGAGGGCTGGTAAAGCGCGCGACGGCCTGCGCTCAGCAGGCCGCCATTGATGGCGCACCAGGGCTGCCAGCCGACGGCTTGCATGCATTGGCTTCAGCCAGCAACTGGGCGTGAATATCCGCCGGTGCGCGCAAGCGCTTGACCCGCTCGAACAGCAGTGCCGCCTGCGGATAGTAGCCGCGCAAGTATGCCAGCCACTGTTTGATGGGGTTGCCCACATAACGCGCATCATAGGCGGCAAGGTTCAGTTCGAAGTACGCTATCAATAGCGGCGCAATCGCCGGCCAGGCCAGTGGCTCCACCGCAGGTGCGCTGTTGTGCAGGGCACTGCGAATAATGCGCGGCAAGTCTGGACGGCACAGCGCCCCGCGGCCCAGCATGAGGTCATCGCAACCGCTGGATTCCCGGCAGCGCTGCGCGTCGCCCACGCTCCAGATTTCGCCATTGGCGATGATCGGTATGCGGAGTATCTCACGCGCTTTGGCGATGGTGTGCCAGTGTGCCGGTGGCCGGTAGCCCTGGCGACGGGTACGGGCATGAATGGTCAGCTCCGTCGCGCCGGCCGCCTCTATCGCGCGCACGATATCGAGAAACAGCTCGTCATCCTCAAACCCCAGCCGGGTTTTCACGGTGACCGGCACAAGGCCAGGCACCGCGGTGCGTGCCGCCGCGACAATGCGATGCACACGCTCGGGCTCGCGCAGCAGTATTGCGCCGCCGTCGGAGCGATTTACCGTTTTTGCCGGGCAACCGAAGTTCAGGTCGATACCCGGCGCGCCAAGTTCCGCAGCGCGCGCTGCGTTCTCGCCAATGGGCAGCGGCTGGCCGCCCAACAGTTGCAGATACACGGGGGTGCCGGCTGCGGTGCGCCCTGCACTGTGCAGTTCCGGGCACAGGCGATAAAACACGCGGGGCGGCAACAGGCGCTCGGTCACCCTGACAAATTCTGTGACACAGCGATCGATACCGCCCAGGGAGGTAAGCAAGGCGCGCATCGTGTGATCAACAACGCCCTCCATGGGCGCGAGTATCAGGCGCATGATCGCCTCGAACAAAATGTCGGCAGAACTGGCGCATCACCCAGGGTGCACCGAGCGCAGTCAACCACCGCGGGCGCACCGGGACTGGCAAGCGTGTCTTGCCTATCGACCCTACCCATACGGCAGGACGCTCAAGCAAATACCGAGCGCAGAAACGCAATACGTTGCGTCATTGACGCCTTTGCGATTTCGCTGTCGCCCACTCCGTCATAGCCATGAATAGTACCAAGCGTTTCGTTCATGACCGGATCATTACCGCTGTCTCGAAGGGCCTTGCCGTAATTCAGCGCCTCGTCGCGCAGCGGGTCGAATTCTGCGGTTTCTATGTAGGTGGCGGGCAAGCCGGTGGCATCACCCAAACCCGGAGCCGCATAGGCAGGCGGTGACTGCCGGTCGACACTGCGCAGGTACATGTCCCACATGCGACGGTTGGACACCGCATTCCACAGCGGCACATCGGTAAACTCCTGCGCCGATGGTGTGACGCAGCGGCTATCGAGCACCGGGTAGATGAGCAACTGGCCGCGCAGTGGCAGTAAGGATTCGTCCCGGCACTTTTGTGCCACACCGGCTGCAAGAGCGCCGCCGGCACTGTCACCGCCGACAGCAACGCGCTCGCGGTCTATGCCCAGCTCTGCGGCATTGTCAGCGACCCACTGCAATGCGGCGTAGCAATCGTCAAAGCCCGCGGGAAACGGATGCTTCATGGCCAGGCGGTAGCACACAAACACCACAATACAGCCTGCCTCATTGGCATAGCGTTCTGCACTTTTCAGGTGCACGGCGGCATAGGTCAACGCAAACCCACCGCCGTGATAGTAAACCAGGGCAGGCGCGTTCGGCTTGATGTTGTGGGGGGTCAGTACCTTGACGTCAACGGCCTGGCCCGTGCCGCTTTCAATGACGTGGGGCGTGACCGTCAAGTCGAAACGGCGTTTCTGGAAGAAGCGCACCAGGCGGCTGATTGCATTCAGAATTGCCACAATCAGCGGACTGAACCGCAGGTTCACCGACGGAATTTTCGCAAAATCGCTGTGTATCGCGTATTTGTTGCTGCCTGCCATGACTACTCCAGAGTTGCGGTGAGCGCCTCCCCGTTGGTGCGCCGCCACGCGTTGCCGCAAGGCCTGATGTGGCAGCTTAATCGGGAAATCGCCAATGACCAACCTTTTTGGAGGGGGCGGAAAATTCTCAATTTCGCAACTTTTACCGTTTGCCGCGCGTTGCAGCGAGCTACAATCACACCAACACGGGTACCGAAAAGCATCCATGGGCGCGATTACAAGAGCCGTGTTGATCATCGCACTGCTCGGCACTTCATACAGTTTCACCGCGGCACAGGCCGCCACGACCCAGGCCGCCAGCCCGGCGCCTGCACCTGCGCCGCAAACGAGCGCGCCCAAGGAACAGAAGGTGAAAGTCTTCAAGTACACCAACCGCTCCGGGGTGACGTCTTTTTCAGATCGGGCGCCGATGCACCGCAACTACCAGGTGATCGCGGTCTCGCTCAGCTGCTATGCCTGCAACTTGCGCTCGACCGTTGACTGGCACAACACACCACTGCACCTCACTGCGTACCGCAACAGCATTGTGGCGAACGCCAACCACTTTGGCGTTGATCCGGCGCTCGTGCGCGCGGTCATTCATGCAGAGTCGGCATTCCAGCCGCAAGCCAGGTCGAAGGTCGGCGCTTTGGGCCTGATGCAACTGATGCCGGAAACGGCCAGGGACATGGGCGTGGATGACCCACTCTCACCGGAGCAAAACATTCGTGGCGGAGTGCGCTACCTGGCATGGCTGCTGCAACGCACCAACGGTGACATCACCCTGGCCACGGCGGCCTATAATGCCGGGCCTGGCGCGGTCGAACGCTTCAATGGCATACCGCCTTACGAAGAGACCGAGACGTACGTAAAGCGCGTCAGGATATTGCACAATCGCTATCGCGCCGAAATGGCGAGCGACACCTAACCCCTACACCGAATACGCACGCGGTTTCCACCGCACACCTTGAACAGATGCACCGTTCGAGGCGCAGATAAGGCGCCGTTCCGGCGCCCCTGCGGCACTGGCACCGGTCGTTACTGCACTGCGCGAGGGAACTGCTGAGCTGCCGGCGCAGAGCGCAAGCCGCACTCACCTAACCGCACTGAAGCCCCCGCACTAACGTCACCGCACTAACGTCACCGCACTAACATCACGAACATGAGCACCCGCCGTGCACTAACACGGCTATTGCGGAATCATATCCTTGTGCGATAACACCAGATAGGCAAGCTCATTCTGGCGACGAGTGTTGGTTTTTGCGTAAACGCGTTTAAGTACTGTGCGCGAAGTGGATACCGAATGGCCCAGTTTCTCAGCGGTTTCATCCACGGACAGGCCTCGCGCTATGGCCAGCGCCACTTCGGTCTCGTTGGGTGTTAGCTCATACAGCAGGCTGAACAGTTCCTTGTGCATGGTGAGCTCGAGGTCGGAGTCGTGGATTAACAGCATGCAAACGGGGGTTTCGAGCCCAACGCGAACCGTGTCGCCGCACAGCGGATAGGCCACAACCGTGACCTTGCTGCCGCCACGTTCTTCAAGACGCAATTCCGTGGGTGGGCAGGGGCCGGTTGCGCACTGCACCGCGCGCTCGATGGCATCATCGATCAGCGCCTGCAACTGCTTATTGATCGCAGCGTCCACGTGGATTATGTCGTTCTCACGCATCAGCAGCCCGTCACCCGCGGACATCTGCAATTTTGCGACACTGTTGGCAACCACGATCGTGCGCTGCTGGGTGAGCGTGACGATGCCAAAGCGCAGCCTGTCCATGGACGCCAGTGCCGCAGACAGCCCGACCTGCAGATCGTGCAGGCGTTCTTTAATAGTGAACAGACGCACCAGGTGTGGCGCAACCAGCTCCAGGGACGCACGCATATGCCGACGTGCCTCACCAGAGCGCTCGTTGGTCGAAAAGTTGAAGATAATGATCTTCTTCGGGAGATTGCGCACAATCACGCTGTAGGTGTGCACCTCTTCGGTGAGGTGGCTAATCTCACTGAAAAAATCGCTGTCGCGCCATTCTTCGTCCGAGATGAACTCATGGCGGCCGATCACGGCGCCCTCTCGCAACAGCCCCTTCATGAAACCGATTCTGGGCAGGGGGTTAAGACGCACCCACTTTGCGTTGTAGTCGGCAATAATGGCCTTGAGCGCCTCACTGCCAGGTTCGTGATCACGCAGTGCCATCTGGTGAACCACCTCTTTGCCGGTGATGGGACTCCATGAATGCACTGAGCTGGCGACGAAGCCCATGCTGAAGGTCAGCTCACGATGCAGTTGCTCGGAGCTTTCCGCGCGGTCGGCGGACTGGTAGAGCAACCCAATCAGGTCTGTTAGCTGTGTTGCATTTCCAGTCATGCCACTCGCTTGTTGTCAGTGCGTTTATAGCCTGGGTAGTCAATCCAGCGATTCGAAAACCTGTTCTGCTAATTTAGTCAGTGTAGACCCATATGTAAAAGCTTGTCGTGCACCATGTGGTGTATGGCTTGATGTATTTTTCATCGGATCAGATCGCGGGCTTAACTGAGGGTGTTGAGCTGCAGCATGCTAGACAAAAATTGTTTTTGCCTGAACTGACCCGAAGGTGCAGGCGCTATGGCTTCGCGCGCGCCCGATGCTGCCGCAAATGTCAGCGGTGTACGTCTTGCGACAACGAAAGTGCCACGCGCAAAATTTCTTTAGAAAGTATGGGGTGCGCAAACCGTTTCTTTAAACGACAATCGGGCCGCAGAAAAAAAAGGGACGAATTGAAACAAAAAAGAAACAAATAGAAAGAAAGAAAAAGAAAAAGGCAAATACGTTAGACACGAATTCATTTCGTCAAAAACCGCACCAATGCGGTGCGACAATACACGGTATGTACTTTGAGGAAGCGAACATTCAGACAAAAAATATTCTCGACAGTACACCATGTGGTGCATGACACGCAGTCCAACGAGGCGCGATTATGTACTCATGGAAAAAGGAATTTCAACAGCCGCAGTGTTGGTGCCGCCACAAACCGTGTGCGCGCTGTCAGCGCCTGGCGACACAACCCGTCAGTGCACAGACGTATGCCCCCCGGCGACGCGCAGCAACAGCCACCGCTCGCTCCCCCCGCGCGTCATTGATCTGCACTTGCTGTGGCGCATCCGCGCCGCCACTCGTACACTGGCGCGATTCATAGCTGCGTTAGCTGGCGCGTGTGCACTGGTGCTAACCACCAGCGCTTGCACCCAAAAAGCACAACCTTCAATGCAGGCGACCGGCGACAGACCGGAGCCGGGTAACAGCCTTGCGCGGGAGTACAGCCTTGCACGGGATTACAGCCTTGCACGGGATTACAGCCTTAAGCCAGGTAACAGCCTTGAGCCCAGTGACGGCCTTGAAACCACGGACAGTCTGGAGCCCAGTTACAGCCCTGAGCGCAACGACAGCCTTGAGCGCAACGACAGCCTTGAGCGCAACGGCAGCCTGGAGCAAGACCATCGCACTACTGCAGACAGCGCAGCAACTGGCACCGCCATCACTGCAGCATCGCACAGGCAAGCGCGCGCCGCGCGTGCCATTTTCAAAACTATTGCCGGGCAAAATACCAACGGCGGCGCTTTTTTTGGCCTTGGCTATGACGAGATGATGTCACACCACAGCAAGGGCTACATCAAGGGGCTGCAGAGCCCGCGCGCGCAGCTGACGGGACACTCGTTGTCGCGCCCTGCCCGCCCGGTGACGCGCTTGAAAAACGCTGGAGCCGACAACACCTTCGGCAATCCCCTCGACAACACCATCAACGCCACCGTCGGCAACACCATCGCCAACACTACGGGGTGGTCGACAGCAGCCGCGGTTAGCCTGCAGCAAGCACGCAACGTCGACGAAAGCGCAAACGACAGCTCGAAAGGCAACGCACACGGCAACCCGGCTAACAAAGCTACCGTGCCAGATACGCCCCGTGGGGCACAGAACCTAGCAGATCTCACTACTTCAGGCCTGACCGGGCGCCACCCCGACTGGACTTCAACCACCCTTTTACCCCGGGGCCCGAGCGTGCCACAGCATCCCTCGGGCTGCATCGACGCGCCGCATGACGGCTACACCATCACATTGAGTTACCAGGATTAACTATGACTGTGCAAAGACGCTCCGCAACCACTGGCAACCATCGACTGGCTGAACTGGCGAGAAACGCGTCAGCGTTGGCGCTATCCATCGTCGCCTTTATCCCTTTCGTCGCCACGCTGCTGTTTGTCGCTTTCGTTGTGATTGTGCTGTGCATCCGCAATACGCCCAGGCCTGACTACGAGCAGTTCATCCGCAGCTAGTTGAGCTTTCTGATCGTACTATCCACAGCCCAGGCCGCCGGTCTCTGTACTGTCCGGCCGCGCGCCAGCGCTGGTAATTTCCTGCAGCACACCTTACCGTGAACGGACATCGGCTCCACGGCAACCCTGCAAACGCGCATGAACACCCTGATCACCACCCTGGACTGGACTATCATCGGCGTTTATCTCACAGCGCTAGTCACACTCAGCGCCTGGTTGTCGCGATCACAACACTCGCGCGGCGATTACTATGTTGCCGCACGCAGCACCGGCCCCTGGCCGATCGCAATCTCTGTTATGGCTACCCAGTGCTCAACCAACAGCATTCTGGGGGCGCCTGCGTTCGTGGCCTTTGCCGCCGGCGGCGGCCTGATCTGGTTGCAGTACGAGCTGGCCGTGCCCATCGCCATGGTAATCGTGATGGTGTTTCTGCTGCCGATGTTTCGAAGCCTCTCACTGATCTCTGTTTATGATTACCTGGAGCGGCGCTTTGATCTGTCCACGCGGCTATGGCTAAGCGGCCTCTTTCAGGTGCTGCGTGCCTTTGCCACGGCGGTAACGGTGTACAGCATCGCACTGGTTATCGAGCTGATCTCGGGATTGTCATTCTTCTGGTCGGTGGTACTGCTGGGGGCCATCACGGTGGTCTACGATGTGTTGGGCGGCATTCGCGCCGTGATCTACAGCGACGTCATTCAGATGGTCATTCTGGTGAGTGTACTACTGCTGCTATTCGTACTGCTGCTGCACGCCATTGGCGGCTTCGAGCAACTCATCGCCGGTTTACCACAAGAGCGCCGCACGGCCATCGATTTCGCCCACCACGGGCTGGGAGATGGCTACGATTTTGCCTTCTGGCCGATGCTATTCGGCGGGATCTTCCTCTATGTGTCGTACTACGGCTGCGACCAGAGTCAGGTGCAGCGCGAGTTGTGTGCGCGTTCGGTTGACGACGGCAACCGAGCATTGTTCATCAACGGGCTGCTGCGCTTCCCTCTCGTTTTACTGTACTGCCTGATCGGCGCCGGCCTTGCCGTGTACGCCGCTGCAGAACCCGACTTCATCGCCGCGCTGCCGCGCAATGGCGAGGCTCCCAACTACAACCTTGCCGTACCACTTTACATGATCCAGCAATTGCCTACCGGCGTTGTCGGCATTGCGCTGGTGGCGCTCTTCGCCGCGGCGATGTCGTCGCTGGACAGCGTCATCAACAGTCTCAGCGCAACCACCATGGAAGACTTTGTGCGACGCTTGCACCAGGGGCAGGCATGGTCAGACAGTCGCGAATTGTTCTATTCGCGCCTGTTGACCGCAGCCTGGGGCGCAGTGACCCTGGCGATGGCATTCCACGTGGGCGACATAAGCGACACCGTGCTGGTGACCATCAACAAAATCGGTTCGCTGATCAATGGGCCAGTGCTGGGCGTGTTTGCCCTTGGCTTGCTTACCCAGCACTGTAACGGCACCGGGGCACGGGCTGGTCTGGCCGCCGGATTCATCCTAAATCTGCTCTGCTGGCAGTTCGCTGAACAAGTGTCCTGGCTGTGGTGGAACGTCTTTGGTTTCGCAGCGACAGTGGCTGTGGGGTATGCGGTGAGCCTGGCGGGGGGTCGTCCTGCTGCGGATGTCAGGCAATGGGTATGGAGCCCTGCTCGCTACCGGCAGTTTGGATTTCTCATAAACTGGCTACCGCGCTACGCGCTGTTGATCGCCTGGTTTGCTATTTTGCTACTGCTTTTGACAGTGTTTTGAACACCCTGCCCCGGCACCTGCCGATAGGTTCTTTTGGCAAATACACCGCAAACCTGCGGGCAGCCCAACCGCCCGCATCTTTGCTAGAATCACCCGCCTGCCGCTCGCAACCGCCACAGGAATCGATTCAGTGACACAAAGCAACAATCCCAGGTGCAACTACATACTCACCGCCACCTGCCGCGCTGACACGGGGGTTGTTGCCGCCGTTAGTGGCTTTCTGGCCAATCGCGATTGCTACATTTGCGCGCTTGAACAGTTTGACGATGAATCTACCAACCGTTTTTTTATGCGGGCTGTGTTCCGCCTGCAGGGTGCCTCGCCGGATATCGACCAGATCAGGCAGGCGTTCAGCGACGTGGCGCAACGCCTGGGCATGCACTGGCAGTTTCATGATCCACGCGTGCCCACCCCGGTTATGATCATGGTGTCGAAGTTTGATCACTGCCTCGACGACCTGCTCTACCGCTGTCGCACCGGGGATCTGCACATGCGCGTAACCGCAGTGGTGTCCAACCACGATGACCTGCGGCCACTGGCAGAACGCGAGAATATACCGTTCGTGCATCTGCCAGTTGATGCAACCAACAAGGCAGCGCAGGAGGCGCAGGTGCTCAAACTGGTGCAGGAGACCGGCACAGAGCTTGTGGTTCTGGCGCGCTACATGCAGATCCTGTCGGCCGATATGGTCGCGGCACTCGCCGGCCGCTGCATCAACATTCACCACTCTTTCCTGCCGGGATTCAAAGGCGCAAGGCCCTATCACCAGGCCTATGATCGCGGCGTCAAGCTCATTGGCGCTACCGCACACTACGTTACCAGTGACCTGGACGAAGGTCCGATCATCGAGCAGTTGGTCACCCGCGTCGATCACAACCACACGCCGGAACACCTGGTACGCATGGGCCGCGACAACGAGTCCATGGCACTGGCCAGGGCCGTGAAGTATCACATTGAGCGCAGAGTCTTTCTGGATGGCAACAAAACCGTCGTGTTTTTGGGCAGCTAAAAGTAAGGGGTCAGAGCCCTTTTCCAAAATAAGGGGTCAGAGCCCTTTTCAGAAAAGGGGTCCAGAAAAGGGGTCCAGAAAAGGGGTCAGTGCCCTATTCGCAGATCTTTTGAGATCGGAGCCTTTTTCTGATGTTCTAGCGCCCACATACTTTCACTAGCATCGCTGGTCACCAAATCGGCCGGGAGAGCAGCGATGCCAAGAAAACCTCGATTCTTTGTTCCGGGCATCGCCGCACACATTGTGCAGCGAGGAAACAACCGGCAGCCCACGTTCTTCGAAGAACAGGATTATCGTGTCTATTTGTCATTACTTCGCGCAGCCGCAAAGCGCTATAGATGTCTTATCCACGCCTACACACTTATGACCAATCACGTTCACATTCTCGCGACTCCGATCGAGCAAACATCTGTCAGTCAGTTGATGCAACATCTCGGCAGGCACTACGTACCCCACATCAACAGAAAGTACGGCCGCACTGGCACCTTATGGGAGGGCCGGTTCAAGGCAAGTACTGTTGAGAGTTCATCTTACGTTCTGGCGTGCTATCGCTACATCGAGCTGAACCCAGTGAGGGCGCGGATAGTCGACCGACCAGCCGACTACCCATGGTCCAGCTTCAAAAGGAATGCCTGCCTGGCTCCGGATAGAACAATCGTTGAACATCCGGAATACAGTAGATTAGGATCAAGCAGGGCAAAACGCGCGTCGAACTATCTACAACTCTTCGAGCAGCCTTTGGGAGAGGACGGGCACAGTGCCATCAGGCTGCATACACACTCAGGCACCCCCCTGGGTAGCAAGCCTTTCCGCGAAGGCATTGATCAAGCGCTATCACTGAACACTGGCCAGCCAAAGAGAGGCAGACCAAGCATTAAAGGGCTCTGACCCCTATTTATATGACCCCTATTTATAAAAGGGCTCTGACCCCTATTTATGGACCCCTATTTATGACCCCTAGTTAATTGACGCCTTTCTAGTGCCCTGACTAAAAACGATGCACCTCCACCGTTGCGTGCACGATCCCCAGTGACTCGGGGATCAGGTATTTGTAGGCAGAAGGGGTTCGGGGATTATGGGACACTACTGAAATCTGTGCGCTGTAGATGTCCGGACCTATCGCCCAGACATGTAGATCGGTCACATGCGTCGCGCCGTCGGACTCCAGGCGCTCACGCAATGTAGTGCGCAATGCCTGTGGTGCCTGCCGATCAAGCAATACGGCGCTGGTGGCACCGAGCAGCCCATATGACCAGCGTGCCACCAGCAACGCTCCCACGATTCCCATCGCGGGGTCCATCCATATCAAGCCGAAATACTTCCCCGCCAGCAGTGCAAAAATGGCCAGAATAGACGTCAGTGCATCGGCCAACACGTGCAGGTAAGCAGATTTCAGATTGTGGTCATGGTGGTGCACGTCAGGAGCACGATGGCCTGCCCGCTCTTGCGTGTTGACTGCAGCCTGATCGTGATGGTGGACACGTTTGTGCCTTTGGTGGACGTGACCATGGTCAAGGGCGGGATCGTCACCAGAGTCACGCCCGTTGTTGTTGTCTTTGTTGTCGCGGTGGTTTTGGATGCGGTTCTGGTTGTGGTTTTGGATGTGGTTTTGATTGTGGTCTTGGTCGTGACCAGGATCGTGGCCGTGGCCGTTACTATATTCATGCCCATGCCCGTGGCCATGGCCGTGGCCGTGGCCGTGACTATATTCATGCCCATGCCCATGCCCATGCCCATGCCCATGGTCCGCGCCACCGAGAATAAACACACAACAGCCATTCACCAGAAGCCCCACGGTGGCTACCGCTATCGCCTGGTTGAACACAATCTCAACCGGATTGAGCATCCGTGCAATGCTTTCAAAACCCATGAACACCGCAAACAGTGCGAGCAGCACGGCGCCGGTAAACCCACCCAGCGCATTCACTTTTCCCGTGCCGAAACTGAAGGCCTCGTTGCTGGCATGGCGACGCGCATAGACATAGGCAAATGCCGTGATACTCAGGGCCGCCGCATGCGATGCCATGTGTAATCCATCAGCCAACAATGCCATCGAGCCATACACCACGCCGGCGCTTATCTCTACGACCATCATGGTCGCAGTGATAGCAATAACAATCAGTGTGCGTGACTCTCCAGGCCGGCGTTTATCCTGGGAAAAGGTGTGGTCGTGCTGCCATTGTTTGAGATGTTGGTTTTCCATCCCCGCAATTTACCACCGGGAAGAGATCAAGTCAGGCCGCGCATCATGCCAACGGGCAGGAATAACACATACAAATGGCGCGCCGGTGCCGCTAGGACTCTGCCGCAGTGCCCGCACAACCGTAGAGGCGATTGTAACGTCGCTGCGCCCAGCGGTCATAGCACCCGTGGGCCACCGAGCGCACGCCCGGCCACAGCAAGACGCGCCACAGAGCGCCAAAAACCGTGTGCTGCCATACAGCAACATTCGCGGCCAGACCCGTCACCATTACTCCATCGGCACGCTGTAAATGCAGGGATTTCAACAACGCTTCTGTCGCGGGCAGTCGGGCCGCAGTCGCCGAATGAATGTCCTGGAAGGCCAGGCCATCGTCCGCGAGCTTTCGTAACAAGGCGACTTCGCGACGGCACAAAGGGCAACGTCCGTCATAAAAAAGCGTCTCGATGGCCCTTGTCATGCCACTGCCATCACGTTGCCGCTCCCTACCCATGCGGGCGATGCGGGCGCAAATGGCGCACCACCGGCGAGAACAAGCGCGCCGTCTGCCTTCAAGCCTCGCTGTCCATCTTCCATACACAGCGTGATGAAGCACTCAAGTCATGAGTAGAAGCCTCTATCACTGCCAGCCGCTTCTCGCTCTCGCGAAACACGGCCACCGTCAACGCAACACCGCTGAGTATCAGCATGTGGCCCAGCCACACTGCCGCAAAATTGAAGATGGACAAGAACGCGAGACAAAAAATCATGCTCCACATCCAGGCCAGCACCTGCATAAAATAATGCTGCGACGCAAGGTCCAGATGCCTCAACGGATTACGCCGGTTATCCATCACCGCCGCCCAACACTCTGCAATATACGCTTTCATAGGTTTGATACCCTTTTTACCTGTGTGTAGGAACTTACGCCAGAAAGGGTAGACCGGTTCACCCGGATCAACTTCGCAACCGTAGAGCAGTCGCGCCGCGCCAGCGAAACGCCCTATAGCGATGCTGCCCGCGCAAAGGCAGGCCGCGCCATCGCACGTTGCAGGTAAGCCCGCACGCGCGGTGTAGCGTCCGTCACGTAGCCCAGGTAATCGGCAATCATCAAGCCGAATACGAGCATGATGTCGGCTGCGCTGAAGTCCTCGCCAAGTATCCATTGCTGCTGGCCCAACGCCTGCTCGACCACGTCCACCAGTCCGCTCGCCATATCGCGCCCGCGCTCTACCAATGCGGGGATGCGGCGCTCCTGCGGCATGGGGCCGCTGTGCGCCGCGATTTCACCCATAATGATCGTTAGCGGGTTTTCACCGTACTCCAGCCATTGAATGGCCAGCGCACCGGCCTGCGTGTCACGCGGCGGCAGGAGCTGGTTGTTGCCGTAACGTGCATCGAGGTACTGCAAGATGGCGCTGGTTTCCCAAAGCACAAAGCCCTCATCTTCAATTGCTGGTACCTTGCCCAGAGGGTTGATCTTCAGGTATTCAGGCTGCGTCATCGCCGCGCTGAACATCTCGATGGTTTTCAGTTGGTACGCTAGGCCAATTTCCTCGCAGTACCAGATCACGCGCGTCGAGCGCGACATGGGAGAATGGTGGATGGTGATCATGATGAGTGTTCCTGCTGGGTTCCTGCTGGGTTTCTGGTAGGTTCCTAATGGGCTCCTGGTGGGTTCCCGGTGAATCACTGATGAGTTGGTGCCTCGCCGCACCTGCACACGCGATTGCCGCAATCGCCTGCAAAAAACCGGGAGTGCGCCCGACGCAATGACAACATACTTTGGCTGTCACTCAGCGCCATAACGCGCATGCCTAAGCCAGCGCGCTGGCAGGATTACACAGATAAGGTTTTGACAACGTAGCACCCCGCTTTTTCGTGGCGTTTGCCAACTTGTCCTGGCGCTAAAACACCGCCTTTTTGCTGCTATCCTGTATTACGCATCCCCGCCGCAATACCGGCAATGGTCACCATGATCGCCTGCTCCAGGTACGGTTCTGGCTGCCTGCGGTTGCGCTGCAACAGTTCCGCCTGCAAGTAGTTCAAGGGGTCGGTGTAGATATCGCGTAACTGCATGGACTGCCTGATCCAGGGTTGGTCATCCAGCAACTCGTGCCGCCCGGAAATCTCCAGCACTGTGGCGCTGTCGTCATTGAGCTGCGCACGCAGTGCCTCGCCCAGGGGGTGCCACTGCGGCGGTACCAGGCAATCGTCATAGAACCGCGATATCGCGCCGTCTGATTTGGCGTAGACCATCTCCAGCATCGAAATACGAACTTCAAAGAATGGCCACTGCTGAAACATATCGCGCAGCGTTGATGTATGCCCCTCCTCCATCGCCTTCCTGAGCGCAGCTCCTGCGCCCAACCAGGCGGGCAGCATCAATCGATTTTGCGACCAGGCGAAAATCCATGGAATGGCGCGCAGACTTTCTATGCCGCCACCACCGGCACGCCGCGCCGGCCGTGAGCCCAGTGGCAGCTTGCCCAGTTCCTGCTCGGGCGTGGCGTGCCGGAAGTAAGCAACAAAGTCTTTTTCATCGCGCACCACAGCACGATACGCAGCGCAGGAATCGGCAGACATCTGCTCCATCAGCTCGCGCCACTGCGCACGCGGTTGGGGCGGTGTCATGAGGTTGGCACGACAGATCGCGGTGGTATAGAGCGCCAGGGTTTTCACCGCCAGCGATGTCCAACCCAGCTTGGCACGAATCATCTCGCCCTGCTCCGTAACGCGCAGGCCACTGCGCAGCGAGCCTGGAGGCTGCGACAGCAGCGCCGCCTGGGCCGGCGCACCGCCACGCCCTATGCTGCCACCACGCCCATGAAACAGCAGCAACTCCACGTCGTGTTCGGCACACAAATCAAGCAGTGATTCCTGCGCGGTGTACTGCGCCCATGACGCCGCCAGGGCACCGGCATCTTTCGCCGAGTCCGAGTAACCGATCATTATCATCAGCTGCCCGTTAATAGCCGCGCGATACCAGGGCTGCGCAAGCAGTTGCGCTACCACATCCCTGGCGCGCGACAGATCATCCAGGGTTTCGAACAGCGGCGACACCGGCAGGGCAAACTCACAACCGGCCTCGCGCAGCAGCAGGTGCACAGCCAATACATCCGACGGCTGCCGCGCCATCGAGATTACATAGGCACCCAGCGCCTCAGAAGGCTGCCTGGCCACCACGGCACAGGTTGCCAGCACCTCGGCCACCTCCGGTGATGGCTGCCAGCGACGCGGAATCAGCGGGCGCTTGTTGCACAACTGTGCAAGCAGAAAGGACTGCCTCTCTTCCTCGCTCCACTGCTGGTAATCTCCCAGTTCAAGACACTGGGTCAGCTCGCTAAATACCTGGGTGTGGCGGGCGCTGTCCTGGCGTACGTCCATTTTCACCAGGTGCAGGCCAAAGCACTGTACTTTACGCAGCAGGTCCAGCAATGCACCGTCGGCAACGCTCGCCATGCCACAGCCCTGCAACGATACATAGCAGGCGTGTAATGGCTGCCACAAGTGCGCGATGTCCGTGAACACATCCCGGTCATCGATGCTTTCGCCTGCCAGCTCCGCTTCAATGGCTGTTCGTGTGCGGCGCATTTTCTCACGCAGTTCACGCAGCACCGCGCGATACGGCTCACGCGCATCACCCGCCAGCGCTCTGAGCGCTGCATCGCACGGTGTCATGGAGAGTTCTTCAACCAGCTCAACGAGATCGTTCAGGTAGAGGTCCGCGGCCTGCCAGCGCGCAAGCAGCAGCACTTCTTCGGTGACCGCCGCGGTGACATTGGGATTGCCATCACGATCTCCGCCCATCCAGGAAACAAAGGTCACCGGCCTGGCGTCGATTGGCAGGTGCACGCCGCAGGCGTCGAACAGGGCACCGTCCAGACGACGCAAGAACTCGGGGACAGCTTCCCACAGTGCATCTTCGACAACCGCAAAGCCCCACTTGGCCTCATCAACCGGGGTGGGCCGTTCAGCGCGAAAGTCATCGCCAAACCATATCTGGGTGACCAGGTCACGCAAGCGTTTCTTTAGCTGCTCACGCTCTCGCTCGGTGATCCCGGTCAGCTCCAACTGGCTCAGGCAAGCACGAATCTCACTGTGCTTGTGAATGAGGGTGCGCCGCATGATTTCTGTAGGGTGCGCTGTGAGTACAAGCTCTATTTTCAACGCGTGAATGGCTTGCGCCAGCGCAGCCGGCGCAACGCCCTCACGGGTTAAAGAAGAAAACGCAGAGGCAAGCGCGCGCGAGGACGAAAACAGCGGCACCATTTCTCGCGATACAGTGTGGTGCTGGTCTGCGATGTTGGCCAGGTTGAGGAATTGGCTGAATGCGCGCGCCACCGGCACCAGCTGCTCGTTCGTCAGACCCCGCAGCACCTGCAACAAACTTGCGCGGGCCTCGTTGTTACCTTCCCTGGCGGAGCGAGACAGCGTTCTGATCTGTTCTATCAGTGCAAGGAATGGCTCACCCTCGGCGGCGGCAATAATATCACCGAGCAGCGCACCAAGCGCGCTGACGTTACTGCGCAAACTACTGTAATCGGGATCACTGGATGACTCAGTCAAGGTAGTTTTACTCCACTGGATAGACGCCGCGGGCAGAACCCCCGCCGAGCACCTACAAGACTACCTGTACCGGGCGACAATTTGTATCGCCCACTCGCGCTTTCCCCTGCGCCCGCGCAACACTGCGCTGCGGCGCTGAAGTCTGTTTGCAGTGAGTGACGCGTGTTCAGTCACGTAGCGGCAGCTGCGGGCATAGCGCAATGCCTTGCCTACCTAAGGAGCGGACAACATCCGCTCTACGCCAGTCCCTTCCAGCAGTGCATCTACACGCGCTCGCGCGTCACCTTGCAGCGCCGCGTATTGCTCGTTGGTCCACTGCAGGCACTTGGCCTGGTAGGGAAACGTCTGCTGCGTCCAGGTGGCGCCATCAATCTCGCATTCCCAGTGCTTCTCGCCCGCCTGCACCGCCTCGGCGTTGGCCAACTGCGCCGGCACATACACGCGCCCGATCTCACCGAGCAGATTTTTTAACGTCGCCGGTTGCGATTCCACCGGCAGCCAGTCGCGCTCTGCAGGCTCCAGGCCGCACTGGTCAGCCATTTGATCGACCCACGCCACCGTACGTGGCGACACGTCATGGGCAATGGCCCGTGGCGTTGGGTCGAAACCCACCAACTGCGATAGCTGCCCATACAGACCGAAGTCTCCGGCACCCGGGCGATTGCCAAGCACAAAGCGCTGGTTCGCCAGGTGCGCCTCCATTGCGGCAAGGAAGCGACGGTAGCTGGCATCAATCACCGGAGCGGTGACATCGTTCGAGCCCACCACATAAAGACGGCCGATCTGGCGTTCTGAAAAAAGCTGCTGCAGCTGGGTCAATTGCGCCTGGGGCAGGGTCAGGTCCATACCCAGTGGCAACAGTTGGCCTGCGTTGTCAGCATCCACCGGCAGGTGCCAGCGGTAGTGGAACATGTACTTGGTACACCATTCATCGGCAAAATCCTCGATGAGATAATCGATAAACGCCAGCGCCGGATCATCGGGCAACACCGAGCGCCCCTGGTACATTGCCTCAAGCCGCCGGATGATTGGCGTGGAGTCCACTGCGGCCCGGGTCTGGCCCTCTTCTTCAAACAGGAATGTCGGCATTAGCACCGGCCTTGGCGGCGCTATTCCCCTGTCCTGGCAATAGGCGTCCGGCTGCCCCCAAATCACCGCGTAGGGAATCCTCCGATAGCGCAACAGCGCGACCATTTTCTGTGTATACGGAGAGCCCGTTCCGCCAACAAGTTGTATCGGTTGCTGGGATGTCATGGATAGTCCTCGAAAGCGCTTATCGGTCAGCAAGTCTGCGCAGGCCGCCCTGCCCGGCGGGCTGTTGTTCACATTATTGTGAACGTTGTTGTGAACGTTGTTGTGAACGTTGTTGTAAACACTGCTGTGAACACTGTTGTGCACACTACTGTGAACACTGCTGTGAATACTGTTGCGAACACTGTCGTGAACGTTGCGGTGACAGCGACAGCACCGCGCCCCGATTATATTGACACACATACTGTCATTATGTAAACCTGACGCACGTACTGTTGCTTCAGCGCCGCTCTATCATCGCCAGACTAGCGAGCCTCACTATGCTAACGCGCACCAAACTGTGGTTGTTTTCAGGCGTCGTCTTTGTCGCTTTCTGCAGTTGGTATACCGACCTCAGGGGCCCTTTGAGTGACGAGGAAGTCGCTGCGTTCGTCAGCAGGATGTCTGACAATGGCGGCAACCCCGACGTCATCGCATTCATCGAGCACTTTGCGGCGGCAGACAGCGGCCGCCAGTTCTTCATGCTCAATAACGTCGACTACAACGAGACACCGCCCGACGTTGCCGGTGCCGAGCCCGGCGAGAGCGCCCGCGCGCTGATGGGGCGCTACATGGCACATATGGTCCCCGCCCTGCTCACGCGCGCCTGCCATCCTGTGCTTATGGGCGATGTCGTCTATTCCAGCATGGACGTGATCGGCATTGACAACGCCGAACAGTGGGACATGGGCGCGCTCGTCCGCTATCGCAGTCGCCGCACCTTTCTGGAGATCGTCAGTAACCCTGCCTTCGCCGGACAGCATCACTTCAAACTCGCGGCACTGCAAAAAACCATCGCCTACCCGATCGAAGCGCGCTTTAATCCGGGTGACCCCCGGCTGCTATTGGGGCTTATACTGTTGTGCGTCACTGCACTGCTGGATGGTCGATTAAAGTCGCGCGCGCCAGCGGCGCCGCACCCTCAGCCAACTCACGGGAGAAACTCATGATCAAGGTCTACGGCGTTCACGGTTCGCCCTTCGTAAGAAAAGTCCTCGTCGCACTGGATTACAAGGCGATACCGTATGAGATCGTGCCACAGATGCCATTTTCCAGGGATCAGGAATACCTCAAGATCAACCCACTGGGCAAAGTGCCAACCCTGGTCGATGGCGAACTCACCCTGGGTGATTCCAAGGTCATCTGCCAGTATCTGGAAAGCGCCTACCCTGACCCTGCACTCTACCCCACCGACATCGCCCAGAAAGCGATGGCGCACTGGTATGAAGATCTCTGCGGCGGCTACATTTCAGAATTGGGTGCGGGCATCTTCTTCCAGCGTTTTATGCGCCCATTGGCGTTCAAACAGGACCCTGACGAAGAACTGGTGAGCAAAATCATCGAGAAGAAACTGCCACCGATGCTCGATTATCTCGAAAGCCAGATCCCCGCGCACGGTTTCCTGTTTGGCGAGTTTATGATGGCGGATTTGTGCTTCGTGTCACCGTTTATCAACGCTGCCTATGCAGGCTACGAAGTGGATGCCGCAACATGGCCATTGATGGCCGACCTCATCCTACGCGTGAAGGACCAGGCGCAGGTGAAGTCGGTGCTTGAAGAAGAAGCCAAAGCACTGGGGATGCGCTAAACCGCCATTACGTCAAGAATCGCCTGCACGCACTGTGCAGGCTGATCCTGTTGCAGAAAATGCCCGGCGGGGCTTATCGTCCTGTGTGGCATGCCCTTGCAGCCCGGTACACGCTCCAGAAAGGGCGCCTGCAGGGGCTCACTGACCGGGTCGTCATCTGCAAACGCCAACAAAAAGGGCTTGTCAAACTGTTCCAGCACCTGCCAGGCGGCTGCGTTCTGGGCTACCTCTGGCTCGTCAGCAAACAGCGGCACGAGTGTGGGGAACTGGCGCACACCGGCGATAAACGATTCGTCCGGAAAGGGCGCATCGAATGCTGCACGGGCCGCAACCGTTAGGGGAGTCGCGTTGCCAATGGCATCCATGAACATGCCGGGCCGGGCAATCTCTGCACTTTCTGCCGCAAACTTGCGCCAGTAAAGAAAGCCGGGCAAGCCGCTGGTGTCGCGAAAACGCGCGTCGAGCTCACTGGCCGCAATCACCGGTAACTCCTGGTACGCCGCTCGCAGCGCAGGCGCGAAACGTTGAGGGATCGGCCCGGCCGGCAGCCCGCCATTGGCCAGCACGACCCGGGCGAAGCGCTCAGGAAACGCCGCCACCAGGCGCAGGCCAATCAGGCTGCCCCAGTCCTGCATAAATACGGTGACCGTGCTGAGGTTCATCTGGATGAGCCAGTCGCTCATCCACGCAACATGCCTGGCGTAAGTGTAGTCCTGCCGTTGAGTAGGCTTGTCGGAACGCCCGAAGCCGATCAGGTCCGGCGCGATCACGCGACATCCAGCATCGACCAGCGGTCCGATCATGTAGCGGTAAAGATAGCTCCAACTCGGCTGACCATGCAGCAACAGCACTATCGCGCCATCAGCGGGGCCCTCGTCAAGGTAATGCATGCGTAACTGCCCGCCTTCGGTGTCATCCACATGCAGGTAGTGTGGTGCAAACGGGTAATCCTCAAGAGCGTCGAACCGTGTATCGGGCGTGCGCTTGTACTGCATTTACTGACTCCTATTGCTGCGGTGTTGTTGGGCCATGCGATCCTAAGAAGTAAAAGCGTAGCTGGTCAGACAGCGTCACGGTGCACCAAGCGGTCGATCCTGGCGCAGCGCCGGGTTCCATAAACCGTGGGAACATCGGCAATACCCATCGCGCAGCATCCATCGCGCCAAACTTTCTGTAAGCAGCTCTGGACCGAGGTCAACATGTTATGGCAGTATATATGTCATTATAATAATCCGCCAGAGAATTCGACGATGCGCCTTACACTCCCGCTGCCCCCCATCCTTACGTTTGCGCTCTGCTGCCATGCAATGGCAGCACAAGCCGTTCTTGAAGAAGTGATCGTCACGGCCCAGAAACGCGCAGAGAGCCTGCAAGACGTACCCGTTGCGGTAACCGTGTTTAATGCTGCGACCCTGCAAGAAGCGGGGATCAATAACGCCAGCGACCTGGCCATAATGACGCCCAGCCTGAATGCGAATGCCAATACAAGCCCGTTCACTACACGACTGACCATTCGCGGCATCGGCACCGCACAAGTAGACCCGGCCCTGGAGCCATCGGTGGGTTTTTTTGTCGACGGCGTGTTCATGAGCCGCTCAGGCCTTGGCACCTCGGAGCTGACCGACATTGAACGCATAGAAGTGCTGCAGGGGCCGCAGGGAACGCTGTACGGCAAAAATGCCAACGCCGGGGCCATCAGTGTCATTACACGGCGCCCCAACAGCGAGGCGTTCGAGGGCTACATCGAAGGCACTGCGGGCAACTACCAACTGGGCCAGCTGATCGTGGCCGCCTCAGGGCCTTTGACACCCTCACTGGCCTACCGCGTGTCGGGAACTGTGCAGCAGCGTGATGGATACTATGACAACGCGACAGCAGCAGACCAGAACGACGCCGATGACTGGAATCTGCAAGGCAAACTGCTGTGGCAGCCCAGTACTACGCTTGAGGTTTTGCTCAGCGCAGCGCATGTTGATCGCGACAGCACGTGCTGCGGCGCCGATGCCACGCAGAACGATTCGGTCAACCGGGCATTGACTGAACAGGGGCTGGCGCCTGATCGCAATGACCCTTACGACTACAAAACCGCGACCGACGCAGACGATGCCTTCAGCATGGAGTCCGACCTGGTTTCGCTGCACATTGACTATGCACTTGAACGCGCAAGTATTACCTCCATCACCGCCTGGAATGACTACCACTATGCAGTCAGCCTGGATGCCGATCGCTCACAGCTTGATCAGTTGTACAGCATCGACGAACGCAACAAGGGCAACAGTTTCTCACAGGAACTGCGGCTCGACGCCTCCGCGGGCAATCATATCGACTATCAGCTCGGCCTGTTCTACTACGAGTCCTCCACACAGCGCGGCGACAGGAGCCCCACGGTATTTCTCGGGGAGGACTTTATCGCCATCGCCGATCAGCAGAACCTGCCCCTGCCCTTCCCCACCATCGGGCTGGTCGCGCAGCCCGGCGACCACCTGCGCTTTGAAAACACCTGGGACACCGAAACACTCGCCGCATTCGGCCAGGCCACCTGGCACATTGGCGAGCGCTGGCACCTGACCGGCGGCTTGCGCTGGACAGATGAGACGCGACAGGCCGACCTGTTCAGCCAGACCATCTCCACAGCGCCATTGGCTGCGTCGGGCGTGGCGCTGCTCGACTCTTTGTTTACACCCATCGACGCCAGCCTTGATCGCTCCAGTCGCAACCTGGACTGGCTGGCCAAGCTGGCCTACGACATTGGCAACAACAGCATGGCCTATGCGAGCGCGTCGACCGGCACCAAGTCGGGAAACTTCAATGGTGTGACTGGCGCTCCACAGGAGCGTGAGTTCGACGACGAGGAAACCCTCAGCTACGAACTCGGCCTGAAATCCACATTGCTGGACTCAACCGTGCGACTCAACGCAGCCGCTTTCTATACCGAGATTACCGATTTCCAGTTCCAGCAGCAGTTGGAAGCGGGCGTTGGCACGTTTGTCAGCAATGCCGGTGAAGTCGAGACCTCCGGTATCGATCTACAGCTGGAAGCCATACCGCTGCCCAACCTGACGCTGAGCGCAGGATTGCTCTACATGCACAAGTACGAAGTGACCGATGGCCCGCTGAGCGGCGACCCACTGCCCTATACCGCAGACCTCAGCGGCACTCTGGGCGCTACGGCGATATTCCCCCTAGCCGGTGGCGCTGTGTATGTTCGCGGCGATTTTATCTACATGGATGACCACTCCACCAACGGCACCAGCAGCGACAATCTGCGCGACAAGGACATTGACGATCGACAGCTACTCAACCTGCGTGTGGGCTGGCGCGACGACCACTGGAACGTCTCGGTATGGAGCAAAAACCTCACCGATGACAACTACGCCGCACAAACCGTCAATCCCCAACTTTTTAATGGCATGAACGCCTACTTCCTTGCGCCGCCACGTACCTATGGCGCGACCCTACGCTATGATTTCTAGCGCATGCGTCATGACCAGGAGGCATTCGAGGCAGCGTCAAACGTCATGAAGGTGAATGCTCGTCATGCTTACATGGGTTCATAAAGCGCAACCAGCAGGGCTGTTGCAGCGCAGCTATCACGCATGGCATGGGGCGGACTACCCCAGCTTTGCCGCCTTAAGAGATAGCTTGTCCTGCTTTACACGCCGGCCTTTTTTGGGAAAGCGCACTCTGACCCCTTTTAGACTCTTTTATGGGCTCTGACCCCTTTATGCTGACCCCTTTATGCTTTTTGGATGTCGCACAGGGATCGCGTTGATGGACACCCTTTTTCTGGTTATTTACTTTTGCGACCGTGGCGTTCCAACGGCGAGCTCGCGGGCGCGGCTGTTACCAGTGACATTAAGGGTCGAGTAGACCGGGAGCAATATGGCCAGGCCAACGAGTATTCCCGGCAGGCCCTCATAGGCGTACTCCTGCAAGCCCAGCATTCGCCATGCCAGCGCGACGGCCAGACCGGCAAAAATTGCGAACAAACTGAGCGACTGGCCCGGCCGCCTGCCCAGACAAAGCGCGATCAGCAACGGTGCGAACGCGCTGGCCAGCCCCGACCAGGCCAGTAGCACGAGGCTAAAGACACTCTGGCTGTTCAGCAAAGCAAGGCCCAGCGCACCGGCCGTTACCGTCACGGTTGTCAGTTTGATCAACGCCGGGCGCTCGACGCGTTGGGGCAGGAGGTCGTGCGTGATAGCGGCAGAACAACTCAGGATCAGGGAGTCAGCGGTGGACAGCGTGGCAGCAAAGATCCCGGCCAGCATCAGGCCCACCAGTGCCGGAGGCAATAGCTGCACAGCCATGGTGGGCAAGGCAAGTTCTGCATCGAAGCCGGCAGCGCCATCGAGCACAATGCGCGACAATAGCCCCACGCCGGTTGCCAGCGTATAGAACGCGGTAAACCAGAGATAGTACCAGGCCCTGGCGCTGCGCATGCTGGCACTGCCGTCCAGCGTCATGAAACGCACCATGACATGCGGCTGCCCGATCACCGACAGGCCGGCAAACATCCAACCAACGATGAACAGTACCGCACCGGTGAGCCCGGGCAGCCATGACCCACCCGGTACCCAGTCCGTAAAGCCGGCAACATCACGCATCGCCACCAGCGCAGACGCCGCGCCACCCATTGCGTCCAAAGCCACCCAGAAAAGCACTGCCATCGCGACAATCATGACCACAGACTGCGCCGCGTCCGTCCAGATTGAGGCACGAATCCCACCTGCAAAGCAGTACAGCACCACCAGTATCGCACCAAGCACTGCACCGGAGGCCTCTGGCCAGCCCAACAACACATGCAGTGCCTTGGAGCCCGCGACCAACTGTGCACCGGCATAGGCCAACAGGAACAGCAGAGAAATCGCGCCTATAACGCGCTGCAACAACAACTGCGGCGCGCCATACCATTGGCTCAGCACCCCGGCATAACTGACCTCACCGGTGCGGCCCGTCGCTGCGCGCAGACGGGCATGAACGAACCGCGAGCCCAGGAAATCCCCGAAAATCCATCCAACCATCAGCCACAGAGCCGCAAAGCCCGTTGTATACGTATAACCAATAACCCCGATGAACATGTAACCACTGTTATTGGTTGCCACTGCCGACAGCCCAACCAGCCAGGGCCTCACACCCCCGCTGGCCAGGTAGTAGTCCTGACCGGTGCCTCGACTAAGCCGCGCCGAGGACAGCCCGATAACAGTGAACGCCAGCAGGCAGCCAATGAAAGACACTACCACCTGGTCAGCGCCATTCAGGCCGTGGCCAGGCAGACCGCCCTGCCGTGGTCATGAACCTCCACTAGCTCGCCATGCAGGCTGCGGATGGCCCGCTCGTAATCTGCCTCCCTGACCACAAACTGCATATCGACCTGGCGCATTGACTGATGCATCGCCTGTACGCTTATGTCGTGCTCAGCCAGTGCGCCTACCGCCTTGGCCAGCACACCGGTCACACGCAGATCACTGCCAATTGCCGACACTATGGAAACTTTCGTCTGGTCTATTTCAGCCTCGGGATAGCGTTTCTCCAGCGCCTGTCTGATACGCTTGATCGTTTTCAGATTGCAGGCCAGGTAGTGGGTAATTGTGTTCGCATTCATGTCCTTGGCGATCACTCGCGCCTTGAAGCGGTGAACGGCCTCGAGGATGCCTGCATCGTACAACTCAATCTGTCCTGCCATATTCTGATCAAACAATTCCAGCGCAAAAACACCCTTGTTGCCGGCAATGATCTCCACGCGCGGTGTCTGGCTAACGTAATCTGACGTAATCAATGTGCCGGCGTGATCGGGCTCAAAGGTATTGGTCACGCGCAGCGGGATGCTGTTCTGACGCAGCCCCTTTGCCGCCTTGGGGTGTATTGCTTCCATGCCAAGATTGGCCAGCTGGTCGGCAACATCATAGTTGGTGCGGCCAATCGGAATCGCCCGGGATTCACCCACTAGCAAAGGGTCAGCCGTGCTCAGGTGAAACTCCTTATGGATAATTGCTTCACGGGCGCCGCTGAGAACCGCAACGCGACTGAAAGTCATCTCGGTGTAGCCGCGATCGAAACTTGACATAAGCCCCTCCTGCGCGTGCGCATACCCTGTGACGATGGGCAGCTCCCGAGAAAGGTCGTACTGGCAAAGCGCGCGCTTTATATGTGCATCCAGCGACAGGTGTTCATCAAGCTGCCAACCTGTCACGTCGACAAATCTGGCATTGATGCCATCGCGTTGTAACAGCTGTGCGGTATTCCACGCGCTCTGCGCCTCGCCGATGCTCGCGAGCATCTCACGCACGGTTGACAGGTGAGTCTGTAGCGAAAAGTGCCCGTGCGCACACACGCGCTGCAAGTCTTCCAGACAGTCCTGGGCGCAGGCCAGCCTTTCGTCGATAAACTGATTGGCACGTGCCACCGCAACGGGCTCGTCAAACAACTGCTTATTGAGCATGTGCATGTCGCTGCGCAACTCCGCGAGTTCGTCGCGCCAACTACGCTCCAGTTCGCTACCGGCAAACAGCGCATAGATGCCCGGTCGTCCCGACTTTTTGTGTTCCAACAACCTGTTGGTAATGCCCGCGTACGCGGAAACCACGATTATCCTGTTGTAGGGGTTAGTGAGCCGGGACCCGCGCAGCACGATATTGTCGCGCACGGCGGCATAGTCCAGCATCGAGGTGCCACCTATCTTTTCTACCGTATGGGTATTCATCACTCTCTCTTGTTTAATCATTCAACACACCGAGTCGCCCCGGGGCGAGGCGACCTCCTTCTGCTGAGTTCGCATTGCCCGGGACGTATCCGGCCTTTGGCTGCTCTTGCGCGCACTGATGCTGCAAGACATTACGGTGCAACGATGCACCGCCAGCGCTTCACACGCGTGGCAGTGACCGGCCTGCGCGCGACAAATTTGTGTGGGCACGACACCGATGCGCTCACTGCGTTGTTCACTGGGTTGTTGCCGCGGCGCTCAATTCGTAAGCGCCCTGCGCGTTGTGTACCTCTTTGCCGCTGACGGCCGGGTTGAATACACAGGCCATCGTCATCTCTGTGTGGGCGCGCAACACGTGCTCATCGTTCCTGTTCAGGATGTAGATGGTGCCGGGGCGTATTGCATGGGTGACGTTGTCGGCAAGGGTCTGCACCTCACCCGTGCCAGACATGCAGTACACCGATTCCAGGTGGTTCTGGTAATGCATACGAAAATCTGCACCCGCATAAACAGTGGTGATGTGAAACGAGAAACCCATGGCGTCATTGCTCAACAGCAGGCGGGTGCTCTCCCAGTTACCATCGGGAGATACCACGCGTCGCTCTGAGCGCCTGGCGTCGTCAAGGTGTCGGACAATCATCTGGTATTTACCTTTCGTTGAAATTCTTTGGTAGCGACGAATCTGCCTGCTTCAGGCGATCCTGCGCACGTTGTCGAAGAAGTCGAACTCTTCAGGCAGGGGTTTGGACCTGGCGCAGGCATCCTTCACCGCCTGCTCAATGATATCGATGCCGCGCTCCAGGTTTTCATCGCCAATGATCAGCGGGCACAGCAGTTTCACCACCTGGTCGTCTGCTCCGCTGGTTTCGATGATAAGGCCGCGCTTGAAAGCCTGCCGAGTAATTGCGCCGGCGACCTCTCCATCGACGCAGTTAATACCCTGGAACATGCCGCGGCCGCGCGTTGTGAGATTGCCATCGCCGTATTTCTCCACGATAGCTGCAAGTCGATGGGAGACGTACTCGCCCTTGCGCTGGACATCCCGGGAAAAAGCAGTGTCCTGCCAGTAATGCTCGATCGCTGCCTTTGCCGTGACAAAAGCAAAGTTATTGCCACGAAACGTACCGTTGTGCTCGCCGGGCTTCCACTGGTCCAGTTCCGGCTTGATAAGCACCACCGCAAAAGGCAGCCCGTAGCCGCCCAGCGACTTCGACAACGTCACGATATCCGGTTGAATACCCACGTCTTCGAAACTGAAGAATGTGCCGGTGCGTCCACACCCAGCCTGGATGTCATCGATGATCAGTAGCATGTCATGCTTTTTGCACACGGTTTGCAGGTTTCGCAGCCACTCAAATGAGGCGGCGTTGATTCCACCTTCGCCCTGCACTGTTTCAACAATGACGGCCGCAGGCGTATCGACACCACTGCTGGAATCACACAGCACCTTGTCCAGGTACGCGGTAGTGTCTATACCCTCACCCAGATAGCCGTCATAGGGCATTCGTGTCACGCCATTAAGAGACACGCCCGCTGCGCCGCGGTGATGGGAGTTGCCCGTGGCTGCAAGCGCGCCAAGGCTCACCCCGTGGAAGCCATTGGTAAAGCAGATCACGTTTTCGCGACCGGTAACATTACGCGCGAGCTTCATGGCAGCCTCCACCGCGTTGGTACCGGTGGGGCCGGTAAACTGCATTACGTAGTCGAGGTTGCGGGGTTTCAGGATGTGATCGCTAAACACCTGCAAAAACTCACCCTTGGCACGAGTGTGCAAATCCAGCCCGTGCGTAATGCCGTCGCTGTGGATGTATTCGAGCAACGTTTCCTTGAAGAGCGGGTTGTTATGGCCGTAGTTCAAGGTGCCGGCGCCAGCCAGAAAGTCCAGGTACTCGTTGCCATCCTCATCGTAAAGAAACTCGCCCTGAGCACGGTGAAAGACGCGCGGGAATGACCGCGCATAGCTCTGTACCTCAGACTCTACTTCTTCAAAAATCTTCATACGGTTGTCTCCATTGACTGATCGGTAGGCGGCATCGCACGCAACTGCTGCCCGGGGGCTGCAAAAGGCCCGATGCGCGCGAGAATTTCTGTCTCATGCTCGCCGGCAAAATGCGTTGTCTGTTCAAACAGGGCTGTGCGCTCCAGCGCAGCATCCAGACCCCTGGCGAGCGCTTCGAACAACGCCCACGATGCCCGGTTTGATGCGGTTACCGTGGTTTCGACAAAACGCACCGCAGCGCAGTCTGGACGCGCCAGAATGTGCTTTAGCATGCGGTGTGCAAGCCCCTGCCCACGCGCACTCTCGTGCACCGCGACCTGCCAGATAAACAGCGTATCTTCCCGGCCAGGGACCAGATGCCCCGTCACCGCCGCAACAAGCTCGCCCGCACGCTCCGCCACCACTGAGGTCGCGGCAAACTGCGTGCACTGCAGCAGGTTGCAATAGAGGGAGTTTTCATCCAGCGGAGGGCATGCACGGATCAGGCGGTGTAGCGATGCACCGTCCTGGGCCGTGGGACTCCGTAGCGTGACGGGCATATCGCGCATATTTAATTTCATATCTATTATTTTGTACTCAATATATTAATAAGTGGCGGATTATACGCATATTCCTATTAATAGCAATTAATCAATGTGTTACAGGTGTAATGCGCGATATTTATGTATCGCATTCTATTTATAATGCACGGATAAATGGGTATCTTCCCGCTTTTTATATCAAGTAAAAAAGTATTATCTCGATGAATCCCTGCCCTTGCGGCAAGCACAACCGAGGCCTGCCGTCACGGAGCGCTTCGCGGGCCCGTGCTGCGTCAGGATCTTTTACATACACCGTGGGAGATGCCCGCCAACTCCTTCGCAAACCCGCATATTCACTGGACTGGTACAGACTTTGCTGTGGTAATCTAGGCGCAATAATCGCAATAACAATGAAGCACGAACAGGAATCGCCATGAAGACAACCCCTATTCTTTTGCTATTGGCCACCTGCCTGAATGCGGCGTTACTGACGCACAAGGCTCACGCGGACGTGCCCGACCCGGGCTTCAATTCACTGTTCATTGGGCACAGTTTTTTCAGGCCCTTTGCTGAAGGCATGCCCGACTACAGCGGTGCGGCGGGAATTACGGGGCACACGCAGACCATTGTTTTTTCCGGTGGCGCCACCGGCGCACCACAGGCCCTGTGGGAAAACGCGAGCAAGCGCAATGCCATCCAGGCGGTGCTTGATGAGGGCGACGTCGAGTTGTTCGGTATGACCTACCATCCGAGCTACCCCACGCTGGAAGGCTACATCAACTGGATAGACTATGCGCTGGCACAGAACCCCAACACGCGCTTTGCACTGGCACTGCCCTGGGCAACCAGCCCTGGCGCCACACCTGCCCAGGCGTGGGCCGATGGCTGGATGGCCGCCCATGCAAGCGTGTGGCACGACCTCATCGATGCGCTGCGCGCACTCTATCCCGGTGTAGAGATCTACTGCATTCCCTACGGCCAAAGTGCCGGCGAACTGCGCCTGTTGTTCGCAGACAACAATCTTCCGGATGTGCAGAATTTGTCTGGCAGCGCTGCCACGTCGATTTTCTCCGACAGTTTCGGCCACCCGGGGCATATTTTGCGTGACCTTGGCCGCCTGGTTTGGCTGAACGCCATTTATGACGTCGACCTGACAACGTACGCCTACGGCCCGGCCTACACCACCGACCTGTACATGCTTGCCCAGTCAATCATGAGCGAGCACGATACAGACTACGATGCCGCCTATCATGTGGACGCCGACGGCGACCGCGTGGGAGATACACTAGACAACTGCCCACTGGTGCCCAATGGCGATCAACTGGACAGCGATGGCAATGGGCGCGGTGATGCTTGCGAGGGCCTGCCGCCGGGTTGTTAGCACAGCGCGCCGGGCGGTGGCGGCCAGTTCCAGGCTACACCGCCGGACCCGCCCCGTCGTGCGTCACTGCGGGGCCTACTGCCGGATAAACCCCCGATACCCGTCCGCCACTGCCGTTTCACATTGCTCGGCGAAACGCGGAAATCCCCCCACGTAGATCATAAACCCGCCTTTCTTGCCCTCAATGTTTTTGCCGTTATACCAGGAGTCGGCAAGCCTGTGCAGTGATTGTTGCGCGACCATATCCACCTCCAGCGCCCATTGCCTTTCGGCATCTAGCGTGACTTCAATACAGGTAAGGCCTTCCTCGTTCATGGCGTCGATGATGTCAGCGGTCCAGTTCACCTGCCACTCACCGGTGGTGATCATCTGGGCCTGGGCGGCCGGCGTGGAGGGGCCGTGGATCATAAAAAGGTTGGGAAATCCTGCGGTCATCGCGCCCAAATACGTGGTGGGGCCATCCGCCCATTTATCCACCAGCTTGCGCTGCTCACGACCCTCGATAGCAATGCGCTCCAGTGCGCCGGTCACCGCGTCAAAACCGGTGGCAGTGATGACGACGTCCAGCTCGTACTCTGCCGCCGCCGTGCGCAGGCCCGCTGGCGTAAACGCCTCGATTGGCGCCGACTTCACATCGACCAGGGTCACGTTCTCACGGTTATACATTTCGAAGTAACCGTTGCCGACGCACAGCCGTTTACCACCGATCGGGTACGTGGTGGGGCACAGCAACTCGGCGGTTTCAGGGTCTTTCACAATGGATCGAATCTTGTTGCGCGCGAACTCACAGACCATTTCATTGGCCGCGGCGTCCGTCATCACATCACTGAAGGCCAGTATTAGCTGAAACGCATTCTGCGAATGCCAGGCCTTTTCAAGGATTTCCTCACGCTGCTCAGGCGTGCAGTCGTGCGCCGAAAACTGCGGGTACTCAATCAGTGACGCGCCATAGGTCTGCAGCATCTGCTGGCGCCGTTCGCGGTAGTGGGCTTTCCAGTCCTGCTCGTGGTCTTGATCCAGCGGCCGGTTGCCGGAGGGCATGCAATAAGCCGGCGTGCGCTGGAAAACAACCAGTTCCTTCGCCTGCTGCGCAATAATGGGCATGGCCTGGATACCCGTAGAGCCGGTGCCGATAAAGCCCACGCGCTTGCCAGAGAAATCAACGCCGCCTTCTGGCCATCTCGCGGTGTGGTAGACATCGCCCCGGTATGTATCAAGGCCCGGCCATGGCGGCATGTTGGGTGCAGAGAGGCTGCCCGTTGCCGCGATCACGTAGCGACAGATAAACTGCGCGCCCGTCGAAGTATGCACATGCCAGCGATGCGTTGCCTCATCAAAGCGCATACGGTCAACGGGGCTGGAAAAACGAATGTTCTGGCGCAGATTGAAGCGGTCGGCCACGTGGTTGGCGTAACGCTCGAGGTCTGGCTGGGCAGAAAAGTACTCCGGCCAGCACCACTCCTGCTGCAGCGCGTCGTCGAAGCCATAGGAATACTCTACGCTTTCGATATCCACGCGCGCGCCGGGGTAGCGGTTCCAGTACCAGGTGCCACCGACGCCCTCCCCGGCCTCAAGACACACCACGTTATAGTTGCGCAGGCGGTGAATAGCATACAACCCGGAAAACCCCGCGCCTATAATGACAATATCAACCTGTTCGACGTTCGCTTGGCTCATAAGGCTCCTGTGAAGGCTAGTGGGGCGGCGTTTTCACACTATCGCTGCCAGGCCGCCGAAACATCGGGCATGCAGAAGATGCACACAGAATCCTAAAACAGTCGCCACAGGATGATCGAGCGCTATTAGCGCAGCCGGCAACAACCGGCACGCGATCGTTCAACAAGGAATACCATCACCTCACGACTTTGGCGGCGAAGGCGCGGATCTCCCCCACAAATTCAGCAGGACGCTCCATGGCGGCGAAATGCCCGCCCTTATCGAAGGTGTTCCACTGCACGATGTCGCCGTACACGTTTTCGCACCACTTGCGTGGAAACAGCATCAGTTCACCGGGAAAGCGCGCCACGCCGGTAGGCACCGGGACGGGCGCTTCGAGAAACTTCAGCCTTGCGTTCTGCGTCACCTCGTAATACAGCCGTGTCGATGAGCAAATACTCTGTGTAAACCAGTACACGGAGATGTTGGTCAGCAGTTCGTCTTTGTCCAGCACCGATTCAATGTCGCCGTTACAATCCATCCAGCTGTGAAACTTCTCCGTGATCCAGGCGCACAGCCCGGCCGGCGAATCGTTCAGGCCCACGCCCAGCGTTTGCGGCTTTGTCCCCTGAATTTTCTGGTAACCGGTTTCCATTCTCTCGAAGTGCGCCATGGTCTCCAGGTCTGCGAGTTCTGATGGCGACAAGCCCTCGTTAGGATCCTCGGTAGCCGGAAAGCCAAACGGCATGTTCAGGTGTATGCCATACAGATGCTGCGCATCAATACAACCGATGTTAGACGTGATCAACGCGCCCCAGTCACCACCCTGCGCAATGTATTTTGAGTAGCCAAGGCGGGCCATCAACTCGGCAAAGATTTCCGCCATGGCCAGCGTATCCACCTGTTCGGTGGTGGTCGTACCCGAAAAGCCGTAACCGGGCAGCGATGGACACACCACGTGAAACGCCTGATCTGCGGTGCCACCATGTGCCTGCGGATTGACGAGCGGATCGATCACCTGCAAAAACTCAACAACAGTACCCGGCCAACCGTGACTGATCAGTAGCGGCGTTGCGTCCTCATGCTTCGACCGGACATGCACAAAGTGAATGTCGGTGCCTGCGATCTCCGTAATGAACTGCGGAAACCGGTTAAGCCGCGCCTCGTGCTTGCGCCAGTCATAGTCATTGCGCCAGTACTCACAAAGCGTGCGGATGTAATCTGTCTTTGCGCCATAACGCCAGTCTGTACCGGGAATCTGGTCGGGCCAGCGCGTGTGTTCCAGGCGGCGTTTCAAATCCTCGATGTCAGCATCGGGGATGTTGACTGTGAACTCTCTGATGGTCGATGTCATATTCGGGGCCTGTGTCTGTGTGCACTATGTTTGAATCACGAGCGATGATACAGGCACGAAGATGCTCGCAGCCAGTGGGGTCGCCGGAGATTTCCTCGCGGTCGACCGCATCATACGAGATGCCTAAAACAACTGCTGCGCCTGAGCACACCCGGCCACCAGAATCTCTTCACGATGCCCTGAGGACTACTGTCCGGGTACAAAACGGCCAAGCCCGGGTGCCGCGCCGCCATTACCTTTGGCCGACCTGCGATCCCCTGCAGAGCCTGCCTGCTCTCCCATTACGCTGCGCACGACCCTCAAAGGGCGCAGACGCAACGTCGCCAGGGCTCGATAATCCGTCGGCGCCGGTTAAATGCGAAAAAATGCCTTACCCGCGTGCCGCGAAATCGCTATGATTGAACCACTCAATAATAACTCAGGACACTACTATGAGTAAGCGAACCTTCCCTTCCCGTAAACTGGCTTTTGCCATTGCTGCTGTGATCGGTGCCGGCGCATCCACCGCCAGTTATGGCCAGATGCTCGAAGAAGTTATTGTCACCGCGCAGAAGCGTGAGCAGAGCCTGCAGGACGTGCCCATCGCGGTTTCAGCCTTTAATGCGGCCATGCTTGAGAAAACCGGCGTGCGAGACATGTTCGACCTCCAGACTAACGCCCCCAGCCTGATTGTCGGGCAAACGCAAACCGCCACCAATACCACATTCTCGATTCGGGGTATTTTCACCAGTTCGCAAAACTTTGGCCTGGAGCCTTCAGTCGGACTGTATGTGGACGGCGTCTACCGCGCGCGCCAGGGTTCCATGATCAACAACATGGTGGATGTGGCCAGCGTAGAAGTGCTGCGTGGCCCCCAGGGCACCCTGTTTGGACGTAACTCGCCGGCTGGCGCCATCCAGATCAACTCCGTGGCACCCGACTTCGACGGCTCGGGTTTTATAGAAGCCACCGGTGGTAACTACGGCCTGTTCGGGGCCAGCGGTGCCAAGTCGTTCACCATTATCGACGATGTATTGGCCATTCGTGCCACCGGCTTCTACATGGAACGGGACGGTTACGTTGAATGGCTCGGGCCTGACGGCGTCTCCGAGGACGATGCCATCAACGACAGGGATCGCTGGGGTGGCAGGCTACAGGCACTCTACACCCCGACGGATGACCTCACAGTGAGCTTCATCTTCGACCGTTCCGAAGTCGATGAAACCTGCTGCGCGGCCGGTTCATGGAAGAGTAACCGCACGCCCCTGAACGGCGGCACCTTACCGCCACCGTTCTCACCCGCACCCAATGGCCCAACGGATCAGTTTGCTGAAAATATTGGCGCAACGATCCTCACCAATGACGACTTTTATGACTATAGAGTTACAGCGGGACGCAAACCCTCCTCCTCCAATGAGGATGAAGGCTTCACGCTGCAGGCCGATTGGGACACCGACCTGTTTCTGGTCACCAGCATTACGGGCTATCGCACCCACGACGCCAAGGACGATGCCGACATTATCTTCCTCGATCTCGACGGTGCCTACCGCACCAACGACGCAGAGCAAGAGCAGTTTACGCAGGAGCTCCGCCTCACCGGCGAAACCGAAAGACTGAACTACGTGGCGGGCCTGTACTACTACTCCCAGGATCTGGACAACGACCGCACCACTACCGTGGGCGATGATGCCTCGGCCATCCTCCTGGGCTTTGACAGCAATATTTTTGTCGGGGGCACAGGCTCGCGCGACATCAACAAGCAGGAACATGAAAGCTACGCGATATTCGGTCAGACCGACTTCAACATCACCGAAACACTGGTGCTGACTACCGGCCTGCGCTGGACCTTCGAAGACAAGAAAATGAGTAATACCTTTACCCAGGACTTCCCGCGAGAAGACGGCGGTAATGTCGGCTTTCTCTCATTCCCGCCCTTTTCGCCAACACCTGACCTGACCGAGGATTTTGACGACGACCAGGTGACTGGCACGATCAAGCTGAGCTGGTTTATGAACGACGACATCATGCTCTATGGCTCCTACGGTACCGGTTATAAGTCGGGTGGTATCAACACTGACCGCATTCCCTCTACGGTGAATCCTGTGTTCGATGCCGAGACTTCAGAGTCTTTCGAGTTGGGTATGAAGGCGGAGTTTCCCGAGCAGGCGATGCGCGTCAACGTTGCTATCCATATGACCGACACCGACGACCTGCAAACCGTGTCTTTCCAGGGCGGTGGTTTCGTGCTGGCGAATGCCGGTACGGCTGAAACCTACGGCCTGGAAACCGACATCTCCTGGCTGCCGGCAGACAATACCACGCTAACGCTCGCCTACGCCTACAACCACGGTGAGTATTCCGACTTTCAGGACGGCCCCTGCTGGACCGGGCAGGTTTGGCATACAGGCCAGCCGGACCCAGGTGACGCCGACCCACTGGCACCCGGCGGTTGTGACCGCAGTGGCGGCGACCTCGCCGGCAACCCGGAAAACGTGGTTGTGGGTTCAGTGAACCAGGACTTCCAGTTGTCCGATGCCATCAGTGGCTTCCTGTACGCAGAATACGCCTGGACTGACGAGCGCATGACAGACGTCAACAACGACCCGGAGAAGCTGGACGGCGCGTATGGGCTGCTGAACGTGCGTGCGGGCATGATCTACGAGCCCTGGGATACGGAGCTGACCCTCTGGGGCCGCAATCTGACCGACGAGGGTTACACCACAACGATCGCAGATTCTCCCGGACAGACCGGCCGTTACAACGCCTACTATTCAGAGCCATTGACCTGGGGCTTGACCGTCCGTAAGTCGTTCTAACGCGGCGACCCAATAAAACGGGTCACCCAAAAAAGGGGTCGGAGTACGATTTGCTGAAATCGCACTCCGACCCCTTTTTTTGACCCTTTTTTTGTGGCCGCTTTTTACTATTCTTCGATGAGGAGGGTTTCGCCAATCTGCTGCTGGGCAATCTGTTCTTCGCAGAACGGCCAGCGCACCCATTCCTTGTTGCTGTAGAGCCTCGTCTGGTCGGCGAAGTAGGGTGAGGTGGGGTCGGTGGACTGTGACGGCACCAGGATGACATCGGCAATCGGGCAGTCGCTATCATCCCAGGTGACCACCTGTATGTAGGAGTTACCGCTGCCGGGGTTGATGTATCCACCCTCTTTCAGGCTGACGCTGATTGCGCCGTAGATACCAGCGGTGCCTGCGCCGCCGTGAATAGGCACACGCTCATCGTTACGCTCCAGTACCTGCACATCACGCCATGCCGCATCCAGCGCTACGTTTGCCTCCATCAGGCGGTTGCTGGCGGTTTGCAGCGCACTGATCACGCGTGCGTGATTGGCTGGCAGGGTGGTATCGATACCTGCGGGCGTATTTAATGGGTCCTCGGCGTCAAAATCGACGCGCCAGAATTCGTCGCTCTGCACGATGTTCTGGAAAGAGTTGCCCAACTCATCACGGATCACGCGCCAGAACTCGAGAAAGACCTGCGCTCCGCGGCTGTCGAGTTCAACCTTCTTGTCCCAGCCGGCAAGGGCCGTACAGGCCGGTAATACCGGCTCTGCGGCTTCGGTGTTGCAGATGGTCATGATGTCGTCCATCACAATTTCTGCACCGTAGACACGGTTGCTGTACATGAAGGCTTTCAGATTGTCGAAATCAAACAGCGGTTCTGGGTCCAGGCCGTCGGTCGCGGCCTTGCGCTCGGCCACCATCAGATGACCGATTCTGGTACGCAGGAACTGCTGGGTACCTTCGTAGCCCAGCGGCCCCATGATCGTAGGAAAGCCCTCCAGCGGATTGTTCGCATCCGAGAGCCAATAGCCGTTATTGCTGTTGCCCACGTAATCCGTGGTGCGAATCTGCGGCAACTTGCCGCTGCTATACAAGTTGCTGCCCGCGGGCGCGTCCGGATCAGTGCCCCACTCACAAAAGGGGTCAGAGCCGTCCAGTGAGACGATGACATTCGTAGTCAGCTCTGCCAATAGCGGCCCGATCAGCCCGTTGACGCAGGTATCGAGCTGCTCCTGTGTGATGAAGGGTATCGCCGAGATCTCACCATAAAACGCATCACCGTGACGATCGGCAGCCAGTTCGTGAAACACCGGGTTGCCGATAGTGGCCAGTGCGTCGATGTAGCCATCCAGATCGGTGGCCTGGGCCTTGGCGACCCACTGCTCAACAAGGCGCGGGCCCGTGTCGAGATTGGCGTCGCGGAAGGCCAGGATAGAGCCGTTAATCATTGGCCAGCCGTCCAGCAACGGCTCTTCGTTCTTCAGGTTGATCACCGGCCCGTACTGTGAGGTGTAAAAGGTATAGGACCGGGTTGCCATCGATCCGTCTTCCTGTTTCGCCAGGATCTCAATGGTCTGCTGTTCGATATCGCGCCACTCGCCGTCATAGTCGTACTGCAGCGGGTTGTCCGGGTTCAGCTTAAGCTCATAGAGGCTGAAGCGATTGGCGAAGGATACAGTGTGCGTCCACGCCAGGTCCTTGTTAAAACCGATGCCAATAATCGGCGTGCCGTGCAACGATGCACCGGCCACATTGTATTCGCCGGGGATCGTTAATTGGGATTGGTACCAGGCGCCATCGCCGAACCAGGGCTGGTGTGGATTGCCCAACAGCAAGCCGCTACCGTTCTTGGTGGCATCACGGCCCAGTGCCAATGCGTTACTGCCCTGACTGGGGCTGCGCAACAACTCGGCGGCGCGACGCAGGGCATCCGAGTCTGCCAGCAGCGTCATACCCGCGCCTTCTGCCTGTGGTGCAGGATTGCCCGGGCCCTCTACCGACAACAGCGCGTTGCGAAAGATACCCTGGTCCGAGCTGCCACGCAGTGCCACTTTGCGCAGGTACATCCAGTAATCGATGCTGTCGAACTCAAACACCCACGGCTCGTTACGACAGCCCCAATCGCCCTCGGGTAGATTCTCTACGCCGGTTTCCCTCAGGTAGCGATTCATACCGGCGGTATAGCCTTCTGCGACATCGATGGCAAACTGTGGCAGCTGGTCCACTACCATTTCCTTGAAGCTCTCTTTTTCGCCATTGATAAAACGCTGCAGAAAGTCCGCCTGGTTCCTGGCGGTAGTTTCGCCCATCAGTTCCGAGGAGCGACCGCTACTCTCCGCTACCAGGCGCATCAGCACGCAGTAGTTGTCTTGCGCGTAGGCGTAGCCATGGCCATAGCCGAGGCCTTTCCAGTCGTTGGCGGTGATATGAGGTATGCCGAAATCGGTGCGCCTTATCTCGGCAGAGAACTCGGCACTATTGATGAGAATGTCGCTGGAATCATTGGAGTCGCTGCAGGCGCTCAGGGTCAGGACCGCGGCAACAGCGAGGCAGGTAAAACGTAACATGGGCAATGGCTCTGTGTGTTTATTGTGCAGCCATTATCTACGCTTTACGCTTGGTCGCAAGTGGGCTACACGGCAGGCGACTTTCCTGACGTATGGCGAACTGCCAGGTACGCATCGTGACCTGCAGTGAATAGCACGCTAACAAAAAAACCTCTCGAGGCGCTTACAGCTCGGAGGAAGTGGCGCCCACCGTCCAGGCCACCCAGACTTGAACAACTGCGCTATTGCGGCGGAATGGGCAGTATCGCATCACCGGCACGCAGGCCCGAGATAACCTCCACCTGGCCCTCAGCGGTTCGACCCAGTCGCACGAAGCGCCGGACGACCCGGTCGCTCACCACCACCCAGACGACGTCCAGTTGACCGACTTGAGCGACTGCGTCCTGCGGGATGAGCAGCCTGCTGCGCTCACCCGCCGGCACCTGTAACCTGGCATACAGACCCGGCAGTAAACCCGGTACTGAGGGCAACCTGGCCTTCACGAGAAAACTGCGCGAGCCGGGATCCGCTGCCGGAACGATCTCCTCGATTCGCGCCTCGTAGAACGTGCCCAACGCAGGTACCTCAACCTGGAGCGCCATGCCCTTTTCGAGCGCCAACGCGAGCTGCTCTCGCACCCGCGCTTCAACACGCAGGGAGAACGGATTGTAAAGCGACAGTAACTTGCTGCCGGGCGCTGCGGTATCACCGGGCTCGGCAAAGCGATCAACCACCCGGCCCGCCATCGGCGCGCGTATCTTGCTATACGCCAGCGCCGCCAGCGCCTCTTCCTGTGCCTGGCGCGCTGATGACAAATCTGCCTCCAGCGCGGCTGCGTTCGCCCGCGCTGTATCTTTGGCAGCCTGCGCTATCAATCCTCGTGCGTGCAGTTCACTGGTGCGCTCCAGGTGCTTGCTGGCCTCAATCCATCGGGCGTTCACGGAACGCGCGTAATCTTGCGCCTGCTGGGCACGCGCCTGCAAATCAGACTGTTCGAGTTCCACTAGCAGTGCGCCCTCCTCTACGTAGTCACCGGCGCGTACGTTGATCGCAGTAATTCTTGCCAGCAGACGCGAGGATATGATCGTAGTCTCCTTGGCTTCGACCGAGGCTGGCACCGTTTCAAACACGGCGGCAACCGTTTCTACCACTACCAACGCGTCGTCAGTGTCAACGGCTTGAAAATCGGCAAGCCCGGGTTCGATTTTTTCCCGGAAGTAACCGGCAATCGCCAGCAACACAAGCAGCAGGCCCAATATGGCCAACACCGGCACCAGTACCTTTTTTACGCTCTTGCTCATTGGTTTACCTCGCGGGTCTGCGCCACCGGGTTTTGCCTTGCCTGCGCATGCTTGTCGAAGATCAGCAGATAAACCACAGGAACGACAATCAACGTGAACGCGGTGGACGCAACAATGCCGAAAATAATGGCCAGGGCCAGGCCACTGAAAACTGGGTCCAGCGTGATGACCAGGTTACCCAGCATGGTGGTGCCGGCAGTCAGTAAAACCGGCCGCATGCGCACTGCGCCTGCTTCGAGCACCGCATCGCGTACGCTGGCTCCCGCAGCTCTTGCCTGGGAGATAAACTCAACAAGGATGAGGGAGTTGCGCACCACAATCCCGGCCAGCGCGATCATGCCGATCATCGCTGTAGCGGTAAAAAGTACCGGGTCAGGCGCACCGGCAACCACGCGCTCGCCAACCTGGTTCATCAACCAGAAGCCCGGCATGATGCCTATCACGGTTAACGGAATAGCAGACATGATAATCAGGGATAACGTCGTCGTGCCGGTTTGCAGGCGCAGTAACCCAAAGATCGCCAGCAGCGCAAACAGGTAGCCAAGCCCCATATCACGGAAGACATTTTTGGTGATGCGCCACTCCCCCTCACCGGTCCACTTTACCTGCGTGCCTTGCGGCAGGTGCCAGCCATCCCCCGCACCACTGTTGAAGAAGGTGCGTGACGTCCAGTCGGCGTGCCCGGTGTGCTGGCTGTTCATGTCGGCATGCACATCGGCAATGACTTCAGCCGGTGTTCGCCCATTTAGCTCGGCCATCACATACACAACCGGGCGCAAGTCTTTGCGATGTATTGTCTGGTCGGCAACGCCGCTAACGAAGCTGCCCAGTTCGCCAATGGCCACTACCGGTTGCGGTGCGACCTCCAGGCCTTGCGAGGTGCTGGCCTTGGCAACTCCCGCTCGCCCGCGCACCAGCAGTCGCTTGAAGTCGCTCACGGCGGCGCGATGTTCCGGCTCAACGCGCAGCTGCATCGGCAGGGGCCGGGCCTCTTCGGGCAGCTGCAGATAACCGGCGATAAAACCCTCATTGGCCATGGCCAGCGTCTGGTTGATGTCTGCAGTGGCAATGCCCGACAGCGCTGCCTTTTGTTTGTCCGTCACAAAGCGCATTCGCTGTTTGTCGGACTCAATTGTTGAGTCTATTTCTACCACGTGCGCCTCTCGCGACAAGCGCGCCATCAACGCCTGGGCAGCTGTCTTCTGTGTTTTATAGGGTGTGAGCGTGTCGCCGTAAATTTCTGCCACGAGGGTGCTCAGCACCGGTGGACCGGGAGGCACCTCCACAACCTTGATGCTGATGCCATCGCGGTTGTAAGGCGCCAATAAGGCGCGCATGCGCAACACCAGCGCATGCGATTGTTGCGCGCGCCGGGCCTTGTCAGCCAGCGTCAGGCGCAACTCTGCCATGTGCGGCGCCTGCCGCTGGTAATAGCGGCGCACCATGCCGTTGAAATCAATGGGCGATGGAATACCCACAAACGCTGCAATAGCGCGTACTTCCGGCAAACGAACCACCTGCGTCGCGATGTCCTGGGTCAGCGCAGCAGTGCGCTCCAGACTGGCGCTCTCAGGCATGTCGATGAGTACCTGAACCTCATTCTTGTTGTCGAACGGCAGCAGCTTTAGCGGTACCAGGCGCAGCACAGGCAGCAGCGCCGCGGCCAGGAACAACAACAGCACCAGCCAGAGCGTCGCCCTGGCGATGGTGCGGTTGTCCAGCAGGGGCGACATCATGCGGGTATAAAAACCGCTACCGCCAGCGTGCGGCGTCACCTGCGGTGCCTCGGGCAGTAATTGACTGGCCAACCAGGGCGTGACCGAGAACGCCACCAGGGTGCTGACAACAACGCTGACCGGCACGTTAAACGCCATGGGCGCCATGTAGGGACCCATCATGCCGGTAATGGCCGCAAGCGGCAGGAACGCCACAATGATCGTGACAGTCGACATCACCAGCGGTACGCGAATCTCAGCCATTGCGGCAACGATGCGTTGCGAGCGACTCAGCCCCTGGCGCGTGATAAACCTTGAAATATTGTCAACGCCTGTGATCGGGTCGTCTACGAGTAAACCCAGTGAGAGAATCAGCGCAAACAGGGTGACGCGATTGATGGTATAGCCCAGCGCCATATCCAGCGCCAGGGTCACCCCGTAGCAGATGGGCACCGCAAGGCCCACCACCAGCGCCTGTCGCCAGCCCAGGAAGACACCAATGAAGATCACCACTGTGACAATGGCAAAGCCCAGGCTGCTGGCCAGGTTGTTGACTTTTTCATTGGCGGTCTGGCCGTAATCCCGCAGGACTTCGATATGCACCTGGGGTGGCAGCAAATTGGCCTTGAGGTCGGCCATGGCGTTGTGCACATCGCGCGCGACCGCCACCGCATTCGAGCCGCGCTGTTTGGCAACAGAGATCGCCACCATGGGTTTGGATGAACCCCCGGCAAACGCTGGATGGGCGCTGCTGAAATCGATCCAGGTATAGTGCGAGGGCTCTTCAGGACCATCATGAATGCGCGCAACATCACCTAGAAACACCGGCACGCCGTCAATGACATTCACCACGGTATGCTGCAGCTCCTGGGTATCACGTAGCACATCACCGGACTCAAGCACGATCGAGGTATCACCGTAGGCCCAGTTACCTGCGCCTTGCAATGTATTGGAAAGCGCCAGGGCAGTGACGATGTCGGCTGCCGTGGTCAGTCGGGCTCCCATGCTTTCCGGGTCTACAAGAATGCGGATTGTGCGGGCGCGACCCCCCACCACGTTGACTTCGCTGGTCGCGGGAATGCCCTGCAGGATGGTGGAGACTTCATCGGCCATGCGACGCAACTCGTAGTCACTGTAGCATTCTGCGTCGTCGCTCCACAGACCGAGCATCACAATGGGTACATCATCCACCTCTACCGGTCGCAGCATCCAGCTTTCGACCACGGCGGGGATGTGATCCTGGTTGGAATACAGTTTGTTGTACGCATTGAGAATGGACTCTTCGCGATCCTGCCCCACATGAAAACGCAACGTCACCGCGGTACGACCGGTGCCGGTAGACGAGTACACGTGCTCGACACCGGGAATCTGTGCGAGGAGTTTTTCCAACGGGATGGTGACCTGGCGCTCAACCTGGCTGGCGCTTAAACCCGGCGCCTGGACCAGTATGTCCACCATGGGAACAACAATCTGCGGCTCTTCCTCGCGCGGGGTGTACACCAGCGCAAGTACACCGACAGCCAGCCCCAGCACAAAAATGAACTGCGGCAGGCCGCCCTTAAGGGTATAGCCAACCAGCCTGTCGATCGCGTTAAACATACAGCGCAGTGCTGTTCAGGTTACCTGAACGCCGCACCGGGGGACTTACCCAGGCGCTTGAGCACCAACGCCAGCGGACAAAAACCGCTAAACGCTGCCTGCAACATATTCAAGCCGACAAAGGCTGTGAACCACAACCAATGCGGCGAATGCAGCTGGCTCAGCAGCACGCTAGCCAGGATAAAGACCCCGGCGATTGCAAATACCAGTCGGTCTACGTTCATCGTTCTCTCCGTTTTCTTCTGGCCCGACGGGGCCACCTGCGTTAACGATCCGGAATTGCCCAACCAGATTTGCCGAACCGGATTCACATCTGCGGGCAATAAATGCCGTGCAAGGTTTCCAGCACCGCGCGCGCCGCGGGATCTTTCAGGGCGTAAAAAATCCGCTGCGCATCGCGTCGGGTCTGCACGAGCCCGGACTTCCGCAGGCGCGCCAGGTGCTGGGAGATCGCAGACTGGCTAATACCAGTGAGCTGCTCCAGTTCCCCTGCCGTGTGCTCCCTGGTCACCAGGGCGCAAAGCACCAGCAACCGGCTCGGGTTTGCCAGGGATTTCAACAGAGCAGACGCACGCTCGGCGTTGTCCTGCATTAGCTCAATATCCATAGTGGCTCACGTAAGGGGCTTGATATTATATTAGCATATTATTATATAAGAACAATCTAATATTTAAATCGTGCAGACCATGCCCATCAACGACGGGACACGTTTTGGGCGAAACTCGGAAATTGGAGGATTGGCAGAGGGCGCTAGAGCGTGTGCATCCACTGCCTATCGTTCATGCTGTCGACGTCAGTCATCACTGAAGTACGACCGACCGGTTGGGATAGCGCTCTACCAGCAAAGCTGCAGATACCCCTTTGTTTTCTGGCTTCAGCAGGCACCAGTACAGGCCAGCTGTCTAAAGCTGACTGACGCGCTTTACCGCACACTATCTGGCAGCAGAGCGGTACCAATCCACAAAGGCGGCCTGTTCAGGACTGCTGATTTCGGACTGTATTGTCTTATCCAGCAGTTTGGTATCGGAAGTCTTGCCACCGGCCCTGGCGATGGCCAGGGCCGCATCAAAGTGCCCGCGAGCCAGGGCAATGCGCAGCGGGCTGTGCTGCGCGCGGTTCAGCTCATTGGGATTCGCCTCATCGGCAAGCGCGGCGCGTACAACTTCTGTATGGCCACCTTTGGCAGCAACATGCAGGCATCGCTCACCTTTGGTATTGGGGCGGTCAAGCCCACCGTTATCTACAACCAGACGGTACAGGCTTGCATCACCGCGCGCACATGCGCCCAGCACCGCATAGCTGGATGACAGCTTCGCCCCGGCGGCCAGCAACTGCTCAACGAGTTGCACACGTTGCGGACCCTCGCTGAAAGCCGCCGCATCAACAGGCGTGGTTTCTAAAATTGCCAGACCCATATCAATCGCTGCGCCAAGATTTGGATCGGCCCCGCCTTGCAAGAGCTCGACAACGACCCCCACGTCGGCACGACTGGCAGCGACTAACAGCGCAGTTAAGGGCCCTCCGGGCAAAATCGCGTCGGGGTTCGCTCCAGCGGCTAGCGCTGCACGCACATCGGCGGAAGCCGAAGAGCGCTGGATCGCACGTTCCAGTGCAACTTGTGCCGGTTCACTACGCTCACGCTGGTACGCAGAAACCTCCCTTTGCAGTTTGTCGAACGCGCCGATCCACACTCCGATGGCAGCGTGACACGCAACAGCCAGCAGGAGATAAAAACACACCGCGCCGATGCCTTGGAGCCCTCTACTGCTCGCGTACTGTGCTGTTGCCAACAGCAAACCGGCATGCAGCGGCAACGATACGAAGTAGAAAAGCACCATGAATACCAGCGCAAAGGCGGTACCGGCCTCTGTCGACAAAGACTCCGCCGCCAGCAGCGCAGTGAGCGTCAACAGCGTTACCGCCAGTGCAATGCAGGCGCCAACAGCAAGCAGTTTCGGGGTGAGCTTATGGTGCATACGAGCAATCTAGCACATTCGCTCGTCAGGTCACTCAAGCGGACGCGACCGGCCACCAAAAAGGGCTCTGACCCCTTATTTTAAAAAGGGGTCAGAGCCCTTTTTGGGTGGGTTTGGTAGACTGTGCGCTGAGCGGTCCGGTATTCAACGTTATTCACGGAGCTATTGTGCTAACCAGCCCCCTGCCAACTGTAGAGATTAACCCCGTCGGGCCGCCCCAGGCCGTTGTTATCTGGCTACACGGGCTGGGCGCAGACGGTCATGACTTCGAACCCATCGTGCCGCAACTGCGGCTACCGGCTAGCCTGCCGGTGCGTTTTGTCTTTCCCCATGCGCCTCAGGTGCCGGTGACTGCTTTTGGCGGTGAGAAAGTGCGCGCCTGGTTTGATTTCGCGCCGACCGGTGGCCTGGACACCGCGGGTCTGAAACGCTCAGTGGCGAAAGTCTCTGATCTGATCCAGAACGAAATCGACAACGGCATGCCCGCGCACAAAATCCTGCTCGCGGGATTTTCACAAGGTGGCGTGCTCGCGTTGCAAACAGCGCTGTTTTATCCCAAACCCCTGGCGGGGATTCTGGCACTGTCAACGTTCCTTGGCGACGGTGACGCACTGGGTTCAAGCGCAGCCACAACAAACCAAAAAATCCCGATACTCATGTGCCACGGCCAACAGGATGTCGTTCTGCCAATGGCGCTGGGCAAATCCAGCTATGAAGCGCTGCTGGCTGCAGGCTATGGTGTGGAATGGCGCGAATACCCTATGGGACACGAGGTTTGTCTGGAGCAGATCAACGTGATCAGCGCCTGGTTACAGCGGGTATTGCAAGACTAGACTCTGCATCGCTCGCCACGGCTCATCCAACATCGATTAACCAGCGCAGGACCCGGCCATCCTGAGACTCGAGCGCGGTCAGGGGGACCCACGACCCGGCCAGCAGGTGATCGCGGCACAGGCGCCCCAACTCAAAACCGATACTCGGCAGTCACCCCAAACGAGCGTGGTGCGCGAGGGCTCGCCGAATATCCAAGAAACTCCGTTACCGGCCCTAGCACAGGATCGATGATCTCTTGTTCCTCAACAGACTCGCTCAATAGGACAGTCTCATCCGTGATGTTCCTGCTCCAGAACTTTACCGTCCACTGACCATCGAGATCCGCGATACCCAGCGTCAGGTCATAAATCATTATCTCCTTGATATTGGGTGTCTTCACCGCCTGGTAAGGCTTGTCGTAATATTCGGCGGCGAGTATCCCGAAGAACTCCCAACCGGTTTCAGCCAGGGGATGCGTAAAACGCAGCTGCGAAAAAACATGCAGCAAGGGTTCATCGTTCAATTGTTCGCCGGCCTCTCCCGCGCATATCAATTGCCCACCATCGGCTTCACCCTCTTCGCACATGCGCTTGGTGTACTCCTGTATTTCGGGTTTGGCGTAGGCGGCCGTGGTCGATATCGACCAGTGCTCATTGAACAGGTAGTCGAACTCTGTCTCAAAGCCGTAAACTTCCAGTTCTTCAACATTGACCGCCAGATTCGACAAGGCGCTGGAGAGTACCGGCGTCACCGCCGCTTCACTGGGGCTGGTGCGATACTGGTGATCGTCGTAGGCCTGGATGAAGGCCGATACGTTCCAGCGCAGTCGCTGCTCCAGAAACGTCCCCTTCATGCCGATTTCATAGGCGATAGAATCTTCCTGCGTAAAAACCGCGTAGTTCTCACTGATGGTACGCAGGTTGTCCGACACGGGCGGCTGCGTGAATATCGTGGATAACTGCCCCGCCAGCGGCGCCAGTACATTCACACCGCCTGAACGGAATGCGGTGTCTATGCCGAAATAGGCCAATACATCCGGCAGTGGGTAGTAACGCAATTTGAAACTGTAACTGGGATCAGAAAAATTCTGCGTGCCTTCGGTGTTCAACTCGCCCAGTCCCGGGATAACGCCAAAAACCAAAGAGTCATATTCAACATTGGTGTAGCGCACGCCCAGGCTGGTATCCCACGCGTCGTTGATCCGGTAGGTCCAGTTGGTGAAAATGCCTGCAGACTGAGTCTGTGACGCACCCACGATATTGATCTGGTTGATGGAGTTGATTGTGCTGGTCTGGTCGTCTGAATAGATCGCGCCAAACAGGTAACTGAGGTTGTCGCCCCACTCGCCATCGGCGCGAATCTCAACGGAATAGGCCACCGGGTCAAACTCAAGAAAATCCTGCGGTACGTCTGGCGGCGGCACGACCCGTTGATTGGTGTTGTCCTGCTGCTGGAAAATATCCAGATCCTGGTACTGGCCCAGTAGCGAGAAATTCACCGTATCCAGGGCCCACACCAGGCTCAGGTTGAATTCGTCGACATTGGTTTCCGAGTAGCTGGGAACGGCTTTAAACACGTCATAGTCTTCATAGCTCGAAGAGAAGGCTGTCAGGCCGCTGTCGTCGGGCACCCTGCCCTCATAGCCCTGGCCATTGTCATCCGTGGTCAGGTCTGCGTTGTAGTAGCTCAACAGCAGTTCCAGGTCTTCCGAGGGCCGCCACAGCAGCTTGACACGATAACCCGTGTGATCTTTGCCGTTTGCCTCCTTCACACCCGCAATGGCGTTATCCATGTAGCCATCTGAACGGGCATACATCCCTGCAACGCGCATCGCCAGTTTGTCTTCTATCAGCGGTATGTTAATCGCCGCCGTGTTGTTCCAGGTATCCCAGGAACTGAGGTTGCTGTTGATGTAGCCACCGAAGTCATTCATGCTGGGATTTACAGTGTAGAGCGATATCAGGCCTGCGGGTGCGTTCTTGCCGTATAGCGTCCCCTGCGGGCCGTTGAGCACTTCGATACGCTCGATATCCAGCATGGTCGAAAAAACGCTGCCAGGCTGGGCCTGTGGAACACCATCGACATAAACGGCCACCGCCGCGGGAAAGGCCAGCGCAAAAAAATCCGGGCCGACATTGCGGATCTTCAAGGTGGCAGAGGCCGGGCTGTTCGAACCCAACTGCAAGCTCGGCACAATGCGATCTATCTCGGAAAAGTCAAAAATATTGGCGCTATCGAGTTCTTCCGAGCTGAGTACGCTCATGGATATAGGCACGGTCTGGCTGTTCTCCGCAATCCTGCGGGCTGCAACGACGACCTCTTCCAGCGCCATCTGCTGTGCCGCAGCACCCGGCGCCAGCGTCAGACATGTGGCAATCCACGCCACTTTTGAGATTCCCGACATAACTCACCCTCATTATTATAAGTCTGGTTGAAGTGACGATCGCCCATGCACATGACTACAAGCACCTGGCGTCATCAAATCGAGCTTAACTGTGTGTATTTGTGTGTCGTGCGCTCGTGGTTACTCCTTGATAACTCAACGCCAGTTCCGGGGGGTCAGAGAGGCGAAACTCAGGATGCTGAATTTTGCCGCCCGCCCTGGCGACCGAACTCGCTCCGGCAATACCCAGTATAGTCAATAGAGCTGTCAGCAGGGCCGCCCAGATCAGCAGGCGTGGGCGCAGCGCACCCACAAGGATCGCGCCGAGCGCCACCAGGGCAGTGGCATACAGCACCGGCAGCCAGAACTCGGCCAGTTCTGCATGGTAATCCAGCCAGTCGCGTCCGTGCCCATCGAGCGTATCGTAGATCGCCGGGTAGGCCGCGTCGCCGTACCGGGCAACGGGCAGACTGGCGCCGGCGGTTAACGCCACCAGGCCAAGGCCGGTAAACAGGAGCGCGGGCTGGCGCACCACCAGACCCACCAGCAACACCAGCAAGGCAACGAACAGTCCGATAATCGGCACGTGGTTGATGAGCATATGGCGATAGGCGGGTTCCGCCAGCAGTTCCATCAACTCTGCCAGTTCCATGCCGTCAGCCCCGTTGCGCCCAGGAGGTGCAGTAGCCGGTGGCGTTCACCGGGCCGTCGAGTATCTCGCAGTGAGCACAGCCTGCAGCATCGACGCTGCCGAAAAATGCGCAATCAGCGCACTGCTGTGCGGGGTTCCCGGACACCGCAACATACTCGCGCGCCTTGCGCATCTGCTCTTCTCCGCGACTGAGCAGTTCAGCGTCAATGCAGGCCACCGGGCCGGATTCTGAGCAGCCCGGCAGCAGCGGCAAGGACGCCAGTGGCAGCAGCGTAGCGTGTCGAAGCAGCCGGCGGCGGGTCAGCGGTGCTGCACGCCTCATCGTGCCGCCACCTCCGACCCGGCTTCAGGCATGATGATAAAAGCAGGGATTGCAGCGAACTGGATCACCGTAGACATAGAGGTGCACGCGCCCGTCTGTGGGTCCGGATGGCCGTCGGCAACACGCGGCAATGCATGGTAAACGCCGGCACACTGGTAGCCGATGTTATTGGCGGCGGCGCGACCCAGGTGCACCGGCCCGATGTAGACTTCAGTCAGGAAGTCAAAGGCGTTCTCGATATCCCAATAACCCGCCAGAACGCCTTTCATACCGCCGTCAGGGAGCATTTCGGCGCGAATGCGCAAATCGCGGAAATAGTAGTAGTTGTCGATTGCCTGTACCTTGAATTTCAGTTTTGCATCCACTGGCCCCGCAGTGAAGACGCCATCCTTGATCTGGCCGGGAAACGCGGCACTGTGGAACATGCGATCCTCGTGCACGATCTGGCTCATATCCGGTACAACGTTGTCGTTGGCATCCTTGGTGACCGGTCCTGCGCTTGTGAACAGGCGGGCTTCGACCTTGCCGTTTGTTTTCGTGCCCGAGACCAGCTTGATCTCAAGCAGCGTTGAATAGCCGTTCTCAAGAATGGTGCTCTTGGTATCAAACAGGCGGTCGAACAGTCCGTCCGGGCGCATGCCCTTGACGCAGCCCATCAGGCGCCAGTACTGGTTGTCTACCCCGGCCTCACCATTGACGCTGACAAAATCCTCATGCGCACACTGCCCGGCGCCGGCCAGGGTGGAGTCAATACCATCGAGGTTGATGCCATCCACAGATGCACTGCCCTCAAAAAGAATATGCCCTGGGTCTGGCATCACACCGGGATCTCGGCAGGCGTCTTCGGGGAGCAGTTCCAAGGCCCCTTCCCTGTCGCCGGCGTTGTAGCGCCGACTGACCTCTTCGCGAACGCTCGCGTATTCCTCGGAGAAGAAATCCTCATCCGTGATGTTGAAGCCTTCCGGGCACTCACCCGGGTCTTCCCTTGGAATGTCGTAGGCCCATTGTGTAAACACAAAGCCACGCACTTTGTCTTCGGCGGCTGCAGCCACCACCTCGTCAGTGGGTGCCACACTGGCCGACTTGTCACCGCAGCCGGTGACACAAAGCAAAAGCACAAACAACGTCGCGTATTTCATGATGCCACTCCCGGATTATTATGCAGCCCGCAGGCCGTTGTATCAGGTCAGGATTTCTGTGATCGGTCTGTCCGTCTTGTTCTGGTCGGTGCCCCACTGCGCCACATTCAGCCCCATCGCCTGCTGCATGGTTAAACCCACGCGGCTGGCAGATTCACCCACGCCGCTGACATGCAGGCCAGTGCGCAACCGCCCGCCCGCGCGTCCGGCGGTCATGAATGGCAGGCCAACCACGCTGTGTGAGTTCGCTTCGGAGGTTTCTGAGTGCGCCATCACCAGGCAGTTATCGAGCAAGGTGCCATCGCCTTCGGGGATCGCATCAAGCGCCTGCACAAACGTCGTCCAGGCCTCCATTGACTTGAGTACAAACGCGGTGGCGTTGGGCTGGTAGCCGAGCGTTGCGTCTCGCGGCTCTTCGTGGGTCAGCGTGTGATGCGTATCGGTCGTGCCCGGCATACGCAAACTGGAGGCCCGGTCAGAAAACTGCATGTTGAACACGCGGGTCTGGTCGCAGGCCAGCGCGAGCGCCAGCGTTTGCGCCATTAACGCATGATTGGCCATGACGTTGCCGATCTCCGTATTGAGCGGCATATCCACCGGCGCCCCGGGAATGCTGCAAGCCTCCAGCGGCGGCGGCTTTTGTAACTGCAGTTCCAGTTGCTGTTCCAACTGGCGCAAGCCCGTAAAGTATTGATCGAGCCGTGCGCGGTCACTTTGCCCGAGCATGCGTTCGAGGCGCTTGCGGTCTTCTGCAACAATAGAGAGCGAACTCTGGCGCAAAAGCACACCCGGGTCGGGTGTAAACTCAGCGGCGTTAGGATCGGAAAAGCCCGGCCCAAAAATACGGGTATACAGCCCCAGGGCACTTGGCTCGGCAGGGTTCACACTGCTGACATCGCGCAGGCTGTTGCTGTGCCGCGGATTCCCGGTCGCCGCCATCTCCAATGAACGAAAGCGCGTACGAGTACCGATCGCATCGGAAACGAGTACGTCAAGCGTGGGCCCCTCTACTGTGTCAGCGCTTTTGGGCGCACCGCCACACAGGGCCCCGAAAACACCGGTGCGATGCACCTGGTTGGCCTCGCCATTGAGCAAGACGCTATAGCCAGAAAGTATGTTGATACGATCACGGACAGACTCGATCGGCAAGAGCTCGGGAGTGAGCTCCCATTGCGCGCCCACGGTGGCGGGATTCCAACGTTCAGGGTTCATGCCACAGCCAAAAAACCAGGTGCCAAAGCGTCGTGGCAGGGGCGCCCCGGTTGCGGCCATGGCATCACCGTTGGTATTGAGAAAAACATCCAGGAAGGGCAACCCGACAGACACTGCCGCGCCACCCAGCGTACCGCGCAAAAACCTGCGCCTGTTCACACCTTTACCTATACCTGTAGTGCTCATGTCGACTTACCCCCGATAGTGGCAGCATCACCAACAGCGGCGCTGCTGCCAGTCTCAGCATCGCGTGCCGGCTCACTGCTAACCACCTGCTCCGGTGGCGATTGCGGCTCGGCCGTTGCCGTACGAAATGCCTCGCTCACAGCGATGTCACGCATCAGAGCAGTGAGCTTGTAACTGTTTTGTTCAAAGGACGCCTCAAGATAACGCAGCAATGGTCGCTCACCCCGCGTTTCCTCGCGTCCAACCGCGTAACGATAGAGATTCTGCACGAGGCAGGCGCTCACCAGCGGGTTGTCGGCAAACGCCTGGCCCAACTCGGCAGGGCCACTGAAATCCCGACCGTCGAAATCACCACTTGTGTCGATGGGCACGCCGTTCTCCGTGGTACGCAGTTTTCCTATACCGTCGAAATTCTCCAGCCCAAGCCCAATAGGATCAGTCAGCACATGGCACTTGCGACAACTCGCCTGGGTTGAATGCACATCCAGGCGATCGCGCGCGGTATTGTGCACCGCATTTACGTCCGCCACGAACTGCGTGAAGTCGATATCTGCCGGCGCCTCGGGAATAGACTGGCACAGCAGTGCCTCGCGCAGAAACACCCCGCGCAGCGTCGGCGAACTACGACCGGGATGTGCAAACAGCATGGCGAAGCTCGCGTGCGACAACAACCCGACCCGCGGCTGGTTCTGTGGCAGCACGGCGGTTTCCCAACCATCAACGGCACGCACGGGAATACCGTACACGGCTCCCAGTGAGCGGGTCATCGGCAGAGTGCGCGAAGTAAACAAGGTGCGATAATCGGCCTGCTGCGCAACCAGGTGATCAACGATAAAACGCAGGGTCTGCTCGCGCGCGTCGGCCGCCATGCGATTGTTGAATATGGGGTACTGGCCGACGTCCTTGCTGAGGTTGTCGAACTTGTCGAACAGTAAGACATCCTCGAAGTAGGCGCGCACACCATCGACCAGATACTCAGATGCCAGCATACGGTCGACCTCGCGCGCGAGCACCGCAGGCTGCGTGAGCTCACCGCGCTGTGCCACCGCAAGCAGGGCGTCATCGGGGCCTCGATTCCACAGGAAGTAACTGAGCTTGCTGGCCAGGCTGAGATTGGTCAGCTCCAGCCTGTTTTCCTGGCCCGGACTGGGCGCGGGCTGTGCGGCCTCAACACGAAACAAAAACTCCGGCGCAACCAGCATACTGACGAGCGCCACGCGCAGGCCCGCGTAAAAATCCTGCTGCGTTTCAGCCGCAAGTGAGGCCGCCTCGATGCGTGCCTGAACGTCTTCCTCTGTGAGCGGACGACGCAGCAGGGAGCGGCCGAACTTGCGCACCACCTGCTCAGTACAGGCGGCATCCGCCGCGCTGGGGGTGTCTGGCTGACACGGTAGAAGTTGCTCGCGCAGCTCGGGTGAAGTCACCTGATCCGCAATACTGCGTCCGATCGCCTCGTACTGTTCAAAACCGCTGGGTGTTACCGCCACCATGGCGGCGCCCAGTGCATTGAGGCCCTCGCGGCGATTGTCCGGCTCGAATCGTCCGGCAACCTCCACCTGGCTGCCGAAAGCGTCTTCAATCGCGTTGCGGTACTGTTCTGCCGTCAGGCGGCGCATGGCCAGTGGCCCGCCAGTGACTGTTGGATCCGCTGCTTCGCACCCCAGCAACACGGCAATGAGTGCGGCTACGGCCAGAGTGGATGGGATTCTCATACCAGTCCTTGGGCGTTCAAACGCCTTTATTATTGCAACCTCAGGTTTCGGTCGCTGTTAACCAATGCTAACAGTGTAGCTGGCATGGCTGAAAACAACCTGAAAAGTGCATTGGCCATCCGCCCATACGCCCGGCTACGCTGCGCGAGGCTTACGCGGGGTCGAAGGAAGACTCAGTGCGTCGGAACACCACGCTGACAGAAAACCCGTCGCCACTGGCGCGCTTGCCCACGCGCAACTGTGCACCATGCAATTCGCAGATGCGCTGGACGATGGACATGCCCAGGCCGCTGCCATCGCCCTGGCTACCGGGCACGCGATAGAAGCGCTGCATCACCAGCTTCCACTCCTGCTCCGAGATCGCATGGCAATCGTTTTCTACCACAAGGCTTGGCGCCGGGTCGCAGGTCATTGTGATCACGATGGAGGTGCCTTCCAGCGCGTGGTTCAGCGCGTTCCTTACAAGGTTTTCAATGAGTATCGTGATCATGTCGGCATTGCCCTGCACCTGTAACGGCGTACGACTGAGTTCGACTGTCAGGCGCCGCGCATTCCGCTGCTCACGGTAGACCTCCAGCACCTGGTCAACAATGGCCTCTACGTCAACGGGCTGGGTGAACGGTGCCGCGGTAGATTCAAGGCGACTCAGGGCAGTGAGCTGCTTCACCGCATGGGAGGCCCGATTCACGCGTTCAATAACCCTGTGTAACAACGCAGAATCCTCGCCAGGGGCGTGACTGAGTGCCAACTGGACCTCGGTCTTGATGGCGGCAAGCGGAGTCTGCAGCTCGTGGGCCGCATCTGCGGTGATGCGCTTTTCCCGAGTCAAGGCCACACTGAGCTGCTGCAGGAGCCGATTCAACGCACTCACCACGGGCACCAGTTCTGCGGGAACGCCCGCGTCCTCTACCGGGTGCAGATCGCTGGAAGAACGCCGCCGTATCTGTTGCTCCAGCTTGCGCAAAGGCTTGAGCCCGTTACCCACCGCGTAGTAGATCAGAGGCACGATCAGCAACAGGCTGAGCAGCAGCGGCCAGAGCATGGCAAACAGCAAGCGTTGTGACTCGCTATCCAGTACCTCCTTGTTCAAGCCGGCAACCAACCACAGGCTGGTATCGCCCAAGCGCGAGCGAATCACGCGCCACTGTGAACCGTCCGCCAGAATCTCGTTGGAAATCCCGGGCTCCTCGGTCGAAATAAACTGTGGCGAACCTCGGCTCATCGCCCGCAGCGCATCTGCGTACCAGACATTGAGCGCCATGGGCAACACCTCGTCTGGCATGGCCACCATGTAGACATCGCCCTTCGAGGAATCAACGACCTCGTAGTCCAGCAGGCTGACACTCGGGCCACCCGGGAACCCTGCGGTTACGAAGGCGTCGATGGTGTAGCTCACTGTCGAGACCAGTGTACGTAACTGGTTGTCGATCTGGCGCTCGATGGCCCGGGTGCCCAGCACCCACACCACCACGGATATCGTCGTCCAGACGCAAACGTGCACCAACAACAGCCACAGCAGCAGGCGGCGCCCCAAAGACGCGTTCATGGGCGCACGCGGTAGCCGATGCCGCGTTTGTTCTCGATAAAATCGGAGCCCAGGCGCTTACGCAGGCGTGAGATGTACACCTGAACGGTGTTTGATTCCACTTCCTTACCCCAGGAGTAGATGCTGTCTTCCAGACGGCTGGTCGACACGTGCTGCCCCGGGTGGCGCATCAGCAACTCCAGGATTGCAATCTCTGTGGCGGTAAGGTCGATGGGGGTCTCGCCCTGGAACACCTCGCGGGCCTTGCAATCCAGGCGAATGTTCGCGCATTGGAGTATATTCTGGTCGAGCTGGCTGTCGCGACGCAGCAATACCCTGATGCGGGCGTAGAGCTCATCCAGGTCGAAGGGTTTGGTCAGGTAGTCGTCCGCACCGATGTCCAGGCCGAGCACTTTGTCTTCGGTGCTGTCCCTGGAGGTCAATAGCAGCACGGGCGTGTGAATGTGCCTGGCTCGCATCTCGCGCAATACGTCCAGCCCCGAACAGCCTGGCAGCCCGATGTCCATCACCAACAGGTCGAAGTGTGTTCCACCCAGGACCGGCAGGACCTGATCGCCCTCTACAATCCAGTCACAGGCATAGTGCGCCAGTTGCAGCGCTCGGCGCAGTGACTCGCCCAGGTGTTGGTCATCTTCTACCAGGAGTATGCGCATAATGAGTTTGTTGTCCGTGTCTCAAACGCGGATGCGGCGGCATGAGCGGACATGCCCTGAGGGCTTATCGCGCCAGACGCGTTTGTGGTTATTGTGGTTACCGGCGTTGACGACGCGTTTACTTTGCCACGCTGGGAATGTGTCATGGACGAATAGCACAGATTATCTTCGTTATCCGGAAAGGCTAGCACGAGCCGCAGGAAAAGCCAGTTCAGATGACGATGGGCGTTGTGGCCAGGGGCGCCAGAGCTCTCCCCGGAAAAGGTTTTTTTAAGGGGGACGGAGAGCATAAATTTTATCCCCTCCGCCCCCATTTAGTGAAACTTTCATCCCTCCCCCCCTTTCAGGAATAATCAGGGCTATTCCAGGCCCGCCTGGCGCGCCGCGATGTCTGCCCACTGCACGGCGGCCATGTAGATATCCGCCAACTCCGCTGCGTCGAGGTCGCGATAGTCGATGACACCCCCATTTCCAGCTTCCAGAGCAAGGGCACAGCCGAGCGCCTCACCGCGATCTCCGGCGCGCTGGATCAGGGCGTCGTGCATGTCCTGGGGGAGCGGCAGGTACTGGAGCGCTTCTGCAAGTGGCACATCAAGCAAAGCGTCAAGCACAGAGAAAAGCCCTACTGTAAAGAAGCTGTCTGTGTTCTCCAGCCCGCAGCGCTCAGCCAGCAATTCACAGAGCCGCCCGCGTACCAGACCCAGGGTGACAATCTCGTCCGCCTTACCGTCCACGCCGCTCATGATGTAGAGCACCACCCAGTTGCGGATGGTTCCGCGCCCAAGGTAAACGATAGCTTCCTTGATAGAGTCGATCTTGCGGTTCAGCGCAGTGGCGGCGGAATTCACGTACGCCAATGCGCGCACGCTCAGGCCAACGTCCTGACTGATCAGCTCCTGGAGTTCTTCAATTCCGGTTTCAGGGTCACTGATGCGCGACAGCAGGCGCAGCAAGGCAACCTTGTTGGTAGGCAGCCGCTTGCCACGCACAATGCGCGGCCGGGCGAAAAAGTACCCCTGGAAATAGTCCACCCCCAGCGCCGAGAGCATCTGGAACTCTTCTTCTGTCTCTACTTTTTCAGCGAGAACCTTACAGCCATGATGTTTGATGCGCTCAATCTGCGGCGCCCAATCAACCTGCGGCATGGCGCGGATATCGATCTTCACTGTATCTATAAACGGCATTAACTGATCGTACGCTTCTGATTCCACGACATCGTCGAGTGCGATTTTGAAGCCAGAGTCCCGCAGCGATTGCACACCGGCCAACACATCGTCGTCTGGCACCACGTTCTCAAGTATTTCCAACATCACCCTTACAGGCTCTATGGGAAGGAGGGTTGGGTCCAGCAAGAACTGCCGTGGCAGGTTGATAAAGGTCACGCGCCCGCGCGACAGCCTGTCGATACCAATTTCCATCGCGTTGGTGAGCACCTGGGCGGTCGCGGCGGCGTCGTCCAGATCCTCCGGCGCGCTATTTTCTTCAGACGTACGAAACAACAGCTCATAGGCGTAGAGTTTCAGGTTCCTGTCAAGGATGGGCTGCCGTGCAAGGAAAAAATACTTCTCCAAAAAAAACGCTCCGTGCGCATTCCGATATGGGTTGTTCGCGCAGTATAAGGCACCGGAATGACTTTCGCTGCCCCTTCAGCAGGGGTGGGGACACCGAAAGGAAAAGCCAGGAAAAGGAGACTGAGGAAAAGGGGGCAGAAGGATTAAACGTTAATCCCTCCGTCCCCTTTTGAGGGTTCGAGGGCCGCTATGAGGGCTTTGAGCCTTTGAGGTGTCACCAACGGCCCGAAACTCACACGAACGTCACATGACAGGGCAATTCGTTGAGAAAATCGATATAGTATCGACGCCAACAACTGATACAAAAAGATAATAGTCAGCGAGCAGACAAAATGTCTATGCACCCTGTTGATACGCGACACTTGCGCCACGTGCTGGTGCTGGCAAGGCACCGCAGCTTCCGCAAAGCCGCCGACGCGCTGTTTATTACACAACCGGCTCTCACCAAGAGCATTAAAAACCTCGAGGAGCAGCTCGGGGTGATCTTGTTTGACCGGAAATCACAAAGCGTAGACCCCACACCCCACTGCGAGGTGTTGCTGGAACACGCTCAACGCGTAATGCATGAATTGGAAGAAATCCGTCATAGCCTGGATGCGTTATCTGACAACCTGCGCGGAGAACTTCGGGTAGGAACCGGACCCATTGTTTCGCAAGGGCCAATAGGCGATGCCGTAGCGCGGCTGGTGTCGATTCATCCGCAGCTGAGTGTGCGGGTAGACATCGATAACTGGGCCGGGCTGCTGAAGCAGGTTCGCTCAGGCAGTTTGCACCTCATGGTAGCCGACATTGGCGGGGTTGAGGAGCAGGATGATCTGGAAATTCTGCATCTTGCCCCGGTGCGTTCTATCGCCGCCTGCCGCCCTGAGCATCCACTGCTGGAAAGAGGATACGTTGAAGCGGCAGACTTGCCCCGCTATCCAATGGCGCTGCCATCGCTGCCCCGACGCTGGGTGGAATGGTTACGCGACAATACACCCAAAGGAGCAGACCCCGACACCTTCACCGCCAGAGCCTGCCGAATCCACAGTGAAGATTTCAGCCTGTTACGCAAAGCCGTGATGCATTCAGACTTTATCACCTGCGGTCCTGAGCGCATTCTGCGAGACAGTATCGAGAGCGGTCAACTGGTACAGCTCGACTTTGCGGGCTTTACCGACATCCTGGTGCGCCCTGGGATTGTTTACCTGCGTGGCACCACCCTGCCGCCGGCCGCTGACGCACTTATCGAGCAGTTACTGGCAGACGACACCTCCCAAGGCTGAACTACTACGCCAATACCGGCCCTTGCAAAACACTTATCAGCTGAGCCAACAAATCCCTCGGGTTGGCCTGCTTCACCTGTAGCACAATGCCAGGCACACCAACCTAATGGCTCAACTCGTTCGAGCATGTGGGACAGGATGCAACAGCCAACACTCACAAAGGGGAGTCTGTGCACTGAACAACAGCTGCCTGACAAAGCGATCTAAAACCTCATCTTTGTCAGAAATTATACGTTGCCTGGACCGCTACCGTACGGGGTCGTTCAACGAAGGCAAAATAGCTCGTTACAGGCCCGGTGAGCGGCACATCGTTTGCGAAGGTGATAATTTCTTCGTCAGTCAGGTTCCTGCCGACCAATGCCACTTCCCAAACACCGTCTGCGCGCCCTAACGCGATGCGCGCATTCAGTTTCACATAACTGTCCTGAACTGCCTGTGGATCCAGGTCAGGTGCTGCGAAGTAATCATCAGAGTAGATAACATCTACCGCCGTACTCAGCTCCAGATTGTCCAGCACCGGTTGCACAAAATTAATGCCCAGGGTGCCGCTGAACTCCGGCGTAAACTGATTGGTGTTGCCCTGCCAGTCACAGAAGGCGACACCCCCAACCACCTGGCTGGGCGTTTGGCCTTTGTAACAGGCGCCGTTCTCGTAGTCATCAAACTCGAAGTCGGTATAAGCCATTGCGCCGGTCAGGCGAAGCTTGTCAGTTACCTGCCAGCGGCCGTCCATTTCCACGCCCTGCGTGGTGGCAGAAGCAGCATTCTGAACGTCAAATCCTAAAACACCGTCAAAAACGCTGACCTGCAAGTCATCGTACTCGGTGCGGAACACGGCGATGTTCAGTTCCGCAGCATTGTCCAGCAATCCCAGCTTGGCACCTATCTCCATCGACAGGGCTTCTTCCTCCTCGAATTCCAACGCAGGACGCCCGTCGGGGAATGTAGCCCGGTTGCTGCGGGCATCGAACCCACCCGCCTTGTAGCCGGTTGACACACTGGCATAGAGCATCGCCTCCTCTGCTACATCCCACTGCAGGTTCAGCAGCGGCGTGATTACTTCTTCATTCCGCTTGCCACTTAAATCGTGCGGCGTAATACCCAGGCCAGGCAGGGGCATACCCAACTCAGCAAACTCAGGCATGTTCAACGGGTTGAATATGCTGCCATCGGGATTGCGCAGGGCCAGCCTGCGGCCGCCGTCCTTGTCTTCTACGGTGTACCGTAAACCAAGCGTGGCGCGAAAGTCGGTGGAGATGTTCCAGGTGCTCTGGCCGAACACCGCCCAAAGGTCGCTGTCAGAGTAGAAGTCCCTGTCAATTTCCACTGCAACGGCAGGCAGGTCTAGTTGTGCTGGCTCGGAATAGTCTGTTTTAGAAACCTGGTAGAAAACACCCACAATGTGCTCGAACGTGCGCCCTAGCGGCGACACCAGCCGAAGCTCCTGGCTGAACTGCTCAAAGTCTTCATCGGCGGGTGACTGCACGGTACTACCCACGCCAAAATCGGTATCCACTTCTTCGTTATAGTCGTAGGCCGACCATCCGGAAATCGAAACCAGCTCATAGTCCCCTAGCTGATAATTGAGGGTGAGGGTCGCGTTGTCGTAATTGTTGTCGCTAAACTCAGGATCCAACGCCGCCTTGCGGGTAAAATCACCGACTACAGGCGTTGCACCACCGGGCGCCGGGCTGCCAATTATGATGGAGTTGCGGCCTTCTGAGTTAAACTCGCCCGTCTCTAACTTCAGGTCTACCAGCAGGTTCTCGGTTGCATCCCAGCGCAGTGCAGCGCGAATCAGCGTTTCGTCTGTCTCCATTTCTTCGCTGTCTTTCGCAACATTGTCGATAAAACCGTCCATCTCACGATAGCGAACCGCAAGCCGGCCGGCTACATTATCGGTCAGCGGGCCAGAGAGGATTACGCTGGTGTCGAGTTCTCCGTGATCGGGCTCGTACAGAGCCGAAACGCTGCCCTCGAACGCTTCGGTCGGCTTCGAAGTGACCAGATTGAGCGCCCCTGCAATGGAATTCTTGCCGAAAAGGATACTCTGGGGCCCACGTAACACTTCAACCCGCTCGAGGTCGAAAAAGGGTGCCCTGAGCTGCCGAGGACGGCCAAAGTAGATACCGTCTACATAGGTGCCAACCGACTGCTCGAACCCCTGGTTGACCTGAGAACCCACACCTCGAATGTATATATTGGAGCCGATAGCGGCTTCGCTCATATTGAGATTGGGCACGTACACCTGCAGATCGGAGATGCGGGTTATGCCCGCTTCATTAAGCTTCTCCCCGGATACCGCACTAATGGAAATGGGCACATCCTGCAGGCTCTGACTGCGCTTCTGCGCGGTGACGACCACCTCCTCCAGGGTTTGCGCCGCTGCAGTGAGGGGTGCACAGGCACAGGCAACGGCCAGTGGTAGCGTCTTTAAGTGTTTTTCAAGGCGAGAAGACATAAAAGTATCCCTTATCAATTATTTTGGTGGCAACCTTATCGACCCACTTGTTTGAGCGGAAATGACTAATTGTTATCGCAGGGATAACCGACCCGCAGTTCCCGGGGGTTGGGCCGCTTATGGCTCTTCTGAGAACGCTGCCTCAAGCACTTGATCTACGGTGAATGACGCGGGCTTCTGTCTCGGAGGGAATTCATCAAGCGTCGCCAGAAAGCGCTGTAAATGCATTCTTGAGAGCGATATGAAGGGTCCGGCAATACGCCCCCACCACTCGTTGTAGGCATTGGAGTCGGTATCGGCCCGCTCGAAAGGGTCACGGCGCAGGTTGAACAGCTTGGGAATGCGTAACGGCACGAACGGGTCGCGCCAAACGTCAAACCTTGCTGCGCGCTGCTCGGCAAACACCACTTTCCAGTCACCAATACGTATACCGGTTAGCTGCCCGTCATCGCTCCAGTAAATGAAGCTCTCACGTGGACCATGCTCAGTCTTGCCCGTGAGATAGGGCAGGAAGTCATATCCATCCAGATGCACCCGGTAATCTCGTCCACCGAGTCGCACTCCCCGTTTGAGCTTTTCAGCAGCATCCGTATAGCCCGCCGCTGCTGCAAGCGTGGGGAGCCAGTCCATATGCGACATTATCTGATTCGAGACTCTGCCGGCGGGGATTTTTGCGGGCCAGCGAACCATGGCAGGCACGCGATAGCCTCCCTCCCAGTTTGTGTTTTTCTCGCCACGGTATGGCGTTATGGCCCCGTCCGGCCAGGTGTTGTAATGCGGCCCATTATCAGTGGAGTACACCACGATGGTGTTCTCGGTAACGTCCAGTTCGTCGAGCCGGTCGAGCAGGCGCCCCACCAATGCGTCGTGTGCAAGCATGGCATCGTTATAGAACCCCTGTCCGGACAAGCCCCGCTCAGCATCCGTGATATGCGTGTAAAAGTGCATGCGCGTTGTGTTAAACCAGACAAAGAAGGGCTTATCCTGGCTTACGGCACGATCTATGAACTTGCTGGCAGCTGCCAGAAACTCTTCGTCAACTGTCTCCATGCGCTTGCGCGTTAACGGGCCACTGTCTTGTATGCGGCCGTCGGCATGGCTGTGAATAACCCCGCGCGGCGTAAAGCGTTCACGAAATTCTGCGTTTTTGGGGTAATCCGGGTGTTCAGGCTCCTCTTCTGCGTTCAAGTGATACAGGTTGCCCAGAAACTCATCAAAGCCGTGGTTGGTTGGCAAGAACTTGTCTTTGTCACCCAGATGATTCTTGCCAAATTGTCCGGTGGCGTAACCGCGCTCCCTGAGGAGCGTCGCGAGGGTCACGTCCTCGGGTTGCAATCCAATGTCTGCCCCCGGCATTCCCACCTTGGTCAAGCCCGTTCTAATGGGACTCTGTCCAGTAACAAACGCCGACCTGCCGGCCGTGCAGCTTTGCTCGCCGTAGTAGTCGATAAAGCGCGTGCCCTCTTTCGCGATGCGATCGATGTTTGGTGTGGTGTAACCCATCAAGCCATCGCTGTAGGCACTGAGATTGGTGATCCCGATGTCGTCACCCCAGATCACCAGAATGTTTGGCTGGCCAGCCATTGCCCCAGCGGGAGTAAATAGGAATACCATGAGGAGAATTCGTATCGCAACGCGACCGGGGATCGTGCGGGACATACCGTGCTACCTCTTTTATCGTTAGAAACGCGTTCGATTATAGAGATCGCTGGATGGCCTCGCTGGCACTTGGAGTCATGCAGGCGATAGCTTCAGGTTATGCAGGGTTTATTTTAAAGGGACCGGGAGACTAAACTTTAGGGGAGGGGGGACTCGAATCCCGGTGACGTCGCAGCAATTACGTTCGAAACACTGCAATCCATCGCCCAAGGTTGAGCAAACTCGCCAACGACCCAGCGACGTAGGTGAGCGCTGCGGCCTTGAGAATTTTCTCGGCATGTTCCAGGTCGCCGTCCTGCAGATAATTGCCCTCGCGCAACATTGGCAGCGCTTTGCCGAAACTCGCGTCGAATTCCACAGGCAGTGTGAGCAGATGCACAAGCGTACCCAGCGCCATCGATAGAACGCCAATAAACAGGGTCAGCGCACTCGCCTGCGGTGCACGTGTGAGTACGAGAACCACAGGCGCAGCCACCAGCAATACACCCGCGATCTTCTGCCCCACAAAGGCAACCCTGGCAAGTTGAATCCGCGCCTGAAACAGCGACTCGCCACGGGCATCCTGAATAGCGTGGCCGACTTCATGGGCGGCTACAGTGATCGCTGTTAAGGAATGTCCTGCATAGTTTTCCGTCGACAATCGAACCGCTTTGTCTGCTGGATCGTAGTGATCCCCGGTGCTGGTCTCTTCCACTTTCACCTGCGTGAGATCAAATCGGTCCAGCAAGTGCCGTGCAAGTTCGCCCCCGTTCCCCTGCGCACTGTAGCGATCGGACGGCTCGCTGTATTTTTTCATCACGTACTTCACCCACGCGCCTGGCAAAATCACGCAAAGTACTAGAACAATTATCAGGATGACCCAGAGCATGAGTTGCAGTCTGCCATAAGTGTTTGTTGTGCTGCTGGTTAATTATACGTTGGCGCTCTGAAGCCGGATTTCGTGGCGCCCACTCTTTGAAAAACGCTGGTGGATTGTCGTTGGATTGGCGAGGCGCGAGCCTCCGCAGACGTGATGTCGCAATAATCCGAGACAAGCGTTTAAAGTGAGGGCGTAACGCCCGATGGGTTCACCATCTGAAAGGTAGGAAAACAGCAACCGCTGACAAAAAAGGGCCGCCCTCAGGACAGCCCTTTTTAGTTTTATGGCGGAGAGCGAGGGATTCGAACCCTGAGCCATGCTTTTTGCCGCCTCGCCATGCCTCCTCATGCCTTGTAAATCAGAGAGTTAAAAAATGAGCTCGGCATTAGAGGGCATCAGAAGGCGTGGGTATGGTCCCATGGTGGTCCCATGGTCGTCCCATAGATAGATAATCGATGGAGGCTACAACACTAATCCAGCGCTTCGGACGGTACGGCATCCCGGCCGTTCTCAACCTGGTACACCCTTATCCAAAATAGCAGGGAACTAGCAAGGATCGCGCATATTCGCTGTTCTGACAAAGCTCCTGGCATCGCGCTCAATCAGAACCCTCCCCCATATCATAATTTGGTGGCGGGCAGTTCTCGCTAGGCCGCCGCTGTCTTCGCCGCAGCCTTGTGCTTGGCTTTTGACTTGCCACCTTTCACAGTAACCAGGCCTTGTGCAGTCACCTGCTTGGTCGGCGTCCATTGCTCCAACTCGGCCTGGTACCTTGCTAGCGTGTGATTGGCTTGCATCGCCATCCAACTCTCGGCCGAACGACCCAGCACCTTGCTCACCTTCACTGCCAGGGCCGGCGACAAGTCGATTTTTTCATGAACCAGGCGGCTCAAGGTGGACTCTGATACTTCCAGCGCATCAGCCAATTCGGTGGCCGTGAGGCCCAATTCATCTATATAGTTACGCTTGATGAACCCACCCGGGTGTACAGTGATTTTAGCCATCAGTGATAATCCTCATAATCCACGACATACGCATCGCCGTTCTCAAACTCGAAGGTCAATCGCCAGTTGCCACTGACCCAGATAGCGTGCCGCCCTTTATCCTTTCCCTTCAAAGGGTGTAGGCGCCACCCCGGCAGATCCATATCCGCAATGTCCGTAGCAGAATCCAAGGCTGCCAACTGGTCGCGCAACTTGTCCTCATGGTCGGAATTGATGCCCCGCGTATCGTTGCCACCGCTGTTGAAGAATTTCTTCAGCCCTTTGTGCCTGATGCTCTTGATCAATTCCCAGTATTCCTTCTGAGTACGCGAGTAGTGTATAGAGATATTGCATATTGCGCAAGATGCAAGAGAATGCCCGATCGCTCAGATTAGATGTTCCAGGCCAGCACTGATTGCTTCATGGTAAGTGACTTCGACACCACGGATGTGAGAGTCAAGTCGGTATGCTGTCGCTAGGCAGGGACGCAGTTGGCCGCGCCACCTACGAGCGCCATCAACCCGAGCAGACACTACTCTACCAACTCGTTGATGCGCACTACCCCGCCCTTGTGGACCAACTGGCCCAGCAGGCCAAATCCCTCCCAGACCATGTCCACAGGGAATTCGAGGCCTACCTGAAGTGCGGCAGCCTCGAACACGGCTTTCTCCGGGTGCGCTGCGACAAATGCCATTTCGAGCGGCTGGTGGCGTTCTCCTGCAAGAAGCGGGGTTTCTGTCCCAGCTGTGGCGCCCGCAGGATGGCCGAGACCGCCGCGCTGCTGGCCGACGAGGTATTTCCCGATGTCCCGCTTCGCCAGTGGGTCATCAGCTTCCCCTTTCCCCTACGCTACCTGTTTGCTGCCTACCCCCAAGCCATGGGCAAGGTACTGAGCATCGTTTACCGAGCGATCTCCACCTATCTGATCCGCAAAGCCGGACTACAACGCAAAAATGGCGCCACCGGGGCCGTGACGCTGATCCAGCGTTTCAGCTCTGCTCTCAACCTCAATATCCACTTTCATGTTCTGTTTCTGGACGGCGTCTATGTGTATCGCGACGATCAGCCACCCCGCTTTCTCCGAGTCAAAGCGCCGGACAAAAACGAGTTGGAGGCTCTGGTTCAGCGCATCAGTAAACGTGTAGGCCGCTGCCTGGAACGCCAAGGGCTACTGGAAAGAGATGCCGAGAGCGCCTGGCTGGATCTCGAGCCTGCCGAGGATACCGATGCCATGCCACAGATTTTGGGCAGTTCGGTATCCTACCGCGTCGCCGTTGGTCCTCAGCAAGGACGCAAGGCATTCATGATTCGCACCATACGCCCCCTGGACAAACCTGATCCAGGATTGGAGCGAGCAGCCAAGGCCAATGGCTTCTCACTGCACGCGGGGGTGAGCTGCGAAGGGCATCAAAAGAACAAACGGGAACGACTTTGTCGGTACATCGCCCGCCCGGCAGTAGCTATTCCCCGCCTTTCACAGAGTTCCACCGGCAAGGTGGTTTACACCTTGAAGACGCCTTACCGGGATGGGACGACACAGGTGGCATTCGAACCGGTGGATTTCATTGCGCGATTGGCAGCGCTGGTCCCCAAACCCCGCGTCAATCTCACCCGCTATCATGGGGTACTCGCTCCAAATCATCGCTGGCGCGGGCTGGTTACCCCGGCAAAGCGAGGCAAAGGTGCGAAGCGCCTCCCCAACAAGGAAGTAGCTTCACCTGCTGAGCGCCACGCGGCGATGACTTGGGCCCAGCGCCTGAAACGCGTTTTTTCCGTCGATATCGAGGTCTGCGGTCGCTGTGGCGGGTCTGTCAGGGTCATTGCTTGCATAGAGGACCAGGACATCATCGACCGGATTCTGGCCCACCTGAGCAATAAGAAATCCACCTCCCCTGCCCGACCACTACTTACACCGCCTCCCAGGGCACCCCCGGAGACATCGCATCTTTTCGCTGGAAAGGATTCCAGCTCAACAGCAATCAATCAGCAGGGAGGCCAATGAGAAACAACCTTGCTTGCCCTCCTGCGTGCTGCAGCCCAGGGATGGACGAACATGAATTGC